>CAWALS010000010.1:0-134262 GCA_963782865.1 uncultured Gammaproteobacteria bacterium | reverse complement strand
GGCGACCTACTTGGTAGGTCTGACAACCTGCTTCTTGACCCGGCAGCGAGTGCGTCTGGGCGACATGGCCGCCGGCACTCTGCTGGTTTTGGACAATACCGCTGCCGAGGCGTCGTTGCTGCGTATCGAGCGGCTCGCCGCAAATTCGCAGCTGCCGCTGGACGCCTTGGAGTTGATCGACCAGGTCCTCGAGCGATGGGAGTCGCTTGAATCGGCGAATCGCGCGCAACTCGCCCGCTCGCTGCTGTCGCGGCTCGATCCAAAAGCCGACGCGGCGAATTTCGCGCAATTGAGCGACGCGAAACTGCGCGCCTTGCTGCAGGCTCATTTAGGCGCCGACGCGGCCGCGAATCATGTTTGAGGGCGAGGACATCCGCCGGTGGATCGTGGCGCGCGCCGGCAGTTGGCGCGCAAGCGTCGACAATGTGGCCGCGCTGCGCTCGCGGCGGCAGACAACCGTGGAGGAGGCGTTGAACGCCCTCGAGGCTTATCGCGGATTGGCCCGCGACCTGGCCACCGCGCGGCGGCTGGTGCCGAACAGCCGCACTACTGCCGGACTTGAATCCCTGTATCGCCAAATCCACGCATTGATTGGCCGCCGGCCTCGCGGCAGGTTGGAGACCCTACAATCCATCTTGAGTCTCGACATCCCCAGGGTCACGCGAGAATTGCGGCTTCCCATCTTGAGCATGGCGTTGCTCATGGGGCTGAGCGCGCTCGCGGGGTGGTGGCTCATCGCTACGTTTCCGACGCTCATCGGCATGTTCGCGAGCGAGGATATGATCGAACATGTCGAACAGGGTCACTTGTGGACGGAGGGACTCATCAATGTCGTACCCTCTTCCATGCTTTCCATAGGCATCTTGGCCAACAACATCACCGTCAGCGTGATGGCATTTTGCGCCGGCATTTTCTTGGGATTAGGCACGCTGTATTTGATTGCCATGAACGGCCTGATGCTGGGCGCGGCATTTGCCTTCGTTCACCAGCATGGTTTGGCGCACGCCTTGTTCGAATTCATCATCGCGCACGGTCCGGTCGAACTGTCGGTGATCTGCATTGCCGGCGCCAGCGGAGTCGCCCTGGGCGAGTCCATCATCCGACCGGCCGGCGCGTCGCGCCGCGATTCCTTTCAAGCCTGTGCGCACCGCATCGGGCCGTTGCTGCTGTTGTGCGCGGTATTGCTGATCGGCTGCGGCCTCATCGAAGGCTTCATATCGCCCGATCCGCGATTTCCCCTGGGCAGCCGCATCACCATCGGTGCCGGCTATTGGCTGATCATGTGGTCGCTGCTGACGGGCCGGCTGTTTGCAAACCGCAGCGCAGCCAGGTGGAATACTCAAAGCGCCTAAGCGCGCCGCTGCCGCCTGAAATTAGCATACGCGGCAAACACCGCGTGCTCCAGCAGCTCCGGCTTCGCGACCAACGCCGGCGCGCCGAGCGCGTTCAAGGCGCGCGCCTTGCGCTCCAGGCCGATGCAGTACTCCTGTGCCGCCAACGCCCGATAAGGATCCAGCCAAGTGCGCGCCGGGGCGCGGGCCAGCAATTCCGCCTCGGCGCTCGACAGCCCTGCGACAAACGGCAGGTGCTTGGGCAAGAGGAAACGCACCGCGTGCGCCAATTGGCTTTCGGCCGACGCGTCATCGATATCGGTCAGCATTATGATCAGGCTGCGGTGACGCACGAGCGACCTCACCCGGGTGGCGGCATACAAGGGATTGGACTCCGTTCGTTCGATCCGCGACGCCGCGAGCACGGTCCTTAGGCGCGCCACGGCGTTCGCGCCGCGGGCCGGCGCCAGCGCCGCGAGCGGCCGGTCGGCGTACACGATCAAGCCCACAAGATCCGCGCGCTCCGCGGCGAATTGCGCCAATCGAGCCGCAATGTTCACGTAATGCCCGAAGCGATCCAGCAGCCCGGCGCGCAGCGCGCTGGAGCGGCCGGCGTCGATCGCGATGACGATTTGCAGCCCGTCGTCCGGCGCGAATTCCCGGCTGATGAGCCGATCGGCGCGCACCGTGGCTTTCCAATCAATGACGCGCGGCGGATCGCCCGCGCGATAATCGCGCAGCCGCAAAACCTCCGCGCCCGCGCCCGCATCCAAGCTCGCGTCGGACCCAAACGCAGAGAGGCCCTTCACCTCGCCGGCATTGCGAAATAGATCCGGCTGCACGCGCACGACCGCGGGACAGGCCGCTTGTCGCGGCCACCACGCGAGGCCCAATGGGCCTGCGCTGCGCGTCCGCAACGGCGGCCATTCGCTCGCGCCTAAGCGTTTGGGTACGACGCGCCGCTCGATCGCGGCGCGCTCCCCCGCTTTGACCCGCAACGATCCCACCGAGCTTTCGATATCGAAAGATTCGGGCGCGCTCGGCGCAATCTCGATTGCCAGGGTTCGTTTCGCTGAATGCGAGCATATGAAGCGAATTGCGGCAGCACGTCCCAGATAAAGTCTTTCCGGCGCTTGCAGTTCGACCACGAGATGGCCCTTGGAAAAAATCCACGACTCATACGCCAATCCCAGCAGCAGCAACGTCGCGGGCAAGCGCCACAATCCCTCAAGGCTTTGTTCCCAATTGCCCATGATGGCAAGCACGGCGGCCGCGAGGATCAGCACGCAGGCGTTGCGCCGCAGACTCGCACCGCTCATCGAGGCACCGTCACCTGATCGAGCAGGCGCTGCACGATGGCCTGGGTGGTTACACCTTCGAGCATGGCTTCAGGGGCGAGCACCAGCCGATGCGCTATCACAGAGGGCAGTACCTCTTTGACTTCGTCGGGAGCAACGAAGTTCGCGCCGCGCAGGGCCGCTGCAATTCTTGCCGCGCGCAGCACGGCCAACGCGCCGCGGGTCGACAGCCCCAGTGTCAAATGGGCGTGCTGCCGCGACGCGAGCGCCAGATCGAGCACATAGCCGAGCAGTTCCGGCGCCACGTACACTTCATCGACGCTGGCCCGCGCCGCATCGAGCGTCGCCGCCGAAACGACGAACGGCGATTTCTTCTCAGCGGCGTTCAGCGCGGCATACCTCGCAAGAATGGCCTGTTCGTCTTCGCGAGCCGGATACGTCATATCGATGCGCAACATGAAGCGGTCCAATTGCGACTCCGGCAAGGGATAGGTACCTTCGAAGTCGCCGGGATTCTGTGTTGCGATGACTAAAAAATTGTCCGGCAGCGGGTAGGTTTTGCGCTCCACGGTCACCTGCCTCTCCTCCATCGCCTCCAGAAGTGCGGACTGCGTTTTTGGACTCGCGCGGTTGATCTCATCGACCAGCAATACATCCGCAAACAGCGGTCCAGGACGAAACTCGAACTCGCGTTTTACGGTGTCGAACACGTGGACACCGATAATGTCGGAAGGCATCAGATCCGCGGTTCCCTGCACTCGGCGAAATACCCCGCCCAACCCGGCCGCCAGCGACTTGGACAGCAGCGTCTTGCCCAGACCGGGAGGACCCTGCAGCAACACGTGGCCACGGGCGACCACCGCAATCGTCAATGCACGGATGGTGGTTTTCAAGCCGATCACCGACATTCCCAATGCTTCCTGCAGACGCCGTTCCAACTCTTCCAGGGCCGTGCTCATATGATTTTTCCTTGCAGCTGAGACAGAAGGTTTTGCAGCCGCGGCAAATTGAAGCGCCGGCCTGATTGGATCCGGGTCTGCAATTTCTGCAGCTCCCTGACATCGTCGCGGCTGACGGTGGCTTGCGACGACAGCCAGTCCCACAGCGGACTGCCGTCCTCGCGCGTTCCGAGACGGCGGTGGATGGAATTGAAAAAATTCGCCAGCAGCCGCGCGCCGGCTGTTGCCGGCGTCAGCGCCGAGGCAAAAAAGTCGCCGCTGCTGCCGACAAACGCCGTCACATCCGCGGCCTGCTTGCCCGGGAGACGGCCTCGAAATCGCTGGATGCCGAGAACGAACACGAACCACAACAACACCAGCCACCAGAGCGTGCGGTGCAAACGCGGGTCTTTATAGAATGCCTTGGCGTCGTAATAGTCGACGGCACCCTGATGGGCGTCGTCAAAGATCACGGCGCCGCCCGGCTCGAGCGACCATCCGACGATATTGGCCAATAGCCTGGCATTGTCGGCAGACCCGAGTTCGCGGTTGCTGAACAGCCCGGCGACGCCAAGCACGATGACCTGGCCATTGCCCTGGCGCCTGATCCAAATGACGGCATTGCCACCGTCAACGACCTGCGCGACTTGCAGCACGCCGGAGCTATCCATGGGCGTTGCCAGCCAACGCGATGCCGGCAGATCGGAACTTACTTTAAGCGAATGAACGCCCTGCATCAGGGGATGAGCGCCGCGCGGCTCGATCGCAAGCTCGCGGGATCCCGACAACGTCTGGAGCGCCGATTCAAGTTTTTCCGCTGTCGATGAATCGTTATTGCCCGCCGCCTTGTCCGCCGCCTTGTCCGCCGCCTTGCCGCCGCCTTGTCTCGGTGGTCTCGAGTTTCAAACGCGCCAAACGGCCGACATCCCTCACCAGTCGCCCAGCGCCTTCGAACGCCCATGCCGGTGTATCGTCCAACGCGGCCGCGATCACCACGGAATTGCCGCGCTCGATCCATTCATCGAGTTGCGAGGCTTCCTCTGACCGAACCGGTAGTTTGTGCGGCAAAGTCGTGAGCAACACGTTGCCGGTCCGGCGTTGCGCCTTGTCGCTCGACAATTTTTCAAACCTGCCGCGCAGCGAGAGCGTCGGGATATTCTCTGCTTGCAACCAGCGCCAGGCGGCCTGATATCCGGCAGCACCTGAATCGCTGCTCAGCGGCCGGGTCGGCGCCAGGTTGTCGGGGGCTGGTTTGGGCAAGAACAGTGCATAGCAAAGGAACAGCGCAGCAACGGCCAACGCCAAAGTGACGAGCCGTTCCTTCACGGTGCGCTCGCGGTCGCCGAGAGCTGCAGCAAGAGTTCCCGGCCCTGCCGGGTCACGGACTCCAGAGACTCCGGGGCCGCGGGCGCCCGACCATACAGGATCGTCTCCGCGGTGCGTGCAACATTGGTGAAGACGGTCCTCTGCAGGTCGCTGTCGAAGGAGGTTTTCGCGACGAGTTCGCGATGCGTCAGACTGCGCTCGGTCGTAAGGCGGCCCGTTTGCAGCAGCCGCTTCACCAGCGCACGCAGCAAGCCGGCCGGGGTATTTTCGTCAGCGGCGCCGTCCTCATCCGTCGGCGGCGCGTCCGGGGAATTCTGATTTGAGTGCAACGCGGAGCGAACCCTTCTTAAACGGGCGCCCAGTCCGGCGGACCTGAACTCGCGCACGATCACGACGGCGGCGGCAAGTGCCGTGAGCATCGTCACGATGTAGACAAACGCCTGCAGAAAAGCCGGCGGCACATTCGTGCTGTTCAATACTCTTTCGAACAGATGCCTGATCCATTTCGCGATCGACGAGTCGCTGTGTTCAAGCCATTGTTTGATCCAGTTCTTGAACGAATGCCACCATGAGACCGCCTGCGGTGCCTGTTCGTCCTTCAGGGTTTGCAGAATTCCCGGCACCGCAGAGGTATCGGGCGCGCCGCGCCATTTGCTGGCCGAGTAGCGTTGCGACAATTCGATCACGTCGTGCAGCGCATGCACGTTCAGCTTGTCCTGCCAGCCCTCGTACAATACTTTGTCGAGACCGAGCGTGCCGAGCGCTGCCTGCAACTCGGGACAGACCGCACCGAGGGCTTTAAGGCCGAACAGTACCGGCGAGGCGGTTGTGGCGCAGTCGCGGACCGTATCGAGCGGCACGGCCGCGAAGCATGGCGCGGCAATCAGACTGCCGAGTGCCAGCGCAAGCCGTCCGCACCGCGGACTCACTGCCGCGCTAAGGCGTCCACCCGGCCCAACAGGTCGCCACCCTGCTTGCGCAACTTCAGGTCGTACAAAATCGCGGTGAGAACCGCGGGATACAGCGAACCCAGCACCGAGCTGAACAATAGCGACACGAGCTGACTCGCTCCGGCGGCCAACAGCCCTTTGCCCAGAGCAGCGCCGAGCGCCGCCGACACGAAGCCGGCAACGAGCGTGAAGACCAGCCCGATGATGAACAGCACCAGCAACAGTCCTGCGCACCGCCACCAATATCCGCGGGTGAGACGCCAGCTGGTGCCGATGGATTGCGCCGGCCCAACATCGTCAAGTATCAACACCATGGAGGCGAAAAACACCCGGCCGAAGACAAACACGGCCGCCAAGCAGATGAAGATGACCATGAGCGCCGTGACGACTTTGGAACCGCCGGCGATCCCTGCGCCGATCCCTCCGAGCAGCGCCACCGCAATTGCCGCAACGAAGGTCGCGACGAAGAACAGCAACAGCTGCATCACCAATCGAGGCAGCAGGCGCAGCGCGGATGCCAAGGAGCCGCCCAGCGACACGCCTGAATTCGCAGCGACGCCGGCGATCCGAACAACGATCGCGGTGTAGCACAGGACCGAAAGAATCAACATGAACAGATAGGCCAGCCACGTCGAAGGCGACTTGAACAAGGACAGCAACGCTTGGGCGTCGGCGGCGCCGGCCGCGGTCAGTGGTCTGGTCTGCGCGGTCCACACCACGCCCGGGAACATGGAGGCCAGCACCAGCAAGGGCACGGCGACCACGAGTTGCGCCAGCAAGGCGAGCGGCCAGGTTTTAGCAAGGCTGTCGCGCCACAGTCTCAGCCCATCATCGAGCACCCCTCCGATACTGCGCGGCTCTGTTGGTCTCGTGTACACGGCGATTCTCCCTGAATCTTGTGATTCCGAGGTTAACACGGCTCCCCGACCCGCTACACTTTGGCTTGAAATGCCCACTCTGCGCAAGGCCACGCATGCTGATATACCGACGCTCAACGCGCTGATCGCCCGATCGGCGCGCGGCTTGAGCACGGCGGACTACAGTCCGCCGCAAATCGAGGGCGCGTTGCGCGGGGCATTCGGCGTCGACAGCCAATTGTTGGCGGACGAGACTTATTTCGTCGTCGAGGACTCAGGCCAGATCGTCGGATGCGGCGGATGGAGCTTTCGTTCGACGCTGTTCGGCGGCGACGCTCGTGCGGGCCGCGATTCATCCATCCTTGATCCCAAGACTCAAGCCGCGAAAATCCGTGCCTTCTTTGTCGACCCCGGCCATGCCCGCCGCGGCATTGGCTCGCTGCTGCTCGATCATTGCGAGAACCAAGCGCGCGCCTACGGCTACCGGCAGGTTGAACTCATGGCGACTCTGCCGGGCGCCAAGCTGTACTCGGCCCGCGGCTATGCCGGCGGCTCCCGGGTTCATTTCGACGTCGGTTCAGGAGAGCGCATCGAATTCATCCCGATGCGCAAGCCCTTAGTCGCGCCATAAGCGCTGCCAACCGGCATGCCCCAGGGCGCGCAAGGTGCGGATATTTCGCCGGTAAATTTCCTCAGGATCGCCGACCGCCTCGATGGCACGCTCCACGCTGGCCTCGCGCAGCAAATGCAGCATGGGATAGGGAGAGCGATTGGTGTAATTCTCGATGTCGTCGGGTTGCGACTCAGCGAACTGATACTGGGGGTGGAAGCTCGCCACCTGCAACTCTCCCTCCAGATCCAGTTCGGCGACAGCGTAATCGCAGACTTCGAGGAAATCGTTGTACTCCGCGAAATCCGCCAGCACCCATGGATGAATGAGCAGCGTGGTCTCGCGCTGCAAAAGATTTGCGTCGGCCAGGGCCTGCAACTCCGCGCGCAGATCCTGCAGCAGTCCGGCGGCGCTGCGCTGCTCGCTGACCGTGAAGCGCACGCGATTGCCTCGGTAGGGATTCTCGGCGAACGGGCACAGGTTCAGGCCGATCACGGATTTTTCCAGCCAGCGCCTCGTTACCGAAATGATTTCATCGCTATGAATCGCAATTCTCCGGAAATGCTGATGGCAGTCTAGTTCAGAGAGTTCGAGTATCCTATGCGCCCTTGGCTTCAGAGAGCGTTCGATGCCGCAAACTATTCCTGCCACGCTGATCCCCGGAGATGGGATCGGCCCCGAGATCATGGACGCGGTTCTGCAGGTATTGGCGGCGCTGGGCGCGCCGTTTGAGTGGGAAAAGCAAATTGCGGGCCTGCAGGGCGTCGAAACAGCGGGCGATCCCCTTCCTGCCAAGACCCTGGACAGTATCCGGCGCACTCGCCTCGCCCTCAAAGGGCCGCTCGAAACCCCCTCAGGGGGCGGTTATCGATCCTCCAATGTTCGTCTGCGGGAGGAATTCAAGCTCTATGCGAATTTGCGCCCGGCCCGCACGCTGATTCCCGGAGGCCGATTCGACAACATCGACCTGGTGGTGGTGCGGGAGAATCTCGAGGGCTTGTATATCGGACATGAGATCTACATCCCGATCGATGACGATCCGCATGCATTGGCCATGGCCACCGGCGTCAATACGCGCCAAGGCAGCCGGCGCTTGCTGCAATTCGCGTTCGAGCACGCCATAGCGACGGGCCGCAAGAAGGTCACGATCGTTCACAAAGCCAACATCATGAAGGCCCTCACCGGAATCTTCCTGGAAACCGGCCTCGAGTTGTACCAGCGCAAGTACCAGGGCAAATTCATTTTGGAGACCATCATCATCGATGCCTGCGCCATGAAGTTGGTGCTGAATCCGTGGCAATTCGACGTGCTGGTGACCACCAATCTATTCGGCGACATCTTGTCGGATCTGGTCGCCGGCCTGGTGGGAGGCTTGGGGATGACGCCGGGCGCGAATATTGGCGCCGATGCCGCCATATTCGAAGCGGTGCACGGCTCCGCGCCCGACATCGCCGGCAAAGGCATCGCCAATCCGATTGCGCTGCTGCTGGCTGCCGCGATGATGCTCGATCACTGCCACTTGCCGCACATGGCGGCGCGCTTGCGAACCGCAGTCGAGCAAACCCTGAATGCCGATAAGGTACGCACCGCGGACCTGGGCGGCAAGGCAAACACCGCGGAATTCACGCGAGCGCTGGTCGCGCGCATCGGCTGCGGAAGCCTGCCTGAGTATTCCTCGTGACCGCGAGCGCGACCGATTTGCCTTCAGCGCCCATCATCTCGATCCAAGGCGTCACCAAATCCTACGCCGGCGGCTTTCAAGCGCTGAAGCTCATCAATCTCGACATCGATCGCGGCGAGATCTTCGCGCTGCTCGGACCGAACGGCGCGGGCAAGACCACGCTGATCAACATCGTTTGCGGCATCGTCACGGCAAGCGCCGGTACCGTGACCGCCGACGGCCACGATATCGTGCGGGATTACCGCGCCGCCCGCTCCATGATCGGCTTGGTGCCGCAAGAACTCAGCACCGATGCGTTTGAAACCGTGTGGGCGACCGTATCGTTCAGCCGCGGGCTATTCGGACGGGCGCCCAATCCCAAATTCATTGAAGGACTATTGCGCGATCTGTCGTTGCTGGACAAGCGCAACAGCAAGATCATGACGTTATCCGGCGGCATGAAGCGGCGCGTCATGATTGCCAAGGCGCTGTCGCACGAACCGCAAATACTGTTCCTGGACGAGCCGACCGCGGGCGTCGATGTGGAATTGCGCCGCGATATGTGGGACCTGGTGCGTGAACTGCGGCAAAGAGGCGTGACCATCATTTTGACGACGCACTACATTGAAGAGGCCGAGGAAATGGCGGACCGGGTCGGGGTCATCAACAAGGGCACGCTGATGCTGGTCGAGGACAAAAGCAAGTTGATGAAAAAGCTCGGCAAGAAGCAACTGACGCTGCATCTTGCAACGGCATTGCGGAAAATTCCCGGCGAGCTGCAAGCGTGGGATCTGGATTTGAGAGCCGAGGGCTATGATCTGGTGTATTCCGCCAATAGCGCCGAAGGCGTCGACATTTCCCTGCTGCTCAAGCGCTTGAGCGAACTCGGAATCGTCATCAAGGACCTGCAAACTCACCAGAGCTCCCTTGAGGATATCTTCGTCAATTTAGTGAGCGAACGCGCATGAGTACGCCCGCCTCCGTCCCCGCTTTCAACCGTCACGGCGTCTGGGCCATCTACAAATTCGAGATTGCGCGCGCCCTGCGCACGCTGGTACAGAGCTTGGTCACGCCGGTCATCACCACCTCTCTTTATTTTGTGGTATTCGGCGCCGCGATTGGCTCGCGCCTGACGACCACCAGCGGGGTGAGCTACGGCGCATTCATCGTGCCCGGACTCATCATGCTCGCGCTGTTCACCGAAAGTCTGTCCAATGCCTCCTTCGGAATTTATTTTCCGAAATTTACCGGCACAATTTACGAATTGCTGTCCGCGCCGGTTTCCTACGTGGAAATCGTCATCGCTTACGTCGGCGCGGCGGCATCCAAATCCGTGGTGCTCGGGGTGATCATACTAGCGACGGCATCGCTGTTCGTGCCGATCAAGATCCTTCACCCCCTGTGGATGATCGCGTTCCTGCTGATGACCGCGGCCACCTTCAGCTTGTTTGGCTTCATCATCGGCATCTGGGCCAAGGGATTTGAGCATCTGCAGTTCATTCCGATGCTGGTCATCACGCCGCTGACGTTCCTAGGGGGCGCCTTTTATTCCATCGACATGCTGCCGCCCGCGTGGCGCACGTTCAGCCTCTTCAACCCCATCGTGTACTTGATCAGCGGCTTTCGCTGGAGCTTCTACGGCGCGGCCGATGTCAGCGTCGGCATCAGCTTCGCCATGACCGTGGGATTTTTCGTGGTCTGCTTAGGCCTGGTGGCATGGATTTTCAAGACCGGCTATCGGCTCAAGAACTAGCAGCCTGGACCGGGCGGCAGTTTCCAATGCCCCGCCGCCCGGAATCCGCTTGAGGCGTGTTTAGAACCGATACAGGGCCTTGGCGTAGTAGAAGCCGCCGTTGATGCCGAAGGGCGAGAACAGCGGGTACTGGGTTACCGCCGCGTTGTCTTGGGCGGCGATTTCGCGGTTCAAAATGTTGCTGTTGAGCTTGTTCGGAAATCGATTGAACAAGTTGGTGGCGCCGATCGAGAAAATCACGTGGTCCGTGAAGCCATAGGCGATGTCCAGATTCGTGATCGCCGTGACGCCGATCTTATCCTGGAAATACTGGAAATTGCCGGTCGGATTGTCGCCGTCGTCGTTTTCGTAGTCCGAGGAGGGTCCGAAAATCTTCTCCACTAGGTTGACGCTCAGCTTTTCGATGCTGATGAGCGCTCCCAGATTGATGACGTACTTCGGGGTGGCGGTGGTGAGTTCCGAATACGCCTCTTGGTCGTACAGAACATTGGGCACCAACGGCGCCGGTGTCGTGCCCTGCTTGGTGATCGTCGTGTCGTTGTAAGTCGCACCGATCGACCAATCGACCCGCGCGAAGTTGTAATCGTACGGAAAATCGAAGACCAGGTCGGCGCCGCGGGTCCGGGTATCGATGCCGTTGGCGAAGATACTGATGCCGTAGGAGCCGCTCTTCAGCACATCCGGATCAATGACGTCGGTGCCCCCCGAGTAGATTGCGATCGCGTTGTTGATCGCGGTTCCGCCGGGCTGCACCACGCCATTGATCGCGCCGGCAACCTGGCCGCTGCCCACGATGCGATTGGTAATGCTGATCTGGTAGATATCCAAGGTGGTGCTCATGTGCGGCAGCGGGCGCCACACCATCCCCAAGCTATAGTCGATGGATTTCTCCGGTTGCAGATTCCTCAGCCCCAGGGCGGCGGCGGCGGGCGAGTCGGGCGGCAACTGGATGTACGCGGTGGTGGGTCCGACGTTGGTCGAGGAATAGAACTCCTCGGCAAGCGTCGGCGCCCGGAATCCGTTGTTCACGGTGCCGCGCAGCGCAAACTCGGGCGAAAAGTCGTAGCGCGCATTCAACTTGCCGACGGTGGCGTTGCCAAAGTCGCTGTAGTGCTCGTAGCGCGCCGCGCCATCGACGCGCAGGCCGTCAATGGGCTGCGTGGCCAAATCGATATAGACCGAACGATTGGTCCGATCGTGCGTCGCGGCGTCCAGCGGCGTGAATCCGGGATAAGACTGCGCGCCGCCGGACTCGTACGACAGCGGCACGCCGGCTTGGATTTCGATAGGTCTCTCGGCGGTATTCCGCGCCGAATGCCACCGTCAGAGGTCCTGCGAGGCCGATGTTGAAGTCGCGCTTGATATCCAGATTCGAGGTCCACTGGGTCGAGATCAGCGCACCATCATCGAAGTTGGTGGGGGTCGGCACGCCGGTGGTGTTGTAGGTTCCGGCATTGTAGGAATCGATGGTCGAAACGCCGACCCGATCGCTGCCATAGCCGGTCGCCAAATCCCAATCCCAGGAAGCGATGCTGCCCTTCACACCCAAATTGAACTGGTAGTCATCTTCGTTGCTTGCCTCCTGTGGACTGAAGCCGTAGGGGAATGGATAGATGGTGGCCCCGCCCGGGGGCGTGTACTGCACCTTGGACGGCACGCGGTAGTTTTCGTAGGACGCGGCATCCTTGTGGCCGAAGGTACCGAACAAATACAGCTCGGTGCCGCCCTCAAAATCGTAACCGGAGTTCACCGCGAACATCTTCTGGCGAACCGCCGCGTCGCCCGAAATCATGTTCTCGTACGGGTAGCCGGGCACGTTCATGATGTTGGTGTCGGGGTAGGTCGTAGCGGCCGGTCCTCGAGGATCAATTTCGCCCACATTGCTGTGGCCGTGGCTGCGAAATTCGCCGGTGATGTTGAAGAATCCGCCTGTTCCGGCCTCGAAGCCGGCATTGCCGCTGACGTCCTCGCGTGCGTCCGCCGCCCGCATCGCCGTATTGCCCGTACAGACCGGAAAGCGAGCCGCCGGAGTTGCTCTTTTTTAGAATGATATTGACCACCCCGGCGATGGCGTCGGATCCGTATTGCGCCGCTGCGCCCTCGGTCAGCACTTCGACGTGATCGATGGCATCCAACGGAATGAAATTCAGATCCACACCTGCGCCGCCCTGAAACGGCGAGCCCGTATCGACCGCCAGATTCGCCGTCGTGTGGCGGCGCTTGCCGTTGACCAGCACCAGGACATCATTGGGGCTGACGCCGCGCAAACGAGCCAGCAAGGTTTGTCCTGCCATGTCAAAGCCGAAGGCCTGCATTTGCAGCGAGGGAACGAGGGTCGACAGGGCCGACATGAGGTCGGGGGCGCCGGCCGACTTCAGGGCCTCGGCGCTCACAATTTGAATCGGTGCCGCGCTGTCCGAGGCTTTGATTCCCGTTTGCCGCGAACCGGTCACGATGACTTCGTCCAGATCGCTTTCCCCTCCTGTCGCGGGCGTTTCGGCGAATACTTGCGCCGGCCATATCGCCGCAGCGCAGAGCAGCGCTAAGCCTGCGCGCAAGTTGCGCAGCCGCGCATCGTCCCGATTCAGCGTCATTGAATCCATCTGGCACCCCTTTCTGTTTTGTGGTTCATCGGCGTTGCGCATTCGCATCTGCGATGCGCTACCGCTGCTTGACTTGGGTGCAATTAGTGGGCCAACTCTGCGCCGCGCGCTGTCGGCTGAGGTGCGGGGGCCGCAAATTCCGGCGATTTTTACCCAACTAAGACCAGGTATTTCATAAATTTGAAATATGATCCTCAGCCGGTTCCGGGCCGCGCAATGCGTTGGATTTATCCGACACGCGCGCCGTACGAGCTGAATGGCCTGGCTTGAAAAGGTGCATTGCAATGGCCGCGAGCGCCCCAACAGGATGCGCCCATCGGCACTGTCTTGGCGCGGCACGACCATGCAGACCTGCACGCCGATCATCCGGCGCTGCGCGGTGCAGCGCTCATAGCCCCAGAATGACCACCTTGCTCGTGACTTTCCGGGTCGGCCAAATCGGCGAGCTCATACCGGTCGCGACCGCGATTTTTTGCCCCGCCCCGGTGTCGTAGGTAATGACTCCGCCGCCGATCGCGCCGCCGAGATCTTTTGACCAGAGTTTCTTGCCGCTCGCGGCGTCAAGCGCATAGAAATTGCCGCCCATGTCCCCGAACAGAACCACGCGTCCGGTGGTCGGCGTCACGCCGCCCATCAGCGGGAAAGGCGCGTGAAACTGCCATTTGCGTTCACCGCTATCCGCGTTGCTGGCCGTCATCCAGCCCGACCACATTTTTGGATCGTCTTGCTTGCCGAAACCTTGAGTTGCGCCGCTCCAGGGCTTGCCGGCAGGCGAGCTTCCCAGGGTCTTCACCGGCACCGGCCGCACTGTCGTGCACCAGTCCACTTCGCCGGTGAAAATGAGGTTATCCGCGGGGTCGAAGGCCGCCCCATTCCACTCCGCCCCGCCCTGCGACCCGGGACAAAATCGCGTTCCCTGCGGGCTCATCGGCGCCTCGGCATTCGTGACGGTGGTGACCGGCTTGCGATAAATCAGTTTGCCGCTGTTCAGATCAATCAGGTACAGGTGCCCATCTTTGGGCGCTTCGGCCAACATGCGGTGGCCTTTGTTGCTCAGGAACAATGCCGGCGGCGCGGACACGTCCCAGTCGTGGTAGTCGCGTTTGACCAGTTGAAAATGCCGTTGGTAGGCGCCGGTCTTCGCATCCAGAATTACGATCGAGCTGGCGAACAGATTCTCGCCCTGGCGAGGTTCCTTGATGAAGTCGGGCGCCGGGTTGCCTGCGGGGACGTACAAGAGTCCGGTGACCGGATCAAGGGAGTAAGACGTCCAAGTTGCCCCGCCGGTAATGGGGAAGCCCTTGGCTTCCTTCCAACTCGCAGCGTAGACCGCCTTAGGATCCGGCGCCGCCGGTCCGCGCGCTACATCTGCGGCGCCCCGCGGTACGATGTAGAACTCCCATACGATGTGGCCATCCTTGTCGTCCAATGCGTACATCCGCCCCTTGACGCCCTTGTTGTCGCCCCCGGCGTTGCCGATAAAGACCATGCCGTTCCAAGCGATCGGCGCAGCCGGCACCGACTCGCCTTTCGCGGGGTCCGCAATCGCCGTGGCCCACAGGCGCTTGCCATTTTTGGCATCGTAGGCGATTACTTTGCCGTCGGCAGTGCCGCGAAACACGCGATGATCGAGCCACGCTATACCGCGGTTGACCTTCAGCTCGCCTGAGGCGGACTCCTCGTGGCTGCGCCAGTTCAATTTGCAGCTGTTCGGATCGATCGAGAACGTGTCGCGCTCGGTGGTTGCAAACAGCGCGCCATCCACCTGCACCAATCCGCTCTCGAATGAAACCTGCTCGCCGGTATCGAAACTGCAAATGACTTTGAGGCCGGTGACATTTTTGTTGTCGATCTTTTCAAGCGTCGCATAGCGATCAGAGGTCAGCGTACGGTTATAGCTGGGCCAGTCGGTGCCGGCTTGCGCCAGAGAGGCTGAGCACAGAACTGCCGCGGCCGTCGCGGCTCTTTTGCAAAGCATAGGATTTCCCTTCTAGCATCATCCAGCCGCTAATGTGGACCCTGCCGGAAGCGCCGTCTAGCGCGTAGCGAGTGCGCCCGATGTCAGCGCTTGCCTACAGAGATTCGTCGATATCGTTGAGGGGCTAGTGGTATAGATGCCGCCGCGTCAGCGGCAGGTCGGGAACTCCGGCGTAACGCTTGCTCGCCAATATCTGATAGATGCCGATCTCGCCGGATTCGAACTGCAGCGCGCATGCCGCCATGTACAGCCGCCACACCCGATAGGTCGCTTCGTTGACGTACTGCAAGGCCCGCGCGCGATTGGCCTCGAGGCGCGCGACCCAGTGCCGCAAAGTCATCGCATAGTGCGGGCGCAGTCCCTCGACGTCGGTGATTTCAAACTTCGCATGCTCCATTGCGCGCTGCACGTTGCTGACGGTATCGAGCTGGCCGTCCGGAAACACGTAGCGATTGATGAATTCGGTGGACACGTTCGGCTGCCAGCCTTCTGAGTCGTGCGTGATGCCATGATTGAGAAACAGGCCGCGCGGCTTGAGCAGGCGATGTACGGTCGAGAAGTAGACCGGAAGATTCTTGAGACCGACATGCTCGAACATGCCGACGCTCGCGACCTTGTCGTACAGCTCCTGTCCGGGCAAATCGCGATAGTCCATCAATTCCACGCTCACGCTGCCGCCAAGCCCGGCCTGTTCGATGCGCTCGCGCGCGATCTTCAGTTGCTGCGGGCTCAACGTGACGCCCCGAGCTTGCACGCCATAATGCCGCGCGGCGTGGATGACGAGCGCGCCCCAGCCGCAGCCAATGTCCAGGAATTTCTCTCCCGGCCGCAATGACAGCTTGCGGCAGATATGCTCGAGCTTGGCCTGCTGCGCGCTATCCAGATCGACCTCGGGATTCTCAAAATAAGCGCACGAATACACCATGGCCCGGTCCAGCCAGAGTGCATAGAATTCGTTGGAAACGTCGTAATGAAAATGGATGGCGTCGCGATTCTCGGCTTTCGAATGCGCCTTGATTCGCGGCGCGGCGGAGGGCGCGAACAGCCGCTCGGAGTGATGCGCGGCCGCATTCAACATCCGCAACCGCAACGCCGTGAGAGCGGCCAGGAGTTTCTCGGCGCGCGGCATTTGCAGCGCATCCAAGTGATCCTTGATGCTCAAGGCGGCGAAAAAGTCACCCTCGATTTCCAGCTCGCCGCGGAAATACGCGTCCGCCAACGCCAGCGGATCGCCCCCGAGCACCGCCGACCAAACGGTCTCGGGATTGCGAAATACCAGGGTAAAGGGCGAGTCCGTACCTGCAGCCGCATGGCTCCCCGCGCGGATGGAGGTGCCATCCCACAATCGCAAACACAGCACGCCGGGATAGCGGCGAAAAAGCCGCTGCAACAGCAGGGCGGCCTGTTCGCTGCCGCGGTAAGCCGCGCCGCTCTCGGGCTGCGCAGCCCCGGACACTTGTTTGGTTGTCGACGATCCGCCGCTCAGTGCGGATTCGGTGTGCATTTGATTATTCATATAGACACTCCCGATGTGAATATACGAGACCAAGCAATTTACATACCAGCGCGAATCGGCCAAAAACCCCTATTCCCGGGCCGCCGCGCTGCATTAATTACATATTAACTCCAAAAATTTCAGTTCCAAAAACTTCGGTCGCAAGGCCTATTTGCCCGGCCCGTTTCTGGTCCGTTCGATGAAGCCGGCGACATTCGCATGCAGCGCCTTCAAGTCGGGCTCATGCGCATACACCATATGCCCGGAAGTATAGAAATGCATCTCGATATTGCCTTGCAGGGTGCTCTCTATCGGTAGCTGCCGCAACTCATACTCCGCCGCGAAATACGGCGTCGCCAGGTCGTAGTAGCCGCCATTGAGCTGCACCTTGAGGTTGGGATTTTCCTTCATCGCAACCGCCAGATCCGGCATGACATTCACAGGACCCGGCACCTTGCTCGGCGCACCGGGAGGCTGATGCAGAAAATCCCAATGATTGCCGGCCTCATAATACTCCGCCTTGTAGATTTTCTTCTGGCCGAATTTAAGCGTCGTCCTCACGTAGTCGTTGAACGCGGAAACGTAGGCGGAGGAAATTGCGGCCGATTGCGGATCGTAGTCCGCCTCCTTGCTCATCGGGTCGATGGTAGGCCCCGCGAACCGGGTATCCAGGCGGCCGGTCGTGATCTCGGCGCCCAGCAGGGTTTTTTCGAACTCGCCGCCATTTACGCGCAAATTCGCGCGCTCGATGTAATCGACTGGAAGTCCGGTGTAATTGTGCAGTTTGGCCGCGATCTCCGTCTTGTGTTCGGCACTCAAGGTCGAGCCCGCCGCGAGGGCTTGCAAATAATCGCCCATCGCAAACGCTTCCACCTCATGCAGCAACGGTTCGAGCGCGGCGGGCTGATTGGGGAGCTTGTGGTGATACCACGCCGTGGCCGTATAGGTGGGCAACGCGAGTGAATAGGGCAAATCCATGCCCGGATTGAATTGCGGCGCATCGACGCTGTCGTCGAAATTCAGCACCTGCGACAGCAGGATCACGCCGTTCAAATCCAAGGATTTCTCGCTTTCGAGGATGTAAGCCAAGGCGGCTGAACGCGTCGTGCCGTAGCTTTCGCCGAACAGGTACTTCGGTGAATTCCAGCGATTGTGCTTCGAGAGAAACTCGACGATGAAATTCGCAAAGGCGTGGGCATCCTGGTCGACGCCGAAAAACGCCTTCTCCTTGTCCGCTCCGCGCAAATGGCCGAAGCCGGTGCCGGGCGCGTCGATGAACACCAAGTCGCTGACATCGAGCAGGGTGAATTCATTGTCAATCAGGCGATAAGGCGCCGCGGGACTGTGCGTGTCGTCCGCGGTTACGACGCGTTTCGGACCGAAGGCACCCATATGCAGCCAAACCGTCGATGAACCCGGGCCGCCGTTATAGATGAAGGTGATCGGCCGATGGCCATCTTCCTTGTCGCCGCGAAAATACGCGACATAGGACATCCCCACTTCCGGCGGCTGCGGCGGCGGCGGCCCCTGGCGATCCTCTTTCGGCAGCGGCGGGTCATCGTCCAATGGATCCTTGACATGCACCACCAAAATACCCGCCTCGGCTTGATAACCGATGGCGCGCCCGGCCACGGTCACCGAGCCTGAGCTGGCTTGCTGCTCGTCTTTCAAATAGCGCGGCGATTCGGTCGGCTCGGGCACCACCGCGATCTTGGTATCTGGAGCGTCGTTTGGCGTTCGCTCGGCGGCAAGGGAAATCGAGGCTCCGAGCGCGATGCTCAACAAGGCGGTGCACATCAACCCGCGGACACGCAAATGCATTCTGTTGAATCTCCGTTACGGTCTATGAGCCGTCATTGTAGCGCTGCGCGCGCGATGGCAGGCCTAATATTCGAATCGATATATCAGACCGACGCTGGTGCCCGGATCGTTATCGGGGGTCGTACCTTGTACTGCGGTGCCATTTCCCAACCGGGTTTGCAATCTCAAGTGCTTGGTCAGGTCCACATCCGCCTCGAGTTGGCTGGTGCCGGCGGTACTCTGCTTGGCTTCGATATAGATGCGCTTCGAGACATAGCGCCCCGCCTCGATGCTGGCACCGGATTCCTGTCCGGTTTGCGGATTCGTCGTGCCGGCACCGATGTTCAATCGATCGAGCCCCAGGCTTTTTTGGATTTTGACGAGCGGATTGAGCGAGTTGCTTCCGCCCACGCCGCTCATCGAAGCCAGCGCCGCGCCGACTTGGGCGAGCTGCAGGGCCGTCAACTGCTGCGTCGGCGCGCCGAACAGCAACAGCGCCATGATGTCGTCCGGCTGCTTGCCTGGCGGAATGCTGCTGAAATCGAACACCGGCGCATCGGCAAGACCGCTGATGTGCATGATCACGGTGGTATCGCCGATGGTCGCCTGCGCCGTGAAATCCAGCGTCGGGTCAATTTTGTTTTTCAGGCCGGCGCCGTTGAAACTCACACTGCCGTCGGTAAAATTCAGTCGGCCGGTGGCCAGCGAGAAGGTGCCGCGCTCGAGTTCGAATTTGCCGTTCACCAACGGCGATTCGGTCGTACCGCTGATTTGCAAATCGCCGCGCATCCTGGCATCCAACCCGCGTCCTTGCACCAGAATATCATCCGGTGCCGCCACCGCCACATTGAGTCCGATGATGAGCGGCTTTTCAGGAACGCGCGGTTTTTTCGTACCGCGGCGTCGGACGTCGAGCACCGCGACGTTGAGCGGCAGTCCGTTGGGGATACCGATCAAAGTCCGATTCAGATGCAAAGATCCCGCCACATCGAGACGTTCGCGCGCCGTGCCCTTGATCGTCAGGTCCGCGTTTAGATTCGAGGTAATCAACTTGCTGACCAGAGGTTGCGCGTTGCGCGCGGTAAGCTTCAGATCCACAGGAATGCCCTTCTGCAATACTCCTATGCTGCCGCTCATCGACACGGTGCCGGGCGCCGCCGAGGCCGTGAAACTCTTGATCTGCAGCGTGCCTTGATTGCCGACGATTTGCGCGGCGATGTCCGTCAGGCTGAGGCCGCGCCCGTAGTCGTTGATTTTGCCGTTTGTTAGGTCCAGCGTACCGGTGATTTGAGGTGCCGCAACCGCGCCGGTGATCGTCGCGTCGATGGCGAGTTCGCCGGCAGCATGTTGGCCGCGCGCTTCCAGGAAGGCATTCATCAATCCCATATCGGTCTTGCCTTTGATTTTCAAATCAAACACGGCATCGGCGGCGAGCGGCGCCCAGCCGAGCGCGGTCAGATGCGACGCCGGGCCTGCATCGAGGCGTGCGTCGATATCCGCGGTGTGCCCGCGTAATCCGGCGGTGACGCGAATGTTCGCCGGCGGCAATCCAAGCGCCGCGTCATCGGCGGATTGGACCCCCGAGGCATTCACGGTGATTTCGCCCTCGGGCGCCGTCGCCGTGCCGTGCAAATCGGCGTGCGCTTCGATCACGCCCGCGGCCAATAGATTGGGCAGGAAAACATTCACCAGCGCGGGCTGCACCTGGCGCAACGAGGCGCGCAGCGCCAAGGCCGGGGAAATCTGCCCTTGCACATCAAACTCAGCCTTTTGGGCGCCCAACTTCAACAGATCAACCGCGATGCCGTTGCCAAAATAAATTCGCACCGGTTGCAGCAGGCGTATCTCCTGGCCGCCGTACGAGCCCAGCGCGCTGGCGACGGAAATTTCTCGCGCATCGAGGTTGAAGATGCCGCTCGCCCCCAAACTCACCGCAAATCCGTTGCGCTTCGGTAAATCCAGGCCCGCCTTGTATGCGAAGGAATCGGTGAACCCTTCGCCGGCGAGATGCACGCTGCCGGCAAGACCGGACACCGTCAAATCCTTTGCGTCCACCTTGAGCTGCGCGCGGGTTCGCTGACCATCGGGCTGCAAGCTTAAATTGCCCGCAAGACTGCCGGCGACATCCAATCCCAGCAGGCGTTGAAAATCCTGGAGCTGCGCCACGGCTACGGTCAATTGACCATGAACCCGGCGCTTGTCAGCGGCCAAGTTCATCTCGCCTTCGGCATGAGCGCTTTTCCAGGTCGCATGATGAACGACCGCGTGCAATACGCCCTCGGCGGTGCGCTGCATCGAGACCTCGACAGTCAACGGCGCCCCGTCCAAGGTTCCGTTCGCGGCGAGCGTGCCGTTCGGCGCGGACGGCAGGCCGCGCACTTTCACAGCCGCGCCCAATTCTCCGCTTGGTGATCCGTGCACCGACAGCGTGGAGCTGAGCTTGGCATCAGCCTCCAGCGCGCTCAGCGGGCCTTGCACTGAACCCACGCCTCTTAAGCTTCCCACGAGTGCGGCGGAGACGCTGTTCAAGTCGGGCAATGACAACTCCCATCGACCATCGATGGCTCGGCTGCCGATGCTGCCGGTGGCCGATAATACGAGCGCGCGGCCGGAGAGTTTCACCTTCTCCAGGGTCAGCGAACCGTCCTTGAACGCGCCCGAAATTTCCAATCGGGGCCGATCCCCCACGGCATTCGCCCAAAATTCCCTTCCCGGCGTGAGTGCCGCGGTGGCATCGAGCTTGATGCGTGTGGCGGCGGGGTAGCCTGCCAATTGCGCATTGATGAAGGCACTGCCGCGCAAGTCCTGCGCCGCATAGGCGGCGAGAGGCGCCAGGTTCGGCAGCCGCAGCTCCAGGGTGGCGTTCTGTTCTCCAGCGGTGGACGCCTGAGCTTTCAAGGCAAACAGGCGATGCGAGGCCGTCAGCTCTACACGGCGCGCGGGATCATCGAGGCGCACCGAAGCATCGATTTTCACGGGATCCGCCTCGAGCAGCTTCGGTTGCGATCCAGGAATCCTTAGGCCCTGAATCAGCGCGTGCAGGTTTGCGTTGCCGTGGTCCGCGGCGACATCGGCGGTCAACGCCGCGGCCTGCAACCCGCCGGGTGCGCGCAGCTGCGCAACTTCCAGATGCCCCGCGGCGTTGAGGGAGCGGACGCTGCCGCGCCAGCGCCCACGCAGCACCCCCCGCTCCCAGCCCAAATCCGGCCGTGGCGACATCGCGGCCGCCTCGAACGCAAAAGCCAGATCGGCCGACAGGTCGGTCAGGTTGAAGCTGCCTTGCGCGTGCCCCGTAAGCTCTCCCGCCTTGAGCGAGAGCTCAAGCTGCTCCGCGGAGCGCGGCCCGTTCAGATTCAGCGTCGCATCGAGCGCCCCCAAGCCCGGCAGCGACAGAATGTTCTCCAGAGGTCCGTTGGCGGGCTCGTGCAACTTGAGCGCGGCGTCCATGCGCTGCGCGTCGAAGTGCAGATGCAGTTCATATTGACCATCGCCGTCGATGCGCCGCGCGGACCCGTCAAACAGCATGTCGCGCACGGAACGCAAATGCGCGCTGCCGTTCGCCGCCAGCGAGGCCGGTGCGCCGGCAAGCTTTGCTCCCAGACGCACAAGATTCAAGGACGCCTGCGCCACATCGATGCGCGGAATGGATGGCTCAGCATGGCTGATGGCCGAGGAAGAGCGTTGCGGCAGCCGCTCCATGTCAACGCTGGCCACCTGCAGCCGATCGATTTGCAGACGGCCTTCAAGGTAGCCCCAAGGCGTCCAGTCCAGCTCGATTTGTTTGGCGGTGAGCCAAACGCCGGCGGCATCCCTGAGCTCAAGTTCTTCCAGCGTCACATGATTCGGAAACGAGCCGGCCAACCCTGACAGCCGCACGCTGCCGTCCGTCAATCGTGCAACGAGCTTCTCGATTTGCACGCGGCCGGCCGAGGTGCTGCCCAAGATCCAAACCATGCCGATCACGAGCGTCAGCAGCAGCGCCAGTCCGCCCGTTATCCACGCGGTTATTTTCAGAGAACGCCGCATCAGAATGCCTGTCCCAATCCGACGTAAATCTCAAAGGAATCCTCGCCCGGGCGCCGATCGACGGGCACGGCAATATCGAATCTAATGGGTCCAATGGGCGTGTAGTAGCGCATGCCCGCTCCCGCGCCGACGCGGATCTCGTCAGGCAGCGGCTTGATGCTGGCGCTCACCTGCCCTGCATCCACGAACGCAACCACGCCCCAATTGGCATACAGACGCTGGCGAAATTCCAAGCCGCCGGCGGTGATCGCAGTGCCGCCGGTCGGATTATCGGTATACGGGAACTTGGGCCCCACCAGCTGATAGGCGTAGCCGCGAATGGTGCTGGTGCCGCCGGCGTAGAAGCGCTGATCCGGCGGTAGGCTCAGCTCACCGGCGCCTTGCGCGACGCCCGCGAGCGCCCGGGCGGCCAGCACGCTGCGGCCAGGGGCAATCGGCAACAGGTTATTGAGGTCAAAATAGGTCGCCAGAGTAAGGGTCGAGATCAGAAAGGTCGCATTGGGGTGCCCGATCGCGAGCGTCGGCGTGAGGCTCAAGGTGCCGCGAAAGCCATGCCGCGGATCTTGCAGCGCCGTGGGCAGATCGGTGGAATCGTAGATCACCTTGAAGGGCGTCGCGATCAAGGTGTAATTGAACGTCGTCGGCGGATCCGGGACGTATATTCCGCTGCCCTTGGGCGTCTCGGTGGCGTTGATGGTTTGCAAGATCGTCTCGTCCGTGGTCGAGAGTCCCGCGCTCACGGTCCAGACGCTGGACAGCTTGCGGCTCAAAGTAACGCTGGCGGTTTGCGCTTTTTGATCGTATGCCTGCAGTTGCTGCTTGATGGCGGTGATCGCGAACTGCAGGGTCTGATCGCGATGCAGAAAATCCGGAATCAAGTACTTCACGCCGGCGTCGTAGCCGGTTCCGGTGGTATCGCTGCCGCCAAGATTGGTCAGCTTCGCGCTGAGGCTGAGCTGTTCGGCATTCCCAAAGACATTGCGGTCCGTCCAGGTTACCCCGCCGCTGCCGCCCAAGTCGCTGGAATATGCGGCGGATAAGCTGATGGCATGGCGCAACCGTTCCCGCAATTTGAACGTGATGGGCACGCCGCCCGATTCGTCCGCCTTGGAGCCGACCTGCACGCTGACTTGTCCGAACACATTCATTCCCAGAAGGTCGCGGCGCGCGGCTTCAATGGCCGAAAGCTTGTAAAGATCGCCGCTGTGAAGCAGCAATCTTTTGCGCACCAGCGACTCGTGCACGCGCCGCAATCCTTCGATATGAATATCGCCGATTTTTGCCTTGCGACCGGCGGCCACGTGAAAAGTCAAATCGAGCACGGGGGCATCCTGCGCCTCGTAGGCAATCGGTGGATCCACCTGTGCGAAGGCGTAGCCCTGTTCCTGCAGCGCCGACAGCAAACGCGCACCCCCGGCCAGCACGCTGGCGGCAACGGCGGGCTGCCCGCTAGCGAGACCCAAGGTTTCGCGCGCATTGATGGGCTGCGGCACCTCGCCGTCGATGTCGATGCGGCGCAAGTGGTATAGCGTACCTAACGCAAAACTGACCGCCACCCGCGCGCTGCTGCCCTTGGGTTGGGCCGTCAACGCATCTCCAAGACTGGGATCGGTCAGCAACAATCCATTGATCTTGATGGTGACGTGAGACTCGTAGTACCCGAAGCTCTCCAGCGCAGTTTTGAGCCGGTCCGTGTCGCTGCGTGCGCGCGCGATCAACCCGAATGGACTCACCGGTGCCGAGGTGCGCAGCGACAGCAAATCGGAAGTCTCTTTCAAGGCTTGGTCGATATCGTTGTTGCCCACCGATGCGAGGTCGACTTGATAGGCTTGGGGGTCGGCAGCGCGAGCACCGCTAGCCCACGCCAGCGCGCCGAAAACCAAGAATGTGAAGATACTCGATTTCATTCAAGCTACTAGGCTAGCAGGTTCGCGCGGTTTCCCGATCTACCTGTCAGCCTGCGCCTACAAGCACTACACCCCTCTCGGAATATGGGAGGCCCTGATTCCGGGCATACTCTTGAAGCCGCGGCAATTACCACCAAGGAGTGCACTTCATGGGCAAGACTGAAGCTAGCGAGGACAGCGTCCCCATCGACAAGAGCGGGGAATCAACTCTGCGTGGAGCGGCGCTCGACGGTTCTGAACAAAAGAAATCGGTGGCTCACACGGCATTCGAGAAGACTCTCAACCCCGATGCAACATTGCGTCTGGATGGCGAGGAGGACACGCTGTACGACGATGGCCTGGAACTCGAGGACGATTCTGCCGGACCCTTGACCGGCAAGGATGGTAGGGACGACACGCAATAGCGCGCAGCTCCCGCGCGCGACGCCAGGGCGTATAGTCTGCCGCAATGGATGTTGGCAGCATCATGACAACGCGCGTGGTCTCGGTCGAAATGGATGATCGGCTCGATGTCGTCAAGAAAATCTTCGACACGCTCAAGTTTCATCATCTTCTCGTGATAGACGACCGCGGAATTCTCAAGGGCGTCGTCTCAGACCGTGATCTGCTCAAGGCATTGAGTCCCTATATCGGCAGCGTCGCGGAACAGGCCCGCGACGCTGCCACGCTCAACCGGCGAGTTCACCAGATCATGAGCCGAAATCTGATCACGCTGCGCCCGCGCGCCACGATACCGCAGGCCGTCAAGGTGTTCCTCGAGCACCGCATCTCCTGTATTCCCATCGTTGACGAGGCGTCAAAGCCGGTGGGCATTCTCAGTTGGCGCGATGTGCTGAAGACGCTGATCGCCGCGCAGGACTCGGCAACGAGTTGATCCGGGCTAGCGCCTCGGGCATCTCTGTGACGTAACCCGCCTTATTAACTTATCTTAACAATCCACCCACTCGGGTTTAATCGCGCCCAGTCCAGCGTGAGGGCCCATGAATAGCTATCTATCCGCAAGGGTGGTTTGTGCCTGTGCGGTTTTGGCGCTCGCCGCCTGCAGCGTCGGGCCGGCCTACAAACGGCCGGATATTCCTCCCCCGGCCCAATGGCGCGAGGCACCGTCCAACGACGCCGCGGCAATATGGCCCACGCGCGAGTGGTGGCATGGATTCGGCTCGCAGACGCTGGATGACTTGATTGCGGAGGCGCAGCGCAGTAATGACGATCTCGCCGCCGCGGTCGCGCGGGTTGAAGAGGCGGATGCCCAGGCGCGAATTGCCGGGGCCGCGTTGCTGCCGTCAGTGGATTTTGGCGCCGACGCCGCGCGCCAGCGCGCTCAGGCTGCCGGCGTAGGTCCTGAATCCTTCAACAGCTTTAGTCCCGTACTCAGCGCCAGTTATGAGCTGGATTTTTGGGGCAAGAACCGCGCCGCGGGCCGCGGCGCGCGCCACGGCCCTTGCCAGCCGCTACGACAAGGAGACCGTTGCGCTCACGGTGATCAGCAGCGTCGCCACCACCTATTT
Source organism: uncultured Gammaproteobacteria bacterium (assembly GCA_963782865.1). Taxonomy (GTDB): domain Bacteria; phylum Pseudomonadota; class Gammaproteobacteria; order Steroidobacterales; family Steroidobacteraceae; genus Bog-1198. Next base: position 108,222 of record CAWALS010000010.1, on the reverse strand, counting down.
CCAAGCGCTCGAATTTCGCGACCGGCTGCAGGTGGCACGCGACAATCTCGCCAACGGCGCGAAGGTTTTGCACGGCCTGCAGCTGCAGCAGATCGCCGGCATCGCCACCGGATTGGATGTTGCTCAGCAACAGACTACCGTCGCGCTGCTCCGGGCGGCGATTCCGCCCTTGCAACAGCAGTTCCGTCAAGCGGTGGCCGCGCTCGCGGTGCTGCTCGGCAAGACTCCCGAATCAATCGATGTGGATACGGGCACGCTCAATGCCCTCACCAGCCCGCAAGTCGTCGATGGCCTGCCGTCTTCGTTGTTGGCGCGCCGGCCTGACGTCGCCGAATCGGAGCAGCAGCTGATCTCTGCGAACGCAAACATCACGGTTGCGCGTGCGGCGCTGTTTCCCAGCATTCAATTGACGGCCGACGGCGGTTACGCGAGTTCGGCCTTGGCGTCCCTCATCAATCCCGCCAGCCGCATTTGGGACGTGTCCGCCGGCCTGACGCAGCCCATTTTCCACGGCGGCGCGCTGCGCGGACAAGTCGTGTTCAGCAATGCCCACTATCGGGAACTGCTGAGCGCCTACCACAAAACGGTGATATCCGCGTTCAGCAACGTGGAAAGTGCGCTGGTGGCGGCTCAGCAGACCCATGAGCAGCGAACACGTCAGCAGGAAGCAGTGAACATAGCGCGCCGCGCCTTTCAATTCGCACAAACGCAAATGTCGGCCGGAACCGTCAACATACTGACCGTCCTCAACACCGAAAACGCCTTGTTCAGCGCTCAGGATGAATTGGTTCAGGTTCAATATCTGCATTTGCAATCGATGGTGGACTTGTACACGGCGCTCGGCGGCGGCTGGCAGGAAGGATAAGTAATGACGAAGATCTCGATACTCAAAAAGCGCGCTTTTCTGGGCGGCCTGGCGCTGGCGGTCCTGCTGCTGATTGCGTGGCGAGTGATCGTTCACTCCGGGGCCGATGCCGCGTCGCGCACTGCGCCGCCCGCCGATCGCGGTGGATACGGCCGCCGTGGGTCACTCCGATGTGCCGATCTATCTTGAAGGATTGGGCACCGTCCAAGCCTTCTACACGGTGACGGTGACCGCGCGGGTCGACGGCGAGATCCAGAAGATCGGCTTCACCGAAGGCCAAACCGTGCACAAGGGCGACCTGTTGGCGCAGATCGATCCTCGACCCAATGAAGCGGCCTACCAGCAAGCGCTCGCCACCAAGGCGAAGGATGCGGCGATGCTGGCGAACGCCAAACTCGATCTCGATCGCTACACGCTGCTGCAGCCTCAGGATCTCGCCAGCAAGCAGACGGTCGATACGGCGCACGCCAATGTCGATCAGCTCACCGCGCAAGTGAAGGTCGATCAGGCCGCGGTCGACAACGCGCGCACGCAACTCGACTACACGCGCATCACCTCGCCGATCGACGGCCGCACGGGAATTCGGCTCATCGATCCGGGCAACATCGTGCGCGCGGCAGGCACGGCCGGCATCGTCGTGGTCACGCAAGTGCAACCGATCTCGGTCGTGTTCACCTTGCCCGAAGAAGACTTGAGTATCGTGGGCGCCGCCCTCGCCGCAGGCCCCGTGCAGGTCACGACACTGTCGCGCGACGGCAATACCGTGCTCGACCAAGGCACGCTCGCGCTGATCGACAATCAAATCGATCAGGCCACGGGCACCGCAAGACTCAAGGCCACCTTCGACAACGCTCACAATACTCTGTGGCCCGGCCAGTACGTCAATGCACGCGTGCTGGTGCGGACCGAGCGCAACGTGCTCACCGTGCCATCGGCTGCGGTGCAGTTGGGTCCGAATGGACCCTTCACCTACGTCGTCAAGGGCGATTCCACGGTGGAAGTGCGGCCCCTGGAACTTGGCGTAGAAAGCCGCGGCTTGACGGTCATCACCAAAGGCATCGCCCTGAATGAACGCGTCGTAACGAGCAACCAATACCGGCTGCAGGCCGGCGTGCGCGTGCGCGAAAACGCCGCGGCGCCGAAAGCATGAGCGTCTCAGAGCCGTTCGTCCGCCGGCCGATCGCCACCTCGCTGTTGATGGGCGGGATTTTCCTCGTGGGTCTGGTGGTCTTTCCGCTGTTGCCGGTGGCGCCGCTCCCGCAGGTCGACTTTCCGACCATCTCTGTATACGCAGCGCTGCCGGGCGCGAGTCCGGAAACCATGGCCTCATCCGTCGCCACGCCGCTCGAAACGCAGTTCGCGCAAATTTCCGGCCTGTCGCAGATGACCTCGACCAATGCGTTGGGAACCACCAATATTGTTTTGCAGTTCGATTTGAATCGCAACATCGATGCCGCGGCGCAAGACGTGCAATCGGGCATCGATGCGGCCGGCGGCCAGTTGCCGAAGAATCTACCCTCGCCGCCAAACTATAGAAAGGTGAACCCGGCCGATTCGGCCATTCTGATTCTCTCCGTGTACTCGGATGTGCTGCCGGTGACCACGGTGGATGATTACGCCGAGAACATTCTCGCGCAGCAGATCTCGCAGATCCCCGGCGTCGCGCAAGTCAACATCGGCGGCCAGCAGAAGCCGGCGGTGCGCGTGCAAATCGATCCCACCAAGCTCGCCGCGCTGGGATTGCAGATGGAAGATGTTGCCAATGTCATTTCGCAGGCCACGGTGGACGCGCCCAAGGGCTCGATCAATGGCCCAACGCGCAGCATGACGATTTACGACAACGACCAGCTGCTGAAGGCGGCTCCCTGGAACGATGTGGTCGTGGCCTACAAGAACGGCGCTGCGGTACGCATCCGCGACATCGGGGTCGCGGTCGACGGGCCGGAGAATCGCCTGATCACCGCATGGCAAAATGGCCGCCGCGGCATCCTCCTGCTGATTTACAAGCAGCCCGGGGCCAACGTCATCGACGCCGTGCGGCGCGTCCAAGCGCTGCTGCCGCACGCCCTCGCCTCCGTGCCGCCGTCGATCAAGGTCGACACCGTGGCCAATCGCACCACGACCATCAAGGCCTCGGTCGAGGACGTCGAGATTACGCTGGGAATCACCATTGTGCTGGTGGTGATGGTGATTTTTCTGTTCTTGCGCAACGCCTGGGCGACCATTATTCCGGGCGTGACCGTACCGCTCGCCCTGTTCGGCACCGTGGCCATGATGTACGTGCTCCACTTCAGTCTGGACAATTTGTCCTTGATGGCCCTGACCATTGCCGTCGGCTTCGTCGTGGACGACGCCATCGTCATGCTGGAGAACGTCTACCGGCATATTGAAGCGGGCTTGTCGCCCCTGCAGGCAACGCTCAAGGGCGCCGGCGAAATCGGCTTCACCATCATGTCGATGAGCATTTCGCTGGTCGCGGTGTTCATTCCGCTGCTGCTCATGGGCGGCATTATCGGCCGATTGTTTCGCGAGTTTGCCCTTACCATGACCATGACCATCGCGGTATCCGCGTTCGTCGCCCTGACGCTGTCGCCGACCATGTGCGCCTTGTTCATACGCGATGAAAAGCACGCGCGGCACGGCAAGGCCTACATGTTCATCGAACGCGGCTTCGACAAACTCTTGGCCGGTTACACCCGCGGGCTCGATTTCGTGCTGGATCACAAGCGCGCGACCCTCGCCACGTTTCTCATCACCCTCGCCGCGACCGTGTTTCTGTATGTCTACATACCCAAGGGCTTCTTTCCGCAGCAGGATACCGGCATCATCGCAGGGCTGACCGATGCGCCTCAGGACATCTCGTTCGATGAAATGGTGCGCCGGCAACACGCCATCACCGATGTCGTCTCCAAGGATCCGGACGTCGCCAGTTTCGGTACCGGCATCGGCGGCAGCCGCCCCATCAACGTCGGCTTCGTGATACTGGGTCTCAAGCCCCGCAGCGAACGCAGCGCCAGCGCCGACGACATCATCAATCGACTGAGACCGCAGCTGGCGAAGGTACCCGGCATCACCCTGTTCCTGCAGGCCTCGCAAGACCTCAATGTGGGCGGTCGCACGTCCCGCACGCAGTATCAATATACTGTGCAGGATTCAAATATCGACGAACTGAATGAATGGGCGCCGAAACTGCTCGCATCCTTGCAAAAGCTGCCCATGCTGCGCGACGTCGCCTCCGATCAGCAGACCAGCAGCGGCATGGTGTCCCTGACGATCGATCGCGATCAAGCGGCGCGTTTCGGCATTCAGCCGGCGGCGATCGATCAAACCCTATACGACGCATTCGGCCAGCGGCAGGCGGCGCAGTACTTTACCCAAGCCAACAGCTACCATGTGGTTCTGGAAATTACCCCGGCGCTGCAAAGCGATCCTGACTCGCTCAAGAAGCTGTACCTCAAATCGCAGCTCACGGGTGAGATGGTGCCTTTGTCGGCAATGACCAAATTCGACACGCAGCACGTGACCTACCTGTCGATCAATCACCAGGGACAATTTCCGGCCGTGACGCTCTCGTTCAACCTCGCGCCGGGCGCCGCGCTCGGCGATGCCGTCAACGGCATCAATCGTGCTTCCCTGCAGATGCACCTGCCTGCGACCATCACCGGCAACTTCCAAGGGACGGCGCAGGCATTTCAAAGCTCGCTGAAGAGTCAGCCTTACTTGATATTGGCGGCATTGGTGGCCGTGTACATCATTCTCGGCATGCTTTACGAGAGCTACATTCATCCCTTGACGATTCTCTCTACGCTGCCATCGGCGGGCGTGGGTGCACTGCTCGTGCTGCTTATGTTTCATATCGAACTGTCCGTCATCGCGCTCATCGGCATCATATTGCTGATCGGCCTCGTCAAAAAGAACGGCATCATGATGGTGGATTTCGCGCTGCAGGCGGAGCGCGAACAGCATCTCTCGCCGCATGACTCGATCCGCGCGGCATGTCTGTTGCGATTCAGACCCATCATGATGACCACGATGGCGGCCTTGCTCGGTGCCGTGCCGTTGGCGCTGGGACATGGCACGGGCTCGGAACTGCGCCGGCCCCTGGGTTACACCATGGTGGGCGGCCTGATCCTGAGCCAGGCGCTGACGCTGTTTACGACGCCCGTCATCTACCTTTACCTGGACGAATTCAGCGCCAAGATGCGCGGCCGGCGCCGCAAGAAGCACGCTGAAGCCGCGCTGGCGGACCAATCAGTCGGATGCCCCTACGCCGCTTGGGGAGCACCCGTGAAAATTCTGCTGGTCGAAGATAACGAACGCGTCACGCAATTCGTCATCAAAGGCCTGCAGGAAGCTGGACATACGCTGGATCATGCCGCCAACGGCCGCGACGGCATGTTCCTGGCGGCCAGCGAGCCGTATGATGTCATCATCATGGACCGCATGCTGCCTGGCGATATCGATGGGTTGGCCATCATTGAAGTGTTGCGCAAAGCCGGCAAGCGCACCCCGATTCTGATCCTGAGCGCGCTGTCGGAGGTCGACGATCGCATTCGCGGATTGCGCAGCGGCGGCGATGACTATTTGACCAAGCCCTTTGCCTTTGGCGAACTGTTGGCGCGCATCGACGCATTGCATCGGCGCGCACAAGGGGTCGATCATGAAATCCCGCTCACCGTCGGCGATTTGCACATGGACCCGCTGACGCGCAAGGTAACCCGCGGCGACCGGCCGATCTCCCTCCAGCCGCGCGAATTCAAGCTGCTCGAGTACCTCATGCGGCATGCCGGCCAGGTGGTGACGCGCACCATGCTGTTGGAGAACGTCTGGGATTACCACTTCGATCCGCAAACCAATGTGGTCGATGTGCATATCAGCAAATTGCGCCAGAAAATCGACTCGGAGTTCGAACGCCCGCTGCTGAAGACCGTGCGCAATGCGGGCTACACGGTGACCGCGGGTGACTAGCGTAATCCGCTCGTCGGCGCTGTCCCTCGCGCTGGGCTATGTCGCCTTGGGGTTGACCGCCCTGGTGCTGTTCGCCGCGCCGCTTTGGTACGCATGGCAAGTGACCATTCAAGACGGCCGCGCCGAAATCCTCCAGGCCGACGCGCAACGCCTGACCGATATCTACCGGCGCGACGGCGCCGATGCGCTCAAAACCTATATCGACACGCGCGTCAGCATGCAAATCGCCGGCGAAAGAATATTGCTGCTCACCGATGCGTCAATGCGGCCGCTTGCCGGCAATTTGCACGGCTGGCCCGCCACGGTACCGCAAACGCCCGGCAACTACACCATTCCCGTGAAAGGCACCCACGGCGATCAACAAACGCTGGTGCACGTTGCCACGGTAGGCGACTACTACTTGCTGGTCGCGCGGGACAACGCCCTGTTCAAGCCGTTGCAGACCCGCTTCTGGTATGGGCTGACCGCCGCGGTTGCCGTGCTGTGCATCGCCGGATTATTGGTCGGCATCATCACGCGCCGTGCATTGATGTCGCGCGTGCACAGCATCCGCCAGACTGTTTCCGCCATCATTCACGGCGATTTGAAGCATCGGCTGCCGACCCATTTGAACGATGACGAACTCAACACCTTGTCGCGCACCATCAACGGCATGCTCGATCAGATCGAGCTGTTGGTGCACGGTGTGCGCAATGTTTCGAACTCGATCGCGCATGACCTGCGCACGCCGCTCGCCGAATTGCGGTCGCGGCTCGAGGAGTTATCGCTGATTCGGCCTTCGACCGAGGCGACCTACGCGGAAATCGACGGCGCGGTGGCCGATGTCGATCGGGTTATCCGCATTTTCGATGCGCTCTTGAGGCTGGCGGAAATCGATGCCGGCATGCGCCGCTCCGGTTTCGTATCGCTCGATGTGTCCGACCTTGCGGCCAACGCCGTTGAGTTCTACGAGCCGGCGGCCGAATTGAAGGCCATCGATCTCAAGGTACGCTCGAACGGTCCGCTGGCGGTTTCCGGCGACCCGGTGCTGCTCGCCCAGGCGCTGAGCAACCTGATCGATAATGCGCTCAAATACGCGCCGCAAGGCGGTTCGATCGAAGTCGCGGTTCAACGCTGCGATGATTTGCGCGCGGAGATTTCCGTTTCGGACAACGGGCCGGGTGTTGATGATGCGGAAAAGGCCAAGGTGATGCAGCGTTTCTACCGCGGCGATGCCAGCCGCGGCACCCCCGGGGTCGGTCTGGGATTGAGCCTGGTTCAGGCGGTGGCAAAGTTGCACGGCAGTGCGCTCGAGCTGCGCGACAACGGTCCGGGATTGCGGGTGGTGATGAGTATGCCGATCGATTCTTCGGGTCTCGCCGCGCGCGAAGCACCGCCGGAAGTCCCCGCGTCGAGCCAGGCGGCCGCATCCCCGACGCTGGTCTCGCCGTAGACTTAAGGAGCTTAGCGCATGCTCGTCAGCGAAATCTCTCTGCTCGTCATGGGCGGCATCGACGTGCTGCTGTATTTTCAGTTCAAAAGAATCAAGTGGCTGTAGCCGCGCTCGACACGCGACGCCTCGGGATTCTGCTGGCGCCCGCGCTCGACATTCTGGCTTTCTGCGCCTGCGTGAGCGCCGGCCTGTCGCTGCGCGCCAGCAACGCTTATGCCTTCGCCTTGGGCTATGCCCTGAGTGTATTGCTGCGCTGGCCGGCGCTGCGCGCGGCCCAGCAACCGGCCGCGGCTTGGCGCGTTGCGCTGCGCTGCGCGGTCGTGGGTTTCATGGCGCTTGCCTTACGCGCCGGCGTGCTGGCGCTGCTGGTGCAGCGCTGGGGCTGGGTGCCCCAGGTTTGCATTTTTTTCGCGGCCGCGCTCGGCCTCGCGGTCACCGCGCCGCGCTGGCGCAATGCCGCGGTCGCCCTCATCGCCTATGCCTTCGTGTTGCGGCTGGTTTACGCAGGCTCGGTTGAAATGATGCCGGAGGAAACCTACTACTGGAATTACTCCCGGCACTTGAGTCTTGGCTACTTGGATCATCCGCCCATGGTGGCGTGGCTGATCCGCGCGGCAACGGCCGTGTTCGGGCAAACCGAGTTTGGCGTGCGCGCCGGGGCGCTGCTGTGCGGTGCGCTTACCTCGATCTTCGTTTATAAACTGACTCGCAATCTGTTCGGCGCCGCGACGGCGCTGGCGGCTTTGCTGCTGGTGCAGGCGCTGCCGTTCTTCTTCCTTTCCGGGCTGCTCATGACGCCGGATGCGCCGCTGGTCGCAGCCTGGGCGGCGTCGCTCTACTTTCTGGAGCGCGCATTGATTGGCAACCAATCCCGGGCCTGGTGGTTTGCCGGCATCTGCTTAGGGCTGGGAATGATCTCAAAATATACCATCGCGCTGCTGGGCCCCGTAGCCGCGGCCTTTATGGCGTGGGATCCGCAGTCGCGCCGCTGGTGGACCCGCTCCGAGCCTTATGTCGGCGCGCTGCTCGCCTTGGCGGTCTTTTCTCCCGTCATTATCTGGAATGCGCAGCACGAATGGGCCTCGTTCGCGTTTCAAACCTCGCGCCGTCTCGCCGAGACGCCGCAATTCGCCCTGCACAAACTGATCGGCTCCATGATCGTCTTGATTACCCCGACTGGCCTGCTGGCCGTGATCGCGGCAACGTTGGGCCGGCACGCCGCCGATGAGAAACCGGATGCGGCGCGCCGCCGCCGACTGTTCAATCTTGCCATTTTCATTCCCCTCGCGGTGTTCGTCGTGTTCAGTTTGCGCCACGAAGTGAAACTCGATTGGACCGGCGCTCCCTGGACGGCCGCGCTGCCGGCGATGGCCTTCGTCATGGTGAATAAAGATCTCGCTCGGTTCGCGGCGTGGATTCGCGCCGCCTGGATGCCGACCATCGTCGTGATGCTATTGATCTACGGCGCCGGCCTGCACTACTTGGTGCTCGGGCTGCCCGGCGTAGGTTACGACAAGCACATCGAAGCGATTCCAGTGGGATGGCGCGATTTGAGCGCGCACGTCATCGCGACGGCAAATGCTTATCGCAAGGAGACGGGTAGCGAACCGCTCCTTGTCGGCATGGATCGATATGCCATCGCCAGCGAACTGGCGTTTTACGGCGGCGCGCATACAGCGACAGGCTTGCAGACCGCGAACAGCCATCTATTCGGCGGCATGGGCCTGATGTACGGCCAGTGGCTGCCGCCGAAGTCGCAGGACGGGCGAAATCTCTTGCTGGTCGCATGGAGTCCGGGCGAGCTGGACGATCGGTTCATTCACGCGCAGGTGGAGAGATTGGGGCCGATCGAAGCTGATGTGCTGATGCGCGACGGCGTCCTCATCCGCCACTATTATCACCGCATGGCCTTCAACTATCGCTCGCGCGATGAGGACTATGACTTAAAATGACCGACATGAAGCCCAAGTACCGTTGTTCGCTTGCGAGCGCCATCGCCGCCGTTTGCCTGCTGCAATCCGCGCTGTGCGCCGCGCAAACCCCGGAGCAGCAGAAAATGTGGGACGCGCAGCGCGCGCAGGCCCAGGCCGATGAGAAAGCAAGAGCAGAGAAGCTGGCAGCGCAACGCGGCGCGCGCAGAGCAGATCCCATGGCCTGGGTTCGCAGCTTGAACCCGCTCAGCGCCGGCGGGTGGCAATTCCGGTCGGTCGCGCCCGACGGGTCGTGGGCATCCTTCAGCACCGAACACCAGTTGAAGCGTTCGGGTCATCTGGTGACCGCCTGGCTGCGGCAGGAGTATCCCGAACCGCAGCGAAGCAACAACGGCGGCGTTTATTTGAGCTATGTGGAAAAGATTCAATACGACTGCGCCAACGAGCGCGCGCGTGCCTTGTTGATCATCTATTACTCGGAAAACAACATCACCGGCAGCGAAGAAAGCGATGCCACCGATGTCAAGCAGGCGGTCTGGGTGCCGATCGTGCCGGGGACGCCGAGCGAAAACCTCTACCAGTGGGCCTGCGCGGCCGGCAACGCCAGGACTCGTTCGTAGTCGAATCATCTCGCTAGGACTCATTCGTAGTCGAATCATCTCTAGAAACGACAGTTACTTGTTCTTGTAACTGTCTACTATATATATTTCATGTGACTTCGCTGGATGAATCGCAGGATCCGCTTGCGACCAACTGGATGCTTGCCGCCAGCAGCTGCGTTCTGTCCGCATACGGACCGACCAGTATTTCGACCTCGCCGGGCTCGAACACCGGCTCGAGCGTCATGTCGAGAAAGCACAGCTCGGAGGCGCGCAAGGACAGCGTCACGGTCCCCATGTTGCCGGGTAGCAGGCTGATTTTGCCAAACCCTTTCAGTTCCAATTTCGGCCGCGAGATGCTCGCGACCTTGTCATGCGTAAACAAAAATACGGCTTCTTGCGCCTCGCGCGTGCCGCGGTTGATGACGTCCACCTGAATCGTGACCGCATCATCGATGCCGATCGCGCTCGCGGAGAGGCGAAGATTCGACAGCTCAAAGCGGCCGTAGGTGAGCCCGAATCCAAACGGGAACAAGGGCTCGTTCGCGACATCGAGATATTTACTGGTGAATTTGTCCTGAGCGTCGAAAGGTCTGCCGCTGGGACGCTCGCTAAAAAAAATCGGCACCTGGCCGGAGGCGCGCGGCCAGGTCACCGGCGTTCGCCCGCTCGGACTCGCCTGGCCGGTGAGCACATCGGCGAGGGCATTTCCAGCCTCGCTGCCCAGAAACCAGGCCGCGAGCACCGCATTGGCGCGCTCCAGCAACCACGGCACGACCAGGGGCCGCCCGGAAAACAAAATCACGATCACCGGTGTCGCAGAGCGCTGCGCGCGCTCGAAGACCGCTTCCGCCAGCCGGCGTTGAATGCCCGGCAACCCGAGATGCGCGCGGCTGGAGGCTTCACCGCTCATCACCGCCGCTTCGCCGAGGCAGAGGATGACTGCATCCGCCGCCGCGCAACTGTCGACGCCGCCGGGGATTCCACTGAAATCCGCGCTCTCGATTTCAACCCCCGCCGAATGCACAATCTCAGCCCGCGGGAGCGCGTTGCGCAGACCTTCAAGCACGGTCACCTGACCCTCCGGCGCGGCTGCGCCCCACCACACCCCGCGCATTTCGGCCGACGCGTTCGCCAACGGACCAATGACGGCCAGGCGCTTGGCGGCACGCGAAATCGGCAGCGCATCGGCTTCGTTCTTGAGCATGACAATCGAACCTGTGGCGACTTGCCGGGCCAAGTGCCGGCGGTGTGCGCGTGCGGCGGGCGATTCGGGAGTCTTGCCGCGCCGGTATGGATCCGCGAATAATCCGAGCCGCTCCTTCAGGATCAATACGCGGCGTACCGACTGGTCGATTTCCGCGACGCTGACGGCACCGCGCTTCAATGCAACCGGCAATCCGCGCCGATACGCATTGGCCATCATGTCGATATCCACCCCGGCCTTGAGCGCGAGCGCCGCGGCCTCGGCCAGATCCGCCGCGACGCCATGGCGGATCAACTCGGCGATGGCGTTGTAATCGCTGATGACGACGCCATCGAATCCGAGACGGCCGCGCAGCCAGTCGCGCAGCAAGGCCCGATTCGCCGTCATCGGAACGCCGTTGAGATCGGTGAATGCCGGCATCATCGCCGCCGCTCCCGCGGACACCGCGGCGGCAAACGGCACCATATGGACTTCGTGCAACGCGCGCTCCGAGATATCGACGGGGGCGTAATCGCGCCCTGCGGTCACGCATCCATAAGCGCAGTAGTGTTTGGCGCACGCGGCGAGCGCGTCCGCGTCGCCAAGATCGGCGCCCTGGAAACCCCGCACCTTCGCCTCGGCCATGCGCGCGCCGACGAGCGGATCCTCGCCCGGGCTCTCGGCGATGCGGCCCCAGCGCGGATCCCGCGCGACATCGAGCATGGGTGCGAACGTCATGGCGAGCCCATCCGCAGCCGCTTCCCGGGCCGACTCGCGTGCGCTCGCGGCCCAGAGTTCAGGATCGAAGGACGATGCCTCGCCTAACGGGATCGGAAAGAGAATCCGGTGTCCGTGGATGACGTCGTAGCCGATGAGCAGCGGAATCCCCAGCCGCGACTCCTTGACCGCCAGATCTTGCATCTCGCGCACGTTTTGCGCGCCGACCAAATTCAGCAAGTTGCCGATTTCGCCGCTCTTGATCGCCGCGGTGGAATCGCCGGCGATGGTCGGACCGGTCACCGCCTGTCCGCAGGCGGTCATGGTGAGCTGCCCGAGCTTTTCGGACAATGTCATGCGGCTGATCAAACTTTCGACGCGGCTCACTGAACTTTAGCTCCCTGAAAACTCGCTGTGGTGAATGATAATGGAGGAACCACCTTGGCTTTGAGAGAAGTGCATGATCAAAGATAGGCCGCACACGACGAATGCCGCAGACGCAGAGGAGCGCGCGAATTCGCGCCTGCTGCCGCAACTCGGCATGATGGCCCGCGCCCTGTGGGCCTCACCGGTGCGCAATACGCTGTTTCTATTTGTCGGGCTCCATTTTTTTTGTCGTTGCGGCGACCGCCTACGGGCAAATTCGTCTCAATAACTGGAATCAACCCTTCTATGATGCGCTGTCGCACCGGGAATTTGCCCAATTCCTTCAGCAACTAGGCGTATTTGGCTTGATTGCCGGAGCGCTGCTGGTCCTCAATGTGGCCCAGCGTTGGCTCGGCGAAACCTTGAAGATCAAGCTGCGTCGAGGCGCTGGTCCAGGACTTGATACAAAACTGGCTGGTGCCCGGCCGCGCCTTTCGCCTCACGAACGCGGGACCGATGGGCGTCAATCCGGACCAGCGCATGCACGAGGATGCGCGTCACCTGACTGAGCTGTCGACCGATCTCGGCATTGGCTTGCTGCAATCATCGATTCTGCTCGCGAGCTTCGTGAAAGTACTCTGGGGCCTGTCCAACAATTTTGCCTTTCACTTTGATGGGCGGCAAATTGTGATACCGGGATACATGGTCTGGGCGGCGGTGGTGTATTCGGGCTCGGCGTCGCTGCTCAGCTATTGGGTGGGCCGCAGCCTCGTCGACCGCAACGCGGAGCGCTATGCACGCGAGGCGGATCTGCGCTTCTCGCTGGTACGGGTCAATGAGCACATCGATGCCATTGCCCTGAGCGGCGGCGAGGCCGACGAGGCGCGGCGCATTGAAATGGATCTGAAGGGCGTGCTCGCCGCCACCGCGCGCTTGGTGACCGGCCTGACCAACCTCACCTGGATCACGGCGGGCTCGGGTTGGTTCACCCTGGTCGCGCCGATTCTGGTTGCCGCCCCTCTGTATTTCGCCGGCAACCTCACCTTTGGCGGCCTCATGCTGGCCTCCGGCGCCTTCATGCAAGTGCAATCCTCGTTACGCTGGTTCGTCGACAACTTCAGCACCATAGCCGACTGGCGCGCGACGTTGCTGCGCGTGGCGGGCTTCAGGCGCGCCGTGATCGACACCGACATCATGCACGATGTGGAAAACCGCATTGCGTACTCCACCGGTCCGGCGGGAGAGTTCGACATGAACGATCTGCAGATTTCCTCGCCGAGCGGCTGCACGCTGCTTCAGGAACAGACGGTGCAAATCAAGCGCGGCGAGCGCGTGCTCATCGTGGGCGAATCCGGAACCGGCAAAACCCTGCTATTTCGCGCCCTTGCGGGCCTATGGCCCTGGGGCTCGGGAACCGTCACTCATCCCGCCGGCGAAGAAATACTCTACATGCCGCGCACGCCTTATTTTCCTCCCGGCACCCTGCGTGAGGTTCTCGCCTACCCCAAACCGACCAGCGCGTTTGAATCCCAAGCGTGTAGCGACGCGCTGGCGCGCGTCGGCTTGGGACGCCTGGCGGCGCAACTCGATTCAACCGAGCGTTGGGATCGAGAGTTGAACGAGGATGAGCTGCATGCGCTGGGCTTGGCCCGAGTGCTCACTCACCGGGCACCGTGGGTGCTGATCGACGAAATTCTCGATTCGCTGGATGATGTGTGGCTCGATCGCGCCATCGACGTTTTCACCAAGGATCTTGCACAATCGGCAATCATTTACATCGGCCGCACCGACGCTCACCATGTGTTTTCCAGAGTATTGCACTTGATCATGGATCCGACCGCAAAGAAGCTGCGAACGCTGGGCGCCGCGCCCGCGGCACTCGCGGCGACAGGCCCAACATCATGAAACACCGCGACCTGGGGCCGGCGCAGCTCGCGACACTGCCGGATGAGGAGCTGCTCGAGGCCGTGCAGCGGCAAACCTTCGGTTTTTTTTGGGAGGCGGCACATCCGGTGAGCGGGCTCGCACCGGATCGCTGCAAAATCAGCGCAGGCCCCGCCGATGATCTGGTGGCCACCGGCGGCTCAGGATTTGCGGTGATGGCGCTCATTGTCGCCGCACGAGCGAGGCTGGATCACGCGCGCTGCGGCGCGCAGAGCGCGTCGGACACATGCTCGACCTGCTGGTCCGCGCGACCTGCTATCACGGCGTCTTCCCGCATTTCATGAATGGGCGCACCGGTGCGAGCATTCCCTTCACCCGCAAGGACGACGGCGGCGATTTGGTCGAGACCTCCTTGCTGATGATGGGGCTCTTGTGCGCCAGAGAATACTTCAGCCGCGCCGGCGTCGATGAATCCAAGATCCGGGGGCTGGTCAATTACATTTGGAATGACGTGGAATGGGATTGGTACACGCGCGGCCGGCCCGTGCTGCAGTGGCATTGGAGTCCCAACAATGGCTGGGCGCTTGGACTGGATATCCGCGGTTGGAACGAGTGCCTGGTCACCTATGTGCTGGCGGCCGCATCGCCGCGCTATCCCATCGATCCCAGCGCGTATCACCAGGGTTTTGCCGTCGGCCGCAACTTCCTCAACGGCAAGCCTTATTACGGCATCACGCTGCCGTTGGGGCGCCATTCGGCGGGCCCCTGTTTTTGTCGCACTATTCCTTCTGCGGAATCGATCCGCGCGGCTTGAAGGACCGCTACGCGGACTACTGGGAACAAAACCTCAGCCATGTACGGATCAATCACGCGCACTGTACAGCGAATCCGTTGCATCACAAAGGTTACAGCGCGTCCTGCTGGGGTCTGACATCGAGCGACGGCGCCGATGGCTATGCGACCCACGCCCCCGACAACGACGACGGCACGATTTCTCCCACCGCGGCGCTGTCCAGCATGCCGTATGCGCCCGCGGCGGCGATGCAGGCGCTGCGGCACTTCCTCAGCGTTTACGGCGAGAAGATTTGGGGCCGCTTTGGTTTCGTCGACGCGTTCTGCGAGTCTAAGGATTGGTATGCCGATACCTATCTCGCCATCGATCAAGGACCGATTGTGGCGATGATCGAGAATCACCGCACCGGCCTGTTGTGGGACCTGTTCATGCAGGCGCCCGAAATCCAGGCGGGGCTGCGCGCATTGAGCTTCAGCCGCGAATCGAGCCGCTGATGGAGCCGCTGACGGAGCCGCCGATGGAGCTGCCGATGGAGCCGCTCGTTCGCTGGGTTGAGCGTCAATACCGGCACAGCGCGGCCGCCATGATGCGCAGCGTCTCCGCGGTCGGCATCGTCAAGAAGCGGCCGGGCTTCGCGCAGATCGGTTCGACCGCAGAAAGGCTCCATCGTCGCCTCGCCCGTGCTCGGCGCCTATGACCCGGAGCCGGATTATTTCTTCCATTGGTTTCGCGATTCCGCCGTCGTGATCGATGCCTTGCGCATTTTGTTCCAAGACGACGCCCTGGACGGCGAGTTCTTCACGCACTTCGCGGATTTTGTGCGCTTCAGCCTGGCGCTGCAAAATTTGGACGGACGCCGCTTAGGCGAGCCGGCTTGGCGCGATGCAATAGCCCCTGACTTTCGTCAATACGTGCGGACCGAGGCAGATCTCGCGGCGGCGCACGGCGAGGCGCTGCTGGGCGAGACTCGGGTCAATCCCGACGGCACGCTGGACATTTCCAAATGGCCTCGACCGCAATATGACGGTCCGGCGATGCGGGCGATTGCCCTGCTGCGCTGGCGCAGCATGGCCCGCCTTGATGGCGAACTCGCAGCACAGGTCGATGCGCTGCTGCGGGCGGACCTGCGCTTTACGCTGCATCACTGGCGCGACGCCGGTTTCGATATTTGGGAGGAGGAGAAGGGGCTGCACTATTACACGCTGCGGGCTGCGGCGCAGGCATTGGCAGCCGGCGCGGAGTGGTTTGAGCAGCGGGGCGAGCAGCTGGAGGCGGCCGCTTGCCGCGCCGCGGCAATCGCGAGCACCAGCACCTTGGATGGCTTCTGGCGCGAGGATTTGCAGTTCTACAAGTCGCGCATATTGGAAGCGCACGCGCCATCGGCCAAGGAACTCGATATTTCGGTGATTTTCGCGGCGATTCACGCCGGCGGAGACGCCGCGAGCCATTCCGTGCGGGATCCTCGCATGCATGCAACGCTGGCAAGATTGGAGGCGTTGTTCGACGCGGAATATGCCATCAACAAAAATCGCGGCGCCGCCCGCGGCCCGGCGATGGGCCGCTACGCGGGCGATGTTTATTATTCCGGCGGCGCCTATTACTTTTCGACGCTGGCGGCCGCCGAGTTTTGCTATCGAGCCGCGGCGCACTCCCCGGCGATGCAGGAGCTGATCGAGCGCGGCGATGCATTCCTGCAAACGGTGCGCCTCTACACCCCGCCGAGCGGCGAGCTGTCCGAACAATTTGATCAGCACAGCGGCGTGCAGCGCTCGGCGCGGGAACTCGCGTGGAGCTACGCGGCGTTTATCAGCTGCACGCACGCGCGCCGGCAAGTCACCCCGTCTGGCGAATAGGCGCGGCTTCATCCCGGAGCAGCCCAGATGGCGCCCGGCGCAGAAGCTCGACAAACTCATCGGCGGCGATTGCCGGACTCATCAGAAATCCTTGAATGGCATCGCAGCCCTCGGCCTGCAGAAACTTGAGCTGCGATTCGGTGGTCACGCCCTCGGCCACGATCTTCAGGCTCAAGGAATGCCCAAGCGCAATAATGGCGCGCACGATCGCCGCATCGTCGGGATCCGCGCTGATGTCCGCGACGAAAGAACGATCGATTTTCAGCGTGTCGAGCGGAAAGCGCTTCAAATAATTCAAGGAACAATAGCCTGTACCGAAATCATCGACGGCAAGCGCAAAGCCGAATTCCTTGAGCGCCAACAACGAACGGCGCCCAGCTTCCGCATCGCGCATCAGGACCCCTTCGGTGAGTTCCAGCTCGAACAGCGACGGCGACAGATTCGCCTGCGCGACGGTATCGCTGATCCGCAGCAAGCCTTCCGGATGCATGAATTCGCGTCCCGACACATTCACGGCAATGCGCGGCGGCGCCAGTCCCGCGTCGCGCCACTGCGCAAGATCGCGGCAAACTCTTTGCAACGCCCATTTGCCGATATCGCCGATCAGCCCGGTCTCCTCGGCGATGGCGATGAAATCGGCGGTCGGGATCTGACCTCGCGAGGGGTGAAACCAGCGCAGCAGCGCCTCTCCGCCCGCCAGCTCGAGCGTTCGCGCGGCGTATTTCGGCTGGTAGTAAACCTCGAGACTCGAGTTCTCGACGGCGCGCCTTAGTTCCATTTCCAGCGACAAACGCTTCAGCGAGCGTGCATTGACCGCGCAGTCGTATACGCGCAGCTGATTTCGGCCGCTCGATTTGGCCTCATACATGGCAGCCTCGGCATTCTTGAGCAGGCCCTGCTCATCATCGCCATGTTCTGGATATTTGGCGATCCCGATACTCGAAGTGACCACCAGCTCGTAACTCGCGTGCAAGTACGGCGCCGCGTGCGCGCTGCGTATTTTCTCAGCCGCCTGCTCCGCCTGCACCGCTTCGCTCAATCCGGTGAGCACAACCATGAACTCATCGCCTCCCAAACGGGCGATTTGGCCCTGTACGCCCTCGATGCCGATTTGCTCGACCGCGCCCTGCAATCTTTCCGCTACCTGACGCAGCAACGCATCACCGGTTCCATGCCCCAAGGTGTCGTTGACCCGCTTGAAATTGTCCAAATCGAGGTACAGCAATGCCAAATGCCGATGACGCCGGCGCGCGTCCGCGAGCGCTTGCGACAAATAGTCGCGAATCCATTCGCGGTTGGGCAGCGCCGTTAGCGTGTCGAAGTAGGCGAGCCGCTGGATGCGCGCATCGGTTTCCTTGCGAGCGGTAATATCGCGGACGATGGCGAGGACCTGGCCGACCGAATTCGGCAAGTAGCGGCATTCGAAGTGGCGAATCGAGCAGCTCTGGCCTTCGAATGAAAACTCAAATGCCGCCGGCTCGCCGCGCAGTGCTGAACTCAAACAATCCATGGCATGCCCGCGCTTGGGCAGGGGCAGCAGATCGAACACCGATTGCGGTTCGCCCTCTCGCCCAGAAATATGCGGCAATCCCTCGACGGGGCTGAAGCAATGGCCGATGGAACCCGCACTGTCCACGAGAAAGATGCCGTCGGGTATGGCCTTCAGCAAGGCCGCATTCTTTTGTTCGCTGAAGCGCAGCGCCTCGATGGTGCGCGCGCCGCGCATGACATAGCGAATGCGGTGCGTCAAGAGCGTCCAGTTAATGGGCTTGACGATGAAGTCCGTGGCGCCTGCCTCATAGGCCTGATCGATCGATACGGTGTCATCGCAGCCGGTCACCATCACGATCGGCAAATCCGCGCCGCCCGGCAGGAAGCGGATATTGGTACAAGCCTGGTAGCCGTCGCCTTCCGCCATTTCCACATCGAGCAGGGCAATATCCGGCATGCGCAGCGCACAGGCAGCGACCGCGGCATCACCGCTGGCCACGGACTGTACGGCGAAACCCGCCTCTTTGAGCATGGCGCCGGCAATCTCACGCAAGATCGCATCGTCATCGGCGATCAGCACGCGAACCGGTTTGGCCACGAGTTTCATGCGGATTTGCGCATTTCTTGCTGCAGCTCGGCGCGCACGCGGCTGTGCAGAGCCTGAATCTGCGCGTAGGTCGCGCGCGCAGCGGCGAAATTCGCCGCCCGCGCCTCCTCCTCGAGTTCGCGGCAGAGCTGCGCCAGGACATTGGCACCGACATTGCCGTTGTACGAGCGCCAAGCGTGGGCCGCGCGCGCCAGTTCCGCACCATTTCCGGATTCCAACGATTGTTCTATCGTTGCGATGAGTCGGCGGGAGTCCAGCAAATAGAGTTCGCCAATATGCGTGAGCATGTCTTTGGGCCCGCTGCGCGGCAGGGCGCGCAGCGCATCCAGCGTTGCGCCATCCAGAAGCGGCGCGCCGGCGGACGCCGCCGGCTCCGGCGCCGCGGTGGGCCCCATCGTTGCCTGGAGCTTTCCCTTGGCCAGCCAGCGCGCGAGCATCTCGCGCAGCGCCTCGCGTCTGAAGGGCTTTGCCAAATGATCGTCCATGCCGGCCGCGAGACATGCGGCGCGGCCGGCGCTCGTGACATCGGCGGTCAGGGCAATGATCGGGCATATGCATGCCGCCCTGCTCGCGGGCGCGCAACGCCCGCGTCGCCGAAAACCCATCCATCACCGGCATTTCGCAGTCCATCAAGATGGCATCAAACGGCCGCGATTGAATGATGTCGAGCGCCTGTTGACCGTGATGCGCGGTCTCGACCTCCAGCCCCAGGGAGGCCAGCATGCCGATGGCAACTTCGCGATTCAAAGGCTGATCTTCGACCACCAGGACGCGGCCGTGAAGCGCAGGCAGCATCCCGGCAGGCTTCTTCAGTGCGACAGTTCGCTCCGATCGGCGGCGTGCCGTCATCGGAACAGCCGATCAACACCCTGTGCAGCTCTGCCAGGCGTATCGGCTTGGTAAGCTCGGTGTCCAACAGCGACTCGCCAGGCGCGCCGCTCGAGCCCAGGGCGACGAAACTCAGCAGGCGAATCGTGCGTAGATTCTTTCGCCAAGCGGATGCGCACTTCCTGCCACAGACCGGCAGCCTCGCCAATCAGGCAGTCGTCGATCACGAGCGCATCGTAGTTTGCACCGGTTGAGGCGCTCGATGCCTCCGCCAGCGATGCAACCTCGGTCGGGCGCGCATCCCAGGCGCGCAGGGTCTTGCCCAGCAACATGCGCGCCGCCGCATTGTCATGCACCACCAGCACCCGCACGCCGTCGAGGCTGCAGCGGCGGCGCCGGCATCGGCAATGACGGATCGGCAAGCGGCAGCGACAGTTCGAACGAAAATGTCGAGCCTTGGCCGGGCGCACTGCTCACTGCGAGCCGGCCGCCCATGAGTTCGACGAGCTGGCGCGAGATTGCGAGGCCAAGACCCGTACCGCCGAAGCGGCGCGTGGTCGACGCGTCCTCCTGCGCGAATTCATCGAATATTCTGCGCCTGGCTTTCCGGCGCGATGCCCGACGCCGGTGTCGGCGACCTCGAACCGCGGATGTTCAAGAATTCGGCGGCGGCGCACGGTTGCGCCGAGGCGCAGAATGACTTCGCCGCGCTCGGTGAATTTCACCGCGTTGCCGCCGAGATTGACCAGTACCTGGCGCAGCCGCACCGCATCCACGCGCACGCGCGGCAGCGCCGCCGGCGGATCGCACAACAGCTCAATGCCCTTGGTGGCGGCGCGCGCGGCCAGCATTTCCGCGGTCTGCTCGACGATCTCGTCAGATCGCACTCGACCGGATCCAGCTGCAGGCGGCCGGCCTCGATCTTCGAGAAATCGAGAACGTCGTCGACGATCGCCAGCAACGAATCGGCCGAGCGGTGAATGGCCTCGGCAAAACGTCGCTGCGCCGGGTCGATGCGCGTGTCGAGCAACAGGCTGGTCATGCCGAGAACGCCGTTCATCGGCGTGCGCAGCTCATGGCTCATGCGCGCCACGAAGTCGCTCTTGGCGCGGCTCAGCACCTGCAGCTGCTGGTTGCGCTCTTCGAGCTCGTGCGTGCGCTGATGCCACGGTCTGTTCCAGTTCGCGGCTGTAGCGCAGTTCCCGTTCGCGCCGTTGGCGCTGCATGCGCCACAGCTACGCGAGCAACCAGACGCCGAGCACAAGATACGCCATGCGCGCCGCGAGGCGTATTCCAGGGAGCCGGCGCCACGCGCACGGGAATGCTCAAACTCCTCCGTCGCTCCATATGCCGTCGGCATTTGCCGCGCGCACTTTGAAGGTGTAATTGCCCGCATCCAAGTTGGTATAGGTCGCTCGATGCAGGGTCCCCGCATCGATCCAGTCCGCGTCGAAACCCTCGAGCCGATACGAGTAGTGGTTGTTCGGCGGGCGAAGTAAAGTCCAGGGCCGCGAAATCCAAGGTCATCGAGCTTGTCGTCGTAAGCCAGTGCCAAGCGGCCGCCGCGGCGCGGGCAGCTCCTGCGCCGTCAGCGGCTGTTTGAGCTTCGAGGCCATCGTCAAAACGACCGCGGGCGCCGGCGCTCCTGAAGCGATGAGCTCCGGGGAGAAAGCGTTGAAGCCATTGTTGCCGCCGAAATACAAGGTCCCGTCGGCGCCGCGGAAGTGGGCGTTGCTGTTGAATTCTTCGTCCTGCAGTCCGTGCACTTGATGGAACAGCTTGACGGCATGCAACCGCGGGTCGAAGCCGCGCCAGGCCGTTGTTGGTGCTCAGCCATAGCCGCCCGTCGCGATCCGACTCGATGCCATACACCACCTGGCTCGGCATACCGCCGAGCCGGATTGGTTCTCGAAGCGCACGGACTCCGGCTTCGCGGAGCTGCCGACGACGCGGTCGAGGCCGCCGCCCGCTGTGCCCACCCACAAGTCGCCGTGTGCGATCGACGTGCAGCGCGTACACCGTATCGTCGCTGAGACTGCTCGGGGTCGCGATCGTCGCGCCGGTAGGCGTAAAACCGGCCGGTCTTGCGCTCGAAAAGATTCAGTCCGCCGCCGGCCGTGCCGATCCAAAGATTACCGAGCGCAGTCCTCGACGATTGCACTGGCTTTCGAGCTGCTCAGCGCGTGCGCCGCGGCTGCGCCGAACGGATAGCGCGTGATCCTGCCGGTCCTCCGATCGATGCTGGCCAGAGCCGCCGCGGAAGGTGCCGACCCAGAGCGTGCCGAGACGGTCTTCGTACAGAGACATGACTCCGTCGGCCGGCAGCGTGTTCGCATCGCCCGCGGTCGAGCGATAAACGCGCAGCTTGCCGCTGGCGAGATCGAGCCGGTCGAGTCCGCCGGACATGGTGCCGATCCACAAGCGATCCCGTGATGATCGTTGAGCAGCGCCATGACGCGGTCATCCGAAAGCGCAGGACCTGCGCCCCCGGCCTTCTCCGCGCCGTATTGGCGCTCGCGCCCGGTGCGGGTGTCGATCTCAATCAGGCCGCTGCCGATCGTGCCAACCCAGACGTTTCCGGCGCTCGTCGTCCGCGAAGGCATTCAATCTGTGCGGCGCTGAACGCATCGCTGAAGTAGTGACCCAACAGCCAGCTGCGCGGATTCCAGTGGCTGGCGCCGCCTGCGCGCGTTCCAACCCAAAGCACGCCGCCGCGGTCCTGATACAGCGACATGGCATCGCTGTCGCGCAGACTCTGAGGATTGTTGGCATCGTGACCGTAGCGCACGAAAGACCCCGATGCGGGGTCATATAGATTCAGGCCATCGGCAGTCGCAACCCACAAACGCTTCGCATCGTCTTCCAGCACCGCCCAAACGTGGTCATTACCGAGCGAGTGCGCGTCGCTCGGGTCATGGCGAAATACCGTGAACGCATTGGCATGCAGGTCGAGCCGCGCGAGACCGTCATTGACCGTGCCGATCCACAGTGCCCCATAGTGATCTTCGCGGATGGCGCGAACCCGCGAGTCGCGGATTTTTGCGGCGCTCATAGCCTCGCCGTAAGTAACGAATCCGTCCGTCAGCGCGTCGAAGCGGCTGAGTCCACCGTCGGAACCCACCCAAATACGGCCCTCCCGATCCGCGTAAAGGGCGCCGATGGCGTCGGAGGGCAACGAATAACTATCGGAGTCATGATGCCGAAAATGCCGTACTGAACCTGTCTGTGGATCGAGAACGTCAAGCCCGTGATCCTCGGTTCCGGCCCAGATAAAGCCTTTTGCGTCGATCAGCAGCACGCGCACCCGGTCGCTGGCCAGCGACTCCGGCTGCTTGGGATCGTGCCTGTATTGCTGGAAGGTCTCGGTGCGCCGTTCCCAGCGCGCTACGCCTCCGCCCTCTGTCGCAAGCCAAAGATCGCCATGCGAGTCTTCTGCCATCGACCAGACGTAGTCGCTGGCGAGCGCATGTTCATTGCCGCGTTCGCGGCGAAACTGTCGGACACTATAGCCATCGTAACGATTTAGCCCGGCTTCGGTAGCAAGCCAAACGTAGCCCTGCGAGTCCTGCAGGATGCTGTTGACGGTGCTCATCGAGAGCCCATCGCGCATCGTCAAGTGCTCGAAGTACATCGGGCGTATCGCAGGAATCGGCGCGCCCGCGAGCGCGCCCGTGCTCAGCGCGGTCGCTACGCAGGCGACAAACAGACCGACAATTCGCCTGCGATTCCGCATGAGTTGCCTTGGCTATTCCGGCTGCGGAACATCGACGCCCGTGTAGCCCTGGCTCGATGCGTAGCCCTCGCTCCAGGCGTAGCCCTCGCTCCAGGCGTAGCCCTCGCTCCAGGCGTAACCCTCGCTCCACGCATAGCCCTCGCTCCACGCATAACCGCTGCTCGCCGTGTAAGCGCCGTTCCATAGCAAGCCATCACCGAGCAACGGCACGTCCTTCAACAATGTCCCGACCAGGGGAATATTCGAGACCAGCGAGCCGACGCCGAATAGCAAGGACTGCACCGGATTTGCGCTCGCGGAAACTTGCATGATGTAGAAATTGCCGTTCGCGTCTTCGTTCGCGCGTCCGCCGTAGTGCTGCAAACCGAGAAGATCAAGCTGCACATTGACCCCTTGGTTGGCGCATCCCGACGCGTTGCTATACGCGGCGTCGTGCGCGTCCACCAAGCCGGCGCCCTGCTGGAAAACGCTGTACGCCAGGTCGCCGGCCGAATTGACCGCCGGATGCGCGCCCGACATGAGATGGCATTTCACCTGATCTGGCGTCAGCCGCGGATTTACCTGCAGCATCAGCGCAACGACGCCGCTGACGGTCGCGGCTGCCTGCGACGTCCCCGACATGGTCATGTCGCTGTAAGGTCCCGTGAACCAGGAAGGATATTCCTGCGCCAAGGTGCCGTTGTTGGGCGCATAGGCCATGATGTGGCCGCCCATCCCCAGCACATCGGGCTTCACGAAGCCCTCGAAGGTCGGACCGGCCGATGAGAATGAATCCAATCGATATTGACTCGGCTGCAGCGGGTAATAGTTGTCCGTCACAGCGCCCACGGTGATGACATAGGGAACATTGCCCGGGGCATTGATGGACAGCGGATCCGGCCCGCGATTGCCCGCTGCCGTGACGACCACGATGCCCGATGCCCAGGCGGCCATTACTGCCTGGTTCAGAGGGTCCTGCCAATAAGGACCCGAAGGCGGCGCACCCAGGGATAAGTTCAGCACGCGAATCCCATACCGCTGCCGTTGATTGATGACCCATTGAACGGCGCTGATCACGTCCGAATAGAGACCCTGTCCGTTGCTGTCCAATGCACGCACCGAGACCAAATTGACGCCCGGCGCGACGCCTTGATATCGGCCCGTGGTGGCGACACCGCTGCTTGCAATCACAGACGTCACGTGAGTGCCGTGACCATAGGGATCGTTGATGCTGCGTCCGTATGTCTCGAGCGGCGGCGGCAAGTAGTAACTCGGATTCTGCCGCGCGAGGATCACGTCATATTGGGCCAGTATGCGGCTGCCGCTCTCGCCCGGCGCGCTTTGCAGCGGCCCTTCTTGATTCCAAAGACCTGAATCGATCACGGCCACTGTGACGCCCCGGCCGGTCATGCCGCCAACATGCAGATTCGCGGCATCGACTTCGCTTGGATAGTAAGTTTCGGGTAGCGTGCCCATGGAGCTGGCAACCACGGCGCCGTCGTCATATACGTGAAGCTGCGGCACGCCGGCGGCGCGCAGCGCCGCAATTTCGCGCGCATCGAGCGCCGCGGCGACTGCACGGATGACGCTCAGATCGCCGGTCACGATGCCGCCCGCTTCGGACACGGCATTGCGAGCCATCTCGGCGCTCTGGGATTGAACGATGTAGCGGTGCCGAGAATAGGATGGCGCAATACCCAGGTGCGGGGGCAGCGATGCCGGCAGCGGCGATTTCGCTACGCCGCCGCGCGCCGCGCGGGCAGTGAATGCCGGCAAACTAGTTTGGAGATTCGACGCCGTCAGGCACAGCGTGATGCCGAATATGACGGACGGCAGCAACCAATTCCGCTGCGTGTTGCTTCGTGACATGTTGCGTTTTTCCCATTGCCTTGGGTGCTGGTACTGCGCAACATTCTCGGCGATTCACACCGTCTAAAAATAGCGACAGTCACCATAACACCCGTGCGCAGCTCTCAGTTCTCGATGTCACGCCAGATATGTCAATACAGAAATTCATGCCGGCGCCGCAATGCATGCCGGCCGAAATTAGCGTGCAACATGACCACGATGCAAATGCGCAACAATGGAACCGCCGCCTTAGAATCGCAATATTTTGCTTAGCGCAAGAACCGTGAGCAACGCCGTCAGGAAGGCAATCAGGATCGTGATCGTCACGCCGGCGATGCCATCCCGATGTTCGCGATACCACAGATCCATGCGGCCGCGCCGAGTATGCAGACGGATGGCGCGGTCCGCGCCTGCGAAGGTCACCGCGGCATAGAGCATACCGTCGCTGCGTCTCGCGTAGGTGATCAAGCGACGGTACTGCAAATAGCGCAGCGGCAATTCCAGTTTCGCGGTGAGCAGCTTGTGGCGAATCTCTTCGGGAAACTCCGCAGGGTCGAGGCTTTGCAATTTGCCGTCCTTGTTCCACGCCTCTCCCTCGTGCAGCGGGTGCATCGCCAGCCACAACAACTGCTCGCTGGATACCTGCACATCTTCGTCGATGTTCTCGCGGTAATAGTACAAACCGTGCAGGATGCGATCTTCGTCGTCTCGGCTCATTTCAAGTGGTATCGCATAATCTAAACTGGCAACATGCGCTCAATGGCGGCCGACAAAAGCAACGCACCGATTCTACATGGCTCGCTTTGGCCTGCCCAATGGGCGCCGCTGATGCTGCTCGCGCTGCTCACGGTGCTGAGGCCGGGCACTTCATTGGCGGGCAGCATATTGTTCATTGGCAACAGCTTTACCTTCGCCTATGGCTCGCCGGTCAGGTACTACCGCGCGGACAGCGTGACTGATCTCAACGGCGAGGGCCAAGGCGGCGTGCCGGCCCTGTTCAAATCGTTCACGGCCCAGGCGGGCTTGAACTACGACGTCTATCTTGAAACCCAGCCGGGCGTCGGCATCGACTGGCATCTCGAGCATAAGCGCAACATCATCGGGCGACGGCCGTGGGACAGCGTCATCATGCATGGATTCAGCACCCTGGATCCAAAGAGGCCCGGCGATCCGACGCTATTGATTGCAAGCGTGCAGCAGATGGCCGGCGTTTTGCGCGCCAAAAACTCCAAGGTCGACATCCGCGTCATGGCTACGTGGCCGCGGGCGGATCAAACCTACCAACCGCAGGGGGCTTGGTACGGCAAGCCGATAGAAGCGATGGCTCGCGATGTCCGCGACGGCTACAACCACGCGGCTGCGGCCACGCCGGGCATTGCCGTGATTCCCGTGGGCGACGCCTGGATTCGAGCCGTGCACGGCGGCGTCGCGGACAGCAATCCCTACGATGGCATCGATGCCGGTAAAATCAATTTGTGGACGTACGACAGCTATCACGCCAGCACTTATGGGGATTACCTGGAAGCCCTGGTGATGTTCGGAGCGGTCACCGGCAAAGATCCAGGCCTGGGCGAGGCCGAATGCTCCGGCTTTGAATTGGGCCTGTCTGCACCGCAAGTTGGCTCTTTGCAACAGGTAGCGTTTGATCAGCTGGCGGCGGAGGGTACACTAAGCGCCGCGCAGGCGAAGCCGCCGGTCAAATCGGTTCCGCCGGCGAAGTGCGGCGCGTTGCGCCAAGGCCGCACATCGACGACACCTGGCGGCGCTGGCGAACAAGCTAAACACAAGAAAGGCGGCTAACGCACATGGCATTTTCCCTGTATGAGGCAACGATACCGTCCTATCGGCAGATTTTGGGCGCGCTCGGCGGCTTGCTTGGCAAGGCAGAGTCGTACTGCGCCGAGCAGAAACTCGCGGCCGAGGAAATCATCCAGGCCCGGCTCGCTCCGGACATGCAGCCCTTCGCGTATCAAGTGAAGTCCACTGCCGTGCATTCGCTGGGCGCAATCGAGGGTTTGCGCAAGGGTCTCTTCTCTCCCGACATGACGCCGCCGCCGCAGAGCTTCTCCGCCCTCAAGGCTAAAATCGCCGACGCGCTGGCGGCGCTCGAGGCGATCGATGCCGTTGAAATCGATGCCTTCCTAGGGCGCGATATGCGCTTCGCGTTCGGCGAGCGGCAGATGAACTTCACCGCCGAGAATTTTCTGCTGTCCTTCTCCCAGCCGAATTTCTATTTTCACGCAACCACGGCGTATGACATCCTGCGTTGGAAGGGGCTGCCGCTGGGTAAGCGCGATTACATGGGCAGAGTGCGAATTAGAGCCTGACCTCAGCTCTCAGAGTGATAGCGGTCTCACAATATACCGCGTCCGTCCTGGGTATTCGCACCCCGCGCGGTTATATTCCCGGCCTAACACGGGAGTCACCTCATGGTTACTTTATTGGTTTTGGCGTTCCTAGCCGCCGCCCTGATCGCCTACGTCGTCGGCATTTATAACGGCTTGGTACGCGTCGGCGCGGAGGTCAAGCTCGCCTGGTCGAACATCGACGTCCTGCTGGTCCAGAGGCACGATGAATTGCCGAAGCTGATCGAAGTATGCCGGCAATATATGCAGTTCGAGCGCGATACGCTGGAGCGTGTCACCAAGGCGCGCAACGCCGTGGACGCCGCGCGCGGCTCCGGAAATATCAACTCAGTCGGCGCCGCGGAGCAGGAATTGCGCGCGGGACTAGGCGGCCTCTACGCGGTAGCGGAGCGTTATCCGGATCTGAAGGCGAACGAAGCATTCCGCCAGCTGCAAGCACGCATCAGCGGCCTGGAGACCGCCATCGCCGACCGGCGCGAAATCTACAACGATTCCGTGAATGCAAACAATGTCCGCCTGCAGACCTTTCCCGATACGCTCGTGGCAAGCTTTGGCGATTTTCATCCGGCCAAGCTGCTGGAATTCGCAAGCGATGAAAAATCGGACGTTGATGTGAAGGCGCAATTCGCGGCCTGACAGAAGCTGCGTTGCGGCGCCCATGCCAAGCTCCACGATTACCCATTATTGGACAGCCGCCGCGATCTTTGGCGCGGCCGCATGCTGGGCGCTCTACGAATTCTCTTCGAGAATTCGCCGCGATCGACTCATAGAAGACACGCCGCTGGTCAAGATCCGATCGGCTGCACAGGGCTACGTCAAGGTATTCGGTCGAGCCCAGGTCGATGGCGCCGATGCAACCCCGGCGCCCTTAAGCGCCCGGCCCTGCATCTGGTGGAGCTACGATATCGAAGAAAAGCACCGCAATGCCAAAGGGGAAACTACCTGGCGCTCGATCAACAGCGCCAGCAGCGTCACTCCTTTTCTGCTCGCCGACGGCGATGGCGAGTGCCTGGTCGGCCCGGTCAACGCGGAGATCACCCCCACCGGTCATGACGTCTGGTACGGGGACGAACCGATGCCTTCGGGACCACCGACAGGCTCGACGGGATTTTTGAGCAGCGGTCAGTATCGGTATACCGAGCGGCTGCTCTGCGCCGGCGACCAATTGTCAGTGACCGGCGAGCTGCGCTCGAATTCCGAGATCGAATCCGCCGACGCGGCTGCCGCCGCCTTGCTGCGCGAATGGAAATTGGACCAGCCGGCGCTGCTCGCCCGATTTGACCAAAATCACGACGGCAAGATCGACGCCGCGGAGTGGGAGAATGCGCGGCGCGCCGCGGCGGCCGAGTGCCAGGCACGAAACTTGGCGTCCGCCGTCGTGCGGACCAGCATCATTGGCGAACCGACTCACGGCGAGCCCTTTCTCATCGCGCCCATGGACTCGAGTCACCTGGTCAATCGCGAAAAGCGTTTCGCCGCGATGTTTTTCGGGATCGGCATCGTTTGCGCCGGCCTGTGCGCGTGGGCGATCGAACAGGCGCGCGCGTATTTGACCTAGTTCTCTGACACTGTGAATTTGAGCGGCGAGCATGGCCTGGAGGGCCATTCACGCAGGACGCTCAATCTCACGGTGCTGAAGTGCGTTGTGATCATCGATTACTTGATTTTCGCCACGCGTCCTTCGGTGGGAAATTTCCGAAACTGCAGCGCATCGTGTCCGGGCACCACGCGATCCGCCGAGCCCGCCAACTCGATCATGCGTTGCTGCGCTTTTATATTCGCCTCGTGGTCGGCATCGCTGAAGGTGGCGCTCGCCTTGTGCTCGGCAAGATTTCGATAAAAATAGACATTGTCGGAGGCCAGCACGAAAGGCAATTTGCCGTCGACTCGCAGGTACTGCGACGCGAAGGTGTGCCGGGAGCCCACGAACACGCGAATTCCCGGAAAGATCTCCACATTGTCGCCATCCACCAGCCGCAAGCGTCCCTCCGTGTTCAGCCGCACCAGCTGCTGGACGTCGTCCGGATCGATCCCGCCATTGCGACCGCCCGGCTGCCAGGCGTCTCCCGTGTAGTAGCGAAATTCGTCCTTCTGAATCCAGACGGTCGCCTTGGGAAATAGATCGATGCCCCCCATGTGATCCCAGTGCGCGTGGCTGATCACCACATCGGTAACGTCTTCCGGCTTGACGCCCGCCTGCCGCACCGCTTCGTCGGGCCGCAAATAGTCCGTGACTTTCCACTGCTTGAGCCAGCGCTCGCGGTGAAAGCCGCTGTCGAAAAGAATGTTGCGGCCCCCGCCTCGAATCAGCCATACGACAAAGTCGACATCGACCTTCTCGTCTTTGGGGCCGCCCACGACCAGGGCGCCGACCGGGATGTCCGGAGCTACGCCATAGCGGATCGCCTCGATCGAATACTCTACCGGAGCATTGACTCCCATCAACGCCAGCGCAAATCCAGTCAGGAATAAACGTCTCAGCATCATTTCGCCCGCGTGTTCCGCAGCGCCGCAGCGGCCCTAGCCTATTTCTTGCTCTTGGCGAGATAGGCCTTGGTTTCATCGCCCACGATCGCAACCAGATTTCCCATCGTCAAATTGGCGTCGATAAGATGCAATCCCCAGTCTGGCCACACCTGTCCATTCACAACGACATCGCCCGATATGTCATTGGTGCGCGCACCGCCCGGGGTGGGGTGAAGCGTCACGGCAAGATAGCTCCCATGCTCATCGGCCACGCATTCAGCGCTCAACAGTCCCGGCACCTTGACGAATGCGGTGTCGATCGGCTTTGCGGGCGTAGTCCAATCGAATGGCTCTCGGGGGCCGTCGGAAGCGGTCGAGATGCGGCTCGCTGACAAGTATGCATTGAGCATTCCTGAGCCGCCGCCCAAGGCGGCGGGATTGGCGCACACCGCTTGCATGCCTTCGGACGCCTTGCCGAAGCGAGAATTGGCCGGCGGCGGGGCATTGGCGCGGAAATCCGCAAATGCGATCACGCACTCGGTTTGGCTGTTGGATCGGCAGACAGGAATGTGCTTGAACGCGCCGCCGACATCGGCGCCTTTCGGCACCGGCAGACTGGTCCCCATGAGAATGGCCGAGATCAGTTTGCTTTGAACTGGTTTGCCGTCGATTTCCTCTTTGATGAGACGCGTCAGCACACCTGAACCTTGACTGTGGCCGATCAACACGACGCCGCGGCCCTGATTGTCGTGCGCGAGATAGTAGTTCCAGGCGCCGAGCACGTCGGCAAAGCCCAAGTCGCGATCGGCCGGAATGGGTTTGCCCGTGATCAACGCGCGCAAGGCGGTGAGCGTCACCTGCCGATACATGGGCGCATATAAACGGCATTTGGCGGCGAAGCGCGCAAACTGCGCATTCACCACCGACTTTTCGGCGCCGGTGATCGTTAGATCCGAATTGCCGCCCGGCTCATTGGACACCGTGGGGTATACATAGAAGCAATCAATCGGCGGATTCTTGGCCGGATGAAAAACCTCGCGCTTCAGCCTGCCGTTGACGGCGACGATCGTCGCGTCCTGGGGTGCAGAGCACGCATCCTGCCGGCCCGGCCTGCATAACCAGAGCGCCGGATCGGCGTAATCGGTGGCGGTGACCGCCGCTTCTTCAGCGCGCGCGCAATCAATGCCTAGCCCCAGCGACAGAACGCAGGTGATCGCGAGAATCGATCTGATCATGAAACTCCCCCATCCGATATTTCCCGCGGCATTATACCGCAGGAAAACCGGCCTCTCGCCTTCAGGGGTGGTTATCGCTCTCTAGCGGAATAGATTTTGCACGCCCTCAAGCGCCTTCAGCATGCCCCAAACCATGGGAATCCCCACTAAGAGCCAGAGCAGCGCGAGCTTGAATGCGTTCGCGGCGCTTTTGGCGTTCCGCGCTGCAGACCGCTCGCTCAACGACGCGCCTGCGGCGGCGCCCACTGTGTTTTCCATGATGCCTCGGTTAAATCACTTGCCCTACCGAGTACATCGAAAACCGCGGACCGATCGGGACAGAGGCTATGCGATTTTTTCCGGATTCGACTCGCCCGCTGCTGGTTCCCAGCACCAAAGCGGCACCGAGAGTGACGAAGTTGCCGGTGACATGCGTGGTGAACAATCCGTGCAGCGCGAGGTAGCCGGCTGCGTCGACGTAGCCGCCATTCACGCTGAGAAGTACGGGCAAGCTGGGTTTCATGGTGATCTCTTAAGGTGCAGGCGGCGAGTTCATTACTATATATTGGGTGGGATGAACCGACTCGGACCGAAGACCGCTCCCAAAATAGGTTTCGCGTTGGTGCTCATGGCGCTCGGCAGCTGTTCGCGCCCTGCGCCCTATGGCCTCGATACCCGAATTGCAACCAAGCCCTACCTGGGAATGCCTGCCGACGGCGGTGGCCGGATGCCGTTGTTGCTCTCGCAGACCGGCGTCTTCAGCGACACGCCCAAGCGGATCGCCAGCCCAGGTTTGATTCCGTACGATCTCAATGTGGCGTTTTGGTCCGACGGCGCGGATAAGTCGCGCTGGATCGCCGTTCCTGCGGGACAGATCCTCTTTTCGCCTTCGGGAGAATGGCGCTTCCCGGCCGGCACGGTTTTCGTGAAGAATTTTGACTTGGCCTTGGACGCCGCCCGGCCCGGAACCACGCACCGGCTAGAAACGAGGATTTTGGTGCGCGACGCGCGCGGCGGCGTATACGGCGTGGTCTACAAATGGCGGCCGGACGGCAGCGATGCGGATCTGCTTGACTCAAGCGCGACCGAGAACATTCAAGTCAAGTCCGCCGCCGGCGACGTCCATGAACAGACGTGGTACTACCCCGGCAGGCAGGATTGCCTGACCTGCCATACCGCGGGCGCCGGCGGCGTGCTCGGCCCGAAAACACGGCAGCTGAATCGGTCTCTCACCTATCCTTCCGGCGTCGCCGACAACGAGTTGCGCACCTGGAATCATCTCGGACTATTTTCGCCCGCATTCAAGGATGAAGAGGTGCGCAAGTTCGCCGCGCTCGCCGCGGCCGATGACACCACGCGGTCCTTGGCTGACCGCGCGCGCTCGTACCTCGACGCGAATTGCGCGCAATGCCACCGTCCCGGCGGGACCGTCGCCAATTTCGATGCGCGCTATGACACCCCGCTTCCGAAACAAGCCCTCATCGATGGGCCGGTTTTGATCGATCAGGGCATCGATCGGCCGCGGGTCATTTCACCGCATGATATCTGGCGTTCCATTGCTTATATGCGCATCGATACGGCAGGGGACATTCGGATGCCGCCGCTGGCGCGCGAGACAATCGATCGAAAAGGCGTGCAACTGCTGGGCGAGTGGATCAACAGCATGCCGGGACCTGCGGTGCTCGCGCCGCCGAGCATTTCACCCCAAGGCGGAACATACGCGCAGCCTGTGGAGATTTCCTTGGCATCGAGCGAGCCGGGCGCCGAGATCCGTTACACCCTGGATGGCAGCGTGCCAGGAACGACGGATGTGCTGTACGGGAAGCCGATCAGGTTGAGCGCGCCCGCGGTTGTTCGCGCGCGCGCCTTCAAGCAAGGATTTACGCGCAGCATCACTGCTCAGCAGGTTTTCATCATCTCGAAGTAATGGCGATACCCCAAGGACTTAGGCCGGCCTTGATTCGCGACACTTCCTTATCGGTCTTTAGGTCGACCACCGAGACGTCGTTCGAAGGGCCATTCGCCGCAAACAGAAATTTGCCGTCGGGTGAAATGCCGATGCCCCAGGGACGCGTGCCGACCCTGATGGTGTCCAGCAATCCATAGCTATGGCTGTCGAATACAGAAATGGTGCCGGCGCGGCCATTGCTGACATACAGCCGCTTCTCGTCCGGCGATAATTTGACGCGCATCGGCCGGGAGCCCAAGGGCAGCGTGACGGTCCTCAGCACTTTGGCGTTGACTGCATCGATGATGTTCAATTCGCCGGCCGACTCCGAGGGAATAAATCCGATCCCGCCCGCTGACAGAAATGCCACGCTGCGCGGCCGCCCATTCACCTTGAAGTGAGTCACCGCAGAATAAGAGTGCGCATCGATGACGTAAATATCGCCGCCCGCTTCACACGTGACGTAGAACTGCTTGCCGTCGGGGGTGGTGGTCACGCCCTCCGGCTCCTGACCGACCGGAATGATATGTTCTAGTCTTCCGGATTTAATATTGATCACACTCGCCGTTTTGGTGTCTTCGTTGGAGATATAAATCCGGCGCCCATCCTTGCTCAGCGCAAATTCTTCGGGGTCCGAACCTGCGCTGAGCTTGCCCGTCAGCTTTGCGGGCGCGCACATCCAACACACCGATCCCGTCGGCGGCCTTGTCGGCATTCTCGTCATCATCGGCGCCCTTTTTTCTGTCGAAAATCGGATTGCCGTGCGCATCAATCTGCGGCGGCCCTTCGATCGGCGTGCCGCTCAAAGCCACATACACGAGCTTGCCGTCGGGACTTACGTGAATGCCGCGCGGCCGCTTGCCGACGCGGATGGTGGCCGCGACCTCGAGGTTACTGCCGTTGATGACCGTGACGTCTCCCGATCTTTCATTGCTCACGTATACCTGATACGTGGCGGCCGCAAGCGTGAGGGGAAATCCGGCGCCGAGTGCCGAACAAAGCAGGATGTTGCGTAACACGAATTCATGGTGGCCGAGGCGAGATAAAACCGCAACCAGCGCCCGGCCCAGTCTTCTCGCTCATGATGCCGCGTTGCAGCATTTAATTCATCTCGAGACGTGCCGTAGGTCGCAGAAGGCCCAAGTTCTAAGGGTTTACCTGACCGAACTCTGGGGTATTTTGTCAAGATTTCCTGAGACGAGCCGAAATTCAGAGGAAGACGACGCGCACGGACGCACTTCGGATGCGCGCGCGTGGATATTGGGTAAAGTTACAACTATGGCGAATGTCGCATCAGCACCTCCCGGCAAACTGAGAGAATCGGTTCACGCTAAAGCTGCGTCCGCGAAAGCCGTTGCCGCACCCAAGCCCGCGCTTCCGCCAGCGCCGGTTGCGTCGGCGCGGCCGGCGACCGCTGCAATGCCTGTTGCGCCGATCAAGGCTCCTTCCCAAACGAAACCGGCCCTCCTGAGAGCCGCAGCTGCGCCAGCGGCCACCGTGGCAAAACCGGCCGTGGCAAAACCAGCCGTGGCAAAACCGGCCGTGGCAAAACCAGCCGCGGCAAAACCGCCGCGGCAAAACCGGCCATGCCAAGACCGGCTGAGTCCAAATCAGCCGCGACCAGCGGGGACGAACGCACATCGGCGCTCGCCTTTCTGGGAAATCTGGCCCAAGAGGTATCGAAGGGCACCGTTAGTCTTCCGTGCTTTCCGGACGTTGTAATGCGGATTCGCAAGGCACTCGCGCAACCCGAGGTTAGCCTCACCGAAATCGTCAAGATTGTGGGCACGGAACCCCGGCTGGCGGCGCGATTGCTGCAAGCAGCCAACTCCGCCGCATTCAATCCCGCGGGTAAACAGCTGACCGACCTGCGCGCCGCAATTACGCGGTTGGGTCATCGCCCCGTGCAGAGTGCGGCGATGTCCTTCGCCGTCAAGCAATTGCGGCTGGCGCCGGCGCTGCGCGCGATCTCCAAGCCGCTCAATATCCTGTGGGAGCAGAGTATTTCAGTCGCCGCGATATGCCAGGTCGTCGCGCGGCGCACGCGGGTGAGTCCGGAAGAAGCATTCCTCACCGGCTTGCTCCACGGCATCGGCCGGCTGTACATCATGGTGCGATCGGTCGGCATGTCGGACAGGCTGTATCAGGATCCGACCTTCGTCGACATGATCGCAAATTGGCATGCCGCCATCGGCAAAGCGGTGCTCGAGAGTTGGGGATTTGACGATCACATGTCCGAGGCGGTCGGCGGTCAGGACGATCACGATCGCGGCGGCAAAAGTGAAGCGGATCTTACCGATATCATCGTCGTCGCCGTCGCGCTCGCCCGCGTCCTGCGCGAACCAGGGCCCCGATCCGTGGACACGGAGACGATCAAGTCATTTGCGCGATTGCACCTGACTGCGCAAAATTGCGCCGAGATCTTGCGGCATGCCGAGCACCAATTAGGTTCGCTCCACGCAGCGCTCGGCTGCTGATTGCAGCACCGGAATCAACTGCGCGACCGTCTCGATCACCACGTCGGCCCCCGCCGCACGCAGGGCGGTTTCCGCGGCGCCAATGCGCGCAACGCGCTCCGCGAGCGGTAACGCCTG
The DNA here is from genome assembly GCA_963782865.1 of uncultured Gammaproteobacteria bacterium. Taxonomy (GTDB): domain Bacteria; phylum Pseudomonadota; class Gammaproteobacteria; order Steroidobacterales; family Steroidobacteraceae; genus Bog-1198. Next base: position 72,554 of record CAWALS010000010.1, on the reverse strand, counting down.
CAAGGCATCGCACGACAGACCGACCTCATTGCCCGATGCGGCAATTCCTACCGTGAAGCAACCGGCGGCGCGGCCCTCGCGCACGCCGGCCTCGGCGTCATCTACCTTTACCACGCGCGACAGCGGCCAGACGCCTAGCTCGGCGCAGGCCTTGTAGATCATCAACGGCGTGGGCCGTCCTTGCGGCGTTTCGCCCGAGCAAACCAAGTGGTCGGGCACATAGCCCTGCGCGGCCGCCGCCTGCAGCACCGGCGGCATCATCTCGCGGGTATAGCCGGTCGAGGAAGCCACCTTGATACCCTCCGCGCGCAGCGCCTCCACGGCGCTTCGCGCGCCATCGATGAGCAGCGCGGCGCGCGCCGCCTGCTCGCGCATCAGCGGACTCAAATCGATCATCAGTGCACGCACGTCGTCGTCGTCGCGAGCGGCGGCCATGCGCCTTTTCCCAGGCTTGCGCAACGCTGGGATCGGCGAGCAGCGCACGCACGTGATCGTCTTTGGACTTGCCCATGTCGCGGCGCGCCAAAGCTTCGCTGAGAGCCACCGCGGCTGCGCGAAGCCGCGCGCAGCGCCACCGACCGGCGCATGACAACCGAAGTCGACCATGGTTCCCGCCCAGTCGAATATCACCAGATCGAAACGATCACGAATTGCCATTCGCGCGCCCCCTCAAGATAGACCGGCCACCACTTCTTCGCCGATGGCAAAGCCGGTGGACGCGCCCGAACCGCTTGTGACCATCGACGATCCGCACGTTGCGGCGCCGGCGCATCGACGAACATGGTGCGGTCGGTGCAAGAGGGATAAGTACCGTTCCAGCGTTCGCGCACCGCCGGCGGCAGCCGGCCGGTGGCCGCGGCGAACTCATCGAGGATGAGCCGGTCAACTCGCTCGTCCGCGAAATAATCCGGCGTGGTCGCATACTGATGGCTGTCGCCGACCACGAGCGTGCCATCGGCGCTTTGCACCGCGATAAGGTGAATCCCCGTGTCGCAGATGCTCCTCCTGCTCCTGTTCGAGGCGCGCTCGCAGGGGCTCTGCTTCCGGCAGCGCGCTGTAACCGGCATAGCGCACCAGCCCGAGATCCGACATCAGCGCGCCCGGCAGCCGAAAGCCCGGGTCTGCGAGACGCATCATCTGCAGTTTGCAGCGGGTCGGTTGGTACTTTGCGATGCGCTCGGGAAACAGCGAAACCACATCGTCCCCGGGGCACACCACGGCCGCACCGGCCGTCACGATACCGCGCGAAGTTTCAAGCTGCGGGGGCTCGGCCGACAGCACCGCGGTTTGGCGCAAAAACACCACGCCGTGGCGCTCGGCCAGCCACGCGGCGATTTTGGGGATGGCCTCGCGAGATTCGACCCGAAGATCGATCGAGCTGTGCAGCACCGCCTGCACGTCTGCGCCCACGAGCGCGCTGCAGCGCGCGGCCGCTTGCGCGCGGCTCAAAATACGGCATCCCTCGCCCATTTCCGTGCGGACAAATGCTTCCAGTACCGCCGCCGCCTGCGGACGCCGCGTCGTCATCCACAATCCCCGCTGCAAGATCGAGATGCCGGCCTGCCGCGCCACATCCTCCCAGACCGCGCAGCTGCGTCGGGCACGAGCCCAGGACGCACCCCGTTCTTGGCCCGTCACCGTGATGAAGCCGAAGTTTCGCACCGACGCGCCATTTGCCTGTGCATCGCGATCGATCACGACGGTGCGCAATCCTTGCAGTGCGGCCGCGCGCGCGCAGGATAATCCGATGATTCCCGCACCGACGATCGCCAGGTCAAAGACGCCGGGTACGGCAGGTTGAGAACTGATGACTTGCTCGGGCTATTGAAAACAAAAAACGGGGTGATTTAGTTGCAACAATACCATGATCAGATTTGTGGCGGTGGTATCGCCGGGGCTTGTTCGGGGTAGTCTGCGATATGCCCGACACGAAGATCTCACTCGCGTGACCGCTCGGCTGCGTCGGACGCTCGAAACCGCGAACCCGATATTCTTCACCGCCTTCGCAGGCCTGGCCGGCTTCGCGGCCTACTTTTGCATGTATGCCTTTCGCAAGCCATTCACCGTTGCCCTCTTCACCGAGGTTCCTGGATGGCACTTCGTCCTGGATTACAAAATCGCCTTGGTGTTGGCGCAGGTGCTGGGCTACGCGGTTTCGAAGCTGATCGGCGTGAAAGTGATCGCGGAAATCACGCCCCAAAAACGCGCCGGCGCCATCCTCGGGCTCATTTTTCTTTCCTGGCTCGCGCTCATCCTGTTCGCGGTCATCCCGGCGCCCTGGAATGTATTCGCGATGTTCTTGAACGGCCTGCCGCTGGGTTTGATCTGGGGCCTGGTGTTTGGCTACATGGAGGGCCGGCGCACCTCGGAGGTATTGGGCGCCATTTTGTGCGCAAGCTTTATCGTCTCCTCCGGCGCGGTAAAATCGGTCGGCAAAGTGCTCATGGACGGCTGGCACGTCAGTCCCTACTGGATGCCGGCTGCGGCGGGTGCATTATTTTTCCCGTTATTGGTTCTGTCGGTCTGGGTGCTTTCGCAGTTGCCCCCGCCGAGCGCGCAAGATGAGGCGGCGCGAGTGCGGCGCGCACCCATGGATGGCGCCGCGCGCGCCCGCTTCCTGCGGCGCTATGGCTTAGGCTTGGCGCTGCTCGTGCTTTGTTATGTGCTGATCACCGCAATCCGTGACTTCCGCGACAATTTCGCCGCGGAAATCTGGACCGCTTTGGGATTCGGCCATGCCGCCGCGGTGTTCACCGCCAGCGAGCTGCCGGTGGCTGTGCTATCGCTTACGGTGCTGGGGGTCATCATCGTGGTGCGCGACAATACCAAGGCGCTGCTCGTGATCCATGGCGTCGTGACTGCCGGTTTACTGCTGCTCGGCGTGTCGACGCTGGCCTTCCAAGCGGGGCTGCTCTCGCCGCTGGCGTGGATGATCTTGAGCGGCGCGGGGCTATACATGGCCTATGTGCCCTTCAATGCCATGTTGTTCGATCGCTTGATTGCCGCCAGCGACACGGTGGGAACGGCGGGATTTCTGATTTATGTTGCCGATGCCTCCGGCTATTTGGGCAGCTGTGCGCTGCTGGTGTGGCGCAACTTCGGCTTGACGCAACTCAACTGGCTGCAGGTCTTTACCGCCAGCGCTTACGGCGCCAGCGTCGCCGGAATATTATTAGTGGGCCTCTCGGCGCTGTACTTCGTGCGCAAGACAGCCGCAATCAAACCCTACGGTATCGATCCAGCGCATCACCCAGCGCGTCCCTGAGCGGCTCGAGCCACCGCTAAGGCGCGCGGCGAAGCACATTGCGTACTCGTGCCCGTAACAGGGATGATCCTCACGCCATGAAGAAAATACATGAGTCGGCGCGCGCAACCGATGTGGTGCTGGAAACCGATGTGCTGCTGGTCGGCAGCGGCCCGAGCGGCCTCGCCGCGGCGCTCGGCAAGGCGCGCGCTTCCGGTGAAAAGCGGAGATGGGAAGCGTCAAGGCCCTGCACTTCCGGGCCTCGACGCTTCCCATCCCTCAGGTCATCCGAGCCGGTAAAATTCACAGTGTCAGAGAACCAGTTCAGTTAGCAGCCTGACCCGCGCGCTGCGCGAACCGCCGCTGAATTTCACCGACGAAACCGCGCCGGAAAAGCAGCACGCATACCACGAAAATCGCCCCGATGATGACGGAGACCCAGGCGCCGACCAAATCGGACAGATATTCCTGCAGCGTCACGACGACATTGGCGCCGATGACAGGTCCTAAGAAAGTTCCGCTGCCGCCGAGCAGGGTCATGAGAATGACTTCGCCGGAATTTCCCTGACTGACGTCCGACAGGGTGGCAAAGCCCAGCACCAAGGCCTTGAGCGAACCGGCCAGGCCGGAAAGGCTCGCCGACAACACGAAGGCCAGGAGCTTGTAGCGATCGACTTTGTACCCCAAGGAGACCGCGCGCGGCTCGTTGGCGCGGATCGCTTTGAGCACCTGACCGAAGGGCGAGTGCACAATGCGGCGAATGAGCAGATACACGGCCACGAAAACCGCCAGCACGAAGTAATACATGATGCGATCGTTGCCCAGACCGATCATGCCGAACAGACTGCCGCGCGGAATGCCTTGCAGGCCGTTCTCGCCGCCGGTGAAGTCCGCCTGCAGACAGACGAAAAACACCAGCTGAGCCAGCGCCAAGGTGATCATCGCGAAATAAATGCCCTGACGGCGCACCGCGATCGCGCCGATCACCAGGCCCAGCAGCAGCGCAACGGCGACACCGCCGAGTATCGCCTCGATCGTCCCCCAGCCCTGCGCCGTCGCCAACCAACCGGTGACGTACGCCGCTGCGCCGAAATAGGCCGCGTGCCCGAAGGACAACATCTTGGTGAAGCCGAGCAACAGATTGAAGGCGCAGGCGAACATGGCGAAGCACAACAGCTTCATCAAAAACACGGGATACAATCCGAGGAACGGCGCGATCAGCGCGAGAGCGGCGAGGACCATGTAAACGGCAAATTCAGCGCGGTGGACGGCGATTTGGGCGGCCATTTATTGCTCTTTGCCAAACAGGCCTGCGGGCCGCCAGATGAGCACCAATGCCATGATGACGAAGACCACGATATTCGAGGCCTCGGGGTAAATGACTTTGGTCAGTCCTTCGATCAGCCCGAGTACCAGACCGCTGACAATCGCGCCGACAATCGAGCCCATGCCGCCGATGACCACGACGGCGAATACCACGATCACGAGCGATGAGCCCATCAGGGGACTGACCTGAACGACGGGTGCGGCAAGCACGCCGGCCAGGGCGGCGAGTGCCACCCCCGCGCCGTAGGTGCACATGACCAGCAGCGGCACGTTGATGCCAAATGCCTGCACCAGCTTGGCATTTTCGGTCGCGGCGCGCAGCCGCGACCCTAAGCGCGTGCGCTCGATGAGGAACCAGGTGACGCCGCACACCGTCACCGAGGCCAGGATGACCCAGGCCCGGTAGATGGGCAGCACCATGAATCCGAGATTCAAACCGCCCTGCAGCAGCAGCGGCACCGGATACGACTTGCCGGAGGCGCCGAATATGCTGCGCATGACCCCTTCCGCGATCAAGGCGATGCCGAAGGTCAACAGCAGGCCGTACACCGGCTCGACCTGATACAAATGCCGCAATAACAGCCGCTCCATGACGATGCCCAACAGGCCCACCGCCAGCGGCGCGAGGAGCAGCGCCCACCAATAATTGATGCCGAAGGACGCCAAACCGATGTACGCCGCGAATGCGCCCAGCATATAAAAGGCGCCATGCGCAAAATTGACGACGCCGAGCAGCCCGAAGATCACGGCCAGCCCTAAGCTCAGGAGCGCGTAGAAAGAGCCGTTGACCAGCCCCAACATCAACTGCCCCAGAATCGCGGGCAGCGGCACACCGAAGACGGTGCTCACGGCTCAGAAACCATTCTTCGGCTGCGGGCGGCGTTCAATGCGCGATTTTATGGATTACTTCTTGATCATCGGACAGGACTGATCGGGCTGCGAGCCGTCGGCTTCCTCGCCCGTCATCACCTTGACGATCTTGTAGTAGTCCCAGGGGTATTTCGATTCCGCCGGGGTCTTCACTTGCATGACGTACATGGTATGAACCATGAGGCCATCGGCGCGAATGTAGCCGCCCTTGGTGAACATATCGTTGATCTTGGTCTTCTTGAGCTGCGCCATGACCTTGTCCGAATCGGTCGAGCCCACCGCTTTCACGGCATTCAAGTACTGCAAAGTCGCCGAATAATAAGCAGCCTGATTCAGGGTGGGTTCGCGGTTGACCTTCGCGTAGAAGCGCTTGGCGAATGCGCGGGTTTGATCGTTCAGGTCCCAGTACCAGCCGGTGGTCAGGTACAGTCCCTGCGCCGTCTGCAGCGTCAGCGCATGAATGTCCGTCAAAAATGCCAGCAGCGCAGCGGGCTTCATCGTCTTGGTAATGCCGAATTCGTTCGCGGCCTTGAGCGAGTTCGAAAAATCCGTGCCGGCATTCGCCAAACCCAGAACTTGAGCGCCCGATGCCTGCGCCTGCAGCAGGAATGAGGAATAGTCGGTGGTGCCGAGCGGTGCCCGCACGGCGCCCAAGACCTTGCCGCCGTTGGCCAGGACCACGTGAGTGGCCGCCTCTTGCAGCTGGGTGCCGAAGGCGTAATCGGCCGTCACGAAGAACCAAGTCTTGCCGCCTTGCTTGACGATGGCGCTGGCCGTGCCATTGCCGAGCGCCGTCGTGTCGTAGGCGTAGTGAATGGTGTAGGGCGTGCAGTCCGCACCGGTGAGCGAGGCGCCGCCCGCGCCAATGGCGAAAAATGTCACCTTCTTCGCAGCGGCGACCTTGGACATGGCGATGCTCACCCCGGTGTTCGATCCGCCCAGTACCACGGTCAAGCCGTTCTGATCCGCCCATTCGCGAAACTTCGACGCACCGATGTCGGGCTTGTTCTGATGATCGACGCTGAGCAAGATGATTTTCTTGCCGAGCACGGTGCCGCCGAAATCGCTGATGGCCATGTTGATGGCTTCGACGCCGCCCTGACCGATGACGTCTGCGTAGACGCTGGACATATCATCGATATCGCCAATGACCACTTGATTGGCTGCGGCGCTCGCCTGTGAAGCGGCGTACAGGCCCAGCAGTGCGGCCAGGGCCACGATTGTTGATTTGCGGGTCATCTCGTTATCCTTTCTTAAGTTTGATTCAAACGCCTAAAAACTCTTGCAGCAGTCCCATTTGCGAGGCCAGCTCGGACTGCCTGAACTCCTTCACCATCTTGCCGCGCTCCATCACGTAGAACCGGTCCGCCAGCGGCGCTGCAAACCGGAAGTTCTGCTCGACCAAGACTACCGTAATACCCTTCGTCCTCAAGCTGCGAATCACCTCGCCGAGTTTGCGCACGATGACCGGCGCCAACCCCTCGGAGATTTCATCCAGCAGCAACAAGCGTGCGCCGGTACGCAGGACGCGCGCCACCGCCAGCATCTGCTGTTCCCCGCCCGACAGCCGCGTGCCGGGACTGTTGGCGCGCTCGAGCAGATTGGGAAAAATATCGTAAATCTCCGCAAGCTGCATCCCCACCGCGCCCTTGAGCCGGGGGGGCAGCAGCAGATTCTCTTCGGTCGACAGCGCCGCGAAAATGCCGCGCTCTTCCGGACAGTACCCTACGCCCATTCGGGCGATCTGGTGAGGCGCACGCCCGACCGATTCCATGCCCTCGATCATCACCGAACCCTTGCGCGAGCCGACTAATCCCATGATCGCGCGCAGCGTGGTGGTTCGGCCTGCGCCATTGCGGCCCAGCAGCGTGACGATCTCGCCCTCCAGAACCCTGAATTCAACGCCATGAAGAATGTGCGATTCGCCATACCAGGCCTGAAGATCGGCGACTTTGAGCATCTCGCGGCTCACGGCGCTGCTGCCGATAACTCATCGCTCGATGAGCCCATGTAGGCTTCAATGACCTGAGGGTTTTGCGAGACTTCCGCATACGGACCCGCCGCGATGACCCGGCCCCGCTGCAGCACGGAAATGGTATCGGCGATGGATGCGACCACACTCATGTTGTGCTCGACCATCAGCACCGTGCGGTTGGCCGAGACTTGCTTGATCAAGCGCGTGACGTGCGAAACATCCTCATGCCCCATACCTTGCGTCGGTTCATCCAGCAGCATCAAGTCCGGTTCGAGCGCCAAGGTTGTCGCGAGCTCCAATGCGCGCTTGCGGCCATAGGGCAGATCCGCGGCCAAGGCGCGGGCATGACTCTCCAAGTGCACCTCGGCAAGCAGCTGCATCGCGCGCCGATCAAGATTCGCGAGACTGCGCTCGGAGCGCCAGAAATAAAAGGAACTGCCCAAACTTCGTTGCAGCGCCACCCGGACGTTCTCGAGCACGCTGAGATGGGGAAACACCGCGCAGATTTGAAAGGACCGCACCACGCCGCGGCGCGCAATGTCAGCAGGCCGTTCGCGGGTGATGTTCTTGCCGCGAAAGAAGATGGTGCCCGAGGTGGGCTGCAAGAACTTGGTGAGTAAATTGAAGAACGTGGTCTTACCGGCGCCATTCGGGCCGATCAGCGCATGGATCTCGCCTTGTCGGACGCGCACCGAGACGCCATCGACCGCGACGAAACCATTGAAGTCCTTTACCAGACTGTGCGTCTCAAGGATTACGTCCTGCGCTATCGACATCGCGCCCTGCCCCCTTGCAATTCATGGTCCGGTGCCGCCACTGTGTGCGCCCGCTGCAGCTTATCCGATGTCGTGCAGCAGCGCGGCGATCACCAACGGAGGCGCTGGATTCCCGCGCAAAATAGGCCGCCTGCGGGCTGTGTTCCAACGTCGTGACGGCCTCGGCGAAATATGCGCCGGCGCCGCGGCCGGAATAAATCGCGCACAATTGTCCGGTCAGCGTCATTGCCGGGCGTTCTGACGAATAGTTTTTGCGCTATATAATATGATATTTATCAAAATCATATGAAATATATCCAAAATAATAATTAAAACTTGCCGGCGAGGCCGAGGCGACTCTATCTCAGGCCCGCGACACTTGACCACGCAGGCACGACAGGCGGCGCAGAAACCGTCATCATCCACGCTCCGCAATTCAAGGAACCGCAGCCAATAATGCCCAGTAAAATTCCCGACGGCGAGACACGCGGGTGGATCGTTCCGATCGGCGGTGCCGAAAACAAGGAAAACGATCGCCAAATCCTCGAGCGCTTCGTGCGCGTTTCCGGCGGCTCGGAAGCCAATATCGTCGTCATTCCCACCGCCAGCCGCATGCACGAGACCGGTCCCCGCTACGAGCAACTGTTCCGCGACTTGGGCGCCGCGGAGGTCGCGGTGATGGACTTCGACACGCGGCGCGATTGTCAGGAACCCGGCCGCCTGCGCCGCCTGGAGCAGGCGAGCGGCATTTTCTTCACCGGCGGCAATCAGCTTCGCCTCACCACCTTGCTGGGCGGCACGCCGGTCGCGAAACTCATTCGCGTGCGCAATGCCCATGGCGTCACGGTCGGCGGCACCAGCGCCGGCGCGAGCATCTTGAGCGAACACATGATCGCCTTCGGCGATGAGGGCTCCGCCGTGATCTCCGGCAGCGTGCGGCTCGCGCCCGGCTTGGGGTTGACCAACCGCTTCATCATTGATCAGCATTTTCGCCAGCGCGATCGCTTAGGAAGGCTCATTACCGCCCTCGCCTACAATCCATTCGCCGTTGGCATCGGCCTGGATGAGGACACCGCGGCGTTCATCGGTCCTGACGAAACCGTCGAGGTCCAAGGCAGCGGCGGCGTCACCATCGTCGATGCCTCCGAAGTGAGTTTCTCCTCGATCGGCGAAGTCAGCGAGGGTCAGCCGGTGTGCGTGCTGGGGCTGCGGCTGCATATTTTGGTGGCCGGCGCGACCTTCAACCTGCACACGCGCGTGGCGTCGGCCGGCGGACTCGGAGCCGCCAAAGACTAATTGACCTGGACTGCGAGCACTCATGCGAATCCTCGATCGTTCTGTCTATGTGGGTCCCTCGTTGTACGCGCGTTTCCCCGTCATTCGCCTGGAACTCGATTTGGGAGCCTTGGAAGCCTGGCCCACCGGCCGTCTCGGCCCAGAATTTGTCGACGCGCTTAGCGAAGCGTTGCCGGGGCTGGCGCAGCATGGCTGTTCGTATCGCGAGCCCGGCGGTTTTTTTCGCCGCATGCGCGAGGATGAGGGCACCTGGCTCGGACATGTGCTCGAGCATGTCGCCATCGAGCTGCAAAATATCGCCGGCGAGGCAGTCACCTTCGGCAAGACGCGCAGCGCGGGCGCAGCGGGTGTCTATACCGTGGTATACGAATACGCGCAGCGCGACGAGGGGATCGCCGCCGGCGATCTTGGGCTTAGGCTGCTCTGTTCGCTGCTGCCGGCAAGCATCCGGCCGCAGGGCTCGGTCCCCGCTGACTGGAATTGGCAGGAGGCGCGTGATGAATTCATCCGCTTCGCGCAGCGCCGGGCGCTCGGGCCCTCGACCTCCTCGCTGGTGCGCGCGGCCGAACAGCGCGGCATTCCCTGGCTGCGCCTCAACGAGCAGTCGTTGGTGCAATTGGGCCATGGGAAATTTCAGCAGCGCATACAAGCGACCGTTACCAGCAGCACATCGCACATAGCGGTCGAATTGGCGAGCGACAAGGAAGAGACCAACAAGATCCTGGCGACCCTGGGACTGCCCGTGCCCAAACAGGAGCTGGTGCAAAGCGAAGCGCAGGCCATCCGCGCCGCCCAGCGCATCGGATTCCCGGTCGTGACCAAACCTTACAACGGCAATCATGGCCGGGGCATTTCGATCCGGCTTTGCAGCGACCAGGAAGTCGCGCAGGGCTACGCGGTGGCGCGCGAACATGCACGCTCGGTCATCGTCGAGACCTTCTTGGAGGGCGACGATCATCGCCTGTTGGTGGTGAACGGCAATCTCGTCGCCGCAACCCGGCGCACGCCCGGCCATGTCGTCGGCGACGGCAGGCACACCATCGCGCAGCTCATCGACATCGTCAACCAAGATCCGCGCCGCGGTGTGGGCCACGAAAAAGTATTGACCCGGCTCGAACTCGATGCGCAGGCGCAAAAAATGCTCGCAAGCGTCGCTCTGCAAGCCGATTCAGTACCCGACACAGGGCAAGTGGTGCTGTTGCGTTCAACCGCGAATTTATCGACCGGCGGCACCGCCACGGACGTGACCGATGTCATCCATCCCGACAACCGCGAAATGGCCGAACGCGCGGTGCGGGCGATCGGCCTCGACGTGGGCGGCGTGGATTTTCTCTCCAAGGATATTACGGAGAGCTACCGAACAATCGGCGGCGGCATCTGCGAAGTCAACGCGGCGCCCGGCTTTCGAATGCACGTCGCGCCGAGCGAAGGCACCGCCCGCGACGTGGCCGCGCCGGTCATCGACATGCTGTTCCCCGCCGGCGCCTCCGTGCGCGTACCCATCGCCGCCGTGACCGGGACCAACGGCAAGACCACCACGGCGCGCATGCTGGCGCATATCACCAAAATGGCCGGCTATACACCGGGACTGACGACCACCGACGGGGTGTACATCGACGGTCAACGCACGGTGCAAGGCGATATGACCGGCCCGGTCTCGGCCCGCATGGTCCTCGCGGATCCGCAGATCGATATCGCGGTGCTGGAAACCGCGCGCGGCGGATTGCTGCGCGCCGGCATGGGCGTGACCGAAGTCAATGTCGGCGCGGTGCTCAATGTGCAGGCCGACCATTTGGGGCTCAAGGGCATCGACACCCTCGAGCAGCTGAGCGAGTTGAAACGCATCGTCGTCGAGGTCGCCACCGACTGTGCAGTGCTCAATGCCGACGATCCGCTGGTGCTCAAGATGGCGAGCCACACGGAAGCCAAGAGCATTTGCTACGTGACCATGAATCCGCACCACGCCTTGGTGCGCGAGCATATTCGCGCCGGCGGCCGCGCCTGCGCGCTCGAGGCGGGCGTCAACGGTCAAATGATGACGCTGTACGATCGCGGCGGCCACATCCCGCTGCTGTGGACGCATTTGATCCCCGCCACCTTGGAGGGCCGCGCAACGCACAATGTGCAGAACGCCATGTTCGCCGCCGCCATGGCGTTTTCATTGGGTATCAAGCTGGACGCCATTCGCCAGGGCCTGCGTACGTTCGATTCGACCTTCTTCCAAACCCCGGGCCGCATGAATGTGTTCAACGAGCACCCATTCAAAGTGCTATTCGACTATGGCCACAATGCGCACGCGGTCGGGATGATGGCCGATTTGGCGTCGCGGCTGGACGTGACCGGACGGCGCATCGTGGTGCTCGCCGGGCCGGGAGATCGGCGCGATGAGGATCTGGTGGCGATTGCCAAGGTCGTCGCCGGCCGCTTCGATCATTACATCTGCCGCCGTGATGACAACCTGCGCAATCGGGCCGCGGACGAAGTACCGCGCATTCAAGCGGATGCGCTGCGCGCCGCAAGCGTGCCCGAGAGTGCGATCTCCATTATCCCGGATGAGCAGGACGCCATCGAGGCGGCGCTGCGCATGGGCGAAGCGGGCGATCTGCTGCTTATTTTTGCCGACGCCTTGGTGCGCTCGTGGAAGCAGATCACCAAGTTCAAGTCCGCCAATGCCGCCGCTGCGCCGCCTGCGCCGCGTGCGCCGCGTGCGCCGCGGCCGATTCTCGAACGCGCCGCCGAGGGGCCTGAGACCGCGGCTGCGAGCCCGGAATTCAACATGGAGGGCCTGATCCGCGACGAGCGCGGCGTGCGCTTGGCGCCGGAGAGCGACGACTGAGCGTTCGTGCCGAATTGCCGTTCGAGGATTCCAGGCGCTTGACCGGCAGTAATCTATTCTTTGCATCGACCGGTGCCGTGCTCGACGTGGTTCGGGCCTCGCTCGATGAAGCTCAGATCAGCGCCTGGCGCGCCAGGGTTTTGCGCGTTGCTGAGAGATTAGGTTGGCCCAATCGCCGCAACGTCGTGCGCCGCCACGCGGGCGGCGTGCTGTTGGCCATCTCCGCGCCCGCTGATCAATTGTTGCTCGCCACCGAAGTCAATGAGTGGGCGCTGTGCGCGGCCCTGGCGGAGCGCGACCCGGAACGGTGGGCCGGTCTTCAGGATGCGCTGGTGGCAGCGGCGCTCGAAAATTCGGATTCGCAGGCCGGGGCCGATCAGGCGGCCACAGCCGCCGCCGCGCTTTTGCCGGTCATGGAAGAAAGCGCAGCGCTTGCAAGATTCGCGCAACTCTCCGGTATCGAAGCCGCGCCCAAGATGCGCGCGCTGATCAAGGCCGCGAGGATGAGATCGCTGCCCCACTTTACCGACGACCGCGAATTGACCTTGGGGGCCGGGCGGGGCGGCCGCACGTTTGCGCTCAACCGCTTGCCATCGCCAGACGCGGTTCCTTGGGACGAGCTCTCGGACATTCCCACCGCGCTCGTGACGGGGAGCAACGGCAAGACCACAACGGTACGCTTGGCGGCCGCCTGCGCGCGCGCGCATGGCTGGCGGCCGGGCTACAACTGCACCGACGGCGTTTTCATCGGCGATGAAACGGTGGCAATCGGAGATTACTCCGGGCCCGCCGGCGCGCGCATGGTGGTACGCGACCGGCGCACCGAAGCCGCCATATTGGAAGTTGCGCGCGGCGGCATCCTGCGGCGCGGCCTGGCCGTATCGCGCGCCGACGCGGCGGTGGTCACCAACATCAGTTCTGACCATTTCGGCGAATACGGCATCGATGATCTGGCCGGATTGGCGGACGTCAAGCTCAGCGTCGCCGCGGTGCTCGCCGCGCACGGCCGCCTCATACTCAATGCGGACGATGCGTTGCTGCGCATGAAGGCCCGCGAGCTTGCCCTGCGCCATGGCCTGGCATCAAAGCCTGCCTGGTTTGCCCGGGATTGGGATCAAGCGTACTTGCGCGCGTATCGTGCGGAGGGCGCCCCGACCTGCGGCGTGCGGGGCGGGCGGCTGTGGCTGCGCGACGCCGAACTCGACCACGATCTCGGCGCGGTGACAGCGATGCCCCTCTCGATCGGCGGCATCGCCGCGTACAACATCGCCAATCTCGCCGCCGCTGCGCTGCTGGCAGCCTCGCTGGGAATTCCGGCGCCCACCATCGCGGCGGTGTTCGCGCGCTTTGGTGAAACAATCGCCGATAACCCCGGCCGCATGATGCGCTTCGAATTCAAGGGGGCGCATGTCTTGATCGACTACGCGCACAATCCAGACGGATTGCGCGGGTTCCTATCCGTGGCTGCGCAATTGCGCGGAACCGGCCGCTTAGGACTACTGCTCGGGCACGCCGGCAACCGTCGGGATTCCGACATTGCCGAACTGGCGCGGGTGGCCGCCGACTTCAAGCCTGATTTGATCGTCGTGAAAGAAGATGAAGCGCATTTGCGCGGCCGCGCGCCGGGCGAAATTCCGCGCATCATCCGCGATGCGTTGTTGCGTCTGGGGCTGGAGGAATCCGCGCTGCCGGTCCAGGGCAGCGAACTGGCCGCCGCCCGCTTCGCGCTGCAATGGGCGCGGCCCGGGGATGTGCTCGCCCTGCCCCTGCACTCGCCCCACGCCCGTGCGGCGGTGATCTCGATCCTGCAAAGCTAAAGATGCAAGTCTCGCCTGATGTAAACTGGCCGCATTAACCGATGGGGGATCGCACAATGATTCGAACGGCAGCGCCGATTGCAGCGTCTATTTTTCTGGCAACAGCGATTCCGGCGCCGGCGGCGCCCAGCGCAGGCGAACCCGGGTCGAAACCCGCGGACCCCATCCAGGTTCTGGTGGCGCGCCTGGATCTGGAAAAATATAAGGCGACCATCAAGGGACTGACGCAATTCGGCGATCGCCGCCAAGGCACGGATCGCAATCGCGCCGCCGTCGATTGGATCGAAGCGCAGCTCAAGAAGTACGGTTGCTCGAACATCTGCGCGCATCAAATACCCGTACTCACCCACCGAAACCCGCCGGCCCAGCGGCCCGCCCGTTGCGCCGGACGCCGCGCCGGGCGGCGGCCGCTTTCGCGGGCTGCGCGCTCACACGGGCGTCAATACCGATCCGCTATTGCAGCCGGACGAGAAGCTGCGCGCGTTGAATTCCCAGCCGGCTGAGCCCGGCGAGCGCGAAGAGGTCTACTGCACGAAAGTCGGATCGACCCATCCCGAGGAGATGTATATCGTCGGCGGCGCACATGGATGGTCACGGATGGGGCGAGGCCGCGAATGATGATGGCTCAGGGGCCGCCTTGGTCATGGAGTTGGCGCGGGTGTTTTCAGCCCGGACGTCAAGACCGAACGCTCCATTCGCTTTGCGCTGTGGAACAACGAAGAAACCGGCCTCAATGGCGCCCGCGCCTACGTCGATCAGCGAGCTGCCCTGCAAGGAAAGGAGGCGCCCGCGGGCTCCGGGCGATATCCCGGAACCGAAGTGGCTGGGGATGATTCAGCACGACATGATGCTGTTCGATCACGGCATGCCGCGCGCCGACGGCACGGTCTCGAAGCAACAGCGGCCCGAAGCCGACGTGAACATCGAGTTTCAATCGCATGGCAAAGCAGGCCGAGGGCGCGCAGAAGCTCGGCCTGGGTATTTTATGCCGCGAACGAAGCCTACGCGACCGACTACCCGGCGGCCGTCGGACCGCATATGACCAATACCGACAGCACGCCCTTCATGGATCTGGTCCCGGCGCATCAGCGTGCGCGAGAACGAGCGGGGAACGCGAAATCGGCGCCGGCTGGGACCCGCAGTTGGCACCAGCCGACGGACCTCTATGCCACCTACAGCGACGCCGACTTCCGCCTGGGTCTGAATGCCGCGCAAACGACGCTCGGCGCGATCGGAAGGCTGACGGGTGCGACTCTGGCGCGCTGAGAGGGCGGGTCTTTACCTCAGATGGCGTGCGCCGCATCAACTGTCTTGCATTGTCCGCTGTACAAGGACCCGGAGCTGTCGGTGACGCGGATAAATCCGCTCGCCCGATCGATTGCAAAACTCAACGGTACGCCATTCCCCAAATCCACCCGAAAGGTGATTTTGCTGTCGGTGATGGCGGCGGTAGACATGGTCTTTGCGATATAGACCAACTGATTCTTTTGGTCAAAGCTCAGTTCCCACAGCCGGTGAGCGTGGTTCGGTCCCGACTCTTCGACCGCGCACGACAACACGACTTCCTCGGCATGCAGCAGCGGAGCGGCGATGAAATACGCAACGACTATGACGCCAAAGGCTGCACGCATAACCTATCCGTGTTCTAAATCCTGCTGACATCGTATCAAACTTGGTCGCGGGCGCCGCATGCGTCTGACCAGGCGATACAATGGCGCTCAGGCCCGCATCGCCGGCGGGTCGCAGCCGAAACGGGGGTTCAACGTGAAGGATCTTCTTGCTATCGCCGCCATTACCATGCTTATGCTTGAGTTATCGGCGCCGAGCCGGGCCGAGGATCAAGGTGTGCCGGCTGCCTCCAATGTGCCAGGCGCACAGACTCCCAGCATTCATTCCGACCGGCGCATCACGTTTACCCTCAAAGCGCCGGATGCCGCCAGTCTGCAGGTTGCGGGCGGCGACGGCTTGGGCATGGGCCCGTTTCCGATGACGAAGGGGACCGACGGCACCTGGAGCGTCACCACTCCCCCAAGCGTACCGGGTTTTCACTATTACTGGTTTGTGCTCAACGGGGTTGCGGTAAACGATCCCGCCAGTGAGACCTTCTTCGGTTATGGCAAGGAAACCAGCGGAGTCGAAGTACCGGAAACCGGCGCCGATTTCTACGCCATCCGCGACGTGCCTCATGGAGAAGTGCGCGCCAAATGGTATTTGTCTAAAACCACCGGCGAATGGCGCCGCGCGTTTGTGTATACCCCTCCGGGCTACGATGAACATTCGACGGCACGTTTTCCCGTGCTCATTTTGCAGCACGGGTCGGGAGAGGATGAAACGGGTTGGACGCGCCAAGGCAGAGTCCAATTCATCCTCGACAATCTCATCGCCGCCGGCAAGGCACGGCCGATGATCGTCGTCATGGATCGCGGCTATGCGCAGCGCGCGGGTACAGCGGCGCCGACACCGGGATCGAATGCCTGGCTGCAGAACCTGCATGTTGCCTTCACGTCGTTCGAAGACGTTGTCATTCATGATCTGATACCGACGATCGACGCGTCTTACCGGACCATTCCCGATCGGGAGCATCGGGCGATGGCGGGCTTGTCGATGGGCGGGATGCAGACCCTATTTATTACTTTGCAACATTTGGACCTGTTTGCCTACGTCGGCTCATTCAGCGGCCCCATCATTCCCAACCTCGATGTCGGCAACCTGACCGTTAATCGGGTTCCAGAACCGTTCGACGCCAAAACGGCCTACGGCGGTGCGTTTGCCGATCCCGCGACATTCAACAAGCGCGTGAAGCTCCTGTGGCTGGGCGTGGGCAGCGCGGAACCGGAGCAATTTCGCAGCGGGATCGGCGGCGCAGTCGAGGCCCTGCGCAAGGCCGGCGTGCGCTTGGAATATTTCGAGTCGAGAGGCACGGCGCACGAGTGGCAAACCTGGCGGCGCGATCTGCACGACTTTGCGCCGCGGCTATTTCGCTGAGGCTGTTCGCCTGGCTGAAACTGGAATCAATAGTGCTCGTCCGCGGCGCCGCCGGCGCAGCGGCACACCTTGTAGAGGCGCTCCGGCAAACTTTGGGTCTGATGCATTTCAAAGTCCAGCAACGCCGCCTTGGGATCGGCCGCTTCACGATCGACCAACTCATCGCCGGATGGATGCCTGCCCTCGGCGGCGCCATATTGAACAAAGCGGCACGTGGGAAGATGCGCCGTGGTCTGGCGAATGTAGGTGCTTATGCGGACGCGATAAACAGGCATGCAGCTAGCTTAGCACCGCCGAAAAGCTAAAGATTGGCCGAAGTGACAATATGCATCTGGGACTGCCAAGGGGTTCTCAGATCCGCCTATCTCGCGGCTGCCGCGTTCGTTATGATCACCGGGCTGGAATGTCGGCATCATTTCGCCGCGCCTGCCCGCAGGCGCGCGCTGCGAATAGTTTCGTAACGATAATTTCAACAGGGAATCGAGAATGTCAAAGAAAGTTCCGCGCTCGCAGCATGGCGAAGCCCGATCCCTGGGTCTTGACCGGCCGATTACGCGGCGCGATTTCGTCGGCGCGACGCTGATCGGTTCGGGAGCCATTCTTGTTGGGCGCGCCCGCGCCCGCTTTCGCACAAGGTCTGCCGGCATCTTGGAACGGCTACCCCGGTATCGGCGACTATAGCCGCTCCAACGGCAACATCGCCTCGGTGGTCAATGCCGCGCACGGCATTCGCGACGGCATTTACGAAGCGCGCATCGGCTCGGCAGCGCAGATCGACGAGCCCTACGATCTGATCATCGTCGGCGGCGGATTCGCCGGCCTGATCGCCGCCTACGAGTTTCACAAGGCTCGTCCCGATTCGCGCTGCCTGGTTCTCGACAACCATCCCGTATTCGGCGGCGAGGCCAAGCAGAATCAGATGCTGGTGGATGGCGTGATGCTCACCGGCCCGCAGGGTTCCAACGACGCGGTCATCCCTCGCCCGGACAACAACTACGCCCACGTCGTCGGCACTTTGGGACGAAATCGGCATGCCGCGCGCCTATGACTTCGTTGCGCCGACCGGAGCGGCAGCGTCGTTGAAATTCGCGCGCGATCACTACGATCCGATGTACTGGAACGAGGACGCCAGTACCTTGGGCTACTACTTCGACAAGCCGTTCGCATCGAAACGCGCCTGGGTGGTCGACCCCTGGTCCGACGATTTGCGCCGAGCGCCCATTTCAGAGGAAGCCCGGCGCAGCTGGCTCAAGTGGAAGAAGCACACCCCCGTGCTGACCCACGGTGATGCAGCCGCCACCGACCGTTGGCTCGACTCGATGTCTTATGGCGATCTGATCGTTCGCGAACTCGAGCTGTCCAAAGACGTGTTTCGCTTGTCCGATCCGTTGGTGGCGACCGGCGATTACGGCGTGAGCTCCGACGCGGTTTCCGCCTATGGCGCGAAACTGCTGGGGCTGCCCGGGACCGGAGAGAACATCATCGGCGACGATGTGTTTTCGTTTCCCGGCGGCAATGCCGCCATCCTTCGGCACATCGTCAAGGCGCTGCTGCCGGACGCCATCTCGGGCACGCAATCGTTTGCCGACGTGCTGTATGCGCCGATCGATTTCAGCGCGCTCGACCGGCCGCAGCACACGCGTATTCGACTCGGCGCCACGGTCGTGGCGGTGAGGCACGACGGCAAACCCGAAACGGCGAGCGGCGTCGATGTGACCTACCTCATCGGCGATCAACTCATGCGCGTTCGCGGCAAGAGCGCCATCATCGCCGCCGGCGGCTGGATTGCGCGCCGCATCGTGCGCGATTTGCCGCCGTCGTATGCAGCCGCGTATGCGCAGTTCCATCACGGGCCGATACTGGTCGCCAATGTCGCGGTGCGCAATTGGAAGGCTTTTGCCAAGCTCGGTATTTCCTCCGCCCACTGGTTCGATGGATTCGGGTTTTTCGTCAACGTGCGTCAGCCGATGAAGATCAAAGGTATTGAGGTACCGCTCGATCCTTCCAGGCCGGCGATGCTCACTTTCTATGTCGGATTTCCCCAATCCGGGGTTCCCATCGACGCCCAAACCAGCGCCGCCCGCGCCCGGTTGTTCGCAACCACCTACGCGGACTTCGAACTTCAGATCCGCAGGCAACTGCAGCAGATGCTGGGCGATTCCGGGTTCGACGCCAGGCGCGACGTCGCAGGCATCGTCATCAATCGCTGGGGCCACGCCTACATAGCGCCTCAACCGGGGTTCTATTTTGGAACTCCGGCCAATCCGGCGCCGCTCGAAGTCATCAGGGAGCGCCATGGGCGAATCGCATTCGGCCACAGCGAGCTGTCGGGCCGACAAAGTTGGGGCCGCGCCGCGCAAGAATCGCGGCGCGCGTTAAAGCAAGTTCTCGAGGTGCTGGTCTAGGACCGCGTTCAACGTCAGCGATTTTTAAGCGTCAAGAATCCCGCCGCCATGAACTTGGCGATGCGCTGCTTCACGGCAGGAAAATCATCGGAGTGACAGACCCCGCCCGAAAGGCGATCGATGCGTCCCGTGCGCGCGAGCGTGTTCATGAGCGCGCCGGTCACGAAGTGATAGCCCCAGAAGATATCCTCCTCGGGATAATCAGGCAGCGCGCGCTTCAAGATGCTGACGAGCCTCAAGACCACCGGATCGAAATGAACATCCATCAGTTCCGCGCCTTCCGGCGTATTGCTGACGCGCGCGCAGAAGGCCGCATAGTTCATCCACGCCTCGCCGCCCTCATAATACAGGTCGAGGTCGGTGTCCAAAAAGGCGTGCAGCGCGCCTTCCACCGTCGGGTGATCCTTTGCCTCAGATTCGTATTGCTCGAGCGCGGCGATTCGCCGGTCGCTGGTAACGCTCGCCCGCCGCGCGAACACAGCGTCGAACAGGTTGCGCTTGTCCACGAAATAATAATGCAGGAGCGTGGTGTGGATTCCGACGCGATGAGCCACATCGCGAAGCGTCACGCCATAGAGTCCCGTGTTTTGAGAACAGATACTCCGCGGCATCGAGGATTTGTTCCAAGCTTTCGGCGCGCTGCTGCGCCTTGCTGCGCCTTTGGCGCTTCGGAGCTTGCGGCACGACGCTAGCCTTTCTTGTCGACAGCGACAAATCTCAACGTTGCTTCTGGCGAGGGTGAGTTTCCCATTTGCGTAGTCCGCGCGCAATTGGTTCTTATCGATCTTTCCGGTCGCGGCCAGCGGCATGGCGTCGACTTGGACAATCGCGTCGGGAAGCCACCAGCCGGCGACTTTGCCGCTGAGAAACTCCAGCAACGTGCGCGCGTCGATCGATTGGCCCTGTCGCTATTCCACGATCAGGACCGGGCGCTCGCCCCACTTTGGATCCTCGCGGGCAATGACCGCGGCAAGAGCCACGGCAGGGTGAGTTCCCACGATATCTTCGAGTTCCGCCGGGTTTATCCACTCGCCGCCCGATTTGATCAGATCCTTCGAGCGCCCGCAGATCGACACATTGCCGGTCTCGTCGATGTTGGCCAGGTCGCCGGTGTCAAGATAACCCTCGGCGTCCACGGCGCTGATCTCGGATTTGAAGTAACGCTCGAGCACGCTTGCGCCCTTGACCTTAAGATGGCCCACCACGCCGCGTTGCCGCGGCAGGGCAACGCCGTTGGCGTCGGTCAATTTCAAGTCGAGGCCCATGACAGGCCGCCCGGAAGCGCGCGCTTCTGCTGCCACCGCAGTCGGGCGAGGCGATCGTGCCCAACGGTGAAAGCTCGGTCATGCCCCAGCTGGTCTGCACCCTCGCACCCAGACGTTGCTCCATCCTGCGTATTAGCGCATCCGGGCAGTTCGAACCGCCGATTAGTATCCGCTTCAATGCCGGCAGTTCGCCGCCGACGGCGTCGAGATGATCGAGCACGCCCGAGCCAAAGCGTCTGGATGCCGGCCGCGAGCGTCACGGCTTCGTCACGCATGAGGGCGGCGAGGCTGGCCCCATCGGTCTGGCGCCCGGGCAAAACCAGTTTGGCGCCCACTGCGGGAGCGGCGAACGGCAGTCCCCAGCCGTTCGCATGGAACATGGGCACGGCAATGAGCAGAGTATCGCTGCGGCTCAGCGCAATCGCGTCCGTCTGTAGAGCCCGCAGCGTGTGCAAGTAATTGGAGCGGTGCGTGTACAGCACGCCTTTCGGCGCGCCGCTGGTGCCCGAGGTATAGCAGAGCCCCGCCGGCGTATCTTCATTGAAGCCGCCCCAGGCGCTCGGCGCGCCGTGCGTTCCGAGCAGGACCTCCTGGCGCCACAGTTGTGCCCGGTGACCGTGCAGTAAATCGCCGTGCGGTCCTTTGCCATCCATCAAGATGATGTGCTCGAGGTTGGGACACAGCGGCGCCAACTCCGCCAGCAGCGGCGCGAGACTGGCGGCCACGGCGAGCGCGCGATCTTCGGCTTCATTGATCATGACGGCGAGGTGCGCAACGGTGAGACGCGGATTCAGCGTATGACAGACGATGCCGCTGCCCATGAGCGCGAAATACATCTCCAGATGATGCTGAGTGTTCCAACCGAGCGTAGCCACGCGATCGCCGCAACGCAGCTGCAGTGCTGCGAGCGCGCCCGACAGGCAATTGCTTCGCGCCCTTAGGTCCGCGTACCGCGTGCGTCGCACCGCGTAGCCGGCTTCCGCGCTGACGATCTCGCGGTCACCCCACCATTTGGCGGCGTGATCGAGAAACTTGTCGACGGTGAGGGCATAAGCTTGCATGCGCAGCGAAGTTTGGTGAAAAAGATACGGCCGCTCAAGCTTTTTACGGCAGCGCGGCCGAGGGTTCGCCTTTTAGAAACTCGTCAGGAAGCGCAGACCGAATTGGCGCGGTGGACCTGCGAAACGCAGGCCGGAGTTCAGCGCCCCGACGTAGTGTTGATCGGTCATGTTGGTGCCATACAGCGTCGTGAGCAAGCGCTCGTGCGCCCAGGCCAGTTGCGCGCCAAGAATGTCGCGCCCCGAGAGATGGTCCCCCAACGCCGGATTTTCAAACAGCGTCGCCCACTGCGGAGCGACGTAGCCAAAATTCAGGCGCGGCGTCAGCGAGTCCTTCGCCGTCAACGCAAATTTGTACTGCGTGCCGATGTTGAAGCTGAAGTTGGGTGCATAGGTCTGCGAATGCCCGGTCAAGTCAATGCATGAGGAACTCGAGGGGCCCGCCTGCGGATCACATGGAGTGACGGTGGCGATTCGCGGATCGGTGGCAAAAAATCGTCCGAGGGAGCTGTGCATGATGGTGGTGCCGGCGTCCAATGAGAAATCCCCGAACACCGCTTGAGTTTGCGCCTCGAAACCGTACAGATGAGTCGCGTTCGGGTTGTTCAGTTCGAAGCCGAAAGTCGGAAATTGGGGATAGCCGACGATGACTTGGAAGTTCTTGTAGACGTCGTAAAACCCGTCGATCTGGGTGCGCAGATGCCCGTCGAAGCTGCTCAGTTTCCAGCCCAACTCGTAATCGAGCAATTTCTCCGCACCAAACGCCGCAGGAGTACCGAGGCCCACCGGCACGTTGAGCCCCCCGGGCCGAAAACCCGATGAGGCGAAAGCATAGAGAAAGTTGTTTTGATCGACGGTCCAGTTCAAGGAGACCTTGCCCGAGGTATTCACATACTTGGCCGTTTGCTCATCAGCCAGCGGCAAGCCGTATTGAAGCACTTGCACGTGATTGGTAGTCTTCGCCTCGGTGTACCGGCCTCCGATTTGAAGTTGCAAGCCCTGTGCGAGTTGAAAGCTCAACTGACCGAAACCCGCGAAGGCGGATTCAGGGTTGGTACCCTGGAGCCGGTATTCGGTCAATGGATTTCCGGGCGGAACGCCGATCAGGAAATAATAATTCGGCAGAAAATTGTACTTGTCGCCGTCCGCATAGGCCCCGACGATCCAGGTTAGAAACCCCGTGTCCTTCGAAATGATATTGAACTCTTCGGACCAGAGCGTTTCGTCGACTGAGTCGGCGAAGTAGCCGTTCCCGACATTCGTACCGTCCAGATCGGCTTGGTACTGAGTATTGCCTTTTTGATAGCCGGTGACGGATCGAAGCGTGATGCCGTCCGGCAGCACATAGTCGACCTTCAACACCGACCGGCCAAATCGGTCGAGCGCTTGTTGCGGAGAATTGACGCCGATATTGAAGAGATCTTCCGTGGAGTTATACGGGTCGGCAGGATACGCACCCAAATTGAGATAGTTGTAGTCGGTTTTGAACAGAACGCTGAGCGCATCGTCGGGCTTCCATAGAATCCCGATGCGTGCGCTGCCCATGCGCACGTTGCCAGGATTACCCGAGTAGGCGCCGCCGTTCGGGCCGGTGATATTGTAGAAGCTGTCGCGGCTTTCTCCATTGAAGGCGAAGCGTGCCGCCAACGTGTCGCTGATTGGTATATTGACGGCGCCCTGCAATGCGAAGTCGGAGTAATTCCCGACCTGGCCCTGCACGTAGCCGTCGTAGCCAGCGCCGATTTTCGGGTCGACAGTGGTCACGAAGACAGCGCCGCCGGTCGCATTCTGACCGCCGAATGTGCCTTGTGGTCCGCGCAATATCTCGACGTTCGCCACATCGTAATACGGCTCCTCCTGGAAATATCCAGGAAAGGTCGCAATGCCGTCGCGGTAGGTCACCACACCGACCGTGGTCTGCGAGTTGTGCTCCGCTTTTCCGACGCCGCGAATATTGAAATCAATTCCCTGACCGAAGTTGTCGATCGTCGCCCCGGGCGTGGCGAATTGCAGCTGATCGATCCCGGTGACTCCCATATTGGCAAGATCAGTGCCGCTCAAGACTGTCGCCGAGATCGGCGTCGTTTGCAGGTCCGTGTGCCGGCGTTCCGCGGTGACCACGACCTCGGAGATTTGATCGCTAGCACCTGCGCTTGATGAGGACGTGGCCGTCTGCGCCGCAGCGGTACCGCACCAACCGAGGGCGACCGCAGAAACACTCAACCACAATATTTGGATCTTCATGGCTCCCCCTTCCGTTGCTTGCGCTCTTCCGGCGCGTGTCGGAATACTTACATTAACTACTTACGCAGTCAATATTCACTATAATGATAGCGAATGTATAAGTTCATACTCGCTAAGGGAAAATGACAGGGGGTGGGCGAGCGCCGCCCGTCAGTTAATCTCCGAGATTTTCAACAGCTTAGCCAGCTGCGGCGATCTATTCGCGCGCCATCGCGCCAGAAAGGCGATTTAGGGTTGACGCACGGGACGGCCGATAGCGACGCGCATTACGCCGCATCGCGAGTGCATGCCTGCGCATCGCGACCTGCGCGCCGCATCGCGCGATGCGCGCGCATCGCACTCGCTGCGCCGAAGAAACTACGCGCTAATGGGCCAACTGAATATTAGTCGAGACTACCCAGCCTTCGTTGCCGAGTTCGTCGGTGACCTTCCACCACACGCCCATCTTGTCGCCGGTCGGATAGAGCATCATTCCGGGGTCCAGGTCCCGCACCACCTCGGATTTCAGGTTTGATGCCGCATACATTTTGCCGGGCTTGGACATTCGGACCGACTGCTGCACGTTGTCGGCCTTGGCATCGGGCGCAGCATTCTTCAGTTCGGCTACCATTTTGATGTACGCGTCGAGGTAAGCCATCGTGACCACTTGGCCGATTTCCGTATTGGCGTAACCGCTGGCACCGCCGGCGGCGAAACCGCCAAAGAACGCCCCGCCGCCGCCGCCCATCCATCCCAAGTCGGTTTTCTTCGCGTGGCCCTGTTCAAGGGCCACCTGTTCGGTCGAGCGCACGTCGGTCAGCGTCAAAACCACATCTGCGGTCTTGCTCTTCAAGCTAACACCGCCGACCAGCGCGCCGACGCCGTGCGGTAACAGGCCGCCGAGGATACCGCCAACATTGGTGCCGCCCGAGTTGCGGTTCTGATTGGCAATATCAGGAACAAGTACGTAGTCCGCCGCCTTCATCTGGCCCTTGCCGATGTTCGATCCGGCGCGCTCTTCGCCGCTGGCTGAGAGTGCCCGCTCGGCCTGCGCCGCCTGCAGACCCTTTCCGCGGTCGACCAAAGTGAAACACTTGGACTGCGACACGAAGACCTTGATCAAGGCCGCAGGCGACTCCAAATTCAACGCGGTCCACCACTGATTCTGCGGCTCCGTTACGGCCAAGGTGCCGATCTTCTTGTCGCATGTGGGAATCGCAGGGGGCGGCGCTTCCGCCTGCGCAACGCCCGCGCCTAGCGTCGAGCCTCCCGCGAAGATTAGGAACGCAATGCAAAATAAATTATCCCTAGGAGATTTTTTCATTTTAGTTTCCCTTCAAGTGAATCCCGCACTCTGCCTGCAAAAAATACCATGGCGGCGCGAATTGACATAGCTATTTGCGTTGCCCTCAATTGTGGAGCGGGATGCGATAAATGTTGCGATGGGTGTCCTCCTTCACGAACGCATAGACGGATGGGTCCGCGCTTATCGACAGGTCCA
Source organism: uncultured Gammaproteobacteria bacterium (assembly GCA_963782865.1). Lineage (GTDB taxonomy): Bacteria > Pseudomonadota > Gammaproteobacteria > Steroidobacterales > Steroidobacteraceae > Bog-1198. The sequence goes on along the minus strand of CAWALS010000010.1, from coordinate 46,998 downwards.
ATTCCTGATGGGGTATCAGCATCGCATCGCCAACCGAGAGCGCCGATGCGGTCGGCAGACCGTCGGCACCGATGGGCAATGCTGCAGTACGGCCATGCCGCTGCGAATTTTCTCCGGTACCCACTTCGACATACAGTGCCTTGCCGTCGCGCGACCACTGCGAAGGCCACCAGCCTTTGCGTATCAAGATCGGCGTGCCGCCGTCAACCGGAGCCAGAAACGCTCCCGCAACGCCGCCCTCAACCGGTAAATCAACGCTCACGTGTTTGCCGTCCGGCGCCACAGCATGGAATTCCACGATGGGGGTCTCGAGCACGCGAACGTTGGCACCCCCGTCCGAGCGCATGCGATGCAGGAAGTTGGCGTGATCGCCAAGGCTTCTGAAGAAAATGTCCCCTGCCCGGTCGAACGCGGCTTCGTCGCCGCCGCGAATCAGCAGTTGCGGCGGCGCATGCCGATCCAGAGGCGCGACCCAGATTTCTGCTGCGCCCTCGCGCTTGGTCGTGAAAACCACCAGCTGCTCGTCGCGCGAAATGTCGTATCCGCTGATGGCGAATCCGGTCAGCAACGATTCTTTGCGGCCTGAAGCGGCTTCCACTCGCCATAACTGCGCCGGCTCGGCGGAACTTCGCCCAGCCAGGAAATAAACCCGATCCGCAGCAGCCGAGATCAAAGGCGAGTAGGCATAGCTCTCAGTCGTTATCACGCGCTCGCGGCCGGCGGCGTGCAGCCAAATCGTGCTTTGTTCCCGGCCGAGCGAGGTCAACAAAGAACGGCCATCGGGTGCGCAGGCGACCGTCTCTTCGTCGGTGGGTCCGAAGGTAATCTGCTGAGGTTGTCCGTCGGGATAGCGCTGCCGCCACAGATGCCCATGACCGCCAATCCGAACGGAGAAGTACATCCAATCGCCACGCGGGGACCAGGCTGCGGACAAACATGCGCCGCCGGGCCCGACAGGGTTGCCTGACGAGCTGCCGTCGAACGGGACCAATCGACAGCGCTGAAAATTGGCGGTTCGGTCCATTTCGACCACCAGCACCGATTTATGATCCGGGGACAAGTACGAGTAATGGGCCATTGCGCGCTCGTGGCTGGGCAGATAGATCTCGCGGTGTTGGGAACGATCGTCGCGCGAGGACACGATGCCCAGATGCATGCCGCTCTTAAATTCGGAGTACATCACCATGTGTGGTCCGATGAAGCTCAAAGCGGACGCATTCGGCAACAGTTCCGTCGCCTGGCCGCCGGTAATGGGGACGATCCATGTGTTCCAGGTTGCGCCGGGCACCTGATCGACCGCTGAGTAGGCGACATGCGTACCGTCGGGCGTGAATGTCGGCGCAAAGATCAATCCAGAGGTGTGCGTCAACTGAACCGGTTCCCCGTCGGGCAGCAACCTCAACCAGATCTGGCCGGGACTCAAAAATGCGTCGCCGCCCTCGATGAAAGCGAGTAAATGACCGTCTGGAGACAGCGCCGGCGCAGTGGCGGAAGCGGCCATATCAGTCAACGATTCATATTCCGCGGGAGACGTGACCGAAGGCGGCTGTGAATTTAAATGTAGCTCGGCGAACCCAATCGCCAGGATGATCGTGCATGCCGCCGCCGCGATCCAGGTTTTTTGCCGCCGCGTGCGAGCGGACGCCGGCATCGCGGCCGCACCGGCGGCGGGTTCCGTCGGCGCCGGTCCTCGCCCTATCGCCGGGTCCGCGTTTGTGCGCGGCTCATAGCTGGGATTTGGAATCACGTTTACCGGTGCAACGAACTTAAAACCGCGCCCAGGCACCGTCAAGATGAAGCGCCGCTCCCCCGCCGCCTCGCCCAGCACCTTGCGCAGCGTGAAAATGCATTGGTTGAGATTGTTCTCTTCAACCACCGCCAGCGGCCAGACCGCCTTCATCAAGGAGGACTTCTCTACGAGTTCGCCGGAGCGCTCAACGAGGTAACGCAGCGTCTCAAAGGCGCGGAACGGCAGCGCGATCGGCTCGCCTCTTGGGGAAGAGAGCACCTGCAGAACGGTATCGAGACGAAATCCCTCGAACTCGTAACTTGGTGTGCTGGTTTGGTCCATTGCCGAAGGTCCGCTGGTATTCGATGATCGGCGCGACGTTTTCGAATATCTAGTTTTGATCTCCAATATACCTTAAGAGCACGGACCCCCGCGTTCATGAGAATTAATGCGGGTTTAAAGCCTTTTCATGTGGCCAGCGGGAAGCTCCCTCAAGTCAACGCGGCCGACGGGTTGCGGGTCGAAAATCATTAAGACTTAACTTAAGGAGCTAGAACATGAAGCAGTTTGATATCAAGGCGGCCGGGCTAGCCGTCACAATCGGCCTTCTCGGACTAACCGGCGGTCCCGCGTACGCGGGTTGCAGCGACGGCGTTGCGCCGGCCAAAGAACACTCCTCCGCGCCATTCGTCCCTGCTGTCTACCATCCCGCGTTCGCGTCCGCAGCATTCATGACCGTGTCGGACCAATTGATCGAAAGCAGCGCAATCGTCGGACTATGGGAATTCGAGGTGCACTTGAATGGTGCGCAAAACGGCCTGCCGGATCAGGCCTTATTCGATTGGGGTCTCGCTACCTGGCATGACGACGGCACCGAGATCCAATTTTCCGCCGGCCGTCCTCCCAGTGCCGGAGATGTCTGCATGGGCGTATGGCGGCAGGTGGGGAAGCATCAGTTCAAGCTACATCACGTTGCTCTGGGGCTGACACCGCCGGATCCGACCGGCACTTTCGTTGGACCCGCCATCATCCGCGCAACGGTGACCGTGGATGGCGACGCGGACAGTTATATGGGACCTTACTCGATCAGCATCTACCCGGGTTCGCCCGACGATGGAACTGAGTTCAACGAAAGCGGCACGCCGCTGGTGACTTTCACCGGAACGATAACCGCAAAGCGAGTGAACGCCAACTGACATGAGTTCCCTCCGTACTCTCGATGGAGTACGGAGGGACTGCTCCAAGGTTCGCTCCAGCATCGCTCCTTGACGAGCCTACCAGGCGGAACGATTATCTCGTGCACCTGACCCGGAGACGGCGATGCCGAAACGAGTTGCTTTGAATACTGTACCCGTGGTTGTCGGTTCGAGATACCCGGCGCCCTTCGACAAACCGTGCGCGGCACGCGCTCGGCAAAGACTGGGAGAATCGTCGGGCCTAGGCGACTTTGGAGTGAATCTGCTGCGCCTGCCGCCCGGCACTTGGTCCAGTCAGCGGCATTGGCATACGGCCGAGGACGAGTTTGTGTTCATCGTCGAGGGCGAGGTGGTGCTGATCACCGATTCCGGGGAAGAAACTCTGCGCGCTGGCGACAGCGCTGGATTCAAAGCGGGCGTCAAAGACGGTCACCACTTGCAAAATCGATCGCCGCGGGACGCGCTCGTGCTCGAAATCGGCTCCCGTAAAGCGGAAGACGAAGGAGAATATTCGGACATCGACATGCGATTCTGTCGCGCGGGCGCAGGAGGCTTCGCACACAAGGATGGGACACCCTATCCGCAAAAATAGTCAGCCTGCGCGCGCGCCGAAAATACCTGCGGTCCCCAGCACATGCCTCATGATCGTGAATAGAACGAAGAGCGCCAGCGCGCCGCCACTATGGTTGGCCGGTGATCACGTATGGCATGGACTATTCCGGTGCTTATGTTTCACCCTACACGCAGCGCCCGGGACTCGAGCAGCCGGTGATCTATTGGACGCCGTCGATCGCGCCCTCGGGACTCGCGCTGTATCGCGGGGATAAGTTTCCCGCATGGCGGGGCGATCTCTTCGTGGGCGCTTTGGCATTCAAGCATTTGCGCCGCGTCCATCTGGATGAGCGCGGCAACGTCGTCGATCAAGAGCAATTGCTGAATGATCTACACTGGCGTATCCGCGACGTGCGCGCGCCGGCGGACGGCTTCCTGTATGTCTGCACGGATGAACCCGATGGACGCGTGCTGCGGCTCGAGCCGGCTAGCGGATAATCCTGATCGCTTGGCACCCGCCGCCGATGCCCAGGCCCCGCTCACAGACCGGTGTCAACAGCGTTCGGTCCGCTCCCTGTCGCTATCGTACCGATGAACGTGAGCGCGCCGCCCGTGCCGAGGCTGTACTGTGAAACGGTGTTGTCGTTGAAGTTCGCGACATAGATATATTGCCCCGAGGCGTCCACCGTGATGTACCAAGGGCCGCTCCCCGCCCCGATTGCGCCAAGGGCAATGAGCGCTCCGCCGGTTCCAATTTGATATTCCGATAGCGTGTTGCCGCCATGATTGGCCGCATAGACATAGTGGCCGCTAGGATCGATCACCAGCGACTCGGGCAGGCTCCCCGCAACGATCGAGCCGATAGAGGCAAGTGCGCCGCCCGTACCGATAGAGTATTCCGACACGGTGCCGTCGTTGTAGTTCGCCACGTAGGCATACCGGCCTGTGGGGTCGATGGCGACGGATTGGGGCAGGCTGCCCGTTGCCGCTGTCCCCGCGGAGGAGAGCACGCCGCCGGCGCCGAGCGCGAACTCCGAGACGTTGTTACTGTTTTGATTCGCCGTGTAGACATAGCGGCCGGTGGGATCGATGGCGATGCACGCGGGTCCGCTTCCAGCCGCTATGGTGGCGATGCTGGTAAGCGTGCCGCCCAAGCCGATCGCGTATTCCGAGACTGAATTGCCGCCTAGGTTTGCGACATACACATAGCTGCTCGTCGGGTCCACAATGATGGACGCCGGGTTGATGCCGGTGGCGATCGTGCCGATCGCGGTGAGCGCGCCGCCGCTGCCGATCGCATACTCCGACAGCGTGTTGTCGGTCCAGTTCGCGACATAGAGATAGCGGCCCGAGGGGACGACGGCGATCGCGTTGGGTTCAGCGCCGGTTGTCTGGGTACCGATCGAGCTCAGCACTCCGCCCGCGCCGATGCTGTACTCCGACACGGTGTTATCGGATTGATTTGACGCATAGGCGTATTCCGGCGCTGCGGTCGCGGTCAATGTCGCCGCAGGGGCCGTTACCGCGCCCAAAGCCGCGCTGATCGAGGTCGTGCCGGCACCCGCAGCCGTTGCGAGTCCGTTCGAGCCCGCGGCGTTGCTGATCGAAGCTATCGTCGTTTGGGACGACGCCCACGTCACTGACGCCGTGAGGTTCTGCGTCGAGTTGTCCGTGTAGGTGCCGGTTGCGGTGAACTGCTGGGTCGTGCCATCGGTGATGCCGGGACTGATCGGCGTTATTGCGATCGATACCAGCGTGGCGGCGGTGACGGTCAATCCGGTCGAACCGGAGATCGTACCCAGCGCTGCCGTGATCGTCGCCGTTCCCTGACCGGCTGAGCTTGCCAGCCCATTGGAGCCGGCGGCGTTGCTGATTGAAGCGACCGTCGTGTCGGAGCTGCTCCAGGTCACCGAAGTCGTCAGCGGCTGCGTTGAGTTATCCGTATAAGTCCCGGTCGCCGCGAACTGTTGGCCGGTGCCGTTCGCGATGCTGGGGTTCGCCGGTATCACGGCGATCGAGACCAGTGCCGCAGGCGTAACCGTCAAGCCGGTAACGCCTGCAATCGTGCCCAGAGTCGCGGTGATCGTGACCGATCCCTGACTGACCGACATGGCGAGTCCGGCCGAGCCCGACGCATTGCTGATCCTGGCAACGGTGGTGTCAGAAGAACTCCAGGTGACCGTCCCCGTCACATCGTGTGTTGAGGCGTCCGTATAAGTGCCGGTTGCAGCGAATTGTTGCTGCGTGCCGTTGGCGATGCTGGGATTTGCCGGTATCAGAGCGATCGAAACGAGCGCCGCGGGCGTAACCGTTAAACTCATCGATCCGGATACCGCACCGCTGGCAGCCGTAATCGTCACCGAGCCGGGATTGACACCTGTGGCGAGACCGTGGGAAGCCGACGCATTGCTGATCGACGCCACGGTCGGATCGGATGACGTCCACGCCACCGAAGCAGTAAGGTCCTGTGTGGTGTTATCGGTATACACGCCCGTCGCCTTGAACTGACTGGTGAGGCCGTCGGCAATACTCGGGTTCGCCGGGGTCACACCGATCGATACGAGTGTTGCGGGGGTGACGCTCAAAACAGTGGACGCGGCCGCGCCGCCCAAAGTGGCGATGATCGTCACCGAACCCGGATTGAGTCCGACGCTGAGTCCGTCATAGCCCGACGCATTGCTCACCGTCGCCACCGTCGGATCGGAACTGTTCCACTGAACCAGTGCGGTGAGGTTTTGCGTGGAGTTATCCGTGTAGGTTCCGATCGCGGTGAACTGAGTGTTCAGACCCTTGGCGATGCTGGGGTTCGGCGGCGTGACGCCGAGCGACACCAGGGTCGCGGCGGTGACCATCAAGTTCGTCGATCCCGATATGCCGCCGGCGCTCGCCGTGATGGTGGTTGCACCGGGGCTTAGCGTCGCGGCCACTCCATTCGACCCAGGGGTGTTGCTGACCGAGGCCACGCTGGCAGCCGAAGAACTCCACGTTACTGAACTCGTCAGATCCTGGGTCGAATTGTCCGTATAGATACCGGTCGCGTGCAGCGCTTCGCTCAAACCACTGGCGATGCTCGGATTCGTCGGCGTAACCTCGATCGACACCAAGGTCGCGGCGGTGACGGTCAACATCGTAGATGCGGACTCGGCGCCGAGAGTCGCGAAGATCATCGTCGAGCCTGGGGCGGTCGCGATGATCGTTCCGTTCGAGCCCGGCGTATTGCTGATCGAAGCGACGCTGCCGGCCGAGGAACTCCACGTTACCGCAGCGCTAATGTCGTGCACGGAATTGTCCGTATAGACGCCGGTCGCGACGAAACGACTGCTGAGGCCGTTGGCCACGCTTGCGTTGGTCGGCGTCAGATCGATCACCACCAACGTCGCTGGAGTTACATTGAGGCTGGTCGAGCCGGACATTCTGCCCATCTTCGCGGCGATCATGGTTGACCCGGGGCCGGCCGCGGTCACGACGCCGGCGTTGCTGATCCAGGCTGCGGCCGTATTCGCGGAGCTCCACGTCACTTGTGACGAGATATCCTGTTTCGAGCCATCAGAGTAGAGACCAGTCGCCGTGAATTGACTCGTCAAGCCCATGGCAATGCTGCTGTCCGGCGGACCTACTGCGATGGCGCTGAGTTGCGCCGGCGGCGGCGAGTAGGATCCGGACGAGGAGTGACATGCGCCCAGCAACGCCATGACGCATAGCAGGTGAAGCGCGATCACCGGCTTCCATCCGCCTAAAAACGCGCGCGCCGAACGCAGTGCACGTGGGAGGAGCATTCATTGACTCCACGATCGCCTGCTTCATTGCAGGCGCGAAAATTGTAGGGGCAAACCCTACAAGCAATCCGTGATGCGTCCGGCGACAACACCGGAGCGTTTCGAGCGCTAGTTCACGTCGAGGTGCCATGCGGAAAATTATGTCCGTGCCGCTGCCTGCATTATGTCGCCATCGCGAACAGGCCTCACTGCAAAAGTATCAGTGGACGGCGATGGGCGCTGAGTCTTGCGGAAGCGCATTGAGCGCCGCGCGGGCTTCATCCAGGGTGTCTCTGAAATATCGTTGCTTCGGACTGCTCGCCACCAACTTCTGCACGATCGTTTGGGCTTGTTCGATGTCTTTGCGCGCCGGGTCTGCAAGATGCAACTCGGCTTCAGTTCTGCCTGCGTAGATGAGTGCGACGGCGTGGTCGATTGCGTTGGATTGAGAGTCGGGATCGTGCTCCGCGACTTGCCGGTACATCGCATCCGCTCGCCGCTCGAAAGCCAGAGCCTCGCGCGGCGAGTGGATCAGGTAAAGAGCCAGCCCCATCGTCATGTTCGAATTCGCAAGGTCGGCAGCTGCCTGCACGTCGCTCTTGTCGGACTTCACCATCGCCTCGTTGATCGAGATGGCCTTTTGGCATAGCCCGGGCACTTCGGCAGAAACGCCGGCATAAGCAAGGCACTCGCACAAATTCTGGTCATCGACGATGAGAAACCGTTGATACTCCGAGTTATTCGGGTCGCGGGCCGCGAGTTGCTCCGATATGGCAAGCGCCTTGCGGGATTCGGCCGCTCCTTCCGCGAATTTCCTGTCAAATCTGAAGCACCGTGGCGGTCCAGCCGCGCGAACGCCAGACACCGCGCAGCATCTTCAGACTGTTTGGATTCGCATCGAGCAAAGCCTGGTTCATCGCGAGCGACCGGCGTTCATAGTCGAGAGCGGTCTCGTAGTTGCCGAGCCAGAGGTTCACTTCTCCAATGCCGATCAGCGAGGCGGCGATGTTGTAGCGCAGGTCCTCAGAATCATGGCTTGCCGTCAATCGCTGTTCGATCTCCAGGCGTTGTTGCTGAAGAGCCAGCGCGCGATCGAGGTCGCCGAATTGTTCGGAGATCCTGGCGAGGTTCAACATCGTCCCAAGCAGTTCAAATTGCAGGTTGGGGTCGCGGGGGTCCGCGGCCGCCAAATTGCGGCGAATAGTCAACGCTTTCTCGTACAGTTCATTCGCGCTCTGGAACGATCCGGTCCCGCCCAGGTGAGGATGTCCCTCTTCGGCGCGGATTCGCCCGATCCGCTCGTAGCCGGCGGCCAAGTCGCGCAGCGTGGCGGGATCGTTGTGCACCTCGGACTCGATTTGCTCGAGATACTCGAGAGCACGGCGCACCACCAGCGCGCGCGCGGCCGTGGAACCGGGCAGGTTCTCGATGGAATCGTGAAACTCGAACAGCAGCGAGTCGGTCAACTTGCGCAGCGACTGGAAATGCTGCTCGGCGCGCGCTTGCTCGGCGCGGGCGATCCGCGCCTCCCGCAAAATGGCGACCGCCCCGGCCAGGACGACCAACGCAAAGATCGCCGCGACCGCAAGTACCAGCTTATGCCGCTTGACGAACTTGCCGGTCCTATAGGCAAGGCTTGGCGGACGCGCCACGACCGGCTCGTTGCTCAGGTAGCGCCGCAGGTCGGCAGCCAGCTCCGACGGCGAGCCGTAGCGTCGGCTGCGATCCTTGTCCAGCGCCTTCATTGCGATCCAGTCGAGATCGCCGCGCAGCAGGCTCGCGAGCTGCTGCGGCTCGAGCCCGCGCGCTTGCGCGGTTCCGGCCGAGGAATCCCGATTCGCTTTGAATTTGGTGCTCGGTCGGGGCGGCTCTTGCTCGCGCAGCTTGCGCAGCAGTTCGTCGAGCGGCTGCTGCTGTTGCCGCCCGGTTTCAAACGGCAGAATCCCGGACAGCAGCACGTAAAGAATCACGCCGAGCGAATACACGTCGGTGCGCGTGTCGATGTCCTGACTGTTCGGATCCACCTGCTCCGGACTCATGTAGCCCGGGGTGCCGATGAATTGTCCGAACTGCGTATACTGGGTCTGATCCGATAGCCGCGGAGTAACCGATCTTGCGACGCCAAAGTCGATGATGCGCGGCGCAGGCTTGCCATCCACCTCAACGATCAAAATGTTGGCCGGCTTCAAATCGCGATGGATGATGGCCTTTTGGTGCGCGTGCTGCACACCTTCGCAAACCTGGATGAACAGCTCGATTCGCTCGCGGATTGTGAGTTTCTTTTGATCGCAGTACTCGGTGATCGGCAGTCCCGGCACGTACTCCATGACGAAGTACGGCTGGCCCTGCGCCGTCGTGCCCGCCTCAAATACCTTCGCAATCGCCGGATGATCCATGAGTGCGAGGGATTGGCGTTCCGACAGAAAGCGCTGCACCAGGTTTTCGTCGTACATCCCGGCGCGAATGAGCTTGAGGGCAACGAAGCGGCGCACCGGAGCAGTCTGTTCGGCGAGCCACACACTGCCCATGCCCCCGACTCCGAGCAGTCGCTCGAGGCGGTAGTTGCCAATTTGCACGTTCGCCTTGAAGGTCCCCGTGTCCGCTGCAAACCCCGATTCATCTTCGCTCAAGGGAAGCTTGAGCAGCGTCTCGAGCAAGTTCTCGGCGCGCCCGCTCGCCTTCTTGTCCAACATCTTGCGCAGCAAGTGCTTTGCGCCCGGAAAGGGTTCACACAGGTCCTCCAGCCACCGCTCACGAGCGTGATCCGGCAGGTCCAACCCCTCTTCCAACAGGGGTGAGAGAGCGGCGAGATGTCCTGCCGGAATTGGCATGCAGGTTATGTCCAATGCAAGATCGGACGGGGGGAGGAAATAGCGCGAGGCACGCCGTAGGCAGGAACCGTAGGTTCGCGCATACCGATTTCTGGTAGATTACCAATCTTAAGACGCATCGATAGCCGTCCGCTTGCAAACCAGTCTTTTTATTTCTCCTGCCACGCCTGGCTCATGACCGAGCTTACGCAGCTCTTTGACGCTGTCAATGCGGGAGACCGCAGTGCCATCGATCGACTGATGGCGGTGATGTATGAGGAGCTGCGCCAGCTTGCGCACCGCCGCTTGAACGCTACGCCGCGAGGAAATACCCTCGAGACGACGGGACTGGTGCACGAGTCGTACCTGCGGTTCCTCAACGCCGGTCGATTGCGCGTGCACGATCGGGCGCATTTCATGGCCTATTCCTCCAAGGTCATGCGCTCCATCATCATCGATCTGTCGCGCGCGCACCGCGCGCAGCGCCATGGAGGCGGTGCGCTTCAGGTTACGTTCAACAGCCAAGTCGCCGACGAGTCGCATACCTCCGACGAGCAACTCATCCGCATCGATGAAGTGCTCGAGGAGTTGAATGAGACCGAACCGCGGCTCGTACAAGTCGTCGAGATGCGCTATTTCGGCGGCCTCAACGAGAACGAGATTGCGGAAATGCTGGGCCTGACTGAACGCACCGTACAGCGCGATTGGCACAAAGCGCGGCTGCTGCTCAGCGCCGCTCTAGATTAACTCCGCAGCGATCCCCAAGAGCGTTGATGCACATCGAGGTTGCCGCAAGCATCGATCCGCTGCCCCGTCTGATGTCCTGACTTTTTCGCCCTGGATGTCGGGTTTAGCCCAACTAATACGTATTCCTCTGTAACGGCCCTGCTGTCCCCCCGCATTTGAGGCGGACACGCACGGGCGTGATTGGCAATACAAATTGACGAAGGGGATGACCGTCATGACATATTCAGGGTCCAGCAACTGGCTCAAGTCTTTGCAAGTCCTCGCCGGCGCCTGCACCGCGCTGCTGCTCAGCTCATGCGGGTCGAGCTCCGTCATGAGTTCGGGTGCCAGTCCCGAAGCGTCCGCCGCCAATCCTACTGCGTCTGCCGCCAACGGCGTTTCCCTGACCGGCGTGCTGCACGGCGGTCAGGCGCCGATCGTCGGGTCGAGTCTGACGTTGTATGCCGCGGTGCCCGGAAATGAATATCCAACCGTGATGGGCACAACGACTACCGATGGCAATGGAAATTTCAGCCTGCGTTACAGTTGTCTATCGAGTAATCCAGCGGGCGAACTGCTGTATATCGTCGCCTCCGGCGGCAATGCAGGCGGCGGGAGCAACCCGGCGATCAAGCTGATGGCGTCGTTGGGGTTCTGCTTTTCTGCGCCCTCTTCCGTCGTGATCAACGAACTGACCACCGTAGCGGCCGTTTATGCGCTCAACGCGTTCAGCAATGTTGCATCGGGCGGCGGTGGCCTGAGCGGATGCGTGGATTGCACGCCGGCCGTGCAGGCCGACATGACCCAACTGCATGGCATTTCGCCGGCGATCAACAATGCGTTCAAGACGGCCGCATTGCTGGTCGATGTAACCAGCGGATCGCCGGCTCATTGGCTGCCGCCGAGCACGAGTTGCGTGGGTACCGCCGCCACCAACCCCGTCAATTGCAGCGCCGTGCAAAAATTGACGGCGCTGGGCAATTCACTGGCGGCATGCGTGAATTCCGCCGGCGGTTCTGCGCAGTGCCAACTGCTGTTCGACTGCGCGGTTCGCGGTTCGGCTTATATCATCACCGAAAACACCTGCACGGCGCTCCCCGGCGCAGTTGCCAGCAGCGATACCTTGGCGGCCACCTTGTCGATCGCGCGCAATGCGGGTCTGGTCGCCTCCGCCGGAATAGAAAACATGGCGGCGCGCAATATCGTGTTCAGCCCGGGCACGACGAATTCATTGGACCTGACCATCGCCCTCAATTTTACGGGTGGCGGTCTTGCCTATGCGCAAGGAATTGCCATCGACGCGACGGGTAACGTGTGGGTGCCAAACGTCAGCATTGGCCCTTCGAACGATGTCAGCAGCGTGACCGAGCTCAGCCCAACCGGCGCCCCTCTCTCGCCCGCCAGCGGCTTCACCGGCGGCGGCCTTAGTGGTCCCGTGGGCATCGCGATCGACGCCATCGGCAATGTCTGGGTCGCTAATAGCAGACATCGAAGGCGGCAGTGGCAACAGCGTCACGGAACTGAATCCGAGCGGCGCGGCGGTGTCCCCTGACACCGGCTTCACGGGCGGAGGGCTCAATGACCCCGTTGCCATTGCAATCGACGCAACCGGTAATATCTGGGTTGCCAACAGCGGCGCCAGCAGCGTCAGCGAGCTCGATCCGAGCGGCGCACCGCTGTCGCCCGGAGATGGGTTTGCGAGCAATGCAGGCGGTGTTGTCTCCGGCATTGCGATTGATGCCGCCGGGAATGTCTGGGGGACTGATAGCGGCAGCGGCGTCGTCGAGTTCAATGCGAGCGGCTCTCTCATTTCCCCGTCCGGCGGCTTTTCCTTCACCAGCGGCGCTCAGTTGGTCGGAATTGCGGTAGACCCTTACGGAAACATTTGGGCCGCCAACAATAACGGTACCGATATCGCCGAGTTCAATCCGAGCGGCGTGCTGCTGTCGAATGCCGGATTCAGCGGCGGCGGGCTCTTCAATCCCATCGCGATGGCGATCGACGGCGCGGGCAATGTGTGGGTTCAAAACGCCGGCCGCGGAATCTCGGAACTCGATTCACTCGGCCGTCCCCTCTCGCCGCGACTCGCGGGTTTCATCGGCGGCGGAGTCAATAGCGCCCCGGGCATTGCCATCGACGGCGCCGGCGATGTGTGGGTGCCCAATGTTAACGGCAGCGTCACCGAATTCGTCGGTGCCGCCGCGCCGACGCTGACACCCCTGGTTGCGCAGATTTCCAAGCCCCTTTCGGCATTGCTGTCGATAGCCTTGACGCCGACCTCTGCTGCGATCACAGACGGCAGCACGCAGCAGTTCACGGCGATGGGAACGTATGCGGACGCTTCCGTGCTGAATCTTTCCGCCTCGGTTACTTGGAGTACCTCCAACGCGAGTTTCGCGACCATCTCCGTGGGAGGTCTGGCCACCTGTGTGGCGCCGGGAACCGTAGACATTACGGCGAGCATCGTTCAGGACGGCCGGACCGTCACGGGCACCGCGACCCAGGCGCTGAGTTGCAGCGCACCGATCGTGTCGGGTCCCTCATGCTACGCAGCCCCCGCGAATCCCGGCGGCGCGCAGCCGTATGACAATCAGTCGTATTGCGTGACCTTCGCCGGTACGACGGATCTAGAGTACAACTTCACCGGGACACTTTCATTCACGACGCCGACAACGCCCGGGCCCCTGGTGAACTGTCAGTACTGGAGTACCGGACTGGTGGCTGGAATTACCGCCCCCCAAAGCACGGGCCCGACGCCGTGTTCGGGAACGGTGAATGCCACTGCGGGCACCTCAACGTTGACAATTCAGGATGCCTATGCGAACACGTTCTACGGCATCTTCTCCGGCGGCAACGTGTCCGGCTCCTACGCTTTAGACGTCTTCGGCCCGGCGGCTGCGGCCGGCGGCGACGTGCAAGGCGACTTTGCAACCACACCGCCGACGCCCTGAGCGCAGGCGCGTAGGATCGGTGGCGGTGAAGCGATGTTGGGGCAGTCCTCGCGCTTAAGTCTCGAGGTGCTGCTCGCCTGCAGTCTCGCGGCATGCGGGCTCGGAGGCCGGGGCACGACAATGGACCTGAACTCGGCCCCAACCTCGTCGGTTTCCTCACATGGGACAACACTGAGCGGCCACTCCGCGCTCGTTGGCGCGAATATCGCTGTGTATGCCGTGACCGCCGGCTCCAGCCAAGCTCCACAATTACTCGCGCAAACCGTGAGCGGCGCGGCCGGTGAATTTGAGATAACCGGCGAATGCCCATCGAGTTCTTCGTCTGACACCTGGATTTACGCCACCGTGTCCGGCGGCCGAGCGAGCGGCATTCCCCAGGGCGGTTCGAATACGGCGATCGAACTCGCGGCGATGCTCGGGAGCTGCGCGAATCTACCTGCCGTCATTACCGTCAATGAACTGACCACGATCGCGGCGGCGTACGCTTTGAATGCCTTCATCGACGGCGATGCCATCGCTGGCAGCGCACCGGGACTGCCCAATGCAATCGCCACCGCAGCGCTGCTTGTCGATCCGGCTACCGGCGCGCTCGGCAGCTGGTTGCCCTCCGCGCAAGCCTGTGCAGGCAATGCGCCGCCGTTCAACTGCGAGGCAATCGGCAAGGTGAACGCCCTCGCCAATGCGCTCGCAGCCTGCACCGCAGCGTCGTCGCCGACCGCATCCGCATGCGCTGCCTTGATGGCTTGCGCCACGGCCAATGCCGTCGACAATGGCGCCGGCGCGTGTGCCGCGCCCGACGCGAATACGCCGCCCACGACCATCTGGCAAGCCATTCTCTCGATTACACGCAATCCGGGCCTCGTGTGCTCTTCGGGCCTTTTCAGCCTGGCTGCCGCGAGCACTATCTACGCTCCTGCGAGCCCTGCGGCTCCGAATGACTGGACACTGTCGCTCACCTTTGCCGGCGGCGGACTGAGCGAGCCCACCGCGCTCGCGATCGACGGCCGCGGCAATATCTGGCTGGCCAACTACAACAATGCGGTGAGCGAATTCAGTCCGACCGGTGCCGCCCTCTCACCGAGCGGCGGCTACACCGGCGGCGGCTTGGAAGAATCCTTTGCGCTCGCGATTGATGCCGCGGGCCATGTGTGGGTGTGCAATGAGCAGAGCAGCGATACTGTAAATTCCGGCCGGGGCACGCTTACCGAGCTGGCCTCGGATGGGACCGTACTGTCAGGCGCCACCGGCTTCACCGAGGGCGGCCTCGATTTTCCGGTCGCAATAGCGCCGGATTCTGCAGGGCATGTCTGGGTGGCGAACTTCGGCAATTCGACGTTGAGTGAATTCGCAGGCGACGGCACGGCGCTCTCGCCTGCCACCGGCTTCACCGGCGGTGGCCTGTCCTTTCCGATCGCTCTCTCGTTCGACGCGGCAGGGAACATTTGGGTCGCGAATCAGGGTGCCAACCAGATCAGTGCGTTCTCCTCGACCGGTACGGCGCTCTCACCCGCGAGCGGCTACGCGGGTGGTGGCCTCGATGTCCCGCAAGGGGTTGCGGCGGATGCGAGCGGCCACATCTGGGTAAGCAACTATTACAGCGCCAGCGTTTCCGAATTCAACAGTCAGGGCGTAGCTGTTTCGCCCGCCGGCGGCTACGGCGGAGCGGGTTTGGCGACGCCCGCCGGAATTGCGATCGACGGCGCGGGCAATGTCTGGATTGCCAACTACGAGAGCGCCAGCGTGAGCGAGCTCGCCGGCGCCGAATCCACCGCGCCCGGATCAGCCTTATCGCCGGGCGCCGGCTTCACTGCCCAAGCCCTGCTGCAACCATTCGCGCTTGCGATCGATCCTTCAGGAAATTTGTGGATCAGCAATTTCGGCAACGACACCATCACCGAGTTCATCGGGATTGCGGCGCCGGTGGGGACTCCTCTGATCGGTGCCCCTCGCGCGCCCTGAAACGGCGATTCTGACCGCGAGCGATTCGCCGCGCGGTCGCCCTGCGCACTCACTTCTCACCATCCGGCTTGAACACGCTGCCGGTCAGCCATTGCGGCCGGCTGTCCGCATCCGCCACCCGGCGCGCGAGCGCCGCCACGAAGGCGTCGAGCTTCACCGCCTCTTCTTTCATGACCCCCGGCTGCTGCAGATTGTCGGCCGGCGAGTGATAGCGGTTGGCCCGCCAGTCGTGCTCGAGATCGAACTGCGGCGTGTCCTTGGCGAATCCGAATTTGAATGCCAGCGCGGGGATCCCCCGCCTCACGAAGCTGAATTGATCGGTGCGGATGAATACGTTTCGATCCGGCAAGGGATCGGGTGCCATGGCGAGCCCCTGTGCCGCGGCCACGGCGCGGGCATCGGCGCCGAGCGTGCTTTCGTCCTCGCCCGGTGCGAAAATCTCGGTCAGTTTCCACAACGGCAGCGGCATGTCGAAGTTCAAGTCGGCCACGATGCTTGACACGGGCACGGTCGGGCGCTCGGCGAAATAGTGCGATCCGAGCAGACCCTTTTCTTCAGCGGTGACCACGACGAACAGGATCGAGCGGCGCGGAGGTGCGCCCCGCTTCAGGCGATTCGCAATGTCGAGCACCGCGGCCACACCGGACGCATCGTCCATGGCGCCATGGTAGATCTTGTCGCCGTTGATGGGCGCGCCGATACCGAGATGATCGAGGTGCGCCGATATGGCGACGTATTGCGATGCCAGCTTGGGGTCGCGCCCGGGCAGTTTCGCGATCAGATTCGGTGAACTCAAGCGCTCGCGCGACGCGACGATGCGGGCGCTGAAGCGCAGCGGCAGCTCGAAGTGCGGCAGCGGTCTCGACGCATCCGCGAGTGCGCAAAGTTCGGCGAAGGTGTGTCCGGAACCTGCGAACAGGACTTCGGATTTCTCAGGGTCGACCGCCGCGCCGAAAAAGCCGTCCGGCGTTTCGCGTAAGCCGGCATCCGCGAGATACATTCCCGGTTGAGCGGCAAGCAGCCGCTGCCGTGCCCAGGGGATTTCGACTTGATGCGGAGTCGTCAGGGCGATGATCCCTACCGCTCCCATCTTGCCGAGCAACGCAGCGCGCGCGAATCGCGCGTTTGACTTGACCGGACCCGAGACGTCGGCGGGGCCGCCGCTCAGCACGACCACGACCTTGCCGCGAACGTCCATGTTCGCGAAATCGTCGTATCCCCGCTTCGGCAAGTGCAGTCCATACCCCACGAACAGCAGCGGCGCATCGACGTGATCCGGCAGCGGCGCACCGCCCGCGCCGATCCTCGAGTTCTCGCCCGCATGCAGCGAGGTGATCGCGCCGCTTGCGGCCACCAGATCCAGGACCGATGCCCGCTGGTCTACGAGCTGCTTCTCGAACTCTACCGGCTGCAGATAACCCTGCGTGCCGGCGGGAGCCAGCCCTTCTGCTTTAAAACGCGAAATCACGTATTGCGCGGCGCGCATGTAGCCGCTCGAGCCGGTTTGGCGGCCTTCCGTGCTGTCGCCCGCAAGCGCCGTGATGTCTGCCCACCACTGCTGCGCAGGCTTCGACAAGGAATCGGCCGAGGCCGCGGCACTCGACAGCATGAGCGATGAAATCAGCGCGAGTTTCGAGCGGGTGATCATACTTACTCCAGCGGGACGGTCCGATTGCGAATCATACTTGCTGTCGCGGAGCACTGAGGGTGCATTGATGGAATGAGTCGTCCTCAGGTTTGCGCCCACTGCAAACAATCGCCTCGATTGATTCCGCGAGGCCGCGGTCGATGAGAAGGGTCATCAGATCGTCATTCCGCGGTTACGCGGCGCGGACGCATCCAGTGCTGCTGCAAAAAATCTACGAAGGCGCGCACCTTCGGCAGCAGCAGGCGGTTGCGCAGAGTTAGGATGCTCAATGGCGTTGGCGGCCGCTGATAGGCCTCGAGCACTACCTTGAGCCGGCCGTCGGCAAGACAGTGCGCAACTTGCCAGGATGGCACTCGGACGAGCCCGGCTCCTGCCAACGCCGCACTGACCAACGTATCGAAGTCATTGGCGCAAAGCCGGGTGGGAATGCGCAGGGATCTTCGCGCTGCGCCGTCTTGGAAGCTCCATTCCGCCACGCCGGGCACATCGCCGAAGGCCAGGCAGTCCTGCTCTACCAGGTCGTCGGGTTTCGCCGGCTCGCCGCGCCGGCGCAGATAATCCGGCGCGGCGCAGACAACAAGCTGGATGTCGTCGAGCTTGCGGACAATGAGCCCTGAGTCTTCCAGCGGTCCAATGCGAAGTGCAACATCGATACCTTCCTCGGCAAGATGTACCACTCGATCCACCAACATCAGATCCACCGAGACCCGAGTCTGCTCCATCAGAAAGCCGGGCAGCATTGGCGCCAACCGCAACCGACCGAGCAGCGACGGCGCGCTCACCTGCAACCGGCCGGACGCGACTGCCGTCTGCATCGTCAGGCCGCGTTCCATCTCGGCGACCTCCTCCAAAATCTGCTTCGCCCGCTCGTAGTAGAGTCGACCGGACTCGGTCAGCGAGAGATGGCGCGTCGTCCGCTCGACCAGCGTGGTACCGAGGACCCCTTCAAGGGTCATGAGTTGGCGGCTGACGGAGGTCAGAGAGAGACCCAACTGGCGGCCTGCGGCCGACAGACTCCCCGCATCCGCAATCCGAACGAACACTCGCATCGCCGCAAACTTGTCCACGGGCCCATTATCGCGAAAAACGGGAAGATGTCTTGATAAATATCCAGATACTCACAATAATCGGGAGACTCTATGATATCGCTGACTGGACGACATAACGAGGAGCGAGCCATGAAAATCTGCGTATTCGGCGCCGGAGCCATTGGCGGTTACATGGCGGGGGAACTCGCATTGGCGGGCCATGAAGTGTGTGCAATCGCCCGCGGTGCGCATCTGGCGGCCATTCAAAGCCACGGGCTCAAGTTGATCGTGGACGGACAGACGCGCACGGTGCACTTGCCGGCAAGCGATGACCCCGCCGCGTTTGGTCCACAGGATGTCGTGATCTGCGCGCTGAAGGCGCAGCAGGCCAATGCCAGTGCGAGCGCGTTCGCTCCACTTCTCGGCCCGCGCACCGCCGTCCTGACCGCAATGAACGGCATTCCCTGGTGGTATTTCTACAAGGAGCGCGGCCCGCTCGACGGCCGTCATTTGCAAAGCGTCGATCCCGGCGCCGCGCAATGGAATGCGATCGGACCGGAGCGCGCCATCGGCTGCGTCGTCGATCCGGCCTGCGAGGTCGTCGCGCCCGGGGTGATCGAACATCGCCTGTACAAGCGCTTCACCATCGGCGAACCCGACGGCTCCACCTCGGAGCGCGTCGTGGCTCTGCGCGATGCTCTGGTTTCTGCCGGATTCGAAGTGCCGATCCGCGACACAATCCGCTGGAGCATCTGGCTCAAGCTGTGGGGCAACGTCTGTTTCAACCCGATCAGCGCCCTGACCCTCGCGACTCTGGACCGCGTCACCTCCGAGCCCGGCCTGCGCGCCCTGTGCAAATCCATGATGACCGAAGCCCAGGCGATAACGACGGCGCTCGGTATGGCCATTCCGGAACAAATGATGGAGAGGCGACTGAACGCGGCCGGTTCCGTCGTCGGTCACAAAATCTCGATGCTGCAAGATCTCGAACGAGGCCGACCGCTGGAGATCGATGCACTGGTCACCGCGGTGCAGGAAATCGGCCTTCTCGTCAAGGTCGCAACACCAACGATCGACGCGGTGCTGGCGTTGGTACAGGAACGTGGGCGACAGGCGGGACTCTACGGCAATGCTGTCCAGCACTAAACCTGGGCTTTGCTGCGCCCAACAGGGCAGGCCTCCGGCGCTCTCCTCGATTAGCTTGGCATAACGCTGGTGATGGCGATTGCGTGCGGCGTGGCGGCCGCCGTCTGGCGGCAAGACACTAATTCCTAACCGCTGCTCAATCGGGAGACGTGGCCTTCACCCCATATCGTATTGCCGCTTCAAGTATATCAATGTTTATATCTTTTAGAGTTTTGAACTTGATGCAATACCCGGTCACGGCTCGCCTTGCCTAGTTTTTTCCCATACGTATGGGCCAAATATGTCTTGTCTTTGATACCAAGGATATAGACAGAGATTCCGGTTTTGTTTGCACTCATGCCAATTTGATAAAACTCTCTGGTTTTTCCATCGGCATATTTCATGGTGTGAAATCCATATCCTATATTAGGATTGGAAACAGTTTTGTTTTCACTGTTCTTACCATCCAAGAACCATAATTTACATGCAGGCAAACATTGCAGAATCAGCCGGTGCAACGCTTGCATATCACTACGTTTCGGTTCAGGTTGGCTGGCAATATATTTTTTGATTTGTTCTTGTATGTTCATCTAAAACCTTAGACTACGGGTTGATTACTTTTATCAGCTACGAGCCAGGGTGACGAGAAGTTCGTCCAATTGCTCGAACGTCTCGCTCGTACCCCCTGTACTCCCGGAGGCAATGGCTTCGTCGAGAGCTTCCTTCGAGGGATAGAGGTCGTGCATGACCAGCAACGTCTTGCCGCCTTCTTCCTCGAAGGTCACCGTGGTGACCTGCCCACTGTCACCCTCTTCATTGGTCCAGATGAGGCGCGAGTGCGGAGTCACATCGAGGTATCGACCGAAGAACTCCATGGGCTTCGGGGCAGCAGGGTGGCTGAAGACGAGACGGTACGTGCCTCCAACACGAACGTCCTTGTCGCACGCAAGCAAAGTCAGGCCATACGATTTCGGTACCCACCACCGTTTGAACAGCTCGGGCTTGGTCCACGCCTCGAACACGATGCGCGCCGGGGCGTCGAAGGTTCGCGTAACGACTAGCTCTCGCTCGGACGTTCGTTCCACAGTCGTGCGGTTCTTCATGGCCGTGGGCTTACTGTCTATTCTTGCGTCCATCTACCTTCTCCTTCCGTGTCAGTTCCGCGACAACCTTATCCAGCTCGTCGAAGCGTGCATCCCAGAGCCGGCGGTACCTCTCGATCCATGCCGCCTCTTCCTCCAATCGACTCAGGCCGAGCCTGCAGGTCCGCACGCGCCCGATCTTCTCCGTCGTGACGAACCCTGCCTGCTCCAAGACGCCAATATGCTTCTTGATGCCCGTGAGCGTTATGTGGAACTTCTCGGCTAAGTCCGTGATTGAAGCGTCTGCACGCCCGAGCTGTTCCAGAACGCCGCGTCGGGTGGCGTCAGAGAGCGCGGCGAACGAGGCATCGAAGCTGGTCTGCCGATACTGAACCATATAGTTCAGTATATAGAACCCAGATGTCAACAGGCAAGGGGAGGCGGAGCGCGCGCTGCATCGCCTGCCGCCTTTACTCCGATCTTTCAGGCTCTCGATAACGCGCACTATTTGCGCAAGGATTGACGATGGCGCCGCTACTGAGGAAGCTCGGACAAATGCCCGACCAAGCCGTGAGGCGATCCTGATCAAGCAAGCTCACTCCCTCAGCATTTTCACACTCCCTCCTCCGTAGATCCGTTGGCGAGTTGTGCCTCGCGCAAATCGAGTTCCCGCTCGATCCGCCGCCTCGGTTCATCTTTCAACTTGCCCTCTCTGTACAGATCGTTGATTTGCCGCCGTTCTGCGGCAAGCAATAGGAATTCAATCTCAAGGTCCAGATCAATACGCCGTTTGTGTTCATGGCCACCGTCATCATTTCTCTCCACGAGATTCATTCGGTCGCGCAACCGTGCGCGTAGCGGCAGGACCAGCTCTTTCGTGAGATTGCGCTCCTCAATGAGTTCTTCGAGCCGGCCGACCGGCTGTCTCAATAGCCTGTCGACGCGCGGCGAATTCCTCGATTCTATCGGCGTGACGTTCCCGGCGCCCGGCGTGGGCGAGTCCCAATGAGCGCATCACTGTTGGAAGCATCAACCCCTGCCCCACCAGCGTTACCAAGATGACCGAAAATGTCAGAAAGAGAATTTTGTCGCGATCAGGGAAGAAACTGCCGTCCGCCGTGGTGAGGGGGATCGCGAGCGCCGCGGCGAGCGAAACTATGCCCCGCACGCCGGTAAAGGCCAATGCAAAGGGCCACTGCCAGGGCGGCGACGGATCGTCTCGCGCGATCGAGGGAACCAGCCAGCGCGGAAGATAAGTCGCAGGAAACATCCACAGGAAACGGGCAGCTATGACCACGCCGCAAACGATCGCCGAGGCGGCGACCAAGTTGGCGGCGGAATCACCGCGGTTATTCAGAATCAGCGCTCGCGCCTGCAAACCGGTAATCAGAAACAAAAATCCTTCGGTCAAATAGATCAGGAAATCCCAGAAGAAGATTCCCTGAAGTCGTGTCGCGGCGCTGATCAAGCGCTGGCCATTCCAGCTGATATAGAGACCACAGGTTACGGTGGCAAGAACCCCGGACCCGCCCAGATGCTGCGGCGGCCAGTAGGCCAGAAACGGCGTGAGGACTGAGAGGATAAGTTCAATGCGTGTGTCACGTACCCAGTGACGTACGCGCAGCATTAGCCAACCGACGCCGATTCCCCAAAGAATCTCGCCGCAAATAATGGCCGCAAACATGCCGGCGGCTTGGGTGAAGGAGAATGCACCGATGCTGACCGCTGCGATCGCGAAGCGATAGAGAATGAGCGCGCTGGCATCGTTTGCGAGCCCTTCACCCTCGAGAATCAGCAGCAGTCGTTTCGGCAACTGCATTCGTCGCGCGATGGCCAGCGGAGCCACAGGGTCCGGCGGGGAAACGATCGCACCCAGCACGAAGCCAACCGGCCAGGAGAATCCCAGTGCCCAATGACTCACGACCGCCGTCAGGGCCGTTGTGAATAACACGCAACCCAGCGCCAGCAGGGAAATCGGGCGCAGGTTGAACTTGAATGCGCTCCAGCTCATTTCCACCGCCGATGAGTAGATAACGGGCGGCAGCACGAATAACAGTACGAACTCCGGGGCCAACTTCACGGTCGGAAGCCCGGGAACAAGTGCCAGGGCAACGCCGCAGACCACCAAAAGAATCGCTGGTGGGATCTTCAGCCGCAATGCCGCCACCGAAACGGCAGCTATGATGGTCAGCAGCAAAATCAGAATCTGAACCGTGATCATAGGCGAACCGACAGCACGTCCCTCACAGGCGATGGCAGATTCCTACCTGCATGTGTGATCGCCGTCAACCAGCGGGCGCCCCGAGCGGGCACTCGAGCGCGTTATCAGCTCACGTTGTAGACCGATTTTTTCGTCAATGGTCTGAACGATGCGGGCGGCATCAGCGCGCCGCCGCGGCCGCCGATGCAACACCCGCGCCGCCGCTCTCGCCGACGTAGACGATCCGATAATTGGCGTGAGGCCCCGGCGGGTTTAGATCGAGCGCCGATGTGCCATCCAACGGGCCGACGACTTTCTTCCAATGGCCGTCCTCGCTCTCGACCTCGACGAGCACGCGGATGTGCGGCGGAGGGGCGTCGAACTTCAACGTCGCGCGCGGCGCAGGTTCGGCGGCGTAGCTCACGGCGGGCGCCTTGGGCGTCGGCAGATTCACAGCCCGCGACGCGGATCTGGTAGGCGTCGGTCGTTGGGCTGCGCTGGCCATTCTTGTCGAAGGCGACGAGGCGATACCAGTTGACCTCGCCGCCGCGCACCCAGTCATCGCCGATCACGCCTGCGCCGGCCGCGACGGGTGCGCCGACGACGAGCCCGTCCTCCTGCGCCGATTCCGAGCGCAGCAACGCGACTTGCACGGTCTTGGCGATGGGCTCTGCCGGCGCGAAATGAATCTGCACATGCCCATCCGCCCCCGAGACCGACAGCACGTGCGGCGCGGACGGCGTGCCGGAATCGACCAGCGCGACATGCAGCACGGCGCTCGGCGGACTTCGTCCTTCGTCGGCAGCGACCGCCGTAACGCGATAGTCGAAGCCGCCGCCCTGCGACGGCCCGACCACGTCGAGATAGTGCGGCTCCGGGAGCAGGCGCGAGTTCAAGCGAGCCCAGCGTGTAGTCGACGCATCGCCGCGCCGTTCGATGATGTAGCCGGCGAGCGAAAGACCCGGTACCGGCGACCAGTGCAGCGCGATCTGACTGATGCCGGCCTCGGCGGCGAGTCCAGCCGGCGCGCTCAAAGCGGCGGCCGCCAGCGCCTGGGCGCGGATCGGATCGCCGGCAGGTCCTAGGTCCCCGCTCGGCGTCACGGCGCGCACACGGTAGTAGTAGCTCGCGCCGGCGAGAACCTGACGGTCATCGAAGTGCATGCTGTTCGGTGCGAGCCCCTCGGGCGTCAGCCGCTCGTAGGGGCCATCGGCGAGTTGCGAACGCTCGACGACGAGGCCGCTGGTGCGCGCATTGGCGGGCGCCGCCCAGCTCAGCGTGATGAACCCGCGCCCGGACTTGGCGATCTGGCCCGACGGCGGGCGGCCTGCCTCGAAGTCCGGGGAATCGACTTGCACCGTCGCGGGCTCGCTCGCGACGCCGAGCACATCGATGAGGCGCACCTCATAGGTAAGCGTCGTCCCCACGGGCGGCGTGCGATCGAGGTAGGGACTCGGCGCTCCGGGAGTGCGCATGGTCAAGAGTTCGCGGCCGCGGGGTCAGTGTTTCCTTTGCGCCGCCGCTGCCGCGGGCGACCGTATAGGCGTAGGCCGGCACCGCGATGGATCGCGCGGCCGTCTGCCATTGCAACTTCACCCCGGCGGGAAGCGCCTCGGCACGCAATGCCGCGGGTGCCGGCGGACCTGCGTCGCTTGGCACCGGCACCGGTCCGAGCGTAGTTGCCGCAACGCCGTCCGTCTGCAGCAGTACGACGCGCACGGCGGCCGGATGCAGGCCGGCGGGCAGTTCCACCGCCGCGCCGAGCGCGCGCGCCAAGTTCCAATCGGACAGCAGCCGAAGCGCCAGAATCGTGCTCGTTTCGCGCGCATGTGCATCGCCGCCCACGGCGAGGCGCTGCTGCGCGGCGAGTGCATTGCGCGAACCCGCATCGAGTGCGGCGAAGCCTTCGGCATCGCGCTCAACGTGCGCGGCGAGCACAGTTCCGCGGCCGTCCTCGATTCGCAGGCCGCCGGCCGGCCACTGACCATTGGACAGAACGACCAGCACGCGCACCGCGCCTCCGGGGACCTGCGCGGCGAAAATCGCGCGACGTCGTCTCCGGGCGCCGCGCGGCGCCGCTGGCGAGAGCCGCGGCGCTCAGCGCCAGCGCTGCCAGCCGTCGCGAAACTTCGTGCGCGCGTTCGCATGACATGCGGATCAGAGGCATACATTGCCTCCGACGCTGGGATTGAGCGAGGGCAAGACCTGCAGGCCCACGTTGATCTGACCCGGCGGACAGCCGCCGATGCCGAAGCTGAAATTCAAATAGGGCGGCGGCAAACCAATGGTAACGTTAGCCGAGGCGTTCGCATTCACGCAAAACCCGTCGGCGCAGGCGCCGAGGCTGAAGCTCTCGCCCGCCTGCGCTGAGAACGACAAGCGGCGAGGGCGTGATCGCGGCCGAAACGTTCCAGTCGTCGTGGATGTAGGCGCAGGCGCCGCCGCAATCGCCGGCGTCGATATCGAGCCGCGAGATGAGACCGAGACCGAAGCCATCGGAGCCCAAGTCGGCCCATGCCTGGCCCTTGGCGAAGAACAGATGACCGTCGAGCGGATTGCTCTGCGTGCCGATGTGGTAGTACCACTGGCCGCCGCCGATGTGCATGTGGATCGCATCATGCGTGGCATTCGATCGCGACCTGATCGTTCAGCAGCGACAGATTCGCATTCAAGGTGCCGTCGAAATTGCCGCCGCTGTAGCTGAAGTAGCCGTAGAACGGGCTTTGCCCGCTCCAGTTCGGATCGAGCAGCCAGGCGTGATAGTCCATGCGTCCGCCCGGATCCTGTCCGCCCGGCTTGATCACGAAGTCGCCCGACAATCCAAACGTGGTGTGGTCGGACGAACCGACCAGCAGCGTCGCGTCGAACAGCAGGGTGCCGTCGTCCTGCGGCGTGGCATGCGTGAGGTCGCTGTTCTTGAACGAGTCGAGCGTGACGTTGTAGCCCATGCCGCCGCCGATCTGGTACAGATTGAGGGGGGCCGGCGGCGCAATCACGACGCCGGTGGGTCCCAAGTCGAGCACCGCCTTGGCGAGCCAATAATCGTCGGCGCCGACATAGCCGAGCACGAATTGCCCCGACACCGGCGGACCCCCGAACATGCCCATGTCGAGGGAGCTCGAGAACAGCACGCCCGAACCCGAGGCGTTGCCGGAGCCGCCGCCGCCCGTGTAGGTCGGCGTCATGCTGAGGTGCACCGAGGGATTCGCATCGGGGAAGGGCTTGTCGATCTTGAACGGCGACGTCACCGGACCTGTGCCCTGATAGCTGCCCGAACTCGGCTCGGTAATGGCGTAGGAGACAGCGACATCGGCGGCTGGGCAGCGTCTTCGAGAGCATCAGCGTCGAGTCGAACGCGAAACTCAAGCGGTTGGTCGAGGAGCCGGCGCCGACGGTGACATCGACCGTCTTCAAATCGACCAGACTGCCGCCGATGTTGCCTTTCTGGCCCGCAAGATTGACGTGCCGGGAACTCGTGCCGTCGGCGAACGAGGCCGCGCCGTTCATGCCGAAGTCCAATCCCGTGAGCGCGATGCCGTTGGCGAATTGCCCCTTCAACGAGGCGAAGCCGAACGTGGCATCGCTCTTGACTGCCCAGCCGCCGGCGGTGGGCAGCGAGGCGAAGCTCAAGTTGCTCGCGGTGAGCGTGATCGGACCTTCCGACACGATCAAGGGGATCAGCAAACCGGGTCATATCATCTGGAGTCGCGTTTATGTCCAGCCGGACGGTCTCAAGGCGGATCTCGGATTGGCAGAGTCTGTGGAGTTACCGCGCGAGGAGACCGAACGACGTTGGCAGATCACCACCCCGCAATGGCCGATGATGCATACCGTGTTTCCGGGGATCACCCGGGATCAATTCATGGCGCGCCATTGCTCCAATCACATTCAAGTGGCGTATGGGCCGGATGAAGCCCAGGCGCGCAACGCCCTCGCCGCGAAGGCGGCAATGTTCCAATCGATGGGAATCGATACCTATTTTTGCGGCGATGTCGGGTTCGCGCGTTAGAGGACGATCGACGGTGTTTTTTTCGACCGCGACCAGGTATGGCACCGACACCGTCGGCCTAGGAGCGCGTCAACTCTCAGTCGAAGTGGTTTCCGGGGCCATCCTACGCCAACGTATCTCGTACACGACCGCCTGAACCTTGTCGGGTTGACGTTAGGCAGGAGCGCCTGATGTCGATCGTCGCGGGCGTGGATTTCGGCACCGCGAGCGTCCGCGTTTTGATTGTCGATTCTGAGCGCGGGCGTCTCGGCTCAGGATCAGCCGAATATCCGGTCCTCCGTAGCCGCGACGATGCCGATCTCGCTATGCAGCGACACGAGGATCATTGTCGCGCGCTTGAGAACGCCTTTCGCATCGCCCTCGCGAGTTCCCATGTTTCGGGAGATCTCGTCGAGGCGCTGGCACTCGATACCACGGGCTCGACGGTGGTGCCAATCGATGAGCATATGCGGCCGCTCGATGCCTACTACCTCTGGTGCGACCACCGCGCCGCCGGCGAAGCGGCCGAGATCACCCGCGCCGCGCACGGCGCAAAGCTTCGAAGGAATCGCCTGGTGCGGCGGCGTCTATTCGTCCGAATGGGGCTGGTCGAAGCTGCTGCACTGGCTCCGCCACAACCCCGAACTGCGCCCCAAGTTCGTCACCGCGCTGGAGCACTGCGACATGGTCGCCGCCACGCTCTGCGGCGTCACCGACCCCGACCAGATTGCGCGCAGCGTCTGCGCCATGGGCCACAAGTGGATGTGGAACCCGCGCTGGGGAGGACTCCCGCCGGAGGATTTTCTCACCGCGGTCGACCCGCTGCTCGCAGGCGTGCGCGACAAAATCGCCGGACGCTACAACACCTCCGACAAGATCGCCGGCCATCTGTCGGAAAAATGGGCCAAGCGCCCTCGGCCTGCCGCCGGCATTCCGATCCCGGTCGGCGCCTTCGACGCCCACTGGGACGCGATCGGCGCCAACATTCGCCTCGGCGACGTGGTCAACGTCATCGGCACGTCCACCTGCATCATCGGCCTCAGCGACCAGCAGACCCTGGTGCCCGGCGTCTGCGGCGTTGTCCCCGGCTCGGTCGATCCCGCGCAGGTCGGCATCGAGGCGGGCATGTCCGCCGTCGGCGACGTCTTCGCCGCCATCGCCGCGCGCGCCGGCACCACCGTCGCGGCCCTGTCGGAAGCAGGCGCGCACCTGAGAGCCGGCCAGACCGGCCTGCTGCGCCTGACCTGGGACAACGGCGACCGCACCGTCCTGGTCAATCCCGCGCTCGGCGGCGTCACTTTGGGTCGGCGGTCAACCACAATCCCGAGGATGAGCTTTTTGCCGCGCTTATTGAAGGCACCGCATTTCAAGCGGATTATCTTCGATCGACTGCAGGAGTACGGAGTTCCGATAGAACGGGTGATCAATGGTGGAGGTATCCCTCAACGCAATGAGGTGCTCAATAACGTGTATGCGAGCGTTATCGGTAAATCCATTCTGATCCCCACAACAGATACGACCGGCCTCGGCTCCGGAATCTTTGCTTTTTTGGCGGCAGGCACGTTTAAGTCGGTGGAGGAGGCGCAAGCCGCGCTCTCTCCCGGCTATCGAGGAATCGAACCTGCGGCGGAGGATGTTCGAATCTACGAGGATCTGTTTGTTCGGTTCCGGGAGCTTTATTTCAAACTGGGACAAGGGGCGTAGTGACTTCATCGAGAGTAAGGACTTGCGCGAACACCGAGGATTGTCCGTATCGAGCTGATCACTCCCACATCCACCACCGTCCGGGAATTGATTGAACCCAGCAGATCAAATAAATCGACGTCCGGAAACGACCGGATACGTTCGTTGACTTCCGCGCGTAATTAACACCTGATCTCGCACTTCAAACCTCAGACCTCATATCGCCGATAAATGAGGCCACCTTTCAGGGCAAGGACGCTGTTGCTGGTAATGTGGTGCCTGGCGGCGCCTCTGACTCACCGTCGCGGGCGGGCAGGACGCACGAACGGCCCGGCCGGGCATGCGGTGCAGGTCGACTCTTCGCCCGAACGGCCCGGCCAGCTCAATGAGTCTCAGCGCGTCAATGCGTCCATGTCCGCCTGCATGCGCTCCTTGTATTCATCGGACCAGTGAGCGCCTGGTTTCAGTTTGCTGTTGTCTTTTGGTCGCGGTGTGGGGGCCGTCTTGCTTTCTCTTGGCGACTTCCGCGCGCCGGCCTTTAGTTTGAGCGTGAAGCGGGGTGATGTGGGGTTAGAGGATGAGTTCGAATTGTTCATGCAATTATTGGGCACCTATTTCGGGTTGTTAATGTTGCACGGGTTGACGTTGAACGGGATCACAGGCGAGATATTAGACATCGGTTATGACGTTTGTACATGTACCGGCAGCGCAAATAATACTTTCGACGGCAAGTATCACGAAGCGGAGGCGGATTGGGGTCAGACGCCGCTTCGCGGGTGAGGTCGGATGGAGGGGCAATCCAATCATCGCAACCCCACATGCCGCGCGCGTGCGCCGTCTACTGATGTCCACCTTCTTTGATCGACAGATCGTCGATCACTTGTCTGTCACCGGCAGCCTTCCTGGCGGTTTGTATCGCGTTCCGCAAATCCCAATCGCTGAGGACGAACCCACGTAATACGACGGCGCCCTTTTCGACCGATACTTTAACATGTGGTCGACGAGAAATACGGATCGTTATGCAATGCAGCCTTCACGCGTATTCTTAATTTCTCGTCCGCTATCCAGTCTGCGCCTTGCGTTTAACTCGATGGAAGCTGATCGGCTGAGTGCCGGCGCGGCATTCTGCGCTTCAGCCCGGATGGCAAAACCGCCGAACCCACTGACCGTTGATCCAAGATAGGCACAAACGACCAAAATTCGCTTTTTCCATGAAATACTCATAGCCCGCTCCTAGGTTTCTACTTTGCACAATCATGACCGCCGCTGCCCAGCAGCGGGGCATCTCTTCCCTGAAGTCGAGTCCGAGCAGATAATCGCGTAACCTCGATCAACCGGTCATTGCTTTAGAGTGCGCGTGGACAATTGCCCCGCAATTGCGGTTGCTCCGGAGTGCAAATGAAAACCGCGCTGCGTCGACTCGACGTTTCTCATCTAACCCAAGCAGGCAGTCGTCGGTTACCAGACTCGAGCGAAGTCGCAGCCTGCGCGATGAGAAAACCGCCTGGCCACAGGCCAAGCTTCTCCGTACACCGCTCCCCAAATTCGCGCCGTATTACGGCTTTGCGAGGGTGTTAGTACTTCTGAAGCGCGCTCAGCTTCCAGCGAAGCGTGTCCGAAAAAGACTACAAAGAGATTAGAAATCGATACATTGACCGGGCTGCGTAGTCTCGTATGCTCACTGTCCCGAGAGCTTTCTGGCAAATACACGGACCCGCGTCGCGGTGCCCGATCTACGCAATTGGCCACCTGACTGCGACGAGACGGGAAAACCATATGGCCATATGGCTATTACGCGTGACCGTGTTCGCGATGTCTCTCAGGGACTTGAAAACGGCGACGGCGCTGCTTTCTTTGAGTATGTGGACAACAACGTCGACTGGATTGTAGAGGGGACACACCCACTTGCTGGTCACTACCGAAGTAAGTCTGACTTTCGCTCACACACATTCGATAAGCTCGATAAGGTGCTCCCAGGTACACAACTCCGCGTGGAGCATGCATTGGTGAGTGGCGGCAGTCGTTGAGTTGCATTCTCTTGCCACGGCGAAGAACGGGCTAAAGTTCGATAACCGCTATTGCTGGGTTTGCCGATTCGCCGATGGCAAGATCGTAGAGGTTCGCGCTTACCTCGATTCGGCTCTCGTTGCTCGCCTCTTCGAAGAAAATCCAATCCCGAAGTGAAGAGGTCACGCGGATCAGGATACCTGGATCACCCCTAATCGTGTACTCACTTAACCATAGGAGAGAGCCATGAGCGAAGATGAGACGATCGATGAGCCTCGCCGTCGCTTCATTGGGACCACCGCCATGACGATCGTGGCTGCCCAGCTCGGGGCGATTGCATCCGCCGCCGCCCAAACCGGTGAGGCTGCGTCAAAAGTAGCTGCGATCAAACCGGGGACTAACACGTCTTTCGGCCCGCTTAAGCAGATCGACGCCGGCCTCCTGAATGTGGGCTATGCCGAAGCCGGGCCCGCCGATGGCCCTGCGTCATTCTTCTCCATGGCTGGCCCTACGACATTAACAGCTTTGTCGATGTGGCCCCTTTGCTGGCGGCGAAAGGCTACCGGGTGATCGTCCCGTTCCTGCGCGGCTATGGCACCACCAGCTTTCTATCCAGCGCAACCATGCGCAACGCCCAGCAGTCGGCTGTTGGCCTCGACATCATCGCTCTCATGGATGCACTCAAAATTCAGAAAGCCATCGTCGGCGGCTTTGACTGGGGCGCGCGCACAGCGGACGTCATGGCTGTACTATGGCCGGAACGTTGCAAGGCAATCGTTTCCGTCAGCGGCTATCTGATCAGCAGCCCTGCGGGCAACCAGACCCCGTTGCCACCCCAGCCTGCGTTCCTGTTTTGGTACCAGTACTATTTCGCCACTGCAGTCGGCAAGGCCGGCTATGCGAAATACCTCGACGAGTTCAATAAGTTCATCTGGCACCAGGCTTCGCCGAAGTGGAATTTCGACGATGCCACGTACAACCGCACAGCAGCTTCCTTCAACAACCCGGACCATGTTGACATCGTGATGCACGATTATCGCTGGCGGCTCGGCCTGGCGGATGGTGAGCGGAAATATGACGACCTCGAAAAGCGGCTGGCCGCGCTTCCTGTCGTCACCGTGCCGGCCATCACCATGGAAGGCGACTCCAACGGGGCAATCCACGCGCCCAGCACAGCCTATCGCAACAAGTTCTCCGGCAAGTATGACTACCGGCTCATCACCGGCGGCGTCGGACACAATCTGCCGCAAGAAGCTCCGCAGGCCTTTGCCCAGGCTATCGTCGATGTCGACAGTTTCAGCTAGCCGAAGTAAGTCCCTGCAGATTTGTTCGCAGGGCATCTCGGTTTGAAGGCGGCTTGTCTACTCTTGGGAGTAATGTTTCATGAAATGGATCAGCGTTCTACTGTTTGGGGCGGCGGCCTGTATCGGCGCATCGACGCCTTTTGCAGCCCCGAGAAGTTGATGAGGCTACATTCCCGGCGGTTCGAGCACTCGCTGTTCTGATGCGGCAAAGCAGACACTGACCACAGACGAGAGTGGGTCGCGAAGCGACCGACGGCCGCTGAACGTGGGTCGAAGCCACGAACGCTTTGCCATTGAGCGAGCCAAGGGCTCCACGCGGCCAACACTTTTCGACGTTCGAAGGTTCAGTATGTGCGCCACATAGCAGTCAGTTGGTCGTGCTACCACATAGTTTGTTGCGGCGCGCCACGTGCATGCGCGTGCGGGCCGGAT
Organism: uncultured Gammaproteobacteria bacterium; assembly: GCA_963782865.1. Taxonomy (GTDB): domain Bacteria; phylum Pseudomonadota; class Gammaproteobacteria; order Steroidobacterales; family Steroidobacteraceae; genus Bog-1198. The sequence continues at coordinate 14,823 of CAWALS010000010.1, read as the reverse complement.
GCTCACTCATTGCCGCTCTCGGATGGCACGACCGTGCGGGACTATAATCGCGATGAGATTGCCTCGAACCCAGCCTGATGCGACACGCCCGAAGGAACGAGGCGAAGACAAGCTCGCGTACGCGAGCGAACCGCAGGCACATCAAAAAGGGGATACAACATGAAATTCAACCGGAACACCGGCGCGCCATATATGGGCGCACTCATGCGTGGGGAATTTCTACGCTTATTCTTTGATCGGCAGTCGCTTTGCCTAACGGCCGCACCCGGTGATCTCCGACGCCGATTTGTGCTGACGCCCCGAAACAGGAGTGCATGTCATGTCCGATTCCTGCCGGTGCTATAGTCAAAGAAGGGTATCCGCGATCGGCAGTCGGCGGTGCTCGCTCATTCTGACGTCCGCGCTGGCTTTCGGGGCCGTATCCTTTGCGTTGGCCGACGCTCTGTCACAACCCACAGAGGAGTCGGGCGCAGTGCTGCGGGCCAAGCTTGCGGCTGAGGCCCCTTACGTGGCGGAAAACGACGCCGCCATGAGAAGATGATGAACGACATGGCGGTTAAGCCGACGGGCGAAGTCGATCACGACTTCGTGGCGATGATGGTGCCGCATCATCAGGGCGCTATTGCTATGGCATTGGCGGTTCTGCGTTACGGCCACAATGAGCAGCTCAGACGCATGGCCCAGGAGATCATCGTCACCCAACAGCAGGAGATCGCCGCGATGCGGCTCGCTGTCGGCGAGCCTCTGCCGCCATCCATGCCTTCGCCAGCCCAACTTCATCTTCGGCCGAGTCGTTAATCGATGTCGCAAATGCGACGCCCGCCGGGACAAGGATGCCATAGGAGCCGTGACAATGAAACTTACGCCTTCTGACGATGACGCTTGCTGGCGAGCAGCCGTCTCGCTGAGCTTCGACTGCCGGCCTCGGCCGGCCAGGCGCCCGGCGCCGCCGCCGATCCCGATATTCCGGTGAGCCATCGCGACCGCGTCTACGCGGCCGAGCAATTTTCGAACACGGTCTCCGTTACCGATCCCGCCGACAACAAGCTCCTCGGCGTCATTCGCCTGGGCGATCCGCCGCCGGCGCAACTTCAGTCCGCTCTACAAGGGTCAGTTGCTCGTGCACGGCATGGGCTTCTCGCCCGATCACCAGACCCTCGCGGTCGTCTCCATCGGCTCGAACTCGGTCACGTTCATCGATACGGCGACCAACGCCGTCAAGCACGTCACCTATGTCGGCCGCTCGCCGCACGAGGCGTTCTTCACGCCGGACGGCAAGGAAGTCTGGGTCACGGTGCGCGGCGAGAACTACGTCGCCGTGCTCGACGGCGCAGACCTTCGAGGAGAAGACGCGGATCACGCGTTCCGAACGGGCCCGGGCATGACGATCTTCTCGCCGGACGGGAAATACGGATATGTCTGCTCGTCGTTCAAGCCCGAAACCGACGTCATCTCCGTTGCCGACCACACGATCGTCGGCAAGGTGCCGCAGGCAAGCCCGTTCTGCCCGAACATCGCGGCGACGCCGGACGGCACGCAGGTCTGGTTTACGCTTGAAGGACACCGGCAAGACGCAAGTGTTCGACGCGCAGCCGCCGTTCAATCTTCTCAAGACGCTCGATACCGGCCCGATCACCAACCACGTCAACATCGTGCGCAACGCCAACGGCACGTTCGCCTATGTCACCGTCGGCGGCCTGAACGAGGTCAAGGTGTTCCGCACCGACAATTTCGCGCAAGTCGCGACCATCCCGGTCGGCAATCTGCCGCATGGCATCTGGCCGTCCGGCGACGGCACGCGGGTCTATGTCGGGCTCGAGAACGCCGACGCGATGACCGCGATCGACACGCTGACCAACAAAGTGATCGCGACCGATCCCGATCGGCCAGGCGCCGCAAGCCGTCGTCTATGTGCCGAATGCGGTGCCGGATGGCGCCGGCACGCAGAACCTGCAGCCGCTCGGCATCGCCGGCGAGGCTGCGCATCTCGCGCTGGCGCCGACGACGGCAAGGCCGATCGGCAAGGCGCCGACCAGCGTGTCGCTGTTCGATCAGGGGCTGGTGCAGGTGCTGGAGGCCGCGGTCACCGGTCTGAGCCGAAGACAGCCCTATGTGCTGGCGCTGGCGAGCCGGCCGGATGGCAGCGGCGCCTCGAGCCGCTGGCGGCCTTCATGACCAACCCGGCCGGAGCGGCCATCGTCAATGCGGTCGGACCGATCCGGCAGATCGTGCAGAGCAATATGGAGCCGAGCGGCGCTATCTGGTGATTGCTTCCGGCACCGCAGCTAAGCTCGGCACGCCGGAGCAGGTGCAAGTCCAATGAGTCTAGACCGACGGTGTATCCCGCTCGACGGATTGGAAAGCATACCGAGCGCAGCGTCCAGACCAGGGCGTCGTCGCAGCGCCCGGTTTCTCTTTACCCTGTCTTGGGCGGCGACAGATGCTGCAGGCAACGATCCGTTGACGCTGCTGTAATCCTGAAAGCGTGGAATCGCCGCGCTGATGCGGCCCAGAATGTCCCTAACTTAATCAAAGGAGAGAATGAAATGATCCCACTCATCAAGACCCTTGCCGCAGTCGCGACCGGCGCTGTGATTACCACGAGTGCCTTCGCCCAGAGTGCGAGGGACATACGCGGGCCGACGCCACTGGTCGCAATGCAGAATGAGCCACCGGCGAAACTGATCGTCGATCCACCTATTCCCGAACAGCTGGCATTGGGACGCGTGATGATCCAATACCGGACGGAGAACCTGCGCATTCTACCGGTGTTCGGCAGCGGTGCTCTGAGCGTATCGCCACGCGTTGGACACCTGCACTATTTTGTGGATGACGCCACCTTTCCGATCGTCGATACCAGCGGCGAGACGGTGGTCCTCGTCGGACTGGCACCTGGTCCACACAAGGTCCGGTTCGTTTTGGCGGAGCCGACGCATAAGGCGATCGCAGGCACCGAACAGACGGTAACGTTCACGGTACCTGGCCCTGTGTCTCACTAGCCTGGAACTCCACGGCGCGCACCTGGGATTAACATTCGGGGTGCCGTGCGGGCCGCCGATCGACGCGTTAGCTGAACTGCAGACACCACGGCGGGGCACGGCGCTGTTGACTCCATTACCCGTTGATTTCGTCGACGTAGATCTGCTCCTCGATGGCAGGTCGCAGAGCCTTCTCAAGGCGATCGAGTAATTGATGTAGCGTTTCGCCGCGGTTACGCACGAGTGCCACCAACATGTTGTGTTCGTCACTGGCCACGGCCGTGTAGCCGAGTGATGCGTCATTGATGGTGCCGAGGGAGATGGTGCCCTGCTCGGCGTCCAGGAACTCCTCGATTGTCGGCCACGGGGTAGAAGGCCCGGACTTTCGGGTAGAGGAGGCCCGGCCGGGTTTCAGGCCGGCGGATTTGGCGCGAGTTCGCGTTGAACGTGCCATGGCAGTAATTCGTGGACTCCCTGGGATTGCGGATCCGAACTGATTGCGCACAATTGAGCGCGATATCGTACATTCGATCTTTGCGCTCATGATAGCTGGGCGATGCAATCCCCAATGACCCCCACGCAGGGGCAGTACCTGGCTTTCATTTACGCCTACACGCGGGTGCTGCGGCGCCCGCCCGCCGAAGCGGACATTCAAAAATACTTCGAGGTCACGCCACCCACCGTGCACCAGATGTTGATCACCTTGGAACGTAAGGGCCTGATCCGGCGCACACCCGGCGTCGCCCGCAGCATCGAGTTGCTCATCGCGCCCGACTCCCTTCCGGTGCTGCGCTGAGCCGCGGCGCGCATCGATTTTGGCCTCCTCGCCACCGGGATTTACCCGAAGAGGAGCTGCAGACGTCGGTTTCCCAGCCACGGCACCGGCAGATCGGTCTTTGCGAGGCCGGCCGCCGTGAGGTGTGGATTGTGGGCGCGCTTCTGAAAGCGCACCAGGATCTCCCGCTCGGTGATCATCACGTGGGCGACCGCGTTGATGAAGTCGCGAAAGATGTGCTGGGACTTGGCGGTCGCGTAGCCGTTGCCGAGCTGTTCGCCGAGGAGGCGATACAGGCTGCTGGCCATCAAGGTGAGCTGCAGATCGCAACTGACCTTCATGGCCACCGCCGAGGACGGGCGTCCATGTGGAAGAAATCCACACCGTCGGCGATGCCGTTCTCGATGAGCATGCGCTGGGCGTAGCGGCCGATGAGGTGGACCGCGGAGCGACGCAGCTGGTTGGTCACTACGATGGTCGGTTCCTCGTGGCCCAAGTCCGTGACCGTAATCTGCCGGATCGGTCCCTCATAGTCGCGCAGCGTGACCGTCTGATCGAGGATCCGCGGCGTGCGATAGGCGCGCGCGATGCTCTCGAGTTCGATGCGGCGCCAGGCCGAGGCCGGCTGGGTGCGGATTTCCTGAAGCATCTTCGGGTCGCGACGGCGCAGCGTGATGAACGGGATGCCAAGCTCGTTGAGGCGGCTCAGGTTCCGGTACGTGGTGAGCTTGGAGTCGAACACCAGCTCTTCGGGCAGGTGCCCAGTGCGCTGTTTCCAGTACTCGACGAAGCGCAAGATCTCATCGTTCTGCGTCTCCTTGCGCACGGCGGCATTGCATAGCAGAACACCCGCTTGTCGGCATCCTGAGCGAGAAACGCGAGCACGCCCTTTTGCCGGCGGCTGCGCTTGGAGATGTAGTGCTTTTGCAGCAGCGCATCCTCCCCATGGAAGGGAATGCTGTGAAAGTCCACATCAAAGGACACGCCGTGCTGAAAGTCCAAGGCCTTCAGGGCGTCGAACCAGCGGCTCATGAGCTTCGGATACGCGGCGGGGGGATGCGGCAGCTGTACTCGGTGAGGAAGCTGCGCTTCGGGATCACGTTGAGCCCGGCAAACAGCGCCAATCCCTGATCGAACACGAACTCATGACGTGACTGTGTCGGGCACTGCCGAAGAGCTTCAACGCGAGCAGCGAGCGCATCGCCTGGGCCGCGGGGATCTGCTGCGTGCCGGGAAAGCCGGCCTGCTGCAGCATCCGTTCGAGCGGGATCTTCGTCAGGTACGGCACGAACAAGAACAGGCCCCCGAACTGGGTGCGAAAGTGCTGGGCCGATAGATCCAACTCGCGCACATCGGCCACCGCTGCCGCTTCCGGTCGGTGTTTCGCCGGCCGTTCCTCATCGGCGCGCCGCGGTAGCTTGGCGAAACCGGCATCCTTGAGCAGGCGTGCGACCGCCGCAGGACTTAAACGCTGGTCTTGCTCCTTCAGTATGCGGCTGATGTCGTAGATCGACAGGTTCTGTTTGCGCAACTCGACGAGCTTCTCGCGCGTCGTATTGCGCTTGGGCGAGACGTGGGGACCCTTAGTCACCGGCAGGAAGAACGGTCGCTCAAGATCCTGCCGAAACCCGTGGCACAGGACGCGAAAGCTTCCCGGGGTGTAGCCGAAGCGTGCGGCGGTCTCGGCGGAGGGGAGTCCATCGACGAAGTAGGCGCGCAGTGCTTCGTATTGGCGGTGGGTTGGATTAGCGGGTTCAAGAAAGACCCGTTTGATGTCGCTATCTGTTATCTCTTTACGAGACCTAATAGACATATATCCACTATGTCATATGGACGCTCGTGTTGCAAGCGAAATCAAGCCTTTGCAGGTTACAATACCGGAAAAATACGAGATAATTATCTGGATCTCGGCGCGCGTCAGTATTGCTGCCGCGCGCGGGAACCGGAACGCCTAATGACGAAGTAACTCAGTGGTAATAACACTATATCTACAGATTAGGTAACGCCATGGAGGCGCGAAGCGCGCATCCCGGGCGCGAACGCGTCGCTCAACACGGAGCCGTTAGGTGATTAGGCGCGATGGGGTTCCAGGCTAGCCCCCGCGCGGACAAAGCTGCCTTCGTAGAGTCTTCTCGCACAGAGCCACAGACCAAAGCCATCATGCACCAGCACCTTCATGCGATTCGCGCGCTTGTTGACGAAGAGGTACGCATGGTGAGCTCGCGCTTCCCCGAACACAGTCACGACGCGAGCGAGTGCTGTATCGACGCCGGCGCGCATATCGAGCGGCTCTACCGCGAACCAGGCCGCATCAACTCGGATCACTTCATCAGCTCTCGCAGCAGCAGCGCGCACTCGCGCGCCGCCGATGCCGGCCACTGCAGGCTCATGCTGCGCCCTTTACGCCGTAACTCCACGCGGATCACGCTCTCGGCGGGGCTCGAGGGCAGCGCGACCGGCACAAAGCTCTCGGAGTTCTCGATTGCAACGCTGGGCGCCGTGGACCGTATCGCGATCGGTGCGTTGTTCCGTTCCGCCTGCCGTACCCATGAGCGCAGCAAGTTGGCGTTGAGCCGTCGCGCCAAGGCCACCGCGGCAATCGACACGCCGGGCTGCTGGCAAGCCCCAACTGCTTCCGCTTTGAACATTGCGCTATGGCGTCGGCGACGTCGCCGGCCGGTTTCGACGACTTTTTCGGTAGTGGACACGTGTACACCTAACTCTTACGTTAAGCGCATCCTTCCACCAACGCCAGCGCACCGAAAGGTGACTTCACCAGCCGACCAATAGTCCATGGCGACCTTCAATGCTACGCCGCCGCCGCGGAAACTGAGCGTCTATGCGGCGGCGTATTTAGAAGCTGGGATCTCGCGCCATATGCGGTGATAGTACTGGTTGTGCCGGGAGGGTCGCTGATGGCGCTTCTGTTGTGACTTTATCGCCGGCCGAAAAAGGTTCCGTTTTCCCTACTCACGAGATTCTTTCGTTTCTATGACTGTGCGGTAGAGCCTATGATGCGGCGCTTAACGTCAAAGGTCGACGGTTCAGGGGTGCTATGACCTGGGGGTTTGAATGATTGCGCGCATGTGGCATGGAGCCGTGCCGGCTACCAAGAGTGAGGAATATTTGAATCGGATGAGAGAAGTCGCGCTACCGGATTACAAATCAATATCGGCGAACCGCGGCGCTTTCTGTCTGTACCGCATGGAAGGCGACGTTGCGCACTTCGAGATGCTCACGTTCTGGGACGACGTCGACGCGATCAAGCGGTTCGCGGGCGAAGACTTTCAGCGCGCCAAGTATTATGATTTTGATCGAGCGTTCCTGGTTGAACTAGAACCCAATGTACGTCACTACACTGTATATAGCCTGTCTATTCCACACAAGTCTTGAGTGTTCCGCGGTCGTATTGAGCGCCGCATAGGGAGCGCTGGACACAGCGGCGTTCGTTTGCTATCCTTCTCCTCGTCGCAACGTGCGACGAAGGGTAGCAGGCTGCTTGGCGAAGACAGCGCGATGGGAAGATCCCTAGGTGCAGGCTATCATCGAGGCCGGCACCGAGTCGGTGGAGTGGTGGCGCAGGAGTTCGCCGGCGTTGACCTGTCCGACAAACGCCTGGATCGCCGCTTGATCAAGACCGCCGAACAGCTTGCCAACTCCCCGGCCTCGCCGATCAATGAAGCCTGTGGGGATTGGGCGAGCACGCAAGGCGCCTATCGTCTGTTTGACAACGGTAATGCGAGCTGCGAGGCCATTCTCGAGCCGCATATCCAAGCGACGCTCAAGCGCATAGCGGGTGTAGGCGGAGCGGTGTTGGTTATGCAGGACACGGTGTTCTTCTCCTACGGCCAGCATCCGAAGACGCGCGGCCTGGGGCCGATCGGCAACAGCAATAGCGCGCATGAGCGCGGGCTGATCATGCATAACGCGCTGGCCTTTACGGCCGCGGGCGAGCCACTGGGTTTGTTGAGTCAGAGGATCTGGGCGCGCCAGCAGGTTCCCGTGCAAGGGTATCAGGAAAACATCCTGCGCCTGCAGTGCACCGCGATCGAGGAGAAGGAAAGCTCCAAGTGGCTGCAGGCGCTCGAGGAGACGGTGGAGCGCGCCCCGCGCGGAGTTCAGCTCGTCACGGTGGCCGATCGGGAATCGGATTTCTTCGAATTTCTCACGCAAGCGAAGCAGCAGCGAGCGCGCTTTCTCATCCGTGCGCGCACCGATCGGCTGCTCGTGCCCGAAGAGAGCGAAGGCTTCGAGAGCATTCTGGACGCCTACGCCAGCGCCGATGTGCTCGGCACCCTGACAGTGAAGATTCCCGGTAACGGCAAGCGCAAGGCCCGTACGGCGCAGGTTGAAGTGCGCGTGGCGTCGGTCACGATCAAACCGCCGCAACGCCGGGGCAACGCCAAGACATCGGGTTCGACGGAGCCGATCGGCGTGAACGTGATAGCGGCCACGGAGATCGCCCGGCCTGGGGGCAGGAGGCGATCAGCTGGTTGTTGCTCACGAACCTGTCGGTCAAAGACTTCGAGGCCGCAGCTGAGAAGGTTCAGTGGTATGGGAAACGCTGGGGCATCGGCGTGTCCAGAGAAGGACACGTCTTCAAGTCGGTGAAAGTCCGACCGAGGTCAAAAGACTCAGGCCTCGTAGCGTGGGAGGCACCGTTGCGTGAGAGCAAGACGGTGGAGCCCTCCGACAACATGCTCTCGAAAGGAGTGTGCGCAAAGCACCAGGTTGTAAGTGATTGAACGCAGAGGTAGCCTCGTTACACGAATTTCCGGTGGCTGAGACTGTCTATATCGTGCGAAAGCAACAAGTGCCGTATCGAAACGAGTCCGATCGACGGCACTCACCGGCGGGGTATCAGCGGCGACAGGGTGCGAATGAAGACGTGGAAACTGGAGAAGCCCTCGGTGTCCGGGGAAGAAAGCTCCTCGAGGAGATGCCTGGGCCATAACCGTGAGTGGGAAATGCGCAGGCATAGACATCAGGGTGGCGGATCGGGTTGCGGTACTGATGATGGGCGTGCAGCAAAACGCGCCCGGAGGGATGGGCCCGGACCGGTGAGTATTCCGTTGGTCAACGTGAGGCAGGGGTGAGATGACAAAGGCGCCCATTGAGCTGCAGGATCTGCGACGACGGATCTATCGAAAGGCGAAGTCGGACAAGACGCATCGCTTCTGGGGGTTCTTCGCGCATATTGCGAAGATGCAGACCCTGGAGGAAGCGTACCGGATAGCCAAGAGGAACGGCGGGGCCCCGGCATCGATGGCCAGAAGTTTTCGGACATCGAGCCGGCGGGGTGGCCGGTTTCTTGGCGGCGATGCGGGAAGACCTACTCACAGGCAGATACGAACCCAAAAAGAACCGCGCGGTGGAGATACCGAAAGACAATGGCAAAGTCCGAACACTTCAGATTCCTTGTATTCGCGACCGCGTGGTGCAAGGGGCGCTGAAGCTAATCTCGAAGCGATTTTCGAGGCCGACTTTTGCCCGAACTCTTACGCGTTCGGCGCCCGCAGGCCTCGAAGCATCGGTAAAGGCCGCCGAGCAACTCGAAGCGGATCACGAGACCGCCGTGGAACAGTTCCGGCGAGATGTCGGGCGTGCGCGCTACGGCGCGCAACGCGCCGAGCGCCGTTACCGCGCCGTCGATCCAGACAATCGGTTGGTCGCGCGCGGCCTCGGAGGCGAGTGGGAGAATACTTGCGCGAGCTGAAGGCCGCCGAAGCCGAACTCGCTCGTCGCGAACACACGAGGCCTCTCACGCTGACGCCCGAAGATCGCGCCGCCGTCGTTGCCCTAGGCAAAGATCTCGACGCAGTCTGGTCCGCGCCCACCACGACCGATCGGGACCGCAAAGAGTTGCTGCGCACGTTGCTCGAGGAAGTCGTCATGGGATCGAGCGCGAGAAATTTAACGCGCACCTCACGCTGCGCTGGCGCGGCATTTTGTTGAGCGAACTCGACGTGCCACTGCCGCGTTCGCGTCCGGCAACAATCCGCACCGCTGAAGATACCATCCAGTTGCTGCGCCGCTTGGCCACTCACTATCCTGATACGGTTATCGCCGGCATCCTCAATCGTAAGGACGCACCACCGCCACAGGTCTGTCGTTTACCGCCAATCGCGTCGGTAGCCTGCGAACGCACTGGAAAATCCCATGCTTCGAGGCCGCAGATCACATACCAGACGGCGACTGCATGACCATCGAGCGTGCGGCCCAAACTATCGGGCTTGCACCATCGACCTTGCATCGCTGGCTCAATGATGGCTTCATTGCTGGTGAGCAAGTCACGCCTGGCGCGCCGTGGCGCATCCGTATGACGCAGGAACTGCGTTCGATGTTTGTTGAAAACGCGCCCGACGGCTACGTGAAAATGTTCAAGGCCATGAACCTGCTCGGCGTCTCGAGGCAAACCATCTTGCAGCGTGTAAAGCGCGGCGAGCTCAAAGCACTGCATGTGTGCCGTGGGCGTGCAAAAGGCATTAGAATACAAATACCTACCGCTCATCCTGATCTCTTCGAAGCGCAATCAACAACCCGGGCCGCGACCGCCGCATCGATCTGGCAGCCGCCGACGTTCAGACAGTATTCGCCGCGGCCGTTGACGATGGTCTTGCCGGCGCAGTGATACCCGGGCGTGGAGTGGCGGCCGCGGTAGTGCACCTTCAGCGGCCGCCCGCAGCCACCACAGGCGGCGATACCCTGCAGCAACGCGGTGCCCTCTCTCACGGCACCTCCGTGTTGGTGAGGTCGTGGGCGGGTGTTTTGCGCCAGGCGCTTTTGATTGGCCTCGAACGTGGTCCAATCGATGTAGCCGGCGTGGTGATCGCGAAGGAAGACGGGCCATTCCGCGCGCAAACGCTTTTTGATCCGTTTGCGCACGCGCCCGCCCTCATCGATGTAGGAGAGCTGCTGCGTTCGGCCATATACGTAGACGCCGGCATAGAACGGGTTGGTCAGGACCTGATGGATCTTCGTATACGTGGGTGTTACCCACCGGATATCCTGAAGGGTGTTCGAGTGCAGCGGGAAGCGCAAGCCCTGCGAGCAGAACCACAGCCATACGCGCCGTGCCGAGCCCATCTCGGCGAAGCGCTCGAAGACGGCGCGGATCGCCGCGGTGACCGACTCATCGGGATGCAGCAGCACCTCGCCATCCCCCTCGCCCCGCACCAGGCCGACGGGCAACCCGCGGCTCAGTTCGCCGCGGGCTGCCTTGTTGCGGATCCCACCGAGCAGCCGCGCCCGAAGGACGTGCAGTTCCGCTTCCGACATCGTGCCTTTCAGGCCCAGTACCAGCCGGTCGTTGAACAACCCGGGGTGGTAAATCCCGTCCGCATCGCCAATCAGCGTATTGGTGACCCCGCACAGATCGAGGAGGCGATACCAGTCGGCGTTGTTACGCGCCAAGCGCGAGACTTCCAGGCCGAGCACGATGCCGATCTGGCCGAGCGCCACCTCCGCGATTATACGCGCGAAGCCGGCACGGTCGGTGAGGCCGGAACCGGAGATGCCAAGATCCTCGTCCAAGACCTTCACCTGTGCACGAGGCCATCCGAGTTCCACGGCGCGCTCAGCGAGATGGTACTGCCGCGCGGTCGACTCGCGGTTGTTCTCGACCTGGGTGCTGCTGGACTGTCTTTAATTCCGATCTCGGAATTAGCGCCATAACTCCGTGTAGAAAATTATGGCCGAGTACTCCTTTTGAGTGTAATGAAAGTGCTTGTTTGTAAGTACCGCCGCACCGTGCGGCTGTGCACTGAATCGGCATTATCCTGACCACGTTACAACCCGTTGAGGAAAGCCAGCAGCTGATCATCAGGCCGGTATATTCCGGGCTTACCGCCATGGGGAGTACCTTTTTCCAGCATTTGTTTCTTTAATTCGAGGTCCGCATCTAAATAAATCTGTGTGGTCTCGGGGGACTCATGACCGAGCCACAGGGCAATCATCGTACCGTCGAAACCCGCTCGCAACATTTCCATAGCTGAGGTGTGTCGAAGCTGATGGAACGTCACGCGTTTTTTCCGCAGAGCGGGACAAGCCTTGCAGGCGGTCTCGATCTGTTTCGCCAGAATATAGCTCACGCCATCGGCGCTGAGACGAGCACCACGTGCATTGGGAAACACGATGTCGTTATCCGCTTTGGGAGGCTCCTGCAGCCAGTCCTTGACGATCGCACAGGTCGGCTCGGCGAGGGGTATGCATCGGGTTTTGCGACCTTTACCCAGTACTCGAACATGGGCACCCGTGCCGAGGGTCACGTCTTGCCGCTTGAGTCCTGTCATTTCAGACAAGCGCATGCCGGTTTGCACCGCTGTGAGGAGCAGCGCGTGATCCCGACGACCACTCCACGTCCGCGCATCGGGGGCGGCCAGTAACGCATCGACTTCGGGTCGTGTCAGGAATCCGATCTGAGTGCGAGTATAACGTTTGCTGGGAATAGCGAGTGCGCGTTGGATCTGCTCGGATCGAGAAGGTACCTCAAAGGCCGTGTAGTGAAAGAAGGAGCGGATGGCGGCGAGCCGAACATTGCGGCTGCGCGCACTAATACCACGTTGCTTTTCCAGATCGTCGAGAAACGCGCAGATCAGCGGTGCATCGATATCTTCGAACAATAAACTGGCCGGCTGCTTGTGTCGGCGCTTTTGGATGAATTTCAGCAGCAACCGGAACGTGTCGCGGTACGATTCGATCGTGTGTGAACTGACTTGCTTTTGCTGCATGAGCCGCTGGGTGAAGAAGGCTTGTAGTAACGTGGCAAACCGGGTTGTCGATTTCATGATGGATTCTCCCAGTGGTGCTCGAGCAGTTTTGCCGCCAGTCCCATCAGCTCCGGGCACAAGCTGAGGTACCAGTAGGTATCGCTCGGATGCACATGGCCGAGGTAAGCTGACAAAAGTGGTAAGCGGCGCTCAACGTCTTCGCCATTCCGATACCATCGCAACAGGGTTTCTGAGGCATATCGGTGTCGAAAATCATGCAAACGCGGTCCGTGGGTGGCGGTTGGGCTGCGTAATCCGATTTGGCGCGACAGCGCATGGAAGGTTTTGTACACATCTGCACGATGCAATGAACGGTCGGTGTTTGACACAAACAGGTGAAGTGCAGAGCGTCCAGCAAGGAAGCGCTGGCGACGTGCGACGTAATCAGCAAGCACCTCGCGGGTTGACGCATGCAGAGGAACCAACCGTAGTTTTCCGAATTTCCCCCGAACCGTCAGAATGCCTTCATTCAGATCAACATCCTCCCGTTTTAAATCGAGCGCTTCGCCGAGGCGTAATCCCGACACGCTCAGCAGACCCAAGAAACAATAATATGTCCACGGACGCAGGCCCAGTCCGCCGGAGAGAGTCAATGCGGCTTGAAGTAGAGCCTCAATTTCTGCGCTGCTGTAGAGGTAGGGCTTCGCTCGGCGCGGCCGGTACGGCATCAAGCCGCACGGTGGAATCTCCGTGCGTGGATCGATGGAGCTGTAGTACTGGGCAAATCCACGGACATAGCCCAATCGTGCTGCCCACGTTGCCAACTGAGCGTGCTTCGGCTGCTGTGCCCACTGGAGCGCGCGACGTTGGGTGATGTGCACGGCCCGCCGCTTTTCCATAAAGATGACGAAGTCCTGCAGCGCGTTGCCGGCAAGAAGCAACTTGAATCCCAGAGCGCGGCGCATCGATAAATAGCTCTGAACTGCTTCGCGAAGTGTGTTCATTGCACACCTCCCGGCCAAGGCAAGCCGAGTGTGCGCAAGGCAGCAAGATCGACCTTCGCGTAAATCGCCGTTGTTTCTGGACGGCGATGCCGCAACAGCTCACCAATCTCCGCCAGAGAGGCACCCTGGCGCAATAGATCGCAGGCCAGTCGATGCCGAAACTGATGCGCGCCCTTGTGCGGCGTTTCAACACCCGCCCGTGCCAGCGCGCGCGCAACGATAGATCCGATCCCTTCCTGTCCGTGAAACTCCCCCATCGGCGCTACACCGCGCAAAAATACCGAGCGGCTGGTACTGTGCGGTCGCCCCTTCTGCAGGTAGTCGGCGATTGCCGCACCCACATCGGCCGGAAGCGGCATAGGGCATCCCCTTCCACCCTTACCATGCACATTCAGGGTTCCGTTATGCCAGTCGATGTCCTCCAGTTTGAACGCGACGATTTCGCCCGCGCGCAAACCTAGTCGGGCCAGCAGCAATAAAATGGCGTAATCCCGGCAGCCTGTGGCGCTCTGACGGTTGCAAGATGCGAGCGCCGCCTGCGCATGTTCCACGGAAATCGCACGAGGGATCGACGCCATCGACCAGTTGGCAACGGTGGGTACAGCGGCAGCCAAATCTCGCTTGACGGCGCCGCTGTAAAGCAAATAACGGAGGAAGGATCGCAGCGCCGTAACCATCATTTTTGCCCGCGCCAGATGCAGGCATTTTACCTGCCCCTGCACATATGCGATGACATTAGCGGCGCGCAGTGAGGAGAGTTGTATTTGTTTCCGGTCACGGAAACAGGCCCTCAAAAAGACTTCCGCAAATGGCACATAGGTGTCGATCGACTCGGTGGAAAGTACGCGTTCCTGTTGCAAGTACACCGTGTACTTGTCCAATAATTGCTGCAAGCGCTTCGCCTCGACGGGAACGTTCGGCAACTCATCGATGGCGCCCTGGTGGCGTAGAAGGTCCAGCAACCGCTTCAATACGCAGGTATCGCTTGACCTGCGACGTCGATGACGAGACCGATAACGCAGATAGCGCGATATATGCTGGCCGGTGATTGCGGGTAAAGCAGCATGTGTTTGCTTGAGCCAGAGACTAAAATCAGCAGCCAAGCGGGTTTGCACGTGACTCGATTCTTGAGAATACCCTTGTTTCTCCAGCGATTTAGTAAAGGAACTGATATGGGATGCGAGCGGCCCTTCTAGCACACACTGCATCGACCACGAATGACTGTATGACGGCTCCACGATGATCTCCTTCCAGTCAAGATTGCCTTGGAAGGAGCCAGGATAATGCCGACTAAATCGGAACGAAAACTCTGCTAATCTCGATAAGAATGAAGCTACTCGGCCATAATTTTCTACACG
>CAWALS010000009.1:0-73292 GCA_963782865.1 uncultured Gammaproteobacteria bacterium | reverse complement strand
TAGGGCACAGTTTTTTCGGAGGTGCCGATTCCGTTCTACGGATTCAACCGCCCCGGGGCGCCGGTCGTCGATGGCGTTGTCAACAACTGGTGGCGCCAGGGCATGATGGGTGCGGCGAACGCCCACTATCTTGGCATCAAGGCATTTTCGGAGACGGATCAAACCGAAGACCTGAAGGCGATCGAGGTGCCGACCCTGGTGACGCAGGGCGACGATGACCAGATCGTCCCTTACAAAGACGCCGCCTTGCTTCAGGCGAAGTTGATCAAGAACTCGACTCTGAAGATCTATCCGGGGTACCCGCACGGCATGCTTTCGATTCATGCCGACGTTATTAATCCCGACCTGCTGGCCTTCATCAAGTGCTAGACCGTCAACAGGCGCGAAATCCGTCGTGCTTGGCTGGGCCAGATGTGTGGAGATGTGATGAACTTGCATCTCCGAACGTCCCGGGGCGCGCTGACCGACATGACTAGAAGTGCGAACCGAATTTCTTAGGAGCCCGCGTCGACCACGCAAATTTCGTGTAACAGCAGACTCTCAGGCCAGGATGGTTGCTTACTAACTTAGGGCCCGTTCCAGAGCTGCTTCAACGATCGGTACCGGAATCAGTTCGCCGAGCGCAGTCCGAGATGTCGAACGAACGGATCAAAATCGCGATCGCTGAATAACAATGAGAGTTCCTTCTCGATGCAACTCGTCGCGATCAGCGTATCAATAGTCTTCCGAATCCTTATCCCGAGGGTCCTGAGTTTGCGGAAGTTTCTGGCCGCTTGAAACGCGATGTCCTCGCCGACGAGCGGGACCAGAGGGATCGAAGCGAACAGTTTCCGGGCTTGATTGAAATCACGCTCGCTGACGAACCCTTGTAACACCTCGGTCAATATCAAGTCGCCGGTAAACACCTGTTCGACTCCAAGAAGAGTGTCCAGTTTCTCGGACTGCGGAGTGACGACGCCGCGAAAGTAATCGATCCAGACGCTGGTATCGACCAGTATCATCAGTCCGTTCTCATCGCATCCAAGTCACCCCGCCACGGAAGCTTGCCGCGAAACCGGCGGATTTCTTGCTGTTTGCGCAGGCGAACGATCGTGCGCAGCCCAACTCGACCGCCTCCCGCTTGGTTTTGAAGCCGGTGAGTCGAAGAGTTTCCTTCATCAACTTCTCATCGATTACGATATTGGTGCGCATGATGTGTATCCGAGACAATTTCGTACACATTATAGGGCTCCCAATGAGATCGGGCAAAGACCCCAATTACCATGTCGTCGCGATTGCCGACCAGATAAGCGCATTGGTCATGGAGCGTCCGAGGACATGTCCATCAACAGCCACTCTTTGGCGCGGGCATGAGTGGGGGCATCGGCGAATCTGGTGGATTTTATTAGCTTATAAATCAATGGCTTGTGCCAAAGATGTGGTAGCTACACGGGCTACCAAAGCGCTCCATCGCTGAGCTGTTTGGGGCCGCTAAAACCACGAAACCCGAGCCGAAGCAATCACCCGCAATTTGCCCATCCACTTTACGGCGATATCAGTCAGCTTCTCGTTAGATTAACTGACATGCCCACGAATGCCCTTAAGAATTCGGGTTTTGTGCAAACAAATACATGGAAAGCTGCACGATATGGCGCGCAGACTATTGCGTGGCAGCCCGGTTGTTGCTTCATTCCTTAAAAGCATTTTGATGATCAGTTCAGCGGCTTGCATCATATTTTCGCCGGTTTGTACCGATTGCGGGTCAGTATGGTGCTTGACCGAATGCAGTCCGTCTTTAACCTTTCCGATCCATTGGCGTTGCGTCTTCAGCATATCTGATTGAGTTGGGAATCAGAATTCAGGTATTCCTCAAAAGTCTGTTCTCCAATCACCTTCGCGATAACTTTGTCTAAAACCTCAACCATCGAATTCGCGGCTTGGCTGACTCCATCAGCATTGTCGGATTCCAACGCCTGCCAGCGCCCGCCCAGCGGTCCCGCAATCTGGGTTCGAGCGCTTCGAGTAATGCCTCAACGTCAGCGTGTTGACGCAGTCCACGTTGGGATGTATCGACAGCGCTTTTTTCACGCGCAACGTAATCTTCCATAGCTGGTGGTAACTTTATTCGGTTGCATGGCTGCATCTGAAAAGGAGACGCAATCTCCAACATCTTCGTGACGTAAGCTGCTTTCGCCCGTGGGGCTACTTCCGCGTCTCTCCGACGTTCGAGATCGAGTATCCAGCACACGGCCGCAGCTTTAAGATAAGAAAGCGATTCGCTCTGCACATTGAAGGAATTGAGGTTTTTATTTTGCTCGTACCACCCGGTTAGGTCGCGGATGACGGTCAACTCACGGTCGACTTCTGGAAGTGAAATATCGGGGTTGAACGTGCGCTCAAGCGAACGTTCGAGTCGTTAGGTTGTCGTGCAGGCAGGCCCTTTGCCATTTTGGAATCGAAGTGGGTTTGTAGGCTCACGTTTGATTGCCAATCGCGTTCGGCATCCGCCAAAGTCCGAAAGTCGAAAGTCAGATGGAAGTCCCCCTTCTCGGTTGAGAAACTGGTACAAAGCAAATCGAGCGTCGCTTTTAAGTCCTTTCGAATATTTCACCGATTGATTCGAAGCCAGCGCCTGCTCTAAGTCCTGCATCGAGGAGCAGCTAGGGGTATAAGAAGTTTTCCCTTCTGACTTGTGATGACCATCGTTCAGGAGGCAAGAAAAAGGCGTCGGCGCCCGGTATCACGCCACGAGCGATCTTATAAAGATATTCAAGCGCTAAAGGGTATGGGCTTTTCTGAATTCCTATCATGCAATGCGCGCCTTGATGTGGATCACGCAAGTGCGGGGCGTGGCTCGCCACGACGCGAACGAGACTTCTGCGCCGGTTGGACCGTCAGGCGCAAGCCAAAAGCCGCCAAGATCACCGCGAGGGTATCGAGTCTAGGATTGCCGCATTCGGAAAGTGTCCTATATAGCGTTTCGCGGGAGAGTCCGGTTTTTTCCGCTAGTGCGGCCATACCGCCCACGGCGTCGACCATGGTGCGCAGCGCAACGGGAACCGCGCGTACGTCGCCGTCCTCAAGCAAGGCTTCAATGTACGCCGCGATCTCGGCCTCGCTTCGCAGATGATCCGCTGCGCTGAACGGGCGGCTAGGAGAAGCGCGCTTTGCAGTCCTTCCAGAACGAATGGTATCTCCCGACTGACGGTCTTTCGATCACCGAGCAATACTCGCGGACCCTTGCGCGCAATTGTCAGCTTAAAAGCTACGTCGTAAAGTTGGCGCAGGGCCACAGACCAGCCGGTCATCGCTTCATTGGCACGACATTCGCGCCGCCTCTCAGCCCGTGGCAGTATCGGGGCAGTTCGAGTCCTCGCGGATTCGATGTATCGGTGCGGGTACAAGTGCGGGTACGCAGTTTTGCGTCCCGCAAAAAAATTGCATAATCAATAATTTACCTTCGAAGTTCGAATCCTCTTTGCGCACCACTTTTAAAAATTTGGGCAACGTCGCCCGGCGCCGGGTATTCGGCGCGTCCTATTCGAACCCCTGACAGACAAAAAGCCATCATCGCGGCCACCTACTGACTGCGCTCCAAACAGGCCGATGATTCGCGAATGGCGATCTAACTCGAAGCAGCATCCGACTCTGCAAACGCCGTCGCAGTCAGCTCGATGTCGGCACCAGCGATCCTGAGCGCCTGCGCCGCACGGCGCCATGTCGCGTCTCGTTCAGCACTTCCGCGACGATGGCCCGACCGCGGTCCTTTGATTCGACATACCACTCGGAGGTCTCGATGACAGTAGCAAGACTCGGACGGTTGTCCGACTCGTCGATGTTCAGGACGTGATCGGCTCTATCTATGTTCGGGTTCAGATCGAAGGCGGGGGCGAGCCGCCAGCCCGTGGGTGTGAGAAGAAACCCATGGTTTCTTAAGTGATCATCGCGATTGCCGATCGCGACGTTGAAGGCCACTCGCCGGAAGAGCTGCTCGAGATCGGAAGCGATGTGATCCTTGGCTCCGCGCGACTGTACGAACTCCGCGAGGTCCAGGTAACTTGTCCCCTCGCTCTGATCCTTCGCAGAAGGGCCATCGCGGAGGCGTAGAAGCGCCGGCGAGCGGCCGAACGATCGAAGCGCCGAACGCAGAAGGTATGGTACTCGCCGCTGAAGCGGCGCAGCTCAGACTGCGGCACCTCGATTCCCGACGCGGGCCGCCAGCCGCTGCGCGAGTGCCTCCCAGGCTCCGACATCGCGCGTGTCATCGTGCGGCGGGAAACTTCGCGATCCATAAGCTGCCATTGGTTTCGGTGAAGCTCGCCTTCGGACGCGCACCGCCGAGCGACGCCCCGGGGGCCACCAGGACTTTTAGCCACTGTCGCAGCGCTGTGAGATCGTCGATGCGCTTCGCGGTGATCTCGCGTGCGACGACCTCGAGCTCCTTGAGATTCGCGACCGGCGGCACGGTCAAGGCGTCGTGCGCGAGAAAGGCCTCCTCGCCGGGCGCGATAGCGCAGTGCGCCTTGGCGGCTTACATCCTCGACGCCTAAGAGAAAGTCCCAGGCATAGAGTGTCCTGGGCTTTCGGCCCTCATCCTTTGCGGCAAGGGCTTCACGGCGCTTCATGAGGGTCTGACCCCAGCGATCGGGGGCGGAGTCGTCGAAGACGCGGAAGTTGCCCGCTTCGGCGTTTGGGAAGTGGGTCCCTTCGCCCAAGGACAGATCGGGGTCCGAGCGCGAAGGCCTGAGGATTCTTGAGCCACGCTCGGGCTCATAGACAAAGCGCAGTGTCCCGCGATCGTGAGAGAGGGTGCCCACGCGCGTTCGCTCGAGAAAGTCGGAATCCAGCCAGACTTCCACTTCGTCTGTCACGGCGCCGCTCCTTGAGTGTTACGAGGGCCTGGCGCGCGCGCGCCGCGGCGCCTTCGGCGCACCGGGAGCGCCTGGTCCTGAAGGAGTCTGACCTGCCTTGTCGTCGCGCGCGAGCGCGTCAAGGTCGCCTCTCGAGTCCGAGCGACCGAGAGAATTCGTAGCAGGGTTCCGAGTGCGATCGCGGGACTTCCAGCTTCGGCCCGAAAGAGCGTCATGCGCGAGATATCCGGCTCGCTGACAGGTAATCTCGATCGTGAGTTTGCGGCGCAGGCGGGCGAGCCTCAGGCGCTCTCCGAGCGCCGCGAGGATACGCTTTTGGGCCGGGTAGAAGGGCGGTTGTCTGGCTGGCATGTATCGCAATATAGACTAATTGGCCATTTAAGTCTATAATATGATACTAATATAACGCATGACAGGGCAGTCGTCCTTTGTTATCTAAGGCTCCTTCTCGCCGAGAATCCTTGCGCTGAGCTGTTCAAGGCCTCGCGCGCTCCGCTTCCCCTTGCATGCCGCCTATCCGTGTGGTAATACTGAACCACATGGTTCAGTATACCGAGACCCGCTTCGATGCCTCGTTCGGCGCGCTCTCGGACGCCACCCGACGCGGCGTTCTGGAGCAGCTCGGGCGTGCAGACGCTTCGATCACGGCCCTTGCCGAGAAGTTCCACATGACCCTCACGGGCATGAAGAAGCATGTAGGCGTCTTGGAGCAAGCGGGGCTCGTCACCACGGAGAAGGTCGGGCGCGTGCGGACCTGCAAGCTCGGCCTGCGCGGACTGGAAGAAGAGGCGGCATGGATCGAGAGGTATCGCCAGCTCTGGGCCGCGCGCTTCGACGAGTTGGACATTGTTGTCGAGGAATTGAAACGGAAGGAGAAAGCAAATGGACGCAAGAAGAGAAAGTGAGGCCGCCCCCACGAAGAACCGCACGGGGGTGGAGCGGAAGTCCGAGCGCGAACTCGTCGTCACGCGAACCGTCAACGCGCCTGCGCGCCTCGTGTTCGAGGCGTGGACCAAGGCAGAACTATTCAGGAGGTGGTGGGTACCGAAATCGATGGGCTGTCCCTGCTTTCCTGCGAAATGGATGTTCGCGTTGGGGGCAGTATCGTTTGGTGTTTCGCCACGAGGATTCGACGATGGCGTTCTTCGGCACGTACCTCGAAGTGACACCGCACTCGCGCCTCGTTTGGACCAACGAGGAAGGTGACGGAGGGCGCCGTCACCACGGTGACCTTCGAGGAAAACGCCGGCAAGACGCTGTTGGTCGTGCACGATCTCTATCCCTCGAAGGAAGCGCTTGACGCCGGATCGCCGGGACGGCGAATGCGATGCCCGAGACGCTCGACCAACTGGACGAGCTTCTCGCAGGCAGATCGTGATCTCACGCGGCTACCGGCGTAGGACGGGATGACGATGTCGCACACGATCGACGTGAGGACGATATGCTCAGACGCGATTTCCTGAAGACTGCCACAGCGACCGCAGTGCTGACTGCGACCCTTCCCGTTCAAGCCAAGGAGACCCCCGCCATGTCGAATGCGAATTTTGCCGACGTCAATGGCCAGCATATCTTTTACAGCGTGCATGGCGCCGGCAAGCCGCTCATTCTTCTTCACGGGGGCATCAACCCAGACAGCTTCGGGAGCAATCTGGCCGAACTGGCCAAGGGCCGGCAGGTGATCGCCGTCCATCTCCAGGCGCATGGGCGCACGCCAGACACCGACAGGCCACTGCGCTGTGAAACGCTGGGCGACGACGTTGCCGCTCTGATCGGCCATCTGAAACTCGGCAAGGCCGACGTAATGGGCTACTCGCTGGGCGCCTACGTCGCGCTGCAGACCGCCATCCGCCATCCGGACGTGGTCGACCGGCTCGTGCTCGTGTCCGGGACGATGAGGCAGGACGGCTCTTATCCGGAGGTGGTGGCGGCCTTCAATCAGTTGGAGGCCAACGCTGCCATGCTCGGCGGTAGCGTCAAGGCATCGCCGTTAGGGCAGGCCTATCCCGATGTCGATTGGACGAACCTCTTCAGGAAGGTCGGTGACCTGACCAAACGCCCCTTTGACTGGAGCGCCGACGTCGCCAAGGTTCAGGCTCGCACACTGCTGGTCTTTGCCGACGCTGACTCCATCCGGCCCGAACACATGGTCGAGTTCTGGAAGGCGTTGGGAGGCGGCCAGCGCGATGCCGGGATCGATGGCTCACTGCGGCCCGCAAACCAATTCGCAATCGTGCCGAACACCACCCACTACACGCTCGCCGTCGAGCCGATGCTGCCGGAGATCGTCGAGCGCTTCCTCGGAACCGAATAGAAGGCAGTCGGTCGCGGCGAGGCCAGCGAAGCGCACACGAAAAAAGAGGGCAGAGGAGGAAAAAAATTCATCGGCTGACGATGCGATGGTTTGCATTGCGCATCGATATGCTGCTGTGCTACAGGTCGATCCACACCAATCCGAAGCCCGCTCGCCTCTCAGGTGCCCGCATCCAAATAATTCAGAAACTCAACGATCAGGTTCATCACCTGATTTGTCGACGACAGTTGGCCCGAATGGGTATCACCCATGAAGCTCAAGTCTCCGTGCGCCGCTCCGTCCACGACATAGCGCTTGCTGCGCGCGCCCGCAGCCACCAACGCATCATGCAGAATCAATGTTTAACTGGTGAAACCAGCCTCTCCTGATTGCCGTGAAAAATCAGAAACGGCGGCGAATTGGCGCGAATGTAGGTAATTGGGATCGCGTCGTCGTTGCGATACGAGCGTCGAGGGTGTTCGCTCCCGACGCCTTGCCGATGTAATTGACGATCCCCTCGTTGCTGTAGATGGCACGCTGGGTGGCTGCATCAAAATCAGCGGCAATCTTCGATATGTCCGAGCACCAAAATCATCGATCGCTCCCTGGACATCGCTGCTCTGATTTTCATTGTCTCCCGCGACAAATGACTTTTTGTCATTCGTAACTCCGACCATGGCCGCAAGATAGCCACCGGCGGATTCGCCCCAAACGGCGACATTGCTGGCATCGATTCCATATTGGCCGGCGTTCGCGCGTAGATCGGATTGCCGATTTGATCCTCGACGCCGTCGCGATAGTTTGCGCCGTCGCGCGTCGTGCGGTATTCGACGCTTGCAACGACGAAGCCTGCCTCGGCCACATAGGTGCGCAGATTCAAGGCGCCTTCCTTGGCAGCCACTACGAATCCGCCGCCCGGTACGTACACTACGACGGTCCGCTTGCGCACGGGCTCGGGAATGAGTATGTCCATCTTGAGAGGCTTCGATTTGCCATTTGGGAGCTTCGGGGCCGCGTAGACGATATCTTTGACGGTCTTGATCGGCGTTTTACGGCACTGGATCTGATCGCTTCGATCGGGATGAATGACGATACTGGTGCTCATGTCGCTCGGCGCAACGCTGACGGCGAGCGGCGGCTCGGGAAGAACTTCGATGCGAAAGAGCAAAGGCATCAGGCCGTGCATTGGTGTGAATTGGGGACAGCCGCCCCGAGCATTATCGTCCGACGCCCCAGGTCGCAGGCCAAGAAACAGTCCAGTGCCGATTGCGGCTATCACGACCGCTATGATCAATGCAGTTCTTGTCCTCACCGCGCCGACTCCTGCCTGCTCCACTTGTCATTGATGAACATACTTCCGTAGCGCCCCGCGTAAGCGCGCAACAGCATCATTTCACACAATACTTCCAACACGGCAGTCGTTACAGGTAGCGGCAATGGATTGAGAAGGACTTGAAACCACTTGATGGCTGACGTGCATCGCTACGTCTGCGGCGAGACCGGGAGCTAGAGTCCGCCCGCAACGTAGCCGTTGAACATGTTGGTTCGAAAATTACCACAGCTCACATCCATGTTGCTGCTGAAACTCTCAGTCGGCTCGCGCGTCTCGATCAATAGCGCACCGCCGTCGCATTAGCCAAAAAGCGTGCCTTGGGGGCCTTTCAGCGTCTCAACCTGCTGGATACTGTCGAGCGAGAGCAAGGCAGCGGGGGGCGAGCCGATAAAGATGCCATATGACCGTGGAGGTGTGCGTGCGATCGCCAGCGGCGCAGGCGTTACGGCGATGATGATCAATCGCTATTTCGGTTCAAAGCAAGGGCTATTTGGCGAAGTAGTCACGGACAGCATGCGCGATCCCGTGATCCCGTCGGACAGAACCTAGCCTCGCCCGATATTTCCCGCGCCCTTGCTGTGGCCTTGGTCGGGTTCGCCCGCAGACGGGCGAAAGCCCGCTCGATGGGTTTCTAATCCTTTTTCGTTCAGCCTGCCTCGAGCGACACCGCCGTGCTCCGAAATCATGCCTCCCCCGGCGCTATCCGTTCCATTAGACCGTTCATGAGACAGGGGAGTACACTCAGACCGGGCCTTAGAAGACAATGAGAACAGGCGTGCCGAGGAGGAAAGCGCGATGCCCAAACTTCATATCGTGGCGAGCGGGCTCATGATTGCGTGCATGGCAATGAGTGCGCGGGCTCAGAACCCGTTTGAATCATTGAAAACGTTTTCTGCAACCTTCGTGATCAGCGGGATGTCATCAAGGGCGCCCGCGGGGCGGAGCGAGGCAAAAATCTATCGCTCCGGGACCAAGATCAGAACCACCTTGCCGGGCGGTGCGGGTTACACCCTTATCGATACGGCTGAACATACCACTTACATGGTGATGGGCGCTGGCATGTGCATGCAGATGACCGTGCAAGGGCAGGAGAATCCCTTTGCTCAGGCTCCGGATACAACAGTTGAGCGCTCATCGGCGGGCACGGACACCGTCGATGGCCATGCCTGCAAGGTAGAGAACTTGACGGTGACTCCCCATACCGGCCCCCGCGCAGGTCAGCCGACCAAAATGAAGGTTTGGGAAGCGCAGGATCTGCACGGTTTTCCCCTCAAGGTCGAGACGCAGACCAACCATGGCCCCATGACGATCGAGTACAAGGACGTGAGCTTGGCCGAACCCGACGCCTCACTCTTCACTCATCCGCAGAATTGCCGGCAAATGCCCGGCATGCCGGCCGGCAGCCCGCACTGACGAAGCAGCGACCACCAGACCGCTGAAACAACATCACCGGCGCCGGTTCGTGTACCTCAGTCAGACAGAGATCGATGCGCTGGATCTTCGGATCGCCAGTGTCCATGCTGCGACCGGGGTGCGATTGGTCGCCGCGGAAATCGGCAAGGCTGATACTTACGAGGAATTGCCTTGGAAGGCCTTTGCGCTCGGTGCATCACTCGCCGCGCTGGCGGTGGTCGGTGCCGATGTGCTGCGCCCGCAGTGGACGGCCCCGCACCCGATAATTCTGTCGGTGGCAATCATGCTGGCGACCGGCGCGCTGGCTGCGTTGCTCGCAATATTCGTTCCCGCCTTCGGGCGGCTGTTTCTTCACGGTGCGAGATGCGAGCTGGAGATCAGCCAGCATGCGCAGGGGTTGTTTCTGCGCCGCGAACTTTTCAACACCCCAAATCGCGACGCGGTCCTTATTCTGGTCGGCCGGTTCGAGCGCCGTGTGCACATCCTTCCCGATACCGGCTTGAACGCCACGGTAGGGGAGGCCGAGTGGCAGGCGGTGATCGAGCGGATGAAGCCGGCGCTGCGCCAGTCGCGGACCGCGGAAGCATTGCAGGCTGGTCTTGCGGCCGTCGAAGAGCTACTTCTGCGCACCGGCCACAAGGGAGTTACCGGCGCCGACAGCGGGGCGCCCGAGCCACTGATCGAGGAACAGGGCGCGTGAGCCTGATGCGGCCCTGCCATCGGATGCTGGCGAGCACGATCTTCTTGGCCATGACGTTCCTGACCCCGGTGCGCGCAGCCGATGTGCCCTACCTGACCGGACGAGTCGTCGACAATGCCGAAATCCTCCAACCTGTGACCCGAAGCAGGCTCACCATTGCCCTCAGAGCGCACGAGCAACGCACAACTGACCAGATCGTCGTGCTCACCGTGCCCACCATCGGCGACATGAGCGTGGAGGAATACTCGACCAAGGTGTTCGAGACCTGGAAGCTCGGCATCAAGGGCAAGGACAATGGAGTACTCGTCTTGATTGTCCCTCAGGACCGCAAAATGCGGATCGAAGTCGGCTACGGACTCGAAGGCACGCTGACCGACGTCGCCTCAAACCGCATCATTCGCAATCTAATGACCCCGCAGTTCAAGGCGGGCAATTACGACAGGGGTGTGGAGGACGGCGTGAGGGCCGTCATCGCGCAGCTCGAGGGCCAACCGGATGTCGCAGCGGATGCCGCAGCGACCAATGGCACGAAGCCGTCTTCAAATGGCCTTTCTCCGGCCATGCCCTGGCCGATGCGCATTCTGCTTGGCGCATTCATCTTTGGCATCATCGGGCTTTTCACTTTCATGGGTGTCATGACACCGGGGTTCGGCGGCTGGTTCCTGTATGTGTTCCTGGTCCCGTTTTGGGCGATGTTTCCGGTTGTCATTCTCGGGATGAAGGTTTCCTTGGTGGTGTTCGTCATCTACCTCATCAGTTTCCCGATCGCGAAGCTCACGGTGGCGCGCACGGCCTGGTACGCCAAGGCTGCCGAGGACCTGAAGTCGAAAGGCAGCGCCAGCATCGGCGGCTTCACGGTGATGGGGGGTGGCTTTTCCGGCGGCGGCTCGACAGGCGGTGGCGGTTTTTCCGGCGGCGGCGGCAGTTCGGGCGGCGGCGGAAGCTCCGGAAGTTGGTAAGCGCACTGCACGCGGGGAAACTCTGGAGATGCTGCTCCCGGCGATCACGCAATAAGGCTCTGCCGGAATTATCCGCGCAGTGGCACGGCGGTTCTTGACCATACGAGTGATGAAACATGAACGACAATCAGGCATGGAAAATCATAGGCTCCAACCTCCAGACGCTGGTGAGTGTCATGGTGACGGTTCGGAAGGGCGCCCAGGTGGATGTCTTCTGTGACCCATCGGGACAGAGTTTCTCCTTCTCGAAGCCCTCGGGCAGCGCGAACACAAAGCTCTGCTCTGTGACTGCACCGGATCTGGAGGGGTGCTACGCCATACGCCGAAAGGGCAATTTGTTCGTCACTGACGAAGGGGAGGAAATTCCGCAGGCTGAACTGGCATCCCGCCTCACGCAATACATCACGGATATGAAGGATGGCGGCGCGGAATGGGGCTGGGAGTTCAAGTTGGGCGGCGGCTCGCTTCTCTAGCAGCGAGAGCACACCAAGGAGTCGCAGTCGATGCGCTGGATCTTCAGATCGCCCGTGTCATCGACCCCACGTTCAATTTCCACCCTTAGCAACACTTCGTTGACGCCTGGCATGCTCAATCTTTAGATGGCGCAGTCGTTTGACTTCTTCAGCTCCTAATTCGCCAAATTTGGCGCGCCAGGCATAAATAGTGGCTTCGGTGATGTGATGCCTTCTCGCGACGTCAACGACCGACGCCAACCGCGCCTCGCGCAGGATTTTTACTATCTGACTCTCCGTAAAATCCAATTTCATCATGCTTACCGTAACGGCGGCGGCTTGGCTGTAGGCGCATTGGAAAATCCACAATGTACCCATGCGGCGCAGTAACGCTTCGTCAGCTATGAAAGTGTGTGCGCAGAATGCCTGATGCGGATTTCGATGACCATCTTTGCCAGCATACCGTCCAGTGGGTATACTGGCATAAACTGGGATTTCGAGCAACTTCATGGCCACTGTGCATCACGAATCGAAGAAGGCGCTGCTCGATGCAGCCTTATCAGTGTTTCGCGCCAAGGGATACACGGCGACGCGCGTCGAAGATGTCTGCGCAGCCGCTGAACTGACCAAAGGAAGCTTCTTCCACCATTTCAGAAGCAAGGAAGACTTGGCCATCGCGGCAGCCGAACATTGGATCCGCGTCACGAGCCCGACTTTTTTATCCGCAAAATATCAATCGCTGCCCGATCCTTTAGAGCGCTTGCTGGCGTATATCGAGCTTCGCAAGGAACTACTACAGGGCGCACTGCCGGAAATTTCGTGCTTCGCCGGTACGATAATTCAAGAAGTCTACGAGACTCATCCGGCGGTGCGCGATGCCTGTGAAAAGTCGATCACCGGCCACGCCGCAACCCTCGTAGCAGATATCGAGGAAGCGATGCGTCTATATGGGGTGGAGCGCTCGTTTAGCGCCGAGAGCCTCGCGCTCTACACCCAGGCGGTACTTCAAGGAGCCTTCATCCTCGCCAAGGCAAAGCAGGGCACAGCCGTGGCAGTTGATAGCGTGGATCATCTGCGTCGCTATATCAGAATGCTGTTCGCTTCCCGCCAACCCACCGCGACACACGGCCGCCGCAAGACAAAGAGGTGAGTGATGAGTCCAATTATGGCACTCAAGTTCCCTTGAGTATTACGGTCAGGGGCGGGCCAGATAAGGCCGCAGCCGCATCGGCCGCCGGCGCGCTCGATTATCTGCTAAAACCAGTCGACGCGGCGCGCCTAGGTCAGTCGCTCGAGCGGGCTCAGCATCGCTGCCAGCTGCCGCGCGCAAGCACTTTCATAGCTCCGCGGCCAGAGCCGCCCGCCGATTTTCAATTGCCGCCGTGGTCGCGGCATAAAGTGCGATTCTTGGTGGGCGAACGTCAACATCGTTTATACCCACTCGCAGTGGAAAAAATAGACTACATCGAAGCCCACGGCAACTATGTAACGATCCGCAGCGGTACCTGCGACTACATTCGGCGAGATTCCATCAAGCGCTTGGCCGCGCACTTGGCCGACCGGGGATTCATGCGAATCGAACGTTCCCTGCTGTTGAATGTTCGAGCAGTGGCCTACGCACAAGTCGCCAATCACGGGACGTTTGCATTCACTTTATCTTGCGGAGCCTGCATTCAATCGAGCACATCGTATCGCGATGCCATACTTAGTGTAATTCCGCTGGTGCCGGCGTCGAGGCGCAAAGAACGATCGACAGGCTAATCCCTGGAGAATCAGGCTTGCTCCCCGCAGGAGCGAGCTTCATCCCATAATAGCCAACCTGGCACCGCGAGCCTGCTAACTTTTGCCAGATGAAGTTGGCGGATCGTCTTGCACAATACCGCGCACCGCTCATTATTAGAGACGCGGCCAGCGGTGTCATGAGTCATCTAAACGGCGCGGCAGAGTTCGCAAGCCGCGTTGCACTGTGTCCTATACGCTATGTTCTCAGCGACGATTTGACGCGGCTATGCGCCGCGCTCGCCTATTCGAAAGGTTCACGTACCGTGGCATGCGCGGACCTGCTCCACGTGCCGGCAGAGACGGTATGGGTGGAGTGGTGCGAGGCGCCGTGGCGGGCCGAGCTTGAGCGATACGGATTTGACATAGACGCGGCGGATACCAGCCGATCAGGTCGCCGTGGTGCTTTTATCCAATCCTCCACAGACGGGCGCCGCGGACTGGTCCGCACGTTCTGGAGCGACAAGGAGATCGCAACGGATGTTCTGGCGAGCAGCATGGAAGCTTACTTTGATTTCGACACCCCAATGGACGAGGACCCGCGCCCTGTGGACGATGACTATCGTTCCACGGTGTGCGTATCGGACGGCAAGAACGGCGATCTGCTTCGTCAATGCATACGCTTTCGATTTGAACGCAGCTGGGAGGTCTATTATCGACAAGCGAGCTGTTCGCTCGCGTCAAAGCACGCCATTGCGCGTCATGCGCTCGGCACGATTGCCGCCGACGTGCCGGTTCTCCTGGCATTTCTATTGCTTCTCGGTATCCGCTCCGGGGTATCGCATCGTCCACAGCGCTTCGCGCGGCTGAATCGCTCGAGGGCGAGAGCGGGCAAAATGCCGCTCCTCGATCATGTGGAAGTACACTCGCCGCTGTTGGCGCCGTATGGCCTCTACAGCCCCGGGGGCGATGGCATGAGCCGGCGCCCACGCAGGCTTCATCATGTACGCGGACACCTGGTACGTCGCGGCAACCGAATCTTCTGGCGCATTCCGCATCTGCGCGGAAGTTCTCGAGCGGGGTCAATCCGCACTCGTACGGTAACGTGGACGGTGAATGAACCGAATGGTTTGGATCAGCAGCGCCATTGCGTTGCAAACATACATCAGCTGTAAGCGGGCCGCTGGCCGCGTCCTACTCCCAGGCAACGATCTTCGAACGCTGGGATGAGAAAGGTAGGGCCGCTGAACTCCGCAATCATCCCCACGCCGTCCAGTCCTATCACCGCCGCAGCGGCTTTAATCACATTTCTAACTTCATCTGGAATTTTCTCACCTAAGCTCCGCCCTCAGAGAAGTCGATGGTTCTACGGGATGTAGAGGAGGAGCAAGCCGTCGGTGTCGTCCACGATACATCGGCACTGCCCTCGACGGATCATCGAGCGCGCTCGGCGGTACCTATTTTCTAATCGGGAGCAACAATGGGAAATCACAATCTTCGACGGGCAATCCGCGCCGTACTCGGCGGCGGCTCGTTAGTCGCGTCTCTCGGAGCAGCGAACGCGCAGACCGCTCCGGCAACGGCGGCGGCGACCGCGCCAAGCGACCAATTGCAGGAAGTGGTGGTGACCGGCTCGCGCATCTCCGTGCCGAACCAGATATCCATCAGCCCGGTCACCTTCGTCTCAGCGCTCGACGTTCAGCAGACGGGTGTTACGCGGGTGGAGGATCTGCTCAACTCGCTGCCGCAAGTGTTCGCAAACCAGGGCAGCAACATTTCCAATGGATCGACCGGCGCGGCGACGGTCAACTTGCGGGGCCTGAACGATAAACGCACCCTGGTGCTGGTCAACGGTTTTCGCTTAGGACCCGGCGACCCGGCCGATTCCGCGTCCGACATCAATATGATTCCGACGGAATTGATTGACAGCATTGAAATACTCACAGGCGGTGCTTCATCCGTTTATGGCGCCGATGCAGTCGCCGGCGTGGTCAATTTCAAACTCAACGATCACTTTGAGGGTGTAAAACTGGTTGCGGATGGCGGTATCTACCAGCACCACAACGACAACCCCGATGGCGTGCAACAAGCCATCGCGGCGTCGGGATTTCAAGAAGCGCCTTCGAGCGTCTGGACCGGAGCCCAAAAATCACTGGCATTCATCGCAGGCCTCAATAGCCCGGACGGCAACGGCAATGCGACCTTTTATGCCACCTACCGCAGCATCGGCGAGGTGCTGCAGAGCAAGTACGACTACAGCGCTTGCACCTTAGGTTCGGGATTCGTGACGAACAACTCGGGCAAATTCTCCTGTTCCGGCTCGTCCACCTCGTTTCCCGGACGATTCACGCTCGCAGGGCTGAATGGCGCCCAGGTAAACGGCGCACCGGAAAATACCATCGGCCCGAATGGCACATTGGTGCCCTTTAGCGCGTCCGACCTGTACAACTACGGTGCGCTCAATTTTTACCAGCGACCCGATGAGCGCTACACGGCAGGCGCGTTCCTGCACTATGAGTTCAATGAGCACGCCACGGTGTACACGAATTTGATGTACATGGACGACAAGACACTCGCGCAAGTTGCACCCGGCGGCATTTTCACTAAGTTAGAGACCTTCAATTGCTCGAATCCCTTCCTCTCGACTGATGAACTCAACGCCTGGTGCGCCGGCAACACCGCGAATACCACCACCCTACTGATCGGCCGACGCAATATCGAGGGTGGACCGCGCCTGGCTGATACTGAGCACATCGATTTCCATGAAGTGCTCGGCATCAAGGGCAAGATCGACGATACCTGGGACTACGATGCCAGCTTTCAATACAGCACCGTGAGTTCCCCCGTCATAAACACGAATTTCTTCGACGTCAGCAAGGAAGCTAACGCATTGAATGTGACCGGCACTGCTGCCAATCCGGTGTGCACGGTGGGGCCTCCTTGCGTGCCGTATAACATCTTTAACTTGAGTCAACCCCCGTCGCAAGCGGCGATCAACTACCTCGAAAGCCCCGCGACCAACCAAGGCTCGGTTCACCAAACCGCGGTGGATGTCAATTTAACGGGAGATCTTGGCAAATATGGCGTGCAATCGCCGCTCGCGAGTACAGGATTTAAGGTCAACATCGGCGGTGAGTATCGAGACGTGACGTCAGCGGAGCTGACCGATGCTTTTGAGCAATCTCCAAATGTGGACGGGGCCGGCGGTCCAGCACCGCCGGTCGTGGGGGGTGTAATTTCGCGAGAAGGGTTTGTCGAAGCACGCATGCCGCTGATCGAGGATAAGCCTTTTGCGGATTCGTTGGATGTGGAAACCGGTTATCGCTATTCGAGCTATAACTTGGGCTTTGCGACCAACACCTACAAATTCGGCGTCGATTGGTCGCCGGTCCGCGATGTGCGACTGCGGGGCAGTTTTGCGCGGGCGGTACGCGCCCCGAACGTGGTGGAGTTGTTCACGCCCTCGGCGATCGCACTTGATGGCAGCATCAACAGCGATCCCTGTGCTGGGCCCCACCCGGTGGCCTCGCAGGCGGCCTGCGCGCGGACCGGCGTCACGGCGGCGCAGTACGGAACTATTGCGCCAAATCCGGCCGGCCAATACAACGGTTTGACCGGCGGCAATCCGGATCTAAAGGCTGAGACGGCGCTGACCACCTCTTTCGGAATCGGCTGGACGCCCTCTTTCATTCCCGGGTTTCGTGCGCAAATCGACTATTACAATATCAAGGTCGAGGGCGTCATTCAGAGCTTGGGCGCCGCAAATATTCTGCAGCAGTGTCTGCAGAACGATGCGCTGTGCGGCGATATCCATCGCGATCAGTTCGGATCGCTGTGGATATTGAATTCAGGTCCCGGTGCCGGCTACGTCGTCGACCCGTTTGTCAATGGCGGGTCTCTGTTGGAACGCGGGGTGGACCTCGATGTCAGCTATGCCTTCGATATCGGATCCTTAGGAAAAATCCGCACCGCACTCGTTGGCACCTACATCAATTCCTATGAAGTCGAGCCCCTGCCGAACGATCCAAGTTCTGCCTACCAGTGTGTCGGGTACTACGGTGCAACCTGCAGTTCCGCCTTCACGGGTGCCGGAATTCCGGTATTTCGCTGGCGCCACACGCTGCGCACCACCTGGTCGACGCCGTGGAGCGGGCTTGACCTGTCCCTCGCCTGGCGCTATTTCTCCGGCGCGAAAACCGAGCAGTTCAGTGCCAATCCCAATATCGGTTGCATCGGCTGCACGATCGCCAACGGCGGCATTTCCAACACCGATGCCTTCATCAGCTCTCAGAGTTATATTGATCTGACCGCAGCCGTGAAAATCGGCGATAAACTGACGCTGCGCTTGGGCGTCAACAACGTCTTCGATAAGGATCCACCGATCATTGGAGCCAGCACGCTCCCGGGACCGCCGTCCGGCAACGGCAACACATTTCCGCAAGCCTACGATTCGCTGGGACGGTTCATCTTCGGCCAAATCATTGCGCAGTTCTAAGAAGCTTGGACGGCTGGGGAGGGGAGATCAATTCCGATCTCTCCTCGTGTGCGCCGCGCTCGCTACCGCCGGCGTCGGGCAGGCGCAGGATTCGAAAACATCCGATCCACACATGGCGCCGATCGCTCAGTATTTGATGAGCAAACATGCTGAAGTTACCCTGGCGCGGAGCGCCGCACCGCCTGCTCTCTCCGCGCACGCGACGATCTTGGTCTTGACGACGCACGGCTACGACGTCGCGGCGCAGGGAACGAACGGATTTACCTGTATGGTCGAGCGCGGCTGGACCTCGCCGTTCGACCAAGTCGATTTCGGAAATCCCAAGATCCGCGCTCCGGTCTGCTACAACGCGCAGGCCGTCCGCACGGTGCTACCGTACGGGATCGAGCGCACGCGCCTGGTGCTCGCCGGCGTGAGCACCGCGCAGATGCACGCGAAGATCGAGAAAGAGGTTGCCGATAAGGTCCTGGTCCCGCCCGCGGCCGGCGCCATGTCCTACATGATGTCGAAGCAGCAAAAGCTCGGGGATGGCGGCACGCACTGGCACCCGCACCTGATGTTCCACCTCGCGCGCACTGATGCGGCGGCCTGGGGCGCCAACGATGACGGCTCTCCGATCGTCACCGACACCAGCCATCACGACGTTCCGGAGCCGCAGACCATCTTCATGGTGATCGTGGAGCACTGGTCCGACGGAACACCGGCACCGATACATTGATTTTCGTTCGACAACGCCGCCAAGTGCCGACAGGGCACAGACCGGAAGCGCTGCTTCGCACTGCGAAGAACATACAAGCCAGTTGACTTATTGAGCCGAGCGCCACGCAACATTCCGCGACGAACGGGACGATATCCGCGACGAAGCGGAAGCATGCAAGATTCGCACAGCTGACTTGGTACACCTCGCGGTACACTGTATTCCGATGACACACCGAGGCGACCTTCATGAGCCAAAGAGGCGCGGATTACGCTGAGCTCCCGGCCCTGAATCCGCCATCCATTATTTTGGGCTCGGGCAGAAAGATCTCCAAGGCCAGCCTGTTCAAGGTGCTTCAGGCGGGCGGATGGACAGCCGCATACGCGGTCTGCTCGCTTGCAGCGGAGCAAAGGTATGGCCTTTTGCCGGCACTCTTCGATACGTTGATTTGGGCAATCTGCGGATTTTTTGTGACACTTGGCGTACATCACGTCTACCGACGATCGCGCCGGCTACACCACTCATACTTAGTGTTCGCTGCCGTCGCGCTGACTGCAAGCGTGCTGCTCGCGCCTGTGTGGTATTTCCTGGAGCATATTAGCGTACGCATGATGCTGCCTGCGATGCTGCATTTCGATTCACTGAGATCGACATTTTCCGCGTACGCAGCAAGAGAGGCCGGCGAGCCGCTGTTTTTCTCCATCTACCTGTGGCCGTTTTACTCGATCATTCTCTTTACGTGGGCATCCCTCTATTTTGGTATAAACGCGATCCTTGAGCTCGAGTCAGAGCGCGCGAATGTCGCCAATGCGCTCAAAATGGCCGACACGGCCCGTCTTCGTGTCCTGCAGTCGAATTTGAACCCGCATTTCCTGTTCAACGCGCTGAACGGTATTGCGACCCTGGTCCGGGAGCAGGACTCCGTGACCGCTGCGGCCATGGTCGATGCCCTGAGCAGTTTTCTCAGGTCAACGCTGCAGCGTTTGGATACTCCCGAGCTTCGCGTTGCGGAGGAAATCGAGCTCATTGAACAGTACTTGCGCATTCAGCGTTACCGGTTTGGTGCGCGCCTGCACGCGATGGTCGGGGCCAGGCGGGAGGCGCTCGATGCCCTCATTCCGACCCTCATTCTGCAGCCACTTGTCGAAAATGCGGTGCGCTACGGGGTGTTGCCCCGCGACGCCGGCGGCTCTCTCTGGGTATCGGTGCGCAAGGATATGTCGGATTTGGTTGTGTCAGTCGAGGACGATGGCCCCGGGCTCAACGGTGGCACGCTGGATGCCTTCGGCATGGGCCTGCAAAACTCCTCCGACCGGCTGAATGCATTGTATGGTGCTGCCGCAAGCCTCACCATCGGCAGCAGACCCGGGGGTACTGGCTTTGCGGTGGTCATCAGACTCCCCTTTCGGCTGGCGCCTCCTGTGAGGCAGGCCAGTGACAGGGCGATCGAGGCAGCACACGCGTGAGGATTCGCACGATAATTGCTGATGATGAGGAGCTTGCGCGACGCGGCCTAAGGGCACTTTCGCAGCGATGCGAGGATTTGGAACTCATCTGCGAGTGCCGAAACGGGCGAGAAGCCGTGGACGCGATTCACCGGCATCGGCCGGACTTGGTGTTCCTGGATGTTCAGATGCCGGGAAAGTCGGGGTTCGATGTCATTAGCGCCATTGCAGATGCACAACGGCCGCATGTTGTGTTCGTGACCGCTTACGACAAATTCGCGCTGCGGGCTTTCGAGGTGCATGCGCTGGATTATCTTCTAAAGCCCGTGAACGAAGAGCGGTTCGATGCTGCATTGGCACGCGTGCGAGAGGCGATGTCTCACGCTACGGACAACTCAATCGTTCAGCGCGTTCGGCAGGTCGCAGCGGATCTGCAGGTAGCCGCTTCAGTATCGATGGTGTCGGCTGTCGATCGTCTTCCGATCAAGGTAAACGGGCGGATAATCGTTATTCGATTGGCTGACATAGACTGGATCGAAGCGGATCGAGACTATGTGTCGGTACATGTGGGGGAGAAAACCTGGTTGATGCGCGAAACGATCGCCGCCTTGGAACTGCGACTGGCGCCATCCGGATTTGTGAGAATTCACCGCTCCGCGCTGGTGAATGCCGAACGTGTCAAGGAACTTCGGCCGCAGGACAAAGGCGAATATACCGTGATACTCACTGACGGCACGGAACTCAAACTGACGAGAAACTACCGAGCATCGGTTGAACGACTGGTCGGCGCCAGCCTCTAGGTCGGCGCGCGGGCAAGACCGGCGTCACTTCAGAATCCGGAGGCGCTGAATTTGGACGCCCTCCATAGCCGCTTTGTCGTGTTTCTCGTCCGCAATGTCGCAAAGCGATTCACCTCCTGGATGCTCGGTCGTACACTTTAGGCCCTGTTGTTTGGCAGGCCGAATAATGCAATGGAGAAATGAGTTATGAGACAGAGAGCAATGTCGCGTCGGACCGTATTTGAGGCTGCAGCCTGTGCGCTGGTTGCGGCGGCGGGTGTTCCGCAATTTGCGAGCGCAGAGACGGCACCGCGCTCGAAGAGCCAGGAGGCTGTGCGGAAATATTACGCCGCGTGGGAGACGAAGGCCTGGCATCCGATCGACATCATGCTGGCGGACGATTTCACATTTTCAAGCCCGCTCGACGACCACATCAGCAAAAGCAATTTCAAAACAGGATGCTGGGACACACAGATTGCTTATATTGACCGGTTTGACCTGAAGCAGGTGATCGGCACCGACAACCAGGCATTTGTGTTGTACGTCTGTCACACCACGAACGGCAAGACGTTCCAGAACGTGGAATATTTTCAGTTTCGAGATGGCAAGGTGAAGGCCGTCGAATGTTACTTCGGCGGCAAATCCAGCTTCCCATCCGCAGTGAGCACCGCCAAGGGGTAACTCGATGAATGCGGCGGGCACTGACGCAGCGGCCGATTACCAATTCGTCGGGACTCTATGACGTTGAAGGTTCTCATCGTTGACAATGAACCCCAGGAGCGTACTTCTCTCATCGCATTGTGCGCGCAACACGATGATGTGCAAATTGTCGGCGAGGCGGAATGCGGTCTCGCCGCTCTGCGCGCAGCGGACGAACTAAGCCCAGATGTGATGCTTGTCGATGTGGCGTTACCCGACATGTCCGGGTTTGATCTGCTCAGTGCCGCCCAATGGCAAAGTGGACCCTTGAGTATTATCGTCACTGGGGGCCCCGATAAGGCCGCCGCCGCAATGGCCGCCGGTGCGCTCGACTATCTCCTCAAACCAGTCTCCGCGGCACGCCTGGGTCAGTCGCTCGAGCGGGCACAGCGCCGCCGCCAGCCACCGCACGCGAGCGCTTGCATACGGCGCTGGGAGCCGCCACCCGGCGCATTCGAGGTGCCCCTGTGGCCGCAAAACAAGTTGCGATTCTTAGTCGGCGAACGTCAACATCGCTTGTACCCGCTGGAAGTGGAAAAAATAGATTACATCGAAGCCCACGGCAACTATGTGACGATCCGCAGCGGTAGCTGCGACTACATTCGGCGAGATTCCATCAAGCGATTGGCCGCCGATTTGGCCGACCGCGGATTTGTCCGAATTGAACGTTCTCTGCTGCTGAACGTTCTCGCCATTGCCTATGCGCAAGTTGCCAATCATGGAACGTTTGCATTCACACTGGCTTCCGGGGCCTGCATTCAATCGAGTACCTCGTATCGTGAGGCCATACTTGATGTACTGCCGCTGGTGCCGATGTCGAGGCGCAAAGAACGCAGCGGCAGCAACGCTGCGGTGAATGACAATTCTTGAACTTCCGTGCGGGGCTTGGCCCGCGCATTTCGTGGTGACGACCGCTTCGCTCAATTCAAAGGCCGCCGCCGTATTTTCGCAAGGTAAATCAGCGATCTAAGCTGCAAACGCTAGCGCGGCGGGCTATCCGACCCAGCCGCAGGGCCGTGCTGTGCGATCGGCGCCAGTCGCTGCCGGTGCTCGCGGTTCTTGAAATTAACGTTTACATGCAAGGCCGACTGGGGCACTGTTCGTTGCGAAGTGCTCACCTAAGACACGCGGGGACTCCATGGCTTTTTTGAACTCGAAGCGCAGCTACGGCCGGACGCTGGTTTTTGCCCTGAGCATCGGCGGCTGGTGCGCGGTTTGCGCCGGCGCCCCGGCATGGGCGGCCGGCAAGGAGCCGCTCCGGATCAGCGTCATCGCGGAGGCGCAGTCGGTCGCCGGATCGTCAATTCCGGGTGCGGCACAATTGGCAGCCGATGAAATTAACGCCCACGGCGGCGTCGATGGCCGGAAGATCGAAATCACGACTTATGACAATCACTCTTCGGCGGCTGATTCGGTGCGGGCTTTTCAACGCGCGGTCAGCGAGGATCACGCCAATGCGGTGATCGCCAGCTACGTCAGTGAAGTCGTATTGGCCCTAGAACCGTGGGCGTCGCGGCTGAAGACGGTGCTGATTACGCCGGGCGCGGCGTCCGATGTCATTACCCAGAACATTGCCAAAGACTATGAGGCTAATAAGTACACTTTTCACGGCTATCTGACCTCGAGCGCCATGGGCACGCTGATCTGCGATGCCGCCAAGGATATGGCGGTCAAAGCTCTAAAAATGAAGTCGTCGGTGATCATCAGCGAGGACGCCGCCTGGACCACGCCCCTGGACGCGAGCTATGAACAATGCCTGCCGGCGGCGGGGCTCAAGGTTTTGGACCATATCCGTTTTTCCCCCGACACCAATGATTTCACGCCGATCTATAACCGGATCGAAGCGCTGAAGCCCGACGTGATTGTCACCGGCTGGTCGCATGTCGGTGTGCAGCCAACCGTGCAATGGCAGAGCCAGCAAGTGCCGATTCCGATTATCGGACGCTCCAGCCAAGCGACGAATTCGGCCTTCTGGAAGGACACCAATGGCGCGGCCGAAGGGGTGATTTTCTGGGACCTCAACGGCCCCAACGTGGCGGTGACGCCGCGTAGCATCCCCTTCGCCGAGGCCTACAAGAACAAGTTCGGCAACTACCCGTCCTATTGCGGATATACCGCCTACGACGAGGTTTATTACATCGCCGAAGCCGCCCACCGCGCCGGCTCATTGGACAGCGGCAAGCTGGTGACGGCGCTCGAACAGACCGACTTCGTCGGGACTATCGGCCGCGTCCAGTTTCTGCCCAAAGGCGACCCCCACGTCCATGGGCTGCGCACCGGCGGCAATGGCATCAAGGGTTTGGTCATGCAATGGCAGAAGGGCAAGGAAGTGACGGTGTGGCCGGCCAATCTGGCCAACGGTCAGATGATCTTTCCGTCCTTCGTCAAACTGCCCCATTGATCATTAGCGCCGATCGGCACAACGGGGACCGGACATTCTCGGCCTCCAGATCCTAATCGACGGCTTCGCGATCGGGGCGTTATATGCGCTTGGCGCCACCGGATTTACGCTGATCTTCGGCGTGTCCGGCGTGCTCAATCTGTCGCACGGCGCGCTGATGGTGGCGGCCGCGGTGGCCGCCTGGGCAGCCAATAGTGCACTGTCCGCGGGCAATTTTGGCGGCGCCGCTGTGGGCATCATCACCAGTCTGGTTCTGGCATTGATCACGTATGGCCTGATCGTGCGGCCCATCCAGAAATCCGCGGCGATTCGCAATGAAGAGCGCGAAATCTTCATCCTGACCGCGACCCTGTTATGGGGGATCATGATTCAGGAACTCATCGCCTTCTTTTTCACCAACAATGCCAAGACCGTGCTGCCCATTTTGGTGGGCGTGGTCTCCGTTCTCGGTGTGCGCACGCCGAAGAACGAGATTTTCACCGCGCTGATCTGCTGGGTGGTGATCGGCGCGCTGTGGCTCCTGGTCAATCGCACCCGCATCGGCAAGTCGGTGCTCGCGGCCTCGATGAACCCGCGCGGCGCCACCTTGCTCGGCGTCGAACTGTCCCGAATCTATATTCTGGTTTGGGCGATCTATGGCGTGCTGGCGGGCATCGCCGGCGTTCTGCTCGGCATGTTCCTCGGCGTCTCGTCTTATTCGGTGGGTCCGCTCACCGCCAGCGCCTTCACGATTGTTGTATTGGGGGGCCTGGGCAGCGTCACGGGCTCACTTCTGGCGGCCTTCATCATCGGCTATCTGGAAACCATCACCGCCTATCTGATATCGCCGGCGTATCGGTTTTTCCCCTCGTTGATCCTGTTGCTGCTGGTGATGTACATCCGGCCCCGCGGCTTGTTCGGGCGGCGCTGAATGATGCCCGCCGCATTGCGCACGCCGCGAATTCTGGTGGTTGCCGTCATCATCGCGATCGCCGCGCTGCTGCCGCTCGGCGTTTCCGGCTATGTGTTGGGCCTGCTGACGGTGGCCTATTATTTCGGCGTGTTTTCCATGTCCTGGGACCTGCTCTTTGGCTTCGCCAACGAGGTAAATTTCGGGCCGACTTTCCTGGTGGGCCTCGGTGCCTATACCGCCGGCATCTTGGATAATCGCTATGGCCTGCCGATCCCGGTCTGTGTCGCGTTAGGGACCCTCGCCGCCGTGGTGGGCGGCGTCGTGTTGGCGTTGCCGGCCTTGCGGATGTCGGGGCCCTATTTTGGGCTAACGACTTTGGTGGCGGTGCTGCTCCTGCAAAATCTCGTGGTCGTATTTGCCGGCCTGACGGGCGGTGAGATCGGCCTTACTGTGCCGGACGTGATTTCGATCAGCGGCCCGGTCAACTATTGGATCGCGCTCGCCTTCATGGTGGCGAGCGGAAGTGTTCTCTATGTTTTGTCGCGCTCGGCGGCGGGCCTCATTTTGCAGGCCAGTGGCCAGGACAAGATCCAGGCCGGGGCACTCGGATTCAATGTGGTCAAACACAAGCTCTTTGCGTTCGTTGTCAGTGCGCTATTTTCCGGGCTGGCTGGAGCGCTGTTGGTGTTTTATCTCGGCACCGCATCGGTCGGTACGTTGATCGACATCACGGTCGGAGTGCAGATCATCATTGCCGCCATACTCGGCGGCCGGCGCACCATCATCGGCGCCGCCATCGGCGCCATCTTTCTGATCGCCATGACCGAGGCGCTGCGCTCGACCGGCGAGCTTGCGACTTTCATCGTGTCCGCCATCACGCTGCTAGTGGTGATGCTTTTCCCCAATGGCTTCATGGGCATGCTGTCGCGGCGACATCGGTGAGCGGCGTGGCGCAAACGGTGCTCGAGGTGCGCGGCCTGACCAAGAAATTTGGCGGGTTGGTGGCGGTCAATCAGCTGGATTTTTCGTTGCGGCCGGCCGAAATCCTGGGCCTGATCGGACCCAATGGGTCCGGCAAATCGACCGCATTGAAATTGGTCATGGGCATCGAGCATCCAACCGCGGGCTCGGTGCGTCTGGATGGGGTTGAAACCGCGGGTCTGCCCGCGCATCGCATCGCGCGCCTGGGCGTGGGTCTGGTATTCCAGCATTCTCGGCCGTTGGAGCGCCAGTCGGTGCACGAAAATATTATGCTGGGCCTGTTGCCGGACAGCCTGTTCAAACTTCGAATCAGCAAGGAGATCAGGGAGCGGGCGCGCGACATTGCGGCACAGGTGGGCTTGAGCGCGGTGCTCGAACGTCGACCCTCGACCTTGCCTTTCGCCGATCTGCGGCGCTTGGAATTGGCCAAGGCCATCGCGCGCAATCCCCGGATAATCCTCATCGACGAGCCGTTCGCCGGATTGACGATGGCGGAGGCGGCCGTGTTTTCCGATTTATTCGCCGGCTTCAGGCGCGACGGCAAGGCGGTGCTGCTGGTCGATCACAATGTGAAAAGCGTCGCGGCCCTGGTCGACCGGGTGATTGCGCTTTATTTGGGCGAAAAGATCGCCGAGGGAACCGCGGCCGAGGTGATGGCCGATGCCACCGTGCGCCGCGTCTATCTGGGCGGTTCAATCGAGACCGCGGCGCGCCCCGAGTCGAGCTTCGCCGACCGCGAGACGCCGTTGCTCGATGTGCGGGACTTGAGCGTGTTCTATAACAAAGCGCAGGCGCTCGAGAAGGTGTCGCTGCATGTGCATCAGCGCGAATTCGTCTCGGTGGTCGGCATCAACGGTGCCGGCAAGACGACGCTATTCAACGCGATTTCCGGTCTGTTGCCCTATCAGGGAAATATTCTGTGGCAAGGTGCGCCGCTGGCGCGCGTGTCGCCGGCCAGAATTGTCCGCAATGGCGTGGTGCATTGTACCGAGACTCGCGATTTGTTCGGCGAGATGAGCGTGCGCGAAAATCTCGACATGGGCGGGCAGCATCAAAGCAAGGCGTTGGCCGAGGATCGCCTGGCCTGGCTGTTCGATCTGTTCCCGATCCTAAAATCGCGCCAACGGCAGAATGCGGCAACTTTGTCGGGCGGCGAGCAGCAGATGCTGGCGATTGCGCGCGCGCTGATGACCAATCCGCGATTGCTGATCCTGGACGAGCCGACCTTAGGGTTGGCGCCGATCGTGCTCGAGCAACTGTCCAAGGCACTCGAAGCACTGCGGCAAACCACTGAGATCACGGTGCTGCTCGGCGAACAGAACGTGACCTTTGCTCTGCCGCACGCCGATCGGGTCTACGTGCTCGAGCACGCGCGAATCACCTGGGAGGGCGGTCCGGATCGATTCGCACGCGAGGCGGGGAGCGGGTATCTCTAGCAGGTCGAGAGCGCAACTGCGCAAAGCCACAGAAGACCGCGACGTCTCGCCGGCGGGATTTCCGCAGCCGGTAGCTGTAAAGTGTTACTTCTGTGAGTCCCTTGGAATCCTTTGATCTCTTTCCCTCGCGCATCTGGCAGGCGCATCTGCCCGGGCTCGTACCGCATTTGGAAGGTTGGACGAAATCGGTGCTGGCGATGCGGGCCGCTGCTCCGAGACCTGCGGGCCGCACGGTGCGGCAGGGATGGAACAGCGCGGATATGGCCGTATTGGCCCGGCCTGAGTTCAGTGCCCTCAATCAGGCGATTGGTATGGCCTGCGCCGATGCACTGAGTGAAATGGGTCTGGGCAAGGTGGCGTTTTCATTGCAATCCTGGATCAACCTTCATGATCGTGGCGGCTTCAATTTTCTGCACATGCATGAAGGCTCGCTGCTGTCGGGGTCTTTTTTATATCAGCGTGCCTTCAGGCTCCGGCCAATTCGTGTTTCGCGATCCGCGGCCCGGCGTGATTATGGGAAGCATCAAGGGAGGCGTGCCCAATGGTCATGCCGACGTGCATCTCGCGCCCAGTGCCGGTTTGCTGGTGCTCTTCCCATGCTGGATGGAGCACTATGTGGAGCCCCACGATAGCGACGCACCGCGCGTCACTCTCGCCTTCAACGCAAACCGC
Organism: uncultured Gammaproteobacteria bacterium; assembly: GCA_963782865.1. Classification (GTDB taxonomy): domain Bacteria; phylum Pseudomonadota; class Gammaproteobacteria; order Steroidobacterales; family Steroidobacteraceae; genus Bog-1198. The sequence goes on along the minus strand of CAWALS010000009.1, from coordinate 45,079 downwards.
TAGCGTGCCGGCACAGCATCGAACGCTACGGTGAGGCGCGGTTGGCGGCTGGAAAAAGGTACGGTCCCGTGCCAGAAATACGATGGGAACAGCACGAGCATGCCAACGCTGGGGCGCACCGAGTACTCGGCAGACAGTACCGGCGTCGTTCGCATACTGGGCTGGCCGAAGGTAAGAATTCCTTCATCGGTGCGCGCATCGTGCATGCAATCGGGCAGCTCGACATAGAAGGCAGAAGATATCCAGCCGCGCGGATGCACATGGTTGCGATGATGTCCCGAGGTGCGAAGCCTGACCGACCAACTGCCGTTGAACGCCCAGGCACCTTTATTGCGACGGCGCAGTGGATCGGAACCTTGTCCCACGTTCCTAAGGTACTCGCGGATAGGTGCAGCGAAACTCTTGAAGAGCGCTTGAATCGCCGGATCAGAATTGCGCGCCAAATCTTGTGTCGTTTCGGTGCCATAGCGCAGAGATTGAAACAGCAGCGGATGGCCGTTCGGATCGTGCAGGCGATTGAGACTGACGCGCAAATCAGCAATAAAGCCCGCGACATCGGTCCATGGCGGCGGGATTTCGAGCGGCACTTGGAAAATCAGATTCTTGTAATTGCAAATGACCTCGTATCGGGGATCGCCAAGCAGGCGCCAAGCGACGGTCTGAAGCGAAATGAGGTATTGGTCATCGGGTGCGCCGGCCAACAGTGTTTCGCAGTGGGGAAGCGCGCCGTGCGCATCTCCACGCCGAGCTGCGCGGCCACCAGCAGCGTTCGGGCCGCGGCATTGTCCGGCAGCGCACGCAGTGCGCGCTCGGCCAAACTCAACGCGCTTGCCGAATCGAATTCCAATGCCGCAAGGCCGGCGCGGACGAGCAGCATCGGTGGGCTCTGCGCGCGATTGATACGCGCTGCCAAGCAGGCGTAGGCGGCCTCGGCATCGCCGCCGCCCTGAAGGATGGCGGCCTTGGCGGCCCACAGGGCATCTTCGTTGCCATAGGCTTGCAGGGCGCGATCGAGCGCTGCGGTCGCTTGCGCCAAATCGCCCGTACGCATCCAAACCAATTGCGCAAGATTATTTTGAGCCTCGGTGAGGCGCGGTTCGAGCTGTACACAGTCGCGCAATACGGATTCCGCGCGCTCGAAGTCGCGCCGTGCGATCAGGCTGCGAGCGTAGGTGTTGTAGAGCGCGACCGATTTACCGCCGAGTGACAGCACCTGCTCTGCGACGCGTGCTGCTTCCTCCTGTTGATTGGCTGCGTTGAGCGCAATCGCCAGAGCGTGCGCAACCTCGACATTATTCGGCGCTGCCCGTGCCAGCGCTCGATAGCCGGCAACGGCGTCTCCTTGCCGACCGAGCGCGGCCAATGCTGCGATGTGCTGCGCGGACAAGTCCGCATCGGCCGCGCCGCTCATGCACAGTGGCGCAGCCACGCGCAGCGCAGCCGCCGCGCGCCCTGTGTCATTGTAGTAACGGGCCAGCAGCAGCGCTGCACGGGGATAGGGCTGAGCGCCTGACACGGCGCGCTGCAAAAGCGCTTCGGCTTCGCCGTTGCGGCCCCCGGCAAGGAGTAGTTCGCCCAAGCTTCGCAAGCGTCGGCACCCAATTAGGTTCGAGTGCAAGCGCTCGACGCAACAACTCCTCGGCGCCCTTAGGATCGCCGAGTGCCTGTTTGGTGCCGGCGAGTAAACGCAGCGCCTCGACAAATTCCGGGTTCGCCTCGACAATCGGCTCAAGCTGATCGTGCGCGGCGCTAAAGGAGCGCTCTTGCAGCAATGCATTGACGCGGCGCATGGCGTCAATCAGTGCAGGGTTGTTCACAGACATGGCGATGCGAGGGTAGCAGGCCGGGGCCGTCTGGCAAGCGCCTGTGCTGCCCTTAAAGTCAAGCAAACCCCCTCGCGCCGTGCGCCGCGAGGGGGTTTGTTCCTCAGAACTTGTACTTGGCTCCGATATTGACTTCGCGGCCCTCGTACGGACGGGCCAGGAACCCCCCAATGCCTGATGCGTTGCCGGCGAACGAGCATTGCCTTCCGTCAGAGCGATCTGATTGGTGAGGTTGGTTCCCTGCAAGCGGAACTCCCAATTTTGACTGACGTTGGCCACGATCCGGCGTTCAACATGTAGTAAGAACCCAAGGGCTGCAGGCCGTTTAAGTCTTCGTAGCGCTGGCCCACGTGCTCGTAGGTCACCCAACCTGTAATGGACCCGAAGTCCATGTCGAGGGTATACGCCGGAGTTACCCGAACCTGGAACTTCGGCTGGCGCTGCAGGGGCGCGCCGTCGACCTGCGCGCATTGCGGATTACCGTTGATGTCAATGTAAGGGGAGCAGCCGTTGAAGTGCGAGTAGTGGCCGTCCATGTAGTCGCCGCTAGAGTGATATTCAAGTTATGAATCGGCGTGAGGGTACCGATGAAGTCGATGCCCTTTGAATCCGAACCGTACGTTGAAATTCCGCTAAGCGGCACGCCGTTCTGGGTGGTTTCCTGGTACTGCAGTCCCAAGAATTGACGGTGGTAAGCACTGATATCGGCGTAGGCAAAGCTGTTCTGGAACTTGAAACCGAACTCGATATTCTTGTTCGTCTCCAGCGGCGCGAAGTTGCCGCCGGCACCGCGGATGCCGTTGTCGAAGTCGTCGAAGTGCACGCCCGTGTTGAAGCGCGCGTACACACTCATGTTGTTGAAGATTTCGTAGTTCACGCCGGTAGTGAACGACGGCCGGGTCTTGTTGTAGTTCTCATTGTCCCAGGTGCCGTTGCACGTGGGTGTCGCATTGTCATACAAATCCTGCGCGGTCCCCAGCTGCACGTTGGTGCGGTTGCAGGTGCGCTGGTGAGCATCGATGTTCTCGAGGCGCGCGCCGGCATCGAATAGGAACTGGTTCCATTTCCAGTTGTCCGCCAGATAGACCGCGGTGTTCTGTGCGGTACCGTGCTCGAGAATATTGTAATTCCCGTTCATGTTGTAGATGCCGTTCGGACTGGTCAGATTAAACGTTTGGCCGCCCTGCACGTAGCTCAATACGATCGGTGTCGCGTTCGGTGTATTGGACATGATCATGTTGTTGCCCAGCGACCAATTGTCATCATCGGTGTAGTTCGCCAAGTAGACGCCGCCCGTCAAGGTATTGCCGTCGAACACCTCTTTGCTTACACGAAATTCATCGGTGAGGTTGGTCAGATGCTTCTGGATGTACCACCAGCCCTGCGAGATGACGCTTTGGTTCGGCGACACGGCTCCCGTGCCATTGGGGACGTCGCGCTAACATTGGTGGAGACCGGCAAACCCTGGCCACCCACCCCTAGGTTGTTGGTGTCCTGGGCAACACCGCCCGCGCAGTATCCCGCCGGCTGTGCAACTCCGCAGCCATACAGAAAGTAGCTGAGCGGTCGCGGGTTCGGACCCGAAAACAACGCGTTGGTGTTGAGGTCGCCGCCATCAAACAAGAAATTGTTAGTGAATGTCCAGGTGTCGACCTTCTTGTCGAATTTGCTGCGAGGTGATCGAGGTTGCCGCCACGGCCATTAGCAAGATCCGCGCCTTCGAAACCCCCCGCCGGGCTCGGCAATTGCACATTTTGCATCGCCTTGCTGCCCGTACGCGGAGGTGGAGCGCATTGAAGCCCGGATATTGCGAAAATGAGCCGTTGGAATTCTCGACCACAGGAACCGGCACAATGAATTGATTTTTGTCTTGCAGAGTGCGAGCCCAGAACATGATCGAGCCGCCATCTAAATCGTGTGAAGCAGTTACCGTAAACTGACCGCCTTCGTCCGCTTTGAACTGAGGGTCGCGCACACCGTCGGACAAACAATAGAAGCCACCGGGGGCTGTTCCGTCCCACCCCAAGCCGATGGGTCCGCCCACAAAAGCATCAACCCGATACAAGTGTTCACTGCCGTAGGTAAACCCGACCGAGCCGGTCGTCTTGTCCGAGCCGGTTCTCAAGATAAAGTTCGCCGTGGCGCCCGCCTGACCGGAGCTGAAAATTGCGCTCGGTCCGCCCTGCACGATCTCGACACGCTCGATGGTGTCGTCGAAGCGCAGCAGCGAGCTTGAATCCATGAACGACAGATCCGCCGAGCCGTAGAGCGGCGAGCCATTGATCATGGTGGTGAAGTACGGGGAGTCGCCGCCGCCGTTGGGAAAGCCGGCCACGTCGATGTTAGCGCCGGTTTGACCGCCGGATGCTTCCGGCCAAATGCCGGGGGAGTTCTTGAAGATGTCGGCCACGCTCACGGGGTTCGAGTTTTTGATCTCGTCGAGGGACAACGATACGATGTTGTAGCTGGCGTCGAGCTTCCTGACACCCTGCGCTGAGGCTGTGACGACGATTTCCTGGAGCGAGTCGCTGGGAGCAGCCGCAGCCGTGGTTTGTTCGTCGGCTGCGCGGGCGGTGCCGGCACAGCACAGGATTCCGGCTACCGCGACGGCGAGCGTGTTCACTCCGAGCCCGCGGACGGTTACGCCTCGTGCGATTGCTCTGGGGTCAGGCAGTCCTAATGCCGGCCAACTGGCATGGCCTAATCGCACAGACGGTGCCCCAGAACGTGCGTTTTTGTTGCGTTTTTGACTCATATATCAATCCCCCGGAGTAAACTTTTTTGAAGCAGTATTGCGCTATGTTCGAATCGAATATTTGAAGCTGAGGCCTCGACTGGATGCCAAGACATCGGAAAGCGAGGTGGGTGCCGGCCGCAGACTCATCGCAGCACGGCGATCAATCAAAGCCAAACCTTGTGTTACGCAGCGATCAGCTTGAATGCTCGGTAAATGCGGCAATTTATACCCCCCGTCCTCTGTACCTCTGCAGCATGCGAGCCGCAGACGGGAGGCCATCGAGCAAACCTCAACCACCGGCGTTGGCTGCTTGAGCAGTCTTCTTGCGCCAATGGGTTAGCTTCCAAGCCTAAGTTCGCCGAAGACCATACCCTAGATTCAATGTAATTGTTATTTTGTTCAATAGCAACCCATGCGGCTATTTCGCCACAGATAGGTTTGGTTGCGGGTGCAAGGTCCGCCTGTCCTTAAGGCGCCGGTATCGCCAGGTAGACCGTGCTCCAGAGTTGTGCGGCGTTGGATTCATCGGCGTCGGCGGCATTGGCGCCAAACGGCGCAATCTTGAAGCGGCCGTTCGCGAAGCTCCAGGTCCAAAGCTCCGAATTTCGCATGCTGTGCGCCGCACCGATGGCGTGCCACAACTCGGTCTGCGCGCCGCGCAGATGCACCCTGAGCGCAGGCGGCAGATCCTGGCGCTGTAGCTGTCGCCTCAATCCCGCCGCCAGTACCGCTTGCTGCCACGACCAGATCACGGTTCCGTGATAGGCGCTGCGGGTGAGTTTTTCCTGGATGACCGGCGCGGCGTATACGGGGTTGGCGACCACCACGCCCACCGGCGTCAGCAGTCCCGCGGGGAACGGCCGCATGAGGGCCGCCACGCCCACTTCGAGTGCCGTTGAAGTTGGGCGGCCAAACAGCAGCTCGAAGCCGACATCAGAATGAATCACGGGAATGGCCTGATCGTCGGCCGTCAATGAAAGCGCCGGAAAGGACACCGTGGAATCGCCCACGGAATTGAGGGCGGCCCCGTCGGCGATCTTCAGCGAAGCCGCATAGCCGCTGATGTCGTGTCGAGCCGTTGCGTTGGCCACACTCACATCGAACAGCGATCCGGCTCTGGCGCGCCACGTCCCGGCCATCGTCTTGGCATGCGAGAACAGTTCACGGTCAGCGGCGTCCAAGTAGGAATCGAGCAAGCCGCTGTCAAAAAAGCGGCCGGCCGCCTCGAGCGCCGCGGGTACGAAAACCGCGTTGACGTCGTAGGGGAAACGCCCGCCACCCAATCCGTCGTTGCTGTCGCGCCATTGGCCCGCGTCAAATCCGGGTTTCAGCGCAATCAAATTCGGCGCGCGCGGATCATCCGCAAATCTTGCCGCGGCATTGAGTACGAACTTGAAGTTGCTGACCAGATCCGCGCCGAACGTCTTAGGTGTATCGCGGCGGCCATCCAATCGCATGAGAAGAGACGGTGCACGCTTCCGGCCGCGCGCATCATCGAGCAGCCATTGCGCGGCCACCGGCGCCAGCATGAAGTTGCCGTCGATCATGTTGTAATTGAACGTCGGCGCATCGGACTTCTCGCCGCTGGCGCGCAGATGATCGAGAATGGCGAATTCACCGATGTCTTCCTCGTGCGCCACCTCGCCCTGGGGCGACAGACGCGTCAACACCGCGCCTAATCCGGCTTCCACCGCCTCGGGAGCCAGCACGGGCATCAATAGGCGCACCGACATCAAGGTGTCTCGGCCAAAATAAGTATTGAAGCGCCAGGAGCCGGCCAGAAACTTTTCTTTGTAGCTCAAAAAGGTGAGCACATTGCGGGCCGCGGCATCCGGCTGCGCGCGATCGTTGAGCAAATGCGCGCCCCAAAGCGGCGTGAGGGGCCGTTCACCGCTCAGCGCGGTAATTTTGAGCGCGATCTTGCCATCGCTTGCGGCGGTCACGCCATCGGCATGCAGTGCCCCGCGGGTGACCTGAATGCTGAGTCGATAGCCGGCCGCGCCGTCCAGCCGATCGCGTGCCCAAGTAATGGTCGAGTCCCGGATCATCGGGCGGGCGGCGACTTCGGCGGGAAAGGTGCCGAGCGCCTGATAGTCCCGCAATACCCGTACGCTGGAGAGTACCGCTTGCTTGAATCTTAAGTCCGTCGAACCGGTTGCGATCGCTTCGGCCGTCATGCCGTACAGCGGGCGTCCACGCGCGTCCTTGGTCGTGAGCGGCTGCGGTCGGCCGCGCAACGCCCATCTCACCGGCCGGGTATCGTGCGAGAACCATAACCCCACGCCGCTATTGCCGGCGGGAAAGGCGATCAAGATCCGAGGATCCAGTCCTGAGCGCAGCAGCAGATGCGCGGCGACCGGACCTTCGCGCAAAAAGCTATTGAGATTGGCTCCTTCGTTCACGTCGAACGAAAGCCGCGGCTCAGGATCAGGGTTTCCCATAGCGGGCAACGCGACCGCCAGCAGCATCGTCATCAGCGCGCGGCGCCAGATTGCGTGCACCTTCAGAGTACTTCCTCGAAGAAAATCAGATCAGAGGATAAGGGCAAAGCCAGCCCGACGTCGACGCCCATCTGCATTAAAGATTCACCCGTCAGTTGCCGATTCGCCGCCGGGTTGTCGTGGAACTCGAGTCGATAGCGGCTGCCCGGCTTGAGCCCCTGCAAGCGGAAACGATGGGCCGGCTGATCGCTCGCGCTGCCGCGAAACGCGTATAGCACGCCGCGCCGCAACCGGGCCGAGTAGTACTCCATCCCGTCCCAATGAACGCCGTCAGGGCGATCTGCGACGTGAAACAAATCGGCCTCGCGGATCAGCGGACGCAGCCTCGACTTGTAGAGTGCAAACTCTCGCCGCGCTGCCGCGCGTTGCGGCTCCGTCCATTGACTCGCATCGAGCATCAGCGAGAACCAGCCGAGCATGCCGCTGCGCAGCACATAGCGAAAGTTTTCAATGCGCGGTGCCGGGTAATTTGCCACGTAGCTTTCCAACATCGCAGGCGGCAGCACGTAGCTGGCATCGTAGAAGGCGCGTCGGTTGGCGAGAGGATCGTAAGTGTCGGTCACGGAAAAATAATCGCCGTGCGCGGCGCTGCCAAAATCGATCATGCGGCCGCCGTCGTTGCAGACCTCGAGCAACAGATTGGGGTGACGCCGGCGCAGCTCCTCGTAGATTGCATAGTAGGCTCGTGTTGCGTGATAGCTGACATCGGTCGAGTTGGAGCCTGCAACCCAAAGGAAGCCGGAATCCTCATAAATTCGCAGCGTTCCAGCATCCGGCGGCGCGGCCGGATGATCAGTGCGCGAGCTGCCCTGTGCGACGAGATAACCGTCGTGTTCGAGCATGTCCAAATGATAGTCGCTGACGATGCGTTCGAGCTCGTGTTGCCGCCCAGAGCTCGGCGGCGGGAACGCCCAGATCGATGGTAATGCCCTTGAATGGCTCGCTGTGTTTCCAGCCGGCGGGCGGATCGGCAATCAGCCAGTCCTTGACGGCGGGATCGTGGACATTGAGCGCGCCGGGTTCGCTCGAGGTGCCGGCCTGGGTCCAATCCAGCCACAGACCAAACTTGAGGCCGTGCCGGTGCGCAAAGTCGGCGACACTTGCGATGCCGTGGGGAAACTTGATTGGGTTTGCCTGCCAATCGCCGACGTCGCGAAACCAGCCCGCGTCCAGATGAAACATTTCCAAGCCGAGCTGCGCGGACTGCTCAATCATTCGATACGCCAGCGCTTCATCCACTGCCATGCCGCTGCCCCAGCTGTTATTGACCAGCAGCGGGTAGGACGGGTCTGCCAGAGTGCGGGGGTTATTGAGCACCCCTCGCACCCAGCGGCGCACGATGTTGCCCGCATCATCCGGGCCGCCGCGAAAGGCGCCTAGGAAAATTGTCGGCGTTTCGAAAGTGCCGCCCGGCGGCAGCCGGGTTCGATAGGGGCCGGGATTAGGATCGAGCCCCGCCTCGCCGCGCAGCGAGGTAGCGGCGCGCTCCAGCGTGATGCGGGTGCGGCCGCTGAACTCAATGCCGAGGTACCAGCCGCGCCGATCGTCGAGCGGGCTCATCCACCAGCAAGTAGGGAATCATTTCTCGCGGCCGGTTGGGTGCAGGGATGGCGTAAGTGCTGGATGTGCCCTGCCACGTTTCGCCGTCCGTCAGCGCATCCAGATGCGTGCCTCTAGGGGAGGGGACATCGGCGCCCTTTTCGACCCAAAATCGTTGCAGCGCCGCCTCAGGATCGATCTTCCAGTCGAAACTGAAACTCGGCTGCAGCGGCAGCCAGAGCGGCGCAGCGCCGAGGTTTTGAATCGATACTGCGTGCTCGATCGGGCCTGAGCGCGCGCGCGCCCGCCACCGCCACACCGCTTTAAGACGCGGCGAGTCCGCGACGTACACGATTTGAATATCCTTGGAGTCGAAGCGGCTCGCGCTGCGATCCCAGCGCCATCGCAGCGGCAGCATTGCGCCACGAACCTCAACTTGCTTGGGCAGCGCTTCCGCGCGCATATTTTTCCACGCCGCGGCGCCGCGAACTGCCAGGGACAGGAGACGCGGAGCGCGTTCACCGGCTTCGACAACAATGGCGGTGTCGGCGGTGGCGATTTCTCCCTGGCGCGTCGCAGCGTCGGCATGGGCTGCGCGCGTCGCGGCGCACCCGAGCAGGAGTGCCACTGACAGCGCGCAACGAATTTCCGCGATCAGGACGGCAGAACCGTCTGGTACGCGCTGTAGAGTTCGCCGTCGATATCGAGGAAGGGTTTCAGTTTGACGGCGCCGGCGCCGGCGCCGGCGTCGGTGCTGATCTGCCATTCATGCCCGCCATGGCGGTCGCGCTGCGCGCTCAGCAGGCTCTCGCGCCGGATGGGCAAGGGCGCCGCCCCGGCCTCGATCGTGCGCATGAGCACCAGCGGGCCTGCCAGCAAGGCAACCGTATCCGGGCGCGCCGCATCGATGCTCTCCAATCTGCGCGCGTCCGGCAATTCGAGCTCAATCCTGTCGTCGCTACGCCACTCGCGTCGGACCGCGGCGAATTGCCCAGGTTGCAACGCGGGCTCGCGCTTGCCGTTGATCAGCAACGAAGCGTCCTGCGCCCAGGCAGGTACGCGCAGATTCAGCGTGAAGAGCTGCGGACTCGGCAGCCGCAGCGCCATGATCACGCCCGCGGCGTAGGGGTAGTCGGTCTCGATGATCATGCCGCAGGGGGTGCCGTTCTGCGTCCAGTTGATTTGCGCCGGCACGTAGAGGTTGACGTAAATGCCGCGCGCATCGGTAAAGCAGGTGCTGATGGCATAGTCGGCCGCCACCATCGGCAGCGTGCCCGAGCAACAAGGCCATCGATCGGGGTGAAAAGTCTTCTTGGCCTGCCGGGTGTAATCCGAATAATAGAAGGCATGGCCGTCCGGTTGGATCGGAATCGCCCCGAGCACGGTGTTATAGAGCACGCGCTCCATGCTGTCGCCATAGCGCGAGTCGCGGGTGATGCGCAGCAAATAGCGGGTGAGTTTGAAGTGGGCATAGGCGCCGCAGGGAGTCTCAAAGCTCTTGGTCTGAGCGTCCAAGCTGGCGCCGAGCGCGCCGCTGCCGGGAACGACAAAATGTTCATCCGGTCCCCATCCCCCGGTGGCAAAGCTCTGTGCCGTGATCATCGCGAAACCCTGTTGCGCGGCGGCCAGGTACATCGGATTGCCGAGCGATAAATAAGCCTGTGCCGCTGAACTCAAGGCATTGACGTGACTGTAGGCATGCTTTCCCGGCAGCGCATTGTCGCCGCGCGCCAGCGCTGCGAAAAATTCGTCATAGAGCAGCCGGCGGCCGAGTTGCAGGTGAACCCGCTCCCCCGTCAAGTGCCAGGCGAGAAATTGATTCTCCGGCAGCGTGTAGCTCTCATCCCAGGCGTGCTGGCTGAAATCCTCGCCCGGCTGCGCATGCTCGTTGCGCGGCACCGCGCGCGGCGGCAAATACGGTTCGGCGGCGCGCGTGGTGCGTGCCAGCGTTGCGCGTGCGGTGCCATCGAGGCCGAGCTTATCGGCATCGAGTAAGCCGCCGACGAGCTTATCGTACGTATAGGAGGGGAAGCGATTGTGGCGATAGAAACTGCCGCGCGCATCGACCGTCGCCGCGTAGCCGCGCACCAGGCGCTGCACTTTGGCGCGCGTCGCGGCATCGCCGCTGATCGCGTAATAACGCGACAGTGCGCTCATCCATTGCCCGAAAGTCGCGCCCGGCGCGAATCCGTAGGTATCGTACCAGCCGCCGAGTTCCTGCCCCGGTGCGCGAAGACCTGAGCGCAGCCGAAAGGGCCGCAGCAGAGAGTCCTCGTCAAGCCCCAACACCAAGCGGTGATTCTCGCGCGCCTGCCGCTCGAGCGGCCCGGCGCCAAACCGCACCTGGCCATAGGCTAATTCCGAGAGCGGCGCGGGCGGCGCAGCAGCGGCTTCGCGCGCCGCGAATGCAACCCGGCGCCAGCCAACCGCGGCGAGCGCGCCCAAGGCGAGCAGTTCGCGCCTGCGGCGATCAATGATGTCCGACATGACCGTGTCCAACTCCTCTTCTCGTGAAGGATGCGGCCAGCGGGATCTTGACGCAAGATGCTTGTTCGACACAGCAGCCGCTTCGGCATTTAATAGCCCGCTCGGCCGCGCAACCGGGGGAGGAGATGGCGATGACGCATCCGAAATTCAGACTCTTTTTCCTGCCGCTGCTGTTGGCCGCGGCGCTATTCCCGGCCCTCGCCGGCGCCGAAGACACCTTTAGCCTCAGCGCAAGCGCGCGGGATTTCGCCAGCTACTTTCCGAGCTACTTGGCCAATGGCTATTTTTCCACCATGACGGCGCCGCGCGGTACCGAGGGCAATCTCGCCTACATGGTCGCGTTCATGGATTACGGCAAGGATGATGAGTCGCGCCCCGCCGCCATTCCCGGGTGGAGTGAGATCGACTATTCGACCGGCGATTCCGCCGCCGGCCATTTCTGGATGAATCAAGTGCCTGTCAATCCGGCCCTGTTCAGGGATTACCGCCAGACGCTGAACATGAAAGAGGCGACCTTGACGACCAGCTATCGCTACGTCGATCACCGGCGCAGCACACAGATAAAAGTCACCACCTTCGTCAGCCAGGCCTCAACGCATCTGGCCGCGACTCAGATTTCAGTCACGCCGGATTTCGACGGCACGGTGGAACTGTCCTTTGCGTTGAACCTGTGGGCGCCGCATCAGCCGCGCCTGCCGCTCGCCAAGTTGACCGGCGAGCAAATGCAGGAAGCGGTCGCTGCGAACAATCTACAGCTGGTGGCGATTGCGCCGGCGACGCCCGACCGCGCCGCCGTCTGGTATCACGGCGACACGCATGTGCTCGCGGCGGACGGCGACGTCAGGAACTTGACGCTGGCGCTCGATGGCCGCGCGGAACAAGGTCTGGCGATGGCCGAGGCCGCCGCTGTTGCGCTGCCGGAGGGGGTCGTCCCGAGCGATATCGCGCTCTACAAAAGTCAGTATCGACTTGCCTTGAATCTGAAGATCCAGGTGCGGAAAGACCAGTCCTATACCTTCACAAAATTCGTCGCGGCCTCGCGCGAGGGCTGGGGCGGCGACGCCCGGGCGGACGTGGCGCTGGCGACCGCCGCGCGCAGCGCTGGTTTCGATGCGCTTCTCGATCAGCATCGGGCCGCTTGGCGCGAACTGTGGCGGTCTGATATTGCGATCGACGGCGACGCGCAGGCGCAGACGGTGGTGCACTCCGACCTTTATTATCTACTCGCGACCTCAACCGCCGACACGCGCTGGCCCATGGGCGCCTGCGGGCTGACGCCCGGCTACACGGGCCACGCATTCTGGGACAGCGATACCTGGATCTTTCCGGCTCTGCTGTTGCTGCACCCCGAGCGCGCCAAATCTCTGGCGATGTTCCGCGCTTACACGCTGCCCGCAGCACAGGCCCGCGCGAAAGGGAGCGGCCTGAAGGGCGCGATGTACCCGTGGGAGGCGGATCCGGAAAATGGCAGCGAACAGATTCCCTATTTCGCTCACGTGCTCAGCGAGCGCGAAATCCATGTCAACGCGGATGTCGCCATCGCGCAGTGGCAATACTGGCTCGCGACGCATGATCGCGAATGGCTGAAACGCAGCGGCTGGCCGGTCATTCGCAACGTCGCGGATTTCTGGGCGAGCCGCGCAACCTGGAATGCGCAGCAGCGGCGTTATGAGATCCTGCACGTGACCTCCGTGGCCGAAAGTTACAACGACGTGCCGAACGACACCTTCACCAACGTGTCGGCGCAAAAAGTCTTGACCCTCGCCGCGAAGGCGGCAGCGCTGGTTGGTGAACGGCCGGACCCGCATTGGGCTGAGGTTGCCGCGAAGCTCTACATCCCGTTCTCGCAAGCTGAGCAACGGCATCTGGACTTCGATCCCAGTGTGCCGCGTGAGCCCTTGGAGGGGAGCACGCTCGGACTTTTGTCGTACCCGTCGCTCGATCTGCAGATGTCCGAGAAAGTCCGCCGCAACGACTTTGACTACATCATGATTTCCGTCCGCCAAGGACACCATGAGCCGCACGGCATGAGTTTGGCGCCGGCGTCGATTGCCGCCGCGGCCGCGGGCGATACGGCTTCTGCGGTCGCGTGGCTGCAGCGCAACTTCACCAGCGGTTTGATCAAGCCGCCTTTCAATGTGCGCACCGAAACGACGACCAACAACACGGGCTACTTTGTCACGTCTTCCGGCGGCTTTCTGCAGAATCTTCTATACGGCTTCAGCGGGCTGCGCGTTGAGGAGAAGGGCCTCGTCGAAGCCTATGCGCCCATCCTGCCGGCGGAGTGGAAATCAATGACCTTGAAGGACGTCACCATCCGCAAACAACACTACGACTTCATCATCGACCGCGACGCGGCGGGACGCGTGAGGTTGACGCGAAAGACCGCGGGACAGTGAATTTGAGCGGCAGCGCGCATGGCCTAGCCGGATAGAGAGCTTCAAGGCCCGGGAGTTCAGGGCCTTGAAGCTCTCTATCCCACTAGGCCTCACGCTGGACGCTCAATCTCACTGTGCTGGAGGACGAGTTTCGGTCGCGTGGCCTCACGCGCACTCGTAGGCCGAAATATCACCCGTCGCCCAACACTCACAGGGAGCGTGAGGAGACTTAAGGCCCTGTTGCCTTCGGGCCTTGAGTCTCCTCACCCTCCATGACAATTCAGGACTGCATATTCCATCCGGCGCGATACTCGCGCGTCAGGTATTGATTGGCGTCGGCGAAATTGGTGACTTGTCCTGTCTCGCCGTTGTACAAAAGTTTTTTCCCCTGCCCGGCGCGCAGCGCCACCAGGCCCAACAGCATGGTCTCGGTGAGCAGCCCCGCGTACTCGATCGGCGAACTCGCAGTGGCTTCGCCGCGAATCGCCTTGGTCCAGTTGAGTTCATGCGTCCACATGATTCGCGGCATGCTCTTGGGCACCCGCGCGGCCGCCTCGCCCAGCGTTTGCGGATAGAGGCGCGGATTCGAACCGTAGGTATCGTGCAACAGAATGCCTTTCTGGCCGATGAAGATCACGCCGCCTTCGCTCTTGAGCGTGACCTCATCCGGCAATACGTCGGGGCGCGGCGGATAGATGCCGCCGTCGAACCAGGACAGTTTCACCGGCGGCTGATTGCCGCGGGCGGCGAATTGATAATGCACGCAAGTCGAGACGGGATAGGACACGGGCTTGCGCGGCGCGCGGCCGGGCGGTGCGTTTGCGGCCGCGGGATCCGTGGGCGGCAAAGGACTCGTGCCCCATTGCGTCGAGGTCGCCTCGATACTCGCGGGATGAGTGAGACCTAAAGCCCAAAAGGGATGATCGATGAGATGCGCGCCCATGTCGCCCAGCGCTCCACATCCGAATGCCAGCCAACCGCGCCAGTTGAAGGGGTGATAGACCGGATGGTAGGGAACGTTCTCGGTGATCGGACCCAAGTACAGATCCCAGTCGAGCCCCGCCGGCGGCGCGCCGCCGCTGCCCATGGCGGCGGCGAGCACATCCTCCAGGTAGCGAAAGGTCCAGGGATTGCCAAAGCCGCCGGGCGCTTCTACTGCCGGCGTGCTGGTGGGCCGGGCCAGCCCTTGAGGCCAGTAGACTACCGGCCGATTGGTCCATACGTGTACCTCATGCACGGGCCCGATGATGCCCGCGCCAATCCATTCGTTGATGAGACGCGCGCCTTCGCTGGAATGTCCCTGGTTGCCCATCTGGGTCACGAGCTTGGGGTTTTTGAGGGCGAGCTCGCGCAGCATGCGTGCCTCATGCACGGTCGCCGTGAGCGGCTTTTGCACATAGACATGCTTGCCGGCCTCCATCGCTGCCTTGGCGACAGCCGCGTGGTTATGATCGGCGGTCGCCACCACGACGCCATCGATATGCTTCTCTTTCGACAGCATCTCGCGAAAATCCGTGTAGCGCTTCGCCTTGTCGAATTGCTCCTTGAGCTTCACACCCTCGGGCCGCGCTTGGCCTTGCGCATCGGTCAATAATCTCGCGACACAGCGTTCGCTGTAGGGCAAATCGACATCGCAGACCACGCCAATGTGGTCGGATTGCGCCAGCACCTGCGCGTTTTGCGATCCCATTGAGCCGAATCCCACGACGGCGATGTTCACCGTGTCGCTCGGAGCCCGCTGGCCACGGCCGAGCACGCGGCGCGGAACGATCAAGGGAGCACTCAACGCCACCACGGTGCCCAGGGCTTTGCCGGCGCCGGCAACGAACTCGCGGCGGGTCAGGTCTTTGCTGTTAGACATGCAATGCTCCTCTCGAGATCTCGTATCGGGTCTTATCGATTCTGATCTTTTGACATCCCGATGGGAAGGCTCGACGATAGCGCCGCTTTGACACGCGAGGAGACGCCATGAATTTTGCAGGAACGATGGGCAGCGGGCTCGTGAGCGCCGGGCTGATTCTCGCCACGTTGCAGCCCGCTCTGGTGCAGTCGCAGCCGCAGCCGCAGCCGCAGCCGCAGCCGCACCGCAATTGCACTTGCGGCCGGCAACGGCGGCCGCGACGCCGCAGCTCTTATTCAAGAATCTGTTCGTTGCCGTGCAGAACGAACAGCTTTTCCCCGACAGCAAGACCTTCGCCGACGCGGTGCCGAAATCCGCGCCGGCAGAAATTCTGTCGCGCTTCGATGCCGCGAAACCTCAATCGCGCGAGGCGTTGCAAGCCTTTGTCGCGGAAAATTTCGTGCTGCCGGCGCAGGTGAGCGGCACGCAGCTTGCCGTGGTGGAGCACGTCAGCATCACCCGGCACATTGACTCGTTGTGGGATCAGCTGACGCGCACCACCACCTCAGTGCCGCCGTATTCCTCGCTGCTGCCGCTGCCGGAACCGTACGTGGTCCCCGGGGGACGTTTCCGCGAACTGTACTATTGGGATTCGTACTTCACGATGCTGGGGTTGGTCGAAAGCGGTCGGCACGATTTGGCCCTGGATATGGTGCGCGACTTTGCGTCCCTCATCGACACCTACGGTCACGTGCCGAACGGCACGCGCACGTACTACCTGAGCCGCTCGCAACCGCCATTTTTCTATGCGATGGTCGGACTGCTCACACCCAAGGATCCGGCGGCTTCCTACGGGCGCTTCTTGCCGCAGTTGCGGCGCGAATACGCGTTCTGGATGCAAGGTGAGAAAGGCGTGAGGCCAGGCACGGCCCATCGTCGCGTCGTTTCCATGGCCGACGGTGCCGTGCTCAATCGCTATTGGGACGACGCCGACACGCCGCGCGATGAGTCCTATCGCGAAGACACGGGGCTCGCGCAACGGAGCGGCCGCATCGCGCAGCAGGTGTATCGCGACATACGGGCGGCGGCCGAAAGCGGCTGGGATTTCAGTTCGCGCTGGTTCGCGGATGGCAAGACCCTCGAGACCATCAACACCACCGAGATCATCCCGATTGATCTGAACAGTCTGTTGTTCGGCCTTGAAGCGGCCATCGGCGCAGGCTGCGCGCGGGTGCACGACGCCGCGTGCGTGACCGAGTTCGCGCGCCGAGGCAGCGCGCGGCGCGCAGCGGTGAATCATTATTTGTGGGATTCGGGTGCCGGGGTGTTTCGCGATTATCGCTGGGTGACGCGGGCGCAAGTGCCGCGCATGTCGGCGGCGACGCTTTATCCCCTGTTCGTCGCGCTGGCAAGCAAGCCGCAGGCGGCCGCAGTGGCTGCGACGGTTTCGCGCGATCTGCTCAAGGCAGGGGGCATTGTCACCACGCCGCTGGTGACAGGACAGCAGTGGGACGCACCGAATGGGTGGCCGCCCGTGCAATGGATCGGCGTCTCGGGATTGCGGCACTATGGCATTTCACCCTTGGCCGACAACGTGGCTTGCCGCTGGATGGTCAGCGTCAATCGTGTTTACGCGCAGAGCAGCAAGCTGGTGGAGAAATACGACGTCATGACCACCGGTCGGGTTGGCGGCGGCGGGGAATATCCGTTGCAGGACGGCTTCGGCTGGACCAATGGCGTCATGCGCAAACTCATGGCGCTGTATCCTCAATTTGCGGCCAATAGCACACCCGAATCCTGCGGGTCGCCGGGCGCGGTGCCGCGATAACCGTAACCTATTGATTGATAGATCTCTTTTATTGATCGGTCGAATCGATTGGACACATATATCAGCTCACACCATACTGAATACCCGAAGATTTGCGGAGTTGAGCAGTGACCAGTACGGTGATTCCGATGGCCCTCGAGGGCGCGACCAAAAAGCGCAAACGGCAGGCGCCCAAGGGTCGCCAGGTACAGCCTGCCGCGTTGGCGGAGGTGGAGGCGTTGATCGGTCCGCCGCCCTGGCGCCATGACTTGCTGATCGAGTACCTACATTGCATTAACGATCGTTATCGGCAGCTCGGTGCGCCGCACATGGCGGCCCTGGCGAGACTGCTAGGGTTGGCTCAGACCGAAGTTTACGAGGTGGCCACCTTCTATCATCACTTCGATGTCGTGAAGGAAAATCCCGACGGCTCGCTACCCGCACCCGCCGCCCTGACGGTGCGGGTCTGCGATGGCCTGAGCTGCGAAATGGGGGGAGCCAAGCAACTGCTGGAAAAACTACCCGGACTGCTCGGGCGCGAAGTGCGCGTCATTCCCGCGCCCTGCGTGGGGCGCTGTGAGCAGGCGCCGGTGGCGGTCGTGCACCAAAATCCGGTGCCCCGCGCCACCTTGGAGGCCGTGCGCGCCGAAGTGGACGCTGGGCATTTCACCGATGCGCCGCGCAATTACATCGACTTCGAGGCGTATACAAAAGAGGGCGGTTACTCGCTGCTGCGCGATTGCATGGAGCACCGGCGCGAGCTTGAGGGCGTTTTGAAGACCATGGAGGATTCGGGACTGCGCGGCTTGGGCGGCGCGGGTTTCCCCGCCGGCCGCAAGTGGCGCATCGTGCGCGGCGAGCCGGCGCCGCGCATGATGGCGGTGAACATTGATGAAGGCGAGCCGGGCACCTTCAAGGATCGCGTGTACCTGGAGCGCGATCCGCATCGTTTTCTCGAGGGCATGCTGATCGCGGCCTGGGCCGTGGGCATTTCCGCGATTTACATCTACCTGCGCGATGAGTATCATGGCTGCCGCGCGCTGCTGGAAGCGGAACTCGCCAAGCTCACGGACAATCCGCCCGTGCCGCTGCCTAAGATCGAATTGCGCCGCGGAGCGGGCGCCTACATCTGCGGCGAAGAGTCGGCGATGATCGAATCGATCGAGGGCAAGCGCGGCATGCCGCGCCTGCGTCCGCCCTATGTGGCGCAAGTCGGACTGTTCGGGCGGCCGACCTTGGAGCACAACTTCGAAACGCTTTACTGGGTGCGCGAGATCCTCGAAAAAGGCGCGGCGTGGTTTGCCTCCCAGGGGCGCAACGGCCGCAAGGGATTGCGCAGCTTTTCGGTGTCCGGGCGGGTGAAAAATCCCGGCGTGAAACTTGCGCCGGCGGGCATCACCATGCGCGTCAATTGATCGAAGAATATTGCGGCGGCATGCTGGAAGGCCACACGTTTTACGGCTATCTGCCGGGCGGCGCTTCCGGCGGCATTCTGCCCGCTTCGCATGGGCGACATCCCGCTGGATTTCGACACCTTGCAGCCCTACGGCTGCTTCATCGGATCCGCCGCGGTGATCGTGCTGTCCAACCACGATACCGCCAAGGCGGCGGCGCGCAATATGATGCGTTTCTTTGAACATGAATCCTGCGGGCAGTGCACGCCCTGCCGGGTCGGGACCGCCAAGACCAATGTGCTCATTGCCAAGGACAATTGGGATGCAGCCGCTGCTGGCGGAACTCTCGCAAGTGATGCGCGACGCCTCGATTTGCGGCTTGGGGCAGGCGGCGCCCAATCCCGTCGACTACGGTGATCAAGTACTTTCCGAACGAGTGAACTTAAAGGATAGCCCGTATGAACGCCATCACTCGATCCGAACTGCGACTGCAGACCGATGCCCCGACCGTTACCTTCCTGCTGGACGGCCGCGAAATGACGGCGCTGCCCGGCCGAAACCCTGCTCGAGATCGCGGATCGCGAGGGCATCGAGATCCCACGGCTCTGCTACAAGGCCGGCATGGATGCGGTCGGCAACTGCCGCTCCTGCATGGTTGAAATCAAAGGCGAACGCGTGCTGGCGCCTCCTGTTGCCGCGCGCCCGACGGCCGGCATGCAAGTCACCACCAACAGCGAGCGCGTGCGCAAGTCGCAGCAGATGGTCATCGAGCTGCTGCAGTCCGATATGCCGGAGCGGGAATATACGCGCCACAACGAAGTCGATGAGTGGGCAGCCAAGCTGAAAGTCGGCAAGCCGCGATTTGCGCCGCGGCCGGCGGTGCACGCCGGATCTATTCGCATGCGGCGATTGCGGTCAATCTCGACGCCTGTATCCAATGCACGCGCTGCGTGCGCGCCTGCCGCGACGAGCAGGTCGAACGATGTCATCGGTTTCGCCTCGCGCGGCCAGCACGCGAAGATCGTTTTCGACATGGACGATCCGATGGGCGCGTCCACCTGCGTCGGCTGCGGCGAGTGCGTGCAGGCCTGCCCGACGGGCGCGCTGATGCCGGCGCGCGAAGTTGCGCTGACCGTGCCCGACAAGTCCGTCAATTCGCTGTGCCCCTATTGCGGCGTGGGCTGTCAGCTCACCTACCACGTCAAAGACGACAAGATTCTTTACGTCGAAGGACGCGACGGCCCGGCCAATCACTCGCGCCTGTGCGTCAAGGGGCGCTATGGATTCGACTATTCGCGCCACCCGCAGCGCCTCACCGTGCCGCTGATCCGCACGATCCGATGCGCCGCCCAAATCGCGGCGATTTCGTGATGGATCCGAACAATGTCATGCAAGTGTTTCGCGAAGCGACGTTGGGAAGAGGCGCTCGACCTGGCGCGGCGGCACGCTGCGCCAATTCGCGACACCTACGGCAAGAAATCGCTGGCCGGTTTCGGCTCGGCCAAGGGCAGCAACGAAGAGGCCTACCTGTTTCAGAAGCTGGTGCGCTTACCGGCTTCGGCAGCAACAACGTCGATCACTGCACGCGGCTCTGCCACGCGTCGAGCGTCGCCGCGCTGCTCGAGGGAATCGGCTCCGGTGCGGTCAGCAATCCGGTCATGGATGTCACCAAGGCCGGGGTCGTGATCCTGATCGGCGCCAACCCGACCGTGAATCACCCGGTGGCGGCGACCTTCATCAAGAACGCCATGCGCGCCGGCACCAAGCTCATCGTCATGGATCCGCGCCGCAGCGACTTGGCGCGCACCGCGTACCGGTTCTTGCAATTCAAGCCCGACACCGATGTCGCCCTGCTCAACGCCATGATGCACGTCATCATCGAGGAGAATCTGGTCGACGCGAAATTCATCGCCGATCGCACCTTGGGCTACGAAGAGCTGGCGAAGAACGTCGCAGGGCTATAGATCCGGAGCTGATGGCGCCGATCTGCGGCGTTCCCGCCGATACCATTCGCGAAGTCGCGCGGCTGTATGCGACCAGCTCCGGTTCCATGATTCTGTGGGGCATGGGCATCAGCCAGCACATTCACGGTACCGACAACGCGCGCTGTCTGATCGCGCTGGCATTGATGACGGGACAAATCGGCAGGCCGGGCACCGGGCTGCATCCGCTGCGCGGGCAGAACAATGTGCAGGGCGCCTCGGACGCCGGGCTTATTCCCATGATGTATCCGGACTATCAGCGCGTCGATAACCCCAAGGCGCATCGAGCGCTTCGCGAAGGCCTGGAACGTGCCGGATCGAGCGAACTCGACGACAAGCCGGGTCTCACCGTGGTCGAGGTCATCAAGGGCATCCTCGCCGGCAACGTCAAGGGCATGTACATCATGGGTGAAAATCCCGGCCATGAGCGATCCGGATGCGGATCACGCGCGCGAGGCGCTCGCCAAGCTCGACATGCTCGTGGTGCAGGATATTTTCCTGACCGAAACAGGCTATCTGGCCGATGTCATTCTGCCGGCCTCCTCGTTTGCCGAGAAGACCGGCACGTTCACCAACACCGATCGCTTCGTGCAGTTGGGACGCCAGGCGCTCAATCCGCCGGGCAAGGCGCGGCAGGATCTGGAGATCATCATCGACATTGCGCGCCATCGGCTGGGGCTGTCCTGGTCCTATGGCAGCGGCGAGGCAGGCGGTGGCGGCGGTGTTCGACGAAATGCGCCACACCATGCCGAGCATCGGCGGCATTACCTGGGAGCGGCTGCAGAAGGAGGACAGCGTCACCTATCCTTGCGTGAAGGAGGCGATCCCGGCGACTCGGTGGTGTTCATCGATCACTTTCCGACGCCCACCGGCAAGGGCGAAATTCGTTCCCGCCGACATCATTCCCGCCGATGAGCGGCCCGATACCGAGTATCCGATGGTCCTGATTACCGGGCGGCAGCTGGAACACTGGCACACCGGCAGCATGACCCGCCGCTCGGGCGTGCTCGATTCGATCGAGCCGGATCCCGTGGCGTCGCTGCATCCCTCTGACCTGGCGGCGCTCGGCGCCAAGCCGGGAGCAGCTCGATCACCATCCAGTCGCGCCGCGGCAAGGTCAGCCTGTATGCGCGCGAAGACGAGAGCTCGCCGCATGGCGCAGTTTTCGTCGCCGTTTTGCTTCTACGAGGCGGCGATCAACAAGCTGACGAATTCGGCGCTCGATCCTTTCGGCAAAATCCCTGAGTTCAAGTATTGCGCCGTGCGCCTGAGTTTGGGCGGCACACACGCCCGTGCAGTCGAGTTTCGGCGGCGGTCAGATTCTCGAACCGGTCACGGCCGGCGAGGATTGATTTGCAATGTCCGCCAACTCGCGCAGGGTGTTGGCGTTCGCGAACGCTGCGGCGTCATCGAATATGACTTTCGTGCTCTGATTCTGCGCGGCGAACAGCCCGGTCTTGCGCTCGCCGCTTTCGATGAAGGCGCGCAAGCGCTCGCGCAGCGCGGTCTTCATCAGGCAGAACACCGGCTGCGGCCCGCGGTTCGCCGGCTTCGCGCGTGTAGGCGGTCGCGATATCCGCATTGGCCTGCACCAGGCCCTGTGCGAGACGCGCGACCAAGTCGCTGGGAAAATTCGGCGAATCGCACGGCACGGTGACCAGGTAGGGCGTGAGGCAATGCGTGAGACCCGCCAGCATGCCGGCGAGCGGCCCGGGAAAGCCGGGCATCTCATCCGGCCAAACGGGGACGCCCATGGCTCGATAATGGGCAGGTTGCGATTGGCATTGAGCATGCAACGCGCCGACTTGCGGCCGCAGGCGATTGAGCGCGTGCTGCGCGAGCGGCACGCCTAGATGCAGCTGCAAGCCCTTGTCAATGCCGCCCATGCGGCTGCCGCGGCCGCCCGCGAGAATCAATCCGCTGATTTCAGTATTCTGAATGATCATGAGTGTTCACTGCAGTCGACTATCCTAGCGCGTGCCGGCGGAGCCTGTCATCGAGACGCATAGCATCGAGGCTTTCGAGGTACAGCCCGAAGCGCGCCTGCTGCGCCCGATCGCGAATGCCCCGCGCCTTAGCGCCGCTGCGTCCGACTCGATGCGCGAGATCAGCATCATCGATGAGCTCGGTGTTCGGCGCGCGATATATATTCCGGCGGAGCGGCCCCTGACGGTGTTCTTGGATGATCGCGAGCTCGTGACGCTGATGACACTCGGCGCCTCGCCCGAACTATTGGTGCTGGGATTCCTGTTCAATCAGCGATTGATCAAGAATGCCGCGGCAATTGAATCCATTTCCGTGGATTGGATATTGGGTGCGGCCACGGTCAGGACCCGCGGATTGGTGCGCGAGAATTCCGGCGTACCGCTGCGCACGGTGGCCTCGGGCAGCGGCCAAGGATCGACATACGCGCGTTTGCGCGATCACATCGATGCCATCAGGCTGCCCGATGCCGCGCAGGCGCGCATTCGCGCCAGCGCTTTGCGCAGGCTGCTGGAAGTGATGCGCCAGCATGACAGCATCCACCGGCACGCCAGATCCGTTCACAGCTGTGCCCTGTTTCAAGATGCCCGCTTGCTGGTGTCCGTGGAGGATGTCAGCCGGCACAATGCGCTCGACACGGTCAGCGGCTGGATGGCCTTGCACGGCATTGAAGGCGGCGACAAGGTGTTGTTCAGCACGGGGCGGCTGACCGGTGAAATGGTCATCAAGGCGGCGCAGAGCGGCGTGCCGATCCTCGTGTCGCGCAACGGCGTGTCCACGATGGGGTACGACCTGGCCCGAAAATTCCGGATGGCGTTATTTGGCCGCGCGGTGAATCGGCGCTTCCACTGCTACGTGGGCGAGGAGCGTCTGGAGGCGGACTGACTTGCGCGCGCAGTCGCTTTCGCGCGGAGCAGCTTTCGGCGCGGAGTCGCTTGCGCGCGGACTACTCGAGAGCGGAATCGGCGAGCTCTTGAACACAACTTATGCTCCGCCGTGCATATTGTTGGGCTCAAGTCCCCATGCTACTTTTCCAGCGGCATCTCTGCTGGTAGAGCACAACTCGCAAGTGGCCATCGCGCCGCCTTCTATCCATTCGACGAGACTTCAATGACCCAAGCGATTCGATTTGCAATAGTACTTGCGCTCTGTCCTATTGCCTGCAGCCAGCTTGCGCGCGCCGAGGAAGCGGCCACCGATGCGCCGCCGGATCAAGCGCAAGCGCCGGCAACCCCGCACGTGACCGTGGTGGGAATCAAAGAGTCCGACGACTACCGAGTTCAGACCACGGACTCGCTCGGACCCCTAGGCTCGCAAAAATTGCTGGATGTGCCGTATTCGGTCGGCGTCTTGACGGAAGATCTGATTCAGAACTCGATGGCGACGAATTTCAAGGATGTCTCGAAATATTTGCCGCTGGTTGCGTATCAAGAGCAGCAGGGGCCCGATATCCTGCAGGCCGCAAACCCGCGGCATGCAGGGCGGAAATTTTCAAAACTCGCGCATGGACGGCATGCAGTTCTACATCACCGTCGCCAATGCGATGGAACAGTTTCAGCAGGTCGAAGTGGTGAATGGCGTGTCTGCCTCGCTCTACGGTCCTGCCAATCCATCCGGCATGTTCAATTTCGTCTCCAAGCGTCCGACGCGATTATGATTTGCGCGAAGTCACCGTGAGCTATGCCACGGCGAGCCTCGGCACGGCGCACGTGGATCTGGGCGGCAAAATCGATGGCAACGGCATCGTGAGCTACCGCTTCAACGGCGTGTTCGGCGAGGGCGACGCGTGGGTCGATGACAGCCACGCCAAGCGCGTTCTCGGCGCTCTGGCGATCGACGTGCGGCCGCTGCAAGACACCGTCATCGAGACCAATTACAGCTACTATCACTTGATCGACACGGGCTACCCCGGCTGGTTTACCTACAGCGAAAAAATCAACCTGCCGCCGGCGCCCGATCCGCACCGACGTGGGCTATGGACAGAATTACGCGGGCGTCGACCTGTTGACGCGCATGGCCAGCATGCGTTTGAAGCACGATTTCAATTCCGATTGGCATTTGGTGGTGGGCGGTCTCAATCAAGACGCGTCGCGCGACATCACCACGCCGGTCAACAATCTGACCAACAACAACGGCAACTACACCTCATCGCTCGCCAACGGCTT
Source organism: uncultured Gammaproteobacteria bacterium (assembly GCA_963782865.1). Classification (GTDB taxonomy): domain Bacteria; phylum Pseudomonadota; class Gammaproteobacteria; order Steroidobacterales; family Steroidobacteraceae; genus Bog-1198. Next base: position 20,443 of record CAWALS010000009.1, on the reverse strand, counting down.
CGCGCCGCGCTTCATCATCACGAGCGATGCGGCGTATCTGGACGGCAACTTCACGACCGGCGGCAGTCGCGCACGATCTGACCATCGGCACGGCCGGCTACAAATCGCAGTCCTATTCGGTAACCACGCCGGCGACGCCCGCGAGCGTACTGTTGGGAACCGCGAACATCAACAGTCCGGTGCTATTCCCGTTTCCGGCCGCGGGCCTGCCGAACGTGGGGCTGAACTACGACTCATCGAACGCCTATCAGCAGGGCGCCAACGTCGGCGATACCATCCGCTTTACCGACGCTTGGGCGGCGCGTCTTGCGGTGAGCCAGGACTGGTTCAACACCGACAATTACAACGCCAAGGCCGCCCGCGTATCGGAATACTCGAATCACGGCCTCAGCCCGACGGGGAGCCTGATGTACAAGCCCTTGAGCAACATGACGGTGTACGCGACTTTTGCCAGCAGTTTGCAGGCCGGCGATTTGGCGCCTGCGAATACGATCAACGCGGGCGAGAGTCTGGCGCCGTACCGGAGCAAAGAATACGAGGTCGGCTACAAGGCATCATTCGGCAAAATCGATTTCACGGCCGCGCTGTTTGAGATCCAGCGCCCCTTTGCCAACATCAATCCCATCGGCAATGTATTCGAAATATCCGGGCAGCAGGTGAACAAGGGACTGGAACTATCGGCGGTCGGCGAACTGCTGCCGAACTTAAGGATTTATGGCGGAATTACCCTGCTGAACGCCAGGCTCGAAGAGACGCCGCTTGCGTCGACGGACGACAAGATTTATGTCGGGGCGCCCAAGGTCAAGGGCAACACTTTGTTCGAATACAGCATCCCGACCGTTCCGGGACTGGTGGCAATCTTTGATTGGCAGTTCTCAGGACCGCGGGCGGCCAACGATACGAATTCGTTCTTTGTCGCGGGCTACAATTTATTCGACCTGGGGGCGCGCTACACCTCGAACATTCTGACCAAGAAGCTGACGTGGCGTCTGTCGGTGGACAACCTCACGGACAGGCACTATTGGTCGACGGTCGCGCCGAGCAATCTGACCGGCGCGAATACCGGAAATCTGTTGGGACACTTCGGCACGCCGCGCACCTTGCTGGCCGCCGTGAGCTTCGATTTCTGACGCCGATGCCGCATCTGCGCCGCTGCGGCGTTCTAGCCGGCCTGCTTGGCGTTGCCTTGGCGCAGGGCGCCGCGGCGCGCGGTGCCGGCGACGCGCGAGATCACCGACGCCGCGGGCCGGCATGTCATGATTCCGCAGAACGTGACGCGGGTGGCGGATCCCTGGCATGCGAACAATGCCATGGTGCTGATGCTGGGCGGTGCGGCCAAGCTGGTAGCCACCAGCGATCAAGCAAAAAACCAACCTTGGCTGCGCCGGCTGTATCCGCCGATCGAGCGGATCCCCGCAGCCTTCAACGCATCCGGCGATGTGAACATGGAAACCCTCATCGGCGCTCGTCCCGACGTGATTCTCATGGCTTACGGCGGAGCGTTGCCAAAGTGGTTCGCGGCAGTCGACAGCGCGTATCAGATTCCCGTCGTGCTGATGCCGAACACCTCGATCGATGGCCTCAAAACGACCGCCTTGCTGACCGGCGAGGTGTTAGGAAGCAAGGAGCTGGGCGTCGCGCGCGATTTCGTGCGCTACTTCGATGACAACATTCAACGCGTCACGCGGGTCACCGGCAAGCTTTCACCCCGTGCGCGGCCCAAGGTCCTGCACACCTCGTCCGCCGGCATACTTACCATCGATGGCCTGCATACCGTCATCGATGACTGGATCAAGATCGCGGGGGGCGTCAATGCCGCTACCGTGGCGGGCTACGGGCGCCCGGTGACCATGGAGCAGGTCGCAGCCTGGAATCCCGACGTGATCATTGTCGGAAGTGCGCCAAACCCGCAGAATCGGCAGGCGATTCTCGATGACCCGCGCTGGCGGGAAATCAACGCGGTGAGGAACGGCAAAGTCTTCGTCAATCCGAGCGGGGCCTATCTGTGGGATCGCCACAGCGCCGAGGCTGCGTTGCAGGTGCTGTGGGCAGCCAAGCTGCTGCATCCCGCCGAGTTTGCGGATCTGGACGTGGCCAAGGAGACGAAATTGTTCTATGCGCGATTCTTTCGCTACCAGCTGAGCGATGCTGAAACGGCATCAATTTTGAATTCGACTCCGCCTTGATCAAGCCGCGCGCGGTTGCGCTGATGATTCTCATGCCCCTGGCGACGCTGTACGTGTCGCTGTTCATCGGCCGCTTTGCGGTATCGCCGCTCGAAGTCGCGCGCATTCTGTTGGGACAGTTTTTGCCGATGACGCACGATTGGCCGCCGTCGGTGGAAACGATCGTGCTGCAGATCAGGCTGCCGCGCGCAATCCTCGCCATGTTCGTCGGTGCGGGCCTCGCGGCGAGCGGCGCGGCTTACCAGGGTATGTTCCGTAATCCGCTGGTGAGCACGGATATCCTGGGCGTCACCGCGGCATCCGGTTTCGGGGCCGCTGTGGCGCTGCTGCTGTCGCAAAACGCCGTTGCGCTGCAAATCATCGCGTTCGCCTTCGGTCTGGCCGGCGTCGGACTGACGTACCTGCTGGCCCGAGTATATCGATCGACGCCCGTTTTGATGCTGGTGCTGTCGGGCGTGGTCGTCGCCGCGTTTTTCAGCGCGCTCTTGAGCGGCGCGAAGTATCTCGCGGATCCGGAGTCGAAGCTCCCCGCGATCACCTATTGGCTGCTGGGCAGCCTCAATGCCGCCTCGGTGAATAGTTTGAAGATGGCGCTGCCGCCGATCATCGCCGGCAGTCTGGGTCTTGTGTGCATGCGCTGGATGATCAACGTGCTCAGCATGGGCGATGAAGAGGCGCGCTCATTGGGGGTGCGCACCGAATGGCTGAAGGGCGGCATTATCGTCTGCACCACCCTGATCACCGCGGCGGCGGTTTCGGTGTGCGGCATCGTCGGCTGGGTGGGGCTGGTCATTCCGCATGTCGGGCGCATGCTGGTCGGACCGGATCATCGCGCGCTCTTGCCGGCCAGTTTGAGCATCGGTGCGACCTACCTGCTCTGCATCGATGACATCGCGAGGACCGCGAGCGCATCGGAAATACCCTTGGGTATTCTGACGGCGCTGATTGGCGCCCCTTTCTTTGCCGTGCTGCTGCGTAAGATCCCGAGGTTCTTGGCAATGAGTGCGCCGCTCATCGAAATTCGCGGCGCAGGTTTCAGCTACGGCGAACAAGCGGTTTTCAGCGGCGTGGATCTCGAGGTGTATTCGGGCGAGGTATTGACCATTCTGGGTCCGAACGGGTGCGGCAAAAGCACGCTGCTACGCTGCATCGGCGGTGCCCTGGCGCTGGACCAGGGCGCGGTGCGTTTCGAGAACGTCGATCTGTCCAGCCTCGACGTGCGGGCACGAGCCCGGAAGGTTGCGCTCTTGTTTCAAGACCACACCCCGTCGTTCCCCTATCCCGTGCTCGATGTCGTGAGCATGGGGCGCACGCCTTATTTGAGCGCGTTTGGCGCGCCGGCCGCGCAAGACATCGTCATTGCCGAGGAGGCGCTCGAACAAGTCGGCATGAGCCACCTCAAGCAAAGACCCTACACGGAGCTGAGCGGCGGCGAGCGCCAATTGGTGCTGCTGGCGCGCACCTTGGCGCAGCAACCCGCAGTCATTTTGCTCGACGAGCCCACCGCTCACCTGGATTTCAAAAATCAGGTGCGCTCGCTGCAGCAGATCGGCGCCCTGGCCGAGCGCGGCGTGACTCTGATCATGACCACGCATGATCCCAACCAAGCCTTTCTGTTCCCCGGGCGCGCCGCGCTCATGCGGCCCGGCGGATCCCTGGCGGTCGGCCCACCCGCCGAAGTGATCACCGATGAAGCGCTGTCGGCCGCGTATGGCATCGGCGTCGCCGTGTTGTCGTTCGAGCGGCGCGACGGACGCGGAGAACTCAAGTTGTGCACCCCCTGGTACAATTGGCCCAACAAGAAGTGAGCGAATAGGGGCGGGGGATGCGCTACACCAAAGTTGCAACGAAGGCCGAAACATCCCTCGGGTTGCACTTGCGCTATGCCTTCGAGCCCGGCGAACAGCGCGGCGCGACGCTCGGCAATCCGCTTTTCGATCTTCTCAGCGCGGTTTTGCAACTGGGCTCGATACGGCACGCGGCGCAGTCGCTGGGATGTTCTTACCGCTATCTTTGGGGCTCGCTCAGAAAATGGGAACAGAAGCTGGGCGAGCCGCTCATCATCTGGTCGCAAGGGCAACGAGCCCGGCCGACGCAGTTTGCGGAAAGGCTGCTGTGGGCCGAGCGGCGCGCGCGCACGCGCATGCAGCCTCACATCGAGGCCCTGCGTTCCGACCTGGCGCGCGTCGTCGACGAGGCCCGCGATCAGCGTCATCAGCTGCTCGCGGTCCAAGCCAGCCACGACATGGCGCTGTCCATGCTGCAGAAGTACGTCGCCGCCACCGCGGACCTGCACTTGGATATTCGGTTCCAGGGAAGCCAGGATGCGCTGCGCGGATTATCCGACCGGCAATGCCTTGTGGCGGGTTTCCATGTGCCGGCGTTGCGCGGCGCCGCGCCGGTGTTTGCCAAGGCCTTAAAGCCCCTGCTCAAGCCGGGCCGGCATAAATTGATCGGCTGTTCGCGCCGCATGCAGGGCTTGATGGTCAGGCGCGAGCATGCGGCGCTCATTCGCACCTTCCCTGACGTGGTTCGCCACCGGCTGCGATTCGTCAACCGGCAGATCGGCTCCGGTACCCGGATGCTCATCGATCATTTGATGCACGAGCATTCATTGAATCCCGGCGATTTGACCGGGTACGGCGGATTGACCGAGGAAACCCACGTTGCGGTGGCGCTGTGCGTGGCCAGCGGTTTGGCCGATGCCGGTGTCGGCGTCGAGGCCGCTGCCCTCGAGTTCGGCCTGCACTTCTCGCCTTTGATGGAGGAGAACTATTTTCTCGCCTGCCTGAAGGACAATCTCGGGCATCCCGGCGTGCAACGCTTGCGTGCGGCGCTGGCCGGGCCCGGTTGGCGCGACATTTTGAAAAATTTACCCGGCTATCAGCCGGCACTGGCGCCGGGAAAGGTGCTGGTGATGACGGAAGCTCTGCCGTGGTGGCCTAAGATCAAATCCAAGCCGAAGCATCGAAAAACGACCCTGGCGCCGCGAGCCCCAACCGCTGCCGCGCTCGTGTGATTTTGAGCGTTCAGGTAGCGCCGGCGATCGCGGTAAAGCGCTGCGGACTCGAATACACATTGCAGTGCTTCTCGCGCAAAAATCCCACCAGCGTGAGACCCGAGGCGACGGCCAGATGGACGGCCAGGCTCGACGGCGCGCCAATGGCCGCGAGCATGCCGACGCCCGTGCGCAGAGCTTTTTGGGTGAGCTCAAAACTTGCGCGGCCGCTCAAAAGAATGATGTGCTCATTGAGCGGCAAGCGTCCGGCCATCAAGAGTTCGCCGACCAGCTTGTCGAAGGCGTTGTGGCGGCCGACATCTTCCGCCACGGTGATGAGCGCGCCCGAAAAATCAAAAAGGGCGGCGGCGTGGATGCCGCCGGTGTCGCCGAATTTGGACTGCGCCGAGCGCATGCGCTCGGGCAAACTGAAAAGCAGCGCCAACTCGATCGCGCGGGTCGGGGCAATGCGGATCGCAGCCGCGCGGGCGATCGCGGCGTCGAGCCCGGTGGTGCCGCACACCCCGCAGCTCGAACCGGCGGAAAAGCGCCGCGCCGCGGTTTGCATTTCCATTTGCACGCCAGGATGCAGCCGCACATTGACCACGTTGGGGCGGCGCGTGCTCGATTCCACGGCGTCGATGTCGCTCGCCCGGTTGACGATGCCCTCGCCGTACAGCAAGCCCACCGCCAGATTCTCATCGTCGCCCGGCGTTCGCATCGTCGTACCGAATGACACCGGTTCGAGCCCAAGCGCGGGATGATGCAGCATGTACTCGAGCGGCGCTTCGACCGCAACCCGATCCACTTTGTCGACATGCGAGTCGAGGCCGGCACGAATGACGTTGACTTTCATCGTGCCGCCCGCTGCGGGCGGCTCAAAGCCTGGGGCGATGAATTCTGCGCTGCTCATTCCGCCATGATACCGCCGTTCCCTTTTGCGGACTGCGAAACCGTTTAGAAACAGTATGTTAGAATGCGCGAACGACGCCGTCCGCGGGTTTCCATGATCAAACTTTTGTCACGCCTGCCTTGGGCCGCGCTATATGCCTTTTCCGCATTTCTCTACGTTCTTGCCTACTACGTGGTGCGCCATCGCGAGCACGTCATTCGCGAGCAGCTCGAAAAGGTCTTTCCCGCCTTGAGCCCCGCTGCACGCGAGGCAATTCACAAACAGTTCCTGCGGAATTTTTGCGATGTCTCGATCGAGCTGCTGAAGTCGGTGTCGATGAGCGGGGATGACATGCGCCGCCGCATGCGCGTCATCAACGGCGAGTTGGCGCGGCAATACCTCGACGCGGGGCAATCCATCATGTTCATGACTTCGCACCTCGGCAACTGGGAATGGCTGCTGCACGGCGTGACGCTGCAACTCGGTTACCCGGTGGATGCGGCCTACAAACCGTTGCACGACGCGTGGGCGGAGGGCCTGATGCTCAGACTGCGTTCGCGCTTCGGTGCCAGAATGGTGCCGGCCAAGGATTTGCTGGCCGATTTTTTTCGCAGACGCGGCGTCGTCCGCGCGATCGGCATGAACGCCGACCAGGCGCCGGTATCCACCGATCAGCGCTACTGGACCCAGTTTTTAGGGCAAGACACGGCGTTTTATGTGGGTGCGGAGCAGATTGCGCGCGCGATGCGTTTACCGATCCTATACGCCCACGTGCGGCGCGTGCGGCGCAGCTTTTACGAAGTCGAGTTCTTGCCGCTGTGGGACGGCCGCGAGACCGTGACTGCCAATCAGGTTACCGAACGTTATGCGCGCGCCTGCGAAGTCGATGTGCTCAAGAGCCCGCCCGATTGGCTCTGGTCCTACAGACGCTGGCGTCTGAAGAAACCATTATACGGCGCCGCCGCTTGAGATCGGATTATGATCTGATGCTCGCATGCGAACTTGAGAGCCGGAGATCGATCAATGAAACTGGATGAAAGCCCCCGTAGCGACAACGTCGAGGATGAGCGCGGTTCAGGCATCGGTCGCGGTGCCGGCATCGGCATCGGTACCCTCGTCATCGTGGTCATCGGCTATTTTCTGGGCATCAGTCCCTCGACGTTGCTCAGCCTGCTGAACGGGGACCCGCAGTCGGTCACAGCGCCCGCCCACGCTCCCACGGCCATCGATCCCAACGACCCGCAGGTCGATTTCGTGCGCGCGATCCTGGGCGATACGGAAGCGGTCTGGGGCGCGTACTTCCAAAACATGGGCAAGGTTTATACGCGGCCCAAGCTGGTGCTGTTCAGCGGGCAGGTGGACTCGGCGTGCGGTCTCGCGAGTTCGGCCGCCGGGCCGTTCTATTGCCCCGGCGATCAAAAGGTCTACATCGACTTATCTTTTTATCGGCAACTTGCCACGGAGTTTGGCGCCCCGGGAGATTTCGCGCGCGCCTACGTCATCGCGCACGAGGTGGGGCATCACGTGCAAAATCTCCTCGGCATAACCGATAGCGCCGCGCAGTCCGAGCGCCGCGCGGGGCGCGTCGGCGCCAATCAAGTGTCGGTGCGGGTGGAACTGCAAGCCGATTGCTTCGCCGGCGTCTGGGCCCAGCAGGCCAATCGCGCGCGAAAGATTCTCGAGCCCGGCGATTTGGATCAGGGCCTCGCGGCGGCCTCTTCGGTGGGCGATGATACCTTGCAGAAACGCACCCAAGGCAGCGTCGTCCCGGATAGCTTTACGCATGGGACTTCCGCGCAGCGCGTCCGCTGGTTCCGGCGCGGATTCGATTCGGGAAAAATCGACAACTGCGATACCTTCAGCGCGGGGGAGTCGCTTTGAGCTTGCTTTCCAGGTGCTTCGCCAGTTGCGCGATGGTGGGGTAGTCGAACAACTCGGTCAGATCGATGAGTCCGGGGAAGTCCCGGTCGACGCTTTCGTGGATTTCGATCAGCTTCAGAGAACTGGCGCCGATCTCGAACAAGTTGTCGTTCACATCGATTCTCTTTCCCGGCAGCGCGGCCTCGCACAATGCTTGCAGCCGAGCCTCGAGGCCCGCGCCCGCTTCACGCTCCGAGGCGCCGCGGGACGCGCGCAGCGCCGCAAGTTCGGCAAGTTCGCCGTCGAATTCGCCCGCGGTGTAGGCTTGTTCCAACAGATGGCGCTGAACCTTGCCGCTGGTGGTCTTCGGGATGCGTTTGGTCGGAATGACTTGCGCGACCTCGAGTCCCGTGTGCTCGTTGATGAGCCGGCCGACCGCATTCGCGGTCGGCAGAAACTGCGCCATGTCGCCGCGATGAAGCACGAACATCACCAGCTCCTCGCCTTGCGATCCGGGCCTTGCGACCCCGGCGGCGACGACCTTGTTCAAATCCAGGCCGGGCGCGCGCTGCGCGATATTCTCAAGATCGTAAGGATAGTAATTTTGCCCGTTGACGAAGATGATCTCCTTCGCACGGCCGACGATGTATAGCGCAGCCTCGTGAATCACGCCCAAATCGCCGGTATCGAGCCAGCCGCTCGCATCGATGGCCGCCGCCGTGGCTTCCGGATCGCCAAAGTAGCCGCTGGTAACGCTGGGACCGCGAATCAAAATGTGACCAACCGTCTCGTCCGGCAGTCCGGCGCGCGCATCGTCCGCAATGAGCAATTCCGTGTTGGGCACGATGTGGCCCACGCTCATCACCTCGAACGCGTCGCGCGCGTCGATGGGATTGAGTTCGATTTTCGAGGCCACGCCCAAGCGGCGGCGATTTAGACGAATCCAGCGGAACTCGGCGTTTTGCGGCGGGAAAGCCACCGCCAGGCTGGCCTCCGCCAGGCCGTACACGGGATACATCGCGCTGCGCTTCAAGCCGGTATACGCCAGCGCATTCATGAATTCATTGCAGAGAGATACTGAAATCGGCTCGGCGCCGTTGTAGATGGAGCGAATCGAGGACAGATCGGTGTTCTCCAGGCGCCGATCGCCCAGGACTTTCAGGAAGTGCCGATAACCGAAGTTGGGCGAGCACGTCAGCGTGACATGCTTCTTGGCGGCGGTTTGCAGCCAGAGCAACGGCCGCCGCACGAACAACTCAGTCGGCATGAGGTTGATGTGCACCCGATTCGCGAACTGCATCAAGTAAAGCCCGATCAAACCCATGTCGTGCGTCAGCGGCATCCAGCTCAACGAAGTATCGTGAGTGTTGTACTTGCCGACCGCCGTCGCACCCTGCGTATTGGCGATCAAATTTGCGTGACTCAGCATCACGCCTTTCGGTTCGCTGGTCGATCCGGAGGAAAACTGAATGAATGCCAGATCCCCCGGTGCCGGCCGCGCCAGCTTGCCGGCTTTCGAGATATCCGTGATCGATTCGACCAGAAATGCGCGTGCTTTCAGCTGTTCGAACACGGCGGATTCGCCCACCTGCGGGGCGAGGGCTGCCAGCCGCTCCAAGCTCTTGGCGTCGGTATAGAGCAGCGGATTGCCGAGCTTGCGCGCGACGCGCAGCAGCTTGTGGCGATGCTCGTCGCTGATGCCTACGCTGAGCGGCACGGGAACGACGCCGCCGCACAAGGCCGCCCAGAAGCCATCGAGAAATTGCTCGTTGTTGCTGAGAAAGATGATCATTTTGTCGCCGCGGCGCGCACCGGCGGCCTGCAGATGATGCAAAATGCCCATGGCGCGGGCATACACTTCCGCAAACGGCACGCGCCGTTCATTGTTCTCGCCTTCGACGTAGGTCACGCTGCGGTCCACATCGCGATTGTCTTCGAGAATCTCGACAAAGGTGCTGTACCTACTGAGCCTATTGACATCGTTCATCGCGTTTCCACCGTCATCATGAGATTGGAGCGGGGCCGCAGGTTGATTTGCGCCTCGAATTCAATGGGTTCGTCGCCGGCGCGCGTCAGCTGAAAACGCCGCATCATGGTCCGCATGTGCACCAGCATCTCGAACATGGCGATGTTCTCGCCGATGCAATGGCGCGGACCCACCGCAAAGGGAATATAAGCGAATTTGTGGCGCTCATTGGCATCGGCGTCGGCGAATCGCTCCGGCTTGAATTCTTCGGCATCGCTCCAAAAGAGCGGATGCCGATGCAGCATGTAGGGGCTGATGAAGACATCGGTGCGCGGCGCGATCGGAAAGCCGCCGAGTTCGTCGGCTTCGATGCAACGGCGCGTGATCAGCCAGCCCGGCGGATACAGCCGCAAAGACTCCTGCAGTACCTGGTGCGTATAGGACATCGCTTCGGCCGCTCCCAGCCCCAAGACCCCGTTGCGCGCTCGTCTGATCGGCCTCTGCGCGCAGCCGCTGCGCGGTCTGCGGGTGGCGGCTGACCAGATACCAGGTCCAGGTCAGCGCCGCGGCCGTGGTTTCGTGGCCGGCCACGATCAGCGTCAGCACCTCATCGATCAATTCCTTGTCGGACATCGGCTCGTCGCTTTCGCGGTCCCGCGCCAGCATGAGCATGCTCAAGAAATCGAAATGCTTCTCCGGCGCATGGCGGCGCTGTTGAATCAGCTCGCCCACCAGGCGACCGAGCGATCGAAATTGAAACGCAAATTTCAAATCGCGATTTGATTGCTTGGCGACCACCTCGAAGGGATTGACGCCCATCTGCCGGGCCAAGCGGTCCAGATCGGTGCCGAAGATGGACTTGAGCACGATCTCAAGCGTCATTTCGCTGGTGTCGCTCGAGACATTGACCGGTTCGCCGCGCGCGGCCAACGCCGCCCAGCGCTCCGCGTATTGCTCGTTGACCTCGCTGATCAGACGGCTGAACTGATCGATGACGCGGCGGTGAAAGGCGGGTTGCATCATGCGCCGTTGCCTGCGCCAGAACGCGCCTTCGCTGGTCATGATGCCGTTGCCCAGCAGGATCTTGACTCGATCGATGCCCTCGCCCTTGGTGTAGTTGCGATGATTGGTCAAAAGCACGCGCTTGATGTCATCGGGATGATTGATGACGTAGCTGAATACTCCGCGGCTGGGCGCGAAAACGCGGTAAATATCCCCATACCGGCCAAAATAGTCCTGCAGGCGGGCAAGCGACTCCTCGCTGCCGCCGATATCGAAGCCTTCGGCCGGCCCCGGCGGAATTGCTATGGTTTGCATGGCGGCATTGTAACTTAGGCGTTGCGCCCCACGGAGCGCTTCCCGACAATACCAGCCGTGCAAAAGAAACGAGAAGACGGCGGCCTGCGCAACACCATTTACGATCAACAGACGCGCTCGGGCCGTCGACTGACCAGGGGCCGGCGGTGGCTGTACAAAATCGCCGCGCCGCTCGTGCTGGGGTTGATGCGTCTGGTCATTGGTTGGTGCAAGGTGGTGCGGATCCTCGGTGCTGCGCACATCAGTACAGCGCTCGCGCGCGCGCCCTCGTTCATTCCCGTGTATTGGCATCAGCACCAATTGTTCTGCGCCAAATATCTGTTCGATCAGCACGAAGCCGGCGTGAAGTTGGGCGTCTTGATCAGTCCCTCGGTCGACGGCGAATTCGGCGCATTGATCGTGCGGCGTCTCGGCGGCGAGGTGATTCGCGGCTCCTCGAGTCACACCGGCGCGCGTGCGTTGCGCGATTTCTATCAGGCGCTGGTGCATGAGGGCATCTCGCCGGTGATTGCGCCGGATGGGCCGCGCGGACCTGCTTGGAAGTTCAAGCCCGGGGCGCTGCTGCTCGCGCAACTCTCGCAGCGGCCCATCGTGCCCTTGAGTTATTGCGCGTCCCGTGCCTGGAAAATCGGCTGGGATCGATTCGTGATTCCAAAATTCGGCGCGCGCATCGTGATCGCGGTCGGTGCGCCGGTCTATGTCGCGAAGGGCCTCGACGCGGCGGGATTGGCACGATTGCAAGCCGATATGGAAGACAACCTTACCCGGCTGTTCGAGTCCGCCAAGGCAGCGCTGAACTAAGGTTTCTCGCGCCTCTAACCGGTCTTTTACCCGAAGCCCTATTAATACAATCGCTTAGCTTGTATTCCTTATAACTTATGCGAGAATCCGGCTGTAGGTGCGGAGTCGCGAATCAGAGCAAACTGTGTGACGCATTCGCGTTTCGTGCGGGATTGAGTGGCAAACTATTGATATACAACCGTTACTCTCTTCGTGGGACCAGTGAAGGCGCATGGCAATAGCTCCAAACGATCCCCGCCATCCAGACCTGACCGCCTCGGACATATTGTCCCCGCAATCCTGGCCGCGGCGCGGCCTCAAAACCACCGTCGGCCTAGACGTAATTTGCACCAAAATTGCGGTCGACTTTCAAACCATGACCGCGGCGACCGCGCTCGATACCATCATCGTCAATTTAGAATTACTGCGCGAGGCGACCCGCGTCGATACGGCATTTCATGTGGCGCTCGACACCGAGTTGGGAGTCATCGGCGATGTCCAAGTTGCGCGCGGCATGTTGGCCACGGGCAACCCCGAACAGCTGCGCGGCCAGTCGCTGGACGAGCTGCCCTGGCTGCAGTCGCGGTTGGCGCCGCTGCGCGTGTCCGAGGTGCGCGATTCCAGCGCGCCTCGCGAAGATCAGGCGGCGGATGCGGCGGTGTGGAGCCATCTTGGGATCGGATCGGTGCTGATGATCGGCTATTCGATCAAAGGACGAGCCGCGGGGTTGCTCGGCATCGCCAATGCACGGCCGCGCGACAACTGGGATGTGCAGCTGCACCTGCTGATGAAGCTCCTGGGATCAAGTCTTGCAACCAGTCTCGAGCGCATTGAGATTCAGCGCACCCTTGAAGATCTGGAAGAGCGCAACGAACTCGCCATCCATAGCGCCAACGACGGCCTGTGGGATTTCGACACCTTGAACAACCGGGTCTACCTGTCGCCGCGCTGGAAAGCCATGCTCGGCTACGATGAGAGCGATGTGGGTCAAGCGCCCGATTGGCGCACGCTGGTGCACTCGGACGACATGTCCAGGGTGCAGGCCGCGATCCGCGACCACGTTGCGGGCAAGACGCCGATTTTCGAGAGCCTGCATCGCATGCGTCACGCCACCGGCGAATGGCGCTGGGTCATCAGCCGCGCCAAGGCCAAGGTCGACGATAAGGGACGCCTGCTGCGCCTGGTGGGCGTCGAACTCGACATCACCGAGCGCAAGCTTTACGAAGAGGCGCTGTTTCGCGAAAAAGAAAGCGCGCAGATCACCCTGCAGAGCATCGGTGACGGCGTCATTACCACCGACGCCAAAGGCGTCATCGATTACGTCAACCCCGTCGCCGAGGCCCTGACGGGATGGCGGCTCGAGGACAGCCAAGGCCGCGCCATCGAGGAGATTTTTCGCGCCTTTCACGAGGAAACCTGCGAGCCGCTGGAGAATCCTCTGGCCGTCGCGATTCGCCGCACCCGTTCGATCAAATCGGTGCGCCCGATGTTGCTGATCCGCCGCGATGGCAATGAAATCTACGTCGAGAGCACGGCATCCCCGATCCGCGACGGCAGCGGTGCGGTCTCGGGCGGCGTGCTGGTTTTCCACGATGTCAGCGAGGCGCGCGAACTCAACCGGCGCTTGAGCTATCACGCCAGCCATGACGTGCTCACCGGCCTCGTCAATCGGCGCGAGTTCGAGAGCCGCATGGAGCGCGCCCTGAAGAGCGCCAAAGCGCGTGAAACCTCCTACGCGCTTTGCGTGCTGGACCTGGATCAATTCAAGATCGTCAATGACACCTGCGGCCACAGCGCCGGGGATGCGCTGCTCGGCCAGGTCGGCGCGCTGCTCAAATCCAAAGTCCGCTGGCGCGACACGCTGGCGCGCCTCGGCGGCGATGAGTTCGGTATTTTGCTCGAAAGTTGTTCGCTGGATGAAGCAATGCGCACCGCGGAGGCGCTGCGCGAGGCGGTGCGCAATTTCAAGTTCACCTGGGAAGAGCGCACCTTCCGCCTGGGCGCCAGCATCGGCGTCGTGCCGATCTCCGCGGACAACGCCGATGTCGCCGCGGTCCTGAGCGCCGCCGACAGCGCCTGCCAGGCCGCCAAGGAAGCCGGCCGCAACCGCGTGCATAGCTTCGAGGAAAATGACATCGATCTGATGCGCCGCCGGCGCGAGATGCAATGGGCCGCGCGCATCAACAACGCGCTGGAGGAGGGCCGCTTCGAGCTCTTCCGGCAAACGATCATGCCGCTGCAAAAAACCGAGGCGGGCGCCCACTACGAACTGCTGCTGCGCATGCGCGATGAGGCGGGCAAGATAGTAGGACCTGATAATTTCATGACCGCCGCGGAGCGCTACGGCATAACGCCGAGCATCGACCGCTGGGTGATCGAAAACGCTTTCCGCTGGCTGGTCTCCGAGGCCGACGAGCGTGAAAAACTCACCATGTGTTCGATCAATTTGTCCGGTCAGAGCCTGGGCGATGACAAATTCCTGCCCTATGTGATCGATCAATTTCATCGCAGCGGCTTGGATGCCACGAAGATTTGCTTCGAAATCACCGAGACCGCGGCGATCGCCAGCTTCTCGCAGGCGAATCGCTTCATCCAGGCACTCAAAGAACTGGGCTGCAAGTTTGCGCTCGATGACTTCGGCACCGGGCTGTCATCGTTCGGCTACTTGAAGCATTTCCCGGTCGATTACCTGAAGATCGACGGCAGCTTCGTCAAAGAGATCCTGCACGATCCCATCGATCGCGAAATGGTGCGATCGATCAACGAGATAGGCCACTTGACCGGCAAGCAGACCATCGCTGAGTTTGCCGAAAATCAGGAAATCATCAACATGCTGCAAAGCCTGGGCGTCGACTACGCGCAGGGCTACGGCGTCTCCCAGCCGACACGCGTGCTGAAGGCGGCGAACAGCGCGTGAGTTTGAACGGCTCGCACGTCCTATGGGGATGGGAAGATTCGAGGCACGGAAGATCAGTGCCTCGAATCTTCCCATCCCCATAGGCCCTCCACACCGGACTTTCAAGCTCACGGCGCTGTACGACGAGCCTTAAGGGCTACGGTCGGCCGGTAACCTCACGCGCATTCGTCGGCCTTAAGGTCATATATCGGCTAGCACCGATGCTAGCGCCAGCATGTGATATTGAACGGCTCTAGCTTTCGCCACAGCCGGTCAAAATCACCGGGCGGTGCGCCACTCGAAACGCATGGATAGATCCACGGCGCGCACATGCTTGGTGATGCTGCCGACGGAGATAAAATCCACGCCGGTCTCCGCGATGGTGCGAATCGTCTCGAGCGTGATGCCGCCGGAGGCTTCGATTTTCAAGGGCCGCGCCGCCTGGGCGTTCAACGCCACGCCATCGCGCATGGCCTGAAGCGAGAAATTGTCCAGCATGGCGATATCGGCGCCGGCGTCGATCGCCGCCTGCAATTGCGTCAGATCCTCGACCTCGACTTCCACCGGAATTTTCGCCGCGCTGCGCTTCGCCGCGGCGACCGCCAGCGCTACGCTGCCCGCCGCGGCGATGTGATTTTCCTTGATGAGAATTCCGTCGAACAGTCCCATGCGATGATTGTGTCCGCCGCCCACAAGTACCGCGTATTTTTGCGCGGTGCGCAGCCCCGGGAGGGTCTTGCGGGTATCCAGCAGCCGGCAGCGCGTTCCTTCCAGCCGCTGCGCGAAAGCATGCGCCGCGGTCGCAGTACCGCTCAGCAATTGTAGAAAATTGAGCGCGGTTCGCTCGCCGGTCAGCAGCGCCCGCGCGGGTCCGTCAACGCTGCACAGAAGCTGGTTCGCGCTGACCGCCTCGCCCTCGCGAACCCGCCAGTCGAAGCTCACCCGCGAATCCACCTGCCTGAATGTTGCCTCGACGTAGGGAATGCCGCAGAGAATTGCTGCTTCGCGTGTGATGACCGTGGCACGGCCGTTTTTTTCCGGAGGAATGAGCGCGGCGGTGAGATCACCGCCGCGGATATCTTCCGTGAGCGCCGCCGCGACCTGCCGCGGCAGATCGGTTGGAACCGGTACCGGCGGCTTCAAATCGGGCAGCGCTGCCCCCGCCATTTAGAATGGCAGTCCGTGCATCGGGCCGATCATGCACATCAACATGGGCACGGAGAGCAGAAAGTTCATGCGTGAGGCGTACAGCGCGACCTTGCGCGCCTTCGCCTTCTGTTCATCGGTTGCGGGCACGATACCCAGCAGCTTCTTCTGATTGGGCCAAATCAGTCCCCAGACATTGAAGAGCATGATGGTGCCGAGCCAGGCGCCGATGCCGATAATCAGGTTCGGCCGCGAACTGGTGTGATCGAGCAGGGTCAAGGTAAAGGCGCTGACGAAGCGGCCGGGAGTCTGCGAGAGCAAGTAGGCCCCGAACACCCAGGTGGCGAGCGCCGACCAACGAAACCACAGCAGCGCCCGCGGCGCGATGTACTTGTTGACGCCGGCGCCGCCCGGCCCGCCTTTATCGGCGGCCGCGACCGCCATGGCGGGCGTTTGCACCGCGTTAAAGTAGTACAGCAGGCCGATCCAGAATATCCCGGAAAAGATGTGCGCCCAGCGTGTGAAGGCCGCCAGGGTGATTGAATTGAACGTGAGGCCCCCTTCCACCAGGGCTGCTATCACGACAGCGAGTACGAATCCGATGATCAGAGGCCATTTGACGGTATTTAATGGGTTCATACGATTCCCCTCCATAAGTTTTGCGTCGGATCTTAGCCGAGGCTTAGGATCGTGCGCTGCGGCAACCTGGAAGAATAGGGGACTGACCCCAATAATTCAACGCAAAGGGCTACCGCCCTGACAGTTATCGTACAATTGAGTGAATAACGTGGAGATTGTCGACTATGGACGCGATTGAACGAATCAAAAGCCAGCTATCCGCCGCCCCCGTGGTGCTTTATATGAAGGGCACGCCGGATTTCCCACAATGCGGCTTTTCCGCCCAGACCGTGGGCGCCCTGAAGGCCTGCAAGGCCAAGTTCGCGCATATCAATATTTTCGAAGACCCGGAAGTTCGCGAAGCGCTCAAGAGCTATTCAAAATGGCCCACTTTCCCGCAGCTCTATGTCAACGGCGAACTGGTGGGCGGTTGCGACATCACGCTGGAGATGTACAAGAGCGGCGAGCTGCAGCAATTGCTGGCCGAGGCCGGCGCCGTCGCTGCTTAGCAGCCGTCTAGCGCGCAATACTCAAACAGGCGCTTGAGGAACTTCGGGATCCGCCTCGACCTCGAGCGGCCCCATGGCCGCCAAGCGCCTGCGGCCCGCATCGAAGACGCTTTGAAATTGATTGCACACGATGCAGAAGAGATCGGCAGTGCGCTCTGCGTCATAGGCTGCGGAATGCGCCGAAGAGGAGTCCCACTCAAGACCCGCGGCCAAGGTGGCGCGCATCAACACGGTCTGGCCGAAAGCGATACCGCCCAGTGTGGCGGTGTCGAAACTTGAAAAAGGGTGAAAGGGATTGCGCTTCACCTGCGCGCGCGCGACTGCGGCATTCAAGAAGTTCAGGTCGAAGGAGGCATTGTGGCCGACCAGAACGGCACGGGTGCAGTCCGCCGTTCGAATCGCCGTTCTGACTTCCTTGAAGATGCGCTGTAGCGCATCCTCCTCGGATATGGCCGGGCGCAAGGGATGATGGGGATCGATGCCGGTCACGGCCATGGATGCCGGTTCCATGTTGGCACCTGGAAACGGGATGACGTGGTAGCGATGCGTCTCGGCGCGCGCCAGCGTGCCGTCGCTGCGCATCTCGATGAATACCGCGGCTATCTCGAGCAGTGCGTCGGTCCGCGAGTTGAAGCCGCCGGTCTCCACGTCGATGACCACCGGCAAAAATCCGCGGAAGCGCGTTGCAAAGGTAATTGGGGGAAGTTGCGACATGCTCAAAGCGCGGCCAGACGCCAGCCTATCGGCTCGCCGGCGCGATAGGGAACCAAGCCGCTGCTGCCAAAGGCGTACGTTTCCGGCCCAATCCAGGGTTCCTTGAGCAAGGTAATCGTCTCGGAGTGGCGCGCTAGACCATAGAAGTCGGCGCCGAAATGACTGGCAAAACCTTCCAGCCGCTCGAGCTTGCCGGCGGATTCAAACGCTTCCGCATATAACTCGATGGCCGCATGCGCCGTGAACATGCCCGCGCAGCCGCAGGCGGTTTCCTTGGTTGCGCGCTCGTGCGGCGCGCTGTCCGTGCCCAGGAAGTAGCGCGGATTGCCGCTGGTCGCCGCCGCAAGCAAGGCTTGCCGGTCTCGCTCGCGCTTGAGGATCGGCAGGCAATAGTAGTGCGGGCGGATGCCGCCCGAAAAAATCGCATTGCGATTGTGCAGCAAATGCTGCGGCGTGATGGTGGCCGCCACACCGCTGCGTGCGGTGCGGACGAAGTCGGCCGCAGCGGCGGTCGTGATGTGCTCGAACACCACCGGCAGGCCGGGAAATCGTTCGAGCAGCGGCGCCAGCACGCTGTCGATGAAGCGCGTTTCGCGATCGAACACATCGACCTCGATCTCTGCGGACTCGCCATGCACCAGAAGCCGCATGCCGACTTTTTCCATGTGCGCCAGCACGCCGTAGACATGCTTGATATCCGTGACGCCGGCCTGCGAGTGCGTGGTCGCGCCGGCGGGATAGAGCTTGACGCCGTGGATGAACCCGGACCGCTGGGCGCGGTCGATCTCCTCCGCGGCGGTGTCGTTCGTCAGGTACAAGGTCATCAGCGGTTCGAATCGGCTGCCCGGCGCCAGCGCCGCCAGGATACGCTGCCGATAGGCGCCGGCCAGTGCGGTGGTGGTGATCGGGGATTTGAGATTCGGCATCACGATGGCGCGCCCAAAGCGCTCGGCGGTGAAGCGGGCGACCGCTTTCAAGGCATCGGCATCGCGCAAATGCACGTGCCAGTCATCCGGCCGTTGGATGGTCAGGCGATTCATGCCGCTGCCGCCGGCACGGGCCAGCCACGGCGCAGCAGATCGAGCGTGTAACGCACGCCGAATCCGGTGATTTCCGTCGTAATGTGCGCAAGTCCGCTGTGGCGGGTGCCTGCGGCCAAATCCAGATGCAGCCAGGCAATCTCATTCGGCACGAACCGGCTCAAGAAGCGCGCCGCCAAAATATGATCGCCCTTGGCATCGGCAGAACACTGCAGCACGTCGGCAACGCTGCTCTCCAATTCCGTGTCGTAATCGCTGTCCATCGGAAAGCACCAGACGCGCTCGCCGCTGCTGACGCCGGCGGACTCGATCACGCCGCGAGCCTCGGGGCGATTGGTGAACGCACCGCTGTAGCGTTCGGTCAGCGCGTAGATGCAGGCGCCCGTGAGCGTTGCGTAATCGATGATTGCGCGGGGCTTTTTGGCTGCGGCAAGACTCAAGGCGTCAGCCAACACCATTCGACCCTCGGCATCCGTGTGAATGACCTGAATGGTCGTGCCATTCGCGGCACGAACCACATCCTGCGGCTTGTAGGCCAACGGTCCGATGCGGTTCTCCGTGATCGCGAGCCAACAATCGACCGACAGCGGCGAGCGCAGTGTCTTGAGCGCGTACAGGCTGCCCAGCGCGACGGCGCTGCCTTCCATGTCGGTGTGCATGTCCAACATGCTTTTGTGGGCCTTCAAATTCGTGCCGCCCGTGTCGAAGCAGATACCTTTGCCCACGAGGCTGACGGCGGGTGCTGCAGCGCCACGCGGCCGATATGACAGCATCGCTATGCCGGCATCGCGCATGGCATTGCCGCGCGCCACCGCGAGGAATGCGCCGCACCCCAGGCGCTTGAGCTGCGTCTCGCCGTAAAATTTGAAGTTCAATTTCAAACGCAGCGCAAATTGCTTCAGCAGCCGGCGATACGCGGCGGCATCCAGCGTGTTGGGCGGTAGAGCGGTCAGCCATCGAGCAAGATTGTTGCCGGCCGCCGTCGCCAGGGTCAAATCCATGTCGTGCAACTTTCCGCGCCGCGCGAGGTCGATACTCTGGAGCGCGGCTCGTGATTTGGGCTTGCTTTTGTAGGTTGCAAAGCGAAAGGCGGCGGCTTCGAGTGCGGCGATGATCGCGTGGAAGGTTGCGTCGGCCGCATCCGTGGTACAGCCCTGCTGCCATACCAGAACCGTTTTCGGATCGCCCTCCAGCGCGCTGCGCGCCAGTTTGCCGGCAGCCTGCAAGCGCTCAAAGGTGCTGACTTCGGTGGCCACGCAAGCGACCACCAACAAGGTTTGTGCTTGCGGGCCCACCCGCAGGTGAAAGGTATCTCCCGCTCTGCGGACCTTGCGCTGGTGCAGCGCGCGCAGCATCGGGGCATGCGGCAGGGCCTCCCAATCGGCGGCGGTCGGCGCAAGCGGCAAAAACAGCACGGCGCTCGCGTGGCGCGCGAGTCTTGATGCGCTCACCGTTTCGCCGGTTTGGCGCACAGGCACGAGAAGACGGTCCAAGGGCAAGCGAGTCGGCATTTTAACGCGG
>CAWALS010000008.1:0-13784 GCA_963782865.1 uncultured Gammaproteobacteria bacterium | reverse complement strand
TCTCGAAGCGCACGTTTTACGATCGATTCGACGACAAGGCGGCGCTGTTCGCCGCCGTCGTGCACCGGATCATCGATACCATCAGACCGCCGCCGAGCGTACCGCTGCTCGCCGGCGCGAACTTGTCCGAAATCCTGCGGCGGCTTGCGGGCCTGATCTTGCAAGCGACGCTGTCCCCGCAAGCCATTGCCCTGCACCGCTTGGTCACCGGCGAATCCCGGCGCTTCCCGGAACTCGCGCGCGCGGTTGAGAATGATGGCGGTCAGGCCGAGGCAACGGCGCTCATCGCCGGATTGCTGTCGCGGGAATTGCCCAAGCTAAAACTGAGTCCGCAAGATCAGGTGTTCGCCGCCCAGCAGTTCATTTACATGGTGGTGACATTGCCGCAACGGCGCGCGATCGGATTCGGCACGCCGATGACGGCGGCCGAACTGAACGCGTGGGCGCACAAGGTGGTGACGCTGTTTCTGGAAGGATTTAAAGGACTGCGCCGATGAGTGCCGCCGCCAGCCCTTAAGGCGGCGGTTCACTCTTTTTCGCGCCGCCGACCGCGGTGGGCTCCTCCAAGCCGATGCGCAAATTCTTGTAGTTGAACAGAGCGTTGTAGAGCATGCGAAATTCACCGAAGTTCTGCCACCGATAAATGGGGTTGGTGGCAAACATCAGCACTTGGCCGGAATCGACCGGCGTCAGTACGATGGCCGGCCGGTCCTTGATCTCGTCCGCGCCGTTCATGAAGCCGCTGAGCACGCTCTTCTCTCCGCCTGGAAACTCCATCAAAACATTTTGTTTGTCGCGCAGCGGTACGAAGAGCAGCGCGTTGCTCGCCCAACGCACCGACAGCGCGTGATCCGTGTAGCCGTAAAAGATTGGGTTGGCGGGTTTCAATACATTGGTGGCAACGATCGGGCCAGGGGCGTAAAAGGCCTTCGAGGGTCTCTTGATGTCGATATCGGGAGTCAAGCCGAACTCCGCCGGAACGGCGCTCGACTCTCCCAGAGTGATCAGCGTGCCGCCGTCGCTCACGAATTTTCGCAGCTCCTCAAGGCCGGCCAGGCCCATGCCGCCGCGGATATCGGGCGAGGAACCGTAGTCGCCCAAGAACTTGTATCGTGCCGTCTTGGTGTAGGGCAGCGGCGCTCCGTACACGGGAATGTCGTAGACCACATCCTTGGCCGAGCGCCCTTGACTGGGGACGATGATGACGTCGTACTTGGCGCGAAGTTTTCCCGCCCGCACCTGCTCCTTGAAGATCAGTTGGTACGGCGTATCGAACTGGTCAAAGGCATAGCGCACCCAGCCGACGTTCTGGGTGCCGCCCCATGTGCTGTAAATCGCGATGCGTGGCAGCGCCGCCTCGTGCGTGCGGATGCTGGGCTTGTCGTGCAACGCGATAGCCGTAAGGCCAAGCGGGATCACGGCCGCCTTCAGCTTTGAGTAAGCTGCGCCATCGATGATGAAGGAGCCGGCCGGAATCGTTCGATTGTTCGACGCAAATGACTGCTCGGCGATCTGGATGGAAACGCCTCGCAGCCGATAGCGCAGTACGGCGAGATTGATTGAGCCATGGTCGAGCACCGCGTAGGCAGGCGCGGATGGTGCATCGATCGTGCCCTGCGGGTCGTCATGACCGACCGGCTCGACCGCGATGTCAAGTGCGGTCTTATCCGCGCTCTCCACCACCTCAACATGCGCCATCATGCCCATGGTCCACGCCGCGTCGTCGTAGGTTTTCAGCTTGGTGTCCGGGAATACTTGTTTACTGAGCAGGGTTTTCGCGAGTCGGCCATAGGGCTGATCGAGCTTGACCACGAATGAGCCGGGTGGGTAGCTGCCTTCCTTGACTTTGATCGTCCCAGTCGAGGCGCCGACTTCGATGCCTTGCCGGCGCAATAGATTGATCAGGATCGCCGCCCGCGTCATGTCCGGCCGGCCGCCCGGAATGATGAAGGCGTAGGGCGCGCTCGTCCGACCCTCCGTCAGCGCGTCACGGCTTTTCTTGTAGAAATTTTCCAGCACCGCTTGCGGAAACAGGGAAGTCTGCTGCAAGCCCGTGAGCAACGCGGTTTCCATATAATTGGTGTTATCGCGCATCGACCACTGCACGGTATCGTAGGGCGGCAAAGGCCGGAACCACTCGCGCGTCGTCTGATCCTCGGGATGCAGGTTGTCGGTCGCGCCCGGCACCGGCTTCACGTGGCGCAACATGGTGGTGGCGCCGCCGTTGCCAAAGGTCTCGTACATGCGCACCAAGCCATTGTGGTTGGACGACATGAAGGCAACGTAGCCGGGCGACCACATGTCGACAAAACCGTGCGTCCAGACGCCGGGCAGGCCGTACTTGGCCAATTGCGCCACCTCGAAGTTCGCGAACCACGGCATTTCACCGTAGAGGATCGGATCGAGCGCGGAATTTTGCGGCGCCTGCCCACTGAAGGTATATAGAAAGGGTACTGACTCATGCAGGTCATGCATGATCGGCGGATGCCAGTCCAGATAGAAGCCGAGCAGATTGCGCGCACTCAATCCGCTGAAGTTGATGTCGCGATTGTTGTCGTGATAGATGTACTTTCCCCAGTAGGGCACGTTGTGTACCGGCGAAAGATCGTCCGTGTCGTCGATCTTATTGCGGTAATACCAGTCGGTGTAGCGGTCGCGTCCATCGGGATCGGTTGCCGGGTTGATCGCGACGATCACGTTCGCGCGAATACCGTTGATGACCGGACTATCCTCGACGGCGAGCCGGTAAGCCAGCTCCATCAGCATCTCGGGCGGACCGGTTTCCGAACTGTGCAGCCCGCCCAAGACGACGTACATCGGTTTGGTTTGCGCGATGATCTCGCGCGCCTGCGGCTCGCTGATCCCGCGCGGATCGGCCAGCTTCGCCAGGTTCTGCCGGTTGGCGTCGGCGTTGCGGATATTTTCTTCGGAAGAAATCAGCACCAGTACCGTGTCGCGCCCTTCCTCGGTTTTGCCGGTCGGAATTATTTTCACGCGCGCCGATTTGTCCGCGAGCGCCCGGTAGTATTTCAGGATCTCAGCGTAGTAGTGCAGCACGCGCGGCGCGCCAATGTCCTCGCCGAGTACATCGCGGGGCGAGGGTACCGTGGTCGAGGTCGGCAGGTGATCGACGAGCGGGCTCGTGAACTCCGGCTTGGTGATCCACTGCTGCTGGTGCTGGGCGAAGACTTCGTCCATCGCTTGGCCCGCGGCGCGCGCCTGGGCGACGCTCAAAAAGCCCAGGGCAACGAGTGCGAATCTCTTTGCGTGCATTATTATTATCCTTTCAGCCTGAATTGACCCGGTAAAGCGCCTCGATCGTCGCCGCCGGGCACATTGTACTCTGCGCGCCTGCGGGCCGTGAACCTGGAGTAAGCTGCGCTAACGGACGGCAGTCCAGATCAGTGAGATGATTATAAAAACACACGCCGACCAGCAAGCTGCATTGCTGTTCCGTGCGGCCAGCCGCGCGGACGCCGCCGATGCGGTGCCGTTGATTTATAGCTCGGGGCCGGCGGCTTTTGACTATGTCTTCAATCTCGGTGGCCCGCGAGACGCGCAGGCATTTCTACGCTTCGCGTACCGGCACGGTGCCGGCGAGTTCGGTTGGCGGGCTCATCGTCTCGCCGAAATGGATGAACGGGTCGTTGCCGCCGGCGCCGCGTTTGACGGTCGTGCCGTACTGCGCTTCACCATGGCCGGCGCGCTCCTGATATTGAGATTTTACGGCCCGATCCGCGCGTGGGGCGTGATGCTGCGCGGCCTGCGTACCGAGACGATCATTCGGCCGCCGCGCGCCGAGGAATATTATTTGTGCCATGTCGGCGTGCGCGAGGATTTGCGCGGCCAGGGCATCGGCGCGCGTTTCATGCGCCATCTGCTCGAGGGGCTGGACGCCCAACGCCACCGCTGTGCGGCGCTCGATGTCGCCGTGACGAATCCGCGCGCGCAACTGCTGTACGAGCGACTGGGCTTCACGGTGGATGGGCGGCGCTCCTCGAAACTGCAGAACCGGCGTGGCCGGGTCGAGGACCACAATCGTATGAGCCGCGCGGCGGACCGGCAACTCTAGTCGGGCCTGGCCACGCGGTTTGAGGACGAGCATGCGGCAGGGATCTTGGACTTCGATTTTCCGATCGCGCCCCTCGACCCGGCGCCGCCAGAATTCGCCTGCTTCGCTCAATGTGGGGCGTGGCACTCGGTGCGGTTGCCGGGGTTCTGGCGGCATGCGGTAATCACGGCAAATCGATCACCGTGGAGCGGGAACTACTCATTCCTGACCTGCCGTCCCGGGTGGACGCGATCGCACGAACGCCCGATGGCGGCTTTGTCGTCACCGGAATTGGCCTGACCGGCTGGGCGGTGGCCACCGACCCGCGCGGCACTCTGCTGTGGAAGTACATCGATCCGATGGACAACCGGATCAATACCGGCAGTCCGTCGGTTCCACAATCCGAATTTCACGGGACGGTACCGCTGGTGAACGGCAACACATTATTGTGCGGCGGCAAATACCAGGCCGGACAAACGCAGAGCCTGGTGGTGATACTCGATCGCCGTGGCAGCCTCGTTGAAAGGCGCGCGCCAGCGCCGCACGATGATCCGCGTTTTGTCCATTCGAACTTCTATCAGTGCTTTCGTTGGCAGGACGGGATTCTGCTGCTGGGAAATGCAAACGACGGCACGCATGGCTACATCTGGATCGTGCAACTGGACGGCAACGGAGTAAAAAAACGCGAGGCTTTTGTAGATGCGGCGCCGGCCAAGGCTGCAACGGTCAGCGGGCCCAGTTTTGTGTTTACTGCCTGGGACTCGAATGACCACTTTCGGGTACTGCGGGCAAATGAGAAGGGCGAGACGCTTGCAAAGAGGGTCATCGCGGGCGACTTCATCGTGCAGTTGCGCGCGATGGCTGAGTCCAGCCAAACCTCCGTGATTATTTATAGCGCCGGCAAGGCAACGCTGTACACGCTCGATGAGCGCCTGCAGGATGCGCGGCCGCCGCGGCAGATTGCGAACTTTGATGTTCTGGCAGGCTGCGGATACGTATTGGCCGATGCCTCCATTGCCTTATTTGGCAGATGGCCCAATGCCGCGGTGGCATGGATCAGCGGCCAAGATACCACCTACACGCTGCGGCCCTTCGACTCGAAATATGTTTCTTATACGGTCAGCGATGCGGTCCCGATTTCGGCCGATCAATTTGTCACGGTGCGAGGCAGCGTCAGCCAGGATCCGCAAGATCAGGGTCTGGTCATGTCGTGGGTGACGATCAAGGCAAACCGCTGACCGCGGCGCCTGCAACACAGGCGGGGCGCTCAGGGCCGCCGGATCGTGGCCGGGCCGGCAGCCGGGTTGGCAGCCGTGCGGCGCTTCGGCTAAGGTACTGCAGCCTATCCAGGAGCTGCTTTGCATGGACATCGTCATCCCCAGCGTCACGTCGATCGGGCTGTTCGCCGTAGCGGCGACCCTGCTGTTGTTGACTCCCGGCCCCGCAGTGCTCTACGTCGTCGCGCGCAGCGTCGAACAAGGCCGCGTTGCCGGCTTGGCCTCCGTTTTTGGGATCACCACGGGAACGCTGGTGCATGTGCTGGCATCGACGCTGGGTCTATCGGCGCTGCTGGCCTCCTCGGCGCTTGCGTTCGCGCTGGTCAAATATGCGGGCGCCGCGTATCTGGTCTACATGGGGGTGCGGCGGATTCTCAAGCGAACTGACATGCCGGCCTCGCCCTCGACGCTGCCCCGGCGAAGCTTGAGCAGGCTGTATCGCGACGGGTTCATCGTCAATGTGTTGAATCCCAAGACGGCGCTGTTCTTCCTGGCGTTTTTGCCCCAATTCGTCGACCCCGCGCGCGGTGCGGTCCCGCTGCAGATCGCCTTCCTCGGTCTGCTGTTCACGCTGATGGGCCTGACGAGCGATGGTCTCTATGCGTTGGTCGCGGGCACGGCCGCCGCCTGGGTCAAGCGCCGGAGCCGCTACTTGGACTGGGAACGCTATGTCACGGGAAGCGTGTTCATTGGTCTCGGCGTCACCGCCGCCTTCGCGGGGGGTCGCAAATAGCCGTAGGCGAGGGCGGGAGTCAGGGACGGGCTTCACAGAACCCATGGCGCTCAAGAAAATTGTCTCAGGTGGGCAGACTGGCGTAGATCGGGCAGCGCTCGATGCTGCCCTCGCGGCTCAGTTTCCCTGCGGTGGATGGGTGACCTGGGATCGGATGGCGGAAGATGGCGTTATCCCGGAGCGATATCCCATGCTGCCTCTACCGAAAGGCAGCTATCGGCAACGCACGCGGCTCAATGTCTCGGACAGCGACGGCACAGTCATTCTCTATAATGGATTACTGAGCGGCGGAACGCGTCTCACGCGTAATTTATGCGCGTTATTGAAGCGGCCTTACGTTCTGATCAACGCGGCCGAGACACCGGATCCGACCGAAGCGGCCGACAGTGCGCTGAAGTTCATCGAGGACAACCGCATTGAGGTGCTGAACGTGGCGGGACCGCGCCTCAGTGGATGGACCGGTGGATATGCGTTTGCGCGCGGCGTCATAGACCAAGTATTGAGGAGGGTGGCGGCAGGTTGATACGCCGGTCGGGAAGATTCAGCGCCGCGTCCAGGTCCGCCCAAAGATCTTCCACATTCTCAATGCCGACGCTCAACCTCAGCAGCGTGGGCGGAAGATGCCCCTGTCCTGGAATGCTCGCGCGGCGTTCAATCGTGGACTCCACCGCACCCAAACTCGTGGCGTGCTGAATGAGCCTTAGGCGTGAACAGACCTCGTCAGCCGCTGCCGCGTCGCCGCGGACGTCGAAGGAAATGATCGTGCCGTAGCCTTTCAGCTGAGCACGCGCAATGGAGTGCGTTGCGTGAGTGCTGAGTCCTGGATAGCGCGTGCACCCGACTCCAGGATGCGCGCTCAGGCGTTTCGCAAGAATCATCGCGTTGGCCTGGGCACGCTCGAGCCTGAGCGCCAGAGTGCGTGCGCCGCGCACGGCGAGGAAGGATTCGAGCGCGCCGGGCGTGGCACCGTGCATTTCGCGCGATTTGCGCAACGCGGCGAGCAGCTCAGGACGCTTGACGGTAACGAGTCCGGCAAGCAGGTCGGAGTGACCGCCAATGAACTTGGTCGCGGATTGAAAGGAGAAATCCGCGCCGAGATCGAGAGGGCGTTGGTTCAGGGACGTCGCGAACGTATTATCGACCGCCAGGAGCGCTGATGCTTTTCGGGGCGCGGCGCAGATTGCCCGCAGGTCGGCGACGATCAGCAGCGGATTGGTCGGCGATTCCAACCAGAGCAGGTCAGCGTCTGCCGCTGCCCTGATCCACCCATCCGTATCCTCAACGGCCAAGCGGCCGACGCTCCAGAGACCCTTCTGCCTCCCAAAGTTGGCCATTCCGGCGACGCCCTGATAACAATCCTCCGGAAGCACGATGCGCGCACCGGCATGCAGTTGGTCGAATACCGCGGCGACGCCCGCCATACCGGAGGCGAACGCCACGGCTTCGCCACCCTCTAAGAGACCCACAATTTCCTCCAGCGCCTCCCACGTGGGGGTACTGTCGTTTCGCGTATAGGCGCGATCAGCGCCGTGAACGAAGTTCGACGCGAGCAGGGGCGGGATGTTCAGCGGCGCGCCCGGGCGTCGGTCGCGCCCAGCCGCGACGAGCAGCGATTCGGCCGACGAAAGTGCTGCCAGATGCTTGTCCGTTCGAATACTCATGACCGGTCATTCTAGGGCATAGCGGATAAGTTGGTAGCGGCACCGGGGCAGACCGTTGCCATCGCTACGCACTGCCGCAGCGATCCGGGGCCGCCGCTTGCGAAACCTCGGCGGCTTTACGGTTTTTTTGTTATCAAGCGCCGAGCGCTGTCACCAGTTGGCGCCGTCGGTATGGCGCCGGCGCGCGGCCGCCAGAATGTCAGCCGGGCGTTCACGCCCATGCGGTTGGCATGCTGATCCACGGCCGCCCAGTGTGTGACGCAGCCGCAGTTTGGGCAGCGGTGGAATTCAATGGACTTCTCGCCCCAGAGATAGCAATCCGTCGCGCCCTGCGTCGCGATGATGCGCACGTGCGCGGGAGAGTAGTAGGCCCACAAGACCCCATAGCGTCGACAGATCGAACAATTGCAATCGTTGACCTCTTCGGGCGCAGCTTGGATCTCCAGTTTGACGGCGCCGCAATGGCAGGAGGACTCGACCATGGATCATCTCCGAACAAATGAAGTCAGCATAGTATCGTCTACTGCAGAGCTCGCGCCGAGCAACCTCGATCGGCTCGATGAGTTGGCGCGACTTTGAACGGCTCGTGGGCGAGGTATTTCGCCGGCGCGGATTTAAGGTCACGGGCTTTGCCGGCAACGGCCCGGATGGCGGCGTGGACTTGGGACTCGCCAAGGATGGCAAGCGGTTCCTCGTGCAGTGCAAGCATTGGAAAAGGCAAGTGGGCGTCACCGTAGTTCGAGAGTTGAATGGCATCATCTCCGCACAGCGTGCTCACGGCGGATTCGTCGTGACAGACGGTGAGTTCACGCGCGAGGCGCGAGAGTTTGCGAAGTCATGCGATGTCGAATTGATTGATGGAAACGCACTCCAAGAATTGACCCGCGAAGGTGCGCCGGTTGCAGAGGCGGTCATTCCTGTTCTTGCGACGACAAAGGGGCCTACGCCTGCTTGTCCGAAATGCGGATTCACAATGCTGAGACGCGAGGCAACCCGCGGTAATTTTGTTGGGCAGCCGTTCTGGGGGTGTCGCGCTTACCCCAAATGCACCGGCATTTTGCCAATTTCTTGAGCGGAAATCTCGCCGTAAAAAACTATATCTATTTGATTTATAAGCTCTAGTTGACTGCCGGCGAGTTTGATACTCGGCCCGCATGACGCGACTGGTAGGCTGGTGCTCCATCCAAATTCAGTGCTGGGGCTTCGCCGGAAGCCGTAGGTCACTAGCATTAATGTTCTGCGCCAGCTACGGGACATTAGACCGGGATACATTCCGGCGCGCGCTGAGTGCCCATAGTGTTCGCGAGGAAACATTTGCGGGCTCCGTGCTGATGATCGCGTTTGGTGCCAATCCTCGCGACGAGGCCAAGTCTGGGGTGCTCCGCCGATCAGCCAAATTATGGCTGGCGCAGCTGCCGCTCGCTATCGCAGCCGATTTTGTGCAGAATCACAACTGGGTATCGGCTGATGCGTGGCCTTGCTGTGGGTCGGCGTTGCGGGTGAACGCGATGCAGATGGAGCAGAGTGCACTACCGTCTGATCGGGCGATGAACCCGCCCGTATTACGTACCCTGCTGATCTGCGATCTGGCCGAAAGCACGGCGATGGTCGAGAAACTGGGCGATCAGCATGCGGCCGAATTGATGCGTCGGCACGATCGCATCAGCCGCGACCTGCTGCAACGCCACGGCGGTCGCGAGATCGATAAGACCGACGGCTTCCTGCTGCTGTTCGAGCGGCCCATTCGTGCGGTCGCTTTCGCCCTGGAGTACCAGCGCCAGCTCAAGAACCTCGTCGCGACCGAGCCGATCGCCTTGCAAGCGCGCATTGGCATCCACGTTGGCGACATCGTGCTGTGGGAAAACGATCCCACCGATATCGCCCAGGGCGCCAAGCGGGTCGAGGCCGAAGGCTTGGTCAAGCCGGTCGCGGCGCGGCTGATGGGCATCGCGCGACCGGGCCAGATCCTGCTTTCGGGCACCGCCTATGCGCTGGCCCTGCGCGCCAGCTCTGAACTTGGCGATGCCTGTGTATTGCGCTGGCAGGCGCACGGCAACTACCGCTTCAAAGGCGTACCCGAGCCGGTGCAAGTGTTCGAGGTTGGCGAGGACAGCGTGGCCCTGTTCAAACCGCCGGCGTGGTCGGGCAAGGCGCATCGCGTGTTCCCGTGGTGGCGTCGCCCCGGCAGCCTCCTGCTCGAAGCCTTGGCGGCCATTCTTCTCATTGCGGCACCGACTTATTTTCTGCTGCGCAGTGAGCCGAGCGCGACTCTTTCCGGTCACGCTGCGATCGCCCCCGCGGCGCGAGAAAAATCAATCGCCGTGCTGCCGTTCCTCGACATGAGCGAGAAGAAGGACCAGGAGTACTTCTCCGACGGGCTGTCCGAGGAGCTCACCGACCACCTCGCGCACAGCGCGGATCTGAAGGTCATCGCGCGCACGTCCGCGTTCCAGTTCAAGGGCAGAAACGAAGACGTGCGCTCGATCGCCCACCAGCTCGGTGTAACCAACGTGCTGGAGGGTAGCGTTCGCAAGGACGGACAGCAGCTCCGCATCACCGCTCAGCTGATTCGCGGTTCAGACGGAGTGCACCTGTGGTCGCAAACCTACGATCGCAACCTGGTCGACATATTCAAGGTCCAGGATGAGATTGCAGACGAGGTTTCTCGGGCACTGCGCGTGGCTATGCTGCCAGGTCGTCGGGCAGGCGATCGGCAGCCCGACATCCGCGCGTACAACCTCGTTCTGGAGGGAGATTACTTCAAGGCACGCAGGACCTTGCCGGATGTCGAGAAAGCCGCCCAGCTCTACCAACAGGCGATCGACATCAATCCCGGCTACGCGTTGGCGTGGGCACGCTTGGCAAGTGCGTATATGGTTGAGGAAAACCTGAAAGGAGCGCCGTCGGAGGACCAGAACAGGCGAGTTACCGATGCGCTGGACCGCGCCACGCAGCTCGACCCGAATCTTGCCTGGGCCTATTACACACGCGCCGGATTCGAGATGAACGTCAGGTGGAATTGGGCGGCGATGCAGGCGGACGATGAACGGGCACGCGAACTGGACCCGCGATTTGCTTTGTTGCCACTCGCCTTCGGTGATATCGCATTCCTGTTTGGAGACCTCGACCGGGCGATAGAGTTGTACCAAGAGAGCCTCACGCTGAATCCGCTCGGCCCGAACACGTTGCAAGCTCTCAGCGACGCGCTGTGCGCCGCCGGCCGCTTTCAGCAATGCCTGCAGACCCGGCTCAGGCTCCTAGAGCTGCGTCCAGAATTCGATGGGATCAATAGCTCGGTTGGCATCGCTCGGCTGTACCTCGGCCAATTCAGCGAGGCGCTCGCAGCGATGCAGCGGGAGCCACGGCAGGACTACCGATTGCGCAGCCTCGCAATAGTCTACTCGGCGTTGGGACGGCGCGCCGAGTCGGATGCTGCGCTGAAGACGCTCAAAGAAGACTTAGCTTCGCGTAACCCGTACGGAATCGCCCAGGTACACGCCTATCGCGGTGAGATCGACGATGCATTCCGGTGGCTCGATCGTGCATATGAAGCGCATGATATCGGCGATGCCCGGCCTCAAGACGGATCCTTTGGTTCGAAATCTACACGGCGACCTGCGCTTCCAGGCATTGCTCGGCCGCATGGGGTTGACCGGCGAGCGGCCGAGGCGGGCGGATCTGTCGACATGAAATTCTCAACGTTCGGCTTTGCCATTTTCATCCAAAAAAGAGGAACTTCAACATGGCATCGAAGAGAAGCGTCACGGCCAGGGGATCGCATAAAGCCCCAAAAGTTAAAATCCTCATTGAGCTTTCGCGTCGCGCTAGGCGCGAGGTGGACAAGCTGCTCAAGCGCAGTGAGGCCGGAACCATTACCAACGCCGAATTGAACACAGGGTTGAAGGATGCAGAAGTACCGCTGCGGCAGATGCGGGATTACATAGATGCGACCTTGAGCGACATCTCGAAACTGCGCAAGCGCACTCGGGCGAGCACCATTACCAAAAAAGCAATTGAATATTAGGTTGGACGTCGTGAGAAAGCGGGTGAAGCGGATGCTAAATCACAGTAATGGCTTTCACCATCACCATTAGTCATCTGGATTTTTCACTCCCTTGAAGTTGCAGAGCGCGTCGTGCCAGATGGCATACTGGGCGGGTAGAGAGCTGCGGATCGCGAATTACCTCACCAGGAGAGAGTTCTCAACGAATCCGCAGACCCTGGAAGTGGTCAGTTTCTTCTTCACCCCGCGAACCATCCGCGAGGCGCTCTCGGAGTTCCGCTCCTACAGCCGACGCAGCGTCTCAACGGCGATACTGCGGCTGATTGATGCCCATCTCCTGCTGGAGTGTGGCTCAGCCGAACTGCAGCGGGATCGACTGGTGGGTTCGTCATGGGCTCCGTGGCTTCCGGAGGGAGGATTTCACTTCATGACGAAGGACACGCCGTACGTTCCGGGAGATTGCCCCGCCGGGGAGAAACTCAAGCTGCTTCCGCTCGCTCCGGCACCGCCCCAGTTCAAAAAGATTCGGGGCGGCCATGCAGTTCGATTGCCGTCCTTTGAACCAGCCGCAGACGCTTTCTTCGAGACCTTGCGCGCTAGGAGGACGCACAGAAAGTTTGCGAGAGGCAAGGTCTCTTTGCAGAACGTCGCGAAGCTCCTGCAGATAACCTGGGGCGTCCAGGGATATGTCGAGACGAATGCATTCGGAAAGCTTCCGTACAAGACGAGCCCTTCCGGCGGCGCGCGGCACCCGGGTGAGGTCTATCTGATGGCGCTTAAGGTCGACGGTCTCGAGACTGGAATGTATCACTATCATTCTAGGGATCACCGTTTGGCCAGGCTCCCTGCCAGAGTCAGCCCGCGCCTCGCAAGCGCGTATTGCGCGGATCAGCGCTATTTTGCCGGCGCGGCGGCACTGTTCATCATGACGGCGGTATTCGCAAGGACCATGTGGAAGTACGGTGGAGCTCGAGCGTATCGCGTGGTTCTGCTCGAGACCGGCCATTTCTGTCAGACCTTTTGCCTCACGGCGACCAGGCTGGGACTGGCCCCGTTCAGCACCGCCGCTCTGAAAGACTCGCTGATCGAGAAGGACTTGGGATTGGATGGGATTGCGGAATCGGTTCTCTATGTTGCGGGAGTCGGCTTGGTTGCCGGCCGCTCAAAGAAAATCATCGGCAAGGGGGGTGCGCCGCGACTACACCCCGCAATGCGGTCTCGTCGAGGATAACTATCTTGCCGCGCCCGAGAGTGAGACACCCCTGCATCTTCCAGTCTTGCAGGTACTGATTGACCGCCTGCCGAGAGAGCCCTAGAAAGCGCGCCAGATCTTCCTGAGAAATATTCAGCTCTACCCCGTTTGGGGTCTCGCGGCCATGAAGATGCGCCAGACTTAGTAGGCGCCGCGCCAGGCGCTCCGGCACATTCAGCAGCGCCGATTCTTCCGCAAGGCCGCTTGTCCAGCGAATGCGCTCGCAGAGAAGCTGAACGACGTGGCTCACCAGCTCAGGTTCGCGCTTGAGCAATTCATGAAAGTGGTCCCTCGTGATTATGATCAGCTCTGCAGGCGTTGTCGCACTGGCCGTGGCGGTCCGGCGACGCCCATCCAAGAGCGCGATTTCACCAAATGTATCGCCGGGCTCCATGATGTTTAGAAACATTTCTCTGCCGCTGGGCGAGCTGGCGCTGATGCGAACTTTGCCTGTGACCACGCCGTAAAGCGCATCGCCCGGATCCGCCTGCGAAAAGATTACAGCGCCATCGCTATATGAACGCCGCATCGAAAGCGCCGAAATCCGCTGAATTGTCGCTGCGGGCAGGCCGCGGAAGAGACGGGTTCTCTCCAATATGGTCTGCGCGCTCAAAGCCACTCGTGAATTCCTCTCGTGAAACCTTGCAG
The DNA here is from genome assembly GCA_963782865.1 of uncultured Gammaproteobacteria bacterium. GTDB lineage: Bacteria > Pseudomonadota > Gammaproteobacteria > Steroidobacterales > Steroidobacteraceae > Bog-1198. The sequence continues at coordinate 159 of CAWALS010000008.1, read as the reverse complement.
GCAGTTTACGTCTTGTGTCGTCCACTTGACAGAACCTCATTCTAAATGCGCCCACCATCGCTCCCGACGATGAAGGCGGGATTGCTCACGAAATGGTGACAACCCAGATCAACTAGAACAAAGGAGCAAATGGTCATGTACAGCAATAAATTGAGCGCC
>CAWALS010000007.1:0-132827 GCA_963782865.1 uncultured Gammaproteobacteria bacterium | reverse complement strand
AAAGGCATGACGTCGGGTATCTTCCAGCAATTGTTCGCCTGGCCAATGGCCTTCTGCGCCATCGCGCTGCGCACCGGGCTCACCAGCACCCGATCGCCGGGCCTGACGTTTGCAACGCCGGTGCCGGTGGCTTCCACCACGCCGGCAAGCTCGCCGCCCGGGAAAATGGCCGCGGCGGCTTGAACTGATAGAGATCCTGGATCATCAGCAGATCCGGAAAATTCACGCCCACCGCATGAACTCGCACGGAACTTCGCCGCGGCCGGGCTTTGGATCCGGAACGTCTTCCAACGTGAGGGTGTCAGGACCGCCGGGTTGTCGGCTGAGTAATGCTTTCATGGGGGTGTTGCCATGGAAGTCGATTTTGCATTTTCGCGCTCTTGCAGCTCGCGCCACATGATTTTGCCGGCACCCGACTTCGGCAGCGCCTCGACGAACTCGATCATGCGCGGCACCTTGTAGGCCGCCATGTGTTCCCGGCACCACTCGATGATGGCCTGCGCTTCGATGCGCCCGCGCCACTCGGCGTCGCGGCACGATCACCGCCTTTACCGTCTCGCCGCGATGCGCGTCCTTGGCGCCGATGATGCACGCCTCCTGGACCGCCGGATGCTGGTACATGTGCGATTCAACCTCGGTCGGCCACACCTTGTAGCCCGACGCGTTGATCATGCGCTTCAAACGATCGACGATGAAGAAATAGCCGTCCTCATCCATCCTGCCGAGATCGCCGCTGCGAAAAAAGCGCTTGCCGTCGAGTTCAATGAAAACCTGCGCGGTATCCTCGGGCCTGTTCCAGTAGCCTAGAAATACCTGCGGCCCGTGCATGACGATCTCACCGACCTCTCCGGGCGGCAGTTCACGCAACGTCGCCGGGTCGATGACGCGGGAATCCGCATAAATCGGGATTCCCAAGCACTGTTTCTTCGCATGATCGGCAGGATTGATGTGAGTGGCGCCGATGGTCTCGGTCAACCATATCCCTCGACATACGTGATGCCGACGTTCGCGAGACGCTGCGCCACCGCCGCCGGCATGGCGGCGCCGCCGCCGCTCAGTCGCCGAATCGACGACAAATCATACTTGTCGACGTTGGGGTTCAAGAAAAAGTCCTGGATCATGGTCGGGATCGCCGTCCAGCTCGTCACCTTGTAGCGCTCCACGCACTGCGCGGCGACTTCACGGTCCCAGCGCGGCAGCAGCACCATGGTGTTGCCGATGAACAGCGGACCATTCATTCCGCCTTGCATGCCGGTCACATGAAACATCGGCGCGACGCCAATAGAGTCATTTCGGGCTGCATCCAAACCACTGCATCCCGCCCACGGTGGTGTGCATGACGCGTGCGGTGCGTGTGCATGCAGCCCTTGGGTTGGCCGGTCGTGCCGGAGGTATACGGCATCACGCACAAATCGTCCGGACCCGCGGTCAGCGGGCCGGGCTTCAAGCCGGCGGCAAGCACGTCCTTCCACAAGGTAAGACCCGGCGCCGCATAGTCGACGCGGGGCGCGGTGATGAACTCCGGCACGGCCAATGTGGTCGCTTCCTTCAAGTAATCGGAATACGCCGCGACGATCACATGCTTGAGATCTTGGCTCTTGAGCAACGCTTCGACGCGCGGGTACAGCTCTTGCGACACCAGCAGCGTATTCGCGCCGGCATCTTGCGCATAGCGCAGGATTTCCCGCGTCAGATTCATCGGGTTCAACGGCACGACCACGGCGTTGGCGCGCAGAATGCCGTAGTAGCCGATCATGAACTGCGGACTGTTCTGCATGAGCAGCAGGACCCGATCGCCCGCAGCTATGCCGCAGCGATGCTCCAGGTACCCCGCGACGCGTTCCGCTTCGTCGTGAAATTCCGCGAAACTCACCTTGCTGTCGTAGTAGATCAGGAACGGCTTGCCGGGGAAGCGCCGCGCCGATACTTCGGCGTTGTAGAACATGTTGGTAGCCGGCGCGATCAGATTGTGCATCGCCTGACTGGGCCAAAATTTGAAATGCGCGGCTGTCATGAACTGGGAGCCTGGCCTTTGGGCCGATAGCGCGACAGCTCCAGCTTGCCGATCTGCTCGCGATGCACTTCATCCGGACCATCCGCGAGCCGCAGAGTTCGCGCCCCCGCCCATAACGCTGCCAGCGGAAAGTCGTCGCTGACCCCGCCGCCGCCGTGCATCTGGATGGCCCAGTCGAGAACCTTCAGCGTCATGGTGGGGGCGGCAACCTTGATCATTGCGATCTCCGCCTTCGCCGCGCGATTGCCGACCGTGTCCATCATGTAGGCCGCATTCAGCACCAGCCAGCGGGTCTGGTCGATCATGATGCGCGCCTCGGCAATACGCTCCAGCGTGACGCCCTGCTCCGACAACTTCTTGCCGAACGCGACTCGCGATTGCGCGCGCTTGCACATGAATTCCAAGGCGCGTTCGGCGACGCCGATGGTACGCATGCAATGGTGAATGCGGCCAGGACCCAAGCGCCCTTGCGCAATTTCGAAACCGCGTCCCTCGCCGAGCAGCAGGTTTTCGACCGGCACGCGCACGTTCACGAAGTCGACTTCCGCGTGGCCGTGCGGCGCGTGATCGTAGCCGAACACGCTCAACGCGCGCAGCACCTTGACGCCCGGGGTCTTCATCGGCACCAGGATCATGGACTGCTGGCTGTGCCGCCCCGCCTCCGGATTGGTCTTGCCCATGAAGATCAATATTTCGCAGCGCGGATCGCCGGCGCCGGAGGTCCACCATTTGCGGCCGTTGATCACATAGCTGTCGCCGTCGCGCACGATGGAGGACTGGATGTTGGTGGCATCGCTGGAGGCGACGCTGGGCTCGGTCATCGCGAAGGCGGAGCGGATTTTGCCGTCGAGCAATGGCGCCAGCCAGCGCTGCTGCTGCGCCTTGGTGGCGTACCGCGCCAGCACCTCCATGTTGCCGGTATCAGGCGCGGAACAATTGAACGCCTCGGGCGCGATGTGCGAGCGGCCCATGATTTCGCACAGCGGCGCGTACTCAAGATTCGTAAGTCCCGCACCATGTTCGGAATGCGGCAGGAACAGGTTCCAAAGATCCGCGGCCCTGGCCTTTTTCTTCAAATCCTCAACCACCTTGGTTGCTTGCCAGGGATTGCCCGCGCGGCGATTCTCCTGCACCTCGCGGTGATACAGCGGCTCAGCCGGATACACGTGCTGGTCCATGAATTGGCTGATCCGCTCCTGCAGATCGCGAACTTTCTCACTGTGCGAAAAATCCATGGGAGTCCTTTGAATTAGTTCATACGTGGAATGATTGTTGTACCAGCTTCCAGCCCAGCTCGGCCAACGGGCGGGCTCGTCGGCCCGCCTGCAGCGCGGTGGCGCTCGAAGCGTTTCCCTGCAGCGCGCGCGCCAGCACGCCCTGCAGAATCGCCGACCAAACGAAACATGCAGAAGGCCAGGTAATAGGCCCAATCCCGCGGCGGCACCGCCGCAATGCCGCGCATGTGGCAATACTGCGCCACTGATTCGGCCTCGGTGGGCAGCGAGTAGCTGCGCGCATCGACGCCGCCGAGGCCGCGAAACTCCGCCGACCGGCAGGTGAAAGCGCAGGCAGTAGTAGGCAAGATCGACCAGAGGGTGGCCCAGCGTCGACAGCTCCCAATCGAGCACCGCCAGAATGCGCGGCTCCTGCGGGTGAAAAATGGTGTTGTCGAGACGAAAGTCGCCATGCACGATGGCGGTCTGTTCATCGGCGGGAATGTGCTTGGGCAGCCACTCGATCAGCCGCTCCATCGGTTCGAGCTTCTCTGTTTCCGACGCTCGATACTGTTGCGTCCAGCGCGAGACCTGCCGCTCGACGTAATGACCCGGCTTGCCGTAGTCGCTCAAGCCCGCCGCGGCATAGTCCACCGAATGCAATGCGGCCAGCACCCGCACCATCTCACTGTAAACGGCGCGGCGTTGCGGCGCCGCCACCTCCGGCAGCAATGCGTCCCAAAAGATGCGGCCTTCGACGTAGTCCATCACATAGAACACGCTGCCGATCACTTCCGGGTCTTCGCACAGCGCATGGACGTGCGCCACCGGCACCGGGCCATCTTTGAGCGCCGCGAGCACGCGAAACTCGCGATCGACGGCGTGGGCAGAGGGCAGAAGCTTGCCGGGCGGCTTGCGCCGCAGCACGTAACGGCGCGCGGGCGACTGCACCAAGAATGTGGGATTGGATTGACCTCCCGCAAATTGCTGCACATCGATCGGGCCGACAAACCCGGCGATATGCCCCTGCATCCACGCACAGAGCCGCTGCGTATCGAAACTGTGCTGCGCCGGGGTCTGGCGCAGTCCCGCCGCGGGAAGGTTCATCGTCATGTGCTCGAGGCGCCGCCATCCACGGCGATGTACTGCCCCGTGACGTGCCGCGACGCGTCCGAGGCCAGATAAACCGCCGCGCCCTGTAAATCGGTGTCGCCGCCGATCCGGCCCAACGGCGTGCGCGCGATCACATCCATCAGCATCGTGTCGAGCAGTCCGCTGGCCATTTTTGAGGGGAAGAATCCGGGACAAATCGCATTGACACGAATGTTGTACTGGCCCCATTCGCCCGCGAGCGCGCGCGTCAGATGCAGCGCGGCGGCCTTCGACGAATAATAGGCAACCGCATGCATTTGCATGCCGGCGCGCAATGCCGCCGTCGAGGCGATGACGATGATGTTTCCCGAGTGCTGCGGGATGAAGCAGCGATTCGCGACCGCCTGGCTGAGCGCGAACACGCTCGAGGCATTCAAGTTCATGACCTTGTTCCACGCCTCCAGAGGGTGCGCCTCGGCCTTTGCGCCCCAGGTCGCGCCGGCGTTGTTGACCAGGATATTGATTCCGCCGTAGTGCTTGACCACCGCCTCGACCAGCGCCGGAATCTGCTCCTGCTTCGAGAGATCATTGGTCACGGCAAAGGCGTCGATGCCGTGTTTCGCAAGATCGGCTTTGGCCTCCTCGAGCTCGCCGGCCTTGCGCGCGCTGATGGCGATTTTGGCGCCCATCTCGCCCAGGCCTTTGGCGATCTGCAGTCCGAGTCCGCGCGAACCGCCGGTGATCAGCGCCACCCTGCCCTTGAGTTCAAACAGATCGCGTAAACCCATCAGGCCACCTCGAACAGACCGGCCGCCCCCTGACCGCCGCCGATGCACATGGTGACGACCACCAGCTTGGCGCCGCGGCGCTTGCCTTCGATCAGCGCGTGACCGGTGAGGCGTGCGCCGCTCACCCCGTAGGGATGGCCCACCGCGATCGCGCCGCCGTTGACGTTCAGGCGCTCATCGGGAATCCCGAGCTTGTCGCGGCAATAGATCACCTGGCAGGCAAAGGCTTCGTTCAGCTCCCACAGATCGATGTCGCTGACCTTGAGTCCGGCGCGCTTCAGCAGGCGCGGCACCGCAAACACCGGGCCGATACCCATTTCATCGGGCTCGCATCCGGCTACCGCGAAGCCGCGAAAGATACCTAAGGGTTTGAGTCCACGCTGCTCCGCGAGCTTCAAGTCCATGACCACGCAGGCGCTGCTGCCGTCGGAGAACTGACTGGCGTTACCCGCGGTGATCACCCCGCCCGGCATGGCGGAGCGAATCTTCGAAACGCCTTCCAGCGTTGTGTCCGGCCGAATACCCTCGTCGCTCGAAATCGTGACCTCGCGGGTGCCGATGGCGCCGGTGTTCTTATCGACCACGCCCATGGTGGTGGTCATGGGTGCGATCTCATCTTTGAACTTGCCGGCAGCCTGGCCGGCGGCCGCACGCAGCTGACTGCGCACGCCATACTCGTCCTGCGCCTCCTTGGAAATGTTGTAGCGCTTGGCCACCGTTTCCGCCGTCTGCAGCATGCTCCAGTACAGGGTCGGTTTGTGCTCGTCGATCCAAGGATCGCGGCGCATGTGCGTATTGGCTTCATTCTGCACGCAAGAAATGCTTTCAAGGCCGCCGGCGACGATGACTTCGGCGCCCTCGGTCATGACCCGTTGCGCCGCCAAGGCGATGGACTGCAATCCGGAGCTGCAGAATCGATTGATGCTCAAGCCTGCGGTGGTGATCGGCAGACCCGCGCGCAGCGCGATCTGACGTGCGATGTTGCCGCCGGTCGTACCCTCGCCGAAGGTCGACCCCATGATCACATCCTCGACCTCCTTGGGGTCGATGCCGGCGCGCGCGACCGCATGCTGCACCGAATGCGCGCCCAGCGTGGCGCCGTAGGTCATATTGAATGCGCCCTTCCAGCTTTTGCCGAGCCCGGTGCGCGCCGTGGATACGATGGCAGCTTCTGTCACTTGTCTGATCCTTTGTATGCGCTGAATGTTTTACCGTCCTCTGCGAGGCGCGCCAGCAGCGGCGCCGGCGTCCAGAATGCCTTGTCGGCGCGCGGTTGCGCTGCGATGGCCTTGAGGGAGCGCGCCACTTCGCTCAATCCCACTTGATCGGCGTAGAACATGGGTCCGCCGCGCCACGGGGGAAAGCCATAGCCATTGAGATACACGATATCGATGTCGGAACTGCGCTGCGCGATCCCGTCCTCGACGATGCGCGCGCCTTCGTTGATCAGCGCGTAGATGCAGCGCTCCACGATCTCCTCGTTCGATACCTTGCGCGGCGTAATGCCCTTTTGTTGCCGGTACTTCTCGATGATCGCGGTGACGGTGGGATCGGGGATGGCATTGCGCGATCCGGCTTCGTAGCGGTAGAACCCGGCCCCCGTTTTCTGCCCGAACCGTCCCGCCTCGCACAGGTCGTCGGCGACATTTGAGAGGTCTCGGTCCGGATTTTCGGCGCGGCGGCGCTTGCGCGCGGCCCAGCCGATGTCGAGCCCCGCCAGGTCGCTCATGCGGAACGGCCCCATCGCCATGCCGAAATCTTCCAGGGCCTTATCGACCTGGTTGGGCAACGCGCCCGCCATGATGAGATCGTGGGCGGCGGCGCCGTAGCGGGCCACCATGCGATTGCCGATGAATCCATCGCAGACTGAGGATATGACCGCGACTTTGCCGATCTTTTTGGCCAATTGCATCGCGGTGGCCAGCACCTCTTTCGCCGTCTTCGCGCCGCGCACGATTTCCAGCAGGCGCATGACGTTGGCGGGGCTGAAAAAATGCAAGCCGATGACATCTTGCGGGCGCTTGGTGAACGTCGCGATCTGGTCCAGGTTCAAGGCAGAGGTGTTGGAGGCAAGGATGGCGCCTTGCCGCACGGCTTGATCGAGCTTTTCAAAAACCTCCTTTTTGACCTCCATGCTTTCGAACACGGCTTCGATGACCAGATCGACTTCCTTGAGCTGCGCATAGTCGAGGGTCGGCGTGACCAGCGCCATGCGCTGCTCGAGCGCGGCCTCCGTCAAGGTGCCCTTCTTTAAAGCGCCGCCGTAATTGCGCCGCATGGTGCCGAGTCCCTTATCCAGGGCCTCCTGCTTCATCTCCAAAAGCACCACCGGAATTCCCGCATTGATCAGACTCATGCTGATGCCGCCGCCCATCGTGCCCGCACCGATGATGCCGACTTTGCGGATGGGGCGGGTCGGCATGTCATTCGGCACATCGAGAATGTGCGAGGCCGCGCGCTCCGCTTGGAACACATGACGCAGCGCCGCGGACTCCGGCGATAGCATGAGCGTGGCGAACAATTCGCGCTCGCGCTTGATGCCGGCATCGAAGGGCCGGTCGAAAGCCGCGGCGACCGCTTCCACGCAGGCCACCGGCGCAGGATAGCGGCCGGCGACAGCCGTGGCGGTATTGCGCGCGAATTGAAAAAACGCCTCGTGATTCGGCATGTCGGCCTTCAAATCACGCACGCGCCTCACGCCCAATTTTTCCGCGACGACCTTGAGTGCAAAGCGAAAAGCCGCATCCAGTAAATCGCCCTCCGCAAATGCGTCGAACAACGGCGTGCCGCGCAGCTTTTCGGAGGGCACGGTGGCACCGGAGACGATCATGTTGAGCGCGGCTTCGGCGCCGATCAGTCTTGGCAGCCGTTGCGTGCCGCCGGCGCCCGGCAACAGACCCAATTTCACTTCCGGCAGCGCAAGCTTCGCGCCGGCGGCCGCCACGCGATAATGACAGCCGAGCGCGAGCTCCAGACCGCCGCCCATGCACACCCCGCCGATTGCGGCGATGACCGGCTTGACACTGCCCTCGACCGTGCTGATGACCGTCATGAGATGCGGTTGCGTCGATGCCCGTGGCGTACCGAATTCTCGGATGTCCGCGCCGCCGGAAAATCCCGCACCGGCGCCGATTAGTACGATGGCCTCGACCTTAGGATCGGCGTTCGCCCGCCCAATGCCCTCGACAATCGCCTGGCGCAATTCGAGCCCGAGGCTATTGACCGGCGGATTGTCGAATTTCAGGACGGCGATGCCGTCTTTGATTTCAAAGCCAGCCTTATTCGTGCTCATCGTTATTCCACTGTGCAGAACTGGGTTCCGTCGTTTTGGCCGGCTAATGTAACAGCGCGGAGTGCCGTTTGAGAAGTTATGGCGCGGCCGCGTGGGCGGGATTTTCGGCGGCGGCCCGTCAAGAGGCGGGGCGCCGTCGCGCCCGCCCGCCTCATCAGCTTAGGGCTTACACGACCGCGCGCTTGTAAAGGACGAGCAATTCGCCCCACGCTTTTTCGGCGGCCGCCTCGTTGTAGAGCGGTTTGCCGTCAGGCCCGTTCGGCATGTCCTTGACGCACCAACCGTGCATGCATCCGGCGTAAACCTCCTGCTTCTCCGTAAGGTTGGCCGCCTTGTACGCTTGCGCCAGCTTGATCTTCGCGTCGGGTTGCCGCTGGTCATCGTTCGCCGCGATCGCGAAATAGAATTGCGCCTTCATCTGCGGTACTTTCAGATGCGGACTGTCGGGTTTATCGGTCACCAAGCCGCCGCCGTGAAAGGAAGCCCCGGCTCCCACTCGCTGCGGACTCGCGGCGGCCGCTTGCATGGTCATCGGACCCCCCATGCAATAGCCGAACACGCCCATTTTTGCCTTCTTGTTGACCATCGCTTGCGCGTCCAAAAATTTCACATAGGCAGCCGCGTCGGACATCACGCCGGCGTCGGTCATGGGCTCGCGCACCTTGGCGATCTTCGCGCGATCATCCGCGCTGCCGAAATCAAGCTTCATCGGCAGGCCCGGAGCCTTGGTGGTGCGATAGTAGGGATTCGGCACGAGCACGGTGTAGCCATTCGCCGCCAAACGCTTCGCCATGTCGCGCATCGTCTGCCGCAATCCAAATATATCGACGAACATGATGACACCCGGCCATTGCCCCTTGCCCTTCGGATGGATCAGCGCGGCGTCGCAGGTGCCGTCGGCAGTTTTGACTTCGACGTCGGTGTCCACCATGCCGGCAGCAGCAGCAGCGGAAGAGCCGGCCGCCGCAACAGCGCCCGCCGCCAGCGTACGCGCGGTGAATTCTCGGCGAGAAATCTTGTTTGAATCGTCGGTCATATGGATACCCTCGAGAGCAAAGGATTGTTGTGAATGGGCGCTGAAGTATAGGCCGAACCCATGGCGCTTGAAACTTGGCGAAGAGCGCCCGCGCAGCGGTTACGAAGTGCCTTCTATTCAGCGCGTGGCGCCCGCACGATAAACCGCCCGTGTCGATGCGCAAGCTTTCACGTTGGTTGCCGGCGGCGGAACATACGGCGATACTGACCCCCATGGACGCATTGAAAGGCAAAACGGCGATCGTCACCGGCGCTGCAAGCGGCATTGGCCGCGCGAGTGCGCTGCTGTTCGCCGCGGAGGGAGCCGCGGTGGTCGCGCTGGACCGCGCCGCCGAAGTTGCAGGCACCGCGGCGGCGATTCGCGGCGCGGGTGGGCGCGCCATTGCCTTGATCAAGGATTCCTCCGCCGAAGCCGATGTCGCGGGCGCGGTGGCGACGGCGCTCGAGGAATTCGGCAGCCTTGATGCCTGCTATGCGAATGCCGGCATCAGCGGCGGCCTGGTGCCCTTTTTCGAAGAGACCGTGGATCATTGGATGGAAGTCCTCAAGATCAATCTGATCGGCACCTTTCTGCTGGCAAAGTATGCGGCGCAGCAGATGGTCAAGCAGAAACGCGGCTCGATCATCTGCACCGCTTCGGTCGCCGGTCTGCGCTCCGGCGCCGGCGGCGTTCCATACAGCGCCAGCAAAGCCGGCGTGGTGAGTCTGGTGCAGACGGTTGCCTACCAGCTCACGGGCACCGGCGTGCGCATCAATGCCATCTGTCCGGGCCTGATCGAAACCGGCATGACGCGGCCGATGTTCGAACGCGCGCGCGAACGCGGCACCGAGCGCAAGATCGGGCAACTCAATCCCTTGCAGCGTTACGGCATGCCGCAAGAAATCGCTCAGACTGCATTGTTTCTCGCTTCCGATGCGGCCTCTTATGTCAACGGTCAAGCCATTGCGGTGGATGGCGGCTTGTCCAGCTCGCATCCCATCGTCAGTACGCGCCATCAAAGTTAAGAAAATGCCGCGCCTCATCGGCGCGGCATATTTCAAATCGCCGATTATCGAAGGTTACTGCTTTTTCGTGCCGCTCGGCGCCGGCGCTGCCGCCGCCGTCTTGTTGGCCGCCGCTGCTTTGGCTTTCTCCGCGGCAGCCGCCTCGCCGGCGCGAGCCCCGGACAGAATTCCCTCCAGCGCATAGTTGCCTTCGTGGCAGGCGTACTCGAAGATTCGCCCTTTCGACGGCGTGAATTCGTATTCGCCGCTCCACGGCCGATCCCACACGGTGGGGTCCTCGGCTTTGAATTGATAGAGAACGCGATTCGGTCCGACGCGCGTGAAGCGTTCGGTGACCTTCAGCTGCTTCCACGCGCCGCGCAACGCCGTTGCCTCCGGGAAGTTGGTGGTTTCAACCACGAGAGTCGGACCCTCATACCAACCGATCGAATCGCCCATCCACGGCCGCTCGCCGTCGCTGCGATGCTTGCCGCCGATGTGAATCATGCGCACGTCATGGACCATTTCAACTACGATGGCGACCGTGTCCTTGCTCTGCGCGATTTCATAGTTATTATTGTAAAGCAGCGGCAACATCACGGGACCCGCGCTGTAGCCGAACGAGGTCAGACACCGTTCTGCCAGCGTTTGATTTTCAGGATTCTCGCCGTAGTGCGCGCGCATATACATGTTGGGAACGGTGACTCCCGGCTTGTAGGGCGGCAGCCGTCCGTCCGCAGGGTCCGTGATAAAGGAGGTCCGCGGCTCACCGTTAACCCGCATGATGGTGTTGCCGGGGTCGATCCATGCCGCGTTGTAGCCGCAGCCCGCGCCGCTGAAGCCTTTGCCGCATTCGTGCGGCAAATCCGTGGTCTTCACTTTCGGGTCGCGCGGCGCCGCGTCAGCCGCATACATTTTTGCGTCGTCGCCCTCGATCTTTTTGACCTCTTCTGCGCTCATCACCTTGCGGGTGCCGTATTCCTTCGGCCGCTCGAGCGTGGTCAGGGTCGCGTTGGTCCAAGTACCTTCGAGATCGGGCTGGCCATACGCATTGAGCGGGGCTTTATAGGGTGCATCTGCCGCGGCGCCGCTCGCCGCCGTCGGCGCTGCCACCACCGCCGCCACCGCCGCCAATGCCGCCAATGCCGCCAATGCCGCCGCCGGCACCGCCGAGATCGCCGCGCCTAGAAACGTCGCGTGAAATTTCTGGCTCATTTAAGGGGCTCCTTACGCAAGTCGCCATACATCAGCTCTTCAACGAACTCGACACATTTGAATTGCTGCAGCCGCGCATCCTCGCCCAGGCGCCGATAGATGAGCATGCTCATTTTCCAGGGCCTCGTGAAGGTCGCAGGATCGGTAATCTCGGCCTCGTACCGAATGGTGTTCTCATTCATCAGAGTCCAGCGCTCGACCACCTTCATATCGCCGGAATGAAAGTTGCCCGCACGGTCGAACCACGTGCTGTCGTTCTGTCCCGTAACGGTGACCACCAACGTATCGCCGTCCCATGTCCCGACCGACTGACCCATCCAGCTATCGATCGGTGCCGGACCCGGATCGTTGAAAAGCACGTCGCGCACCGCGCCGTCATACTCGTACGAAATCAGCAGGGTCTTTGCGGACTGCACGATCTGGAACGGAAAGGGCATGTAGTTGGCACGCGGCACACCGGGCAGATCGCATTTCACTTCTGGATCGCGCTCCAGATAGTGCTTTTGATTCTCCTGCCTCTGAGCCAGCGCCTTCGGGCGTGTAAGGAATGGTTCCACCCACGACCACACCCATGCCTGCGGGTACGGAACCCACGGCGCCCAAGGCCACGACCGCTTTGGCAGGCACGGGAACCACCGGCCCCGGGCGCAGCTCCAGCGCGGCGCTCGCGAGATGCGGCTCAATGTTCCAATTGGCCGTGTTCATCACCGACCAGATGCCGCTGAAGTTGGGGTGTCCGCCGACGCGCTCGATCGCGCCGCGGGCGGGTGCTTTATGCGCGGCACTGGTCGGTGCTGCATGGCTGGAGGTCAGTGCTGCCAGCGGGCCGGTTAAAGTCGCCAGAGCCCATACTTTCATCTTATTATTCAGAACGCCCCCTCATTTCAGCAACGCCGTCGATTGTTCGTTGATCCGCTATTTTTCGTTCGGATCCGCCCCGTCTTTGGGCGCGCCCGTGCCGCTCGATCCCATGAATACCTTGCGGCCGTCCGTGAATGTGACATCGCGCCCGTTGGCTTTGCAGGCCGGACGGCAGCGGGCGTCCTTGGCGCGGTAACCGCGAACGATGATTTGCTCGCCCGCTTTCAGCGAATCGCGCGTCAGGCCCTCGCGCAGCAGCGTATTGGGTGTGCCCGCTTCGATCATCCATTCTTGAGGCACGCCGTCGGTCACGACGATCATGTGCACCCAAGTGTGCGGGTTGATCCATTCGACCTTGGTAACTTTGCCTTGAAGCATGATGGGCTGATTGCCGTCGAACTCGGCCTGAAATGCGTGATGCGCCAACGCCGGCGCGCCGATCGCGACCGCGGCGATCAAAGCGGTTGCAATTTGCGCAGCTCTATCGGTGCGTACTTTCATTCAAGATCTCCTTGTCCAATCATGCTTGCGTCGCCGCTCATTGCTGGACGGCGCGCACAGGGCCCGTATAATCACCGCTTATAATCGCTTTTGGTTGCTGTTATTGCAATACAATTTCCGTTGCACCCTTGGATTTGCGGCTTTCACAAAGGGGCAGGCATGGGCTGATATATAACGCGCGGGGAATCGATGCTCGAGGGACTCGTCACCAAACTGGCCGACACGCCTTGGAGCATTGCACTGCACGAATCGCTGTACATGTATGCGATAACCGAGTCCACCCATGTTATGTCCATCATGCTATTTGTCGGCACCATTGCGATGGTGGACTTTCGCCTGTTAGGCATTTCCTATACTAAGGTGCCCGTCTCGCAGATGCTCTCGAGGATTCTGCCCTGGACGATCGCCGGTTTTGCGCTGTTGCTGATCACGGGTTCGATGTTGTTTCTCGCCATTCCGATTCGCACCTACCACAGCATTTGGTTCAGGCTGAAATGCCTCATGATTCTCATCGCCGCAATCAACATCGCCGTCTTCACCTTCAAGGTGGAGCGCGACAAGGCGGCGTGGGACTTAGGAGATGTGCCGAGAAAATCGAAGATTTGCGCGGTCATTTCCTTGAGCGCGTGGGCATGCGTCATCGTCTTTGGCCGCCTGATCGCCTATAACTGGTTCGACTGCGACAGCATCACCTCGCCTACCATGGCCGAGCTCACCGGCTGCCCTCTGGACCCGGGGTAAGGCGTGACCCTGTACCACACCGCTGAAAACATCGAAGCTTCGGCGCTCGGCCAGACCATTCGCGAATCGACCTGGCTGTTCCCGGCGATTGAGTCGACTCACTTGCTGGCCTTGGCGCTGCTCGGCGGCGCCATCCTGATCATGTCTCTGTCGATTTTGGGTTGGGGATTGAAAACCCCGGTGGCGGACCTTTACAAGAGTGCGCATCGCTATTTGAACGCAGCGGTCATCGCGCTGCTCATCAGCGGCGCGCTCCTGGGAGTTTCCGAGCCGGTGAAGCTTTATGGACGCGAGGCTTTCTGGCTGAAAATGATCTCGCTGGGCGTAGCGCTGCTGGTGACGTACTTCGTGTTCAATCCGCTCGTCAGGCGCGGCGCCTCCGGTTTGGCTTTGCGCTGCGTAACGCTGCTGACCCTCGCGGCGTGGCTGACGGTCGCCATGGCGGGACGGTGGATCGGATTTTCTTAATTAGGTTCAGATCTAGGGAGTTTTAGTCCATGAGCAACATTCGGATCTGGATCGGCGCCGGGCTCTTGACGTTCGCTTTAGGCTCGAGCGAAATTGCACTCGCTCAGGCACCGGCGCCAGGCCCAAGCGGCGAGGCCGTGTTCAAGGCGCGTTGCAAGAGCTGTCATGAACCGGCTGTGGAACGGGCGCCCACCCGCGCGGAGTTGGCATTTCGCGCGCCGGCGGACATCGTGACCTCGCTGACCACCGGCGTGATGGCCGCCATGGCCAAGGGATTGTCGCGGCCCGAGATCGAAGCGGTTGCGCTGTTCCTCGCGCCCGGGCAGCAGTTGGGATCCTCAGGTGTAGACCGGATGTGTGCGGCCAACAGCCCGATCAAGGCGAGTGCCTCCGATTGGCCCGCGCTCGGACCGGATGAAAACTCCACCCGGTTTCAGCCAAATCCCGGGTTTCGCGCCGCCGACGCCGCAAAACTCAAACTGAAATGGGCCTTTTCCATGCCCGGCGGCGGCCAACCGGTTGTCGTCGGTGACTGGCTCTTTATCACCAATCGCAACGGCAAATTCTACGCCTTGGACGCGAAGAGCGGATGCGTGCACTGGGCGGTGGAGGACGCCTCGTCGCGCACCACGCCGATGGTGATCCGATCGTCGATTTCGCCCAGCGGCTGGGCCACCTTCATCGGCGTTGCCAAGCGCGTGGTGCGGGCGTTCGATGCGCAGACCGGCAAGGAAATTTGGCATAGCGAATCGCTCGAAAATCACATCGCTTCGAACATCACCGGCACACCCGTGATCTCGGGCGATCAAATCTTCGTGCCGCTTTCCTCGGGTGAAGAAGTGTTCGCCATGCAGCCGAATTATTCCTGCTGCACGTTTCGCGGCAGCCTGGCCGCACTCGACCTCAAGACGGGCGCGAAGCAGTGGCAGACTTTTATGATCACCGAGCCGCTGCACCCGACCCGCAAGAATGCCAACGGCATTCAAATGCAGGGTCCCGCGGGCGCGCCGGTCTGGGCCTCGCCGACGGTCGATGCGCAGCGCGGCTTGGTCTATGTGGTCACCGGCGACAGCTACACCGATGCGACCACCGACGGCGATGATGCCGTCGTCGCGCTGGAAATGAAGACCGGCAAGGTACGTTGGAGAAATCAGGTCACCACCAATGACAACTTCATCGTGGGTTGCAGCGGCCCGATCAAGGTGGCCAATTGCCCATCGCCCACGGGACCGGACTTTGATTTCGGCGCGACGCCGATTTTGTTCAAGCGCGGCAACAAGCAAATCCTGATCGCAGGTCAAAAGTCGGGCGTCGTCTACGGCGTCGATCCTGATACCGGGCGCACGCTGTGGAAAACCGCGGTCGGCGCGGGCTCGCCGCTCGGCGGCATCGAATGGGGAATCGGTGCGGATGCCAAGTACGTGTTCGTGCCGAACTCGGACATCGGCGAGGTCTTCAATGAAATCGCCGTCGCGGCGGGCGCGGCGCCGCCGGCGCCTGAAAACGCCAATCCCGGCAAGCCGGGATTGTTCGCGCTGGATCCGTTCAGCGGCAAAATCGTCTGGAACACGCCGGCGCCGCATGCGCCGTGCCATTACGCCGGAGATCGGTCCAAGGACTTTACCAAGGGCGCCTGCGTGCGCGCTCAGTCGGCGGCACCGGCGGTCATGCCGGGCATCGTCTTCTCGGGAACCTTGGATGGCTGGTTTCGCGGCTACGATGCGGCGAGCGGAAAGATCGTTTGGGAATTCAGTACCACGGCGCAAACCTACAGCACCGTCAACGGCAACCCGGCTCAGCCGGGCGGCGGAATCGACGGCATGGGACCCACCATTGCGGGGGGCATGGTCTACACCATGTCCGGTTTCAACGGCGCGGCGCGCACCGGCAGCAATGGCGTCAATGTTCTCTTGGCGTTTTCGGTCGACGGCAAATGAAGCCCGCGGCGCCGAGGGCTCATTCGAGGCAGACCACCAGCTTGGCGGAATGCGTGCGCCAATTGATGGGGATCACAAAGGATCGCGCATAGGGCGTCTTAACCTTTTCCAAATCGTGCGCGATGATGACCGGCACCGAGATGTTGAAATTCTTGCCGAAGTCGCGGCGCGCGTTTCCGGAAATCGTATTGGCGACTTCGCCGACCAGATCCTTGATATTTTCGTCGCTGGTGTCGGTTTCCTGCATGCGCATCAGCAGTACCGTGAGCATGCCGCGCGGCGCCGTGAAATACACGATGCCCTTCCTTGCGCCGGTAATGCCGATGACGCCGGTGTATTCATAGGCGCCGGGCTTGCCGTCGGTCACCAGATAGGGAGAGCCGACGGTTGCCGACTGCTGCGCCGAGGTCTCGAAATAGTTGGTCGTTCCCTCGATGAATGTGCGGATTTCTGCTTCTTTGAACATCTCAAGCCTCCGACAGCAGCTCTTCCAACGCATCGTTGAGCTGCCGATCGGTGAATGGCTTGCAAAGAAATCCGTTCGCGCCTTTTTCAATCGCTTCGACCGCGGTCGCCTTATCGGCAAGCGCGGAAACCACCAGGATGAGCACGTTGGAGTTGATGGCGACCAGTTCCTCCACGCACTCGATGCCGTCCATTTCGGGCATGGTCAGATCCATCGTCACGACGTCGGGCTGCGTGCGCCGGAACATCTCCACCGCGGCGCGCCCATTGCTCGCGGCGCCGACCACCTCGAGGCGCGCAATTTGCTGCGAACGCTCAATACGCCGTCGGATGATATTGGAATCATCGACGATCATCAGCTTCAATGTAGCCTTGGGAGCAACCGCACTATCCATCACGCCGCTTCCGTGTTCCCCGCGCGTTTGACCGGGGGCAGGCTCAACGTGAGGCGCGTGAATTTACCGGGTACCGTGGCCACGGAGACCTTGCCGCCGATCTGCTGCATGAGTCCGGCCATCAAATTCATGCCGACGCCGCGGCCCGCATCCTTGGTGGCAGTCTCGACGGTGGAAAAGCCCGGCTGAAACAGCAGGGAGAATACTTGCTTGGCATCCAAGGTCGAGGCCTTTTCCGCGGTAATAAAGCCTTTCTTGAGCGCGGCCTGCTTGATCCGTTCGGTCGACAGGCCCTGGCCGTCGTCCTCGGCGATGAGCTTGTAGCCCGCCTCGCCGAGTTCCTGGAATATGAGCTTGAGCTGACCTCGCGTCGGCTTGCCGGTGTTCAGACGATCCGTGCTGGATTCGATGCCGTGCACGACGGAATTTCGCACCGCCTGCACCGCGATATCCTTGACGATGCGGCGGTATTCATCCGGGACCGTGTCGAATCCCATGCATTGCAATACCGCTTCCTTGTGATTTTCGCCCGCCACCCGCTGTGTGAGCTGCTGCAGCATGCTCGTCACGCTGCTGTCGGGTTTAGGCGCCGGACTCGCGCTCTCGATGACGGCGGTAGCCGTGTGGGACGCCGGCTCGTTGCTGCCGGTTGCGGCAATGTGCAGGCGCGCCAGCCGCGACACCAGGTCGCCCACCGACTGCAGATGAGTCAACAAATCATCCAATTTGATGACCAACGGAAGAAAGTCGTTTCCGGACAGATCCGATTTCTCCCTTAAGCCCTTCAGGTCGTCCTCGAAGGAATGGGCGCGGCTCTCAATGGAGGACAGCCCCAGGGCCGCGGCTTCGCCCTTGACCGAGTGGACTTGCCTGAAAAGGGTATCGAGTTTCTTGCGGAATGCGCTTTCTTCGCGCGCCGGCTCGCGCAGCACCGCATTGATCATCTTCATCGCGGCGTTGGAATCGTTCAAAAATGAGGCGAGCTGCGTCGGGTCGACGTGCAATATGCCCAACAAGGTATCCACTTGCGCCTGCGCCTGATTTTGCGAGGACTGCAGCTCCCGGGCGAGATCCACGCGCGCGCTCACGTCCGACACCGCCACCAGTACGTTGCGGATTTTGCCGTCCACGCGTACACGATGGAATTCAAACTGCAGGTAGCGCGTGGAGGTCCTGCCGGGACCGCTGTCGAAGTTGACCTCAACCTCGCCCAGAGGATTGATGGTCTTGACCAGATTTTCCTTGGTGCGTTCCGACCACAGGACCGTCGACGAACTTCAGCGCGGTGGCCAAGGTCTTTTCGGAAACGATGCCCTTCAGCAGGCTTTCGAACGGCAGTCCCGCGAAATCGTTGCGCTGAAACAGCGACTCGAGCGCACTGGAATAAGACGCGCCGATGATGAGATGTTCATCCAGCAAAAACAGGCCGTCTTTGACGGTGCGCAGATATGTCCGCGGTCTGCTGGCGTGCCTCGCGCAGCGAGGCGTCCTGACGCTGGCGCGCGACCAGCAAGGTTGCGACCAGCACGCCGAGCACGATGGCGATGAGAAGGCCGGTCAACATGACCAGCCGCAGTTCGGTGGCGGAGCGCGCGTTGCGGGTCTGCAGATCCGTGACGATCGCGGCCAACTCGGCGTCGAGCTGCGGAATCGTGTGCCGGCCCACGCGCAGCGCGGTGCTGACGTCGCGCTCCAATTGTCTGCCGGCTTCGTTCAGAGCGGTGCCGGTGGCTTCGTTATCCTGGTAGGGAACGCCGGTGAACTTGAGCAGCGGTTGCAGCGCTTCCAGCTGCGTGCCCCATAAATCGTGCAGCGGCGCGGCATGCTTGCCGGATATCGGTTCGCCCTTGGCGCCGGTGTCGCCCGATAGCGCGAACCAGCTCGCCGGACGCGGCGCGTTCATTTCGGCGAGGCCCGCATCGAGCTTGGTACTTGCGTCGCGCAGCTGATCCAACGATTCCTGAATGTAGCCCCGATTGGTCAGCCGGTCATGCATCGACTCGAGCGAAGCGCGGATGAGCGCCGGATTGCGCTGTTGCTGTCCCGCGAATTTCAGGGCCACGCTGGTGTCCGCCAATTCGCTGGCCAACTCCAGACCCGGTATCAGCACGATTGCCACGAAGCTGAATGCCGAGAACGATGACCAGCACCATGAGACCGCTGGGAGAAAGGCGCGGCACTAAGGCTTTGGCAATGCGAGGGTTCATGGATCAAGCGCTCCGCTGTGGTTTACCGAGTTTCCGGGTCCTCAAATCCGCGCGCAAGGCATCGAGGGCATCGAGAAAGTCGGCCGCCGACGCATAGCGATCCTTCGGGTCCTTGGCCAACAGGCGATCGATGAGCGGCTGATATGCCGACAAATGTTCCGGCAGCCGCGGTACCGGTGCCGAACGATGAGCCGCCAAAATGTCCGCGAGCGTCTTGCCGGTGAAGGGTAGAGCGCCGCTGAGCATCTCGTAAAACACGACTCCGAGGCTGTACAGATCGCCGCGCGCATCCGGATCCCGATCCTCGATCTGCTCCGGACACACGTAGTAGGGTGTGCCGGTGCAGTCGGCTGACCGAGTCAAATCGCTCGGCACGAACTGAGTGCGGGCGGAGCCGAAGTCGATCAGCACCAGGCGATTCTCGTTGGTGAGCATCAGATTGGACGGCTTCAAGTCTCGATGCACGACCCTGGCGGCGTGAACGATTTGCAGCGCTTCGCCGATCTGGTGCGCATAGTTGACCGCGTCCGCTTCGCTGACCGGATGCTTCAAGCGCTCGCGCAAGCTGCCGCAGGGAAAGTATTCCAGGGCTAGATACAAATAATCATCGGTGGTGCCGAAATCGAGCACATTCGCGATGGAGCGGTGATTCAGCTTGGACAGTATTTCGCATTCCTTGCCGAAGCGCTCCCGATCCGCCTCGGAAACCACATGCTGTCCCTTGATCGCCTCGATCTTCAGGGCGACCGGCTGCGGGAATTCATCGTTGCGCGCCAGGTATACGCTGGCGGCACTCGACTGCGCGATCTTCTTCATCATGCGTGTAGCCGGCCACCTCCGGCTGCCGCCATCGCTCCGCTGCGGCGCCGGTCGCGCCGGCCGCCGGCACCGGGGGTTCGATCAGCGGCTGCAGGGCGCTGCACAACTCGCCCACGATCACGGAATGGATCGGCCAATAGTCGCTCGCACCCAGTTTCATGGCGCGTGCGGCGCTGCGCTCGTTGCCGCCGCGCGCGAACACGAATATGGGCAGATGCGGCGCCTGCTCGTGCAGGCGCTTCAGGGAGGCCAGCGACGCGGCAGCCGCCTCAGGCGGGCTGAATTCGATGATGAACATTACAGCCACATACGCCCGCAGGCGTTCGATTGAAATCGCATCGAAGCCCGCGCGCGTGACGGTATCCGCATCGATTTTCGGCATCGCGCGGCGCACCAGGCCCGCTAGCCTCAATCGCAATTCCAATTCATCGTGCACGATCAGGCAAAGCACCGTGCCGCGAATGCGTTCAGCCGCCGCTGGCGGAACCAGCGCTGTGGTTGTAATGGTTGTCGAGGTGGTGGCGGTTTGGCTGTTCATCGCATCGCCTATTTGGGAACGCGGTAGACAATGCGCACCTGCGTGCCGACGGATATCGCCTTGCCGCCCTGAATCACCGGCTGATAGCGCAAGCGGCTGACCGCCGTTGTCGCCGAGGATTCGAAGGTTCGCGGCGGCGTTGCGTTCAGGACCTTGATGTTGGAGACCTTGCCGTCCGGGCCGACGGTGTACGCCAGCTCCACCGATCCCTCGATATTGCTCTGCAGTGCCCGCGCCGGGTACTGGACATCGAGCTTTTTGATGCGTTTCAAGGATTGCTCGGGCATTTGCAGCACTTCGCCGCCCGCCCGTTTTTGCCGAATTTTCTCGTTCAGCGCGTCAACATCCGCGGAAGCGCCCAGCGCGCTCGCCTTCAGCAGCAACGCGCCCGCCTTATCGGCGTCGCCGGCGTCCAGCGATGCGCGGGCGCGATCCATGATTTGCGACTGCAAGGCCGCGGTGATCTGCGCCAGTCCGCCGTTCTTCGGATCGGCGGCGCGCAGCTGATTTACATAGAACAGTGCACTGTCGTTGTCGGGATCGGTCAATTTCCCCTGCGCCAGACGCGCTTGGGCCAACTCCAGATATTGCGGCTGCTCGGGCTTTTGCGTCGTTTGCTGATTGCGCGCCAGATTGAGGTCGCGCTGCAGGTTGCCAATGGCGGCCTGCGTTGCGCCGAGGCCGTGCAGCTCCGCGATGATTCGATCGGCATCGCTGAAGTTGCGCTGCTGTATTGCGGAGTGCGCCATCTGCGTCAGCCGCTTCAGCACTTCCTGCGTCGCGCCCTGCAGCGCCGGGCCGGCCGCTCCCGCTTGTTTGGCCTGATCGAGGTAATACACCGCACTATCGTTGCGCGGATCGATGGCATGATCTTGTTGCAGTCGGGTGTCGGCAAGCTTGAGCAGACGGGAGACCTCGAACTCATCGCGTCGCCGATGCACTTCATCGCGTAATTGCGCGAGTTTTGCCGCAGGCAAGGCTTTGGTGCGCGACGCTTCGTCGATGAGCTGCGCCGCGCGGTCAAAATTCTGCGCGTTCAGCGCCGCCAGAATCTGCGCGGGACCGAGTTCGGCCCGCAGGTTTGCAATTTTTTCGTCAAGTGCGACGAGACGGCTGTCATTCGCGTCGATGCTTCGTGCGGTCTCCAGAAACTGCAATGCGACGTCGAATTTGTGCTCGTCGAGCGCCGACTGCACGCGCGCAATCAGGATCTCCGACAGTCGTTGCAGTCCTTGGCGGGCTTCGCCGTTGTCGGGCTTGAGTACCAGCACTTCGCGATACAGGGACAGCGCGCTGCCGGCCGCGGGATCGATGAAATGCCGATCCAGCATGGCTTGCTCTGCCTTGTCGATCAGCGCGTCCACCTTCTCATCCGCATCCGCCGGCGATTTCACGGCGGAGCGAGCCGCGGCGACGGGAGCCGCGGAGCCTTGGCTCGGCAAGTTCGCGACGGCTGCGGGCTTGACCTGCGTCGAACCGCCGCGCGACAGGAAATAAGCGCCGACCGCCGCGATCAGCACACCGCCGATCACTAGCGGTACCAGCCACGGTTTCCTCGGCGCGGTTTCAGCCGCGGCGGGCGGCGAGCCGTCGCCAAGCAGGGCCAAGCGCGAATTTACTTCTTCGCGCGCGTTGTCGAGCGCGCTGGAAAGCTCGCTGGCGACGATCGGTAGACCGACGTGGGCAACGACCTGCCGATGTTGTATCGGAAGCGTCCAGGCGTCGGCACTGCCCGCATCATCGAGCGCCACGACGGCAAAGCGCGAGGAATGCAAATTCAGGCGCGACAGCACGGCGGCAGGCTCCGGATGATTGCGCGCGTCCCATAGCACGATGGCGGCTTGTGCCGAGGGAGTGGATTTGATCAGCTCGTCGATCGAATCGAGCTGCTTGAGAATCAAACTGCTGGCAAGATCGGCGCCCACCTGCGGCCAGAGGGAATCATCCTCGGTGATCAAAAGTACCGAGAGTTTCGCCTTCTTCGCCGGCTGAAGCACAGGCCGCTCGGCCACCGCCTCCGGCGTTGCAACCTCATGTATTCTCAGACTTTTCGGCATCGTTATAGTCCCATATCGCGATCGCCAAATCACTGGCCATGCTGCGCTGCGATCACATTCGTGCACCACGAATGTTTTGTGTTTTGCTTAACACAATAAGGTTCCGGCAAATCAGGGGTTTCCGACATGCCCTGGGTCACATTTGGAGGTAGGCACATCCTCGGAGTGGCCGTCGGGGTTGGGGCAAACATTAAAGATGAGAACTGCTTCGCACCGCAAAGTCTGGGCGCGGGCGCGAATTCGCATCTAGGGCGGGCTGCGGTACGGGAATGTCGCCGATTGGCGGCGCCGCAGCGTCCGCGGATTGAACTTAAGGGGAGTGGGCCCCTCCCCTGGATCCGTCATCGAATATATAGAGTGAAACTACTGCTTGGTGCCGGTGAAGGTGCCTTCGCCCAATTGTCCCAGCGACACTTTGCCGCGCATCGTTTTGCCGTCGGTCTTGCCCCAATACTTCACCGCGAGGCTGCCCGCCTGGCCGTCGACTTTGTACTCGATGGTCACTTCATCGCCTTTTACCGTACCCGTCACTTGTGCCTCGCCCAGCAGCCCCTTATAGCTGCCGGACAGCGCGTCGCCCTTCTGAACCAGGACAAAGGTCGGCGAGCCGCTGCCGGCGCTCGTCTCGACTGCCATGATCCAGGTACCTGTCACATCCGCAGCGTCGGCGACCTGCGCCACCGAGAAGGCGGCAATCGCCAACAGCGCGGCCAAACCCGTTTTCAACGTCCTCATGTCATCCCCCTGTTGCCCTGCCGATCACGCGTCCGCCTCTCTGCAGCGCCGCCGTGATACGTGAGGCCCTGAAGCTTACAGGGAATTCAAGAACGCGACGAGCTGGCGCTTTTGTTCCTCGGTCAGATTCATCGCGAAGCGCTGGTTGTAGAAATTCACCGCCTGCAGCAGGGTCGCGGCGGCGCCATTGTGAAAGTAAGGCGCCCGTCCCGCCAAGCCGCGCAATATCGGACCCTTGATGCGATTCACATCGCTGCAAAGTCCGCTGATCATGCCCTTGCCCAAATCGGTGGTGTAGAACGATACCGGCTGTGCGGCGCTGAAGGGTGTTTTGCAGCCGCTCACCAAGAAGATGGGCAAATCCGGCTCATCGAGCTGCGCGATTGCCTGTTGGATATTCGGGTCCGTCTCGAGTCCCGGACTCGGGGTGTGTCCGGTGCCGATGTCCAGAGGCAGAGGCAGCGAATGATCGGCGACGTTCGGCGCATCGTGGCACGTGGTACAGGTGCCTTTGAATGACAGCGGATTTCCCAACGCCGCGCTGTCATTGAGACCGCGCACGGCGCTGATGGTGAGAGGCACGGTGTTGAAGAGCACTTCTCCCGCAGCGATGTCGCTGCGCGCGGCGCGCCGCCCATAAGCCCCGCCCGCATCGTCCTGAGGATTGCCGCCGTTCTCCCAAGCCGCGAACAGGGTCATGCTGGCGCCGTCAAACGCCACGCCAAACGGGTCCGCGCCCAGCACATCATTGATGCCCGGATAATAGTTTTCGCTGACGAGATTGCGCGCTCCGCCCAGCGCGCCGCGGCCATGCAGATCTCCGGCGGAGCGGTCGTAAACCTGCGCCGTGTACAGCCCCATCTCAAATCCAACAATGTCCGTCAATTGCGCGCTGCTGGGCGGGCTCGCCGCTTGGGCGTGGCCCGTGGTCGCATCGATGGCTTGCTGGGTCAGATCGCTATTGAGGTTCGCCGGGAAGGTGCTCAGAGTCCCCAGAGAGGTGCTTGCCGTTGCCGGCGATTCGCGGCCGTCGAACATAACGGCGCTCAAGAAGCGCAGGTTGGTGCTGGGCAGCGGCCGGCGATACGTCGAGAGGGTCAGCGTCCCGTCGGGGTTGGCCACCAGCGCGCAGCCGTACGGGTCGTGCACGACGGTCACCGTGAACTGGGCATTGGCCGGCACGGTCAGCGGGATGCGGATCAGCCCGTGCGACAGCAGCAAACTATGCGCCGCAGCGTCCGAGGTGTTGCCATTCGGGCAATTTGCCCCGTCGAAGGCGGCAAACAGCGGATCGCGCCCATGCGTTTGCTCAAAGCGCGCGCGAATTTGCGGGGGCGATATGCTCATGGCTTGGTCCGCGACATGACAGGTGGAGCAGGAACGCCCGTTGGTGCCGAGACTTTGGAAGAACGCCCCGTTGGGATTGGTGCGGCCGTTGGCATTGATAACCTGCAGCGCGCCGCTTGGGTCGGGGTAAATCGATGATCCATCAAGATCCGCCGCGCCGGCGGCGGCGCAAGCCGTGAAAAGCACCGCAGCCGTGTGTCCCCAGAACCGAGTTTTATTCATGGATGCTCCCTACGCCAAGGGCGTCGTTGCGAGTTAAATCGTAAAAGGCGCGGCGATTCGGACATCAGGCCGAAAAAAAGCGCCTGCATTCTGTTAACTTTACATAGCAAAGTACTTGACGTTGCACGGCCACGCCGTTAGTGTCATAGGCGTGGGCAACACCGTTCATCTGGATTCGCACGCCGCGGCAACGCTGCGCTACATTCGATCCTCGATGGAGGGGGCGATGTTGCTGGCGGTACCCGGCTCCGCCGGCTTGGTTCTGGGAGCTATCGCCTTGTTGGCTGCGGCACTGTGCCTGGCACCGGACTTGCGCAAATATTGGGTGGCGATTTGGTTGGGCGCCGCGCTGCTGGGCGCCGTGCTGGGCAGCGCGCTGATCGCGCGCGAGTCCTCGCTTCGCGACCTGCGGCTCCACGGCACGCCGCTGCTCAAATTTGCACTCTGCTTGTCGCCCACGTTGGGCGCCGGGCTCGTGATGACCGCAGTTCATTGGTTCGGCGGCAATCAGCACGCGATTCCGGGCACTTGGCTGCTTCTATATGGTTGCGCCTTGCTGACGGCGAGCGCTGCGACGACGCGAATCATCGCCGCACTCGGCATGCTGTTCGTGCTGTTTGGTCTCGCGGCGCTGCTGCTGCCGGATGGCTGGCAGATATTGATGCTCGGCGCCGGCTTCGGCGGACTGCATATCGTTTTTGGCTTGCTCATCGGTCGGCAAGGACGTGGCCGCGAAGTCTAGCGCCCGCGCTGCGCCGCACACGCCGCAGAAGCGTCTGAAGCTCGCGGCAGCGCCTGCACTTTCGGCCGACCATGACGCGACCTTCGATCGCTTGGTATACGAGCGCGTTCGTCTAGGGATCATGAGCGCGCTGGCGGTGCGCGAAGAGCTGACCTTCAACGAGCTGAAGTCCTTGTTCGATGTCAGCGACGGCAACCTAAGCGCCCACGCGCGCAAACTGGAAGAGGCCAAGTACCTGACCTGCACGAAATCCTTCGAACAACGCCGGCCGCGCACTGTCTATCGGCTGACAGCTCTGGGCAAGAACGCCTTGAATCGCTATCTCGATCATGTCGAAGCTGTAATCAAGGCGACCCGCCGCACATGAATTTTTTTTCGCCCTCGAACTTTGTGATACAAAGCGCAGCATGCACGTAGCAATCATCATGGACGGCAATGGCCGCTGGGCGTCGCAACGCGGCCTGCCGCGCACGGTCGGCCACCGCGCCGGCGCCAAGGCGGTCGACAAAGTCGTCGAAGCGGCGGCGCGGCATGGCATCGCCACGCTCAGCCTGTACGCGTTTTCCGCCGACAATTGGCGCCGGCCGCAGACCGAGGTCGGTGCCTTGTTCGCGCTGCTGCGCCGCTACCTGCTGACGCAGACCCCGCGCTGCCTGGAGCAATCGATTCGGATCAACGTGATCGGCCGACGCGACCGGTTGGGACCTGAGGTGCTGCGCACCATCGAACACAGCGAGCGGGCGACCGCGCATTGCACGGGAATGCGCTTGCGCATTGCCGTCGATTATTCCTCGCAGCATTCGCTGCTCGAAAGCTGCCGGCGCATGGCGGCCGAGCGCGGCACGGATCGTGCGCGCTTCCTCCAGCACCTTGCGGACGTCGATCACAGCATCGCCGCGCCGGATGTTGACCTGCTGATTCGCACCGGCGGCGAGAAGCGCTTGAGCGACTTCTTATTGTGGGAATGCGCCTACGCAGAACTGCACTTCGTCGAATGCTTTTGGCCGGATTTCGATGCCGCCGCTTTCGCCCAGGCCATCGACGAGTACGGGAGGCGCGAGCGGCGATTCGGGCAGGTGGGCGCCTCCGCCCGCGGCAGCGCGCGCACCGCCAGCCGCGCCTAGCGGTTCGCCCCTGCCCGACCAAGGCGTCCGGCGTCGTCCAAATGCGCTATCCTCGCCTTAATTGCGGAGGGCCCATGAAACGGCGTTCGCTGTCTTGGCTGATCATCGCGGCCGCCGCGACGCTCCTATCGGTTGCGGCGACTGCGGACAATTTCGCGAACGTCCGCTATAGCAAGCAAACCGATCGGCTGGTTGTCACGATGACTTATCGCGGCACCAACCCCGGCCACAATTTTTCGCTGAAATGGGGACCGTGCCGGGCGAATCAAGCGGGAAACCTGCCGGGCGCAACCGCGGAAGTCCTGGACGACCAATATGACGACACGGCCGAACAAGACTTCAGTAAGACGGTGCGCTTCAGCTTGAAGGACATGCCCTGCCCGCGCCCGGCGAGCGTCACCTTGAGGACTGCGCCGCGCTTCTTCTACACGTTGACGATTCCGAAATAGGCGGGCGTCGCACAGGCGTATGCGTGTACTGCTCGTTGAGGACGATGCGATGATCGCGCAAGGCCTGCAAACGGCGCTTCGCCACAGCGGATTCGCGGTTGATTGGATGCGCGACGGCAAGAGCGCCGCGGCCGCGCTGCTGGGGTCGGTCTTTGACGTGGTGCTGCTCGATCTCGGTCTGCCGCACCGGGACGGCATCGAGGTGTTGCGCGAACTGCGTAAGCGAGGCGATGCCACGCCGGTCATCATTCTCACGGCGCGCGACGAGATCCAGCATCGCATCGCAGGACTCGATGCAGGCGCCGACGACTACATCGTCAAGCCCTTCGACCTTGACGAAGTCAACGCCCGCATGCGCTCGGTGCTGCGCCGCGCGGCGGGGCGCGGCGATCCCAGCATCCAGCACGGCGAATTGCGCCTTGATCCCGTGGCACGCACCCTCGAGCGCGGCGGTGTGGCGGTGAATGTATCGGCGCATGAGTTCGCGGTGCTGGAGGCGCTGTTGCAGCGGCCCGGAGCCGTGTTGTCGCGCGCGCAATTGGAGGATCGGTTGTACGGTTGGGACGAACAGATCGGCAGCAATGCGATCGAAGTTTACATCCATGGCTTGCGGCGCAAGCTGGGAAGCAACGCGATCCGCACGCTGCGCGGCGTGGGTTATTTCGTTCCCAAAGCATGAGTTCGATTCGCGCGCGTCTGCTGGTCGCATTGATCATTCTGGTGGCGCTGATTTCGCTGCTCGCGGCGGGAGTCACGTATCGGCGCGTGCTCACCGAGACCTCGACGCTGTTCGATTATCAGCTGCGCCAAATGGCGTTGTCGTTGCGCGGTCAGATCTCTCTGGCGCCGCGAATCGAAGTCCCGCCCGACCAAGGCGATAGCGACTTCGTCGTGCAAATTTGGGATGTATTCGGCGCGCGCACCTATGTTTCACGGCCCGGCCTGCCGATGATCAACCAGACGGTCCTGGGCTACGCTGATCTCGATCTGCGCGGCCAACCCTGGCGGGCATACGGTCTGCAAACGCCGGACGGCGTGATTCAAATCGCGCAGCCTGCACGGGTTCGCGAAGCCTTGGCGCGCGCCGCGGCGGAACGCGTGGTGATTCCGCTCATTCTGTTGCTGCCGATCATGATCGGCGCGGTGGCCTGGATCGTGCGCCGCGGCCTCAACCCGCTGCGTTTTGTCGCCGCCGAGGTGCAGCGCCGCGATGCGCGCTCTTTGGCGCCGCTGGACGTCGCTAAGCTGCCGCGAGAAATTGCACCCCTGGTCAGCGAACTCAACCGTCTCCTGGAGCGGCTGCAGCAGAGTTTTTCGGCGCAACGCGCCTTCATTTCCGACGCGGCGCACGAACTGCGCTCGCCGCTCACGGCGCTGCGATTGCAGCTGCAATTGCTCGATCGCGCGCCGGACGAGGCCGAACGCGTGGAGGCTCGGATGCGCTTGGGTTCGGCCGTCGAACGCGCCATCCACCTGGTCGAGCAGTTGCTCACCCTGGCGCGCAACGAGCCGCAGGAAGCAGCCATGGACTTCGAGAGAGTGGACCTGTCGGCGGCGGCGGCCGAGGGAATCAAGGACACTCACGATTTGGCGCTCGCGCGCAACATTGACCTGGGCCTGGATGCGGCAGCGGGGCTCTACATCCAGGGCAATCGCGAAGCGCTGCGCACGCTGGCGCGCAATCTCGTCGACAATGCCGTGCGCTACACGGCGCCCGGCGGAACTGTTCAGGTGCGTTGCCGATCCTTGGGAAAGGAGGCGGTCCTCGAAGTCGGCGATTCGGGCCCGGGCATCGCGGCGCGGGACCGTGAGCGCGTGTTCGATCGCTTTTATCGACGCGCTGCAGCACCGGAAGACGGCACAGGTTTGGGCTTGGCCATCGTCAAAGCCATCGCCGATCGTCACGGGGCGCGAATAGATCTCGGGGAGTCGCCCGGCGGCGGCCTGCTGGTCGCCGTGAGCTTCCCGCGCACCGCTTAAGACTGGCTTAAGGAAGGCATGTGATCCTGCCACCAGAGCGAAAAGTCGCTAGAAGTTTACCTTGGAGGACCTCACATGCAACTTCGCAATTCCACGCTGGCATGGTCTGCAATCGGCCTGCTCGCCGTCGGCACCGCTACCGGGTTATCTGCCCATGGCGTGCTTACGCCCGCTTCCCCGACCGCAACCGCAACAACCAGCGACATAAATCCATCCGCATCGTCCCAACCCATTCCCCTGATGACGGCGCCGAATTATCGGGCGATCGTGTCGCGCAATGAGGCTGCGGTGGTCGGCATCACCACTGAAGGTCCGATTCCGACCGGCGGCCCGCAGGAATTTTTCTTCGGCGGTCCGAACGGCGATGACAACCCCTTCTCGCAATTCTTCAAAGGCTTCCAAATGCCGCGTCCGCACGGCGTGCAGCGTGCCCAGGGCTCAGGGTTCTTGATATCCGCCGACGGACTTGTGCTCACCAATGCGCACGTCGTTGACGGTGCCAAGGAAGTCACCGTGAAACTATCCGACCATCGTGAATACAAGGCGAAGGTGTTGGGTGCCGACAAGACCAGCGACATCGCCGTGCTCAAGATCGACGCCCGCAATCTTCCGACCGTGACGCTGGGAAATTCCGACAAATTGGGCGTTGGCGACTACGTGCTCGCCATCGGCGAACCGTTCGGTCTGGAAGAGACGGCGACGGCCGGCATCGTCAGCGCCAAGGGGCGCTCGTTGCCGGGCGACGGGTACGTGCCCTTCATCCAAACGGATGCCGCGGTCAATCCCGGAAATTCCGGCGGCCCGCTGTTCGACTCCGGCGGTCAAGTCGTCGGCATCAATTCGCAGATTTACAGCAACTCCGGGGGCTTTCAGGGCGTCTCGTTCGCCATTCCGATCAACCTGGCCGTGCAGATCAAAGACCAAATCGTCAAGACCGGCAAGGTGGAGCACGCGCGATTGGGCGTCGAGGTGCAACCGCTGAATCAGGCGCTGGCCGACTCCTTCAAATTGACTACACCCAATGGCGCGCTCGTGGCCAAAGTGGTTCCCGATAGTGCGGCGGCGCAAGCCGGCATCAAGGTGGGCGATGTCATTCTGAAATTCAACGGCACTCCCGTCATCGATGCGGGCTCACTGTCGCAGAAAGTCGGCATGG
Organism: uncultured Gammaproteobacteria bacterium; assembly: GCA_963782865.1. Taxonomy (GTDB): domain Bacteria; phylum Pseudomonadota; class Gammaproteobacteria; order Steroidobacterales; family Steroidobacteraceae; genus Bog-1198. The sequence continues at coordinate 102,449 of CAWALS010000007.1, read as the reverse complement.
CAACGCCGGGCGAAAAGGCATCGATCCAGATCTGGCGCAACGGCAAGACACTCGATGTGACGGCGACCATCGGCAACGCCGCGACCCTGACCGCAGACAATGATGCCGGCGGCAGTTCGTCCCAGGGGAAACTCGGTTTGGCGCTGCGTCCGTTGACCCCCGATGAGCGTCAACAGGCCGGCGTCCCCGGCGGTCTTCTGGTCGAAGATGCGCAGGGCCGCGCAGCCGATGCGGGTATCCAGCCGGGCGATGTGGTGTTGTCAGTCGACGGCACGCCGGTGCAAACCGTGGCGCAGCTGCGCAAGCTGGTCAAGGATCACGACAAGCAGATCGCGCTGCTCATCCAGCGAGGCGACTCTCGGCTGTTCTTTCCGGTCACGTTGGGCTGATAAGTCGGGCTGACAAAAACCTGCTGCCGACAAAAACAATGGGCTTGCCGGTACGCGATTTTTGCGCGTACCGGCGAATAGCCCGCAACCTTGCATTTTGCCCAAGCGGCTCTAATGATAGGACTATGGCGACAGGCTGGGCAAAAGAAGGTGCGGTGCAAGAGCAGATTGACGCGACCGTCAAGGATGCGATCGACCTTGCCAAGAGCCGCCTGCCGCAAGGGCCGAGTTTGAGTCACTGTGCGGAATGCGGGTCCGAGATCCCGCAACTGCGTCGCGATGCGGTGCCCGGCGTGCGGCTCTGCCTTCCCTGTCAGGACGCCCGCGATCGGGAAGCTGTGCGGTCCGCCGGATACAACCGTCGGGGCAGCAAGGACAGCCAGCTACGCTGATTTTTTCAGCAGGCCAAGATCGAGCAGGCTTTCAGCGGTTGAGATGATCGCTTCCTCGCTGGAGCGCGGCGCCCATGCCAGCAGCCGCTTGGCCTTTTCATTCGTGCCGTTTTTGAGCTTGCCGAGCTCGGGCAATACTTGCTTGACCGCCGGGTCGCGCAGCGCGGCGATGCGCACCAGCCAATCGGGCAGCCGCCGGGTCGGTACGCTTTTGCCCGCCTCGCCCATTCGATGCTTCAGCAGCTTTGCGATGTCGTGTATCAACATGAAATCGCCGGCCACGGCCAGGAATCGCTCGCCCTTGGCGGCCGGGTGGGTCATCGCGCGAATGTGAATGTCGGCGACATCGCGGACATCGACCACACCGAAGCTCAAGCGAGGACTGCCGGGCACGGCGCCGGACATCAGCCGCTGTATTAGAAGAACCGAGCTTGAATAATCAGGTCCCAATACCGGACCGAGGACGGCCACCGGATTGACGACCGAGAGCTCCAGATCGCGCCCTTCTCGGGCAATGAAATCCCAGGCGGCTCGCTCAGCCAGGGTTTTGGATTTCACATACGCGGTAACGTCCGCGCCGCTGATATCGGACCAGTTCGTTTCGTTGAACGCCGCCGTTTGCGGCGGATGCCCGTAGCCGATCGCCGCAAACGAAGATGTCAGCACCACGCGCTTCACACCCGCGTCGCGCGACGCCCGCAGCACGCGCAGCGTGCCTTCGCGTGCCGGCACGATCAGCTCATCCTCGTGTTTCGGCATGGTCGCGGGAAGCGGCGATGCGACATGCAGCACGTAGTCGCAGTCGGCGACGGCCGCGCCCCAGCCGGCATCGTTTTGCAAATCAGCCGCAAAAACGCTCAGCCGGTCGTCCACTTGGGCGCGCCCCTGCTTCAGCATGGCGCGCACTTCGGGCTCGCGCTTCAGATCTCGTACGGTGGTGCGAACCCGGTGACCAGAGTTCAAGAGCTGCAGGATCGTATGACCGGCGATGAAACCCGACCCGCCGGTTACCAGAATTGTCATGCCACCTGATCTGCCAGAACTGCTTGGATCGGACTATAACCCCAACGGTCTCCTAAGAGCATTCCTGATCAAACAAGCTTCAAGTCAAGCAGCGATGTTTGCGCAAAGACGCGCGAGCTTTGCTCGGGCGTCAGACCCCACAGCGTCCGAAACAGGCCGCCCAGCACGGATCGATAGTCGTTCAGCACCGGATAGTCGCGATTTTGAAACAAGCTATTTTGAACCAGGCGCTGCTGCTCGCCGACGATGGTCCCGCCGCTGATCGATCCTCCGAGAACCCAGTACACGGTGCCATGCCCGTGATCGGTGCCGCGGTTGCCGTTCTCGCGAAAGGTTCGGCCGAATTCAGAAAGGACCACGACCACGGTGTTGTTCCACTCGGATCCCAGGGACGATGCGAACACTTGCAGGCCTCGCCCCAGGCTGCCCAAGTTGGAAGCCAGCGGGCCGGCTGCAGCGCCCTCGCCCACATGCGTGTCCCATCCGCCGATATCGATGAATCCGATCCGATATTTGTCGCGCATCAAGCGGCCCATTCTCTCGGCTTCGAGCTCAAATCCCTTGGTGTTGATCGCATTGCGATTGGCCGCGGTCATTTCTTCGGCCATTTCCTGCGCCACTTCGTGGCGCAGCTCCAGGCCATTGCTCACCGCGGCCTCGAGGTGATGACCGGCATACATGTCGCTGAGGATGCGCGCCTGTCGCGCGTCGAAAGGCGGCTTACCCACGTTCTTGAGCGATAGGTTGGGCACCGTCGCGGCGCCTTCGAAGGCCAGGGGCAAGGCGTCTGTGAAGGCAATCGACGGGTGGGGGAAAGCGGGTGCCGTCAATTCTTCCGAGAGACGGCCGAGAAATCCCGAACGATAGTCGCGCGGCCCGCTCAGGGGTTGCCCCAGTTCGATGCTGTCCTGAGTCTCGAAGTGACTGCGCGACAAATCCTCGGTTCCCGCGAACGGTACGAATGCGACCTGACGCCGCAAATACATTGCGCCGATTGATTCGCGCACCGCCGGCGCAAGCGCCCAATCGGCGTCCAGCGCCAGCGCGCTGGTGTTGGATGCCGGATCAGGCTTGGCGATGGCAAGATTCGGGCGCGCTTCATAATAAAAGCTGCTCGAATACGGAATCAGGAAATTGCTCGAATCGTACCCGCCGCGCAAAAACACCAGCAGAAACCGCGCTCCGCCGGCCGGCGCGGCAAACAGGCGGCCCGATATCCCGGCGCAGAGGAGCGCGGCGCCGCCCAGCTCGAGCACGCGGCGGCGGCTCACGTGGGGCTTATTCATAGCTGAATTCCGGCGACGCTAGTAGAAACGTATTCCACTCCTGCTGCGAATTCGCGCGATTCAGCGCATCCCTGGTCCGGGCCGCAAGGAACGGTTCGACTGCTGCGAAATACAAGCGGTTCGACAGCTGCGGAAATCCGGCCGCGCTCGCGGCCAAACCATCCTCAGCATCGAACAGCCCGGCATTGCCCGCGCCGATGGCGCGCGCGATTTCGAAGCGGCGGCTTATTTGACCCGAGCTTGCCCAGCCGAGTTCCGTCAATGGATAGCCGTCGGGAGTTTGGCGGCCGTAGGGCGCCTCGCCGAGACCAGTGAGCCAGTTGAGCAGCGGACGGGTATTGCTGATCGGCCTGCCATCATAGGCGAAGCGGATTGCGGACACGACGTAGCGCGTGGGGTCCTTGAATTTCGCCCCCAGCGCGGCGTCGAACTCGTGCGACAAGAATAGGGAATGCAGCACCGCACCGATGTCGCCGTCGGTGTGCATGAACGTTTGCGCCATCCGCTCGACCAGTGCTGCGGGCGGATTGTCGGCCACGAAGTAAATCGCCAGTTGCCGCGAGACGAATCGGGCGCAGGCCGGTTGCGAGACGATCAAGCTGACCGCATCCTCGACCTCGCCGAACCCCCTGCCGGTAATCGGGCGTCCGAGCAGAGCTTTGGCGCCGAAATCATGCCGGGCCGGATTGAATTCGAAGGCACCGCTGCGAACATACAGCCGCTGCATCTCGGGTTTCAGCTTAGGGGCAGCGCCGACATTGATACCCACCCCCGTGAGCACTCGTGCAAGCTCCTGCACATCCTGCTGCGAATAGCCGCTGCCGACGCCGAGCGTGTGCAGTTCCAATAATTCGCGCGCATAGTTTTCGTTGATGTGTCCCGCGGCATTTTGATTGTTGTCCAGATACTGCAGCATCGCCGGATGCTCCAAAGTCGCCATCACCAGGTCTTTGAAATGCCCAAAGACGTGCGGCCGAATGGCGCGCTCCTCATAGTCGCCCACCAGCCAGCGCAGATTGGCCTTGTACTGGAACACACTGAAATGATTGAGCCAGAACCAGACCATCTGTTCCTGGAGCTGCGCGGGCGAATAGACGGCACGCAGCAGATTGCGGCGAATGGCTTCGTAGGCAAGCTTATTGCCGCGGTCATTGAGCGCCTTGCGCGCCTGCTCCTTGTCCGCCCCGCCAGGCATGGCGTTGATGATCTTATATTGGGCGTTGACATCGGCAAGCCATTTCGCAGGATCGGCATGGGAAACCTCGAGTGCCGCAATCTCCGCGGCTATCGGCGCGGGCAACCGGGCTTCGCCGGGGTGTAATTGCCGCTCGAGAAAGCGTTCGCGGCCCAATTGCCGGTAGCTTTCGACACTGGCCGAATCGATACCGAAGGAGGCCCGCTCGAGCCATAAAGCGTCCTCGCGGCGCATCTCCGTCAGCGGCGCCGCCGCGACGCGCGGGGGCTCGGGGCGCGTGGCGCACCCGGCCAGTAACAATCCGCAGGCGATGCTGAGGCCGGCAATGCTGGGGGGCTCACGGCCCATGGCTTCTCCGCGTGGAATCTCCTCTGATCTCAACGGCCGCCGGCGGCCGACGTTGACAGCGCCGTGGGCGGCCGCCCGCGTGCATCCTGGGCTTGGCTTCGCGGCTTGCTATGTACCTATGTACATTGGTAACATCGCGTTTGCGATAGCGCATTTTCGCGGGAAGGAACGCCAATGATCCAAGTCGAGCGGGTACAAACGGGAATCAGAATCGAGAAGCGGCTGTTGAAGGTGCTGAAGGCCCTGGCGGAACTCAAGGACCTTTCCGTCGGAGATCTGCTCGAAGGCATCGTGCTGCACGCCTTTGAGGGAAAGTCGGCATTTTCCAAGGAGACCCTGGCGCAGATCCTCGAGCTGAAGAAGATCTACCGTTTGGCGCTGCGCGCCGCGGACAGCCATCAACTGATGGAAAGACCTTGAGCACCCCGGCGCTGCTGCACACGCGCGAGCAATTTTCGCTGCTCGTGGGCGCGCCGTTCGAGGTCGCGTGGCCGCTGTTCGGCGCCGACCGGGAGCGCGCCTGGGCTCCCGGCAACGAGTGGAACCGGCAAATCAACCGCACCTGGGCTCGATAAACCTTTAGTCAATAACACTTCGGCACACTGGCGGCCGGCGTGAAAGTTTTACAAATCCTACGGTGGCGCTGTGCGACTCGCTCGCGCCGTTATTGGTCTTTCATGTTTCACGTTCTATTCTCAGGTTTTATTCTTTTGGTGATTGTCCTATTGACGGCTTTGCAATTGAAGTTCAGCGTAATCAACCCAGCGTCATATAAAGGCTAAAAGACCAACAAGCTCAAGAATTCGCAGCTGCGGATTGAAGGATTCTTATGGCGACCAAAGTGAATCTCCGACGCCGACAACTTGTCATCGGCGGCGTCGCGGTGGGAATTGCGGGCAGCGCGGCGGCAACTGTACACGATGGCGAGCTCGGGGCACCCCCGCAAACCATTCGCGGCTCGGTGCCGTGGAAGGAAGGCACCGCCGATGCTCCGCCCGGCGCGAGCGGCTCCGCATACGTGTACTTCACGCCCGTCGAAGCGGCTTTCATCGAAGCGGCGGTGGCGCGTTTGATCCCCAACGACCCGGTCGGACCCGGCGCCATGGAAGCGAACGTGCCCTTTTTTCTCGATCGCCAGCTCGCCGGCCCCTTCGGCAGAGGCGATCATTATTATCTCGGCGGACCATGGCCGAAGGGTACGCCCGAACAGGGCTATCAGAGCCGCTTCAATCCGGCACAGCTCTATCGTGCAGCGATTTCCGCAATCGACCAATACGTCGGCGCCAACCTGGGCGCGGCGACGTTTGCAAAGCTTTCCGCCGCGGACCAGGACAAATTGTTGAAGGGAATGGAGAGCGGCGAGCTCAAGCTTGACGGCGGAGTCGATGCCAAAGCGTTCTTCGCCATGTTTCTGCAAAATACCAAGGAAGGTTATTTCTCGGATCCGATCTACGGCGGCAACAAGGATATGGGCGCATGGAAGATGATTGGCTTCCCGGGCGCCCACTACGACTACAAGGATTGGGTAACGCGCCACGGCGAGCCGGTGCCCTTTCCCACCGTCGGATTCAAGGGCCGCCCCGGTTGGACGGAGACTTGAAATGACCAGCTCGCTCAAACCGGTCGATGCGGTATTGGTGGGGTTCGGCTGGACCGGCGCCATCATGGGACAACAGCTTTGCGACGCGGGCTTGAATGTGGTCGCGCTGGAGCGCGGTCCATGGCGCGATACGCCCACCGATTTTGCAACCGGATTTGCGCAGGATGAATTGCGCTACATGTGGCGCCATCATCTATTTCAAAATGTTTCGGACGACACGCTCACCATCCGCAACAATGTCGGCCAAGAGGCGCTGCCGATGCGCCGCTTGGGTTCATTTCTCCTCGGCACCGGCGTGGGCAGCGGCGGCGTCCATTGGAACGGCCAGATCTGGCGTTTCCTGCCCACGGATTTTCTCACCAAGAGCCACAATGAGAAGCGCTACGGCAAGAAGGCCGTCTCAGCCTACGACCTGACCGTCCAGGACTGGGGAGTTACCTACGATGAGCTCGAGCCGCACTACGATCAATTCGATAAGCTGTGCGGTACGAGCGGGAAAGCTGGAAATCTCAAGGGCAGGATTCAGCCCGGCGGCAATCCCTTCGAGGGGCCCCGAGCGAACGATTACCCTAACCCGCCGATGCAGCAGACCTACGGTCCGACCCTCTTCGGCAAAGCGGCGGCAGAGCTGGGGCGCCATCCCTTCCCGCACCCGGCGGGCAACATGTCCCGGGCTTACACCAATCCGCTGGGCGCGCAGATGGGAGCCTGCACCTATTGTGGATTCTGCGAGAAATTCGGCTGCGGCAACTATTCGAAGGCCAGTCCCCAGACCACGGTGCTGCCGTATCTTTTGCAGAAGTCGAATTTCACGCTCAGGACCGAATGCGAGGCGTTGCGGGTCGAACTTACGGCCGATAAAACCCGCGCCACCGGCGTGACCTACGTAAATAGCGCCGGCGAGGAATTCTTTCAGCCGGCTGAGATGGTAATCCTCTCGGCGTACGTACTGCAAAATGTCCGCTTGCTGCTGCTCTCCGGCATCGGCAAGCCGTACGATCCGAAAACGGGCGAAGGCGTGGTCGGCAGGAACTATGCCTACCAAACCATGTCTTCGGTGAATGTCTTTTTCGACGACAAGCTCATGAACCCGTTCATCGGGGCCGGCGCGCTCGCCACGGTCATCGACGACTTCAACGGCGACAATTTCGACCATGGGGGGCTGGGCTTTATCGGCGGCGCTTACATCGCGGGCATGATCACGGGCGGGCGCCCAATCGAAATGATCTACACGCCGCAGAACACGCCTGCCTGGGGACTCGAGTGGAAGCACGCGGCAGCGAAAAATTACCTGCGATCTTTCTCGCTGAGCGTCCACGGTTCATGCATGAGCGCCCGCGGCAACTACCTGGACCTGGACCCGACGTACCGAGACATCCATGGCCGGCCGATGCTGCGAATGACGTTCGATTTCACGCAGAATGATCACAAGATGTCGGACTACCTGACGGACCGCGCGGCCGAGGTGGCGAAGGCCATGAACCCGCGCGAAATAAAGCTCAATCGACGCACCGGTTCCTGGAGCGTCGTGCCCTACCAGACCACGCACAACACCGGCGGCGCAATCATGGGGGATAACCCCAAAAACAGCGTGGTCAACAAGTATCTGCAGTCGTGGGACGTGCCGAATGTTTTCTCGATGGGTTCCGGGGCGTTCCCGCAAAACGCCGGCTACAACCCCACGGGCACCGTGGCGGCGCTTGCCTACCTGTCGGCGGACGCGATCAAGTCGCAGTACCTCAAGGCGCCGGGTCCGTTGGTGAGAGCGTAGCCATGCGCCGCTTGAGCACGCTGCGAACAAGCTTGCTGAGCGGCTTCACTGCCGCGGCTTTGGGCATCGCCGGCCTTGCCGTGGGCCAAATGCTTCCGCTGCCGGCCCATCCCAGTTCCAGCGTCACCGCGCGGGGACTGCTCACCCAGCGCTTCGATGATTCTCTGCCGAACGCCGCGCAGCTGCGCCGCGGCCAGTATCTGGTGGCGGCGGGCGACTGCATCTCCTGTCATCAGCGCGCGGGCGGCGAACCGTTCGCGGGCGGATTGGGGCTGAACACGCCGTTCGGCGTCATCTACACGCCCAACATCACACCCGACCGCAGCACCGGCATCGGCGCCTGGACCAGCGATCAATTCTATCGTGCGATGCACGACGGCAAAGGCGCGCAGGGTGAAGACCTCTATCCCGCTTTTCCCTACCCTTGGTTCAGACGAGTGAGCCGCGAGGACGATGATTCGATCTTTGCCTATCTGACGACTTTGCCCGCGGTCAATTACAGCCCGCCGAAAAACGATCTGGCTTTCCCCCTGAGTTTCCGCTCCATGGTCGGCGCATGGAACCTGCTCTACCTCGACAGCCGCGGTTTCCAATCCGATCCTGGGCAGTCGGCGGAGTGGAATCGCGGCGCCTATCTCGTCACGGGCCTGGGCCACTGCGGCGGCTGTCACACGCCCAAGAATTTTCTGGGCGCCGACAAATCCAACCAGGACCTGCATGGGGGAAATCTCGACAATTGGGTCGCGCCCGACCTGACGAGCAATTCGCGCATTGGCTTGGGAGACTGGAGCGTCGATGACATCGACGAATTTTTGGCATCGGGCCGCAACGCTCACGCTGCAGCGGGCGGTGACATGGCCGATGTCATCAGTCACTCGACCTCCTTCCTCAGCGATGCGGATCGACGTGCGGTTGCCGTGTATCTGAAGAGTCAGCCCGCGAGTCCGAGCGTCGCCTCCTCCGCGCCTGACGCAGCGGCCATGCGCCGCGGCGCGCAAATCTATTCCGATGCCTGCGCATCCTGTCATCTCGACAATGGAATCGGCCAATCAAGGCTGTTTCCACCGCTTGGCAGGGACGCCATGCTGCAGCAACCCGATCCAACGGGGCTCGAGCATTTGATTCTCGGTGGAACGCGCGTCGGCGTCAGTGCGTCGCGCCCGTCTCCTTTGGGCATGCCGAGCTTCGCCTGGAAGCTCACCGATCAAGAGATCGCCGACGTTTCGACGTTCATCCGCAATAGTTGGGGCAATCAGGCCGCGCCGGTGACGGCGGCCGACGTCGGCGAACTGCGCAAAAAGCTAAACCTGCAAACCGTACACTTGACGGAAAACTCCGGTGATCACTGAGTCATGAGAAAGATCCTGTGGCGGGCATTTGCGGGCTTATGTTTTTGCGCAACCGCGTTCGGTCAATCCGTACCGGAGATTGCCTTCGACTCCACGCCAAATTTTTTCAAGCTTCCCGAGGGCGTGTATTTCGGCGAGGTATCGGGCATCGCCGTGAATTCCAAGAAACATGTGTTTGTGCTGTCGCGGGGCAACACGAGCGGGCCTGCCTACGGAGCGGCGGCCGCGCAGCTGCTGGAGTTCGATCCCGCCGGTAGGTTTGTCCGCGAAATCGGCAGGAATTTATACGCTTGGTCGTTTGCGCATGCGGTACGCGTCGATCGATACGACAACATCTGGGTGGCGGACAAGGGTTCGGATGTGGTGGTGCGATTTGACCCGCAAGGACGGGTGACCCGGGTATTTGGACGCAAGGCGGAGGCCTCGGACGAAAGCGCACACCCGCTGGCACATCCGAAACCGCCGCTGCCGCCGATCGACGGATTGTTCCGGCAGGTCACGGATATGACGTGGGATTCCAGCGACAACCTGTACATCAGTGACGGCTATATCAATTCTCGAGTGGCCAAGTACGATAAGGATGGCAACTGGGTTGGCTCCTGGGGCGAGCCGGGCTCCGGGCCGGGTCAATTCAATACCCTTCATTCGATTGCGATCGATTCGCAAAATCGCATTTATGTTGCGGATCGCGGCAACATGCGCATCCAGATCTTCGATACCTCGGGCAAGCTGCTCAACATTATCAAGATCGACGTGCCGGCGCCGCCGGATAGTCCTGTTGCCATCGGCAGCCGGCCCACCGCAGCGAGTCCCGGCAACATGCATCCAGGCTCGCCGTGGACGCTTTGCATCACGCCCGGTGCCGTGCAGTTTCTTTATGTGTCGGATGCCTATCCGGGCCGCATCTATAAACTCAGCCTCGACGGCAAAGTCTTGGGATGGCTCGGCGGCTCTGGTAAAACGCTGAAGAAATTTGGCTGGATTCATGAAATGGCTTGCCCCTCGGAAAATGAGCTTTACGTCGCGGAACTGCTCAATTGGCGCGCGCAAAAACTCACGCTGCATCCCTGAATAACGCGTCCGTCCCTCTGTCTCGCTGTGCCTTTAGAACGCGTATAATCATCCGGCCTAAAAGCACCCAAGGCTTTCATTCGAGCGAGGCTGCCGCGATGGAATTTGTAGGGCAGACGGCGGACGGTCGATCGATTCGCTACGTCGACAAGAAGCGCTATCTGTGGCTCTTATCGCTGACCGGGGCATTCAACCCGCCGATCGCCGTTGGCCTCTATTTCGCGACGGGCCATAACCCGGTCACGCTGCTGTTTCCCCTCTTCTACACGTTTGTAGTCATTCCGGTTGTCGATGCTCTCATGGGAGAGGATCGCCACAACCCGCCCGAAGAGGTGGTGCGGCACATGGCGCGCGATAATTACTACCGCATTCTCTTGTATTTCGGCATCCTCCTGCTGTTTGCAAGTTTTTTCGTGGTCGCGTGGTTTCTCGGCACCTACCGGGTGCCCTGGTGGGCCTACACGGTATTGGCGCTTGGCGCCGGCTTCCAAAGCAGCGGTGCTATCTTGCTCGGTCATGAACTCGGGCACAAAAATAACCGTGCTGATCGCATTGCCGCGCAGGTTGCCAACGGCCTGGTCGGTTACGGCCACTTTTGCATTGAGCACAACCTGGGTCACCACGTACACGTGGCGACGCCCGAAGACTGCGCCAGCGCCCGTATGGGTGAAAGCATCTACAAGTTCGTGCGCCGTGAAATTCCGGGAGCATTCAAGCGCGGCTGGCAGCACGAACGCGAGCGCCTGGCCAAGCTGGGTTACCGGCCGTTCACCTGGCGCAATCCGATTTTGTGGTCGTGGCTGCTGACCCTCGCGGTGGGCGGCGCATTGATCGCGCTGTTCGGCTGGATCCTGCTGCCGTTTTTGCTCATTCACCATGTGTATGCCTGGTACGGCCTCACCCAGGCAAATTATGTGGAGCACTACGGTTTGCTGCGTCAGAAAATGCCGAACGGCCGCTACGAAGCCTGTAAGCCGCGTCATTCTTGGAATACCAATCACATCTTTTCCAACTTGCTGACCTTCCATCTGCAGCGCCATTCGGACCACCATGCCAACGCGCTGCGCCCCTACCAGACCCTGCGCGACTTCGAAGAATTGCCGCGCTTGCCGAGCGGCTATCCCGGTTCGTTTGGACTTGCGGCCTTTCCGCCGCTTTGGTTCAAGGTGATGGACCCTAAGGCCATGCGCTGGGCGGGCGGCGATATCTCCAAGCTCAACGTGGACCCCGATCACAGGGATCGCCTCTTCGCGAAATTTGTCGGCCGCTGAGCCGGCATGAGTTCCTTACCCCCTGCGTGCGATGCCATCGCGGCACAATGCGCGATGGCAGCGCCCGCGGTGGCCAACCCGAATCTGGTGCTGGCAACGACGATCCTGGCATCGGCCCTCGCCTTCGTGGACGGCTCGGTGGTAAACGTCGCGCTGCCCGCCCTCGCGCAAAACTTCAACGCCGGCGCCAGTTCGCTGCAGTGGGTCATCAATTCCTATCTGCTGCCTTTGAGCGCCCTGCTGCTGTTCGGCGGTGCCGCTGGGGATCACTTCGGGCGTCGACGCTTGCTCATTCTGGGCACCTCGCTGTTCGCTTTGGCGTCGCTGGGCTGCGCCTTGGCCCCCGGACTGCCCGCGCTGTTGGCGAGCCGGCTGCTTCAGGGGGTCGGCGCCGCCATGCTCATGCCCAACAGCCTGGCCATCCTGGGTCAATCGTTTTCCGGCGAATCCAAAGGCCGCGCCATCGGGATCTGGGCGGCGAGCGGCGCGGCGATGGGCGCAATCGGCCCGGTTATCGGCGGTTGGTTCATCGATTTGGGCAGTTGGCGGGCGATTTTTCTGTTGAATCTGCCGCTGGCGTGCGGCGCCATCATCCTAGCCTGGCGGGTTGTGCCGCAAGACCGGCGCGGTGAAACCACTCCGCTGGATACGATCGGCGCAATTCTGAGCACGATCGGCCTGGCGGCATTGACCTGGGCGCTCACCGTCGGTTCCAGCCGCCAGGCTTGGACACCCGCTGCGTTCACCGCCGCCGGCATTGCGGTCCTATTGCTGCTCATTTTCGTGAGGTTTGAAACGGCGCGCGCTGCCCGCTCCATGGTGCCGATGGATCTATTTGCCTCGAGGAGTTTCGTGGGACTGACGCTGTTCACGTTTCTTCTTTACGGGGCAATGGGAGGGCTGTTCGTACTTCTTCCCTATGTATTGATCAAGGCGGGCGGCTATTCGGCAACAGCCGCCGGTGCAGCTTTGGTGCCGTTGCCCCTGATACTCACGGTTGCCTCGCCCAAGGCGGGAGCACTTGCCGGTCGAATCGGCACGCGGCTGCCGCTGAGCATCGGTCCGCTGGTGGTCGCAGCCGGATTCTTGTTTGCGCTGCGGATGGATGCGACTTCGAGCTATTGGACCCAAGTGCTGCCGATGATCGTGGTCGTGGCGCTTGGCATGAGCGCGGCAGTTGCACCGCTCACCACGGCGGTGCTGACCGCGGTGGACCAAGAACATATCGGCTCAGCGTCCGGGATCAACAGTGCCGTTGCTCGCACCGGCGGATTGGTTGCCACGGCGTTACTCGGGTCCGTTCTGGCGGCCGCAGGCGAACGGCTTCTCGTCGCGTACCACATCGCAATGGGCGTCGGCGCGCTTCTATGCGCTGCCGCTTCGCTCAGCGCTTGGACGCTTCTCGATCGCAACGGACCAATGCACGCGAATTGATTCGGCGCGCGAAATCTCAGTCTTACAAATTTAGAGATTTTTGCCTACAGACAGCCATTCTTCTCTGTCACAGCATTCGCGCTCGTTCGACGCATTCAACCCGGGAGGATCCCAATATGGAACAGCATGTCACTGTGACACGCGGATCGGATATGTGGTGGCCGGCAAAGCTGGGCCAACCGGTTACCAGCGGCTCGCAATATGGCAGACGCTACGCCTTCTTTCGGGAGTTGCGCCGCCTCATCGTCGAGTCTTACGGCAAGCTCGCCGTCTACCACACCGGCGATCTGCAAATCAGCGGCATCTGTCCCAATAGCAGCCGCGCAATGTCGTTGACCTTCTACAGTCAAGACGGGTTGGTCGACATCGATGAGCTGAGGCAGATCAGCTGATGGCAATTGCCGCAAGCGCCTTGGCAAGGGCGCATTGAGTGAAGGGCTTGGACAGCCTGCCGATCGACGCGCTGACGCCCTGAGGCAATTCCGCATACCCCGTAGCGAGGATTGCCGGCAGCGCGGGCCGACGCGCTCTCAAGATCTCGATCAGCTGAATGCCGGTCATGACCGGCATCGCTTGGTCCGTGATGACCACGTCGATGGCCGGCATTGAGTCAACTTCGGTGATGGCTCGCGCACCCGAACCCACCGGGATGACTTTGTGCCCCAGATCCTCGAGCATTGCCGCGATATTGGCCAACACCAGGCCATCATCGTCGACGACGAGGACAGATAACTGACGCTCGGTTTGCGGGATCCCTTCGCCAGCCTCAAGGGGATTGCTTTCTCCCGTCGCGGCGGTCTGGGTCGTAATGGGAAACCAAAGCTCCATCGTGGTACCCCGCCCCGGCACGCTCTGGACGATGAGCTTGCCGCCTGACTGCCCGGTGAGGCCATCGACCATTGACAGACCCAACCCGGTGCCCTTGCCGATCCCCTTGGTCGTAAAGAAGGGCTCGGTCGCGCGGGCTAGCGTGGCCTCGTCCATTCCGTGGCCCGTGTCCGTGACGGACAGACAGGCATACGGGCCCGGCGCAAGGCTGCTCGGATGCGCCGCGGTGATGTAATGTTCGGCCACGGCGATGCTAAACGTACCGCCATCCGGCATGGCGTCGCGGCTGTTGATCGCCAAGTTCAGAAGCGCGGTTTCGAGTTGATTGGCGTCGGTGCGCACGCGCACCGTTTCAGGCGGGAAGCGCGTCTCGATATTGATCGTGGGCCCGAGCGAGCGCTCCAACAATGCCAGCATGTTATTGACCAGCTGAGCAAGATCCACCGCCTCGTGTTTCAATTCCTGGCGGCGAGCAAACGCCAACATGCGCTGCGTCAGCGACGAACCGCGTTTGGCACCCTGCATGGCGTTGTCCAAAAGGGCGAGCAGGCGCGGATCGTTCGGCAACCGTTTGCGCAGTAGCTCGAGACTGCCCATGATCGCCATGAGCAGGTTATTGAAATCATGCGCCGCGCCGCCGGTGAATTGGCCGACCGCCTCCATTTTTTGCGCCTGACGGAGCCTGGCCTCCGCCGCCCGACGCTCGGTAATGTCGCGCGTGATCTTGGCATAGCCGACCAGATGCCCGTCGCTGCGGATGGCGTCGATAATGACATTAGCCCAGAATCGTGTGCCATCCTTGCGCAGCCGCCATCCCTCGGTCTCCAACCGGCCTTCCAGAGCCGCGGTGCGCAGCCCAGCCGCGGGAACTCCCGCCGCCCGGTCTTGTTCGGAATAAAAGCATTCGAAATTCTTGCCGATAATTTCCGCCGCTGCGTAACCCTTGATACGACTCGCGCCGGAATTCCAACTCACGACCTGCCCGCTCGGATCCAGCATGTATAGGGCGTAATCCGTGACGCTGTCGACCAGCAACTCGAAGCTGCGCTCGCTTTCCTGCAAGCGGCGAAGTGCCGCCTCGAGCTCCTGGGTACACTGCAGCGGCTCAATGCCGAATTGGAAGAGAAGGTCAGGGGGCGTCATCTCGCGATTTATTTCGCTCTGACACGTCTCGCGTGATCGCAAGTTGCGCCTGGCTTCCATCGCTCAAGGCGATCGGCGAGGCATGCGTTTCGACGCTGCGCCGGACGCCCTTCAAGCCGATGATGTCGAATTCCCAGGCGAGCGTTTCTCCCGCACACACGCGCTGATGATTGGCGAGCCACATGCACCGGTGTTCCGGGGCAACCAGTTCGGAGGTGCATGAGTGCGCAACGCTGTCCCAGGAGCCGGCACCGATCATCGCCAGGCCCGCGGGATTCATTTGCAGCAGTCGCCCGTCGGCCGCAACCACCTTGATGCACTCTGGGCTGGTTTCTGTAATTGCTCTCGACAGCCCGCCGCCGGCGTGTAAGTCAGCATTTGGTGCGGAACCTGTGGCGGTTTTTTTGCTGCCGAGCATACTTTATGATCCCTGCAAGCCTGCTTGAAAGGCCAATTTACACCGATCTTCGCCGCATGGCTGCCGTTTGGCTTGGCCAGAATGCGTAGGAAACGCCTTACAGTCGCGCGAGTCTGCAGCAGCGGACGGCCTAGATCATTGCCGCCGCCGTGATCTCGCGCGCACTTCTGTGATTGCGGCGCGCTGCTATACTTGAGAGGCTCGCGCGCTTGAGCGCGCCACCAGCGGTGCCTACACTACCGTGGCAATGCCGCGAATCGCGAATCTACTGGACTCGTTGCAGTCCCATTATGGCGCAGTCACTCTGCATGCGCCGTCGGACCCCTTTGAATTTCTCGTTTGGTGGCATTGCGGCTACCCTCCAAGCAACGAGCGTTGCGCCAAAGGCTGGGCGTCGTTGAGGCGCGAAATCGGAGTCACGCCCATGCAGCTTAGCCGGGCAGCGACAACCAAACTCGCCAAGGCCCTGAAGGTGGGCGGCATGGTGCCGGACCTGCGCGCGACGCGCATCAAGGAAATTGCGCAGCGGGTGCAGGACGAGTTTGAGGGCGATCTTCTGTCTGCTCTCTCGCGCCTTCCCCTGGCGCAAGTTCGCAAGGCATTGAAGGCGTTTCCGGGCATCGGTAATCCCGGCGCCGACCGGATCGTGCTGTTTTCGCGCCTCGCGCCCGTGGCGGCGGTCCCCTCCTCATGTCCGCATGTACTGGTTCGCGTGCTTCAGGGGCCTGAAGGCGACAAGTACGCGCCTATTTACGCGGCCGCGCAGCGCGTGTTGGATACGCTGCCCGTCACATTCGATGCCAGAATCAACGGCTATTTGCTCATCGATCGTCACGGCCACGCGTTGTGCAAACGCTCGAATCCCCTGTGCGCGCGTTGCCCGCTGCAGCCGCGGTGCGCTTTTGCAAATGGATCCCGGAAACCAAATAATGTCGCATGAGAATCGTTACCTATAACGTCAACAGCATCAACGCCCGTCTCCCCAACTTGCTGCGCTGGCTTGCGCAGTCAACGCCCGATGTGGTTTGTCTTCAGGAATTAAAGGCGCCGCAGGACAAATTTCCCGAGGCGGCCATCCGCGACGCGGGCTACGGTGTCATTTGGCATGGCCAGAAAAGCTGGAATGGCGTCGCGATCCTGGCGAAAAACACCGAGCCGCGGGAGATCAGGCGGGTCCTTCCTGGAGACCCTGAAGACGTGCACAGTCGATACATCGAGGCGGACGTTGCCGGCGTCGTCATCGGCTGTCTTTACTTGCCGAACGGCAATCCGGCGCCCGGCCCCAAATTCGAATACAAGCTGCGCTGGCTCAATCGGCTCCTGTCCCATGCCGCCGAGTTGCTGCTCTCTGGAGCGCCGGTGGTGCTTGCGGGGGATTACAACGTGATACCGACCGAAGCCGACGTGTATAAGCCGGAACGCTGGGTGGATGACGCCCTGTTCAGAATTGAGGTTCGCGAGGCGTACGCGCATTTGCTCAAACACGGCTGGGTGGATTCTGTGCGAACCATCCATCCCACGGATCAGATTTACACATTCTGGGATTTTTTCCGCAATGCCTATGGGCGGGATGCGGGCCTGCGTATCGATCATTTGCTCTTGAGCCCCTCGATCGCCAAACGCCTGGTCGATGCGGGGGTCTATCGAGAGGTGCGCGGCTGGGAAAAAGCCAGCGATCACGCGCCAACCTGGGTGCAGATCAAGGATTTGTAGCCCTGAGGAATCTACGGTTCCTTGCCGACCTGAATCGGATAGCCGGCATCCCGCCACGCTTTGATGCCGCCGTCCAGCGCGACTGCGCCTGAAAACCCCATCATGCGCAGCGTCGCCGTGGCCAACGTCGAGATGCGTCCAAACTCACAGCAAACCAGAATCCGCCGTGTGGGATCCTTCAGTTCCTCGTTCACGCGAAGCTCCAGTTGTCCGCGCGGCAGGTGAAACGCTCCCGGGACATGTCCGCTTTCGTAGGCATCGCGTTCGCGCACATCCAGGACGATCATGTCCTCGCGGCGGCTTTCGATGTTCGCCTTCAGCTGCGCCAACGACATGAATGGCACGGACGCGGACGCATCGGACAGCATCTGCGCAACGGTTTTTCCGCCGCTCATGTTGGTACGCAGCGCCTCGGTGACATGCGTGGGCATGGTCAGATTCAGGCTCTGCATCATGTCGATGAATGCGCCGCGCTCGCGCTTTTGCAGGCGCGGATTCTCGGCGAGCTCTTGAGCGATGCTGGAGTGCGTGCGGCCCTTGTACTCGTGCGCAGGAAATACTTTTAGCGCCGGATCGAGCGTGAGCACGCCTTGGAACAGGCTCTCGTGCAACGCGCCGGCGTCGCCGCTGGGCAGGTCCGTGCGGCCGGTCGCCCCGATCAGCAAGGTATCGCCGGTGAAAACGCGATCTTCGACGCACAGGCACATGGAATCGTTGGTATGCCCGGGGGTATACAGCGATTGCAGGCGCAGGCGTCCAACCACCAATAAATCGCCGCCCTCCAGGCGCAGATCGATGAAAGGCGCGGGACTCGCGCGGTGCATGACGACGGGCGCGTCGAGCTGCTTGGCGAGCAGCCGGGTCGCGGAAAAATGGTCGGCATGCGTGTGCGTGTCGATAAGATAACGGAAGCGCAGCCCGTGACGAGCCGCCAGGGCGTTGTAGCGGTCAATTTGGCTAAGTTCGGGATCGATCAGCGCTGCCGCGCAGGTTTCCTCGCAGCCCACGAGGTACGAGCGGCAACCCCCGCTGGATATCGACTCGAAAATCATGCGCGCTCCTGAAGTCTCGCTTCGGGCCAGGGGGTCTTTTTGCTCTAGTTTTGAACGCCTTACATCAGCCCGGCGGGTCAATTCTAACATGCGCCGGCCCGCAGCCGGCGCCAGCCTCTACCGTTCGCGACCTACCTCTGCCGCTCGCGCCGCGGATCGGGCGGTTTGGCGCACATCCAACCAGGGCCTCCGCCGGCGCCCTACAGTGCCCCCATGGTCCACCGCCGGGAGACACCGATGAAAATAATCGCAAACGCCAGTGCCCTATTTCTCTCAATGATCCTGGCTCTGATTCCCTTTGCCGTCATCGCGCTCAACGACTCGGCCGCGGTCAAGGCGGAGGTGGTGCAAGCGGGTTAAGGATTGGCTGCGCGCGCGGCGCGCCGGCGACAGGGGTCGCCGACAACTTGTGATGTTTTGTGAACACTTTGGAGATTACCGTGAACTACCGATCAATCGTTCGTCTTACTTCTGCCGCCATCTTGACGCTTTCCGCCGCGCAAGTTTTCGCAGGCGATTTTTTCGAGGAAAAGGGCGTTGCGCTCGACAGCTACGACGCGCTGTCGTACTTTACCCCTTCGCCGGACCCCATCCCGGGAAACAAAGAACTTAGCTTCGACTACAAGGGATCTAAGTTCTACTTCATCACACCCGCGCACTTGCGCACGTTCGCGAGCGACCCGGCGAAATACGCGCCGCAGTACGACGGCTTCGACGCCTACGGCGTCTCCCAGGGCCGCAAAGTGGGCGCGCACCCGCGTGTTTTCGCGATCGTCGACGGCAAGCTCTACATGTTCAGCGATCTCGAATCCCGCAAAAACTGGAAGAAGGACATTGCCGGCAACATCGCGCGTGCCTCCGAGCAGTGGTCGGAAGTCTCGAAACGGGTGGCGCAGAATCGATAGGCGGTCGGCACCATGCCGGCGTCACTAAGACGCCGGCGCTCTGCCCTTAAAGGGCAGCATCATCGCCCAGGTGGCGCCACGCAACCACTTTTTGTCGTTGCTCGCCGAGCTTATCTATCCCCAGATGCATTTCATCGCCCACGGCGAGGAAAATGGGATTTGGCTTATGGCCCAAGCCGACCCCGGGCGGCGTGCCGGTGATCAACAAGTCTCCCGGATACAGCGTCACAAACCGGCTGACATAGGCGATCAATTGCCGCACGGTAAAAATCATTCGCCGCGTATTGCCGGATTCATGCGGTCCACCGTTGAGGTTCAAGAACATCTCAAGTTTTTGCGGATCGCCGACTTCATCGGCGGTGACGAGCCAAGGTCCGACCGGCCCGAACGTGTCGCAACCCTTGCCTTTGTCCCACTGGTTGCCGTGCTCCAATTGAAACGCGCGCTCCGACACATCATTGGCAATCACATAACCAGCAACCGTATCGAGCGCCTGCTCCTCGCTGACATAGCGGGCCGTGCGGCCGAGAATGACTCCTAACTCCACTTCCCAATCGCCTTTCACGGCATCCTTGGGCAGCATGACATCATCATTCGGTCCGTTCAGACAGCTGATGGCCTTGGTGAACATCGGGGGTTCAGCGGGAATTGGAAAATTCGCCTCCTTGGCGTGATCCACGTAGTTCAAACCGATTGCAATGAACTTTCCGATCCCGTTGACCGGCACGCCCAACCGGGGGCGCCGCCGACCAACGGGAGCTCCTTGCTGTTCAACGCGGCGAGGCGCGCCAAACTCTGCGGCGTCACCGTCCGTGGAGAAATATCAGCGACGTGCGCCGACAGATCGCGAATCGCACCCTCGCTGTCCAAAAGACCCGGCTTTTCGTGTTTAGGCGGACCATAACGCAGTAGTTTCATAGGAACCAATCTTAAGGAGCGAACCGACGCCCGGCAATCTATCATTGCGCTGGTTCCCAGACCTTCAGTATGGAGATGGCATGAGCGCGTTCAACCACTGGACCATTGCGATAGGGGCAGTGCTCGCCGGCGCTGCCGCGCCGGCGTCGGCAGCCGTGAGCTTGACGACCGGCGAGGTTCGCGAGATCGCGGCAAACGCTTACACGTTTGCCTATCCGCTAGTACTGATGAGTGTCACACGGCATACGGATTTGGAGCGACGCGCGCAGGCCGGCTTGCCGGGCACCAACCGCTTCGTACACGCGCAGGCATTTCCTGACGATCACAGCCGCATCGTGATCCGGCCCAACGCCGATACGCTGTATTCAACCGCCTGGCTCGAGCTGTCGCGCGAACCAATTCTGCTGCACGTGCCGGACACGCACGGCCGGTACTATGTCATGCAGCTGCTGGACGCTTGGACCGAGACTTTCGACATGCCTGGAAAACGCACGCGCGGCAGCGGTGCCCGCTGGTTCGCGATTATCGGGCCGGGCTGGAGGGGGACTTTGCCGACGAAATATTGAAAAAATTGACGCACCCACCAACACGGTGTGGCTGCTCGGCCGCACACAAGTCAACGGTGTCGCCGACTACGATGCAGTTCATGCCATCCAGAAGGGCTATGCGCTCATGCCGCTCAGCCAGTACCCCGAGGGTTCTCCAGGTTCGTCGACGCCGGCACCGCCGGCGGCAGGATCGTCGCCGGGCATCAATCGGGACGAACCCCCGCCGGTGCAAGTGCAGCGGATGACTGCGCGCGAATTCTTTCAGACTTTCGCGGCACTCCTGGAAAGAAATCCGCCGCACCCGCAGGATGCGCCGCTCATGAAGGAACTCGCGCGCATTGGAATTCTGTCGGGCAGGATTTTCAATCCTGAATCCCTCGGATTAGAAGGCCAAAAGGCCTTTGAACAGGGCGCGAAAGCGGCGGCCGATACCTTGGCGATGCTGGGATCGCGGGGCGGCGTCGGTGAGAAGGTCAACGGCTGGTCATCGGGTTTCGGCGCGGCGACCGGGCGATACGGCATTCACTACCATGCACGCGCCGCTGTCGCCAGGTTGGGACTGGGCGCTCTGCCGCCTGAAGAAGCGACCTATTTTTCTTGCTGCCAGACCGGCGCGGCGTCCTCGCTCTCCGGCGAACACGCCTACACGCTGCACTTCGCGGCGCCTGAATTGCCGCCGGTGCACGCATTTTGGTCGCTCAGCCTCTATGGCGAGGATGGTTATTTTGTCTCCAATGCCATTCACCGATTTGCCATCGGAGATCGCGATGCGCTGAAATTCAACCGCGACGGTTCTCTGGACCTTTACGTGCAGCACGACGCGCCGGGTGCAGATCGCGACAGCAATTGGCTGCCCGCACCCGGCGGAAAATTCAATCTGTCATTGCGGCTGTACTGGCCGGGCGAGGATGTCGTGCGCGGGCGCTGGCAGCCTCCCGCGGTCACGAATCAAGTAGTGGCTTCCCCGATTCTTTGAAATTGATTACCCTCGACCCAAAGCAAATTGGGCCTCGCGCCGATCAGCGCCGAAAATTCCGCCACGCCCGGACTGCTGGCTTCCGCGCCTATCCTGAATAAGTGATTGCCGATCGGCACCAATGGATCCGTGCCGCCCATCCACAACTGGCGCTGCCGCTGCACCACCCGAACCGTGCCGAACCACGGATTCTCGGAATAGTACTCGCCCGCATACTTGGCCAGCTCAGCGGATGGTTCAAGTGCTTTCTCGCGAAATCCGGCGCGCACATACCAATCCGCTCCGTACGCCAAGGCGCTAATGAGCGCTTTCGACTTGTCGGCGGCAGGCGAAGTCGGCGCGCGTTCAAAAATGATCGGAAACAAATCGAAGCCCGGCTGATCCGCGATGAAGGTTCCATCTTCAGAGTGCTGCAGCGGAATCGTGCGCCCATCGGCGCTGAGACTGAGCCGGTCGGCGGCGTTTTTAATCTCGATCTGCCGGCCGGCCGCGGAGGTGTATATCGCGCTATAGCTGGCCGCGGACTCGACCTTCGCCGCGGCATCGAACGGCGGCTCGGCGGGCGGCTTAGCGCCCTCCTTCTCGGCGCGCAGCAGCTGCACGGCCAGTTGCGCAACAGGATTGGGCCTAAATCCAAGCTGAGCGTTGATGGACGCAAACGCGCCGATCTTCGCGTCCAGGTCCATGTGAATGGCGGACATGAACGAGACCATGCCGCCGGTATGCCGCAGGCGCACATGTCGATCGAGCTTGTCGACCGCGATCCCGTAGCCGTAGCCGGCGGTCGGACCGAACGGCGGCGCCGCGATATGCGGCGTCGAGAACAGCCTGAAGCTGTCTTCGGAAACGATGCGGCCGCCGCGAATCTCGCCACGATTTAGAATCATCTGCATATACAGCGACATATCCTTGGGCGTCGATGCGATCGACCCAGCGGCGAATTCCACCGCCAAGTTGCCGGCGGGCACCAACGCGCCGTGCCGCGGATAAGGCCGATCATCGTGCAAGGGCACGTAGCTCTGAGCGATTCGCGCACGTGACGCGCTGGTGATGGTCGGCGAAGTGTCATTCATGCCGACCGGCTTCAGAATACGGGCCGATACGGCTGCCGGCCAGGAACGACCGTCGATCGCCTCGATCAAACGCCCCAAGGCATCGTAGCCCCAATTGCTGTAGTGGAACTCGGTACCGGGTTTGAGCGCTTGACGCGGGCGCCGCTCCGGCGAGCTCGGAATCAAGGGTGCGTCATCGGGCATGCCGCTGGAGTGCGTCAACAAATGATGCACGAGAATCTCGCCGTAGGGGGTCTCCATGGACAGCCAGGGCAGGTAGCTGCGGATGGGCGCCTGCAAGTCGACTTTCTGCTCGTCGTGCAGCTGCAAAATAGTCAATCCCACGAACGACTTCGAAATCGAACCGATTTCAAAGAGATGCGACGGGGAAACCGGCAGCTTGGCGGCAAGATCGACATAGCCGTAGGAAGCCGCGCGGATGGTCCCTGCGCCATTTGCGAGTCCGAGCGTCAACCCCGGCGCGTTCATGGCCGTGCAGTAGCCTGCGATAAAACGATCCAAGGTGCGCATCGCATTCGAATTGGCAGCCGGTGCCGCGCGGGCGAGTTCCGCGAGCAAGTCCAACGGCGCCGCCGCCGCGAGTCCGAACGCAAGCAAATCGCGCCGGCTCAAGCAATTCATGTTCATCGCTTCGCCCGGCGTCTAGTGCGGCGCCGGCAGCGGCGGATTGCCGCTGAAACGCGCGAACCAGCTCATCATGTACAGCTGCGTGCGCATCCAGTTCGAGGGCTTGGAGCCGGTGCCATGGAATTCCTGATCAAAACGCAGCATTGCCGCCGGGACACCGCGATATTTGAGCGCTTGGTAAAACTCCTCGCTTTGCGGAATGGGCGTGCGGCGGTCGAGTTCCCCCGTCATGAGCAGCGTCGGGGTCTTCACGTTGCCGACATGCATCAGCGAGGATTCTTCGAGCCAATCGGTCGGGTCCTCCCAAAATGGCTTCTTGAAGAATCGATACGTGAAGAACGGCACATCGGTTTCTCCGGCCATGCTGATCCAGTCGATCACCGGACAGCGAACCGCGGCAGCCGCGAAACGATTTGTGTGAGTGATCATCCAGCTCGACAGAACGCCGCCGCCGCTGCAACCCGAGACATACAGGCGTGATTCATCAACGATGCCTTTCTTGAGCACGGCATCGACCCCGGCCATCAGGTCATCGTAGTCCGGACCCGGATAGTGCTTCAATATGGCATCGCCGAAGGCCGTCCCATAGCCGGTCGATCCCCGCGGGTTGGTAAAGAGCACGACGTAACCGTTGGCGGCGAAGTTCTGGAATTGCGGACTGAACCCGACGTTATACATGCCCTGCGGGCCGCCATGGATCTCGAGCAGCAGCGGATAGTGGCGCGCGGGATCGAAATCCGGCGGCTTGACGATCCAGCCCTGAATCTTTGCGCCGCCGCTGGAGTCGTACCAAATCTCTTCGGCCTTGGCGAGAGGGACTTCGCGGAGCAGTTCATCGTTAAGATGCGTAAGCTGCTGCACGTTCTCGGGCCGCCGTTCATTCAACAGCACTACATTGCCGGGTTCGCGAAAAGATGAGCGCACGGCGGCGATCGCGCCCTTGCCGATCGTCGGGTTGAGCACGACTTCGGCCCCATTGGTGAGCTGACGAATGCCTTTGCCGCGCGACCAGCTGTACAGGTGAATGCTGCCGCGATCCTCCGCCGTAAAATACAGCGCGCCGCCGTCCGGCGCCCACTTCAGGCCTCTCGGTTCTCGATCGAACCCCTGCGACTGCAGCGACGCATTGGCGCCGTCCGCGGACATCGTCCACAGCTCCATGACGTGATTGGTATCCGTCTTGGTGTATCCCACGTAGGCGATCGTCTTGCCGTCGGGAGACACCGCCGGCTGCCCCCAACTTCCCGTCGTTTTCGTCAGCCGGTTGACGGCGCCGCTCTGAAGATCGACCGAATAGATGTAGCTCTCGCGATCATTGCGGTCTGGATCGCCTTCCTTGTAGCCTTCGATGATTGCGGAGCGTCCGTCGGGCGTGAATTCCCAATCAACGCTGATGGCGACTTCAAATGCGCTCGCGCCAACATTCCAATTGCCGCTCGTGACCTGCCGCGGCGCGCCGCCGTCGCTTGCCACCAAAAAAAGATGGCGCCAGCCGCGCTCGGTGAATCCGGCTTGGTCTCGAAAGGTGTGCAATCGCTCCGTATAGTGCGGCGTCTTCGCCCATTTCGCGCCCTCCGGCGCCGCCGGCAGGTCGATGGTCCACTTTTCGGGGTCGGCAACTCTCATGGTGAACCCAATCCATTTCCCGTCGGGCGACCAGCGCAGATTGGCGGGCTCTTCGCTGAGCCAGGTAAGCTGGGTCGGCGGCCCTTGAACCCCGAGCTGCAGGGCAAAGATTTGTGCGCCTTTCGGCTCGCCTTGGGCGAGGAATGCAATGCTCTTACCGTCCGCGGACCACACCGCGCCGCTGCCCTGGGCAAGGAATCGGTGATGCGAACCGTCGGCATTCACGATCCAAATCGCACTCTGATATTTGTCCGCCTGTTTGTCGATCATCCTTCTCGTGTAGAGAATCTGCGAGCCGTCGGGCGAGATTTGCGGCGCGCTCGCCGACTGCAGATCAAGGTAGCGGCCCACGGTAAATCGGCCGGCGGCGCTCGAATCCGCCGCGCCAACCGGCAGCGCCACGCTGAGGAACGCGATAAGAACAATGATGCGACTCATGGGTATCAATCCTAGGTTTTGCTTTTGTGGTGTGGATTCGCGATCAGCATTGTACGCGATCACTGCATTCGGCCGCACGTCGAGCTCTGTTAGCATGCCGGCCGTCCCCTCAAATGCTCATAAGGGATTTCATGACGACGTTGTTTGACCCAATAAAAGTTGGCCGCCTGACCTGCCCAAACCGGATCTGGATGGCACCCCTCACCCGCGGGCGCGGCACCCGCGAGCATGTTCCGACCGACCTCATGGCCGCCTATTATTCCCAGCGCGCCTCGGCGGGGCTGATCATCACGGAAGCAACCCACATCAGCCTGGAGGGCAGCGGTTGGCCCTACGCCGGCGGCTTGTGGAGCAAAGAACACGTGGCCAACTGGCAACGAGTTACCGATGCCGTGCACGCGGCCGGCGGTCGTATTTTCGTCCAGCTCTGGCATATGGGTCGACTCGTCCACCCCTCTCTGCACGGTGTTCAGCCCGTGTCTGCCAGCGCCACCACGGCGCCGGGCAAGGCGCACACCTATGACGGCAGACAGCCCTACGCCGAGGCACGGCCCTTGATGATCGACGAAATTCCACGTCTGATCGGCGACTACGTCAAGGCGGCGCAAAATGCGCTTGCAGCCCGCTTCGATGGAGTGCAACTGCATGCGGCCAACGGCTACCTCATCGATCAATTCTTGCGGGACGGCAGCAACAGGCGCACCGACGCATACGGCGGTTCGATCGCGAATCGCGTGCGCTTGCTGCGCGAAGTCGTGCAGGCCCTCATCGACACCGTGGGTAGGGAGCGCACCGCCGTGCGCCTATCGCCCAATGGCGAGTCTCAGGGAGTGGACGACAGCAATCAGGCGGAGCTGTTTCCGGCGGCGGCCGCGGACTTGGATCGGCTCGGTATCGTATTCCTGGAACTGCGCGAACCCGGACCCGACGGCACGTTTGGCCGGTCGGATCGGCCGCCCGTGGCGCCGCTGATCCGCAAAGCATTCAAGGGAATCTTGGTGCTGAACTCCGATTACGACCTCGCACGCGCCCAGGCCGCGTTGGCCGGCGGTGCCGCGGATGCCATCACTTTCGGAAGAAAATTCCTGGCGAATCCCGATCTTCCGTATCGCTTTGCAAACGGTCTGCCGCTCAATGCGGACGATCAGAAAACCTGGTACTCACAAGGACCCGAGGGCTATATCACCTATCCCGCCTATGGTTAGATGGCCGCTCGAAGCCCGTCGTGCCGCGCCGCTCAATGATGCACGGTAATCGAAGGGTCCAAAAGCGCCAACGCATTTCCCGCATCGGTTTGGCCGGTCTTGTCGATATCGCTGCTTGAATACGCGCGACCATATCCGCGGCACTTCGAGTTCCCGGTTAATCGGCTGCCGGTGTCAGTCAGGCAAGTCGGATCCTTTACCGTCGCCGCCGCCACAGCCGGTTTTGGCTTCGCATTCCCGGCGGTAGCCGCGCAGCCGAACAAGCTGGCCGCGGCGAGACTAACGACTGCGAATCGCATGTAAGCCGTCATAACGCTCTCCTGATCCAAGGCATTTCCCCAAACTAGCTATAGCGCCAGTCATGGCAATTGTCCAGTGGCGGGATGCCAACAAATCAAGGCCATTGCC
This sequence comes from uncultured Gammaproteobacteria bacterium, assembly GCA_963782865.1. Lineage (GTDB taxonomy): Bacteria > Pseudomonadota > Gammaproteobacteria > Steroidobacterales > Steroidobacteraceae > Bog-1198. The sequence goes on along the minus strand of CAWALS010000007.1, from coordinate 75,442 downwards.
TCGACTCAATGCGCCTCGTGCGCAGTGTGGACGGCTTAGAGGGCGCCGCATCAAGCGCGCTCGAAGCGAGCGACGCTTTCCACATGCTCGGTGAAGGGCAGGAGATTGAATGCCTTGAGCGACACGAGGCGCAGCGTGCCATGCGAGGTTAATTGCGCCGCATCACGCAGCAACGATTCGAGTCCGCAGCTGACGTATATGAGTGCTTCGGGCGGATGCATGCGCAAATAGTCCGTGAGTTCCGGATCCAAACCCTTGCGCGGCGGGTCGGCAATCACAATCTGGACGCCGGCCGCGGCCAATCGGTTGGCCGCGGCTTCGCCTGGGATGAGGGTGATTTTGGCCCGCTCCGCCGGGCTGAGTTGCGCGAGCCCCAGCTCGAGCCCGTGCAAGGAATTCGGGCTGAGTTCATTCAGCGCGATTTCGCCGACTTGCTTTAGAATCGACAGCCCGATGGCGCCCACGCCCGCGTAGAATTCAGCCACCCGCGAACCTGCCGGGATCTGCTCGCGCACATGCTCGATAATGAGCTGCGCGATATCCAGGTTGTTTTGTCCAAACGCGCCGGGCGGATAATGCACCGCCGCGCCGCCAAAGTGCTCCACGACGCATTCCGTTCCGCACCAACTGGTGATATTCGAACCGAGAATGGTATTGGAGCGCTCGAGATTCGCGCTGAACCACAGGCTGTGCAGGTCCTTGCCTAAGCGTTCGCTGATTAGACTCGCGCACTGCGCCAGCGGCTCGGGCGTCGCACTGTTGGCGACGAGGACGACCTGCGCGGTTTGCGAGCTGCGTTCCACAACCACTTGCAAATAGCGCGCGAGACCCAGATGGGCGGCGTCCGAATACGAGGTCACCTTCGCATCAACAAGAGCCCGGCGCACCACGCCCGCGACATGGTTTATCAGCGGGTGATGAACGCTGCAGTTCGGTATATGCACCACGCGATGCGTACCCGACTCGAACAAGCCGAGCTTCGGCGTGCCTAGGCGGCCGCGGATGGCGAGTCGCGCGCGGTGGCGAAATCCGGCCATTTGACCCGAAACAACCTGCACCTGCGGCAAACCGTGAAGGCGCGCCAACACTTTGAGTGCGCCGCTCGCGCTCAGCGCGATGCCGCGTTCGCCGAATCTCGGGCAACCGGGGCAAGGCGGCCGATGCGGGCATGTCTTCAGTACTTGATCTTTGCGCAAACTGTGTAACGCCTCCGCCTTTTCCCGGCGACTGGAGCATACTCTTTCAGGCCATGCGCATTCTCATACCAGGCAGCGCGAGCATTACCAGCCCGGTCTTCATTGAAGACCGGGGGTCGATGGGTTTTGCTCCGTACTGCAACTGTATGAGGATTGATCACAATGTATCGGCAAGAATCGTCTCTATGGCGCCTGCGCATCGTTGCGGATAACGACCCGGGGGCCGTTGCTCGCGTGCTGGAGCGTTTTCAAAATCTCAACGTCTTGCCCCGCCGCATCGTCGCCGAGTGCGCTTCCAACGATATTTTTCATATTCAGGTCGACGTCTTCGGCCTTCCCGAGGAGCAGCTGCGCCTGGTCGCTGCAAAAATTCGCCAGTCTCCGAGCATTGTCAACGCTTACTGGCATCGACTCTAGGAGCCGGCCTGTGGCTGCCGTCGCGGCGGAGCCGACCGGCCCGCGCTATCATGACGAATGGCTAGCGCGATCGACGCCAATCGTAGTTGGATAGCGAAGGCAATTGCCAAGCTCGATGAGGATCGACGCCGGGAAGTCGAAACGCCATTGCTGACGCTGAGCTTGCCCGAGCTGCCGGGGTGTCGGATCTATATGAAAGATGAAACGGCGCACCCGACCGGAAGCTTGAAGCATCGCCTCGCCCGTTCATTGTTCCTGCACGCGATTTGCAACGGGGATATTCGAGAACGCACCACCGTGGTGGAGGCCTCTTCAGGCTCAACGGCCATCTCGGAAGCTTACTTTGCCAACCTGCTCGGTTTGCCATTCATCGCAGTCGTTCCGCGCGGAACCGCCACGGCGAAGCGCGAAGCCATTGCGCGCGCCGGGGCGCAAATTCACCTGGTCGAGCCTCACGATGAGATCTCCGCGGTGGCGGCCCGAGTCGCTCGCGAGATGAATGGTCACTTCATGGATCAATTTACGTTTGCCGAGCGGGCGACAGATTGGCGCGGCAACAATAACATTGCCGAAAGCCTGTTTGCGCAGCTGGCTGAGCAGACTTACCCGAATCCCGCGTGGGTTGTGGTGGGAGCCGGCACGGGCGGCACCAGCGCGACGATCGGCCGCTACATTCGCTATCGACCCGAACTCAATGCCACCCGGCTTTGCGTGGTGGATCCTGAGAATTCCGCATTCTTCCGCTACTTCGAAGCGGGCGATCCGAACGTCTGCGGCGGCTGCGGTGGGATCATCGAAGGCATCGGCCGGGCTCGGGTAGAGCCTTCATTCATGCGAAATGTGGTCGACCGCATGATAGCCGTACCGGATGCAGCCTCGATCGCCGGCGCTCGTTGGCTCGAGAGCCGGCTGGCGCGCCGCTTCGGCCCCTCAACCGGCACCAACATTGTCGGTGCCATCGCACTTGCTGCGAAGATGCAATCGCAAGGTGAATCCGGCAGCATCGCCACACTCGCATGCGACGCTGGAGATCGATATGCGGATACGATCTACGATGATTCTTGGGTAGCCTCCCGAAAAATCGACTTGCGCGGCTGGCGGCGGCGATTTCAGCATTTGACCGGCGCCCACCCCTTCGGCCATGATTTACGGACCGCATGAGTACTTGGACCGCGTGAGTACTTGATCTGGCAATCTCGAAGGACCCGCTCTCGCTATTTCTGCGGCGTACCGATGCACCAAACGACGAACAACAGGTACAAGGCTACGCCCAAGCCAAAATAGAGTTTGTCCATAACTTGCCCCGGAGAGGAATGATCGACCGAGCACCGCAGGGAGGAAATAGTCGGTCATGTCCTTTATAAAAATCCGTCAGACAAAGTCGGTACCTAGAGTAAGAAAAGTTTGTGGCGCGCACTATTGAGACTAAATTCATTGAGTTTGTCGCCGTTGCCACACAGCAATTGCTGTGATGCCAAAGAGGCCCGAGGAGTTGGATGTTGAGTTATCCGCCGCTGCGCTTGCCGCTGGCCTTCACCAGCGCCCACCGGGTACTGCCCGAGGAAATCGACGAATACGCGCACGTCAACAACGCGGTGTATTTGCAATGGCTGGACCGAATCGCCTGGACCCATGCTGCTGAACTAGGCACGCCGCTCGCGAGCTGTTTGACGATGCGCCGTGGCATGGCGGTGCGGCATACCCGCATCGACTATTTGGAAGCGGCAGTGCTCGGCGACGATTTGCTGCTCGCGACCTGGTTGGTCGCCTGTGACGGACGTCTGCGCTGCACTCGTCGATTCGAGATTGTGCGCTTGGGCGACGAAAAGCGCGTTGCAGACGCTGAAATCGAATATTTTTGCCTCAATCTCGATACCGGCAAGCCGTGCCGCTTCCCGCGGGAGTTTGCCGAAAGCTACACGGTGATACCGCAGGTGGCCGCCGCATACCGGCAATTGCCGCGCGAATTGCGTCGTGTGGGTTACTCGCGTGGCAGCCTTCAGGATCAGGGCAGCGGCGCGTGACTGGACCATCGGCGCAACGACTTGTCAGCGACATCGTCCTCATGGACGCCGCGGTCCTCAGTGAAGCGATACATGCACGCGAGCTCTCATGCGTCGAGGTGATGCGCGCGTACCTGGACCATATCGAGCGGCTCAATCCGCAGGTAAACGCCATTGTTGCGCTTCAAGAGCGGGCGGAGCTGCTTGCGCAGGCGCGCGAACGCGATGCCCAGCTTGCGCGCGGGGAATCCATGGGACCGCTGCATGGTTTTCCGCACGCGGCCAAGGATTTGCAGCCGGTCAAGGGCATTCGCATGACCTTGGGTTCTCCGATCCTGAAGGATTTTGTTCCTGCGGTTGACGGATTGATGGTCGAGCGATTGCGCAGCGCAGGCGCAATATTCATTGGCAAGACCAACACCCCTGAGTTCGGCTTGGGTTCGCATACTGACAATAGCGTTTACGGTGCGACCCGCAATGCCTATGACCTGACTCGTTCGGCAGGGGGCAGCAGCGGAGGCGCGGCGGTATCTCTTGCATTGCGCATGCTGCCGGTCGCGGACGGGTCCGACTATGGCGGAAGCCTACGCAACCCGGCTGGATGGAACGCTGTCTTTGGCCTTCGCCCCAGCATAGGCCGCGTCCCCAACGATGCGCACGACGCGTGGTTGCCGTCCATGGGCGTGAGCGGTCCCATGGCCAGAACCGTCACGGACCTCGCCATGTTGCTCTCGGTTCAGGCCGGATTCGATGCGCGCGTGCCGCTGTCCCTGGAAGGTGATGGCAGCGAGTTTCAACGGCGTTTGCAGCGCTCATTCCAGGGAACGCGTATCGCCTGGGGCGCTGACTTGAAGGGATTTACTCCCTGCGAAGCGGGCGTGCTCGAGATTTGCCGAAAGGCGGTCCAGACCCTCGAGTCGCTTGGTTGCATCGTCGAGGAGGCCGCGCCGGATTTCGATTTTGACGCGCTGTGGCGCGCGACCATACGCCTGCGGGGTTGGCAGCAAGGCGCCACGATCCAAGACTACTACGAGGATCCGGCCAAGCGTGCTCTGCTCAAGCCCGAAGCGCTATACGAAATTGAAACTGGGATGCGCCAATCCGCGCGTGATATCACGGCCGCATCGGTCGTGCGCACCCGCTGGTCGCAGACCGTGCGTAAATTTCTAGAACGCTATGATTTTCTGGTGCTGCCCACCGCGCAGGTCTTCCCGTTCGAAATCACTCGGCAATGGCCGCGGGAAATTGCCGGGCAGAAAATGCAGACCTATCATGAATGGATGAAGGCCGCGCTGCTCGTCACCATGTCAGGCTGCCCGGCCCTGGCCGCACCCGCGGGCTTCAGCGATACCGGGCTGCCGATGGGCATTCAACTCATCGCGCCCAATCGCCAAGAGTTCGGTTGCCTGCAGCTGGCCTACGCTTACGAAAGCGCGCTTGGTTCCAGCAGTCGCCGGTTGCCGCCGCTGCTGGGAGGCACGTAGCAGCCTGTCAGAGTCTCTTTACAAATCTTTACCTGCCCTGCAAAGACGGCTAACAGTGGAGGCGCAGACTGTGCAGCGTCTGGTAACTTAAAAGGGGCCACAAATGACTACTCCATCCGAACCGGAAAAGACCGCCGCGCCGCGTCGATCCGTTTTCACCCGCATGACCTTGGTCGCCTTCGTCGCCGGAGCCGCCCTGGCCGGCGGCATCGTCGCGGCGGCCGCGACCGGAATGGGCGCCTGCGGCTTTCATCACGGCATGATGGGCGGTTCCCATAGCGCCGCCGAAGTTTCCGCCCATGTCGATCACATGCTGAAGCATTTGTATGTCGAGATCGACGCGACGGACGCACAGAAGGCGCAAATCACGCCGCTGGTACAACAAGCCGTCAGCGATTTGCTGCCGATGCATGCGCAGCTGCAAGCCGCTCATGCGCAAGCCGTTCAAGCACTGACGGGAAGCACCGTCGATCGGGCTGCACTGGAAGCCGCGCGCGTCGCGCATTTGCAGCTGGCCGACCAGGCCTCCAAGCGATTGACGCAGCTTCTCGCGGATGTCGACGAGGTGCTGACGCCGGCGCAGCGCACCGCCCTGGCCGCTCATCTGAAACAAATGCACGCCAAGTCATGATGCGCTGGCATTGACGGCCCGCTCTCTTTAGAGTCGCCGATCAATGGCTGAGCGAATTCTCCTTGTCGAAGACGACCCCCGCTTGGCCGACATGCTCCTCGAGTATCTTGGTCAGGCGGGATTTGGCGTTACGGTTGCAGGCCTAGGCGCCGCTGCGCTCGAGAAACTCTCAGACGCCGAGTACGACGCGGTCGTGCTCGATTTGATGCTGCCCGACATGGATGGCCTGACGGTATGCCGCCAGTTGCGCGCAAAATACGACACACCGGTGCTGATGCTGACCGCCAGAGGCGATGCGGTCGATCGAATCGTCGGATTGGAGCTGGGCGCCGACGACTATTTGCCCAAACCCTTCGAGCCGCGAGAGCTGGTCGCGCGGCTGCGCGCCATCATGCGACGCCGGGTACGCGGAGCGGATGAGAAATCCTGGCACTTTGGCCGGCTGGAGCTCGATACCGCAGCGAGAGCCGTTCGCTTGGACGGCAAGCCCTGCGAACTGACCGGATACCAATTCGATCTACTGGTGGCGCTGGCGAAGAACGCGGGCCGCGTCTTGTCCCGCGAGGTTCTGATGGATCTGGTCAAAGGCGAAGAATTCGAATCCTTCGACCGCTCCATCGATGTGCACATTTCCCGCATTCGAGCCGTCATTGAAGACGATCCCAAGAAGCCGCGGCGCATTATCACGGTGCGTGCGGCGGGCTATGTATTCGCCAAGGTGCAGGACTGATGTTGCGCCTGTACCTGCGCTTCTATATCGCGCTGCTGGTCAGTCTCGCCCTGTTGGGGCTGGCGACCTCGATGTTGGTGCATTTCGCCGGCGGCCCGATGGAACAAGTTGGGGTTAAGGTCGGACGACTGATCCAAAACGTCCTGCCGGCTGCGCAGGCGCCGGCAGCCGAGCAACAGGAGGCGCTGCAACGATTGGCGGCCGGACTCGAGGCCGATGTCACGCTTTTTGCCGCGGACGGGACCATCATTGCCGCCGTTGGGCGTCCGCTGCCGTTGCCCAGCGCCGCGCGGCACTATCATCCGCTGAGTTTTGCGCATTGGCCGGGCGGCGGCGGCGCGCTATCGAGCCTGCGCCTGGCTGACGGTCGTCTGTTGGTCGCAGGCGTGCCGATCGGCTCCGGCGTCACACGCGCGAATTTTCACTTACTGGTGCTGTTCGCCGTTTTATCGATCGGCCTCGTCGCCTTTCCCATTGTTCGGCAGCTCAGCGGACGTCTCGAGCGCCTGCAGCGCGGCGTCGACTCGCTCGGTGCAGGTGATCTTGGCGCACGCGTGAAGGTCGAGGGCCACGATGAAATCGCCGCCTTGGCAGAGAGCTTCAATCGGGCGGCAACCCAGATCGAGCAACTCATCCGCGCGAATCGGTCCCTGCTGGCCAATGCCTCGCACGAATTGCGCACCCCGCTGGCGCGCATTCGGCTTGCGGTGGAAATGTTGAAGCAATCCGCCGACCCTAAAACCAAAGCCGGCCTGGAGCAGGACATCGCGGAATTGGACGGCTTGGTCGACGAGATTCTGCTGGCGAGCAGGTTGGACACGGTGGCGCAAAACGACATACGCGAGGAAGTCGACTTGCTTGCCCTGGCAGCGGAGGAGTGCGCGCGCTACGACGAGGTTCAGCTCGAAGGCGAGCACGCCAAAATTCAAGGCGACCCGCGACTACTGCGCCGGTTGCTGCGCAATCTCTTGGAGAATGCCAGGCGCCATGGCGCAGCGCCGACCCAGGTTCGCTTGCGGCACGAAGGCGCCCTGGTGGTGTTGAAGGTTTGGGACAACGGTCCGGGTCCGGCGCCGGCGGAATTCGAACAGGTGTTCACGCCCTTCTATCGCCGCCGCGACAGCCCCAATCCTACCGGCAACGGGCTGGGGCTATCCTTGGTACGGCAAATAGCGCGCCGTCACGGAGGCGATGCCCGATGCGCGACCATGGATGATGGACGCAGCTGCTTTATCGTCACGCTAGTGGGCGCCGGCGCCGCATGAGGCGGCGCGTCCCAGCAGCAGCGCCCTTTCGCGCGCGTTGCGTGCCAGCGCCGCGGCGCGGGTAAACTCGGTGCGGGCCTCTTCGAAGCGGCCCAGCTTTTCCAGCAGGTCGCCCCGCACGCTCGGCAACAGGTGGTAAGCGCTGAGCCGGGAATCCGCATTCAAATTATCCACAATCTCGAGCCCGGCATCGGGACCGAAGGCCATCGATACCGCGACGGCGCGATTCAGATCGACGACGGGCGATGGCGCCAGCTGCGCCAAGGCATCGTAGAGCGCGACAATGCGCGGCCAGTCGGTTTCCCCGGCAGCGCGCGCCCGCGCGTGACAGGCCGCGACCGCCGCTTGCAGCGCGTACGGTCCCAATGCGCCGCCCAACGCCTCGGCACGCTCCAGAGCCGCGAATCCGCGACGAATCAACAATTGATCCCAGCGCGCGCGGTCTTGCTCGAGCAGCAGGATGGGCTGCCCGGAAGGGCTGACTCGCGCGGCCACCCGCGATGCCTGAATTTCCATCAGCGCGACCAGGCCGTGAACCTCCGGTTCACGCGGCGCGAGTTCCGCGAGAATTCGGCCCAGCCGCAGCGCTTCCTCGCACAGCGACGGCCGCATCCAATCCTCGCCGGCGGTTGCCGCGTAACCCTCGTTGAAAATCAGGTAGATCACTTCGAGCACCGATGCCAGCCGCGTCGCGAGTTCTTCGCTACGCGGCATTTCGAAGGGCACATGCGCTTCGGCCAGCGCACGTTTGGCGCGCACGATGCGCTGCCCAATGGTAGGTTCCGGCAGCAGAAATGCGCGCGCGATTTCCGCAGTGTTGAGTCCGCCCAGCAAGCGCAACGTCAGCGCGGTTCGCGCTTCCGTTGACAGAACCGGATGGCACGCAATGAATATCAGCCGCAGCAAATCATCGCCGACGTCCTGGTCGGATTCCTCCTCCGGCGCCGCAGCCGCCGGCACCAGCAATTCCGCGTCGTTGGCGATAATCTGGTGCTTGCGCTGCAGAAGCTTGAAGCGCCGCAGCTGATCAAGCGCGCGATTCTTGGCGGTTACCATCAGCCAGGCTCCAGGGTTGTTCGGAACACCGGACACGGGCCATTGTTCGAGCGCCGTCACCAGGGCATCCTGCGCCAGCTCCTCGGCGCGACCGACATCGCGCAACATGCGCGCGAGTTTTGCAATGATCTTGGCCGATTCCATGCGCCACACTGCCTCGACGGTGTTGCGGATATTGGCTGTGGGCATGATGGACGCGATTGCTCCCGGGTCTTATTCGAAACAAGGCCCGAGTTCACGCACTTCGATGGTCGTTGAGCTCGCTACCGGGCACTCGGCGGCAATCGCGATCGCCTGCTCGCGCGTCTCGCAGGTCAATAAAAAGATGCCGCCGATCATTTCCTTGGCTTCGGCAAAAGGTCCATCGACGACGCTGGTTGTCCCGCCGCGCACCTTGACGCGTGCGCCGCGCGTGTCTTCTTTGAGCGATTGGCTCAGGGTGAGCAACCCCCGGGCCTTCAGCGACTCGCTGAAGTTCACCATACGCTGGTATAGCGCGCGGCCCTCGGCCTCGGTGCGAGTCCGCCGCAGACCCTTAGGCTCGACGATCAACAGCATGTAACTCATCGCACGGCCTCGTTGGAATTCCGCCTCGCCCAAAGTATGACCCAAAACGGCCGCAGGATTGAATAGCGTCATTTGAAGTCCTCCATCTCGAACAGCGGGCGGATTTCGATTTCCGAGTCGCCCGGCATGGGATTGGGACAGCGTTTCAGCCATTCCACCGCTTCCTCAATGGAACGCACTTGCCAAAGCCAAAAACCCGCAACCAGTTCCTTGGTTTCGGTAAACGGCCCGTCGATCACGGTGCGGTTGCGTCCCGAAAATTGCACGCGCTTTCCTTGAATGCTCGGGCGCAGCCCTTCGCCGGCAAGCATGACGCCGGCCTTCACGAGTTCTTCGTTGAATTTGCCCATTTCGGCGAGCAGTGTCTGGGTAGGCATTACTCCCGCTTCGCTGTCTTTGGTCGCCTTGACCAATACCATGACTTTCATATCGCCCCCTTTATTCGCTGTCCTACATGACGACGATCCAGCAATCGCGATTTCGACCATGCTTCAAAAATGGTTGCCCGCGGCCTGCGCCTCGGCCCTACTATCGGTGGCCAAACCGCAGTGCAAAAGCCCAAGCCGCGCCGACCAGCAAAACAGCCCCGAAACCCGCGATGAGCTGCAGGCGTGGATCTCGATTGTTGGGGACGCCGCTGCGAACATAGACCCACCCAACGCCCAGGCCGAAGAGAAATCCCAGCGCGTGTCCCAGCACATCCACGTGCGCGCTGCCGGCGCCCAGCAACGTCAACAGGCAAATGCCGGCAATGAGCGGTGCCCAGCGATACCACAGGCGTTCTCGCAGCGTGAGCCGCTGCCGCCACGCCATCCCTGAGAGCATGCCTAAGGCCGCGAATACGGCCGTGGAGGCCCCCACCGCCCGATGCGCGACGGGGCTAATGAGAATCTCGGCGTAGTTTGCCAGCGCAGCCGCGCCCAGAATGCTCGCCCATGCAACGCCGGGTCCCAGCAGCCGACTCACCGCAATGCCCGCAACGGCTCCAAAGAGCACATTGCCGAGCAAGTGCTCCTGGTCCAAATGCAAGCTCAATGCCGTCACGGCGCGCCACCACTCGCCACGTGCGCCGGCGTCGAGTGAACCCAAGGACAGCCAGTCCGCGCCGAACATTGCGTTGCCGGCGCAATAGGCCGTCAACAGAAGAATCGCCACGTACACGAACACGCCGAGAGCGGCGCCGGAGCGCGGCTGTATCGCCTCTGGAACGGCACGCCTGACGCCGCGCTCAACGGAGTAGCGGCTCAACTCCTCATACGCCTGATGACGCATTCCAACCGGCACGCGCAGCACCCAGGAGCTTTCATCCTCCTCCGCCTCATGTTCGATGCCACGGGCCTCGAGCACCAAGCTGTACTCATGACAGAGCATTTTGGAGCCGCGAAATACCACGGCGGAGGCGGGCGCCGGTTCCATGATGCGGCATCCAATGGGGACCGCGGCTGCCTAAGTCAATGGGCTTGAGCGGTGAAATGGCAGCTTAATTGAACTTCGATTACGGTTTACGGCCCAATTACATAAGCCCCATGAAACGGCATTATTTACCATTGCTCGCTGCGCTGGCCCTTGCCGCGTGCGGGGGCGGCGGCGGTGCATCCGGCGTGAGTCCGAGCGCACCCCCGGCTCGGGGTACGCTGCTGCAGTCTCCTCCCGAGCTTTTGTCGACCTTCACGATTTCGGCGCTGCTCACCGAACTTGAACTGCCCATCAACCAATTGCTGCTGTCGGTGAGCAGCGCACCGCTTTGCGATATCGTTTTCTATCACATTCAGTACGCCACGGTCGGCGGCGCCGGCGAATCCACCACCGCATCCGCCGTGCTCATGATCCCAACCGGATTGGGCGCGAACTGCAGCGGCGATCGCCCCATCCTCTTGTATGCTCACGGCACCACCACCGATCGCGCCTTCAACATGGCAAATTTGCAAAATGCCGAAACGATTTCTCTGGCGGCATTGTTCGCATCGCAGGGCTACATCGTGGTGGCGCCGAACTACGCGGGCTATGACACCTCGACCCTGCCGTATCATCCTTACCTGATCGCCGATCAACAATCGAAGGACATGATCGATGCGCTGACGGCGGCGCGCACCGCGCTGCCGCTGGCCTCCCTGACGACGGTCAAGGATAACGGTCAGCTATTCATCACCGGCTACTCTCAGGGAGGCTATGTGGCCATGGCCACGCACCGCGCCATGCAGGCGGCCGGCATGCACGTCACCGCCTCGGCGCCGATGTCAGGACCCTATGCCCTCGCCGCCTTCGTCGATGCGGTGTTTTATGGCGAGATCAACGGCGATGCTCCCGTTTCCTCAACCTTGCTGCTCGGTGCTTATCAGACCGTGTACGGCAACATCTACGCGAACGCCACCGACATATTCGAGCCGCAGTATGCGAATGGCATTCAGACGCTGCTGCCGAGCGCGACGCCGCGCAGTCAACTCTATGCGCAGGGGAAGCTGCCGGAATATGCGTTGTTCAGCCCCACACCGCCCGCGCCGCAGTTCGCTTCAATAACGCCGCCGACAACGCCCGCGGATCTCGCCGAGGTGTTTGCGCTCGGTTTCGGCACCGGCAATCTGCTGCAAAATAGCTATCGCCTTAGCTACCTTGAGGATGCACAGGCGCATCCCGACGGCGGCTTTCCCAGCATTACCACCGGAGTTGCCGCGGCGGCCCCGGCGCTTGCCTGGCGCCAGGCGCTGCAAGAGAATGACTTGCGCAACTGGGTGCCCACGGTCCCGGTCCTGCTGTGCGGCGGCGATGTCGACCCACTGGTTTTCTTTTTCAACACTCAGTTGATGCAAAATTATTGGGCCGCTCAAGCGCCCTCCGCCGCGGTCAGCGTGCTCGATCTGGAAGCCGCGGCAGGGCCGAACGATCCGTATGCCAATTTGAAACAGGACTTTGCGATCGCCAAAGCGCTCGTCGCCGCGACTGCTGTGTCGCAGGGCGCGACCGATGGCGGCGCACTCGCGGTTGCCGAGGCCTATCACGCGATGTTGGTGGCTCCGATTTGTTTCGCGGCGACCCGGTCATTTTTCGCCGGCCAATAGGCGACCCGCTCATTTTTCGCCGGCCAATTGCCGCCTATCCCCGCAGCGTCCGCGCATGAATCATGTCGGGAGAACCCTGCCTCGCGCATTAATTACACCTGCATGCGCTTCAGCGGGTAAGATCGCACATCGCCATTTGAGGAGTCTTCCGAGTGATCTCTAAATTCACGAAATTTCTGCTGCCCCTGTTGCTGATCGCCTCCTCGGCCGCCTTGGGCGCGGCACCGCCCGAGAGTGCCTACAGCGCGATGCAGTGGCGAGAAATAGGCCCATTCCGCGGCGGCAGAGCCGTTGCCGTAGCCGGTGTCCCCGGGTCACCCAATATCTTTTATTTCGGCGCGGCCGCCGGCGGGGTCTGGAAGACCATCGATGCCGGCGCGACCTGGAAGCCGATATTCGACACCGTGAAGGCTTCGTCGATCGGCGCCATCGCGGTGGCTCGCAGCAATCCGGACATCATCTATGTCGGCACCGGCGAAGGCGATCTGCGCGGCAATATGACCTGGGGCGGCGGCGTGTTCAAGTCGACCGATGCCGGCAAAACGTGGAGCGATCTGGGTTTGACCGATACGCGGCAAATCGGCGCCGTGATCGTCGATCCGGTCGATCCCAATGTCGTTTTGGTTGCCGCCATTGGACATGCCTTCGGCCCCAATACTCAGCGCGGTGTTTTTCGCAGCGCCGACGGAGGCAAGAGCTGGAGCCGTGTGCTCTACAAGAATGAGCTGACCGGCGCCATCGATCTGGCCGCCGACCCCCGCAATTCGCAGATCATTTATGCTGCGCTATGGCAGGTGCGTCGTCAGCCCTGGAATTTCTCGAGCGGCGGCCCCGGAAGCGGCTTGTATCGATCGATGGACGGCGGCCTGACCTGGTCGCAGCTCACCGGGCATGGACTGCCGGACGGTATTCTGGGCCGAATCGACGTCGCCATTTCCGCGGTCGACTCGCGGCGCATCTACGCCATGATCGAAGCGAAAGACGGCGGATTATATCGCTCGGATGATGGCGGGACGCAGTGGCAGCGGGTCAGCGATGATGGCCGCTTGCGCCAGCGCGCCTGGTACTTCTCGAAGATTTATGCGGATCCCAACGCCATCGATACGGTGTACGCGCTCAACACCGGCATGCTGCGCTCCGTCGACGGCGGCAAGACATTCAATTTGGTATCCGCAACGCATGGCGATCATCACGCGCTTTGGATCGATCCGAATAATTCCAACAGTTTGATCAACGCCAACGATGGCGGCGCGAGCATTTCGCTGGACGGCGGCAACACCTGGTCGACCCAGGACAATCAACCCACCGGGCAGTTTTACCACGTCGCGACCGATAACCGCTTTCCGTATTACATTTACGGCGCGCAGCAGGACAATTCCAATCTTGCCATCGCGAGTTTCGACGATGAGGGCGTGATCGGGCCGCGCGACTGGTATCCCGCCGGCGGCGGCGAGTCGGGCTTCGTGGTCCCTGATCCGCGCGATCCCAACATTATCTACAGCGACGCGGAAAATCAGTACGCGCGCTTCGATTATCGTTCGCAACAATCTCAGAATATCAGTCCGGATCCGATCGACAATTCAGGCCATCCGGCGAGCGAGCTTGCGCATCGCTTCAATTGGACCGCGCCGCTGATGATCTCGCAGCACGATCCCGACGCAATCTACGCGGCCTCGGAAGTGCTGTGGAAATCCACCGATCGCGGCATGAGCTGGAAAATCATCAGCCCCGATCTCACCCGCAACGACAAGACCAAACAAACCGCGTCGGGCGGACCGCTGACCAAGGACATCACCAGCGTCGAGTACTACGACACGATCTTTGCGCTGGCCGAGTCGCCGCTGCGCAAAGGCAATCTCTGGATTGGCACGGACGATGGCCTGGTGCAATTGACGGAGGATGACGGCGCGCACTGGCGCAACGTGACGCCGGCGGCGATGCCCGCGTGGAGCACCATCAGCATGACGGAGCCGTCGCACTTCGACGCGGCGGTCGCCTATATCGCCGTGGACCGGCACCGGCTCGATGACATCGCGCCGTACGCGTGGAAGACCGCGGATGCCGGCAAATCGTGGATTTCGATCAGCGCCGGCCTGCCGCCCGGTGCGGTCGTGCATGTGGTGCGCGAGGACCCGGTGCGGCGCGGCTTGCTGTACGCCGGCACCGAGTTGGGCGTATTCCTATCCTTCGATGACGGCGCTCATTGGTCGCCGCTGCAGCACAATCTGCCTGTAACACCGGTCCATGACCTGACTGTGCACGGCGATAACCTCGTTGCGGCCACGCACGGTCGCGGATTTTGGATCCTGGATAACCTGACGCCGCTGCGCCAGGCGCAGGCAACGGCCGATAATCCGGTGCTGTACTCGCCGGCCACTGCGCTGCGCCTCTACTATCCGGACCAGGTGAATACACGGCGGCCGGTGGGCGCGAATCCGCCGGCGGGCGCCGTCATCGACTATGTGCTGGCGGCCGCCGCCTCCACAGAACTCACCCTGGATATCCTCAATGCCAAGGGCGAGCTGATTCGACATCTCTCCAGCACGAAAACCAACAAAGAAGTGCAGCCGCCGGAGTGGCCGGACCAAATCGTGCCGAGCGATCTGATTCCTGCGCAGGCCGGCATGAATCGCCTGATTTGGGATCTGCGCTACGACGATCCGGTGCAAATTCCCGGCGCGTTCTATCAGGGCGAAGC
Organism: uncultured Gammaproteobacteria bacterium; assembly: GCA_963782865.1. Taxonomy (GTDB): domain Bacteria; phylum Pseudomonadota; class Gammaproteobacteria; order Steroidobacterales; family Steroidobacteraceae; genus Bog-1198. Next base: position 60,339 of record CAWALS010000007.1, on the reverse strand, counting down.
GCCGCGCGGCCCGATTGTCGCCCCCGGCCGGTATCAATTGCGTCTCAGGCTGGGCGACAACACGCGCACCGCTGCGCTCACCGTCATTGCCGATCCGAGGGTCGCCAACAGCGGCGCGGCGATCGCCGCGAAGACCGCCCTGGCGTTGGCCACGTATCATGACATCGACGCCTTGCACCGCGCCGTCAATGACATTCGGGCTCGCCGCAAAGCGCTGAAATCCGCGCACGGCAGCGCCAGCCTCGTCGCCAAACTCACGCGCATCGAGGAAGCGCTCATGCAGGTGAACATGAACGGCTCCGAAGCCAACCTCGCATTTCCAGGCATGCTCAATGAGCAGCTTGCCTCATTCGCAGGCACGCTCGAGGACGCCGATACGCCGCCCACGACTCAACAGCAGGCCCTGTACGCCTCGCTGCACGAGAAGCTGCAGGCGCAGCTCGCGCTGTGGCGAGGCCTGAGGTAGTGCGGCATGTGATATCGATCGGCTCGAGTACTTGTCAGGGAGGGTAGGACGAATCGAGGCACTGTTTCTCTGGTGCCTCGATTCGTTTTACCTTCCCTGGCGCTACACCAACCGGTCAAAATCACCGGGCCGAAAGCCTACTCTTCATCGTTTGACGCGCCTTCTTCCGGCGCGGCCGCATCGCTGCGCAGCGCCGGCAGTTTTGCGTGCGTCAGCGCCTGATTGAGAGGCGCAAGATCGTCCTGCCAAATTTTCACCGACGCCGCGGCGATCGACTGCCACTCCTTGAACAAGGAGTCGGCAGCTGATTGCTGCGAGCGCGTAGGCGCGGCATCCGCCTCGAGCACCTGAGTATATAAACTCTGGATCTCGCCGTTGACGCGCTCGAGGCCGCGTTGCGCGCCGCCCGGCTGTGCATTGGGGCTTTGATCCATCAGCGATTCGAAGCGCTGGTCCAGTTCTTTTGCCTGCGCCGCGATCGCCGCTGGGTGCGCGGCACCCAGGGTTTTGAGCTGCGCGCGCAAAGACTTTACTTCCTGCGCCTTCGCGGTGCTGGCGTCCAGTGCCGCGGCCAGGGTGGTCGCGAGGGCGAACTGAGCCGCGTAATCCTGCTGACCCAGGGTGACGCGCGGGTCAGGCATCACAGTCAGCGGCTGCTCCCATTTGCGGTTGCCCACCTCGAGCCGCACGCGATACACGCCCGGAACCACCAGCGGGCCCAAGGGCTCCTGCGGCGTGTCTCCAACGACCGCGGAAATCGGAAAGCCGCGCCGCACTGCGCGCGGCGCCGTGCCGTGCAAATCCCAGATGAAGCGGTGCATCCCGGCGGTTGCAGCCAGGGCCTTGGGCTGGCGGATCCAATACGCGGGGATCAATTCCTTTTCGCGCTCCCTCGCGCTGAAGCCAACAGGGTCGGTGCTCGACGCGCGGCGCACGACAGCGCCGTTGGCATCCAGCACTTCGATGGCTACCACACCTTTGGCGGGCTGCGGCAGATAGTAGTCAATGACCGCCCCTTCAGGCGGATTGCGCCCCGCCGGTTCATCCGGGGGAATCGGCGTATCGGTGCCGGTACTGCGGCGCGCGCGCACCGCCGGCGAGGGCTTGAGCAGCGTCACGGCAGCCGCAGCGCCCAAAGCCGTGCGCAGCGGACCGATATCATCGAGCACCCAGAACGAGCGGCCGTGCGTGGCCACAATCAGGTCCTGATTGTGAATGACCAGATCGCGCATCGAGGTGTGCGGCAAATTGAGCTGCAGGGACTGCCAGTGCTCGCCGTCGTCAAAGGACATCCATACCGCTCTTTCGGTGGCAGCGAACAAAAGTCCGCGCCGCACGGGATCCTCGCGCACGGCATTGACGGGTGCGTCCTGCGGCAGTCCGGCAGCGATCGACTGCCAAGTCTTGCCGGCGTCGCGCGTGCGATAAATATAGGGCTTGAGATCATCCAGGCGAAAACGGCTGACCGACGCATAGGCGGCATTGACATCAAAGTGCGATGCCTCGATCTGCGTTACCTTGCTCCAAGGACCGAGTTCAGGCGGCGTCACGTTGCTCCACGCAGCGCCTTCGTTGTGGGTCGCCCAAATCAATCCATCATCGGTTCCCGCCCATAGCAGGCCCTGCTGCAGCGGCGACGCAGCGACCGAATAAATCACCCCGCGCTGCAATTCGGCCTTGTCCGCATGCATATCCCCGACCGACGGCGGGGACCCGGAAGCCGGCCGCGTCAGGTCATCGCTGATCGTCTGCCAGGACGTACCGCCGTCGCTGGTGGCGTAAAGGCGATTGGCCGCGTAGTACATGCGATGCGGATCTTGCGGCGAGAACAGGATCGGCTCGGTGCGATCGGTGCGCACATCGGGCGACGGCACCGGAATCGGCGAGATGTTCTGCACCTGACCGGTCGACAAATGCGTCTTGGTCACCACGTTGCGCCCGGCGCCAAAGATCACGTCGGGATCGAGCGGATCCGGCGCCACATAGCCGTACTCGATCACGCCCACCGGGTGCCATTCGCGATTCGTGACGATGCCGTCGTTGCCGCGATTCGCGATGCACACCGAACCGCTTTCCTGTTGCCCGGAACAGAGCCGATACGGATACGTCGGCGTGACACTGACGTGATATAGCTGCGCGGTCGGCTGGTTGTACCAGGTGCTCCATGTCCTGCCACCATTGACCGTGATCAGACTGCCTTGATCGCCGACCAACGCGATGTGCTGCGAATCGTCCGGGCTGATCCACATGCCCTGATAGTCGTCGCCGCCCGGAGCTCCTTTAAAGGAAATCCAGTGCGAACCGCCGTCGGTGGACTTCATCGTCACGATCGATGCGCTGTACAGCACGTCCGCATTCTGGGGATCGACCGCGAGAACGGACAAATCACCGCCGCCGATGCGCAGCCCCGGCCGCGGATCGGTCGTGGCCACGTGCCAGTGTTCCCCGCCATCATCGGAACGGTAAACGCCGGTACTGGGAGCTGCGCCGCCTTGCGCCGCCGGATTCGAGCTGGTCGCGATGGTTGCATACAATCGACCGCGGGCGCTCGGCGCGACCGCGACATCGATCTGCGACAGGCCCTGCGGCAACCCGTCGGTCAGGCGCCGCCAATGATCGCCGCCGTCAGTCGACTTGAACAAGCCGCCATGCGGACCGTTGAACATGTTCTTGTCTTCCCACGGACCCGAACGCGCATTCCAGAATCCCGCGTACAGCGTACGCGCATCGAAGGGATCGATGCGGATGAAGGAGGCGCCGGTATTCTCGCCCTGATCCAGCACTTTGGACCATGTGTCGCCGCCGTCCAATGATCGGTATAGGCCGCGCTGCGCGCTCGGGCCATAAGGGTGGCCTAACACCGCGGCGTAGACGCGGTTGGCATCATGCGGATCGACTGCAATGCTCGGGATCTGCTGCGAATCATCGAGCGCCAGATGAACCCAGGACTTGCCGCCGTCGGACGAACGGTAGACGCCGTTGCCCACCGACAGGTCAGGACGATGCAGCCCTTCGCCCGAGGCCACGTAAATAATCTTGGGGTTTGAAGGCGACACGGCGATCGCGCCGATCGACTGGGTGGGCTGCGAATCAAAAATCGGCATCCAAGTGCGCCCATCGTCATCGGTTTTCCACACGCCGCCATCGACCACACCGGCCAGAAACGTATGCGGCTGGCCCGGCACGCCGGTGATCGCACGCGTGCGGCCGCCGCGAAATGGACCCACCAGGCGCCACTGCAGGTCCTGGACAACCGACGCAGTGCCGATTTCCGCGCGGGCCATCGTAGGCACAGCAAGAGTCAAGAGGACGGCGACGAGGGATCGATGGAAGAGAATCGTCTGCATGTTTTTATCCCTACGCTTGAAGAGCGTGCTTGCTGAATGATAGTTCATTCGCGCGTGTTGCGCGGCTTGACGGCGCAGCCCGCCTTAGGCGTAGCCGCGCGCCTTGCATCCGCTGCCTCGCGCCGCCAATGCGGCTCTTGAATACTTTGGACAGGCTCCTAACGCACTCCTAACGCCAGTTATGGTTCAAGCGAACCCAAATCATGCGCGCCGGCAACAGATAGAACGACTGACTGCCGAATTCGCTTGACGTCACCGGCGGCCTTTGATTGGTCAGATTCGATCCTTCCAGGACGAGCTGGTAGCGGCCGAACCGGTAGCCCAAGTTGGCGTCCAAATTGGTGTATCCGCCCACCGGCGCCGTGTTTTCCTCGTCCAAAAAGCGCCGGCCCACATACCGTGCAATGGCGCTTGCCGATAGGCCGCGATCGGGCGTGTACAACAGCCCCATCGATGCCAGCACGTGCGGCGATAAGGTCAGCTGCCGCCCCGCGACATCGACGTTGGCGGTGCCGTCAAAAAAAAGATATTGAGTGAAGCGCGCATCGTGATACGACGCGTTCGCGGCGAGCGCGAGGTCCTGCGTGAACTGAAAGCGGGATTCCCCTTCGATGCCCTTAAGGCGTTCCCCGGCGGCATTGGCGAGCGCGCCAGAGCTGGTGGCGACGACCAAATTATTGAAGTCCAGCCAGAACAGTTCCGCCTGATAAGTGAATCGCCCGGCGGCAGCTGAACCCTTCAAACCTGCTTCGTAGCTCTTCGCGGTCTCGGGGCTCAAAAGATCAGGCGTGTAGTCGGGACCAAAATCGATTGCCGCCGGTTTGAAGGCATTGCGGTAATCGGCATAGGCGACGAGTTCGTCCTTGCCATCCCCCCAGAATCGATAACTCGCGCCGATGGTCTCGGTCGGCCGGATGATGGTCTTGCTCACGGTCTCCGCGACGATCGGCGGCGCGGTCAGATCCAGGTCGCTCGAGTCCTTGTGTTCGTAGGCTTCATTGAGCCGCGCGCCCGCGACCCAGTCCCATTGGTCATCCGGTTTCCAATCGACTTGGATATATTGTCCGGTGAACAGCCGTTTATCGTCGAGCGTGCCGATTTCATTGACGGGCACGGAAGATGTCGGCGGCGGCAGCACCGAGCCGTCCAGCGGCACCGTGTAGGCGCCGTTCCCATTCAAGGTCGTCTGACGCCCCAAGCCATATAGCATATCGGCGCCCATGACGAATTTCGTGTCGGTGAACCAGGGCACGGTCAAGTGGCTGTCCAGATAATCATCGTCGATGAAGCGGCGCTGGTTCTGCGTGTCGGCGGTGCCGCTCAAATCGGGATGCAGAAACGCGCGCCGGTCGGTGACATCCGAGTAGGCGAAAGAGGCCAGCGTGTCCCACGTGCCCCACCCCATCGGCAAGGAATAGCCCACCGCCAGCTGGTATTTATTCTCATTGATGGCCGCATCCGCCGGATTGAAGTTCGCATTGATCGGGGTGAGCGCCGTGAGCCCCGCGCCGGCGCGAAGCACCGGGCTCGGCGGAGTATCGCGCACAAACGAAAGATTCGCATCGACACTCAGCGTGCCCTCGCCGAGCGCCAGCGCGCCGCGATACAGCGCATGCTCGTTGCTCACCTCCTCACGCGGATCGGCGAATCCCAGATTCTGACCGTCGATCGCAATCGATTGCCGATAGTCGCCAATTTCCGGCAACGCAGTAGAGGCCGAGCCGCGCACGGAACCGTAAGTGCCGTACGCCAGATCTGCCTCATTCGCGGCCTCTCCCGCGGGATAGTGGATGACATTCACGACCCCTACGAACGAGGTCGCGCCGTACATCACCGGTGCCGCGCCCTTCAGCACTTCGACTCGCTGCGTGTCGGTGAAGTCCAAGGTCGTGATTCCCGGGTTGAACGCGCCGCCCCACGGAACGCCATCCACCACCAGCAAAAAGGCGTCGAACTCATGCAGACCCCAGAGGGAGGGCACCGCGCTCGATGGGCCCGCATCGCCGCCCGGCGGCGCTTCAACCCCCGGCACCAAGGCTAAAGCACTCGCCATATCGGCCGCGCCGCGTTCAGCGATCTCCTGGCCCGAAACCACCGAAATGTCGGCCGGAATTTGGTCCGCGGGCTCCGGAATTCGCGTCGCGGTGACGACCACCACATCGAGCGGTGCGGCGATGGATTGTGTCGCAAGCACCAACACTGCTGCCGAAATACCGCATAAGGATCGAATCAGCCTCAATGAACCTCCCCCGCCGATGCTATTTGCTCCAGGTCCATTGCTCGCTGGAGGCACGGCAGCCGCCGCCGGGATAGCCGGTCCAGGCGCGGCCGCGCACAAAGCGCCCGCTCGGCGCTCCGGTGGCTTTGCCATGGTGCAAGGCTTCTATTCCGTTGATCCAGACCTCATCCACACCGGTCGAGAGTTGATGGGGATGATCGTAGGTCGCGTGATCCTGCACCGTGGCGGGATCAAAGATCACCACGTCCGCAAAATAACCCTTGCGCAGCATGCCGCGGTCCTGCAGCGATAAATTTTGCGCAGGCAATGCACTCAGCTTGCGAATGGCCTCTTGCAGCGAGATGACCTTCTCGTCGCGCACGTACTTCGCCAGCACTCGCACAAAATTTCCATACGCGCGCGGATGCTCGGCCGACTGCAGAAACACGCCCTCCGGCGCCGGCGCTGCGGCGTCGGAACCGAAACTGACCCAGGGCAGAGCCACTTCGCGTCGAACGTTGTCCTCCGACATGAGGAAGTAGGCCGTGCCGACGCGCGAGCCATCCTCCACGACCAGCTGCATCGCGGCCTCTTCGGGGCTGACGCCGCGCATCTTGGCCACTTCGTCGAGCGTCTTGCCCGTGAGCGGCTTCAAGGCCGGATTCTTGAATTCAAGCAACAGCGTTCCTTTCGGGCCGGCGCGCTGCAGCAAGTTTTCCCACGTGGGCGATGGATCGCGCATGTCGGCGAGGACCCGTGCGCGAATCGCGGGATCCTTGAGCCGCGCGATCCACTTGTCGAGGCCGCCCTCCTGAACCCAGGGCGGCATCGTCACATCGAGCCCGGTGGCGCCCGCCGTGTACACATACATATCTGCCGTGATCCTCGTGCCCGAGGCCCGCGCGGCCTGCACCTGGGCGATGACGCGGTCCAGCTTGGGCCAATTGACCTGGCCCCCGACCTTCAAGTGATAGATCTCGGCGGGAGCGCCCGACCCTTTCGCGATATCGATGGTTTCCTGCACCGCCTCGACGATGCGATCGCCCTCGCTGCGCATATGCGCGATGTACATTCCGCCGCACAGCGCCGATTCACTCGCCAGTGCAATCAATTCCGGCGTTTTGGCATAAGTGTTCGGGTTGTAGATCAGCGCCGTGGTCACCCCCAGCGCACCCTCTTGCATCGCCTGCCTGACCAGTCCCCGCATTTGCGAAAGCTGCGCCGGCGTCGGCTGCACATTATCTTCTCCCAGCACATTGATGCGCACGGTGCCGGCACCCACGAATGCGGCCACATTGGGTGCAATACCCTTGCTCTGCAGCTTCTCGAGATACTCGCCGAGCGTGGTCCAGTCGATGTCGTAATGCAGGTCGCCCTGCTGGCTTTTCATTTCTTTTTTCATGACCGGCGTCAACGGCCCCATGGAATCCTCGCCCATGACCTCGAGCGTCACACCCTGCGTGATGTCGCTGAGCGCTCGCTTGTCCACGAGCAGCGATTCCTCCGGATGAGCCAGCATATTGATGAACCCGGGCGAGACCGCCTCGCCGTGCGCATCGATTTCCGTGCGGCCGATGCCCGGCGCGTGCGGGCCGACATAGCTGATCCGATCTTTGTCGATCGCAACATCCCCGACATAGGGCGGCTTGCCCGAACCATCATAGATGAGGCCCTGTCGAATGACGGTATCGTGCTGAACTTTCGCGGCTGCCGCCACGGCGGGCAAAGCGAGGCCGCCTACCGCCAAGGCCATGAAGATTGACCGCAGGCGCGCGCCGCCGGCAATCGCATTGACTTTCATCAAGTTACTCCAAGTTGGATGCGCGCCATTCTAATTGTTCGCGCAGAGCAGTGCCGACATTATATGTTTCATCGGCGGCGAGCGGGAGGCCGTGTCGGTCTCTCCCTGGCGCTCTGTGCCCGGGCTAAGCGCTGTTTGCCGCGGCGCCGTTTCTTGCCTGCAGAGCCATCGCGACCAACGCGACGCCGCCGAAAAATAGATTGATGCCCACAATCAATCCGATCGCCCAAGCCGCCGTGCCGGGGAGGCCCCCAAGGATCAGGCCCGCGAGGATCAGATCGACGACGCCGCTGATCAGCATCATTTCCCATCGAGAAGATTTTTCGCGCCGGTGAGCCAGGGCATACATGATGGAAACGACCCCCTCCACCGCGAGGAAAATAGTCAGCATCAGCGTCAGAGAGAGCACACCCGACAGCGGCCAAATCAACAAAACGATTCCTACCAGAATGCCGACCACCGCGGACAACAGTGACCAGCCGAATCCCGGTGAACCCCGGGTTTGAAACGTCATGACCAAGCCGAGCACGCCGCTGAGCAATATCAGCCAGCCGATCAGAATTTCGACGGTCACGGTCGCCAAGGGCGGTATGCAAACGGCGAGCAGGCCCAAAATGACCAGAACGATGCCTTCGATCAAAAAGAATTTCCAATGCGCGCGCAGGGAGTTCTTGATGGCCGCCTCGGGGTGTTGCATGTCGATTTTATCGGTTGACATGGTTCATGCTCCTAAAACCCATGCGCGCTAATCTATCCCCCGGAGGGGTATACCTGCAACTTGGGGTCCTTCGCGGACCATCATTAATTCCGGCATGGCGGTCTTTTGTAAAGGCGCACAAATCAAATACAATTGCGCGACGATCGCCGCAGGTCTCTCCCCGGAACGTCCACAACAGACGGAGATGAACATGGCTGAAAACGTCTATAAGGTCATCGAACTGATCGGCACCAGCACGGTGTCTTGGGAGAAGGCCGCCGCGGCGGCGATTGCCCGCGCCGGGAAGACGCTTCGCGACTTACGGGTCGCCGAGATTGTCGAGCTGGATCTCCAGCTCAAGGACGGCAAGGTCGAAGCGTACCGCGCAAAAATCAAGGTGTCGTTCAAGTACGAGCGCGAAAAGTAGCGCTTGAAACTTCGCTACAAAGTTCTCGGAGGCCTCGCGATCATTTTGCTGGGCGCGATCGGCTCGCTCGGCTTGGTGCTGAGCCATGATTCGCCGTGCCCGGCGGCATCGCCGTTGGCGGCCGACACGCCGTCGATGAAGGCCATCGTATATCGATGCTATGGCAGCCCCGAGGTTCTGAAGCTGGAAGAGATTGCCAAACCGGCCCCAGCGGATGACCGCGTTCTGGTCAAGGTGCATGCGGCATCCGTCAACCCGTTGGACTGGCACTACATGCAAGGCAAGCCGTACATCATGCGCCCAATGGCCGGGGTGGGTAAGCCCGACAGCATCCTCATGGGCGCCGACTTCGCCGGCACCGTCGCGGCGGTTGGGAGAAACGTAAAGCGTTTCAAGCCCGGCGATGAAGTGTTCGGCGACCGGGACGGCGCATTCGCAGAATACGTGAGTGTCAGGGAAAATGGCGCGATGGCCTTGAAGCCGAGCAACATGAGCATGGAGCAAGCGGCGGCCGTGCCGATCGCGGGAATCACCGCATTGCAGGCGCTGCGCGACAAGGGGAAGGTTCAACCCGGGCAGAAGGTGTTGATCAACGGGGCTTCCGGAGGCGTGGGCACCTTCGCGGTGCAGATCGCCAAAACTTACGGCGCCGAGGTGACCGGGGTTTGCAGCACGAGAAACCTGGAGATGATCAAGTCGATCGGCGCCGATCACGTTATCGATTACACCAAGGAGGATTTCACCCAGGGATCGGCGCGTTATGATTTGATCATCGACAATGTCGGCAACCACACCCTGTCAGAGCTGCGGCATGTGCTGACTCCGAACGGTGCGCTGGTCATGGTCGGGGGCCCAAGCGACAATTCTTGGCTCGGGCCACTAACCAGGTCGGTCAATGCCTATTTCGTTGCGCCTTTCGTCAGTCAAAAGTTGATTTTCATGCTGGCGCAGGCCAACCAGGACGACCTCAATGTGTTGCGCGATCTGATGCAGGCCGGGAAGTTAACTCCCGTCATCGATCGGCGCTATAAACTGGCCGAGACCGCTCAAGCCATCAGCTATCTCGAGCGGGGACACGCCCGGGGCAAAGTCATCATTGCGGTGGATGAAAGCGCACCTTAGCGCGTCGTGTATCGCCTTGCATTTTCCAGGTCGCACTTGAGCGGCGCGTAAGTCGCGTTCGGCCGGTATACCCATTGCACATCGCCCGCAACCGGCGCGGCGAGAAATTCAGGATCCGACAACTCGAAGTGATAAGTCAGCGCGCCGCTCCCGTCTGGCGTCAACCGCTCGACCAGGTGCTTGCGAGCGCCGGAAGGCAGGCCATAGGCATTGCCCAGGGCATGATCGGAAAAGCGCGTCGTGTCGATGATCAGGGTCTTGCCCTCCCACCGGCCGACGGAGTGCCCCTGTATCGAAAACGGCGCGCCCTCGTGCGTGGACACATTCATGTAAATGGTTCGTTGCGCACCATCGAATTCGCCGTCGATCAGGATCACGCCGTCGCCCTTCGTGATGCGCTTGAGGTCAGGCGTCAACATGAAAACCGGCGCGGGATAAGGCACGCAGTTGGCGCCGGGGTGCATCTTTTTTTCATCGAATCGCTTGAACGCCGCCTTGCCTCGCGCCGTCAAGGACAGCTTTTCGGGATCCATCTGTTCCTCGATCTTGATTGCCAGAAGAGTCACCCACACTCCACCGAGATCGAAACTCCTCGCCGCGTTGGTTGGCGCGACATCCGCGCGCTCCAAGCGCGCCAGTTCGCCCTTGCGATCGAATAGAGTGGTGTCGCCCTTCTTGATGAGTGTCGGAAGCAGGCTCTTTCTGGCGGAGTCTCTCGCCGGGTGGCCGGTGACGGTGACGGTATCGCCAGCATGCAGCGTGTCTTGGGACCACCCGAGGCGGCGCAGAATGGAAGGCGGACTCGCCTCCAATTCCCAGTCAATGGCCTGCCCCGCCGCGTTGAGCTGCTTCAAATAGACATACACGTGCGGATTTGACCATTCGAATTTGGTGACTGCGCCTTCGATGGTTATGGTCTGCTTGTCGTCATACATTGCCGAGCTGTGATGCGCTCTAGCTGCAGGCGCCACCGATAACGCGGCGGCGAACGCGATCGTCCAGCCGAACCAGGAGCGGGCGCGCATTGCATCCTTCATAGACTTCCTTTCTAAAAGCGCAGCGACAGACAGCTCAAACCGCCGTCCATCTTGGCAAATTCCGACATGTCGAGCGGGCGCAGACGGTATCCCAGTTTATCAAGAGTGCCGGCCAGCGCGGCAAAGCCTGCTGCTATGAAAACCTCAGCATTCACACGGACGGCATTGGCGGCGTAAATTTCGTCGGCGGCGACCTCGATCCTGTCGCAGTGAGCCAACCCTTCCGTCGGCGGAAACCCTGGAGCAGTCAAAAAGCGCCGCTCGCCGAGATACGCAATACCCGACTTGAGATGCAGCAGCGAGGGGTGACGGCGGATATCAAGCGTCGATGAGGTGTATTGATAGCGCGCGAGAATGGCTGCCAGTTGCGCGGCGCCGGCTTCGTTGGTGCGCCCTGATAGTCCGATCAGGAAATGATCGTCCACTTGGCATATATCGCCGCCGTCGACGGTGCCCGGCGCTTCGATCCGTTCCACGCGAAGCCGCAACCCACTCACCGCCTGGGCCACCGACTCGACTTCGCCCCTACGAGTCTTTGCACCAGGTCGCGTTGCAATCGCCACTCTTTCCGCGATGACAAAGGTATCCTCGACGAAGGTACCGTCCGGGTAGCGGTCGTCCGCGCTCATCACGATCACTTCGACTCCGCACGCCGCCAGCGCGCGGCGGTACGCGGCGTGCTGCTCCAGCGCCTTGCGAAAATCGGGGCCGGACGGCGCGGCCGACATCGTCAAGCCCTGCGAAAAATTCTCGCCCGGAAGACGCACTATTGCCTTGGTAAACAGCATTTAGCGCCGATTATAGGCCACAGCCTACGGCCGCATGCCGCCTACTGCAGAAGATGGCGGTTCAAGTAGGCATCGGTTGCCTTGAACAGCGCCATCCAGGAGGAGTATTTCGTGAGATCGTGAATTTCATTGGGCATGATGATGACCTCATGCTCGATGCGGTGCAGGCGCAGGTCCTCGATGAGTTCCAGCGATTGCTGCAGCGGTACATTCCTATCATCGTCCGCCTGCACCACCAGGACCGGGGAATGCCATTGATCGATGGTCGCGATGGGCGATGAATCGAATCCGCGCCGCGTCGGCTCTCCCGGCTCCACGGGCGCGCCGATCGAAGCCAACATGGAATCCCAGTTGTAGACGCCGGCGTAATCCACGCCGGCCGCGATGTCCTTGGACGCGCGTGCCAACGCCAGCGCGGTCATGAGTCCCCCGTAACTTCCGCCCCAGACACCGACCTTGCGCGCATCGACATCCTTCCTGCCCTGCAGGTAGCTCACCGTACCCAGGATATCGTTCACTTCGCTGCCGCCGTCCGGACCAAAGTTCTTGGCTTCGCGATAATCGAGGCCGTAGCCGATGCCGCCACGGTAGTTGACCGAGATGACGATGTAACCTTCGGAGGCGAAGCGCTGATTGAGCGAGTACATCCAGCTATAGGCGCTCATGGGATTGAATCCCAGCAGCATCTGGCGCCGCGGCCCGCCGTGGAAAAACATGATCGCCGGGTGCTTGGCAGATGCCGCACCGCGCGGCAGGAACAGCTGCGCGTGCACGGTTTGTCCGTCTTTTGCCGGATAAGTCAGCGCCTCGGGCGTCACCAGTTTCGCGGCAGGGAAGCTTGCCGTCGCTTCCGGCGCCAGCAGCTGCCACCGGGCACCCGCCGCCAACATGACCGGCTGCAGCGGTTTGGTTGCATCGCTCTGCAGCGCGAAAATCGTGCCATCGCCGCTGATCTGGGGATAGTCTTCGATCGCGCGGTCCTTGCTCACCGGCGTGGGCGCCCCGCCCTTGATGTCGACCGTCCACACATGCATGCGATCGATGTCTTCATTCGAGGAATACACCAACCGCTGCCGGTCGGAACTTAAAACCATGTGCACCACTTCGAATTCGCCGTGGGTAATCGGCCGCGGCGCGCCGCCGCGCGCCGCAACGGCGTAGAGCTGCAGCCAACCGGTTTTCTCCCAGGGAAACACCAACTCATCGCGTGAATTCCAGAGCAAATTCCTCGAGGCCAGCGTGGGCTCGAAGACGCTGCCCACGCCGCTGTCCGCAACCCAGACGCGGCGGCCCGCGCCGCTCGCCGCATCGGCAACCCAAATGGACCACGGTTGACCCGCGCGACGCGAGACAAATCCGGCATTTTTCTCGGACGCGACCCGAATGAATGCGACCTCCGTGCCGGCGGCCGAAAACACCGGCGAGGTATCGTGATCCAGGCTGGGATTCAACCAAGTGATGGTTTTAGCGGCGAAATCGAAAACGCCGACCAGCGAGTGCTCCTTGCGCGCGCTCACGAATGCCAGCTTCTTGCCGTCGGGCGAGAAGGTCATGGATGCAATGCTGCCCTGATCGACGATCAGCGGCGTGGCAGCAGCGCCCCCAGCGCCCGCGGCGCCCGCCGTGAGCGCGGCCATCGCCGCCGACATGATCTTGTTCTTGTCTGCGAACACCAAGCGGCTGCCGTCGGGTGAAAAACTCGGCGAGTGACCCGCGCCCAGTTTGCGCGGCGCGCCGCCCGCGCTGGATATCACCCACACTTCTCGGGGCGCAGGACCCTCGGGCGAATTGTTGACGTTGGCGGGTAGATCGTCTTCGATGGATCCGCCGCGAACATAGGCGATCAGACTCTCATCCGCCGACCACGCCAAATCGTCGATATCGAAGCCATCGTCCAGCGTATACGGCGTGACCTGCCGCGCGTGAGCGCCTTGCGCCACCCAGATATTGCGGCAGCCTTGGGCGTCGAATACCCAGGCAACGGAATTTCCCTTTGTCGACGCGACCAAACTCGAGGGGTAAGGCGCCTGCATGACCGCTTCGATGCTCACCGGCGCTGAGTGCGGTGCCGCGAACGCGGCTTGCGCCAGAAGTGCGGCAATCGAACAGCTACCCAGCAGAAAACGTATGGAGGTGTGCATGGCGAGGGTCCTTGGCTAATTCGCGTGCTTTCCAGCATCGGCGATGTCGACCAGGATGGCCGAGGGATACCGAACACTGTGATACACGGCGTGCGTTTGCGCTTTGAAGTCGGACGCATGCGCGTCGAAAATGTTCGCTACGAAAGTCTGGGGATTGCGGTCGATCAAGGGAAACCATGTGCTCTGCACCTGCACGGCAATGCGATGACCCTTCTTGAATACATGCGACGCGGAATGCAGGTCAATCGAGTATGCGAGCACCCGGTTCGCGGCCAGTGCCGCGGGATGTTCGAAGCCTGAACGAAAACGTCCCCGATATACGTCGTTGGCGATCATGAGTTGCCGGCCGCGCATGGCCGGGGCAACAGTCTCATCCGCGGGATACACATCGATGAGCTTGACCACCCAATCCGCATCGGTGCCGGTGGTGCTCGCATAAAGCTCCGCGGCGACGTTGCCGCGGATGGTCACGTCGTTTTGCAGTACGGCTGTCTGCCAAGACAGAACATCCGCGCGTTTCGCAAATGGCGCCTGATCATCGGCAAGCCATACCGTCCAAGCGTGATCCGCGGACGTGGTCGTGGCGATGGGCCGCGCACGATAGGGCACGGGGTTCGCCGGATCCGACACATAGCGATCGGCCGGTGCGTCCGCTGCGCCTGGCGCGTCAAACGACAGCTTACCGTCGGGATGGAAGTAGAGCCGTTTTTTGGCGATGCCCGCTCGCGGCGGCCACGCGTCGTAGCGCCGCCACTCATCGCTGCCGGTCTCAAAGATGAACGCGCCCGGTTCATCGAGCTTGCCCTCGCCTTTCAGCCAAAACTTGAACCAGGGCGTTTCCATGTTCGCGCGAAAATAGCTGCCGGTGTCGGAGCCAAAATCCAGCGGCCCATATTGTTTGCCGGCGTCCCGCGCCCAACCACCGTGATTCCAGGGGCCGATGACCAGGTAGTTGCGGTGCATAGGATCGTGCGGTTGCTGGCGCTTGTAAATCGTCACCGGCCCGTAGAAATCCTCCTGATCCCACCAACCGGCAACGATGAGATCCGGCGTCTTCACCGCGGCAGGCATCAATTTGGAAGTCACGGCGCTGCGCCAGAATGCATCGTAGTTCGGGTGCTCGACGAAGTTCTGCCAGGAAGGCAGACGCCGCCCTAAGGCGCGCTGATCCAGAGTCGCCAGATCATCTTGTTTCAAGTACCAGGAATACGGATCTTCGTTCTTGAAATCGAATGCATTGAGTGTGCGCCCGTCCGTCTCCAGTGCCGCCGCGTACTCCCAGCCGTACTGCAAGCGGAAGGCGCCGTTGTGGTGAAAGTCATCGCCGATGAACATGTCCTCCGGAGAGGCTTGCACCGAAACCGCTTTCAGCGCGGGATGCGCATTCACAGTCGCCATCGCGGTGGTCCAGCCCACATAGGACACACCAAAGACTCCAACCTTGCCGTTGTTGTTCGGCAGCGACTTGATCAACCAATCGATGCTGTCGTAGGAATCCGTGGACTCATCCACGCCATCCGGGGCTGTCGCCTCCGGACGCAGCATCACGAACTTGCCCTCGGAGCCGAATCGGCCGCGGATGTCCTCGAGCACAAAGATAAAACCCGCTTGCGCCAATTCTTTGTATTCCGCGCCCATCGATTGCCTGACTTTCTTCAAGCCAAAGCCGTAGGGAGAGCGTTGCATCAGGATGGGAAGCTTGGAGGTGTCGCCGCGAGGCCGCCAGATTTCGGCGTGCAGCTTGACGCCGTCGCGCATCGGAATCATGACATCGCTGCCGACGTAATTGCCGACCTGCGCATCGGGTGGCAAGCGCTCCTGCTCCGAGCCCGCGGCGCGGGCGCCGATGGCGAGCGCCATCATCAAGGCAATCAACATCGGCTCTTTTATGCGGGTCATTTTTGCGCTCGCCCCGTCGCCTGCAAACTTAGCCCAATTGGAGAAACTTGTGCGTTAGTTAGCCTGATGAGAGAATTGCTGTCAATCCAAGCCAGAGTCGCCGGCACACATTCAACTCGCCATGCCGCTCATCATTGTGCTTTTCGCGTTGGGCGTCTGACTGCATCGCGATCGCGTGCTGCAGGTCCCCGGCGCTCCTAGCCGTTCGTCTGCGCCTCATTTGCCGCAAGGCTGATCAGTTCGGTCGCCAGGTTGGGATCCTCGCTCGAGCAAACGCCGAGCACCAGCGCGCTGTCGCAGTCCCTCGCGACATAGGCATGCCCCATGGTGCTGTCGATGTAGATGCCCTGCCCCGCCGAGAGTCTCACCGGATTGTAGAACTGCAGGTGCACCTCGATGGTGCCTTCGATGACGAAGATGAACTCCTCGCCTTTGTGCTTCAAGGGTTCGCCAAATTCAGCAATGTCTTTTGACCTGATGCGCGTCAGGATGGGCACCATGCGTTTTTGACGAAGATCGGCGCACAGATACTCATAGTCATAGTTCGGGGTTGAAATCTGAATCGAGTTGCCGCTGTTGGTGAGGCTGCGGCGCGCCGTGAAGACCGGCAGCGCATTGACGGGCGGCACCTCCCCTTGGGCTAGAAACTCCGTCATGCTCAAGCCCAGCCTTGCGGTGAACTGCTGCAATTTATCGTAGGTAAGCGACAGCTTGTCGGTCTCCACCTTGGCCAGCGTGGAGAGCGGAATACCGACGCGCTCGCTCAGCTGGCGCAAGGTCCAAGAGTTCTTTTTTCGCACCAAGCGGATCAGACTGCCCAACGTGCTGTTCTTGCTCGCCATTGTAAAAATGTCCTTGGGAACTATGAGGCTATTGTTTTCGCGTAAGTATCGACGTATTGCCCCTCAAGAGCCAACCCGGCTCCGCGAGGAACCGCCAACCTGGTCCTAACACCCTGTTTTAGCTAAGCTTAAAGGCCCGCTCGAAACGGCTTTGACCCGCCGCCTTGAAAAGTCGTTTTGCCGGTGCAATTTTGCGTCCGTCAGGTGTATTTAGCCTATCGGTACTCGCCAGGGGAATGGAAATGCGCCAAATTACTGCCTGTCTCGCCATTTGCGTCTGTCTCGCGATGTTACCCGCGCTGGGACATGCGAAAGGATGCCTGAAAGGGGCGGCCGTTGGCGGCGTGGTCGGCCATGTCGCCGGACATCACGCGGTTCTGGGGGCCGCTGCGGGGTGCGTGATCGAGCATCATCGTGAGAAGGTGAAAGACAAAGCGGCGCGTCAGAATGCCCAGGCTCGAAATGACGCCGCCGCCAACAACGCCGCGCGTAACGGAGACCGCAATGACTCTAAGTGATGACCTGCACAAATTGGACGAGCTACGCGCGCGCGGCGCGTTGACGGACGAAGAATTTACGCGTGCCAAGGAGCGGCTGCTGAATGCCGGCGGCAGCGCCGACTCTTCTCCGCCGTTCGTATCCGCGGTGAATACTTTCCGCCGCAGCCGCACCGACCGGTGGATCGCCGGCGTATGCGGCGGACTCGGGCGGTTGACCGGGATGGAGTCCTGGGTGTGGCGACTATTCTTTACCGTGTTGTTCCTGTGCGCGGGAACGGGCTTGTTGGTTTATATCCTGCTGGCCATCTTCGTGCCGAGCGACTGACGCATTGAGGAGGACGCCGTCATGAAGATCGGATTTATCGGCCTCGGGCAGATGGGCGCCGGCATGGCGGCGAATCTGCTCAAAGCCGGGCACCAGGTGGCCGTATACAATCGAACCGCCGACAAGGCCGAAGCGCTGGTGCGGCTCGGCGCGCAAGCGCAGCGCAGCGTTGCGGCGGTTTGCGCCGCGCAGGTCGTCTTCACGATGCTGGCCGACGACGATGCCGTGCAGGGCATTGTCTTTGGCGAAGGCGGCGTACTGACGAGCCTTGAGAAAGGCGCCGCCCACATCTCATCGAGCACCATCAGCGTCGCATTGTCCGAGCGCATCGCCGCCGCGCACGCGCTTGCCGGTCAGCATTATCTGGCCGCACCGGTGTTTGGCCGTCCGGATGCCGCGGCGAGCGGCAAGCTGTTTGTGGTGGTCGGCGGTCAGCCTGAGCTGGTCAAAACGTATATGCCGCTGTTCGAACTGCTGGGGCAAAGAACTTTCGTGATGTCGGACAAGCCTGAGGATGCGAACCTGGTAAAGCTGAGCGGCAATTTCCTCATAGCCGCGGTGATCGAATCCCTCGGCGAAGCCTTGGCGCTCATCGGCAAAGGCGGGATCGATCAGCGGCGGTATCTCGACCTGCTGACATCGACGTTGTTCGATGCGCCGGTGTACAAAACCTACGGGCGTCTGATTGTCGAACGGCGTTTTGAGCCGGCGGGATTCGCAGCTCCGCTGGGACAAAAGGACATTCGACTGACGCTCGCGGCCGCAGAGACGCTAAAGGTTCCCCTGCCGCTGGCGAGTCTGCTTCGCGATCGCTTCCTGACTCTGCGCGCTCAGGGCGGCGACGCACTGGATTGGTCCGCGATAGGTCAGCTTGCCGCGCGCGATTCGGGCCTTGAGGAATCGCGGTCGACAAGGTGAGTGAGCCGAGGCCATCGAGGCCGGCAAAGGCGCCGGGCTCGCAAAGGCGCCGGGCTCGCAAAGGCGCCAGGCCGGCAAGGTCAGCGCGTCTTCTGGTCGAGCGCGCCGACCTCCGCCGCGGTGATCGAGTCCGTGTAGTGATTGCCGAAATTCGTGCGCACGTAGTTCGTCACGGCGGCTATCTGCGCGTCGCTGAGCATGACTGGCGGTCCGCCGAAGCCGATGGCGTGCTTCTCGCCGAATGCCGGCATGTTGCGCCTTCCGGTCAATAAGGTTATTGCCATGTATTGGCGCGATACCAGGGTCGGATCCTTCGCGAGAGCCGGATAATGTCCCGCCCCTATCGCGCCCCCGCCATCAGCCATGTGACAACCCTGGCAAATATGCTGGTAGATCTGCCGCCCGTCCATCGCCTTGAGCGGCACCGAGTCCAAATCAGCCGGAGTATCTGCGCGTACCGGCGCATCGAGCAGCAGCGCGCTCGCCGCGGATAAGCTCAGCGCAATTCCAGTGCCCAGCAAAACTGCAGCCGCCGCGGCCGGGAGTCCCTTGCTCATGCGGCATCTCCAAGCCGTGCCCGTTGGTGCAATCGGCCAATGGCATCCAGCGCCGAAGTCACGGCGCCCTCTTGCCAGGCCGGCAGATACGAGGCGTGTTCCCCCGCGAGCACGATGCGGCCGTCGAATGCGCACAGATTGTCGTAGTGCGCGTCGCGATTCTCGTCCGACCAAATGCCGAAGCAACCCATCGCGGAGGGCACGCGATGCCAGGCCACGGCGATCCCATTGTCGAATTCCTTGGCGTACTGCGGATGAATTTGGCTGCCATATTCAACGGCCTTGGACACGCGCTGCGCCGGCGTCATTGAAGTGAATTCCATGGAATCGAGCATGTCCCAGATATACGCACCCAGCAGCACGCCTTTGCCGTCGGCGAAAAACCGGCTGCTCGGATAACTGATCTGCCCAATCGGCAAGTCGGTATACGTGATGCCGCCGTAGATTTGCTCGTCCTCCTCCCAGAAGCGGCGTTTGAACTGCAGGCCCACCTTGAGTCCCGTGCAGTAGGGCACCGCGGCGATCGCCTTGGTCATCGGTGCACCGACGTTCATGGGTATCTGGCCGAGGATCGACAGTGGAATCGTACAGACACACCAATCGGCGCGGGCCGTCTGCCGGCCGGATCCTGCGCTTGGGGCCTCATAAGCGGCAGTAACACCGTGTTGGTCTTGATGAATCTCCACGACCTTGGCGTTGTAATGAATCAGCGGCGCAAGCTCACGCGCGAACGCCTGACCCACCTGACCCATGCCGCCCACCGGCTGGAACATGGTGGTTTGCATGTCGTAGCCGTCGCCGATGGCGAGTGCGCCCCAAAGGCGCGATCTCAATAAGTCGCTCAAGCCGACCGGTTCCGAATACTTAGGTCTGGCGCTCAAGCCGCCTCCCGGATCACGATCGAAACCGCGCCGCTCGCTGCTGTCGGGGCCTTTGACGAATCGATAGTTCTTGTCGAGCGCACCGCTCGAGCGCAGCGCGGAAAGCAATATGGCCTGATCCTCGGCGCTCACATCGGCATCGAGCGCATGGCTTTGCGTGGCCTTGGCCAACAGCTCCGCGATATGGCCATCGAAGTCTGCTTTAACGGTGCGCAGCCGCTGCGGCTTGCCGTCAAACGCATTGCGGCTATGCAAGTAGGCGTTGTGATTGATCTGCACAAACGGTTCCAGCGCGACTCCCAGCCGCTTGCAGTAGCTGAGCATGCCGCGATGGTGATACGGCAAGCGCCATGGACCCGGATTGATGTACAGGCCCGGATCAAATCGGCAATCCTGGGGCTCTCCTCCCAATTCCGTATAGCGATCGCCGCCGCGCAGCGTCCAGTTGCGGCCCCCCGCGCGTGCGTTGTATTCCAGCACTTGCACCTGGTAGCCGGCGTTGCGCAATTCGTAGGCGGCGACCAGCCCGGCAATCCCCGCGCCCAACACCAGAACCGAGGCGCCCTTCGGGGCGGCGCTCAAGCGGATCGGCCCCTGGAAATTGGATTCCGCCGCCAGCCCGAGACTGTGCATGGCTTGGTACATCACGCTACCGCCGGCGCTCAAGCCGATCATCGTCAACAGTCGCCGACGGGACATCGCGCTTCCAGCATTCTCGGTCATGTTTCTCACCTGGTTCCTAAGATGCCAGGATAACGCGGAACGCGGACGGACGCGTTATCGAATCAAGCGCACGCGCGTACCCGCGAGCACGACAGTCCCGTCTGGGTCGAGCAAACCGCGGGCCGCGGCGTTGGCGTGGACTGCATCAATGTCGCGAACCACGATGTCAAAGGCGCCGAGGCCCTCTCCGCGTCCATCGCCATCGGCGGTGAAGCGGATCTCACCCTCATCCAACCGGATGCGCCAAACTCCCGCGTCCTCGCGGGCCGCGCGGCCGAGAACCTGCGCCCAGCGCGCCGCCATGCGCGCCGGATCCTTGGCCTGCAGCTCGGCAGCGGCCACTTTTACCGACGTATCGGTGCGGACGTGCGACTGCCAATGCGGACCGCCCCATTCCCAACGCTCCTTGGGCACCATGCGGTCCAAAGACAGGATCGCACCGCCGATGTCCTTGGGATGAATATGGGTAAAGGCAGCGCCGTCCTGATCCCTCTGATCGGCAATGCGCACCGCGGCGTCTTTGACTTTGGCGAGGGCTTGCGCCAGGTCATCAACTTGCAGAATAACCATGTATCCACCGTCGCCGCCGCGCTTCTCCAACAACCGCCCGGCCGTGGTGCCGGATTCTTTCGGCGAAACCACTTCAAGAAAAGTGTCCCCAATGGGGAAGACTGCATTGCGCAAACCGTACTTGCCGACCCCGGGATCGTCAAAGGCGTAGTCAATCCCTAAGACCGCGGAAATGTCAGCGCGGACGGCTGCGAGGTCCCTGGCGACGAGCGCGATTTGCCGGAGGCGCATCTTAGCGGCCGCGGAACACCGGTTCACGCTTCTCGACGAAGGCTCGCACCGCATCGCGATGATCATCGGTCGCAACGCAATGTATGTGGTGCGTTGCCTCCAGGTCGAGACAGTCGTCGACCGCTCCGCCCATGGCGCGATTGAGATTTTCCTTCATATAACGATAGGCGATGCTCGGTCCGCGCGCCAATCGGCTGGAAATTTCTTGGGTGCGTGCCGCGAGCTCCTCCGGCTCACAGATCCAGTTGGTGAGCCCCAGCCGCAGCGCCTCCTCCGCGCTCACCCGTTCCGACAAGTAGTAAAGTTCACGGGCCTTCGCGGATCCCACGAGCTGCGTGAGGAAGTAGGTGCCGCCGAAGTCGCCCGAGAACCCGACGCGGGCAAATGCCGTGGTCAGGATCGCAGTGCGCGACATGATCCTCAGGTCGCAGGCGAGCGCCCACGCCAACCCCGCGCCGGCAGCTGCACCCGGCAGCGCCGCCAGCGTGGGCTTCGGCATTTTGAATAGCCGTCCGGCCGTCGCACGCTGATTCACCCGTTGCCGATAGATCGCCTCATCGAGGGTGACCGCTGCCGGCTCATGGGTGCGCTCAGCCATGCCTTTGACATCTCCGCCGGCGCAAAAGCCCTTGCCCGCGCCCGTCAGGACCACGCATTTCACCGACGGCGCCACTTCCGCCCAGGCCAGTTGCTCCGCCAAAGCTCGATTCATCGGCTCGCTCATCGCGTTGCGCGCCTCAGGCCGATTCAGGGTCAAAGTCAGCACGCCGTCGTGCAACGTCGCCAGAAGCTCGGTTGTACCGGTGTCGATCTGGTCGGTCATGCGCGTCGCCTCATCGGAATGGTTGGTTGAAACGCGAGAAAGCTATGCCGCCGTGTCGCAGGTTCCGCGCAAAGCGGCGATCCACTGCTCGATCAGCGCAACGCCCTCGACGTGGGTGGTCGTGCGCCCCTGCTCCGGCATCATCACACCGGGCTCGATTGATCGCAGGCGGTACGGCAGAATCGAGTCCTGCGGATGTCCGGGCACAATGTCGAAAAAATGATCGCCCGTCCCGCGACCCGCGGCTACGGGCGGCTTGCAAATGCCGAGATAGCGGTCGGCCGCTGCGAAGATCGTCAGGTCGAGCGCCGTCGTATTCGCGGGTCCCTTGGCGTTGTGGCAATGCCCGCAATTGATATCGAGATAGGCCCGGGCGCGAGCATCGAGCGGCTGCGCAGCATCGCGCCAGTCGGCGTTTTTCGGGGCGCTCGCCAGGTCCGTTACGCCGCTGAGGTAGCCGAGTTTGGTCCAATGCAGGAGCTGATTTTCACGCAGCCTAGCGTAGGCGTATTCTCGATTCAGGTGCCGCGCCTTGGTCCCGATCGGTGCAATCTGCTTGGTCTTAAGATCCGCGACGTGGCATCCCGCACATTGGTTTTCGTTGGGCACCACGTAAGTAAAGGCCTGTTTCGCGCCATCGTCGGAAACGAGCTCGAGCGGTTTTGCATCGCCCGTCCGTGCCAGTAATGCGTCTGTTTGCGCAGCGTTCCAAACGTATGGCAGCGCCTCCCAGCCGGCTTCGCGGCGCACCAGAATACGCGTCTCGATCAAATGCACATTGGCGAGATTCAAACCGCGTTCGCCTTGGGCAGCGTCGCTGAAGTCGCGCGACTGATCGTAGGTGCGCGCCACGGCTTTTGAGTCGCGCGCCGCACCCGCAGGCAGCGGGTAATAGAATGTCTTGCTGATGATCGTACCGACGGGAAAATCGAAGCTGCCATGCGCGTCATATTTCGCGCTGCTGCCGCGCGGCATCCAAATCGTACGCAGTTTGTGGGCGTAGTCGCTGAACAGCGGCGTGTTCAGGTCGTACGGAACCACACCGTCGTTGAGCGCAAGATCGTGACCATCCGCATAGACCACGTGCCAATCGCTGAGCTTGGCAGGCCGGCCCTCGCCGAAGAAATGCACCGGCTGCGCCGTGCGCAAACAAGCAACCAACGCCAAGGCCCCGGCGCAAGCAACGAGGCCGGCTTTTGCAGCCTGTTTGCTACCCACGGACCGCGGCATCAAGCATGATTTGGCCTCGAGCCTGTCTCAGAATTCCTAGCCGTGCGGCAACTCAACGGCGGCAAGTTTGGGCAACTCGCACTGGAAAGAGGTCTTCTCGATTTTGGGGTTTTTATATTTGTTCGGCCCATCGGCATTGAGGACTTCCGCGTCGCCATTCTGCACGCAGATGCGCTCGGCCGGAGGCGGCAGGCCATTGACCAGACTCTTGCTGTCCACATAACCGTCCCAGAGAACATCCGGGAAATGTCCGTTGATGCCGAACATGGCCACTTTCAGCGTCTTTAACTCCAAGCCGTCGGGCGAATCGCCGCCGCCCTTGAATCGATTACCGTAGACATAGATGGCCCGGGGGTACGGGTCGTAGTGCGGATCCACTCCGCGGGTATTGTAGTAATTGGTGGAGAAGTAGCTCGCAATGATCAAGTTCGCGGTGTGATTTCCGGCGATGTCATTGTCGAAGATTTCAACCTTGGGATTGGAGTTCACCACCACGCCCGAGCCGGCCGGCACGCTGGCGACGGCGGCGCCTTTGGCGGCAAAATTAGCCAGGTTGTTGTCGATCGACTTGTTGTTGAATACCCGCGTCGATTGGCCGGGTTGCGGCAGATTCGGCATGTTGAACACCAGGATGCCGCCGGTATTGCCGGTCGCGGTATTTTCGTAGACGTCGGCATTGATGGTGTTTTCGATTTCGATGCCGGCGACGTTTTTCTCCGCGCGATTGCGCCGCACGATCACATTTTGCGACTGCCCCACATAAATGCCCGCATCCGACGCACCGATCGATGCCGAATCCTCGATCAGGACATTCTTGCTCTTCACCGGATAGATGCCGTACGCGCCATTCGTGGTCTTGGGACCTGCCGTCCATTCCACTCGCACATCGCGTATGGTGACGTTTTCGCCGTCATTGATCTTGAGCCCATCGCCTTTACTGTCCTCGATGGCGAGGTGTTCGATGGTGAAATCGTTCGCGTACACCAGCATGCCCTCGGGACCCGAGATCTCATTCTTGAACGACAGGATGCTCTTGTCCGAGCCGGCACCGCGGATGGTGACGCCATTGGCGCGCAGGGTCAGCACGCGATCAAGCGCATGTCGGCCGGCGGGAATTTCGATGACGGAGCCCGGTTTTGCGTCCAGGAACTGTTCCTGCAGCTTCTGCTGGTAGGCCGAATCGTCAGCGGACAGCGCCTGCGGCGCGGTTGCGCCACCGCCGCAGCCGGCGGCCAGAGCACACAGAATGGCGACAGCGACTTTACCCATGGTTTTCTTCCTATTTATCCGAAATCGCCCGATTTTCAAGGCAAGCATAGCATGAGGCCGCTGCGCACGAAGCGCAGCGCAGCCCCGAGGAATGCCGTCGAATTGGCCGCCGGGCGTTGAGAAATCAAGCGCTATGGATTAGTTTGGCGTGTCGCTCTCGACTGTTTCATTTTGGGGATAGGACATGATGCGATGGGTCAAGAGAATCGCCCTCATAATCGGCGGCCTCATTGTTGCGGCGGTGCTGGTGGGCGCCAGCTACGAGCAAATCATGCGTTGGCGCGCGGCCCGAGAGTTTCCCGTTCAAGGGCGTCTCGTCGACATCGGCGGCCGCCGCATGCAGATCGACTGCCGCGGCAGCGGCGCGCCCACCGTCGTGTTCGAGTCCGGGCTCGATACCATGGGCTCTCTGAGTTGGACCGCAGTGCACGATAAGATCGCGGCCACCACCCGAGCCTGCGCCTATAGCCGGGCGGGTATCATGTGGAGCGAGCCCCGAGCCGGAGAATTCGAACCCGACGGCGAGGCTCGCGATCTTCATGCATTGCTGCTCGCCGCCGGCGAGCGCGCTCCTTTTGTGATGGTAGGCCATTCCCTCGGGGGCCCGTACATCATGAACTTCACCCGCCTCTATCCACAGGACGTTGCGGGATTGGTGTTCGTTGACGCATCGCATCCAGACCAAGTCGGCCGCATGACCCAAGTCATCGGCAAGAAAATGGAAACGGGGATGGGAATGATGAAGGCCGCGAGCGCCTTGAGCTGGACGGGAATTCCGCGACTGGTCGCGGCACATACGCAGAACCAGACATTTCCAGTGCAGGCGAAGCTCGCCGATGATGCGTATTTGAGCCGCTCACTGGCCTCGGCGCTGCAGGAATTGGATGCTTTGGACGCGACATTTGCAGCGGCCGGTCAGCTGCGGCAGTTGGGAGATCGGCCCGTGGTGGTGCTGACCGCCATGAAGCCCTATCCCGCAGCAGTGCTGAAGGCCATGCAATTGACCAGCGAGCAGGGCCGGCGAATTCAGGCTGCATGGAAAGACATGCAGGACGAAGAAGCCTCGTGGTCGCATCACAGCCGTCATGAGCTCGTACCCGATGCCACGCACTACATTCAGTTCGACCGCCCCGATGTCGTCATCGCTGCGGTGCGCGAAGTTGTAAACGATGTGCGGTCGTCGAACGGCGCGGCTGGAGCTGCGCCCGCGGCCAAAGAACCCTAAGCGCACCCGGATGACAACTACAAAACTGATCTGCGCTGCCGCTTGGATCATTTTCGCCGGCGGCGCTGCGCGCGCCGCCGAAGTCACCATTGTGAACAATGTTTTGGGACCCGAGGGCCCGTTGTATGTCGACGGCAACCTCTACTACGTGGGTTGGGTCTCGAATACGCTCTCCAAATGGGACGGCAAATCGACCATCGTCTTGAACAGTCTCGCGGGTTGCAGCCACAACGGTCTGGCATTGACTCGGCGCAGGACATTCCTGCTGGCGTGCACCGCAAATCACGGCGCAATCCTCGAGCTCGACATGAACGGCAAGCAATTGCGGCGCTGGGATAGGGATATCAAGGGAAACATATTCGCCGGCGGCATCAACGATGTCATGGTCGCCGCCAATGGCGGTGCCTACGCGACGGTGTTTGGACCGCCTGAAGACGTGCCGACCGCGGTCGCCGGCAAGATTCTGTATCTCGCGCCCGGCGCGGCACAGTGGCGCGAGGTGGCGCGCGATCTGAACTATGCCAACGGCATCGGCATCTCGCCGGACCAGAAGACCCTTTACGTCAGCGAAACAGTGGGCAACTGCATATTGAAGTTCGACGTCGATCGCGACGGCACGCTCAAGAATCGCTCGAATTTCGCATTGCTGAACCTGCTTACCCCCAACAAAACGAATTCCTGGTGGCTGGGTCCGGATAGCATGAAAATCGATGCCAAGGGAGACATGTATGTCGCGCAATGGTTCGGCGGAAAGATCCTGAAAATTTCGCCGCGCGGGAAACTGATACGGCAGTTCGAGATCGCGGCGGGAGACGGGACCACCAATGTTGCATTTGGTCCCGGGGAGAAGGATCTCTATGTCACGGTCGTGGCGGACCCCAATGATCCGCAGGCCAGAGGCAGCGTCGTCAGAATCCCCAATGATAAGAATTGATATGGGATGGGCGCGCGGCGATTCGCTAATGAACGAACGCCTGCCGCGCACGCGGCCGGATATGCAGCAATAGCAGGCTCAATAGCAGGCAGGCTGCCAGGCTCGCGCAGGCATCCACGAGATAGCTGCCGGCGACGCCGCGCCACGCATAGCCCCAGCCATCCACCACCAGCATATAGGTATTGGCGACGTTGAACGCCGACACCATGAGGCAGTAGGTCGTTGCCGCGAAGGCATTTCTGCGCCCGATGGTGGCAAAGGTGATCGCGGTCGAGGCCGTGATGGACAGGGACTGAAAGACATTCTCTCCTATCAGTGCCGCCGCAAATGCCCAGGGAGTGCGCGGCAGCGCGAGCAGCAGCAGAGTGAACATCGACCCGACCACGCCGATGGCGAGATACAAATAGCGCACCGGCAGCAGCCGATCGACCAGAGGAAACATCATGCAGCCGGCGATGCCGGCAATCAGCACCCCGGCGCCGCCCACGAGTCCGACGAAGCGGCTCGAAGTGTGAAAATCGTTGCCCAACCCGCCCAAGATGTTGACCAGGGAAAACGTTGATGCCGGCGCGATGAATAAAACCATGGCGATGAGAATCTCGCGGCGCTTGAGCAAGCCGATCACATCGGCGAAGAACTGCGGAAAGCTTTCGCGCGCCAGGCGCCGATCCGGGCCCGGCGCCGGCATCCAGCGGAAAATCACGGTCGGCAGCAGAACGATGGCGGCCAACCCCAGCGCCGCCGCCGTGGGGGATAGGCGCTGCACGATTTCGCCGGTCATCATCGCCATGGCGCCGCCGCCGCTGATGTTGGCGATGGTCACCCACACGCTCAAGGCGTGCTCTTCGTCGGCCGTGATGATGCTGGAGAGCCAGCCTCCTACTGCGCTTTGATAGAGATTGGCGAAAAAGAAACCCGCGACCAGGAGGATTTCCACCAAAACAAGGTGTTCGAGATTCGTCAGAGCAAGCGCCAGGAGCAGCGCGGACAGCAGCGCCGTCAGCACGGAATACCAGCGGCGGCTAAATCGAACATCGAGGACCGGACTGGCCAAAAAGGTCCAGAAGCCCGGTGAGATCGCCGCCGCCGTCATCCCCGCGATCGTCGCCTCGGCAACGTGGCGCGCGCTCAAGAGTTGCGGCACGGCGATCACCAAGATGCCGCCGTACATTCCGAACAGCGCGTTGGTGAGACCGAGCAGCCAAACGGGCGCGCGCCGCCGGCCGGAGCTCACGGCGCCTCCCATCGGCCGGAAGCGGCGGACCGATACAGCGCGTCGATGCAGCGCATGGTCGCAATGCCGTCTTCGATTGCGAATTCCTGCTCGGTCTCGCCGAGAAACACGGCGGCCGCCGCGTCGCATTGCAGCCCATACTGATCCACCGCCGGGAAATCTTCGAATACCGCCGAGGCGCCGTCCGGGCTATCGGCGCCGCCGATAATTATTCTGCAGCTCAAATCCTTCGATGGGGTGAAGGGCACCGGCATGTCGATGCGCCCGCCGCTGCCCAATATCGTCACGCGTTGGTAGGCGGCTGCCTGAAATGCGCTGCTGAACACCAACTGGCCGCCGCCGGGAAATTCGAGCAGGCCGCTGGTGAGCGTGTCAACGCCGAGATTTGCGTCGCGATGGAGCAGAGCGATCACGCGCGTCGGCTCCGCGCCGTAAATGTAACGCGCGGTCACCAATGGATAGCAGCCGACGTCATACAGCGCGCCGCCGCCTAACTTCACTTGGTTGCGGACATTGTTCGCATCCAGCATGGTGAATAGAAACGCCGACTGGATGCTGCACACGGTGCCGATCCGGCCGCCCCGTACCAGCGCGCGCACGCGCTGCCATTGGGGGTGATGGCGCACCATGAAGGCCTCGATGACCCGCTTCTGGCTGCGGTCACGCGCCTCGACAATGGACTGCGTTTCGGGTGCATTGATGCCCAGGGGCTTTTCGCACAGGACGTGCTTGCCGGCATTCAGGGCCTTGACGGTCCATGCCACATGAAGATGGTTGGGCAACGGATTGTAAATGGCATCGATCTTCGAATCGTCGAGCAGGGCCTCGTAGCTTCCGTAGCTGCGCGGAATGGCAAAACGCGCCGCGACTTCGGCCGCCCGGGACGCATTGCGCGAAGCGATGGCGGCGATGACGCCCCGCTCCCCGCCAAGAATGGCCGGTATCACGCGTTTGATGCCGATATTGGCCGTGCTGAGGATGCCCCAGCGGAGTTTACGCATGAGCTTGAGCCGCTGCTCGTACCAAGCGGGCGGCTTGATTGCGTCCGCAGACCGCGGCGATCCTTTGGCAAGGATTTCGAGTTTTCATGCCCAAATTCTATCCTGAACCTGCACGATTGCCTGCAACGAAAGCGGGAACGCCTATACTTTGCCGAGCACTCGAGCCTTGAGGAGCGTCCTTGACTACCCCCGCAACTGCAACCGCCACCGCAACCCATACCTTAGCCGGCCTCGCTCCGCCGCCGCTCAAGCCGGCATCCTTCCTGAAGACCCTGCGCGCTTCCAGGGGCAACGCCTTTGAAGTGATTCCCCTTGAGGCCTACGAGAAGCCGGTCTACCTGGCGAAGTCGATCCTCGGTAATGTTCTCATGGTCAATGATCCAGAAGGCGTACGTCGCGTTCTGTTGGACAACGTTGCCAATTATCCGAAAAACGATTTGGAAATCGAATTCTTTTCAGCGATGTTCGGCGAGGGACTGCTGAGCGCGCCTCATGCCAAGTGGCGTACGCATCGCAAGGTGATGGCGCCCTCCTTCGGCACACGCACGGTCGAATCGTATGCGCCGGCAATGGTGGAGACCACGACGGCCTTTGCCCAGCGCTGGGACGCATTGCCGGAAGCCGCGGAAATGGACATCGCCGAGGAAATGAAGGCGCTGACGTTGAAGATAATCTGCCGGACCATGTTCTCCGCGGACGCGGATGAGCTGGCGACACATTCCCGCGAGGCCCTCAATTTCGTGCAGGCCTCGCTGGAGTTCGGCCTGCTGGACGTTCTGCCGCTGATCGGTCCGCGGCGCATCAAGCGCACCGTCGCGGCGATTCGCGCGCACTTCAAGGGCATGGATGCGGCCATCTACCGATTGATCAGCGAGCGCGAAAAGATCCGCCACGAAGCCCCCAGAGATTTCCTGACGCGGTTGGTCGCGGCCAAGGATCCGGATGACGGCGCCGGATTGAATGCGACCGAGGTGCGCGACGAGGTCATCACCATTTTCGTCGCCGGCTACGAGACCACGGCCGTGAGCATGACCTGGGTGTGGTATCTGCTGTCGCAGCATCCGCTCGAGGAGGCGAAGCTGCACGAGGAGCTGGATACCGTGCTCGGCGGCCGCACGCCGACCGTCCTGGATCTGCCGAATCTGCCGTACACGCGGATGGTTATCGAAGAGGCGATGCGCATATACCCGCCGGCGCCGGGTATGTCGATTCGCGAAGCTCAGCAGGCCGACGAAGTATGCGGCTTCAAAGTGACGCCCGGATTGCAGATTCTAATATCGCCTTGGGTGCTGCACCGCCACCGCCGGCTTTGGGACAATCCCGAGCGGTTCGATCCAACACGATTCAGCAAGGAGTCCAGCGAAAAGCGGCCGCGCTTTGCGTACTTGCCCTTCGGCGGCGGACCGCGGGTCTGCATCGGCGCAACGCTCGCCATGATCGAGGCGACATTGATCCTCGCCGTGCTCGCCCAGCGCTTTCGCCTGCGTCTCAAGGAGCATCAGGAAATCAAACTGCAAACGCGCATCACCTTGCGCCCCAAGAACGGCATGATCACCATCTTGGAACGCCGCCCGTCCATGCACTTGGGCGGTGCGCACGCGCGTCCTTGACGCACGCAATTCGAGCGGCGTGCAGCCGTTTGGCAAAAATCTTTGCGCCGCGTGGCACGGCGTCGCACTTTCGTCGCGTCTCGAGTGAAATGAAAAATCGCACAAGCGATTCTTTATCACCTGACCTTGACTGCCCTCTTATAGAATAGGCGCGCAGGAACCATTCGAGACGAAACTATGAGCGAACAATCCGCCAAGCACTACTTGCTGGCTTGCGACTTTGATCAGACCTTGAGTTTCAAGGATTCGGGAGTGGTCTTGAGCGAGTTGCTCGGAATTTCCGGATTCGAGGAGCGCGTTGCCGGACTTGGCCGAACCAACCTGGTACAGCAGGGCGGCGAGTTGGCCTATTTGATCCGGCATGATCCGGAATTCCGCGGCGTTCGCCGCGAGCACTTGCTCGAAGCGGGGCGGCGCGTGCGGCTCAAAAGCGCGATTCCGGCGCTGGTGGATTTCATGCGACGTGGCGCCGCGGGTTATCAATTTTCGTTTTTTGTAATTTCAGCCGCGCCTCGCGAAATCGTGGCCTCGGCATTGGCAGGCATCGTCCCCGCCGAGCACATTTACGGCACCGAATTGGATTTCGATGCCCACTCGCGCGAAGTGAAGGCGATCAATCGCGTGCCCGCGGGCTACGGCAAGGTCGCCGTCATCGAAGAGCTGCAGCAGCGCTTGAGTATAGCCGCCGACCGCGTGATTTATGTAGGTGATGGCGGCTCGGATGTGCATGTGATGCTGCATGTCAACAATCACGATGGCCTTACCATCGCGGTCTCTGAGAACCGGCAGCTCGCGCGCATCGCGAAGCGCGTGGTCTTGAGCGATAATGCGTTTAGCATCATGGTGCCGATACTCGACCAACTGCTGCATTGGCGAACCGGCGAGATCCGCGAGCTGTTCGAATCCTACGGCTTGACGCTGGACGAGTGGGAAAAGGACAGAACGGATCGATTGAAGATCGGCAGCATGCTCAGCCTCAATGAGGCCGCGCAGGCGGGCGCGGTATGAATCACTTTTGGATTGAAGCTCTGGGGTGGGCTGCCACCAGTGTTTTTGTCGCCTCGTACTTTTTTGCCAAACCTTCGCGGCTGCGAGCTTGCCAAATGGCGGGCGCGCTGCTCTGGATAACCTACGGCGTGCTGATCGGCGCGTTGCCGGTCATTATCGCCAATCTGCTGGTGTTCGCGGCTGCGGCGTGGACCTCGCTGCGCAAATCTTCCGCGCTGGGAGCCGGCTCTCCGGCCTGATCCGGTCCTTTGTCCCAAGCAACAGCCGGGCGCTGCGCAGCGGCACGGCGTTCGCATACAATGCAGCATCAGCCACTGCGTTGTAGCACCCATGGACAAAGCACTCCGTTCTGAAAACGAAACCCCTCGAGAAGAAGGCGGGTTGCGGCGCATGATTCTGCCGCACCCGGTGTCATTTCTTGGCACGCAGCAGCCCGACGTGGAGACGCAGATGATGGGGCGGCTGGGGCCGCATGCCATATTCATGATGGGCGACAATCCGGCTCTGCCGAAAATGCCGCAGAAGCCGCAGCTGCTGGATTTTTATCGGCTGCGCTTTTCGCCGTTCACGCGCAATCATCTGTTGCAGAGTGCCCTGGTTGCGCTCAAAGGCGGCATGGAGGAGAAAGTCGTTCTGGCGTGTTTGCTGCACGACATTGCCAACGGCGCGTTGATTCGGGTTGATCACGGATACTGGGGCGCGCAGCTCATTGAGCCCTACGTGTCGGAAGAGATCAGTTGGGCGGTCCGGAATCATCAGGCGCTGCGATTTTTCGCCGATGAATCGGTGGGCTATCAGTATCCTGAGGCCTATATCAAGTTCTTTGGCCCCGACTACCAGCCTGAGGAGTACGTCAAGGTGGCCTACGCGCAAGCGCGACGGCATCGTTGGTACATGACTTCGCGTCTCATCACCTTGAACGACTTGTACGCGTTCGACCCGAACGTTACCGTGGACCCAGAGCTGTTCACCGACATCGTCGGCAGGCATTTCAAGCAGCCCGAGGCGGGTCTGGGGTTCGACGGCTCGGCGGTGGCGCACATGTGGCGAACGATGATTTGGCCGAACAATCTGCTGTGAGGCAGGATTCCGGGCCGTTTACGCCGGTATGAACAGGAGATGGGAATGGAACTGCAGATCAACGATCAGACAGTGACAATCGTCGCCGAACCGGATCTGCCGCTGCTCTGGGTATTGCGCGATTTGCTGGGAATGACCGGCACAAAATTCGGCTGCGGCATGGCGCTGTGCGGTGCGTGCACCGTGTTGGTCGACGGTGCGGCTCTGCGCTCGTGCGTCCTCCCGGTGGCGCAGGCCACGGGAAAAAAGATCACAACCATTGAAGGCATCGGCACGACTCCAGTGGGCGCGGCACTCCAAGGCGCATGGCAACAGATTAACGTGCCGCAATGCGGCTATTGCCAGGCAGGGCAAATCATGTCCGCCGCCGCACTGCTGCAGATGAAACCGGATCCGAGCGATGCCGACATCGATGCCGCCATGTCCGGGAATATCTGCCGCTGCGGCACGTACCCGCGCATACGCTCGGCCATCAAACAGGCTGCCGCTCATGTGGGGCGCACGAAATGAGCGCGCTTGCGGATGAATTCGCTCCAAGCAACGGCCTGAGCCGTCGCGAGTTTTTGCGGCGCCTGCGCACGATTAGCGGCCTGCTGCTCGTCGCGGACGGCCTGCGCATTGCGAATGCCGCGGATGCCCCCAAGTATGGCGCCGACGCCATGGAGCACGGCACGGTCGACAATCCTCTGGTGTTTTTAGCGGTGGCTGATGACGGCTGGGTAACCGTCGTGGTGCATCGCTCGGAAATGGGCCAAGGCGTGCGCACCGGCATGCCCCTCATCGTCGCGGACGAACTGGAAGCGGATTGGAGCAAGGTCCGGGTGCGGCAAGCGCCCGCCGACGAAGCGAAATACGGCAACCAGGACACCGACGGGTCGCGCAGCACACGGCATTTCATTGATCCGATGCGCCGCTGCGGGGCAGCGGCGCGAATGATGTTGGAACAGGCCGCTGCCTTGTCTTGGCACGTGCCGGTCAGCGAAGTTCACGCCGCCAATCACGAAGTACTGCATCAGAAAACCGGCCGCAAACTTTCTTACGCCGCCCTCGCCAGGCGGGCCGCGAAGCTGCCGGTGCCGGCCACGAGTGCGCTGCGCTTGAAAACCGCCGAAGAGTTTCGCTACGTCGGCAAGGGAGGCGTCGCGATTGTCGATGGACGCGATATCGTCACCGGCCAGGCGCAGTACGGCATCGACCCGTGGTTCAAAGACATGAGCTTCGCCGTGATCGCGCGCTCGCCGGTGTTGGGCGGCAGCGTCAAGCAATTCGACGGCAACGCCGCGGCGGCGGCGCCTGGCGTGCGGAAAGTGCTGCAGATGCCTGCGCTGGTTCCGAAAGCCACCTTTCACCCCCTCGCCGGCGTCGCGGTCATCGCCAATTCCACGGGCGCGGCGATCGCCGCGCGCAAACTGCTGAAAATCGAATGGGATGACGGCGCCAACGGCAGCTACGATTCCGATGATTATCGTGCCTCGATGAGCGAATCCGCCGGCAAACCCGGTAAGGTCGTACGCGAGGCCGGCGACGTGGACGCGGCCTTTAAGTCCTCGGCCAAAACAATCGAGGCGGAGTACTACATTCCACACATCGCCCACGCGACCATGGAGCCGCCGTGCGCAGTGGCGCGCATCATTGCCGGCAAGGTCGAAGTCTGGGCGCCCACCCAAGCACCGCAAGTCACGCGCGAGGACGTCGCGAAGCATCTTGGAATCTCCGCGGAGGACGTCACCGTGCATGTGACGCTGCTCGGCGGAGGCTTCGGACGCAAATCAATGCCGGACTTCGCCATCGAGGCCGCGCAGTTGTCGCAGGCCATGGGCGGGAGTCCGGTCAAGGTGACCTGGACCCGCGAGGATGACCTGCATCATGACTTCCTGCACACAGTATCCGTCGAATATATGAAAGCCGGCGTCGGTACCGACGGCAAGGTCTCTGCGTGGCTGCATCGAAGCGTGGCGCCGTCGCTGGCAACGAGTTTCGCGCCCGGCGTCGATCACGAAGTGGGCGCCGAGCTCGGAATGGGCTTTATCAACATGCCCTACGAGATACCCAACCTTCGGCTCGAAAACCCGGAAGCCGGCGCGCATTGCCGCATTGGTTGGTTTCGCTCCGTGTCGAACATTCCGCACGCTTTTGCCGTGCAGTCGTTTGCGGCGGAGCTGGCGGACAGCGCCCACCTAGATCACCGCGACTACTTGCTGGAACTCATCGGCCCGGCGCGCAAAATCGATCCTAACAGCCTGCAGGACCATTGGAATCACGGCGAGTCGCCGCAGCGCTATCCGGTGGACACCGGCCGCTTGCGGCGAGTCGTCGAAACCGTCACGCAGCAAGCCGGTTGGGGCAGGAAATTCGCTCCCGGCCGAGGGTTAGGATTGGCCGCGCATTACAGCTTTTTGAGTTATGCCGCGGCCGTCGTGGAGGTGGACATCGATGCCCTGGGGCGAATCGTGGTACCGCGCGTCGATGTCGCATTTGACTGCGGCCCGCAAGTCAATCCCGAGCGCATTCGCGCGCAACTCGAAGGCGCTGTCATCATGGGGCTGAGCCTGGCGATGTTCGGGGAGATCACCTTCAAGAAGGGCCGGTCGCAGCAGAGCAACTTTCATCAGTATCGCGTCACGAGGATGAATGAGGCGCCCGGCGAGATCCGGATACACCTGATTCCGACGACGGACTGGACCATGCCCTTGGGCGGCGTGGGCGAACCGGGCGTGCCGCCGATTGCCCCGGCCCTGTGCAACGCGGTGTTTGCGGCCACCGGCAAGCGAATTCGTAGCCTGCCGATCAAAGATCAGGCCAAGCACGCGACTTGACCGGCCCTTCGCGCCATAGCCGCGGCAGGTTTTAGGCAGAGCGGGCTCTGCCACCCCCCCGCCGTGAACGCCGCGCCCCGCTGCGCGGCTTGCCGCATTCCAAAGCCTCAGCCGCTTTGGGCGACGCTCCTTTGCTCGGCGCCGTCGGGATTCATTTCGACCCTGGGCGGATCGTCGAAAATCATCGTGGGAATCGCTTCCGCGGAAAATGCCGGCCAGCGCGGCAACAGCGGATGATCGGGATTTCCGGTCCTGGCGAATTGGATCCAAGCGTCGCACATCTTTCCCGCCAGCGCGCGCGCTTCAGCGCCGCCGCCCGTCATCGTCTCGCAACGGTCCGTGTTATCGAATACAAAGGCAATCTCGGCGCAATGAAAGGCGCGCGGCCGTCCGCTCAAGATAGGAGTCTGCCAGGTAAACCAATACAAATAGGCAGGCGCGCGGCCCTGCGCAGCCTTCAATTTCGCCTGCTCGATGGCGCTGCCGCGCACGCCGGAGGCGGCAATATGCGACCAGATGTCGAACGGCTTGGCTCGCGGCGTGCGCTGACGAAACGCGCCGATGACGCTCCCGGCCCGGTCGCCATAGATCTCGCGCACGCGCTTTTCGAGATCTGCCTCGCTCATGGCTTCAAATTCGGGATGATTGATCGCGGTGACAAATTCATTCAGCGTCGTGCCGATGATCATGGGGACATCGGCTGAGATCGCCGGCGCAGCGGGATCAAATGGATGATTGGGCAGCGTCTTGCCGTCGACAACCGGCCCGAAGCCCAACAACGCCGCAATGCGCCGAAAATTCGCTATCCCGCCGACGACTTTCGGATGCCGTTCCCGCAGCACCTTGTCCGCCGCCGATAGAATCCGCTGATAGGGCAGCGCCTGGATTTGCCCAATCGTCGCGCCGCTAAGCCCCAATTCGCTGACGATGGCATCGGCCAGCTGCTGCGCATTTTGCTGCGGGATACCCTGCAGTATGGATCCGCTCTCGACAATCGCGCGGTGGAAGAGGGCTTTGGCCGCGGGCATCGCCATGAGGGTGGACACTTTGCCGCCACCTCCCGACTGGCCGAATATCGTGACCAAGTGCGGATTGCCGCCGAAACTCTCAATATTATCGCGCACCCACTCGAGCGCAGCCACGATGTCGAGCATGCCCACGTTTCCCGACGCCGCATATTGATCGCCAAATTTCGAGAGATCCAGATAGCCGAAAACGTTCAAGCGGTGATTCAAGGACACGACCACCACGTCGCCGCGACGGGCCAGATTCTCGCCATCGTAAGACCGCAGTTCTTGACCTGATCCCGCGGTGTAGCCGCCGCCATGCAGCCAGACCATGACGGGGCGCTTTTTCCCGTCGCCCACGCCGGGCGTCCAAACATTGACGCGCAGGCAATCCTCGCTTTGCACGCCATCGTCCCAGGCGAACATAAAGGCCTCTTCGTCGTTCGCCCATCCCGCGCGCGGTCCCTGCGGCGCGACATATCCGTATTGGCGTGAACTGCGCACCCCTTCCCAAGACTTCGGCTTGATTGGGGGCATGAAGCGATTCGAACCGGCGCAGGTATCGGCGTAGGGAATGCCTTTGAACGTAAAAATACCGCGGCGTATGTAACCGGCGACGCGGCCTGCGCGCGTGGCCGCAACGGCAGCGCCATCGCGCGCGATCAGCGGTGCTTCGCTTTTCGGGACCTGGACCCGCGCCGCCGCGGCCTGTGCGCCGCAAACCGCGCCCGCAGCGGCCGCGCCGCACGCGAGCGCCGCCGCTCCCTTGAGCAGCGCGCGGCGCTGAACGACGGGAGCGGGCTTCGAACTAGGCGCAGGCGTAAGCCGCTTGGTTTTCATCGCATCTCCCCGAAAATTGATTCACCCATAACCAGGCGTTACTGTACCGCGACCGCAGCCTGGATTCCCGCCTCGAAATGCCTGCCTCTCAGGTATGCAGCGCCGCCGCACGTTACCGTCTATATTTTTGATCGATAAACCGTTTATGGGTTAACACCGTTAAAATGGGCACGCCAAGCGTCGATTTTGCGGCGTCTGGCGGGTGATGCGCTGGATCGAGGAGTGAAAGCCGTGGCGTTCGAAATGACCGAGCTGGTGGGTGCTGAGTTTCCGCTCTTCGCCTTCAGCCATTGCCGCGATGTGGTGGCGGCGGTGAGTCGAGCGGGCGGCTTTGGGGTATTGGGGGGCGCGCGTTTCTCGCCGCAGTCGTTGCAACAAGAGCTGCAGTGGATCGATGATCACGTCGACGGTAAACCCTACGGCATCGATATTCTGATTCCGGAGCATCAAGCCGTAAAAGCCGGCACCGACGTCGAGGCGATCGCCGCGATGCTGCCGCCCGAGCATCGCGACTTCGTGGCAGACCTGCTGCGCCGAAGCGGTATCGAAGCCAAAGCGGAGCCGCCGCAAGGCCGTGCAACCACCGCTTACGACGGCGAACCGTTGTTGGACGTCGCCTTCAAACACCCCATTCGACTGATGGCCAATGCACTGGGGATTGCCCCGCCGATGATGATTGAGCGCGCGCGGCGTCATGGCGTCCCGGTGGCGGCTTTGGTCGGCGCGAAAGAACATGCCATACGTCAAATAAACGCCGGCGTCGATATCATCGTGGCGCAAGGAGGCGAAGCTGGCGGCCACTGCGGCGAGGTGTCGACCTTGGTGCTCGTTCCCGAAGTGATCGCGGCGATAGCGAAGATTCGCAAGGTTCCGGTGCTCGCGGCGGGAGGAATCATGACGGGCCGGCAAATGGCCGGGATGATGGCGATGGGCGCGGCCGGCGCATGGACGGGCTCAGTGTGGCTCGCGACCAGCGACTCCGAAACCTCTGAGGTGTTGCGCGACAAACTCGTTGCCGCAACCTCGCGCGACACGGTTCGCTCCAAATACCGGACTGGGAAGTTCAGTCGGCAATTGCGTTCCGCGTGGCACGCAGCGTGGGAAGTGCAAGGCGCGCCGGCCGCTTTGCCGATGCCGCTGATGGGCGTACTCGTCGAACCGGTGCTTCAACAAATCAACAGCGCGGCGCTGAAAGGCAATCCGCAGGCGCGAGATCTCGTAACCTATTTTGTCGGCCAGGGTGTCGGATTGATCGACGGCGTGAAATCCGCGACCCGGGTCGTTCAAGACTTCAAAGAGGATTTTGCGCAAGCCATGAGCACCGTGATGGCCTGGAGCGAATGAACAAAATTACGCCCCGAGATTTTCATAATGCCTTCATCGCGGCCATGAAGTCCGAGGAGCAGGGTTTTCGCGCGGCCCTCGGTTTTGACTCAAAATCTTATAAGTACTTCATTCGTTCGACCATTTATCCCAAGATCGCCCGGCATCTCGGCTTGTCGTCCTGGAATAAGGAGTACTACACACTCGATGGCATGTTCTACGAAGAGCGCGGTGTCGACGCCACCGGCAAGTTCGCCTCGTATGCGAATTGGGTTTCCGTTGCCATAGAACACGAAATTGACGCGGCGCACGCGCAAGAGACCATGAACAAGCTGCAGCTGTTCAACGCGCCGCTGAAGGTGCTGATCACTTACGCCCTGCCGGGCACCGCCACCGATTCGCTGTTGCGAAAATATGAGAACATCATCAAAGCCTCGGACGTGTTCAACGACGTCGCGACCTTGAGACAGCAACTGGTGATTCTCGGCACGCCAAAAACCGCGGCGGAGTGGCGTCTGTACGCCTACGAGAATGACGGCTTTGTCTTGATGCTGCCGGCGTGAGATCGGCCGGTCATTGCGGATGGGTCATCTCCCGCGTCGCGCAAGGCCGCCTTCTCATGTCAATTGCGTTACACGGTCAGATGCGCGACCTTGGTGCGGGTACAGACGACCGAGGGTGCGCCGGGTTGTCCCTGGCTGCGGGAGCCGACCACAAAGGTCGTGCCGCCTAGAATCAGGCTGTTCACCAACAGCGCGAGGGCAACCGCGCCGAGTTTGATCGCAAGCCGAGTCTTCATTGAATTACTCCGTGGTGAGCTCATGTCCGCGGCTGTCAGGATTGACTCAGCCTGTTTGTCAAAGTTCCGCAACCATGCCGCCGTCGGCGCGGACCTCAGTACACCTCGGGTACCACCATGTCGGGTGGTACCGCCTGGCGGGAGTAGTGCTCGTGATGCTCGCGCGAGGGTAGAACGTAAGTTGGTTTCATCACCTCTTTATAAGGAAACTGTTCCAAGAGATGATGGATGCAATTGAGCCGCGCGCGCTTCTTATCGACCGCCTGAACTACCCACCACTTCGCCTCCGGGATGTGTGAGCGTTCCAGCATGACTTCCTTTGCCTTGGTATAGTCCTCCCATCGGCGGCGCGACTCGAGATCCATGGGACTCAGCTTCCATTGCTTGAGCGGGTCGTGGATGCGGCCCAGAAAGCGCACGTACTGTTCCTCGTCCGTGATCGAGAACCAATACTTCAGGAGCCTGATCCCGGAGCGCACCAGCATGCGCTCGAACTCGGTACGGAACGATAAAATTCCTCATATTCCTCGGGCGTGCAGAATCCCATCACCCGTTCGACCCCGGCGCGGTTATACCAACTGCGGTCGAACAAGACGATCTCCCCCGCCGCCGGCAGATGCGGCACGTAGCGTTGGAAATACCACTGCGTGCGCTCCCGATCGTTTGGCGCCGGCAGGGCCACGGCTCTGCAGACGCGGGGATTTAAGCGTTGCGTGATCCGTTTGATAATGCCGCCCTTGCCGGCGGCGTCGCGCCCTTCGAAAACGATCACCACTTTTTCGCGAGTATCGACCACCCAGTCTTGCAGCTTCACCAACTCGGCCTGAAGCCGAAATAGATCGTTGAAATAGCGCAGGCGATAGGCCTTTTCTGCCGCGGCATCCGCGTCGGCCGGCATGCCCGGCAAGATCGGCCGATCCTCGATTTCCATCTCCAATTCTTCATCGTAGCCGTCTGCAAGATCGCGGCTGATCCGGCGAATCAACTGCTCCTGATCCAGGGGAGGCGTGTCATTCATGCGCAAACTCCCTGGATGACGCCCGGCAAGCCCTCGCGCTATGGATCCGAACCACCTGGGCGGTTGATTTCGGCCGCTCGTTAATCATTGCGATCTTTAGCCTCCTGACGGCGGCGACATGCCATTGCCTGCGAAGGTATCGCAAACAGGTTGGATTTTTGTGAAAAAGATCCTGGGCGCAGCCCTGGAGATTTTGCCGCTTCTATTGCAACGCAATATGGGCGCCAATCTGATCCAGCGCGGTCATCGCGAAGCTCGGCAGCTTCAGCTCTCGCGGCAGCGAGGTTCTCGCGCAGGTGACCGAGCGACGACGTACCGGGAATGAGCAGAATGTTCGGCGCGCGCTGCAGCAGCCAGGCGAGCGCAACCTGCATCGGCGTCGCTCCGGCCGCCGTCGCGACCTCGGACAGCTCCGACGACTGCAGCGGCGTGAAGCCCCCGAGCGGGAAGAACGGCACGTACGCCACCCCGTCCTTCGCCAGCTGGTCGATGAACGCGTCGTCGCCGCGGTGCGCGAGGTTGTACTGGTTCTGCACGCAGACGATCTCCGTCGACGGCGCGCGCCTCTGCGAACTGCTTGGCGGTGACGTTGCTGAGGCCGACGTGCCTGATCTTCCCTTGCCCTCTTCAGCTCGAGCGAGGACCCGACGTGCGCCCCGACCGGCGCGTCGCCGAGGCCGAGGTGACCGACGCGCATGTTGACGACGTCGAGCGACGTCGAGGCCGAGGTTGCGCAGGTTGTCGTCGACGGCCGCACGCAGCTCCTCGGCGGAGACTCGCCGGTTCCACGAGCGCGTCGGCCCCGCGCTTCGCGCCGACCTTCGTCACGATGACGAGATTCTTCGGGTAGGGGTGCAGGGCGCGCTTGATGATCTGGTTGGTCACGTGCGGGCCGTAGAAGTCGCTCGTGTCGATGTGGTCGACGCCGGTGGCGATGGCCTCGCGCAGCACGGCGACGCGCCGCGTCCGGGTCCTTCGGGGGCCGAAGACGCGCGGCCCGGCGAGCTGCATGGCGCCATAGCCCACTCGCTTCACACGGCGGGTGCCCAGCGCGAATGTATCCGCACCGCTGATATCGATCATGCCGCTGCCTCCTCGGCCAAGCAGTGAATCCTCACTGAGCCTCACCGGCAGTCTAACCGACTTGCTAGGCTAACTTGACCAGGGCGTCCTTGGTCAACACCGGCAGCCCCAATCGCGCTTCGTGTTCGGCCGCTAAAGCGCGGTCATCGTGCTGCCAGGGATGAAAACCAGGCCGGAAGAACGACAGCCATGCAGGAAAGATTTGACGCAACAGACCGGGGTAAATCGCCAAATAGGAGAAAATGCGCAGCCACGCGCGCGGTCCATCGATCCCATCCTGTTTGAGGAATTGCCGCATTGCGCGCACACGGCCGCGCAGAAAGGTATAGCTGATGTGCAGCATCACGAGCGAACGAAACTTCCAGCGCTTATAAGCGGACATCTTTTGAGTGGCGGCGAGAAAGGTGTCAAACGCCACGCCCTTGTGCTCGATCTCCTCGATGGCATGCCATTTCCATAATCGCGCGGCATCCGGCGATGCGCGCTTGAAGTGACGCTCACTCTTCAAGCAGGCGTGCGCGATGATGGCGGTGAAGTGCTCCAACGCGACGGTGGCCACCAAACCGAAGATGGGCGGCTTGTCTTTCAACTCCGCCAATCGAGAATCCAGATCGGCGTGCATGGGGTGCACATCGTAGCCTGCTTGCTCGACTTGATTGTTGAGGTGATGGTGCTCGCGGCTGTGGGCGGCCTCTTGCTTGATGAAGGCATCGATCTGCGCCTGCTGCGGCGCCGGCACGGCGTCTCGAAAATTTCTTACGCTGTCGATGAAAAACGCCTCGCCTTTGGGAAAGGTTAAAGAGAGGCTGTTGTAAAACGCCGTGGCGACGGCATCGCCGCCGTTCCACCAACGCTGCGCGGTTCGGCCGCGGCCGAACATTACATTGCGGGGTTGGATACGCAAA
Source organism: uncultured Gammaproteobacteria bacterium (assembly GCA_963782865.1). Taxonomy (GTDB): domain Bacteria; phylum Pseudomonadota; class Gammaproteobacteria; order Steroidobacterales; family Steroidobacteraceae; genus Bog-1198. Next base: position 17,644 of record CAWALS010000007.1, on the reverse strand, counting down.
TCCGCGGGGGTAGGCGAAAATCGGGCCATGGCACGCTCGATCCAGACTGGCTCAGCCTCTACGTTATCCGCTATTTATGTATCCGTCAATATGCTATTGATGATTACATAAATTATGATCCGCGCAACGCAGCAAGAGCCTGCGCGAAGTAATCCCGGCGTTTAGCGGCCCCGGCGCCCAAAATATCGCCGAGCAGCGGGCCCACCGAGGATTCCGCGTAGGCCGCGAATGCCACTATCAGGGCGATGCGCGATATGCGTTTGGCATCGGTCTTGGAGCGGGGCCGCGCGCGGCTGGAAATAAAGTCCGCGAGCATGCGATTCACCGGCTCCAGCCGCGAGGTTTCGCCCGAGCGCACCAGCCAGCCCAAAACCCGCCCAAGCCCATTTTCGCCGAAGAGATCGAAAACCCGGACTACCACGGCACGGTAGTCGTGTTCGAGGTTGTCCATCTCCACATCCACCGTCTGCAGTCCCGCCAACAACTCGCGCACCAGATCCTCGGCAATCGCGGCATGCAGCCCGGCGGCCGAGCCGAAGTGATGACTCAAATTGGGATAGGTGACTCCCGCCGCGTCCGCCACGGCGCGCATGGTAAGAACATCGTCGCTCCCCGCCACGATCAATCGCCGAGCGGCAGCCAACGCTTGGGCACGCATATCGGAAGCCACGCGCCGAATTCGCGGCGTGCGTCCGCCGTTTGCAGGTTTCTGGTTCACGGCCGCGAGGTCGGCGCGATGCTTGCTGCAGGAGTGAGCTTGCTCATCGTTTACTCCTTCCCTTTGCGGGCTTCATTTCCGCCGGCGCCTCGTCGAGCCGGTCGTAGTTGCTCGCCAACGCTTTGCGGAGCATCGCAAACCATTGATCAATCGCCTCGACACCGCCCTTCGCGAGACGACATGGCCTTTTTGCGCCCTCAACCCGCCGCGCTATCAGCCCAGCTCTTTCGAGTACCCGCAGGTGCTTCGAGATTGCGGGCTGGGACATATCGAATGGTTGCGCAAGCTCCATGACCGTCTGCTCGCCCAAGACGAGATGCCCCAGAATTGCGCGGCGCGTCGGATCAGAGAGTGCGGAAAAGGCCGTATCAAGATCTATCATAGCTATTAGGTTATATAACTGCTAAGTTATAATCAAGTCGGCTGGCGTGGCGCGGCGCTTCCCTGCATCATCCGGACCCTGCCCTTGGGTTGCTGGAGTCCATAGGAACCCCAGCCGACGATCAGCGGTCAACATCCAAGCGCGCCTTGAGACCTTGAGCGAAGTCTGGATATTCGAGCGAATGCCGGCGAAAACTTTGCGACCCAGCGTTCTTTTCATAGTGTTGGCGCTCCATCTGGCGACCCTGGCACTGCTTGTTGCGCGCTCTCGAACCCTGAACATTGCCGGCGCTGAGGAACATCCCATTGAGTTGGTAATCCTTCCTCCCGTAAAACCCCCGCAATTGAAGATCGAGAATACTCGGCCGCAGCATTGGAGCACTAATATTGCCGTAGCGCTCGCGCCGCCCGCGCTCGACTCGTCATCGCAATCTGCTCCCGGTTCCGCGCCGGATGGTCGGGGAGCGGCGGTGAATTGGACGGCGGAAGCGCATCGCGCCGTAAGAGCATTCGAGATCCGCACCCATCAGACGGCGAATAGCGCTCTGTCCGTATCGTCCTCGCTGGACCTGTCGGGGTCGCGGGAACATCACGCCGGCGATGAATTGAAGACCGCCAGCGGCGATTGGATCGTATGGATCAATGCTGACTGCTATCAAATCGCCAGCTGGCATTCGGATGCGTCTTCTTTCAGCGCGGCCTCACCCAGGATAATCTGTCGGAATCCGGCCCCCGCTCGGCCGCGCGACTGACGGTGCTTGGCAGTACGCCGGCGGGATAACTCCAAAAGGATTCGCTCCAATGCAGCTCCCCACAGACCGCAAGATCATGGAAACGCACGCGAATCTAGCGGATGCGGGCCAAATGGCGCTATTTTTAGCGGCCATACCCGATGCCGATGGCCTCGCAGCGCTCTTGATGGAGCGCAGCGTGGTTTCGACTCGCACTTTTGACGACGACGCGATGATTGCACGGTTTGTGCGAAGCAACGGCACCACCGTCGCCTGTTATGCCGTGGAAGCCGTCACGATCGATGAGGCCGAGATGATCGCCGCACAATGCGAGCTTCTGGAAGACTGGAATGTAAAGAGCTTTTCGCGCGCCGTACACGTTGCGCTCGATCCAGACCTGTAAAAATGCCGGATCCCCGCAATGAAATTTCTACCGCTCTTTTGGTCCGGCATCTGGCGTAAGCCAGGTCGGACCGCACTGATTTTCCTCCAAGTCAGCGTCGCTTTCGCGCTTTTCGGCATGCTGCAGGGCCTGAAAACCGGCGTCGACCACGCGGCCGCCGCCGCGCGCGCGGATCTCTTGATCGTGCACAGCCGTTTGAGCTTTCTTGCCCAGCCGCTGCCGGCAGCCGCGCTCGAGCAGATCAAGTCGGTACCGGGCGTGAAGCTGGCAGTTCCCGTGGACATCTTCGGGGCCACGTATCAAAAACCCACCCGGCGGCTCGGGGTTGTCGCCATCAGCCTCGTCAAAGACTGGCCGTCTGCATTTACCTTCACAATAGCGCCCGAATACCTCGCGGCCTTCGAGAAGCTGCGCACCGCAACCTTGGTCCGCGAAGAGCTGGCCGAGAAGTACGGTTGGAAGATCGGCGATCGCATCCCGTTGATGTCCAATACGGCGCAGATGGACGGGTCGACGGACTGGGCGTTCGACGTCGTGGGAACCTTCCGCGATAGCGACGTCGGCAGCGGACGCGACAACATACTAATCAATTTGGCCTACCTCGAAGAGGCGCGCTTTCTGGGAAAGGGCACGGTCCAGCACTACAACGTTGCAATTTCGGACCCGAAGCAGGCGGCGGCGGTGGCTGATGAAATCGACCGGCGCTTCGCCAATTCCGCTCAAGAAACCAAAACCGAATCATTGCTTGAACTGGCGCAAGCGCAAGCGCAATCGATCGGCGATATGAACTTCCTCATCCGCGCAATCGTCGCCGCGATGCTGGCGGCGCTGCTTTTTGCGACCTCCGGCATGATGATGCAATCGATCCGCGAGCGCCGGGTCGAGCTGGCGGTCCTCAAGGCAGTCGGCTTCACCGATCGCGCCGTGTTCCTGCTCATACTGGCGGAGGCTTTGCTGTTATGCGCTGCGGCCGCGGCATTTGGCCTCGCGTTGGCAACGCTGCTGCTTCCGCTGGCAGGCATGTTTGTAGTGGGACTGTCGATGCCCAAGATCGTCGTCGTAATCGGCCTCGCGCTCGCCATCGGTGTGGCGCTGCTCAGCGCGGCCGTCCCGGCGGCACTGGCGTCCCGGCTCAAGGTGGCGACCGCGCTGGCAAACGGCAGCGAAACCGCATGAATTTCCTGCGTCAGTTCCTCGGTATCCTGCGTGTGAATTTACTGGCAGCCAAGCAGCGGACCGGGCCGGTCCTGACCATCATCGTCGGCGTGGCCTGCGCCGTCGGCGTTCTCATTTCCATGTTGGCCATGGGCGTCGGCGTGCAGCGCCAAGCGACAGGGGATGTGCGCGCCGACCGCGTGATTCTCAACAGCACCGGCGCGCGCAGCACCCAGAGCAGCATACCGAAGGATGAAGCGGTCGGCGTGCGCGACCTGCCGGGAATAAAAAAAGACGTCGATGGCGCGCCCATCGTGGCGTTCGATTCGCTGATCCCCATCGAAGCCCACAGGCGCGTGACCGGAGTCAGAATCTTCTTCCCGCTCGTGGGTACCACCGCCAACTTTACCGAGTATCGGCCGGAGATTCGCCTCACCGGCGGGCGAATGTTTCGGCCCGGGCTGCATGAGCTCATCGCGAGCAATCCCTGCAGCCGCCAATTCACGGGGTTCGAAATCGGTGATCGGCGCTCGATTCGCGGCGCCGACTGGACCGTTGTCGGCCACTTTGAGGAGGGACATAAAATGCAGTGCGTCGTGTATACCGACGTCGATGCCCTCATGTCAGCCTTCAACCGCAACACCTACAACGTCGTTTCAGTGATGCTGCGATCCGCTGCGGACTTCGAGGCGTTTCGCGACGGCCTACAGGCCAATCCGACGCTGCACCTTGAGGCACTGCACGAAAGCGAAGCGGTGCGCCAACAATTCATCGGGCTGAAGGGCATCCTGGATTTCGCCAGCTATTTCGTCGGCACCATCATGGCGATCGGCGCGACATTGGGTGCCGTGAACTCGCTGTACGCCATGGTCGACTCGCGGCGGCGCGAGCTGGGCACGTTGCGCGCGCTCGGCTTCCGTTCCGGTGCGATTATCGCGTCGGTTCTCTGCGAGTCGCTGTTGTTTGCCTTGCCCGGCGCGCTGCTGGGAGGCGCTCTGGCGTGGGCGTTTTTCAACGGCTTGTCGGCGAGTCCCTTCGGCTATAGTTTTCGACTGGCGGTGACGCCGTCTCTGGTGCTGATTGGCATCGTGTGGGCGCTCGCGATGGGCCTGGCCGGCGGACTGCTCCCTGCGCTGCGGGCGGCCAGGTTGCCGGTCGCAACAGCACTTCGCGCGACGTGAGTGCTAATCTAGATTCAGCGCTCTCGCAATCCGTGCGGCGATGGCATGGCTGTCGCCGCGCGGCCGGCTGGGATAGGGGTGAGAATCGCGATTCCAGGCATCACCCAGTTCGAACCAGTCGATCGGCCGGCCAGAGACCCCCGTTTTGAGTTCGGCGTCGAGCGAAGCGAAGTAGGTCTGCCACCGAACGCGGTAGTAATCGCGCGTCAGTCCAGCCCAGTCTTTGTTCCCATAGTCGTGCAGATCCGCGCCTTCGCTGGCTTTTCGGTCGCCCCAGGTCGTGAGAATGGAGCGCGCGTCATAGCCGAGACGCGCAGCTTCCTCAGGTGTCGACGCCCAAGGCGGTACAAAGCCAAGCCAGGTGCCAACGAGAAAGAAACGGCTGGAGGCAAGCAACTGATCCTGCAAATCCATCAGATACAGCCAGCGCTGGGTCAGGGTGCGGAATTGCGAACGCTCCTTGGCGTCGACCGCCGCCTTGATCCGGGGCAATAGCGCCCGGCTCTCATTCGCCAACGTCTGGCGGGCAATATCCACAAGATCGTAGACGTAAGTTTCGCTCGCGCGCAGTTGCGGCGCCACGCCCAGCATGTCGGGCAACGCATGCTTGAATGCTTCCGTATCGTAGCGCATTGCCTCGGGCGACCAGTGCGACGCACGGTTTACCGTGAGGCCAGGCTGTGCGTTGAACAGAGATTCCTGCGCGGCGTCGCGTTCGCTGTTGAACTCGACCTCGTCGATACGGATGCCGTACGCGGTATTCAGCAGTACCTTCCACGCCGCCAGCGCATGCGGATCGGCCGCGCCGTAGCGGCGCTGCACATAGTTCGCAGTCCAAGCAGCCGTGTCGACCGCCTCGTTTCGCCAGGCCATCTCGGTGAATAGATCGAAAGCGAATGGATTGGTATCCATGCCCTCGGTGAAGACTGCGGTGCCGACCATGTTGCCGTTGGTACTTCCCAGACGCTGCAAGCGCGCGGTGATATTCCGCACATTCGCGCCCAATGTCGTGCGGCCGCCGAATTCCCAAATACCGCCGAATAAGAAGGGCGCGCCGCGAAAATCTTTCATCCGATCATCGCGAGGCACCCGGTCGTGGTCGATGTCAATGATGAGCAGGTGCCGGCGATCCACGCCGCTCAATAGGTCCTGGCGTGGGTTCCCCTGCCATGCCAGCATCATCCAACTGGCACCGGGGTGCGCGGCGGCCAGCGCATTCTGCACATCGCGCGCCGCTTCGGGCACGGGCACATCGCCGGATTCACCGCCCTCCTGGAACACCTCCATGTCGTAGACGCTGCTGTCGCCGAACAGCTCACGTTGGCGACGGTAAAATGCAGCCGCCAGCTTCGCAAACATCGGGTCACGCGGGTCAAGCCAGGCGGGCCGCGTGAACCCGGCCCATTCGCCTTGCGCTATAACATGCGCATTCGGAAATTTTCTGTGAAAATCCGCGGGAACAATGCCGTAAAAGCCCGGCAGCACCGGCGTGATGCCGAGCTCGCGCAGGCGCGCGATGATTCGCTGCGCCGACGCTACGCGCTTCTGCATCAACTGTCCGCTGATCGGGCCGGCGAAGCAGCATAAGTTGCCCATCAGCTGCCAATTCTGGTGCGCCGGTTGCGTGATCCAGCGGCGCATCTCGTCGTCTGAATATCCGACATCGCGAAACGTTTTATAGAGCGCCGTGTCCATACCACGCTCAATTATCATTGCGTTGATTCCGGAGAGGGCCAGGATATCTATCTCATGCTCCCAGCGTTCCCAACTCCAATATGGCGCCGTGTAGCCGTCGACGTTCTGGTTGAGCGCATAGCGGTAGGCATAGGGCGTTTGCCTTTCGATCGCGGCGGCCGGCAAAGGCCATATGCGCGATGATCCCAGCCGCGTTCCATTGGTTGAAATCGCGACGCGCGCGATGTATTTCAAGTACCAATTCACGCCGAACAGCAGCGAACTCGGCGTTGTACCTTCGACCTTGATGCGCCCATTTGCATTTGAGATGCGAAATCTCTCATGGCCGCCGCGCGCCTCGATCGCGCTCAATTCGAACTGCGCGGCGCTGCCGCCCAGCAAACGGCCGAGCACATCCCGAGCGGGTCTGACATCGAAGCAAGGGTGACGGTCTGCCTGCGCGGCCGATAGCACCAAGCACAGCCCGATGCCGGCAAGCCTGAAGCGGGAAGCGTAACTACGCATCGCTGCAATATACGATGCCAGGGCTCGATCCGCTGAACGTTGTCGGCAGGCCCGCGGGCACGTTAGCATAGTCTCGGAAACCGACCCCACATGCCACCAAAAGCGTTTTTATCCTGGAGCTCCGGCAAAGACAGTGCATTCGCTCTTTGCGAGGCGCGGCGACTCGGGCTGGCTGAGATTGTGGGCATCGTGACGACCGTCAACGAAGTTTACAACCGGGTCGCGATGCACGGTGTGCGTTCCGAGCTGCTCGATCGGCAGATTGCCGCTTTGAACCTGCCCGCAATCAAGGTCCTGATACCGAGCCCTTGCACGAACGAGGTCTATGAGGCGCGCATGGCCGAAGCCTGCGCGGCGATCAAGGCATCCGGCGTACACCACATTGTATACGGCGATCTTTTTCTCGAAGACATTCGCGCCTACCGCGAGCGAACCCTCGCGGTGCTCGGCATGACGCCGATCTTTCCGCTGTGGGCTCGCAACACGCGGCGCCTGGCCAGGGAAATGATCGAGGGTGGTCTCGTCGCGTACCTGGTGTGTCTTGATCCGAAGCGGACTCCCGCGAGCTTTGCGGGGCGCCGCTTCGATGCAACGCTGCTGCAGGAGATTCCGGCCCATGTCGATCCATGCGGAGAGAATGGCGAGTTTCACACCGTGGTTACGCAAGGCCCGATGTTCAGAGCGCCCATCGGCGTCTCGATCGGCCAGACGCTGGAACGCGATGGGTTCGTCTTCACTGACGTGATACCCGATTGACGCGGACTTCGACAGCTTATTTCTGGCGGTAGGCGTCGGCCAACAGGTCGCCGTCGATCCCGGCATGTTCCTTGCTGCCGGTCGCAAAACGATACAACGCCGCCGTGTAAATGGCATGCAAGGTCGTACTCACCAGGCCGACAGCGATCATCGTCAGCACAAACAGCGCCATTGCCACAACGATCGATCCGGTCGCCCGCGTCGCCATCGCGGCAGAAACGACCAGGAAGGCGAGACCAACGATGGGAATCGCCACCACCGCCACGCCCAGGCTGATGCCGCCGTTGCCGATGACATTTTCGCCCCAATTGCGCCGCAAAAGCGCCAGGCTGCGAGAGATCGCTTCAACCGGGCCGACGTCTTCTTCGATCAATACCGGCAGCGTCATCGCCGTCGCAATCGTCCAGCCCGCGCCGATGATCGCGGTGACGATGCGGCCAATGAGCCCCACTCGTTCCTCGATAGCGCGCAGAATCGTGCCGACCGTGGCGGCGATGACGGCGTAGCCCAAAATGGCCGGCAGGTGCGCGAGCGCCATCTGCAAACCTTCGCCGACGCTGGCGGATTCGCCGTCGAGTCGCCTGAGCGCCACGCTGATCAGCGCCGAATTGAAAAACATCATCACGGCATAGCTGACGAAATAGAACACATACATTGTGATGTAGAACAATAATCGGCTGGTGTGCGTTGTGTTGTCCTCGGCCAGGACGGGTTGCAAGCTGTGATAAAGCGCAAGCACCGGCAGCGCAAAGGATCCGAGCAGAACCAACAGAACGAGGGAGGATAACAACGGGAACACCAGCAGCGCCGGATCTTCCTTGAGCACGTTCCAGCATTGCCCCGCAAGCGACCAACTGCGAGAGATCTTGTCGAACACGGATTGACCCTCCCTAGCAACTGCGACATTGCGCCACAGATCTGCGGCGTTTGTGCGGGCAAATGCTGAAACTGTGAATTGCAGGCATCAGGCGCGCATCCGGCCGCTGCCGACAGCCCTCATCATGTTACATAACCGCGAACCAAGCGGCTCAGGTCCTTTCACGCCGGCGTCGCTCGGCCAAGGCATGCGCGGTGGCGCGCGCGGTAAAGCGTCCGCAGCGCCGCGCGCGGTAAAAGCGCGCCGTGTAATTTTTACAGCATCATCTGCCTGACCTATGCCGTGAACAGGCCTCGCGTCAGCCTGAATTTTTTCACTGCGCCGTGGTCAGATATTTTCATGCTGCAAATGCGCCCGCGATCGACGGTGTTGTCTCTCGCACTCATGTTGAGCGCTTGTGGCGGCGGCGCAGATCAACCGGGCTCGAGCGGCTCAACGGGCTCGTCGAGCTCGGGCGGCGGAACAGCCGCGAGCGATACGACCGATTATTCCATCGCTGCGAACTGGGTCTGTCGTCCCGGTTCGGACGTCCCGTGCACGACGGGCCTGGATGCAGAGGTCCTCAACGCGGATGGAACGACCGAGGAGCAACCGTTCACTCCGGCGGCCGATCCGCTCATCGACTGCTTCTACGTCTATCCCACAGTTTCTCAAGAACAAACAGACTACGCCGATCTGACCGACAGCCCGGAAATTCAGGCGGTCACAAGAGAGCAGGTGGGCCGGCTTTCCTCGCGCTGTCGAGTCTTTGCGCCCATATATCGCCAGGAGACTTCGTACGGTCTGAACCACAATGCGCCGCACTCGGACAATCCCCTGCTCGACGTGCAGACAGCGTGGGCGTACTACCTGCAGAATTACAACCAAGGCCGCGGCGTCGTGCTCATTGGCCACAGCCAAGGGACGGTATTGCTGCAACAACTGATCGCGGGCGGCGTCGATGGAACTGCGTCCCAAGCGTTGCTGGTGTCGGCGTTTCTTGCCGGTGATCCTTCGCTGGGCGTGCCTTCCGGCGGCGTGGTCGGGGGCAGCTTCGCGCATATTCCAACCTGCGCCGCCGCGGCGCAGACGGGATGCGTTTACGTATGGGGCAGCTACCTTGCCGGCGACACTTCTGCGCCGCCGCTCTTCGGCGGCGCCAGAGACGATGGTCTCGTCAGCGCTTGCGTCAATCCCGCAGCCCCAGGCGGCGGTTCCGGCATGCTCAAGTTCTACTACGCGGGAGCCAATCCGCCCGCGTGGGTGGAGGCCATCGGACAGTTTACCGGCACATGCCAAGCGAATTCGGGCACGAACATATTCGTCGTCACGGTCCTACCCGGACAGTTCTCTGCGCAAAACACCGCCATTTTGCAGGCCGCCGAAGTCGCACCAGGGTGGGGAGTTCATCCCCTCGACCTGTCGCTGGTTCAAGGCAATATCCTGGATGTGCTCGATGCTGAAATAGCCGCCTGGCAGGCGCAGAACTGACGCGGGCTAGCACCCAAGCCCGCGGCTCGGATGCAAACCGCACTCGCGTGATTCACTGCGTTCCCACCAGCACCGTGCGGCGCGTTCGCTGTCGCCGTAGGTCTCGGGGAATAAGCGTCCGGTATCGATGCTGAAGGCCTCGATTTCGGGTACTTGCCCGTAGAAGCCAACAAACAACCGATTCGATCTCTATAGTGTGCAAATGATCGATTTTGCGCAAACCTTGTCCGGATTCGTCGTCGGAGTCATTGTCGGACTCACCGGCGTGGGCGGCGGCTCGCTAATGACGCCGCTACTGGTGTTGTTCTTCGGTGTTCACCCGGTGACAGCGGTGGGTACGGATCTTTTGCATGCAGCGATCACCAAATCCGGCGGCACTTATGTACACGCAAAAAAGAATCGAGTCGACTGGCGCATCACCGCCCTCTTGGCCGCCGGTAGTCTACCTGCCGCCATCATCACGCTCCTTAGCCTGCATGCCTTCACCGGCGGCCTCGGCAGCTCCAAAATCATCACCACGACGCTTGGCGTCGCGCTGATTTTCACCGGCTTCGCGCTGGCGCTGCGTACCCGCATGAAGCGCCTGTCCGTGGCCTACGGTCATGTCGAGCTTCCCCGCCATCCAGGCTTCACGATCGCGACCGGCGTAGTGCTGGGTATTCTCGTTTCACTCTCTTCGGTGGGTGCAGGCGCCTTGGGCATTACTGCATTGATTTTCCTCTACCCGAGGCTGGCTGCACAGCGAATAGTCGCGTCGGATCTGGCGCACGCCGTGCCCTTGACGCTCGTTGCGGGCCTGGGTCATTGGCTCTTCGGCAATGTCGATTGGCGGCTGTTGTTGTCCCTGCTCGTCGGCTCATTGCCGGGCATTTATATCGGCAGCCATCTGGTTGGGCACATTCCGGAACGGATCTTGCGTGTCCTATTGATCGTGATACTGCTGCTCATCGGCGCGCGCCTGCTGCTGTTTTGAGCGGCGCCGGAACAATCGTGCCGAGGTACCAATGCCGCACGCCTGGCTGCCTGCGGAGACGCGCGGCCGCAGTGGAGCGTGAAATGCCTGCTCAACTGTGCCACGATGGTTCATAGCCGCCCTGGTCAGAAATCGGAGAGCTCGAATGAACGATGAAACCCTGAACTTGAGTATCCGCAAATTCCTCAAGGCGGTCGGCATCAATTCCCAGCGCGAAATTGAGCGCGCGGTAGCCAAAGCCGTCGCGGCGAAAGCCATTGCGGGCACGGAATCCTTTCCTGCCAAAATGACCCTCGAGGTTGCCGGCCTCGAGGTCAAAGTGGAATTCAGCGGCGACATCGCGCTTCAATAAATCACGCCTGCATACCGAGGGATGATCTTCGAACATGACATCGTCGTGATCGGCGCCGGCATGGCCGGCGCCTCGATCGCCGCGCACTTGGCTGAGCACGCCTCGGTGCGGCTTCTCGAGATGGAGCCAAAGCCGGGATATCACTCTACAGGCCGATCCGCCGCCGTCTTTTCAGAGTCCTATGGGAACGATACCGTTCGGGCATTGACGCGCGCCAGCCGCGAGTTTTTCTTTTCCCCAGATCCGGCTTTCACGGCGTCAGCCTTGATAAAACCGCGCGCTATTCTGGTCATGGCGAGAAGCGGTCAAGCCGACGCGCTTTCCCGATTCATCGCGTCGGCCGTTGCCGCTGATCGCATCGAAATGAAATCCGCGCAGCAAGCGCAGGCGCTCCATCCTCTGCTTCGATTGGATGATCTTTGGGGAGGGGCCTATATCAGGAGCGCGGGGGATATCGAGGTACACGAGTTGCATCAGGGGTACTTGCGGCTCTTTCGCTCGCGGCGCGGGACGCTGACCACGGAGGCGCAGGTCACCCGCCTGGAAAGCACCGGGGCCTCTTGGTCGGTTGCAACGGCCGGCGATACTTTCCGCGCCGAGGTCGTCGTCAATGCCGCGGGGCCCTGGGCCGGCGAGATCGGCCGCCTCGCGGGCGCAATCAATGTGGGTTTACAGCCGCGCAAACGCACGGCTTGTTTGATCAAACCGCCGCCGGATTGCATGGTGCAAGACTGGCCCATGTTGGTCGACGCGGAAGAGAAATTTTATTTGAAGCCCGATGCCGGCATGTTGTTGCTGTCGCCTGCGGACGAAACCCCATGCGACCCCTGCGACGCGCAACCCGACGAGATCGATATCGCCCTCGCGGTGGATCGGATCGAACGGGCCACCACGCTCAAGGTGACGCGAGTCACGCACAAATGGGCGGGGATTCGTTCATTCGTCACCGATCGCTCGCCGGTCGTCGGATTCGATCCGCAACAACCCAAGTTTTTCTGGCACGCCGCGCTTGGGGGATACGGTATTCAGACGGCGCCCGCCTTAAGTCGCGCAGCTGCGGCCCTCGTCATGGGTCGGACCATCGAGGACGCTCTGCTCTCATTTGGGGTCACAGCGGCCGCGCTCTCGCCGTCCCGCCTGGCGGCAATTGAGTGAGCCTGCCGCGGATGCGTCAGGGCATGTTACCGCCGTCTTGGCGTGGCGCGAGCTGCGGTTTTTTTCGGTCGCTTTGCAATAACATGAGCCGGCTTGCCGGGCGGCGCGGAAGCCGCGCCCAATTCAGTTTTGGTCAGCGAATCAACCAAGTCGCCATCCTCGCTGGTGCAGCCGGATAACGCCGAGGCCTCATCGCAACCAGGGCCGAGAAGATAGGCGTGTCCCATTCCGGAATCGAGGTACATGCACTGGCCCGGCTCCAGGATAACCGGTTCGTAGAACTCCGTATGCACGGCAACGCGGCCCGTCAGAACAAAAATAAATTCCTCGCCCGCGTGTCGCACCAGCGCGCCGAATTCTTCCAGGCTCCGCGCATGCGGGCGGCCGAATATCGGGATCATCCGCTTCTTGCGCAAATCAGGACACAGAAAATAATAGTCGTAATTGCGGGAATTGACGCGCACGGCGCTGTCGATTGTGCCGATGCTGCGCCTCGTCATTACCCGGAACTCGGGAGCATCCCCATGGGCCAATAGCTCAGACATGCGCATTTTGAGCCTCTGGCTCACCTGTAGAAGCCGGTCATAGCTGAGCGTGAGTTGGTCGTGTTCGACCTTGGCGAGCGTCGAGAGGGGAATACCCGTTCGCTCGCTCATCTGCTTGCGCGTCCAGCCGTTGCGAGTGCGCAGGGCCCGCATAAGCTTTCCGAGCGTGGGCATATCCTCACTCACGCGAATTGTCGGTCTTGCTGAAATGCAAGTCGTGGAAATCGAAGCTAAAGTCGGTGGCCGGCGACACGGCTTTCATCGTCATCTCGCTTACCTTGGCATCATAGCCCTGCTCGAATCGGACATAGGCATCCGCGTTGAGGGTTCGGTCGTTCCAATGAACAATAAAAATATTGCCGCTGAAAGGCGTCAATCGACCCTCCAGGGAGTTCGTGCGACTGATCTTGAGAATCAGTTGGTCATTCTCGCGGCGTACCGTGGCCGCGCCGCGCCAAGGGTCGCGATACGTTCCCGCATAGGCGTCAAGTGCCAGCGGCGGGGCCCCCGATGCGGCTTCTAGCTTCGCTGCCGCATCCTCGATGCTCTTGGCGGCGGCGTCGCGTTTGGCGCTGTACCCCGACGCGATCTCGACCCAGTCGCGGCGCGGCGCTTTCAGATAAGCGTCGAGGATTTGATTGCCGACCGCTTCCATGGCGACGTCCGACTGTTGATTCGTGAACACCAGCACTCCGAGCTGAAGTTCGGGGATCATGGTGACCCAAGTGACGCTGCCCAACACGCCGCCCGTATGCGCGACCCTCTTGTATCCCAGTACATCCTCGACTCCCCAGCCCAGCGCATAGCCGTTGAAGTGCGTGCGGTACATCGTCGCGAGCAAGGGGCTCAACGGGATGATGGTATTCATGCTCCACATTTCTTCGCTGCGCTCGGTACTGAATAGCTGCTGGCCTGTCGGCGTCCTGCCGGCGGCAAGTTGCGTTTCGAGCCACTTCGCCATGCCATTGATGCTGCAGTTGATGGTTCCTGCCGGCCCGACTGCATCCATGTTGAGGACCGGGACCGCTTGCAACTCGCCTTTGATCACCACGTGCGGCGCGGCGACGTCGCTGCGATCGGAAATCCTGCCATAGTTCGCCGCACAGGGCCGCATTTGCAGCGGCTCGAGAATGCGTTGCGTGATGAAGTCCTCCCAGGACTTTCCCGTGACCGCGGGAATAATCTGACCCGCGACCATGTAGAGCAGATTGTCGTAAGCGAATTTGCTGCGAAATCCAGAGACGGGCTTAAGATAACGCAGGCCGTGGATGATCTCCTCGCGGCTGAAATCGGTGGCTGGAAAAAACATCAGATCGCCGGCGCCCAAGCCCAGACCGCTGCGATGCGTGAGCAGGTCGCGAATCGTGAATTCGCGCGTCACATAAGGATCGTACATGCGAAACTGCGGCAAATGGTCGATCACCTTGTCATCCCAGTGGAGCTTGCCCTCATCGACCAGCAGCGCAAGAGCGGCGGTGGTGAACGCCTTGGTGTTGGAGCCGATTTGAAATAACGTGTCGGCATCGACTTGTCCGGGCTTACCCAGTTCTCGCACGCCATAACCCTTGGCGTAGATGAGCTTTCCATCTTTGATAATGCCCACTGCCATGCCGGGCACCTGGAAGGCCTTCATGGCGCGTGTCACGGTGGCATCGATCGCCGCGGGCGAAATCGGCAGTGCGGATGGCGAGGCGGCCCTGCTTGCGAACGAGGGCAGCGAGGCAAGAACAAGGATGATCGACAAGCGTTGAACCATGGGTCTCACGACGGCCTCCAGGGCTGGATATATTTACTATTGCTCTGAATGGGATCATTCTATCCTAATCAGAGCACTCGGGGACAGGGAGCATGCGCACAGCGATTGGATCTGCAGCGGCGGCGGTTCTCATCATCGCAGCATCAATCGGCCCGGCGGCCCGGGCAACAGTGCCCGATTCGTCATCCGCTGAAGCTGCGCGAGAACTCACTCAGGCGGATGCCGACGCCTGGCTGGATGGCTTCATGCCGTTCACGCTGCAGTCGAACGATATCGCCGGTGCCGTGGTCGTCATCATCAAAGACGGCCAAGTGCTTACCCAGCGCGGCTTCGGCTACGCGGACGTGGCGGCGCGCAGACGCGTCGACCCCGCGACCACGATGTTTCGGGCGGGATCGATCTCAAAATTATTCACCTGGACCGCGGTGATGCAGCTGGTCGAACAGGGCAAAGTCAATCTGGATGCCGATGTGAACCAGTATCTGGATTTTAAGATTCCGCCGTACCAGGGCAAGCCGATCACAATGCGCAACCTCATGACGCATACGCCGGGTTTTGAAGAAGCATTCAAAGGCGGTATTCGTTTCAGCGGCGCTGTGCCGCCGTTGAGCGAGGTGCTGAAACGCCTGCTGCCCGAACGGGTGTACGCGCCGGGCACGACGCCCGCCTATTCCAATTATGGCGCCGGCATTGCGAGCTACATCGTCGAGCGGGTCTCCGGTATACCGTTTGCCGAATACATTGAGCGCAACATATTCGCGCCCCTCGGCATGTCCCACGCGTCTTTTCGCCAGCCCCTGCCGGCGCAACTCGCGCCCTTTATGGCGCAGGGTTATCCGCAAGCGTCGGTCGATCCCAAACCCTACGAACTGATCTCGGTGCCGGGCGCAGGTTCGCTGGCGGTGTCCGGGGCGGACATGGCGAAGTTCATGATCGCTCACTTGAACCAAGGCGCCGGGTTGCTGAAGCCTGAGACCGCCCTGCTGATGCATGATCCCTCGCATGTGACGGTGCCGGGTACCGACCGGATGGCGCTCGGCTTCTACGAAATGCAGGTCAACGGCTTGAGCGCGATCGCACACGGCGGCGATCTGAATTACTTTCACAGCGACATGTGGATCTTCCCGACCAAAAATGTGGGTCTGTTCGTTTCGATGAACAGTGCCGGCGAGCATTCGGCAACCGAACTGATTCGCATCGCGCTGTTTGAACAGTTCGGCGACCGGTATTTTCCAGCAGCGAACGCTGCGGCACAGGTGGAACTGCCAACTGCGAAGGAGCACGCCCGGATGCTGGCCGGCAGCTACATCAGCAGTCGTGGTGAGTTTACGGATTTCGTCGACATGCTGAACTTCGTGGGCCAGGTAAAAATCACCCTGGATAAGCAGGGTCGGCCTTCGGTTCCCGCGATTTTGGGCGGCCCGCCCGGCAGTGGCTCGAGACCGCGCCCTTCGTCTGGCACGACGCCTATGGTCACGGGCGTCTTGGCGCCCGGGTCGAGAACGGTCGGGTGGTGCGTTGGAGCCTCGACCCGGTGTCGCCCTTCATGGTTTGGGACCGGGCCCCCTGGTACCGAGATGCGTCGTGGCTGATGCCCGGATTCCTGGCAGCGTTGGCTATCGTCGCGCTGACAGCCTTGTCCTGGCCGGCGGGCGCCATCGGCCGGCGACGCTTCGGCGTGGCAATGGCGCTGAGCGGCACGGATCTCAAATCCTATCGCTGGGTCCGCGGCTTCTCGTGGCTCGTGCTCGCCGCATTTGGCGGGTGGGCGTGGCCTGTTCTCGACGCTAGGGTCGGGGTCGGAATCCAATTTCGATGGCGCGATATGGCTGCTGGAAATTGCCGGAACCGTGGGCTTTGTCGGTCTGTGCGGCGCCGCGCTTTGGTACCTGCAGCGGGTCTGGCAGAGCAAGCGCGGCTGGTTCGCGAAACTTTGGAGCGCGCTTCTGCTGCCAGCTGCCGTTTTGACATTATGGGTGACCTTGAGTTTCCACCTCATCAGCTTCGGTACCCGCTACTGAGGACTTTTCGCCGCGAGCCGCTTTGACAATTGCAGGCGCAGCGGCAATAAATGCGCCATGACAAACCTCCCGGCTCTGGCCTGGCCTGAGTTGCCGCTGGCCGATTGGCGCGCGATGTCCGCCACGCTGCACATGTGGTCGCAGATTGTCGGCAAAACCCGTCTGGCCCTCGCGCCGATGGAAAACCACTGGTGGCAAGTGGCGCTCTACCTCACCGCGCGCGGCTTGACGACATCGGCCATGCCGTATGGCAGCCGAAGCGTCGAGGTGCAATTCGACTTCGTGGCGCATCAGCTCCTGATTCAAGTCAGCGATGGTTCGCGGCGCTCTTTGCCGCTTGCCTCAATCACCGTGGCTGACTTTTTTGCGCGATACATGGACACGCTGCGCGAGCTGGGGATTGCCGCTGCGATCCATCCATCGCCGGTCGAAGTGGTAACCGCGATCCCCTTCGCGCAAGACCGCGAGCACGCGGCCTACGATGCCCATGCCGCGCAACAATGCTGGTTGATATTCCTCAACACCGAGCGCGTCATGAAGGAATTTCGCGGCGCCTTCACCGGAAAACAGAGTCCGGTACATTTTTTCTGGGGCAGCTTCGATCTTGCCTGCACCCGCTTCTCGGGACGACGCGCGCCGCGCCATCCCGGCGGCGCACCGCACTGCCCGGATTGGGTGATGATCGAAGCGTACTCGCATGAATGCAGCAGCTGCGGCTTCTGGCCAGGCGACGAAAACGCGCCGCCCTCCTTCTATGCCTACGCCTATCCCGAGCCGCACGGCTACGCGGCGCGCGGCGTGGAGCCGGCCGCTGCGCGCTACGACGCCGCGGCGCGCGAATTTTTGCTGCCGTACGAATCGCTGCGCGCGGCGGCCAATCCTGACCAGGACCTGCTGCGCTTCTTCGAGACCACCTATGCGGCGGCCGCCGATCTCGGCCATTGGGATCGGCCGGCCCTCGATCGGGCCGC
>CAWALS010000006.1:0-206494 GCA_963782865.1 uncultured Gammaproteobacteria bacterium | reverse complement strand
ATTTACAGCCTGTTAGCCCGGAGCGCAGACGGGCGAACGATCGACGTCCCCCTTCCGGAGGACGTCATCGCGCACGCCTCGGCGGGATTTATTCGACCACAATATTGTTGCGAACGGCGGTGACGCCATCCGTGTCTTTGGTGATCATGCCAGCCAAGTCTTTCGCATCTTTCGTCGGTGCGGTGCCGCTGAGCCATACGACACCATTTCGATCCGTATCAACCTGGATCTTGGTGAGCGTCGACAGGTGTTTGGCAGCGAGCTTTGTCTTCACTTTTGTCGTGATCGCGGAGTCCTTCACGTAGGTGCCGACCGTCGTGGCGTCTGCGCTAAGGGTATCGGCCGCGATTGCGGTCATGGCGAAGGCCGAGCCCACGGCGACGGTCGCGGAGAGGAGTAGGGTTTTCATCAGATAAATCCTTTCTTATGCTCACTGAAGGAGCGTTTTCGAACATCGATCGGCAGCGAACCGCCTGGGCCTCGTCTGATCACCATGGCAGGGTCGACACGCGCGCATGTAAGCGCCGGGTGCCAATCGGTGTAAGACGATGGCGCGCTGCGCAGCGCCACCGCGCGCTCGAGCGAGCCCTAAAGAAGCAGCCCTTTCACTCGGCTGGCGAGCGCCTCCATGGCAAAGGGCTTGGTCAGCACCGACATGCCGGCCTCAATGTGACCGTGGCTGAGAACCGCTTTTTCTGCGAATCCGGTAATGAAGAGTACCTTGATGGCGGGGCGCAATTTGCGTGCTGCCTCGGCGACCTGTCCGCCGTCCATGCCGCCGGGTAGTCCGATATCCGTGATCAGCAGGTCGATGCGCACGGCCGAGCGAAGAATTTTGAGGCCTGCGGGTCCGTCCACCGCTTCGATCGCCGCGTAACCGAGTTCTCGAAGCACATCGGTGACCAGCATCCGCACGAGTGGTTCATCGTCGATCACCAACACCGTTTCACCGTGCGTCGCATGCGCCATATCCGATACATCAGGCGGTGCTTCGACGGTCTGAGCCTCGCCGAGATGTCGCGGCAGATACAGGCACACGGTCGCGCCTCGACCCACTTCCGAATAGATGCGCACTTGGCCGCCCGATTGGCGCGCGAAACCATAGGTCATCGAGAGTCCGAGTCCCGTCCCCGCTCCCAAGGGTTTGGTCGTGAAAAAGGGATCAAAAGCGCGCGCGATCACCGCAGCGGTCATGCCCACGCCGGTATCGGTCACGGACATCGTCACGTATTGTCCGGCCGGCACGTCGCGCTCGCGAGCACCGCGCTCGTCAAGCCACTGGTTGTTCGTTTCGATCATCAATGATCCGCCGTCCGACATAGCATCGCGAGCGTTGATGCACAAGTTCAGGAGCGCGTTTTCCAGTTGATTCGGATCGACTTCCGAAATCCACAGGTTCGCGGCGCCGACGACTTCCACTTTTATCGACGGACCGACCGTGCGGCGGATCAACTCCTCCATGCCGGCGACCAGACGGTTGATGTTGGTCGGTTTCGGCTCCAACGACTGACGCCGGGCGAAGGCCAGCAAACGATGAGTAAGTGCGGTGGCTCGTTTGGCGGCGCTCTGAGCGGTGACGATGTAGCGCTCTGCCTCCTTGTAGCGTCCTTGCAAGAGGCGATTGCTCAGCAGCTCAAGACTCCCCGAGATCGCCATCAGCAGATTGTTGAAGTCATGAGCAATGCCGCCGGTGAGTTGTCCGACGGCCTCCATTTTCTGCGACTGACGCAGCTCATCGAGCGCCGCCGATAACTCGGATTGCACCTCCCGTTCTTGCGTAATATCGCGTCCGCTGCAATAAAACTTGCCCGCATCCGGCACCGCCGCCCAGGACAGCCAGCGATATTCGCCGTCGGCTCGACGGTAGCGGTTTTCGAAATGCAATACCGATTTGCTTCCCGCCGCCTCTTGAAGGCTGATTCGGGTCTTGTCCACATCGTCCGAATGAATCAAATCAAAGATCGAGGTAGTGAGAATCGCATGCGAGGTCCAGCCAAGGGTGAGTTCCCAGGCGGGGTTGGTCACCTCGAAAAAACCCTCTGCGTTGAGAATGCCGAGTAGGTCGCTGCTCACTTCCCAGAGCCGACCACGATCCATGGATTGATTGCGCATCGATGCTGCTATGACATGAAGCGCGCGTAGGTTTTGCGGGCGGTTTCGTAGCAACCGCAAGACTCCAATTCGAGCCCTTTGCGGTCGACGATGGTGAGAATGCCACGCACGTACCTGATCATGCCCATGCGCTGGAATGCTCCGGCCGCCTGAGCGATCCCTACCCGCCGCACCCCCATCAAGTGAGCGATGAGCGCTTGAGTCACGCTGAAGGAATCGGCATGTGCACGATCGTGAGTCATCAGCAGCCAGCGTGCCAGACGTTGCTTGACGTGATGAAATCGCACACACCGCGCCTCCAATGTGAACTGCAAAAGGGTCACTTGTAGGTAGCAATTAAGGCTGCGCCGCAGGGCGCGGCTGCCGGCCAGCTCACGGTTGAATGGCTCGGTGGCGACGCGCCAAGCCGTTCCAGGTCCGCGGACGCTCGCCTGCAGCGGCACGCTGCCTACGGCCAGCACTACCTGCAAGCCCAGCATGCCTTCGCTTCCCACCATGCCGATCTCGAGCACGGGCGAATCCTTGCTGGATGTCGTCAACGACAGGATGCTGCCCGTTGGAAAGTAGACCTGCCGGGCGGGTGAGTCGCTTCCCGACACAATGTGGCCGGGGATCAGATCAACCGGCTCGCAAATCGAAAGCAAACGGTTTCGGGCGCTGCGCGGCAGCGCATCGATCAAGCTGTTCGTGACCAACGGCAATGGCGCAACTCTCCACACTGGCGGCGAGAGCATAGGGCAACGGCGCAGCGCCGACTGTCTGCCAGCGCACAGAGGCTGTGCTAAGCCGCGATTCCCGGCGGCAGCAAGCGATCGTACTCGCGCTTGACAACCGCGTAACACTCACAGGTGCGCTTCTCGAGTCCGGGCCGGTCCAATACCGAAATACGCCCGCGCGCATACTTGATCAGCCCCAATTTCTGCAAGGCAAGCGCGCCTTCCGTCACGCCTTCGCGCCTCACCCCCAGCATGTTGGCGATCAGCTCCTGCGTCATCACCAGTTCATCGCCTTCCAGGCGATCCAAGCTCAGCAACAACCATCGACACAGCTGCTGATCGAGGGAGTGATGGCGATTGCACACCGCGGTCTGCGACATCTGGGTTATCAAGGCTTGTGTATATCGCAACAGCAGATGCAGAACCGGCCCGGCCTTGTTGAACTCCTCCTTCATGACCTGACCCTTCAGTCGACAGCCTAAACCCGCGCTTTGCACCACCGCGCGGCTGGGGGTCGATTCGCCGCCCATGAATAAGGAAACGCCCACGATCCCTTCATTGCCGACCACGGCAATTTCGGCCGACGCGCCGTTTTCCATCACGTAGAGAAGCGATACGATCGAGGTGAGCGGGAAATACACGTAGTTGAGCGCAATGCCAGGCTCGTACAGCACCTGGCCGAGCGGCATCTCAACGGCTTCGAGGGACGCGGACCAATGCGCCCATTCCATTGTCGGCAAGGATGCGAGGAGTCGGTTCTTTTTAAAGTCGGGTATCGGCGGCATGTAAGGGCGGGTGTATGTTCGCTAGCGCACACTGTACCCACCGTGCCTACGGTAGCCGTAGTTTTCCACACGCGCCATGCAGCGCCCTAATGAGGCCGCCAGTATCGCGCGGCTGTCCTACGAGCGATGGGTCCTGCCGCCTACGCCTGAATTCTGGCTGCGCCCACACTGCTTGCGCGCAGGCGGTCTCCGATTACGCTGCTGGCCTGCTTTCACTTCGGTATCGGTTTTGCAAGGGCACCCACGTCACCTATTCAGGCTTCGGGACCGCCACACCTCTTTTTAGGAATGGGCTGCGACCTGACGCACCGTTTTGTTGCCTCATTGCGCGAGCAAGGCATTCGGTGAGCGGGCCGCCCACTATCAGTCGGATCACAAAAGGTACCTTAAGTATGGATACACGATATTTGAATTCAGTCGGGGCCGCGATCGCCCTGAGCTTCATCGTCACCGCAGCCTACGCCGGTAGTCCCGTTGCCGATGAAACTATCGCGGTTGCGAAGGCCGCAGTGCAGCGCGCGGAGCTATCCGGGGCGCCGCAGTGGGCACCGGTCGAGCTCGCTTCCGCACGCGACAAACTGGCACGGGCCGAGACAGCGAATGCGGACCACCATGCAAAGCCTGCGATTGCACTGGCCAACCAAGCCACCGTCGATGCGCAAGTGGCCGAGGCGACGGCTCAAAAAGAGCGCGCAGCCAAGGCTGCCGCCGAATTTGATGTCAGCATGTCGACGCTGCGGCAGGAAGCAAACCGCTCTTCATCAGCCAACCCATAAAGGATATCCATGAACACTAAATTTTTGACCGGAGTAGGAATCGCGCTGGCGATCGCGGGCTGCGCGTCCACACCCAAATCCAACGAGGCCCTGGAGAGCGCACGCAGCATTGTCCAGGCCGCCGAGGCCGACCCCAACGCGGCAAAGTATGCCGCGGTGGATTTGCAGACGGCCAAGTCCGATCTGGCCGCCGCCGATGCTGCATTCATGAAGCACGATGAGCCGGGCATCGAACAGCCGGCATATATGGCGGCGCAGAATGCGCGGCTCGCTCAACTCAGGGGAGCAGCAAAGGCGGATGATGCCCGAGTCGCCGCCGGACAAGCAGAGCGCGACAGCATCGTACTTGCGGCTCGGACCAACCAGGTCGACAGTGCCAATCGTGCGGCGAATGCCGCCAATCGCGCCAAGGACGATGCAAATCGCGCCACGGATGCGGCCAAGGTGGCCCGCGATCAAGCGACTGAAAACGCCGCGCGGCTGCAGACGGAAGTCGATGCTCTCAAAGCGAAGCCAACCGATCGGGGTTTGGTGTTGACGCTCGGCGATGTGTTATTTGAAACAGGCAGCTCCACATTGAGCTCCGGCGCGGGGCGCAATATGGACCGGCTGGTGCAGTTTCTGACTGATCACCCTGAACGGTTGGTGCAGATTGACGGCTTTACCGATAGCGTCGGTACCGACTCATTCAACCAGGACCTGTCCCAGCATCGTGCGGATGCCGTGAGATATCTACTCGTATCGCGCGGCGTCAGTTCAACGCGCATTGGGACTCAGGGCTACGGCAAGGCGTACCCGGTCGCCAGCAACTCAGAGTCGAGCGGTCGACAGCTGAATCGGCGCGTTGAGGTGGTCATCGGTGCGGATAACGGCACAGCCATTGCGGCTCGGGGCAGCTGAAGGCGAGGCACAGCGGCAGGGTACCCTCACGGGTCACCCTGCACGCCAGTGCAAATGAGAGAAGGCTGCGCGGTGATTAGCGGAATCCGCGACGCCAAATGCCGCCGCCCACGAGCGCTCTGCCGCATGAAGCCCGCAAGCGTAACGAGACAGCCTCGCGTCGTGCTTGGAACGGAACTCATGAGGACCTGCCCGAGTCTTGATAAAAGTGCGCCTGGCTCACCTGACATCGGAATTTCGGCGGGCATCCCTGATGTTTGCGATGCTGGCAGTATCAGCCAGCAGCTTCGGCGGTCCCGCCGAAGTTGCGCCTGAGTCCACACCGGAATCAACAGCGCCCTCCTCCTCGTCCCCGGCCTATCCTTCCCCGCACGACGCGTGGGCACTCGCTTATCTGCCATGGTCGGTCCAGGCAGGCGGCGGTTACAACTTCGTACCCGGATCGACCGCCGACTACATGCACGGCCGGGCAAGCGCGGCGCTCGGGGTTGCCTGGTTTCCCAGGCCTGGCCTACCGCTTGGTCTGCGTTTCGATGGCAGTTACGGTTGGTTCACTCCCGGCAGACAACTGCTGCAGTCCGGCGGAGTGGGCTACAACCACGGAGAACGAGACGTGTATGGCGGCGATCTCGACCTTCAGCTGGACTTTATCAACCGGTCCTCCAGACAGAAGCTGTATTTGCTGGCGGGTGTCGGAGAGTACCGCATAGGGACCAGCCTGCAAGAGCTGTCCAACGCGCCGGTGGTCTGCGGTACGCGCTTCTGCGGCCGGTCTCCCATCGTACTCGCGACCGAGAGTGACACGAGCCCATGGGATCTGTCCTTGAACGCGGGGATTGGATGGGCCATGGGGCTGGATGCCCACACTTCGGTGTTCGTCGAGGCGCGCTACGAGCACATTTTCAGCCGCGGAACGGACACGCAATTCATTCCGCTTCGGGTGGGGTTGCGCTTCTGAGAGGCGCCGGTGATTCTTGGTTCTCAAAGGAGCCCAAGGATCGCCATGAATGCGCGCCCCAGAAAATGGCTGCCGGAAGCCAGGATTTTGCTGTGCCTTGCAGTCCTCGTGACCCTGATATTCGCGGTCACGCCGCTTGACCTGTTCGCCGCTCGCGTTTTCTATCGCTCTCAGGGGCTCGACCATTGGCCGCTCGGTACCGTATGGCTGGCGACCTTCCTCTACAAGCTAGCGCCTGTCATCACCGCCTCGGTACTGGCCGCAAGTCTAGTGGGCCTGATAATCGGCCAGTTCCGCGGGTACGAGAGCTGGCGCCGGAACTGCATTTTTCTGATCTTTTCGATGCTGATCGGCCCTGGTCTCCTCGTCAATGCCATTTTCAAGGACCACTGGCAGCGGCCGCGGCCGCGCGACGTGGTCGAGTTTGGAGGTTCGTTGCACTACACGCCGCCGCCGTGGCCCGGCGAAGGCGGAAGCTCTTTCCCCTGTGGTCATTGCTCGGTGGGGTTTATGTATGCCACCGGGTGGTGGATGTGGAGGCGCAAACGTCGGGGCTTGGCGCGCAGCTCGCTCGTACTGGGGCTCGCCCTGGGAGCGGCGCTGGGCATCGGCCGCATGGCGGCCGGCGCACATTTTCTTTCCGACGTGATCTGGTCAGCGCTGATCGCGCTCGGTGTAGCGCACCTGGTATACGAGCATATGCTGCCTCTTACGGACCTCGCCGCCGGCAAGACGCGGCTGACGGCAACGCGCGCGCTGACGGCAACGCGCATGCTGACCTTGGGCGCCTTTTTCGGAGCTGCGCTTGCGCTCATGGCGCTGTTCGTGACGCCGCACGGCAAGCCATTCTCACTGCACCTGGATCCCGCTTCCCTGCCGGAGGCGCCCCTGGTGCTCGAGATCATCGCTCGCAAAGCCAATGTTGACCTGGTCGTGGAGGACTCCGCGGATCTGACGCAGATAATCGCGGAAGGGGAGTTGCATGGGTTCGCCTTGCCGGGAGGCCAGCTGCAAGCGAGTATGAGCTTTCAAGCGAGCCCGATATCCACCGTGAGTTTTCGAGTCGAGGAGCGCGGCTGGATCACTGATCTGAGCGCCTTTGCGACCATCCGCGTGCCCCTCGGCAAGCTGCAGCGCATCGTGGTGCGCTTGCATGAAGGCAGCATCCACGTGACCGATGCAACCCGAGAGCGCGCGATCGACCGGGGTATTCTCAAGCTCGATCTGGGAACGCATTCGGGCGCGGCGCAGCTGAGATGATCGCGGCAACCTCGAACGCGGTTGCCATTCAATTGTATTCGCCTAATGCAGCCGGTATTTCGCCTGGAGACCAACCGTGAAGGGCAGATTGTCCTCGGGGATCGGCGGGATCAAGATGAAGTTCGCGCCGAACCGCCCAAAGCGGACAATCGCGGTCGGCGCAACAATGGGCCCTGTTCGGTTGTTTTGTCCCAGTCCAATTTGTCCGTAATTGTAACCCGAGATTATCCCGCCCATGACGCCAAGTTGGAACCACCTCCTGTGCGTGAACTCGGGCGTAAAAATTGCGCCGCCGTAGAATGACGGACGGTCCAAGGAGTTGCGGAAATAGCCGAATGACAGCGCCCATTGCGATGTGCGTGCGCACTCGATACCGACACCGGGATTGAATTCATCAAAATGCCGATACGGATGAATGTGATATGAAGCGAGCATCGCATCCGCCCACCAGCCTTTGGGGCACAGCTCGGCGGCTCGGGCCTGCTCGACGCTGACTGACATCGCGATCGCCGCTGTGACGGCGCAAAGATATTTGGCTGATTTTACGGGTCGCAGAAAAGGTGTTTCCAAACATCTGCCAAGAATAACGGCAGCACATGCTAGCATTCCTTACCATGTGACCGAGACGCCAACCTAGCTGATACAATCCGCAAGCCAGCCGCGGCATCATAGTGCATATACCAAACATGCTGATCGACCGTAGAACCGTGATAATCGGCGCGGCCACGCTGGCCGCCGTCAGAACTGCTGAGAGTGCCGCGCCCGGCACAGGGGAGGTGCAGATGAATACGCCAACTGAACGCGTGCTGGGCATCGGCGGACTGTTCTTTCGCAGCCGCGACCCCAAAACCTTGGCGCAGTGGTACCAACTCCATCTGGGGATTGACCATCGGGTGTGGCAACAAGCCGCCGGTCCGACCGCATTCACTCCGTTTGCGATGGATACGGACTATTTCGGATCGAAGCAGCAAGCGTGGATGGTAAATTTTCGAGTTCGAAGTCTAGACGCCATGGTCGCGCAGCTGCAGAAGGCGAACATTGAGGTGAAGGTGGACCCTGAAAAATATTCCTACGGTCGATTCGCCAGACTGCACGATCCGGAAGGCAATCCGATCGAGCTATGGGAACCGGCAAGCCCGGCATAAGCATTTGTCTGGCCGGTGAATGCCCCGGAACCGGCCGCTCCGTCCCGCCGCCTTGGGCCGGCTTGAGCCTGCCCGATAAGTTTCGAAACGAGAACCCATGAGCACCATTTTCCTGTTGATGACTTCGAACGTCTTCATGACATTCGCTTGGTATGGGCACTTGAAATACGGGCACGACTGGCCGCTGTGGAAGGCTATCCTGGTTTCTTGGGCAATCGCTCTGCTCGAATACTGTCTGGCGGTGCCCGCCAATCGGCTCGGTTTCGTCCACTTCTCAGGATTTCAACTCAAGATGATTCAAGAGGTAATTACGATCCTGGTCTTTATCGTATTCGCAATTGTCTTCCTCAAAGAGAAACTCGCATGGAATTATCTCGTGGCGTTCGTCTTTCTCGGAGTCGCCGCATATTTTGCCTTTGCGTTCAAGGTGCCCGAATCCATCGTCTGA
Source organism: uncultured Gammaproteobacteria bacterium (assembly GCA_963782865.1). GTDB lineage: Bacteria > Pseudomonadota > Gammaproteobacteria > Steroidobacterales > Steroidobacteraceae > Bog-1198. Next base: position 197,394 of record CAWALS010000006.1, on the reverse strand, counting down.
ATTTCGTGTCCGCCCGCTAAGCCATGACAGCGGATTTGTCGCAGCTCGGATTTCTGCTGTTTGTCTCGGCATTGGTCGCGATGCTGACGCGTCGGCTGCACCTGCCTTATACGGTCGGGCTGGTGCTCGCCGGAATGGCTCTGTATTTCTCGCATGTGTACATCAAATGGCACCTGACAAAGGATCTGATATTTTCAGTATTTCTGCCGCCGCTGGTGTTTGAAGCGGCGCTCTTCATTCACTGGCGGGATTTCAAGGAGGAGTTGCCGGTCGTCACGCTGCTGGCGACGGTAGGCGTGGTGCTGACGGCGGCCGTGACCGCGGCCGGTATGCACTATGCGCTCGAATGGGATTGGGGCAGTGCGATCGTATTTGGAGTACTGATTTCCGCCACCGATCCTGTCTCGGTCATCGCGACGTTCAAGGAGTCCAAGGCGCATGGGCGTCTGCGCATGCTGATCGAATCGGAAAGCCTCTTGAACGATGGCACTGCGGCCGTCGCCTTCGTGACGGTGCTTGGTGTCCTCGCCGGCGGCAACGAATCGATTGCTGCGATCGCCATGGCGTTGTTCGTCAGTATCATCGGCGGTGTACTCATCGGTGGGATCATCGCGTATGTTTTCATGCTGCTGGCGGGCCGCACACCGGATTATTTGGTGGAGATCACCTTTACGACGCTGGTTGCGTATGGCTCCTTCTTCGTGGCCGAACGCTTCCATTGTTCTGGGGTGCTGGCGGCGTTGACAGCGGGCCTGGTCGTAGGCAACTTCCGCGCATCCGGATCGATTTCGGCTGCGGGACGGCACGCCTTGGGGCCGTTCTGGGAGTACCTGGCGTTCGTGGCGAATTCTCTGATCTTTCTGCTGATCGGCGCGCAAGAAGCGCAGCAGCATTTCAAAGGTCTGTGGGTACCGGTGTTGCTCGCCATCGCCTTGGTAACGCTCGGGCGCGCGGCTGCCATTTATCCACTGTGCGCGCTATTCATCCGCAGTCGGCTCAAGGTGGCTATGCGGCATCAGCATGTGCTTTTCTGGGGCGGATTGCGCGGTGCCTTGGCGCTCGCGCTGTCCTTGTCGCTGCCGGCGGAGCTGCCGCGGCGTAATGTCATCGTCGTGATCACCTTTGCCGTGGTGGCTTTCTCTGTATTTGCCCAGGGTTTGACGATTCCGCCGCTGTTGCGCCGCTTGGGACAGATCAAGTAGCGCCCGCGATTTGACTTCATAGCATGGATCTCCTTACGATAAACACATACGCTGCGCCATGTCTCGAGCGATAAGCGAGTCGCGCCATCGTTATACGATGCCCACCGTGATCCCCAGTCTGGGGTAGCCCACCGGCAGACTCTCAATAATTTAATGCGAGCGATGCGCGGTCTGAAATCAACATGCTAGTACGAGAACTCAATGGATCGCGATGAAAGCGGCCAGCTGCCGCTGGCGCAGCTCGCCTTGTTGGCTCTCGGACTCGGAGTCGTCACCGGCATCGGCGCGGTGTTGTTCCGCGACCTGATCGGCCTGATTCACAATCTATTCTTCACCGGGCACGCATTGCTTCACTATGATGCGAACGTTTTCACGGCTCCCGCGCCGTGGGGCGTGTTGGTGATCTTGGTGCCGGTGCTGGGCGCCGTCGGCGTGACTTTTCTGGTAACCAATTTTGCGCCGGAGGCCAAAGGACATGGCGTACCCGAGGTCATGGATGCGATCTATCACAAAGGCGGCGTCATCCGACCCGTGGTGGCATTGGTTAAATCCCTGGCATCGGCCCTCGCCATCGGCAGCGGGTCGTCGGTTGGGCGCGAAGGTCCCATCATCCAGATCGGATCCGCGCTTGGTTCGACATTGGGACAAATCATTCGCATGCCCACGGGCCAGCGAATTGCCCTGGTCGCCGCCGGTGCGGGCGCAGGGATCGCTGCGACCTTCAATACGCCCATTGGCGGGGTGATGTTTGCCATCGAGCTGATGATGCCGGAAGTCAGCGTCGAGACGTTCCTGCCGGTCGCCATTGCGACGGGAACCGCCACCTTCGTGGGACGCTGGTTCTTCGGCGATACGCCGGCCTTCCATGTCCCGCCGCTCAAGGCGATGGCCGTGGACTCGAATGCTCTGCTGGTGCTGGTCCTGTTCGCGGTTCTCGGCGCGCTGAGCGGAGTGGCGGCGGCCGGCTTCATCAAAGGGCTACATCTGGCCGAGGATTGGTTCGATAAGATCAAGTCGCGCTATTGGCGTCACATGTTGGGGATGCTGATCGTAGGCGTGCTCATGTACGCATTGCTGCGCAGCTTCGGTCAGTACTATGTCGATGGAGTCGGTTACGCAACGGTTCAGGCGGTGTTGGCGGGACAAATCACCACCTTTTGGTTGCTGGCGCTTCTCGGCATCTGCAAAGCATTCGCGACATCGATCAGTCTCGGATCGGGTTCGTCGGGCGGCATTTTTTCGCCTTCGTTATTCATGGGCGCTGCCCTCGGGGGCGCGTTTGCCGCGCTCTGGAATGCGGCCGGTCTGTCAATTCAGCTCAGCATTCCTGCATTTGCGATGGTCGGGATGGGTGCGATGGTCGGCGGCGGCACCGGAGCGGTGATGACGGCTGTGACGATGATCTTTGAGATGACCCTCGACTATAGCATCGTGATGCCGATGATCGTGGCGGTGGCGATGAGCATCGGCGCGCGCCGCGTGCTCTCGCGCGAGACCATCTACACCCTAAAGCTCGTGCGCCGCGGACGGGCGATACCAAAAGCGCGCCATGCGAATATGTTTCTGGTGCGCTCCGCGCGCGAAGTAATGGATGCCGATATCCAGGTTCTGCCGGCGGAAAATAGTTTCGACGAGTATTTGCGTGCCCCCGAACATGCCGGTCGATTGCGCCATGTCGTTGTCACCGATAAAGGCCGTCTGTTCGGCGTTATCCGGGTGAATGTCGGACTACGGCGAGGCTTGGAAAGTGCCAATACCGGCGTCAGTTTGGGCGATGTTGCAAACCGAAACTTCACGGTCGTGCGCGAAGATGAGACTGCTTTCGACGTCATCCGCCGCATGTGGCGCCGCAAGGCAATTATGGCGGTGGTGGTGCGCGGCCGCGGAGTTCCCCGCGGCAGCGATGTTGCCGGCGTGATCACGAAAGAACACGTGGCCGACTCGGTTGCCGACAGCGTGAAGGCCTATCCGCAATAGAAATCGGCGTCGCACGAAGCGCCGCGAACCCGCGCCGCGCTTAGGCACGACTCAAGCTCCAATGCTGCGAGTCTATCGGTGCTTCACCGCAGTAGCGGAAGCGGGCGTGGCCGCAGCGGTCTTCTTGGCTGCCGCGGCGGCATCATCGGCACGAGCGCCGGCGAGCATGTCGGCAAGTGCGTAGTTGCCCTCGTGACAGGCGTACTCGAAGATTCGCCCCTTCGAAGCGCTGAATTCATATTCGCCGCCCCAGGAGGTATCCCATACGGTCGGATCCTGCACTCTGAATTGATACAGAATCCGATGCGGCCCCACGCGCGTAAATCGTTCCGTGACCTTCAATTCCTTCCAAGCGCCATGCAGCGCCGTCGCCTTGGGGAAGTTGGTAGTCTCGACCACCAGGGTGGGGCCCTCGTACCAACCTATCGAATCACCCATCCAGGGCCGCAACCCGTCGGTGCGATGCTTGGCGCCGATATGAATCATGCGCACGTCGTGCACCATTTCTACCACAATGGCCACCGTGTCCTTGGTCTGCGCGATCTCGTAATTATTATTGTAAAGCAAGGGCAGCATCACGGGGCCGGCGCTGTAGCCGAACGAGCTCAGGCAGCGTTCAGACAACGCCATATTCTCAGGATTTTCGCCGCGGTGCGCGTACTGCTCCATTCCGGGAGCGGTGACACCGGCTTTGTAGGGCGGCAGACGCCCATCGGCAGGGTCGGTAATAAAGGAGGTCCGCGGCTCGCCATTGACCCGCATCACCGTCGTGCCGGGGTCGATCCAAGCTGCGTTGTAGCCGCATCCTGCGCCGCTGAACCCCAGGCCGCACTCGTGCGGTAAGTCGGTCGTTTTCACCTTCGGATCGCGAGGCGCATTGTCCGCGGCAAACAATTGCGCGCTGCTGCGCTCGATCTTTGCGACCTCTTCAGGGGTCATACGCAAGCGGGTGCCGTACGCCTTGGGCCGTTCGAGCACTGTCAAGGTTGCGTTCGTCCAGGTGCCCTCGAGATCGGGCTGACCGTAAGCGTTCATCGGCGCTTTGTAAGCGCCGGATGCCGGCGCGGCAGCGCTCGAGAACACAGCAGGCGCCGCCAACGTCGCAATGGCCGCGCCGGCCAGCAAGGCCGTCAAACTCTTGGTGTGCATTGCAGGGCTCCTACTAAAGTAGCCAAGTCCGCTATTTTACACGACGCCGCGTTCTTTGAGTTGCGCGGCTGTGCTGCTCTCCCGGGCCCTTGACGCTTCCCATCCCTCAGGCCATCCGAGCCGGTCAAATTCACAGTGTCAGAGAACTAGGTCCAGCTCAGCAATTCCCAGCGATAGCTGCTCTCCTTGGCCTCGGTCCCGAGTTGTTCGTGGAAGGTTCCCACACTCTCGCGCACCACCCAGCGGCCTATCTCAGGCGCAAACCATAGATGTTCAATGCGTTGGGCGGCGGTCCGCTCGGAAAAAACGCTGAACCGGAAGTTGATTATATTGAAATAGCGGAGGGCGACAAAATGCCCGGCCGGGACGGTAACCGATTCCCAACGCTGGGCTTCCATGGTGATTTGCCACGGCATCGCCTCATCGCTGCCCGGGGTTTTATAGTATGTACTTACCAACGTAGACCAGCCGGGGCGGAGCTCAGAAGGCCATATTGGAATTGCCTTTTCAAATGATTGCATCTCAGTCCAATGCGGATCGACGACTACCATGCCCCATGGTCTCTGGACTTCAAGCGGGTTCCCGACACGAACCGCATCGGCGCCCATATATTTGTGCCACCAGCTCTCGCCCCAGGATGGGAACGTAATCGGTCTGACCGCGGCCGTTTCAGAACGCGACTCTAGCTGGACCGATTGGCCGTCGATTTTAGACACCCGATCGATCTGGGTATCAATCACTTTGCCCGTAAAGTGGTCATGTTTGGCGTAACGCCATGACTGCCCCACGGCAGGGGAACGGAGCAGCGGCGCGGGGCCGCCCGGCGCGGGTATATCGTTGCCTCGCGCTAGGCAGCCCACGGAAGCAGCGGCCGCTAAATACAAAAAATCGCGTCGCGTTGATATTGCCATTTGGAACTCCGCCAACGGTTGCGCAGCCAACAAGATGACGCGCTGATGATACTGTGCGCCGAAAAGATTAGAGCCGTATTAGATGCCGGGACCTCGCCGGCGTCGTGCGCATCGACAGGCCGCGGTAGATGCATCAACATGGGTGGATCAGGATAGCGGCCGCTATCAATCTCAAGAATAAGGGCATATTGGGGGTGGGGGATGGGGAAGAAAGCGCTCGGAATATGCTGTGCGGTGGCGGCAACCTTTGCCAGCCTGGCGTGGGCGGATCAACCGGCGAGCGACGCCGAACACGAAAGCGAGTTTCGATTCCGTTTCGTCGGTCCGAAGGTCGGCAATCGCATTGCCGCGGTAGCCGGGGTGCCGGGCGATCCGAGCGTGTACTACGCCGGCGCAGCCTCGGGCGGGGTCTGGAAGTCGGTGGATGGCGGAAATCGCTGGGCGCCAATCTTTGACATGCAGCCCGTCGCTGCGATCGGCGCCCTCGCTGTGGCGCCCTCGGAGCCGAACACGGTGTGGGCAGGCACCGGGGAGGCTTGGATGATTCGCGACAGCGACGTCATGGGCAACGGAATCTACAAATCGACCGATGCCGGCAACACCTGGCGCAATGTGGGGCTGCCCGATTCCGGCCGAATTGGCCGGATCGTCATCCATCCGTCGAATCCCGATATTGTTTTTGCCTGCGTGCTGGGACGGGCGACCGGGCCGCAACAGGAGCGTGGTGTGTACCGCACGACCGACGGCGGCCAGCATTGGGAGCGCGTGCTGTTCGCGGCCGAGAACGTCGGCTGCTCGGGACTGTCGATGGATGCCCACGATCCGCACACCCTGATCGCCGGCATGTGGCAGGTGGAGATGCACACCTGGGGCGAGTTCAGCGGCGGCCCTGGCAGCGGAATATATATTTCGCACGATGGCGGAACGAAATGGACGCGCGTCGATGAAGCGGGCCTGCCGCATGCACCGGTGGGAAAGATAGACGTTGCAATTGCGCCGACCAATTCGAATCGCATCTATGCCCTGATGCAGACCAAGGACCAGGGTTCGGTATGGCGATCCGACGATGCGGGAGGGCACTGGAAGTCCGTCAATTCTCAGCGAGCGCTGATTGGGCGCGCCGGCTACTACATCCGTCTCGCCGTATCGACGGGCCGGGATAACGAAGTCTATGTTGCCAATAGTTCCTTCCATCAGTCATTGGATTCGGGCGAGAGTTTTCGCGAGGTCCGCTGGGGCGGCGATACTCACGACATCTGGGTCGATCCAAAGAATCCCGATCGCTTCGTCATTACCGACGACGCCGGGATGATCATCACCACGGTGCATGGGCGCGGTTTCCATCGTGTCACACTGCCCATCGGCCAGATGTACCACGTCGCCGTGGACGACCAGGTTCCGTACTATTTTTATAGCAACATGCAGGACGATGGGAACATGCGCGGCCCGAGTGTGCCGTTTGATTCTCAGGAAACCGGCTGGGACCGCCACATGGGGGGGTGCGAATCAGGTTTTACGGTGCCCGATATCGCCGACCCGAAGGTCGTGTGGGCCACATGCTACGGTGACACGGTGACGCGCTGGGACGCGCGATATAAAGAGCCCCACTCGGTCAGTCCCTGGAAGCATACCCTCGACTCGCCGCCGAACGATCTCAAATATCGCTGCCATTGGACTCCGCCGCTCGCCGTCGATCCCTTCGATCACGATACCGTGTACTACGGATGCCAGGTGATTTTCAGGACCACGAACGCCGGTCGGACCTGGGCCGTGGTCAGCCCCGACCTGACCACCCAAGATCCGGCCCATATCGTCCCCTCCGGGGGAATCGTGGGCGACAACCTTGGTCAATTCTATGGCGAGGTGGTATTTGCAATCGCCCCCTCCAAGATTCAGCAGGGCCTCATCTGGGCCGGAACCAATGACGGCCAACTCTGGTACACCCAAGATGCGGCAGCCCACTGGACCAATGTCACCGGTCATCTGAGCGGATTGCCCGCGCAAGGCACGATTACCAGCATCGCGCCGTCGAGCTTCGACGCGGCGACGGCCTACGTCAGCGTGGATCTGCATCTGGCGGACAACCGCGAGCCATTCATCTATAAGACAACCGATTTCGGCCATACCTGGAAGCGAATCAATGGCAACTTGCCGAAACACGCCCTGTCGTACGTCCGCAGCGTCGCGGATGATCCGAACTGCGCGGGGCTGCTGTTTGCCGGCACAGGCAACGGCCTGTATTACTCGCTGGATGACGGCGGGCACTGGGCGGCACTGCAGGCGGGATTGCCCGCGGCGCCGGTGAGCTGGGCGGTGGTGCAGCCCAAGTTTCATGATCTCGTGATATCGACTTACGGCCGCGGGCTGTTCATCCTTGACGACATCACGCCCCTCGAGCAGATGGCGAAGCATCGTGCGGATGCGCCGGTGGTCTTGTTTGAGCCGCGGCCGTCGTATCGATTCGTGCGCGGCGCGCAAGCGATGCTGAATTTTTCGCTGAAAGCCGCCCCGAAGAATCCCGTGGAGCTCGAGATTCTCGACTCTCACGGCAAGGTAGTGCGTGAGCTCGAAAAGAAAGAATCGAAGGACCTGGTCACGGGTATCAACCGCGTGAAGTGGGATATGCGCTATGACTCGCCGCGGGTCATTGCCCTGCGCACGGTGGCGCCCGACAATTCACACATTTGGGAAGAACCGCGCTTCCGCGATGCCGATTCGCGACCCATTACGCACTGGGGATCCAAACCCGGTGAAGTGGGACCGATCGCGGCTGCGGGCAGCTATTCGGTGCGTCTGACAGTGGATGGACAAACCTACACGCAGCCTCTCACTGTGTTGAGCGATCCGAATGCGCCGGGCTCGAGCGCGGATATCGAATTCTCCGTCAAGACGCTGCTCGAAATACGCGACGATATCAGCCGCGTGTCCGACACGGTCAATCAAATCGAGTGGCAGCGCAAGCAGATCGAAGTGGTGGAAACGATGCTTCGGCCGGCCAAGAAGCCGGACAAGCCAAAACCCCTGCTGGCCGAAGACGGCGATGAACCCGACACGGAACCCGCCGCAGCCCCTCCGCTGGTATTGAGCGATGCGCAAGAACAGCAGAAAAAGCAGCTGCTGACAGGGGCTGAAGATCTCGACAAGAAGCTGCAGGCGGTCGAGTCGCGGCTGGTCTCGCAGGCATTGCGCGACAGCGATGATAAATACTTCGTCGAACCCTATGGCGTTTATCTCGATCTCATTTGGCTCAATGCCGAGGTTGGAACCGGCGGCGGCGATGTCGCGGGCAGCGCCGATTTCGCGCCCACAGAAACGCAATTGAATTTGTTGCGGACCTATGAATCTGAGGTGGCGAACGTCGATTCGGACTACCGGAAAATCCTACAGAACGACTTTCCGCCCTTCGATCAAGCGCTGCAGCGCGCGAACTTGGCGCCCTTGGTGGGGGGCGCCGGCCAATAGCGCCACGGGTGGTGCTGCGCCCGGCGGTGCGTGCGCTCAGCGGTGCTGCGCCTAGCGGTGCTGCGCCTAGCGGTGCTGCGCCTAGCGGTGCTGCGCCTAGCGGAACGCTGAGGTATTGCACACTCAGCTGCGACGAACCGAGACGCGGCGACGCGCCGCGATCGGGCGCTCCTCAGCGGGGGTCCACGGTTTGCCGGTGCGGGCCTCAATGTAGTCGCGGATCAAGCGCCGCACGACCTGCGAAGGTGTCAGATCCTCTTGCGCACACAGGCGCTCGAACAGTTCCTTCTTGCGTGGGTCAACCAGGATGGTAAGCCGAGCGGTGCGATCTTCCGTAGTCAAATGGGACTCACATCAGGTGACAGGTCAATACGCATAACATTATAATAGAACACACATGATCGCAAATCACAGCCTTCGGTGCATCGATGTGGCTTTAACCATTTCACGACTATGAGAACCGGGGCCTGATGAGCTTTGGTTCCACCTCGCCATTGACGCTCTGTGCACTGCTTCTCGCAGCTTGGTGCGTGGTCGGGCTCACGGGGATGGTGCGGCCCTTAAGTCTCGCATTCGTGGGGCGGACGCTGTTTCCGTTGGGCGCCCTTGTGGGTGCCGCGCTGGCCGGCGTGGCCGCAGCAAGTCTTGGCCACGTGACCGAACAGCTTGTATTGCCCATCGGGTTGCCGGACTTGCCGGTTCACTTGCGCCTCGATGGACTCTCGGCGGTGTTTTTGGTGCTGCTGGGCGGCGCCTCTGCCGGAATTTCGATTTTTGCGGCCGGCTACTTCCGCCGGGGTGAGGGCACGGCGCCGGGACTGCTGTGCCTGCAATACCACTTATTTCTCGCCAGCATGGGCTTTGTGCTGCTCGCCGATGACGCGTATGCATTCATGTTGGCGTGGGAAACCATGGCGCTGTCGTCGTATTTCTTGGTCACCACCCAGCACCGCATCCCTGAAATTCGCCGCGCCGGGTTTCTCTACCTGCTGATGGCGCACTTGGGTGCGATTGCGATTCTATTGAGCTTTGGCATCCTGCAGGGCGGCAGCTGGCATTTCACTTTCGATGCGATGCGCAGCGCGCACCTGAGCAGCAATTGGGCGACGCTTGCATTCTGTCTTGCGCTGCTTGGATTTGGCGCCAAGGCGGGCCTGGTGCCCCTGCATGTCTGGCTGCCGGAGGCACACCCCGCCGCGCCCTCACCGGTCTCGGCGCTGATGAGCGGCGTCATGCTCGAGACGGCGCTGTACGGAATGATTCGGATCAGTTTCGACCTTTTGGGCCAGCCGCCCCTATGGTGGTGGGGTTTGTTGCCCTTGTCTCTCGGGCTTTTTAGCGCGCTGTACGGCGTCGTTTTCGCAGCCGCACAAACCGACATGAAGCGTCTGCTGGCCTACTCATCCATCGAAAACATTGGGATCATGTTTACCGGCCTAGGGCTCGCGATGGTGTTCGCGGGCGTCGGTATGCGGGCCGCGGCGGCGCTCACCTTGATCGCCGTCATGTACCACGCGCTCAATCATGCCTTCATGAAGAGCCTATTATTTTTGGGCACGGGCGCGGTATTGCACGCGACGGGGGAGCGCAATCTAGGACGCCTGGGCGGCCTGATCCATCGCATGCCCTGGGTCGCATGGTTGACCCTCATCGGCGCGCTGGCCATTGCCGGATTGCCGCCCCTCAATGGGTTCGTATCGGAATGGTTGCTGCTGCAATCCTTCCTATTCTCGTACAAGGTGCCACACGCGTTCATCAACATGCTGCTGCCGCTCGGCGCTGCGTTGCTTGCCCTCGCCGCGGCACTCGCCGGTTATGTCATGGTCAAATTCTTCGGCGTGATCTTTCTCGGACAGCCGCGGGAACCCACCCTGCAACGGGCCCACGACGCCGGATTTGCCGAGCGCTTCGGGCTCGCGTGGCTTGCGCTCGGCTGCGTATTGCTCGGATTCCTGCCGACGACGGTCATTTCCTGGTTCAGCATCGTCACTCAGCAACTGGGGTTGGGCGGACTACCGACGAGCGAGGCACCCTGGTGGCTGCTGGTGCCGATTCCCGAACGAGAATCGTCTTACGCACCCTTGGTGTTTTTTGCGGTAATTCTGGTCGTGGTGGTGTTGGCTATCCTCAGCGTGCGGTTGTTCTATCATCAGCGGGTGCGCAAGGGGGCTGCCTGGGACTGTGGATTCGGCGGGCTCACCAGCCGCATGCAAGACACGGCGGAAGGATTCGGCCAGCCGATTCGCCACCTGTTCCAACCACTCTTCTTTCTAATACGCGAACTACCGCGTCCCTTCGATACAAAACCCAGGTACCGCTTGGAAATTAGCGACCGCATCTGGCGCGCTCTGTATGAGCCTTTGGGTCCGCTCGTTCGGCGAGTCGCCGATAAGGTGGCTTGGCTGCAACAGGGCCGCATCGCGACTTATTTGCTCTACAGCTTCGTCACCCTCGTCGTCCTGCTGGCGCTCATGCTATGAAGATTTTCGACTGGACGGTCCAATTGATGGGAATCGCATTGGCGCTGGCCGCGGCACCGGTGTTTCTCGGCTGGGTGAATCAATGCCGAGCGTGGCTGCAGAATAAATCCGCCCCCAGCCTCCTGCAGCCGTATCGTGGCATCCGAAAGCTGTTCCACAAAGAGGCGGTGATTGCGCAGAACGCCTCGCAACTCTTCCGGCTGGCGCCGTACGTGGTCTTTGGCGCGATGGTGACGGCGGCAGCCGTCATTCCCTCGGTGGCGACGCGCTTACCCATCACGCGAGCCGCGGACGCGATCGCGCTGGTCGGACTTCTTGCGACCGCGCGCGTGTTCTTGTCCTTGGCGGCGATGGACATTGGAACGGCCTTCGGTACGCTGGGTGCGCGCCGCGAAATGATGATCGGATTCCTCGCGGAACCCGCATTGCTGGTGGTGATCTTCGTCGTTTCCCTGACCTGCGCGACCACGGCGTTGCCGATAATTGCCGAACGCCTCTCGGCGCAGAGCTTCGCGCTCAATCCGAGTCTGGCCTTTACCGCTGTCGCATTTACCATGGTGCTGCTGGCCGAGAACGCCCGTATCCCGGTTGACAACCCCGCCACGCATCTTGAATTGACCATGATTCACGAAGCGCTGCTGCTGGAGTATTCCGCGCGTCACCTCGCGCTGATGGAATGGGCCGCGGCGCTGAAGCTCTTCAATTATGCGTGCATCGGCTTTGCAGTATTTGTTCCCTGGGGCATCGCGACCGGCGGCGCGCCGTCGGAGTTGGCCCTGGCGGTGCTGCTGCTGGGCGCAAAACTCATGGTCGCCGGCGCTGCGTTGGCGTTGATCGAGACCCTATCGGCGAAACTGCGCGTGTTTCGCGCACCAGAGTTTCTGGCCACGGCGTTTCTGTTTGCAGTGCTCGGCCTGTTGGTGCGGCTGCTGTTGGGGGCATGAATATGAATGCGCTGTCGTGGGATCTGCAACTGCTGAACACGCTGGCCGCGCTCTTGCTGCTACTTTCATTCGCCATGTTGTCGCAGCGGCGCATCGTCTCCCTGGTCAACCTGCTTGCGCTGCAGGGGGCCCTGTTGTTTGCCGCAACCCTATTGCTCGCCTGGCGCACGGGCGATCATAACTTGTACTTGTCCGCAATATTGACCCTCGGTCTCAAGGTGATTTTTCTGCCTTGGCTGCTGCATCGTCTCATCCGCCGCCTCGGTGTCTACTGGGATACTGAACCGCTGCTCAACATCACCGGGACGATGCTGGTGGGCGTGTTGGTGGTCATTTTCTCATTCGGATTAGCCCAACCCATTTCGGCGCTGGCGAGCACCGCCACCCGCAATTCCATCGGCATCGCCGTGGCGGTGATTCTCATTGCATTCCTGACCATGATTACGCGCCGCAAAGCGATGTCGCAAGTGGTCGGATTCCTATCGATGGAGAACGGCTTGTTCTTCGGCGCGATGAGCGCCACCTACGGCATGCCGATGGTTGTCGAGCTGGGGGTTGCGCTCGACGTTTTGGTGGCGATGCTGGTTCTCGGCGTATTTTTCTTTCAAATCAGGGAGCAATTCGACAGTTTGGATCTGAAGAACTTCGAAACCCTGAAAGAGGATCAATAAGGTGGAGTTCATCGTTCTGCTGGGCACGCCGCTGCTGGGCGCCCTGACCTTGAGCATATTAGGCGGCCGGCGCTGGGCACCGGAAGCCAACGTAGTCTTCTCATTGGTCACGTTTTTCGCGGCATGCGCGCTCACGGCAAGAGTCGTTGCGCACGGCAACCTATCGGTCGGGCGCGAACAATTCTTCATCGACGCCTTCAATGTTTTTCTGGTGACGCTCACCGCGTTCGTCGGCTTAACCACTTCATTGTTCTCGCGCCCGTATATGCGCATCGAGGCGGAGCACGGGCGGGTAACCGCCGGTCAGCTGCGCCTGTACCACAGCATGTACCAGATGTTCATTGCAACCATGCTGGTTGCTCTGACGACCAACAATATGGGGCTCATGTGGGTGGCGATGGAAGCTGCGACGCTATCGACCGTGCTGCTGGTGACGCTGTATCGAACGCCCGCGAGCCTCGAGGCAGGGTGGAAGTATTTCATTCTCTGCGGCGTGGGCATCTCGCAGGCGCTGTTCGGTACCATCCTGATGTACTTTGCGGCCGAGAAGATCCTGGGTTCCGAGGGCGTCAGTGCGCTGCTGTGGACGCACCTTAATTCGGTCAAAGCTCAACTTGAGCCTTCGGTGCTCGGCTTGGCATTTGTTTTTCTGCTCGTGGGATATGGGACCAAGGTGGGCCTTGCACCGCTGCACAATTGGTTGCCGGATGCGCACGCAGAAGGCCCGACGCCCATTTCCGCGGTGTTGTCGGGATTGCTGCTCAATGTGGCGATGTACGCCGTCGTGCGCTGCAAGGTGCTGGTCGAGGGCTCGCTGCAATCGGCGTTGCCGGGCCGAATGCTGATGGGTTTTGGCTTGTTGTCGGTGGTGCTTGCCGCGTTCTTCCTGTGGCGACAACGCGATGTGAAGCGCCTATTTGCCTATTCTTCGATCGAACACATGGGGATCGTCGCGTTCGCTTTCGGCATGGGCGGGCCGGTGGCCAACTTCGCCGCGCTATTGCATATGACGGTGCATTCATTGACCAAATCGTCCATTTTCTTTGCGGTGGGACACGCGACACAGAAAGCCGGCTCACAACTCATGGACAACATTCGCGGGCTGATCACCTTGAGCCCCACCGTCGGTTGGGGCTTGATGATGGGCAGCCTCGCCATTCTCGGCACGCCGCCTTTCGGGGTATTTGCGAGCGAATTTCTCATTTTGACCACCGCCATGAAACAGCAACCCTGGGCGACGCCCATATTGCTGTTGGCGCTTGGCGTGGCCTTCGCGGCAATCTTCGGTCGTGTGCAGTCGATGGTATTTGGCGATACTACGGCCAAACGTTTGCCGCATCCGCCCGCGCTCGTGCCCGTGTTTGTGCACCTCGGTTTGGTGCTGATGCTGGGATTTTTCATTCCACCCTATCTCGCTGACTGGTATCGCGCCGCGGCGCGCCTGATCGGCGGAGAATGAGATGGCCCTGCAACGATGGTTCCAACAAGCGGCCCGGGACTTCGAATCGTATGGAGGCGCCGTGATCGCGGGCGCGCCCAACGTTCTCGGGCATAGAGTCTCAGCCGACGAATGGCAGCAAGCTGCCGGGCACATCGCGACCGGAGGAGGTCGCTTGCAGTCGCTTTGGGCAAGCCGCGATCGGGATGGGCAATCCCAAGTCCGAGCCGCGTATACGGCTGACCAGGGCGTGCTGGTGCTGAGTTTGCCGTTGCCGGAAGGGGAGGCCAATTACCCGGGGATCGAGCAATGGTTTCCGAGCGCCGGCCGCATGCAGCGCGCCGTGGCGGATCTGTCGGGATTGATCTCTACTGATCCTGATACGCGCCCGTGGTTACGTCATGCGGCTTGGCCGGAGAGCTTTCATCCGCTAATTGACCGCCACACACCACCCTCTCCCTCGACCCTCGATGGGTACGCGTTCATTGCCGTGGAAGGGGACGGCGTGCATGAAATACCGGTCGGGCCTGTCCATGCAGGCATCATCGAACCTGGCCACTTCCGTTTTTCGGTGGTCGGCGAGAAAGTGCTTCGGCTCGAGGAGCGTCTGGGCTACGTCCACAAGGGTATTGAGCGGCGCTTCACTGAATTCTCGCTGCTTCAGGGTCATCGATTGGCGGCGCGCATCTCCGGCGATGCTGCCGTCGCTTTTTCGTGGGCTTATTGCCAGGCGCTGGAAGGCATGGCCGCGGCGCACTTGCCCGATCGAGCCCTAAGCTTAAGGGCGCTCGCCCTGGAATTGGAGCGCCTGGCCAATCATTTGGGCGATCTTGGCGCGATTGCGAACGATGCGGGATTTGCCTTTGGACTCAGCCAATTCTCGCGCCTCAAGGAGCAGCTGCTGCGCGCGACCGCGGAAGCCCTCGGTCAGCGATATCTCATGGATTTCGTTGTGCCGGGCGGCACACGTGTGGACCTTTCATCCAGCGCAGCACGCTTGCTGGTGGGCTTGATCGAAGCGATTGCTTCCGAGGTCGAAGGACTGCGCGCAATCTACGACGATCACGCCGGTTTGCGCGACCGGTTTGTAGGAGCAGGCGTCGTCTCCCCGACGCTGGCCGCGCAATTAGGCTTGACCGGCCTGGCAGGACGCGCCAGCGGACAGGCATTTGACTTGCGCTGCGATCACCCCTGCGTACCCGTATACGCACCTGGCGCCCAAAAAAATCGTGCAAACTGCAGGCGATGTGGCGGCGCGCGTGGCGGTGCGCTTCGATGAAGTGACCGAATCTGCGCGTCTTTCGCAGCAGATCGTGCGCGAGCTGCCTGCGGGGCCGCATCAAATGACGATTGCGGTACCCCATGAAGGCAGTCTGGGTGTCGGAATGATCGAGGGATGGCGCGGCCCGGTATTTCTGGCGCTGGATGCAGACACGGATGGAATGATCCGACGATGTCACCCGCAGGATCCATCATGGCAGAACTGGCCGGTGATCGAGCACGCCATCATCGACAACATCGTGCCGGATTTTCCGCTGATCAATAAGTCTTTCAACCTGTCCTACAGCGGACACGACTTATAACCATGCTGAAAACGCTAGGCAAAATCTGCCGCACCGGGATCATTACCGAGCCTGCGGCGCCGAGTGACGAGTCGCTGCGCGTCGTCGACGCGCTGCAATCCAGGATTCTCGAAGTTCTCGGCCGTGCCCTCTGCATTCGAGCTGTTGATGCCGGGTCGTGCAACGGTTGCGAGTTGGAAATTCACGCGCTCAATAATCCTCTTTACAACATCGAAGGCCTTGGCATTCGGTTCGTGGCAAGTCCGCGGCATGCGGACTTGCTATTGGTCACGGGACCTGTGGCCAAAAATATGGAGGTGGCGCTGCGCCGCACCTATGATGCAACGCCGGATCCGAAACTCGTCGTTGCAATCGGGGATTGCGGCTGCACGGGGGGAATATTCGGCGAGAGCTATGCGACGCGCGGTCCGGTCTCCGCAGTAATCCCGGTCGATGTGGCGGTGCCCGGATGCCCGCCAAGTCCTCGGCAAATCCTCAGCGGTATTTTGACGGCAATTACCAAGGCGGTGCCTTGAGAACGCGAGTTTGGGCAAGCATGCGATCGGAGCCGGTGCGCTGGCAGCGATCGAGGGACGTCAATGAGTTCAGGCGCCCGTCTGCACACGGGCCGGCACGGCGCTCAAGCGCCGCGCCAAGTCCGACAGGGTAAAGGGCACGTCCATCGTCGCATCACCGCCGAGCTGGCGAACCACCTCACGAGCGCGACTGAGACTCGGATCCGAAATGACAATCATCCACGCATCGGGGTCGGCCTCTCGAATCCGATGTAAACAATGACGCATCTGCGAGTCTGCCAGATCAGCAATGACTACAATCGCAGCAAATTGTTTGCCGCCGGCGCTCGCGATCGCCGCGGCGCCGTCGGGCGCCACATATGTCGGAAATCCGGCATGCCTCAACTGCGCTGCCAAGATAGCCGCTGCGACAGGGTCCGGATCGAACAGCATCATCGGTGACTTCATGACGGCTTCAGGCAGGCTTCGCCATCAACTCGCGTGAGTGGCGCAGCGAATTCGACCGGTCGCTATTTGAGGACATGATGCGCCCCGTTGATCCATCGATCTGCGATTTCATTCAGACGCTGAATCAACGTCGGGAAAAATAGTCCGAGCCGCTCTTCAATGCGCTTGGCGTTGCGCATGGCCATTCTGACGCGCTGCGGGTCGTGCAGCGGCTGACCGGCGAAGACCACCAGGTTGCTGCCGCCGCCCCGAATGGCGATAACGACTACCGACTCTCCAAAGACTTGCCCAATGGTTGCGATGTGACGTTTCGCCTCGGCGCTCTCTGCGACGAGGTTCATCACAAAGACACCGTTTGTGCCTAGGCTGCGTTTCGCATTTTCGAGGAACGATCTTTTGACCACGGCTCCCGCGAGCCCTTGGTGATCGTATGCGTCGACCAGGATCGCACTGGCTCGCTCGCCTCGATCGACCATCTGAGCGATGTGATCAGCACCGTCTGCCTGAATAATTGTAAGCCGTGCATCATCCGCAGGAACAAAGAATTGCGATCGCAGCGCAAGTACGTCAGGATCAATCTCGACCGCCGTGATCTGCGTAGTGGGCAAATGCCGGTGGCAATATTTGACCAAAGAGCCGCCGCCGAGCCCAATGATTAGAACTCGTTCGGGACGTGGCTGGAATGCCAAGAAGCCCATCATCTTACGGGTGTATTCGTTCACCAGCGCGTAGGGATCATCGAGGCGCATCTCGCTTTGAGTGCATCCATCGAGTGCGAAGCACAGCGATCGATATTCAAATTCGTCGATCAAGAACGCCTTGGTGTAGCTGCCATCCTTTAGGCCGTTAAACAACGCCTCGCGCGGCGTACCCGCAGGCTCGCTGAATTTAAACACCGTGTGCCGGTCGTTGGTCAGGTCTCCGACAATGAGCAATTTGTTCACCTGCTTACTCAATGATTGATGCTCTTTCCCTTTTCTGGGTCACGACGCGAAGCGACCACGATAATGGTGGAAATGCCAGCAGGGTAATCCTTTAGACATGTTTTATCAATGCAAAAGCATGTATAGTAATGTTTAAAACATGATAACGGCACCTCAACTTCGCGCTGCGCGCGCCCTGCTAGGCATAGACCAAGCCACCCTGGCGCGACGCTCAAACCTATCGCTGCCTACCATCCAAAGAATGGAAACCAGCGGCGGTTTGATTCGGGGGAACGTCGATTCGTTGATGAAGGTGATACAGGCCCTGGAGGATATGGGCATCGAGCTGATTGGTGAGGGCAACACCAGCGCCGTTGGCGGACGTGGTGTGCGATTGCGGGCGCGGGAAGCGCGCACAATGGTGCGTGAGCAAAAGCTGGGCGCCTCCAAACTGCTATGAAATGCTAGGACATACGCGGACTTGCCCCACCATTACCGCCTTTGAACGGTCGCCCGATCGCGGCAGGGGACTGGCCCGTGACATGCGCGTTCGCTGGGCGCTTGAAGAAGTGGGCCAACCTTACGAGGTTCGTCTTGTTTCGTTCGATGAGATGAAGGAACCCGCGCATCGTAGCGCTGCATCCTTTCGGGCAGATTCCGACCTATGAAGAAGGCGATCTCGCTCTGTTCGAGTCGGGCGCGATCGTGTTCCATATCGCCGAGCGCCATGCGGGCCTGCTGCCGGACGATGCGAATGCCCGGGCGCGCGCGATCACATGGATGTTTGCCGCGCTTAACACGGTGGAGCCGCCGATCCTTGATCTCTCAATCGCCACGCTCCTGGAGCGCGACAAGCCCTGGTACCAGCAGCGCCTGCCTATCCTCGAGGATCGCGTCCGCGTACCGGCTGGGCGAACTTTCCGGTCGCCTTGGCGATGCCGACTGGCTCGACGGTGCGTTCAGCGCGGGCGACCTGATGATGGTGACGGTGCTGCGCAGGTTGAACGCATCGGGCGTACTGGACGAAATATCCAAACCTCTCCGCCTATGTCGCCCGCGGCGAAGCGCGGCCCGCCTACAAGCGCGCTTTCGACGCTCAATTGGCGGTGTTCACCGGCAAGCCACCGAGCCGGCTGACAAGGAGCGTCGATAGTTGACTTCTGCGTTCACATCATTTGTTTAGGGGCCAAGTCATGCACTCCAATTCCTTCGCTGGAATGTTCGATCAGAACGCTGAGCAGTGGGCCCGGCAGGAGCCCATGGTCCTTTCGGATTTCACGGCCAGACCGCTCGTGCTGCAGGAACTCGCACCTATGACAGGCACGCATGTGCTGGATCTAGGATGCGGAGAGGGCTACGTAGCCCGTCTGGTCGCGCAGGCAGGCGCTCAGTCGGTATTCGGCATCGATATCTCCAGCGAGATGGTCGAGCGTGCACGACAGGCCGCCGCGAACAATCCCCCGTGCCCGATGACCTTCGAGATGCGGCAATGCCGCGAATTTTCAGGATTTTCCGCGGCGAGCAATTCGACCGGGTGATCGCCGTGTTCATGCTCAGCTATTTGAGCTGCGCCGACATGACCGCGCTATTTAGGACCGTGCGTACGCGCCTCGCTCCGGGCGGTCGCTTCATTTTCACGGTACCCCACCCATTTCTGCCCTACATCCGCCCTCTGGAGAAGCCGGTTTATTTCGACGCAAAAGGACGAGACTATTTTGGCGGCGTCGATGAGTCCTATGAAGGCTACATCTGGAGACGGGACGGCAAGGCCGTTCCCGTGAGTTACATGCACAAGACGTTCGCCGACTATTTCGACGCCTTGGCCGCTGCCGGGTTCCAAGTACTCCCGAAAATCATTGAACTGAAGGTAACCGAGGAGCATCTGGCTCTGGACCGTGCGTTTTTCGAAGGTGCCGTGGGTTATCCGCTGCAGATACTGTTTCGCATTGACGCGAAGTAGCCATTCGCTACTGGCGAACGGCCGCTATTGTCGGCTATTCTGGCCGAGGCGTCTTTCAGCCTGCATCTCGCCGAGGTCGGTTTTCGTTGGCTACGTCACCCGATCAGTGCCCGAGCTGCGGCGCGCCGAAAGTCGGCCCATACTGCGCTAACTGCGGCGAACGCTTTCTGAGCTCCGCCGATTTCGAGCTGCGCCACTTCCTGCTTCACGAGTTGCCTCACGACGTTTGGCACGTCGACGGCAAGCTGAAACGTACCCTGCGCGCACTGTTTGTGAGACCCGGCTTGCTGCCTGCCGAATATACTGCCGGCCGGCGCGTCCCCTATATAGCACCTTTGCGTCTGTATCTCGCCGTGTTCCTGCTGCACCTGGCCCTCCTGGCGACCTCGCCCGATGGCACACGCACGCTGACCGATCAAGCCGCCATGATCGATCCAACGGGCCTCACGCTTGACCTCGCCAGAGCGCGCCCGCCGGTGCATTGGTCCGATCCCGGTCTGCAGGAGCGGTTGGCGGCGCGTGGACGCTGGGGAGCGGAGTTCGGGACCATGCTCATTTTCCTGGGCGTCGGCGGCGTGCTGCAGCTCCTTTTCTACCGACAGCACCGCCGTTACCTTGAGCACGCGGTACTCGCGCTTAGCATTACGACCTGGTATCTGCTGCTGGTATCGGTCGGCGAGTTCGCCCTTGTGCTCATGCGCTCGCGACAGTTTGGTGTGTCAGACCTGATGCTGGCGCAGTGGCTCGCGCCGGCCCTTGCCGTGTACGGCTGGTTTGCGTTTCGCCGGTTCTATGGCGCATCGCGAGGGTACGCAACGTTCGCCGCGGTCGTCTTGCTCCTCAGTCAGGGTCTAATTGCGATGATCTTGAATATTGCGGTGATCGCACTGTTGCTCGTCACAGCCTGACCGGCCTGGGGCAGCGGAGGTTTTGTAGCATGGCAAAGCTCGTCTATGAATTGAATCAGTCCTTGGATGGCTACGTCGACCATCTGGAATTTAGGCCAAGCGCGGCGCTCTTTCGTCACTTCATAGAGCGTGTGCGCGACCTGACGGGCATTGTGTACGGTCGCCGTATGTACGAGGTAATGCGTTATTGGGACGAAGACCTGGCGGATTGGGGTGCGGAGGAACACGACTTCGCGGCGGCGTGGCGGAGCCAGCCGAAGTGGGTTGTGTCGCGCTCGTTGAAGTCGGTCGGACCCAACGCCACCCTTGTCGAGGATGACATCGAGGCGGTGATACGTGGGCTGAAGGCTCGGCTCGTCGGGGAGATTGAAGTTGCCGGACCAGACTTGGCAGGAAGCCTAACCAACCTTGGTCTCATCGATGAGTATCGACTTTACCTCCACCCCGTCGTACTTGGTCGCGGCAAGCCGTTCTTCGCCGGCCCCCGGCCGCCGCTCCGCTTTGTGACCAGCGATCGAATTGCCGAGAACGTGATCAGGTTGACGTACGTTCCCGCTTAATCGCGCGACTCGGGGACTGTGCCTCGGAGGGTTGCTGAAGGTGACCTTTAAATGCGGCATCAAGCCGTTTGCGGCAGGTAGCTCGGCCGCGGCGCCGTTAGCCCCCCCTTTAGCCGCCTGGTGGGCTCATCGGCCAGCACTTCCTCGAGTCCGGACTCGAGAGCATCGAGCGCGCGCTTGACTATCTCCTCCGGGCTGGTCTTCGGGGCATCCACCGTTCGCACAAGATCGGTATCGACAAAGGACATATGCAGCGCCAGCACCTGCGTCTTCTGCGCTGCCAATTCTTGGCGCAACGAGTTGGTAAGCGACCATGCGGCTGACTTGCTGGCCGAATATGCTGCGAGAAATCCGCTGTTCTGCCACGAGGCGATCGACAGCACATTGAGTATTGCGCCGCCGCCGTTGGCCGCGAGGGCCGGCGCGAAGGCCTTGCTCACGCGCAACACTCCAAAGAAGTTAGTCTCCAGCATGCGCCGTGCTATCTCCTCGCTGTCGGGCGCAAGAAACCCGCCCGGCTGGCCGATGCCAGCGTTGTTGATGAGCAGCGTCACATCGCCGGCGCGTGTCGCGGCCGCGGCGACTTCGTCGGGCTTCGTGATATCGAGCCGGATGGCCTCGACCTCACGCTGTTTGACTGTCGAGGGATCGCGGGCGCCGGCGTACACCTTGCGAGCGCTGCGAGCGAGCAATTCCCGGATAAAGGCCAGGCCGATGCCCCGGTTGGCACCGGTGACGAGGGCAACCGAGTTGTCGATCCTCATGAGAACCTCCTGAATGTTAGATTCTGGGCGAAAATGATATTCGCAATATTGCCTATCGGATGTAGGAACTGGCTGACTTCTCCTTGCCGGGCTTGGCTGTCCAGGCACGAATATTCTCACGGCGCCGAGCGCGTGCGTCATTTGCAAAACGTGCTTCTTTTCCTGCAATTGTTGCTGAGAAAGGCTCCAGAAAGCAGCTCCAGAAGGCACTGCGGCAGCGCGACAATGCCCGCGTGCCCGCGCGATGCTGCTTTCCGAGCATCGGTTCGGTCTTGCACGCTACGAAAAGCGCGTGCGCACGGTTCAGAGCACTCTTGCCTGAATAAGTTCCGAACGCGCCATAGCCAGCGGTGCGCTGGTATGTCACCATTTCGGCGAGATAGGTGCTCCGCCGCGGCTGACCACCGCAGCCCGGCGTGGTGAGGCGTACGGCAGCATAAATTGGAATCATGGAACGGACGGTACGCGGACCCGGGTTCCGTTGAGGCGGCAGTGGCCGACGAAGACCTCGCGTTTCTAAATTCGCTCGTGGCCGTATCGGCTGGATTTCCGGACGAAGATATCTTCCGGCGGCTCGTGCGATATTTGGCGCAGACGCTGCATACCCGTGACGCGTTCGTCGCGGAGTTCATTCCTCCGACGCGCACCCGTACGCTTGCCTTCTGGTCGAATGGCAATTTCATCGACGACATCGAGTACGAGCCTCCCGCGGCGTCAGGCGAGGATGCGATTCGCAGCGGTCTCGAACACATCATCGCCGGCACATCGTTGCCGTTTCGCGAGGCCCAGCGCGCAATCGAATGCGGCGTACCGCTGCGCGGCAGTGATGGATGCCTCTTGGGGCATCTGTGCGTATTTGATCAAGCGGCGCAACCGCCGGATCCGCGCGCGCAGCTCATCATGAAAATCTTCGCCGCGCGGGCGGCGGCAGAAGTGCAACGCTTGCGCCTCGAGCAGAGGCTGCGCCAGAGCGAAGAGCGGTACCGCGATTTATTCGACGAAGCTCCGATCGCCTACGTGCATGAGGATCTGCAGTCGCGTTTCATCCGGGCGAACCGCACAGCGCAACGAATCCTCGGTATCAAGCCGGAGGAGGTGAAGGGTATGGTCGGCTTCTCTCTGGTTCCTGATAGACCGGATGCGCAGCGACGCGTGCAGGAGCTGTTCGAATCGGTCAAACGCGGTCTCGACATCAATGGCAGCTTGATCGAACTGCAGCGAAAGGACAACAGCCGGCCGGTATTCGTGCAATTTTGGTCGAGTCCCGACCCAAGCGGTCAGTACACGCGGACCATGCTCGTCGACGTCACCGACCGCGTCCTTTTGGAAAGGGAGCAGGCCCGCCTGCAAGCGCAGAACGTCTATCTGCAGGAGGAAATCAATTCGGCCCATAACTTCGAAGAGATCGTAGGGGCCAGCACTGCGCTCATGAAGGTGCTTGGTAATGTGCAACGTGTTGCGCCGACGGACGCGACTGTGCTCATCTCCGGAGAGACTGGAACAGGAAAGGAACTCATCGCGCGCGCCATTCATTCGGTGAGCAAGCGCGCCGACAAATCCTTCATCAAGATCAATTGCGCGGCGCTGCCCGCCGGGCTCGTCGAGAGCGAGCTCTTCGGACACGAGCGCGGCGCTTTTAGCGGCGCTATTCAGCGGCGCATCGGCCGGTTCGAACTCGCTAACTGGGGCACCATTTTCCTGGACGAGGTGGGTGAGATACCCTTAGACGTGCAGGTGAAGCTGCTGCGTGTGCTGCAGGAGCGGGAAATCGAGCGAGTAGGCGGCAATCAGCCGATCAAGGCGGATGTGCGGGTGATCGCCGCAACGAACCGGGATCTGCGCCAAGCACTGGTCGATGGAAAATTCCGCCCCGATCTGTATTACCGGCTGAACGTCTTCCCGATCGACATGCCTGCGCTGCGGGAACGGACCGCGGATATTCCGCTGCTTGCGCAGTTTTTCGTGCAGAAATACGCGTCCAAAGTCGGGCGAGCGGTGGTCGGGATCGAACCCGACACGGTGGATCGCCTGGTGCGCTATCACTGGCCGGGTAACGTCCGTGAACTCGAGAACATCGTCGAGCGCGCGCTGATCTTGAGCGCCGCACCCATTCTCAGCATCGATCCCGAGGTATTTACGGCTCCTGTCTCGCCGTCGGCGGGGGATGCGCCAGGCGGCGAGGAGGGAGGCGCGGCCGATCTCAATAGCATGCAGCGAAGCCATATCCTCAATGCGCTGCGCCGAACCCACTGGGTGATCGAGGGCGAGCGCGGCGCCGCGGTCCAGCTCGGCCTGAAGCCGGCGACACTACGGCACAGGATGAAGAAGCTCGGCATTTCCCGCGGCCACGAGGGGCGCTCGTAACGGCCGCCGAATCGCATTCGCTCGGTAGCGCCATTGGCACGGAGATTGCTTCATCCTGTGCACCAGGGAAACACTCGAGTGACCGGGGTAAAGGTAGGCAATGCTACGAATCAGCGTATCGGAATCCACAGATGCCGTTGTTCTCATGCTCGAAGGTAAACTGCTGTTGGCGTGGCTCAACGAGCTGCGCAAGGCCATCGGGAGCGCAACCGACACCAAGCGTGTGATCCTCGATCTCTCCGGGCTCAGTTTCGTCGATTCAGCCGGTGCGCACCTGCTTGCGACGCTGGAGCGAAACGGCGTGGCGCTGCGCGCGCCTTCCGCCCTCATAACCGCACTCATCGCCGCGGCCGTCTGATTGGCCGCAAGTGCCCGCAATCGGTTGCGACCGCCGCAACCGATTGCGGTGCCGCCGGTGCGCGGATTACGGCAAGCGATTCCCACAGGCGCGCGCATTTCACGTGTGCGCGGAAGAACTCAGCGGCACGGCAGCCAAAGACCGCCTTCGCATGTCCCTCCAGGATTGGCATGCGCATTGCATTGGACTCTACGATGGACACGTTAGGGCATTGCGTTGAAATACCCTCCACCGGTCGCCCGCCAGGATCATCGGTCGAGCGCGCATGGCGAGGGATCTTTGCGGAACTGCGCTCTCATCCTGCCGGCGAAGTGCCGACATTCACCTCCTCTTGCACCGAAGTCGCGATGTTAATTCGCGGTCAGTGCACCGTGATTCGGCGGGCCGACGGTATCCACCAGCAAAGGTCGGCTACTCGAGGGACGATCTGGTTATGCCCCGCGGGCCTTGGGGACAATTTCAAAGTCATGTCTCATGAGCTCTCGGAAGTGCTGCATCTGTATCTGCCCGCAAATCCGTTCTCGGTACTGGAGACCGATGGGAATTTTCCGGACGCTTCGATTGCACAATTGCACTATCACGCCGGCTTTCACGATTTGCTCATTGAGCGAATCGCTGACTGCATCTTGACGGAAATGCGCCGGGAGAGCTCTGCTGGAAGCATCCTCATCGAGTCGTTGGCAAGCAGTCTCGCCGCCCGGCTGCTGCAAAGCTATTCGAGCGTTTCGATCAAGCATCCCGAGGTGCACGCAACGCATAATCGGCTCGCCGATCGCAGGCTGCAACAGGTTCTGCATTTCATTGAAGCGCACATCGAGGAGAACATCACGGTCGAACAGCTCGCTGCGCTCGCCTGCTTGAGTCAATTCCATTTCGCGCGAGAATTCAAAGCAGCCACAGGCAGGTCGCCCTATCAGCACGTCACGGAACGGCGTCTCGTGCGCGCCAAAGCCTTGCTAACGGAGACTGATCTAAGTCTGGCCGAAATTGCCTATGCGTCTGGATTTTCGTCGCCGGGGAATTTCTGGCGCGCATTCCGCCGCTCAACCGGCGCTACACCCGGCAGTTATCGCGCTCAACAGATTAGACAGCCAGATCAGCCTTCTCCTGACACGCGGCTGGCGCAGCCAAAACTCTCAATGAGGAGAAATCACCATGAGTAGCATCAAATACCGCACCTCGGACATCGACGGCTACAAGATCTTTTACCGCGAGGCGGGTCCTATCATTGCGCCGAAGCTGTTGTTGCTCCACGGCTTCCCGAGTTCCGGGCACATGTTTAGGGACCTGATTCCGCTGCTGGCTGATCGCTTCCACATAATTGCCCCTGACCTGCCAGGCTTCGGCCAATCGGACATGCCGCCGCGTGCACAGTTCAAGTACACCTTTGACAACATCGCCGGTGTCATCGATCGCTTTACCGAAGTGATCAAACTCGACCGCTTTGCGGTCTACGTCTTCGACTACGGCGCTCCGACGGGCTTGCGGATCGCGACCCGACATCCCGACCGCATCACCGCGATCATTTCCCAGAACGGCAACGCCTACGAGGAAGGACTGAGCGACGGTTGGAACCCGATCCGCGCCTACTGGCAGGACCCTTCGCAGAAGAATCGCGAGGCCCTGCGCGAATTCCTGACGCCGGAAACGACGCGTTGGCAGTACGTCCACGGCGTGTCCGACGAGCTTTCGGTGTCCCCGGACGGTATTGCGCTCGACAACTACTATCTCGCGCGCCCCGGTGCCGACGAGGTGCAGCTGGATCTATTCGGCGACTACCAGAGCAACGTCGCTCTCTACCCGGCATTTCAGAACTACTTCCGTAAGCATAAGCCGCGATTGCTCGCGGTTTGGGGCAAGAACGATCCGTTCTTTCTGCCGCCGGGTGCGGAGGCCTTCAAGCGGGATATTCCCAACGCCGAGATCCGCTTCTTCGATACCGGCCATTTTGCTCTGGAAACGCACGCTGCGGAGATTGCGGCGGCAATCGGCGAATTCCTCCGCCGCTAGGCCCTGCAGTATGTTGTCGCGACGCGGCGATGCTTTCTGCAGATTTGTTTTCAGCAACATTTGCCGCAACAGCAGCACGTTTTGCAAATGACGCACACGCTCGCTGCCTTGAGAATAAAGCACCTCTAACCGATATCTGGCCGGCGCGAGCGCGATGCCGGTTGCGGCCTGAGTGTTTTTCTGTCGTCCACAATCTGAAAGGAGAATTGCCCATGAACATGTCCCATCTGCTTGCCTCAGCGATTGCCGCGGCCGTTGCCTTGCCGGCGATCGCCCACGCCGCTCCAGCGCCGGTGCCAAAGTACACCTACGAAAAATGCTATGGCATCGCTGCGCGCAGTGCGAATGACTGCGGTACGGCGACGCACAGCTGTGCAGGAACCGCCACCAGGGCCCACGACCCGTCTTCCTGGCTGTACGTTCCCACGGGGACCTGCGCGAAGATCGCGGGCGGCAGTCTAACCGCCAAGAGCTAGCGGTCGGGCAATCCGGACGATGTTCACGGACTCCTCTTTGAAGGTACGGTCGATGTCGCCAGGCGTGGGTCTTCGCGCCGCGCATGTCGAGGAGGTTCTTGCGCACCGTCCGGACATCGCCTGGCTAGAAGTGCATCCGGAAAACTACATGCTCGATCCTGCGGCCCTCGCTCGACTCGAACGGCTCCGCGAGCATTATCCGCTGTCGCTGCATGGCGTAGGGCTGTCGCTCGGCACCGCGGGCCCACTCGATCTTCGGCACTTGGCGCGCTTCAAGTCGCTGATCGAGCGTCTCGAGCCGTTCCTGATCTCCGAGCATCTGGCATGGAGCATGAGCGGCAATGTCCATCTCAATGACCTGCTGCCGCTGCCTTATACCGAGGAAGCGCTGGATGCTGTGACGGGCCACGTCCACCAAGTTCAGGCGGCGATCGGGCGGAGGATTCTGATCGAGAATCCGTCAAGCTATCTGCGGTTCCGGCACTCGACCTTAAGCGAAGCGACTTTCCTGACCGAATTGGTTCAGCGCACCGAGTGTGGGCTGCTGCTCGATGTCAACAACCTATATGTCAGCGCGCACAACGTCGGCGTTGATCCCACGGCGTATTTCGCCACCGTGCCACCTTCAGCGATCGGCGAATTCCATCTGGCAGGCCATGCGAGAAACGTGATTGAGGGCGAAGTTGTTCTGATCGACGATCACGGCTCGTGTGTCGCGGAAGACGTGTGGGTCCTTTACGCCGAAGCCATACGGTGTTTGGGATATCGGCCGACGCTGATCGAATGGGACACGAATCTGCCGACACTTGACATCCTGCTTGGCGAGGCCGCCAAGGCAGGCAGCCTGTCCGCGGGCCTGAGCGAAACATCCCATGCTCATGCTGCGTGATTTGCAGAGCAGCTTTTGCCGATCGGTTGTGGGGGCCGCCCCTGCGGAGCTCATGCAACTCATCTACGGAGACGGTTTTGATCCGTCCGCGCGGCTTTCCATCTATCGCAACAATGTAGCGGCGCGGCTTACAGATGCACTGAGTGCGACGTACCCGGTTGTTTGTAAGCTGGTCGATCGGCGATTCTTTGCTTATGCCGCAGACACATTCATTCAGCGAAATCTTCCTACCGGAGCGTGCCTGGTCGACTACGGTGCGGACTTTCCGTCCTTTCTCGCCGTGTTTCCGCCGACTGCCAAACTAAAGTACCTTCCGGACGTTGCGAAACTTGAATGGATCATTCACCGGGTACATCGGTTCGTACGGCCTCCAGGCATTTCGATCGCCGCGCTCAGCGAAGTCAGAGCAGATCCGGCGCGGATCAGCTTGCGCATTACACCTTCGATTCGGTTCGTTGCTTCACCCTACGCAATTGACCAAATTTGGATGGCCCACCAAGGAGACGATAGTTGGGCGGACCTGCGGCTCCCGCGAACCGGAGTGCATCTTCAGGTCAGTGGAAGCGACGGGCTCCGTTTAGTCCCCTTACCGCCGCCGAGTTGGGAGTTTCGGTCGCGCCTGGCCGACGGCGAAACTCTCGGAAATGCATGCGCAATGGCAACGGCAATTTCTTCAGATTTCGAGCCCGCGTCGGCCCTGTCTGATTTATTCAAGGAGGGGCTCGTTGTCGGTCTGACGGCAGACTCCGGAAGCTCAGGATCATGAACGCGCCTCGGTTGCTGAGTCGCAACGCAAACTCACCGTGGATAGGAGGCGCCTGTGGATAAGCAAATGCGTCTAACAAGATATGTTCAGTCCGCGGTGCAGGTGGCGGACAGGATTCCTTCTTCAATAGTCGGACTCATCGTCCGGCTCGGAATCGCGGATGTTTTTTGGCGATCCGGCCAAACAAAAGTGTCAGGCTGGCACGTCACGGACTCCGCGATCCAGCTGTTTCGAGACGAATACAAGCTGCCGCTGATTTCACCGGAGTTGGCGGCCCACCTTGCCGCCATTCAGGAGCATCTGTTCTCCTTTCTTCTCATCATTGGCTTGGCGTCACGGCTCTCGGCACTGGGCTTGCTCGCGATGACTGCCGTCATTGAGATTTTCGTCTATCCGCAGAACTGGCCTGATCATCTTCTCTGGGCCGGTTCCTTGCTCTATGTCATCGCGCGCGGGCCGGGGGCATTCTCGATCGACGCGCTAATTCGCAGGCGTTACCCATGAGTGCTGCGAGCCGCCTACGGCGACATCGACTATCCGCTCAGGACTATGGGGATGCTCTTTGCCGGCCGTGCGTTAACCGTACTGGACGTCTGTGCTTTGTCCGACCTCGATAATATATCCGTCCGGATCGCGGATATAGCAGCGCGTCTCGCCGTACTTGGGGATCGGCTCCGTGATGAACTCCGCTCCTCGACTTTTCCATAATTCATAGCACGCTTGAATATCCGCAACGCGGAAGTTCATAAAGCTGTTGATGTGATTCGGGTCGGGGACGCTGAGCGTTACCGTCGGCTTATCCGGGGTCGGTCCGCCTCCAACGTTCAGGATCATCCAGATATTCGCAAGCTGAAGGTAGCCTGGTGCGTTGCCGTCACCCAGGCTCAGAATGCGAGCGCCGAAGATCTTTTCGTAGTATCGAGCCGATCGCGCGATGTCGGCGACGGTGAGAAAATGCGCAATACTGATCCCCTCTCGCGGGGGCATCTCATAGCTCTTCTGCCCGATTTGTATGCTGCTCATTGACGACTCCAATTGCGACAAACGGTGTTCATCATGCGGTAGGGAAACACGCGCATGAGCTCTGATGTAAGTTATACCTCGGGGAATTCAAACATCAACCCCGACCGATCGGCTACCCATAGTTGTGTCCCGCGGCGCGCAACACTATCGTTAAGCCTGCCGAGGGGACCTGCGGAGGCCATATATGTTGGAAATTCGTCCAAACTGCGAGAACTGCGGCGCTCGATTGTTACCCAATTCCGTCGAGGCGATGATTTGTTCCTTTGAGTGCACGTTCTGTCGAACATGCGTGGAACAAATACTCGAAAACGTATGCCCTAATTGCGGCGGCGGATTCACTGCACGCCCCATTCGACCCGCCCGCCGATGGCGGGGCGAGAATTGCTTAACCGCAGTCCCCGCCTCGGCGAAAGTAGTCTCAAAACCCGTCGACCGTGCGACACATAAAGCGTTTGCGGCGTCCATCAAGAGGATTCCGCCAGAGAGGCGGTAACGGCAAGATCCAGCTTGGCCGAGGGCTCACGTCACGCTTTGAACCGAGAGCGATAATCCTGTGGAGTTACTGCCAGCAGTCGCAGGAAGCTGCGGCGCATTGTTTCCTCGGAACCGAAACCGCAACGCTGAGATATTCTCTTTACCGGCAAGCCGGATTCCGATAACAAGCGCCGTGCCGCTTCGACTCGCAGTCGCTCAATTGCGCGGGCTGGCGTAAGACCTGTTGCCCCAACATAGTGGCGGCTGAAACTGCGTTCACTCATTCCTGCTCGATCGGCCAATACAGGAAGCGGTAGGTCATCGGCCAGGTGATTGTTGATCCATTCGTGCAGCGCCCCGAACTCATCGTCCGCCGCCTGCAGCGATAGCACGGTGCTGAACTGCGCCTGCCCACCGGGGCGCTTCATGAAAACAACCAGATATCTCGCCACGGCCAGCGCCAGCGAAGATCCCAAGTCCTCTTCCACGAGCGCAAGGGCAAGATCGATGCCGGCCGTCACCCCCGCCGAACTCCAGACTGGTCCATCGCGCAAGAAAATTGGATCGGATTCGACGCTCACCTTGGGGAAGCGTCGGGCAAGTTCGGCGCAATACGACCAATGGGTGGCGGCTCTGCGGCCATCGAGCAGACCGGTCGCGGCCAAGAGAAATGCTCCGGTACAGACAGAGGCGATGCGGCGCGCCCGCTTTGCTCGCGCCTGCACCCATTCGATGATTGCTGGATCGGCAGCCGCCGCTTCGACACCCTGGCCGCCGGCCACCATCAATGTGTCCACGGCAGCGCCGACGCGCGAAAGCGGTGCGGTCGAAAGTTTGAGTCCGGATGAAGCAGTCACCTGCGCGCCGCTTCTCGCCACAACCTGAAGATCATACGGCGGCCGTCCTCCCGCCCCGAGTACGAGATCGTTGGCGGAGGCGAATACCTGAAACGGTCCAGTCACGTCCAACAACTGTACCAATGGAAAAGCTAGCAATTCGACTACGCGAACGGCACTTGGCGCGAACCGAGGGGATTTAGCATTGCTGCCAACTCTGCCCGGGTAGATTGATCCTGTCTACCCTTGTTCTCGAACCGGAGATTCACATGTTCCAGACGACAACTGATCCCAGATTCGGCCTCGCAGCGACGCCGCAGCTCGATGTGCTCCACGTGCCCGGCGGTTTCGGGCAGGAAGCGTTGATGGAGGACCGCGAGTTGCTCGGTTGGATTCAGCAACAGGCCGCAGGTTCACGCTACATTCTCTCCGTATGTACAGGTGCTCTGCTCTGCGGTGCAGCAGGCCTGCTTAAGGGTCGCCACGCGACAACGCACTGGTCTGCGCTTCACTTGTTGGCGTTTTCGAACTGGTGTATGCGCCGGAGCCGCCCTTCGACAGCGGAACACCAGAGCGCGCACCGCCGGGAATTCGGGAACGCGCCAGACAGTCGTATCGGCAGATCACCGCTAAGCGCGAGCAAACGGCGCGCCGGATCGCCGCGCGTCTCTATAGTTTTGTCGCCCAATAAACGGTTGGCGAAAAGCGAGGGATTATTGGCAATGCTGCCAAACCAATCGCCATTACATTGTCCCCCATGTTGAGCGAGGTGCTCATCGCCGACCGCCGAAGAGCCCCGCAGAATTGCATACAGCACTATCAACGGAGAACACAATGACCACGGTGACATTCACAAAGAAAGAGCCGCCCGAATGGCTGTTGGCTTTTTGGAAGGAGATTGACGACAAGACTTTCGGTCAGGGATTCGATTGCTTTACCCAGGACGCTATCGGTAACCTCGGTGTTGCTGATTGGCATGGACGCGAAGCCATCCGCGAGAATCTGCGCGCCTTCATTGATAGCGGTTTCACGGCCCATCACGACGTTCTCGAATACTGGGACGGCGGGTCGATCAAGGTCTTCCGCGGCATCGTCACGATGAAGCCGGATGACAGCAGCAAGCCGACTGTGAAACCTGTCATGTCTCATTTCTTTTACATGGACGAAAAGGACCCCACCAAGGTGCGACACTGGATTGGAGCGGTCGGTCCCGTTCAGTTCTGATGCGCATGAGTCGTCCAATGGCGCGTTTACCAGGCTCGCCGCTTACCCGAGGCGGAAGAGGAAGCAATAAAACAAATGAACGTGAAAAGTGAATTGAATGGTTCCATCTTGCCAAAGAATTCGCAGTTGTTCTGCCGTGATAATACTAGAAAAGATTCCGAATTCCGGCGGGACCCGCGAGCACTAGCCATTTTAGAGTTCCTTATGCAACGGTAACAACTTCTATTTTGTATCCGGGAGGCCGTCAGCGACCCTTCCACCTATGCTGCATTGGCCTGCAACGCCCCCTACTGAAAGCGTCACTCACTCGAAGTCAGATGCTTTGCGGCCGCATGAAGCGACCGAAGTGGGATTCCCTCGATGAAAATTGAGCCCTTTCGCATCCATATCGATGACGGCGATATTGAGGACCTTCGCCGACGCTTGCGGGAGACACGCTGGCCACGGGGTGTCGGCGGCGGCGGATGGGAGATGGGCATGGATGCGGCTTATCTGCGATCTCTAAGCGACTATTGGCGCAACCAGTTTGACTGGCGAAGCGTCGAGGCCGCATTGAATCGGCTACCTCATTTTCAGGCAGAGAGCGCCTCGGGTTCGCTTCATTTCGTGCACCTGAAAGGATCAGGGGCGCACCCGATTCCAATCATCTTGACGCACGGGTGGCCGAGCACATTCGTGGAGTTACTCGAACTCGGTCGAATGCTTGCGACGCCGGCGACGTTTGGTGCGGCATCTTCGGAAGGGTTTGACGTCGTGATCCCATCACTTCCCGGATACGCCTTTTCTTCGGCTCCCTCTAAGGTAGGTACGAACGCTTTCACGATCGCGGATCAATGGGCGACATTGATGGCCACGTTGGGCTACACAAAATTCATGGCGCACGGTGGCGACATCGGCGCAGGAGTGTCCACCGCGTTGGGCCTTCGGCATAGCGACCGCTTGCTCGCCCTGCATCTGAACTACATCCCCGGCTCCTACCAGCCAGATATCCCCAAGTCCGCGCCGCTCACGCACGAGGAAACGGAGTTCTTCGCCCGCCGCTCTGCGTGGAACGGGGAGGAGGGGGGCTACGCGCACGTGCAGTCGACAAAACCCGATGTACTCGCGCCATCGCTGAACGATTCCCCAGCGGGTCTTGCAGCTTGGATGGTTGACAAGTTTCGTTCTTGGAGCGACTGCGATGGCGATGTGGAACTCCGGTTTACCCGCGACGATATCCTGACGACAGTTTCACTTTACTGGTTTACGCGTTCGATGCCATCGGCTATTCGGTTGTATTGGGAGGGCCGTAAGCGCCCTCTCAGATTCGCGCCGGGCGAGAGAATCAATGTACCGGTCGCCATAGCGCATTTCCCGCGTGAAATCCCTATTCCTCCAAGAGCGTATGTCGAACGTGGGTACAACGTGACACGGTGGACGGAGATGCCAAAGGGTGGACATTTTGCTGCCCACGAGGAACCCGCATCGCTCGCCAACGACATTCGAGCGTTTGCACAACAGTTTCGTCTTGAATAAGCGTGGAACTCTCAACCCCGCACTTTCAATAGTGCATCTGCGCGGTCGGGCCTCGGCGCTGCGCGCCTCGCCCTGGGCGGGGATTTTTTTGAATCGTCAGTCCGCAAGTTCGTAGCGTACGCTGCGACCAGCGCCTTGGATCCTGAGTACTCCGCGCGATCTGGCAGCGTTCGGAGTGGCCCGAATTCTATTGGGATTCGGCCCGTTTGGCGCTGCCGCTAGCCAACGCACGCAGAGCTCAGGGCGAACTGATCGGCATGGCCCGATGCTGGATCCGGATTCCAACCTACGCGCGCAGCTGGAGGTGCTGACTTCCGACGGCGTGGCGACGAGTGGGGGTTTAGCTGCCACAATCGCCTCAAGAACTGAGGTGATTATAACAGCTAATCACCTCACGCAGCGTAAGTTTGCTTGCTGTGGATCACAATGTATCCAGTCAAGTGGAGCAGCTCATTGTTGCGTGCCGCTGAAGGTGCCAGTAGCCACAGCGCCCTGAGGACCGAAAACAGCAGAGTTGAAACTGCCGCTTACCGTCGCACCACTGGTTGAAAAGGTGCCGGTGAAATTGGTGTTGGTGCTGGCATTGGATAGCGTTACATTGCCGCTGGCGTCGGTAGTCCCGGTACACGGGGTCTGCAGCGTCACGGGCGTGTTCAGCGAGTTGGTATAGTTGCAGTTGGTGATGTTGCCGGGCATGACCGGTGTGACGAAGGTAAATGTGCCCGTGAAGCTCGAGCCCATGTCGGTCGTGCCCGACAACGTGCCGCAATACGCTTGACCGTCGTAGGGTTGGACACCGCCCCCCTTGGGGGACGGCGCTGCATTGCAGGCGGGCATGGCAGTCGGATCATAGACATAGAGCGGCGCTTCGGAGCTGCCGAAAGACGAACCCGCGTACACGGTAATGGTATTTGCATACGGGCCGGAGCTGCCAGTATTGGCGACGAACACATTGTTGAAAGGATCGACCGCGACCCCCTCGACGCCCAGCATGTCAGTACCGTTCATGGCTGCCGGCGCCACGCAGGGGTTGGCGCCACCGCCGATCAGCGTGCTCGCGGAGTATTCAAATACTTCGGTATCGTAGGAACTGGCGATGTACAGCGAGGTACCCGAGAGTGCGATGCCCGTTGGTCCGGCCGGCATGGTGCAGCCCGCGACGCCCGCGAGATCGTAGAGCGGGACGGAACTCGCTATGAGCGGGGCTTGGTACACCAGGACGCGGCTCGTTGGGTTCTGGCTGAGTCCGACGAGCACATACTCACCGACACCAGAGATGCTTTCATCGACGACCATTAGCGGCGTGGCGAACGAGGTACCTAGTCCATCGTGGTGCAGCGGACTGAATGCGGTTTCGGTGAACCCGGCGCCCGGACTGCCGGGGGTGTTGGCTTTGAACACCGAGATCGTGTCGCCCGGATCATTGGCGATGTAAACGTTGCCCTGCGAGTCCAGGGCGACGCCGATCGGGCCGGTGAGACTGCCGCCGCTGATCAGCGGCCCGCCGCCGCTGGCGGTAATCTCGGCGTAGCTGGAGTCGTACACCGTCACGCTCTTGCCGCCTTGGTTTGCGACGTACAGATTGCCGGCAACGTCGAAGGCCGCGCGTGCCGGTTGGTTGACATCCTTTGTGATACTCGCGACCTGTGTCAGTCCGGTAACCAGGTTCGAGCTGTTGGTCTGCTCGGAGAGCACGAGGACCTGACTAGAGGTGTAGTTGGGCACAAAAAGCAGATTGTTATGGAACTCGATTCCTCGCGGGCCGTCGAGTGCCGAAGCGTTGGGGCCAACGCTGCATGCGACCGTCACGTTCGTGACGTTCGCGCCATTGATCGTACCGCTGGCGTTGCCTACCGTACAGGTATTGGGCGCGGCCGTGGATGCCGCGACTTGATACGCGGTTCCACTCCCTAGCTGCGCTGGCAGGGAGAAGGTTCCGGTGGTATTTACCGCGAGGTTATCGCCATTGACGGTGTCAGAGATGGTTACGCTCGTGCCGGCGGGGAGTTGCGACACCGTGCCGCCTACGGTGTAGAGGGTCGGCGGGGGTGGGGTGGCGGGGCTGCAGGTGATCGCGATGCCGCTCGCCGTGTCGGTCTCATCGCCGGCGGAGTTCGAAGCGACCGTGAATCCAAAGGTCGCGCTCGCGGCAGGGCTGCCCCCCGAGGAGGCGGCGATGACGCAGCTCTGTCCGCCGCTGGCGCTGACGACTTGCACCGTGCCGGTATTCGTGCCGCAGCTGTTATTGTAGTTGAGCGGAGAAACGCTATTGCCACTGCCGCCAACGGAGAGGCTGAAAGTTCCGTTTCCGCTGTCTGGGATCGGACCCGTGGACGGACTGCCGCTGCCGGGCACCACGTCGCTGCTGCACACTAAGCCGAGGGAGAAACTGATGGTTACAGTGTTGCCGGCCGTCAAACCGCTCACGGTGCCCGTCGCCGTGTACTGATACTGTTCACTCGCGAGGGTGCTGGGCGCCGAATTCAACGCCGTGGTTTGCGCCTGCGACGGGGTCGCCTGGCAGGCGTCAGCGGCTGAAATCACAAAAGTCCTAATACTGGCCGCGAGCGATACTGCCAGCCCCTCGTGGTAGATGGTGGTCAGTGGGATGCTCCCATTGCCTGAGGCTAACGGCACGTAAATCAGCAACCCACCGCCGTAGCCGTCGAGCTTCCCATCCCCAACGATGTCCGCGACGATCGCGAAGGTCAAGTCCGCTGAGGTGACGCCGTTGTTCGCTGCCAGCTGCGAGATTCCCGCCAGCAGCAGCGATACATCGAAGGAGGCCTGATCCGCGACGGACGTGCCGCAATTGGCCGCGGTCAGATTGAGCAGCGTCGTCTGGAGAGTCGCGGTCTCCGTGGCGGTATTCGGGAATCCAAAAGCGGTTTGCACTCCAGTATTGGCAGTGCTCACCGCGTTCGCGGCGCTTGCGCCCTGGCTCATGGCCTGCAAGGCCAGCTGCGCCGCCACGGTCGTGAGCCCGTCGATCTGTGCAATGGTGTTGGCCCCGGCCGTAACCGAAGGCAGAAATACCGAGAGCATCAGGCCGGCCGGGATGGGTACCGTCTGGCCGGTCACCGTGTCGGTGTAGCTTCCGCCGCTGCTCTGGAGCAGCACGGGACCGGTGTAGCTTCCTCCCAAGGTGAGGGTATAAGCGCCGCTGCTATCGGTCGTGGCCGTGGCGCAGCCCGATCCGCTTGCTGCCGGCACGCAGACGCCGACGGTGCCGTTGCTCGAGACCTCGTAAGCCGTGAGAGTCGCATTGTCGACGAATGCATCGTCTACCACGCCGCTGATCGACGTGACCGCCGGCGGGGGCGGCGGCGGGGTGACTGGCGCTGTGCTCGAATCGTTTGAGGAGCAAGCGGCGAGGCTCAGCGCCAGCGCGGCACCGGCGAGGCAGCAGCGCCGGCGTTGCGTTCGTGGCGCGCAAGCGGATGCTGATTGAAAGGCTGACGCTCTCACCCTGTGCTGCATGCTCATCGTTCGCTCCCTATCCCCGCGCCGCGGTGTTCCCGGCTGTCGAACTGTGACCAGATCCTGCACATCCGTCTCCAGAGACTCGGAAACGGACTGAGTGCAAGACGGACCGCTATCGAGGAATACGTATTCGAGAAGACAAACCCGACATGGGACAGCGAAAATTTTGCGGCGACCAATTATCGCGCCGCGTGCCGGTACTCACTTACGTTGATTCGCGATGTCGTCGGCGGGACCACATCAGATGCAGGTTTCCGTGCCTTTACGAACTCGGACGTCGCTTTGAGTGCACCGCCTTTTACTCGCTGAAAGGCGAGGCGCCGCATGATGGCGCTGCCGGTCCGATCCTTGCACGGAGCGCGGGACCTACAATCTCTGTTCTAGGACTGCCCATGGTTGACCAATCGCCTTAATCGCGGGCCAAACGGACTGCCTTGAAGCAGTCGATCGACGCTTAGGGTAGTCTCACCTGGCCTGTCACCAGTCATCGAAAGCGGCCACACGGAATCCTTCAACAGGAACGAAAATGCGCATAGCTCGCAACCCAGGAAGAGTCGCCGGACTGTGGTACCTGCTGCTGATTGTCGTCGGCCCGCTGCGCCTCATCTACATACCCAGCAAACTCTTCGTGCAAGGCAACGCAGCCGCCACGGTCAATAGTATTGCGGCCCATGAGTTTCTTTTCCGTCTGGGCATCGCCAGCGAGCTGGCCGGCGCGGTTATCTTAATTTTTCTCACGCTTGCCTTTTACCGGTTGTTCGTTGCAGTTGACCGCACCCTCGCCACTCTCGTGGTCATCCTCGGGGGCGTGATGCCAGCTGTCATTTACTTCGTTGGGGTTGTGGACGACTTTGGCACATTGATGGTCGTGAGGCGCGCGGATTTCTTATCCGTATTCGACGAGCCTCAGCGCGACGCTCTGGCGATGCTTTTTCTGAAGCTGCGTGATGCGCAAAACACGGCGGCCGAGGTTTTATGGGGAGTATGGCTGTTCCCCTTGGCCGTGCTTGTGTACAAATCGCGCCTGGTGCCGCGGTT
The DNA here is from genome assembly GCA_963782865.1 of uncultured Gammaproteobacteria bacterium. Lineage (GTDB taxonomy): Bacteria > Pseudomonadota > Gammaproteobacteria > Steroidobacterales > Steroidobacteraceae > Bog-1198. The sequence goes on along the minus strand of CAWALS010000006.1, from coordinate 159,044 downwards.
TCTCGGCGTGTGGTTGGCGATCGGCGGTGCAGCATACTTGGCGTTGAGCATGGCCGGGACGCTATGGCCACAGTACAAGAGCACCGTATTTACGGTCTCACAGCCCGCCACCTTATGCGAATTAGCACTGGCGCTTTGGCTGTTGATCAAAGGCACGGAGCCGCGGGATCTGGGCGCGAGCGAATCGCCTGCTAGAGTGCCGCAGAGCTGACGTTCAGGACGGAACCGAAATCAGCTAGAAAAATACTGGGAATGCATAAATTCTTGATTTCGGTTTGGCTCACTGACTGCGCCTACTCGCGCCGTGAAGCGCGTCTGTCCAGATGGGTGGCCTATCAGTCGCGCGCACGGATCGCGAGGCTTTGCGTAGCACCGGTGTCGGAACTTTGCGTACATAGCCTTTAATATAGCGGTGAGATTGAAACCAACAAGCTAAACAACCCGCCAATTAGTTTCGTCCGGGGAGTTTCGCGCCGAGAACATCTATCGATTCGATCGCAGGCGGTTTCGCAAAGAGTTCGGCAGCAACCGCCATGAGGGCTTTGGCGATAGGACCATTCAGATGAGCTTGACGTCCACTTTCATCAGTGAAGGCATCGAAGATACCAAACGTCGAAGGACCTAAGCGCAGCGCAAACCATAGCGGCGTTGTAGCCTCTGCATTGGCCATCGCAAGTCCTTGCTCAAGGAACTTCGCGACCGCGGCTTCCTTGCCTGATTTAGCTTCCAACCGAGCAAACAATGCGACCGAGTACATGGCATCTCCAGGAGTGATTTGTGACGGCAGGCGTTATCATCGGCGCGAGCAAACGAATCTGCTATTGGCACGAACGCCATAATTGATATCATACTTGCCATGAAGGTCAATGTGCTTGCGCTGGACGGAGTGTTCGACACCGGACTCTCCACCGTCCTTGACGCGTTTCAGACAGCGAATGAGCTCGCGGAGATGTCCGGGCTCACGGCCCAACGATTTGAAATATCGATCGTCGGTATGCGCAAGGTCGTGAAGACCTCGCTGGGTCTCACCGTTCCCGTGCGGGCCGCTCAGCATTGCGATGTCCCCGATTGCGTCATTGTGCCTGCGCCTGGATTTAAGATGCCCGCGCCGCTGCAGGCCGCATTAGCAAGAGACGACGTGCGCGATGCGCTTGTGATTCTTCGCGAGTGGGCGGATCGCGGCGCGATGAGCGCGGCGGCGTGCATCGGCACATTCGTTCTGGCGGAGGCCGGGCTCCTCGATCATCAGGCTGCGACCACCACCTGGTGGCTGTCGCCCCTGTTTCGAGAACGCTACCCGCGGGTGCGCCTGGATGAATCGCGGATGATCGTCAGCTCTGGGAAAGTGGTTACCGCGGGCGCAGCCTTGAGCCACATGGATCTGGCGCTGTGGTTGATTCGCCAGAAGAGCCCGCGGCTTGCCGCATTGGCGGCAAAGTATCTGGTGGTGGACTCGCGGCCTTCACAATCCGCCTATGTTTTAATGGATCATCTTGCACACTCAGACGTGTTGGTTGAACGATTCGAGCGCTGGGCGCGCGGTCGTCTCGCGCACGGGTTTTCTCTTGACGGCGCCGCGAAGGCGGCGGGTGCGAGCAAGCGAACCCTGGCGCGCCGCTTGCACGCCGTCCTTGGGAAATCACCGCTCTCGTACTTTCAGGAGCTGCGCGTCGAGCGGGCCGTGCATCTTCTGAAGACGACAAATCAGAGCATTGGAGCAATTGCGGAGCGCGTGGGGTACGGCGATGGCGTCACGCTCAGGAATCTTCTGCGCAGACGCTTGGGGCACGGGATCAAGGACATTCGCAAGAATCCGTAGCCGCACTAGCGCCGCGTGGACGGCTTGCGCCTCCTCCGGGAGCAGGACGTACTTCCAACCCGGCCCGGTCAGCTTCGAAGACGGCCAGGGGCGGATAACTCGGCGCGCTTCGCGCCTCGCCCTGCGGGTCGCAGGCGCAATGCCTCCGGCTATCAACTTGGCCTGCGGCCAAGTTGTCGAATCGTCTTTTTATCTGTCGGCGGCTCGAATTATGAGCGAATGGATGCTCTTGCTCATTTATGCCATTAGTCGCTTAAGTGCCTCAAATATTGGGCTGACAGGTTTGGCGCTGGATGAAAAGTCTCGTAAATTTACTGCGTTTTCTTCCAAGTTCAGCTTGAGTCGCGACGTCTTCAAACTTTCCGAAAGATATATTGTTGCTTTGGAAACGCGTTTGTAATTACGCTTGCCGAAGCTCTCTTTCAATAGACTATTGGATATCTTGAGAAACTCACCAAGTCTCTTCTGTCTCAAGAAAATAAATAGATAAAATATCCATTTTGCTGCGGCCAAGCGCAACGAATGAAACAGTGGATATAGCCTTATTATGGTTTTCATGCTGTTCTCAAACTTATATCTGCTAATCGCGGCAGACTTTCCAGGATAATCAGAGCCCTTGTGCAACATGACCCGCTTTGGCCAGTATGCGACCGTGTACCCGGCTTCCAATATTTGAAGTGAGAGGAAGCTCTCTTCCATCTGTCTGACAAAATCATCCGGGAATCCACCTAGCTCTATGAATAACTTTCTACGTATGGCGCTGGCTCCACCTTTGAAGGATGAGGATAGATATAAACCTGTTTGCGCGCTCTCGCCGGGAAAACCGTCAACCGGACTGTCAACTTTACGAGTGGAATAGCCCGCAACCCGGGTGTAGATGGCTCCCAACTGTGGGTCCTTATCAAAGAGTTTGATGGCTTCGCGGACAAGATCGTTCTCGATCCATGCACCATCATTTTCCAAGAAAAAAATAATTTCTCCAGTTGCACGCTCGGCGCCCTTGTTTCTGCCGGCCGGGCATCCAATATTTTGTGGCAGCGATACAGTCGCGATATCTGAGTAATTCAGTTTGACTGCTTCAAGGGATCCGTCAGTTGAGCCGTTATCGACAAATATGATTTCTTTCTGCGGGTAGTTCTGCATGACTGCAGAAGCAATCGACTCTAAGCAGCTCTCCGCGCCGCCATTCCAATTTAATATTACGATCGATGCTTTCATGCCTTCGGCGTTCGCCAAACGTCCCTATGTGGATCGAATACCGCAACTAATTGTTTCACTGCGACGCCTTCCAGATCCGACATGCACTTTACGGCCTCGAATTGACGAGCCTTAGATGCTTCCACGAAATCATCCAGATTGAGATTACTAACACATCAGTGCGATGGTTCCAAATTTGAAATTTTTACCGATACCGAACCGCGATTTCGCGGGAACATGATTCAATAAAATCAAACGCCTGCGGCCGCGGCCTGCAGCGCCAAGGAGCTAGATCGAAATCTCGATCCTCGCGCGACCAGGTTAGGTTACATCGAGAGCGGCTGCGCCCCGCGGGCGGCTGCGCGATCGTTGCGCAGTCGATCGCTGCCAAGATCGTGCCTAAATGACCGGCCAGTCGTCGCTGCCGGCTGGAGATCGACTCCGGTCGCTGAGTAGAAATTAGCATCCGAGTCGAGCAAGGCGCATGACCAATGGTCTCTGACGCTTGCTGGCACGAAAGCGGTCGGCGCATCAGACAGCTGACCGATTGGCTTCCAGTCTTTGATGCGAATCAACGTCTGAGGGAGATCGCCGCCAAGCCACCGTGACACCCGTTAAGTTGGAACATCATTTCTTCACCCTCGATTGCTGTGCTTTGCGAGGCCCGGCGAACCCGAAGCGCAACGCGGCGACTCAGCGGGTACCTGGCGCTCTATGAGCTTTATCATCGAGTCCCGGAGCTATCAATATCCTGACAAATGAGCAGTTTCGCGCGACGAGCTATCTCACGAATAGCCATGGCCCTCAAGCGTGGATCTTGAAACCGAGAAAGCGATGCCAAGTGGGCAATCGACGGGTTTATACTGCCCGAATCGAATGGAATAGGCAGACGTTTACGATGGGTCTTGACGCCATACGTATCGCGCATCCTTGGCCCGAGAAACGTCCGTTCCCCGGGTTGGTAGGTTTGGGTGTGGGCTTCGACGGCGGCGGGCGGGAACTCGTGGATGCACTGATTCGCCAGAAAGGCCGCGCCACCATGCTCGAAGTCGGGGTGGCGTTTGGAAGCTCCGCGCGGCGCTGGTTGGCGCAGTCCCCGCAACTCACTCTTATCTGTCTGGATGCTTGGGACAACCCCAAATGGCCGGAAGAGGTGCTGGCTTACGGCGAGCTCGAGCTTGCGAACAAATTGAAGGAGTCGGATGGGGCGGAACGAGTGTTCCATACGAATTTGTGGGAATACCGCGATCGGGTAGTAGCAATACGCGGCTACGCGCCCCAAGCTCTGAAAATCCTAGCAGATAACGGCGTCTGGCCCGACATAATTTACGTCGATGCCGACAAGGATGCAAAAACGCTGCGCGGAGTGGCCGAGATGTTTCCAAATTCGATTCTTTGCGGCGACGATTGGAGCTGGTCCGAGGCGGCGACCCCTTATTTTTACCCGATACGAGCCGGCGTAAAAGCGCTTGCGAAGAGGCGCAACGCGCATCTCATCGTGCGCAAGGCGACCTGGGTGATTTCAGACCAGCCGCTGTCATTGCGCAATCGGCTGGACCTGGTGGAACGTTTGTTCGCGGACGCATCGCGACCGCTCAGGCATTGGCTGAAACGCCGGGCCAAAATTTGATGGTCGCCGCGCGGATCGGACAGCCCTCTGACGTCCGTGAACCGTATTGGGACGTTCCGTCGCACCCGCGGCAAGTAGGTCATTTAGGTTCCGACCAATAGGCGCGGGCGAAGTCATTATTGTCCATAGCACAACGCCCGTTGGTATTGAGGAGGTTAGGTTGCACCGCGAACGACTGCGTGCCCAGGAACTGCGGCCGCTGTCATGCACCCCTTCAAAGGGCGGCTGTTACCGGACACTGCCGGATATCTCCGGAATAGATTCCTGGCTTGAAGTTAACCAGCCGTGGGGCCTCGCCTAGCTTTCTTTGTCGCGCGTGCAATCGTGTCGCCTTTTCTGGGCTTCTCACGGCCACCGCGACTCAAGTCGCGAATCAATTGCGCTCCATTCTTCGGTTTGGCCGCCGCGACGAGACGCGAATGATGCTGTGTGACGGCGGTGTGTTCCGCCGTACGCACTGATTTAGGGAGTAGAAGTAGATCGGCGAATCACTCTGACTTGAAATAAGATCAATAACAATTTATAAAAATCTGATTTTATTGATATTATTGGCTCCCGGGGACGGATTACTCGGCGCTAAGCGCCTCGCCCTTCGGGTCGCCCTAAAGGGCGATCGCCGCCGCTGCGCGGCGTCGTCGAACCGTCTTTTTGTCTGTCGGCGGTTCGAATTAGCGCCGACGGGTCGGGGAACGCGGTCGGCCTGAATTGGAATTTTTGCAAAAATTGGCTCCCCGGGACGGAACCGAAATCAGCGAGAAAACGCCGAGAATTCTAGGGTTTTTTGACTTCAGTTCGTTTGAGATACCCCCAAAAACACCCCTTCGAAAAGGTGGCTGCTGCCGGACGTTGTCGGATGACAATGGTACTCTTCGACCCCAAGAACTCTCCTCTCTGAAGCGGACTTTCGATCAGACGCGATCCTCGATTGCAGTCGCGCAACGCGTGATAGAGGGTTGCGAGTAACGCCCGATCGCGCAGGCTAGGTGATTTGCGCTAGATCGCTTGGTCGGTCTCGGCTAACGCCTGTTGGATCAAACTGTCGGCAACCCCCTTACGCTTGAGACTCGCAATTAACCGGGGCACGGACCCTTCGCCCAAGCGTGCGAGGTCTACGCGCAAACCCTTGCCGATGTAGGCGCGAATCAGCGGCTGATATCCAGCAAAGCCCAGGGTCGGCGCGACTCGTTTCAAATCCTCGACCACGTCCGCGGGCATGCGAAGCGTCACCGAACTCATCGCGCGGTTTTTACGAAGTCTTCGCATTATGAGCTCACGGGTTCTCGTATTGACGGCGTTCCTCACGGGTCGCTTCACGCGCGGAGATGATACGGATGGTTTCTTCATGGCGGATCACATGTACTACAAAGAGAAGTTGTTCGCCTTCGGTGTAACCGATGGCGGCCTCGCGGGATTCGGTCGGGTTGCTGGCGTCCACAATCCTGACGAAGGGGTCAAAGAACACCTCGCAGGCGGCATGGAAAGACACGCCGTGTTTTTGAACGTTGGCGTCTGCTTTGTCCGAGTCCCACTCGAACGCGACTCCCTGCAGTTCGTACTGAATCCGCACGGACACAGTGTATTGACAGTGTACGTACGTTGCAAGTGAAGTTTCGGATTTTGGGTTGGTTCCGATTCGTCGCGCATCAATGAATATTAGGGCATGGCTGCCGTATCAATTCTTCGAGTGAGTGGCCGGTATCTGGAGGAGCATCGGGCGCTTCCCGGCCAAAAAGAGACATTCGGCCTACAAAACGGTCGGCAGCACAGCGGCCGTTCGCGTTGTATTTGACGACCCGAGCGGCAAGTGATTTATTGCATCGGATGCAATCGGAAAACCCAAGGATGGTATAGATCGCCGTGAAGATACTTCCCGCAGCGTCACTAACACTCACATTGCTGCTCACAGGCTGCCCGGTTCCGGTCATTATGGATGTCGCGAAGAATGACGTTCAAGGCCAAGTACTCGACATGTCCACCGGCTTGCCGGTACCGGACGCATTAATCGTGCAAACCATATCCCGCGGCGGGTTCTGGAACACGCCCGCGACCTATGATCTGGGCCACGCCATCTCGGAGAATGACGGGACATTTCCGGATTCCGGCGACGCCGCAGCGTTTACTCAATGCTAGTGACCCGACGCACAGCTCCAGTTCGGGGTATTTGCGATGGGCTATAACCCCGCATGGATTTTTTTTGAGCGAGACGTGCAACCCTTCACTACGCCGGTCCGAATTAGTCGATCGGATGCGGTGGCTCCTCGCTACCTCATTGCCAATCCCTGTTCCCCTGTGCCTTATACCTGGCCCACGTGCCAGCTGATCCGCACGCACCTTAATTTGCGGGCGAACACCCCATAGTGAATGGTCGAAGTTTCCAAAGGAAGCGAGATGCGAATAACCGCTCTGCTGCTGTTGATTGCGGTCTCGCTCTCCATTAGAGGGCAGGCCGTGTCGGAAGCGAAAACAGAGTGCGAAGTACTTTTGAATGAAGCGATGCCGTTTGCGCAGAAAATGCTTCGCGAACACGGCGAATTCTATCCGTACGGGTATGAGATGAACCCCACGGGCGATATTAAGCTGGTGGCGGGTTATACCGGCACCGACCACCCCAAGTCACAAACGATAATTGACTTGCTCGTTGAAGGGTTCAAGCAAGACGCGGCCGCCAAGAAGGTTAAGGCGACAGCGCTCGTGTATGACATGATGGTAGTGCCGCCCGGTGCCATCGTGAAAACTGATGCAATTGCGGTGGCGCTGGATCATCGAGACAACTATTCCGTGATTGTGATCTTTCCGCGTATGTCCTGGATCACGGGAATCTCACGGTTGGGGCACCTTTTGCGCAAAAAGGAAAATCCGATGGTTTTCCCATTGGCCTCTGCTAATTGATCTCGACACATGTTCAGCTTTCGATTCCCTTTAGCCGCCACTCGCCACCGGCAGAAACGGGTCGACACGAGTCCATGCCCGGCATTCTTGGTTTACGATAGGAGCCAATGATGCGCATGTTGTGCGAGGAGACATTTGATGGAATGCCGGTCTTCTTTCTCGCAGCGACTTGGGGTGCTTCTAATCATCGCGCTTTGGGGAGCGCTGCTGGTGGGGTCGCTGGGTGTGATTCCCCGATGGCCGACACCTCCACTTCTAGTAAGAGCCGCTGGATGGGCAGGTCTGATTCTCCTAGTATTCGTTTTTCCGACTCTGCGCCCACTCTTCGCCAGTCGGGCCGTTGTTGTCTTGAATGACGCTGGAATCGACGACGCTCGAATTGGCCTCGGCCTTATTCCCTGGCGTGACATAGCTTCGGTGTCACGCTACGAGATTCGCGGGCGCCCCTACATTCAATTCTGGCTACGAGATGAACGTGCCTACCTTGAGAGGTGGGCGACTTGGCGACGCATAATGGCGCGCGCCGTGTCCGGCCTCGGGTACTCGCCGCTATCAATGAATTTCGCGGGCATTTCTCCAAGCTTTGAGCCTGTATACGCCTATATCAAGCGATTCGTTGCCGAACGGTCGAACACCTAACAGTTCGCGTGAATCGCGGGCTAGCTTTGGGTAGACCAAGTGGAGTTCCGCATAGCCGCCGCTCGCGACCGTCAACAATGGGTCCGACTCCGGAAGTTTCGTTGACGGTCAGAAAAATCACGAGACCGCGAAGCGAAAACTGAAGCACGCTTGAATGCCATATGGACGGTCGGATCGCTTCTCCGAATTGTTAACTGCCACTGGCATCTATTAGCCGCCGAGCGCGTCCACGAGCAGCCGTCGATACCGTGGGGTACATTTGGGGGTATCGACACCGAGTGCTAAATAAAGTAATTGTGAAAACAGTTACTTAACGCGACAGTTGGGGACGAGGCGTCGGATTCGAAATGGCTACAGTTTGTAGCGGCTGCGTCTATTGATGTAGACTCGCCAGAAAATAACATAAACGATTGATTAATATCGATAACTGGCTCCCCGGGACGGATTACTCGGCGCTGCGAGCCTCGCCCTGCGGGTCGCCCTAAGGGCGATCGCCGCCGCTGCGCGGCGTCGTCGAACCGGCTTGTCTATGTCGGCGGTTCGAATTGAAACCGCTGAGCGTCAGTCAGCGTGTGGTTTATTTGACCGGTGAAAATTGGCTCCCCGGGACGGATTCGAACCGCCGACCAACGGATTAACAGTCCGTCGCTCTACCACTGAGCTACCGGGGAATCGGAAGAGGCGCGGATTGTCGGGAAGCCGGGCATTTAAGTCAAGAAAACAGCGCCAATCTGGCAAGCCGTGTCACGCCGCGGTTAGGCGCGTTTAGCCACGGGCGGAGAAACGGCGAGCCGGATGCGGCTCAACGCTTCCTTGAGAGTCTCCATGCTGCAGGCGAAAGAGATGCGCATATGGTTGGGGGCGCCAAATCCTGAGCCGGGCACCACGGCGACCAGGGCGTTCGCCAACAAGTACTCCGCGAACTCGGTGTCGTCTTTCAGTCCCAGCGAGCGCATGGCGCCTTCGACATTCGCGAAGGCGTAGAACGTCCCGGCGCCCGGCAGGCAGGAAATGCCTGCAATCGCATTCAACCCGGCGACCACGAAATCGTGCCGTGCCTTGAAGGCCTTGTTCATCTCGGCGACGCAGGTCTGGTCGCCATTGAGGGCGACCGTGGAGGCGCGTTGCGAAATGCTGGAGGCATTGGAAGTCGATTGCCCTTGGACGGTGGCCATGGCGGCAACGATCTCCTTCGGCCCGCCGCAGTAGCCAATCCTCCAGCCGGTCATGGCGTAGGCCTTTGACACGCCATTGATGGTGATGGTGCGGTCGTAAAGATGCGGGTTGGCTTGTGCAAAGCTGGTGAAGGGCTCGGGCGCCCAATATATGTGCTCGTACATTTCGTCCGAGGCAATGATGATTTGCGGGTGCTGGGCGAGCACTATTCCGAGAGCCTGCAGCTCGGCTTTGGTGTAGGCGGCGCCGGTCGGATTGCTTGGACTGTTAATAATGAAGAGTTTGGTGCGCGGGGTGATCGCCGCCGCCAGTTGCGCCGCGGTGATCTTGTAGCTCTGTGAGGCGCCCGCATAAACGCTGACCGGCACGCCGTCCGCCAACAACGCCATGTCCGGATACGACACCCAGTAAGGGGCCGGAATCACGCATTCATCGCCCGGATCGAGCAGTGCGGCGCAGGCGTTGAAACAAGTCTGCTTGGCTCCGGAGGAGACCAGGATCTGGCTGCGTTCATAGCTGAGCGCGTTGTCGCGCTTGAACTTGGCAATGATGGCGTCTTTCAGTTCGGCCGTGCCTTCGACCGCGGTATAGCGAGTCAGCCCCTTGCGAATGGCTTCGACGCCCGCATCTGAGATATGCGCCGGCGTGTCGAAATCCGGTTCGCCCGCCGCCAATCCAATGACGTCTTTACCTTCCGCCTTGAGCTTCGCGGCGCGCGCGGTCATGGCGAGGGTCGGGGAGGGCTTAACCTTTTGAACACGCTTGGAAAGGGACACGGGCAAGGGGAATTTCCTATGTTAAATGCGCTGGATTTTCAGTGTACGAAAAAAGACCACCCCACGCCAGGCAACCTTAAGGCCCCAAGCCTTGTGACATATGGCCTGAAAGAACGCGCACCGGTGCACTGCGGTATGCCGCGAATGCCTCGAAACCTTGCAACGTGAGAGAATGTCTTGCAATGAGGTTTGAACTCTTTTCGGATTACCTGCCTGCAGGCGATCAGCCGCAGGCGATTGAAAAGCTGGTCGATGGCTTGGGCAGCGGACTTGCGCACCAGACCCTGCTGGGGGTCACCGGATCGGGCAAAACCTTCACCATCGCCAATGTCATCCAGCAGGTACAGCGTCCCACACTGGTACTGGCGCACAACAAAACGCTCGCCGCGCAGCTCTATGGCGAGTTCAAGATTTTTTTTCCGAAAAATTCCGTCGAGTACTTCGTTTCCTACTACGACTACTACCAGCCGGAGGCCTACGTTCCAGCCTCGGATACCTTCATCGAAAAGGACGCCTCGATCAACGAGCACATCGAGCAGATGCGTCTGTCGGCTACCAAGGCGCTGTTGGAGCGGCCCGACTCCATCATCGTGGCGACCGTGTCCGCCATTTACGGCTTGGGTGATCCGAACGCTTACTTAAGCATGGTATTGCACATGTCGCGCGGCGACATACTCGAGCAGCGCAAACTGCTGCGCCGCCTGGCCGATATGCAGTACACGCGCAACGAAATTGATCTACAGCAGGGCACCTATCGGGTGCGCGGCGATGTGATCGATATCTTTCCGGCGGAGTCCGAGCGCGAGGCGGTGCGGGTGGAGTTGTTCGACGATCGAGTCGAAGCCTTAAGCTTTTTTGATCCGCTCACCGGCGAAGTGATGCGCAAAGTGCCGCGCCTCACCATCTATCCTTCGTCGCACTATGTGACGCCCAAGGAACGAGTGCAGTCGGCGGTCGAACAAATTCGCGATGAACTGCGCACCCGCCTGCTCGAGTTGAACGCAGCCAGCAAGCTGGTGGAAGCGCAGCGTTTGCAGCAACGCACGCTGTTCGACTTGGAAATGATGCATGAGGTGGGTTACTGCGCCGGCATCGAAAACTATTCCCGCTATTTGTCGGGACGCGCTGCGGGAGAACCGCCGCCCTGCCTGTTCGATTATCTGCCGAAAGATGCGCTGATGGTGATCGATGAAAGCCACCAGACCATTCCGCAGCTCGGCGCCATGTACAAGGGCGATCGCTCGCGCAAGGAGACGCTGGTCGAGTATGGCTTTCGATTGCCCTCGGCGCTCGACAACCGGCCGTTGAGATTCGAGGAATTCGAGCACCTGGCGCCGCAGGCCATCTACGTGTCGGCGACCCCGGCCGCCTACGAGAAGCGTGTTTCGGCCCAGGTCATCGAACAGGTCGTGCGCCCGACCGGCCTGACCGATCCGGCGGTGGAGATCCGGCCGGTTCGCGCGCAGGTGGATGATCTGCTGTCGGAGATCCGCATTCGGGCGCAGGCGAATGAGCGGGTGCTGGTGACCACGCTCACGAAGCGCATGGCGGAGGATCTGACCGAATACTTGAGCGAACATGGCGTCCGCGTGCGTTATCTGCATGCCGATATTGAAACCGTCGAGCGCTCGGAAATCATTCGCGATTTGCGTTTGGGCAAGTTCGACGTGATTGTCGGCATCAATTTGCTGCGGGAAGGACTCGATATGCCGGAGGTGTCCTTGGTGGCCATCCTCGATGCCGACAAGGAGGGATTCCTGCGCTCCGAGGGCTCGCTGATCCAGACCATTGGGCGCGCGGCGCGCAATCTTGCGGGCAAGGCGATCCTCTACGCGGACGTGCGTACCGGCTCCATCGAGCGCGCCATTGCCGAGACCGACCGGCGGCGCAATAAACAGATCGAGTTCAATGTCGAACATGGCATTACACCGCGCAGCATCGTCAAAGCGGTCGCCGACGTCATGGAAGGCGCGCGCGATGTGCAGGACGGCGAACGTTACGGTTCCGCGGGCGATGTCGCGCTGTTGGCGCCGGAGCAGGCGGTGAAGCGCATCAAGAAGCTCGAAGTTGAAATGACCAAATTGGCGCGCAATCTCGAGTTCGAACAGGCCGCGCGAGTGCGCGATGAAATCCAAAAGCTGCGGGCTTCGGCATTCGGCTTGCCGAGTACTCGCGCAGGGTAGGCACCTATGGCAGTGGAAAACAATCAGCCCCAGGAGATGGACCTCGATAGGACCGACAGGCTCCCGATTCTCGAGGGCGTGCTGTTCGATGAGGATGTCGCGGACGATGCGGTGCGCTTGGATCGAACCATGCCGGCCGCGTCATTATTGGCCAGCAATCTACAGGGCGAATTCGTTCGCGCCTCTTCGATCGATCTGCCCTCGCTCGCGGAGAGCGTGCGCAGCGTCGAGGAACGCATTGCGCGCCAGAATGCAGAATTTGAGGCCCTGACTCGCTCCTACGAGCGCGCCCGCGACGCCGAGACCGCGGCTCTGGCCCGCGCCGCGACCATGGAGCGGGATCTGGCGGCGGCGCGAGCGGCATTGGAGGCGGAGCAGGGCCGTTCGCGCGAATTCGAAAGGGCTGCGACAGAGAAGGGCGTGACGATCGAAGCGGCGCGATCTCGAGCCGAGGAGGCTGCGCGCGAGTCGGAGCGGCACCAGTCCGAGGCACGGACTCTGCGCGAGTCGCTGGCCGCCCGCGATGCCACGATTGTCCAAGTGCTGCACGCCTTGAGCGAGCGCGACGCACAGCTTTCCGCATTGCAGTCGGAGCACGCCAAGGTGGTGCCGGCCCTTGAAGCCCGCACCAAGAGCAGTACGCAATTGGAAGACGAACTGAGCAGCGTGCGTGCGCAACTGAATACCGTGTCCGCGGAATTGAAGAGCAGCCAGCAACAGGCGAGTGCGCTCAGCGCGCAGGCTAAACGCCACGAATCAGAAATCCGCTCGGCACGAGCTGACTTGGCGGTCGCCAAGACCCATGCCAGCTCGTACCTGGAATTGCTGCGCACGCGGGATTGGCGCAGCAATTTCCATCAGAATCTGTTTCGCGACATGGACGCGAAGGTCGGCGCGGCGGACGCGGCGCGCGAGGCGCTGAAAGCCGAGCGGGATCAGGTCGCTGCTCGACTGACGGCCCACGAAGTGACGATCGCCGCGCAGAGCGCCACGATCGAGCAACTGCAAAGCTCCGCCGCGGCGCAGGCCGGCTCGGTCGCCGAACAGGCGAAGCGCCTACAGGAAGCCGAGCAGCAGCGCGTCGCCTGGACGGCCAAGCTTTCCGCACTGGAAGCCGACCGCGCACGCCTGCAGGCCGAACTGACGATCCACGATCAGGCGCTCACGCAAGCGCAAGCGAGCGCGGACGGCGCTACGCAGCGCATAGTGCAATTGCAGTCCGAGCATGCCGCGAAAATCGCGGAACTCGAAGCCGACGGCGAGGCGCGCGAGCAGGAAATGACGGTCCTCATGGCGCATCTTAAAGAAGCGCGGCGGCCGATCGAGACCATCGAAAACGAGGTCAAGCGCTTGAAAGAGGATCTCGGCTTGAAGGCCTTGGCCCTCACCGATCTTACCGAGGAGGCGGATAAGTTGCGCGCGGCGCTGGAACGGACCCGCGGTCAGCTCGAGGAGCGCGAATTTCTGATTCGGCGCCTGGAGCGCAGCGAGAGCAACAATGCCAATGTGCTCGGCCGAATCCAGACCAGCATGGAACGACTCGGATCGGCGGTCGTGCCGAATGCGAACGGATCGCCGGCTCCGGAATGGTCGCCCGAACTGATCCGAATCGACGGCGATCGAAGCATCAGCCATACCCTAGGCCGCCGCACGCGTATCGGGCGCGCGCCCGGTTGCGAGCTGCACATCGACTCCTCGTCCGTGAGCCGCCACCACGCGCTCATTCTGGCCGGAACGCGCGAGGCCATCATTGAAGATCTCAACAGCACCAACGGCGTGATCTTGAATGGACGCAAGGTAACGCGGCAGGTGCTGAACGATGGCGATATCGTGACGATCGGCGAGATTCAATTCCGGTACGTGGCAAAACCGGCGCCGCCGCCCCCCAAAGGGTGATTTTCGGCCAATAAAGCGACTTTTGCTTTATTGGTGCCGACGAATCCGGTATCTTTCGCGCCCTTACGCGCGCTTAGCTCAGCGGTAGAGCATCACCTTGACATGGTGGGGGTCAGTGGTTCGATCCCACTAGCGCGCACCATCCCCTTGAGTGGGCGATCCGCCGGCCTTCCCTTTGTTAAGATGCTTCTATGCCAGCGATTACTCTTCCCGACGGTAGCCAGAAACACTTCGATCAGCCGATTTCGGTGGCCGAGGTTGCGCTCGAGCATCGGTCCCGGACTGGCCAAGGCGGCGCTTGCCGGCAAAGTGAACGGCAAGCTGGTCGATACGTCGGCCTCGATCGATCACGATGCCACTTTCGAGCATCGTCACCGACAAAGACCCCGACGGGCTGGAAATCATTCGCCACTCCACCGCGCATCTGCTGGCGAACGCCGTGCAAGAACTCTTTCCGGACGCGCAGGTCACCATCGGTCCGGTGATCGAAAACGGCTTTTACTATGATTTCGCCTACAAGCGGCCGTTCTCCAGCGAAGACCTAGGCAAGATCGAAAAACGCATGGCCGAGATCGCCGCCAAGGATTTGAAGGTGCACCGCCGCGTCCTGCCGCGCGATGAAGCGGTGGCGCATTTCAAGAACATCGGCGAGCACTACAAAGCCGAGATCATCGCGGCGATTCCGGCCGGGGAATCGATCAGCCTGTATGGCCAGGGCGATTGGGAGGACCTGTGCCGCGGACCGCATGTGCCCAGCACCGGCAAGCTCAAAGCCTTCAAACTGATGAAGGTCGCCGGCGCCTATTGGCGCGGCGACTCACGCAACGAGATGTTGCAGCGGATCTACGGCACCGCCTGGGCCAAGAAAAGCAGCTCAAGGAATATCTGACGCGGCTGGAGGAAGCGGAGAAGCGCGATCATCGGCGCATCGGCAAGGAACTCGGACCTGTTCCATTTGCAGGAAGAGGCGCCCGGGCGCGGTGTTCTGGCATCCCGAAGGACTGGGCGCTGTTGCAGCAGTTGATCGCCTACATGCGCCAGCGCCAAACCGAAGCGGGCTATCTAGAGGTCAACACGCCGCAGGTCATGGACCGCGAGCTGTGGGTGCAGTCCGGCCACATCGCAGACCTTCGGCGAGAACATGTTCATGACGCAGACACCCGATGAGCGCGTGTTCGCGATCAAGCCGATGAACTGCCCGGGTCACATCCAGGTATTCAAACAGGGACTGCGCAGCTACCGTGAACTGCCGCTGCGCTTCGCCGAGTTCGGCGCGGTGCATCGCTACGAGCCTTCGGGCGCGCTGCACGGGCTCATGCGGGTGCGCGCGTTCACCCAAGACGACGCTCATATTTTCTGCACGCCGGAGCAAATCACGGCCGAGTCGGTCAAGATCACGGATCTGATCCTGAGCATTTATCGGGACTTCGGCTTCACGGATGTTCGCATCAAGTTTTCGGACCGGCCCGCAAAGCGGGTAGGTTCGGATGAGATCTGGGACCAAGCGGAGGCGGCTTTGAGACACGCCGCGTCAGCCGCCGGCATCGAGACCACGCTCAATCCGGGGGAGGGCGCTTTCTACGGGCCCAAGCTGGAGTTCGTGCTGCGCGATGCCATCGGGCGAGACTGGCAATGCGGGACCCTGCAGGTGGATTTCAATCTGCCGGCGCGCCTCGGCGCCAGCTATATCGGCGAGGACAGCCAGAAGCACACCCCGGTCATGCTGCACCGGGCAATGTTCGGCTCCTTGGAGCGTTTTATCGGCATTTTGATCGAACACCATGCCGGTAAATTGCCGACTTGGCTGGCCCCGGTACAGGCCGTAGTGATGGGAATTACCAACAGCCAGGACAAATATTGCCTAGAAGTGTCGGAAAACCTGAAAAATCAGGGGCTTCGGGTCGAAACGGACTTGAGGTATGAGAAGGTAGGCTTTAAAATCCGCGAGCACACAATTAAGCGTGTCCCTTTCCTTCTGGTCGCGGGCGACCGGGAAGTGGAGGGGCGCACCCTGTCCGTACGCACGCGCGCTGGCGAAGACCTAGGCACTATGGAGCTGGAAAAGCTCTATGCCTTGCTTCGCGATGACGTCGCGAGCCGCGGACATACTGGTTAGGAGGATCGTGTATCGCAACGTCGAAGCGGGTAAGGCGCAATGAGGAGATCTCCGCACCATCGGTGCGAGTGATCGCAGCCGATGGAAGCCAAGCAGGGGTAATGACACGCGCGGAAGCGCTGCAGATGGCCCTCTCGCAAACTCTGGACCTCGTCGAGGTCTCGCCGATGGCGGAGCCGCCGGTGGTACGAGTCATGGATTTCGGCAAATTTTTGTTCGAACAAAACAAAAAGGCGCACGCGGCGAAGCGTAAGCAGAAGCAGATCCAAGTTAAGGAAGTGAAGTTTCGTCCCGGGACGGAAGAGGCGGACTACCAGGTCAAACTGCGTAGCATCATCCGCTTCCTGACCGAGGGTGATAAGGCCAAGGTGACGTTGCGTTACCGCGGCCGTGAGCTCGTGCATCAAGACATCGGTCGCCGGCTACTCACGCGGATTTCTGAAGACCTCGCACCGTATTCGGTGGTGGAGCAGACCCCGCTGATGGAAGGCAAGCAGATGGTCATGGTGTTCGGGCCCAAAAAGAAGTGAGCGGCGGACCTTAAAAATCCGCCACCCCGCCTGTAGCGGCGTCCTGTCAACAGGGGCGTTTGTGAGCAGGGCCATAAAATTAGGAGTCGATCATGCCCAAGTTGAAAACTAAACGGGCTGCGGCGAAGCGTTTTCGCAAAACAGCGAATGGCTTCAAGCGCGGTCAGTCCCATCGTCGTCATATCCTGACGAAAAAACCGAGCAAGCGTAAGCGCCAGCTGCGCCGCGAGATGCACGTCAGCGAATCCGACGTCAAGCGCATCAAGCAATGCTTGCCGAACGCCTAGAGTCAGGAGATAAACCATGGCACGAGTAAAACGCGGTGTCGTCGCAGGCCGGCGGCACAAGAAAATTCTCAAGAAAGCGAAGGGCTACTTCAATGCCCGCCGCAAAGTATTCCGCACGGCGAAACAGGCGGTCATCAAGGCCGGCCAGTATGCCTATCGCGGCCGGCGCGAAAAGAAGCGCGAGTACCGCGCACTCTGGATCACGCGCATCAATGCGGCGTCCCGGCTTTGCGGCATGACCTACAGCACGCTCATCGACGGCTTGAACAAAGCAGGTCTCGCCATCGACCGCAAGGTGCTTGCGGACCTTGCAATGCATGACATGCCGGCCTTTACGGCGATCGCGGAAAAGGCCAAAGCCAGCCTCGCGGCGTAAGCTCGTGGGCGCCGCCGAATCCCTGTCAGCGCTTGTCAACCAAGCGCTCGCTGCTGTCGACGCGTCGACGGATTTGGGCGCGCTCGATGAGCTGCGCGTGCGGCTGCTCGGCAAGAGCGGTTTGATCACCGAACAGCTCAAGGGACTGGGCGCGCTGCCCGCCGCGGAGCGCCCCGCGGCGGGTCAGCGCATCAACGACGCCAAGGCGGCGATCCGTGCTGCGCTCGAAATGCATCGGATTCGTCTCGAGCAAGCGGCGATGCAGCGCGAGCTGGCCAAAGGAACGATCGATGTCACCTTGCCGGGCCGCGGCCAGGAGCCGGGCAGCCTGCATCCGGTGACGCGCACGCGTTTGCGGATCGAGAAAATCTTTGGGCAGGCAGGGTTCGAAGTGCGCACCGGGCCGGAGGTGGAAGATGACTTCCATAATTTTGAGGCCCTGAATATCCCGAAGAATCATCCCGCGCGCGCGATGCACGATACGTTTTACTTTCCCGATGGCAGGCTGCTGCGCACGCATACCTCCCCGGTGCAAATCAGGACCATGCGTTCGCAACCGCCGCCTTTGGCCATCATCGCGCCGGGCCGCGTGTACCGCATTGATTCGGACATGACCCACAGTCCCATGTTCCATCAGGTCGAAGGCATGGTGATCGGCGAGAACATCAGCTTCGCCAACTTGAAGGCGATGCTGCATACCTTCTTCGAGCGATTTTTCGAGCGGCCATTGGCGATGCGCCTGCGGCCTTCGTATTTTCCCTTTACCGAGCCCTCCGCCGAAGCGGACATCGAATGCGTGTTCTGCGACGGCAACGGTTGCCGGGTCTGCAAACAGACCGGCTGGCTCGAGATCCTGGGCTGCGGAATGATTCATCCCAATGTGTTGAACGCCGCGGGGATCGATAGCGAGCAATGGCAAGGGTATGCATTCGGCATGGGCATCGACCGGCTCGCCATGTTGCGTTATGGCGTCGATGATTTGCGCCTGTTTTTCGAGAACGATCTGCAGTTCCTGAAACAATTTCCGTGAACGTGAACTACCTCCCGTGAAAGTTACCTATCGATGGCTGCAGGAATTTACGCCGATCACCGCATCGCCTGCGGAGCTGGCTGCGCAGCTGACCATGGCGGGCCTGGAGGTGGAGTCGATCAGCGCGGTGGCGCCGCCCTTCGCGGGCGTCGTGGTCGGCGAGGTGCTGGAGTCGGGACCGCATCCGGACGCGGAGAAATTATCGCTGTGCCAGGTCACCACGGATGGCACCGATAGATTGCAAATCGTCTGCGGTGCGAAGAATGTCCGCGCGGGACTTAAAGTGGCGGTGGCCAGGGTCGGTGCGCGGCTGCCGAACGATGTCGTCATCAAGCGCGCGACGCTGCGCGGTCAGGAATCCAACGGCATGCTGTGTTCGGCTCGAGAGCTGGGTTTGGGCGACGAACACGAGGGCATCATGGAGCTTGGCGACGCGCTGCCGCTCAATAAGGATCTGCGTGAAGCCTTGGATCTCGACGACAGTATTCTCGAAGTGAACGCGACGCCGAATCGCGGCGATTGCATGAGCGTGTTCGGCATTGCGCGCGACTACGCCGCTGCCAGCACCCGGCGTCATCTCAAATTTGCCGGCAAGCCCATCGCTGCGGGCGAGCGGGCGGTATTCCCCGTCTCCTTGGAGTCATCCGCCTGTCCGGTGCTTGCCACCCGTGTGATTCGCGGCGTGCGGCCTGGTGCGCAATCGCCCGCGTGGCTGCGTGAGCGCTTGCGCCGGGTTGGGATCAATAGCATCTCAGCCGTCGTCGATGTGACCAACTATGTCATGACGGAGTTGGGCCAGCCGCTGCATGCTTACGATCTCAACAAGCTGAGCAAGGGGATCGTGGTGCGCGCGGCCAAGCCCAAGGAGCGCATTACCCTTCTGGATGACAAAGAATACGAACTCGATCCCGAATTCCTGGTGATCGCGGATGCCGGCGGCGCCATCGGGCTAGCCGGCATCATGGGCGGACGGGGCACGGCGATCTCTGACTCCACCACGGATGTGTGTTTTGAGTCCGCTCATTTTACGCCCGACGCGATCTCGGGGCGCGCGCGGCGCCTCGGATTATTCACCGACGCCGCGCAACGCTTTGAGCGCGGCGTTGATCCTAACTTGACGACGCTAGCCATCGAGCGCGCCACTCAATTGCTGCTGGAATGTGCGGGCGGGGCGCCCGGTCCTACGCAAGTGAGCCGCCGCAGCGATGCGCCTGTGCTCGATCACTGGGTGACTTTGCGTCGCGATCGCGTGACGCGTTTGCTGGGGACGCCGGTTCCCGACAATGAGGTGCACGCCGTCATCAGCGCCATCGGCGACCGTGTCGAAGCGATGTCCGGCGGCTGGCGGGTGCTGAAGCCCTCGCATCGCTTCGATATCCGCATTGAAGCGGACCTCATCGAGGAGGTGGCGCGCTTGCGGGGATTCGACAAAATCGCCGAACTGCACGCGACCGCCCCGCAGATAGCGGGCACTGCGACCGAGGCTTTGGTTTCGAACGATCGGTTGAGTTGGGCGCTGGCCGATCGCGGCTATCGCGAGATGATCAGCTACGCCTTCGTCGATCCGAATCTCCAGCAACAGCTCTTCCCGGATGTTCCGGCCCTGAAGCTCGCCAATCCCATCTCCGCCGACTTGAGCGAAATGCGGGTATCGCTGTGGCCGGGTCTTGTGCATAGCTGCCGCGAAAATCTGCGCCGGCAGCAATCAAGAGTGCGCCTGTTCGAACTCGGCAGTAAGTTCAATGTTTCGCGCGGCTCTGAGAGCCCTGAGCTCAAGCTCGAGGAAGTCGAGTCGCTGGGCGGAATCGCGACGGGCTCGCGCTGGCCGCAACAATGGGGCAGCGCTACCGACCCGCTGGATTTTTACGACGTAAAATCCGATGTGATGGAGCTGCTGACGCTGACCGGCGATGCAGCCAGCGTGCGATTTGTACCCGATTCCCAGCCCATCTTGCGCCCCGGCCGCAGCGCGCGTATCTACCGCGACGCAACGGCGATCGGGTGGGTGGGGGAGATGCACCCACAGGTCTTGAAGTCGCTGAATTTTTCGACTACGGCATTTTTATTTGAGTTGGATGTCGCATTAGCATTCAAGTCTAAACAATTGAAATATCAAAAGATATCTAAGTTTCCCAGTGTGCGACGGGATCTGGCCATCGTCGTGGATGAAAGCGTCCCTCTCGCAGTTTTGCAGGAAAATGTTACTGTTAGCGCGTCGGGTCTATTAAGCGAGTTGCGGGTATTCGATGTCTATCGGGGCCCCAGCATAGAAACTGGACGAAAAAGTATCGCTTTAGGCTTGATTTTACAGGACTCTTCCCGCACTCTTACTGACATTGATGCAGATGCCGTGGTAACCGCAGTGGCTGCCCGGTTACGGGATGTATTGAGCGCCACAATAAGAGATCAATAAGCATGGCAGCCCTAACGAAGGCAGAAATGGCCGAGGCCCTATTCGATCAATTGGGGCTCAATAAACGCGAGGCACGCGAACTCGTGGATCTGTTTTTCGAGGAGATTCGTGCGGCGCTTTCTTCGGGCGAGCAGGTAAAGCTTTCGGGTTTTGGAAACTTCGATTTGCGGGATAAGAATCGCCGTCCGGGGCGCAATCCGAAAACCGGCGAAGAAATTCCCATCAGCGCCCGTCGCGTTGTCACATTTCGTCCTGGTCAGAAACTGAAGGCGCGCGTCGAGGCATATGCTGGAACCAAGCAACAATAGCGATCTGCCGCCGATTCCGGGCAAGCGCTACTTCACCATCGGCGAAGTCAGCGACTTATGCGGCGTCAAGCCGCATGTGCTGCGCTATTGGGAGCAGGAATTTCCGCAGCTCAAGCCGGTCAAACGCCGCGGTAACCGGCGCTATTATCAGCGCCAAGACGTGTTGATCATCAGGCAAATTCGCAGTCTGCTCTATGAACAGGGCTTTACCATCGGCGGAGCCCGCAATCGGCTGACCGGCGACGATGCGCAGGTGGATCTCAATCAGAGCCAGCAGCTGATTCATCAGATGCGCCTGGAACTCGAAGAACTCATCAAGATTCTGCGCCGCTGAAACAGCGCGCGCAGGCCCGCGGTTTGCGGGCCGCGCGATTCAAAGTCTTTGCTGTCCAATTGGGCTATCATTCGCTTCCGGTCGGGGCGTGGCGCAGCCTGGTAGCGCACTTGCATGGGGTGCAAGGGGTCGCAAGTTCGAATCTTGTCGCCCCGACCAATCTCAAGATGGTCATGTCAGCGCATGCTGACAGTGTTTCGGCGCGTCCGGCCGCATGAGCCGCGATTATGATCGCAGCATCAATGCCTAGGAGTCGCCGTTGTTGCCTTCCCACTATCGCATGCTCGCTCGATTCAGCGTCGTATTGCTGGCTTCGATGGCCGTGTGCGCCTGCGCCGGGCGACCGCCAGGGGCCGATTTTCCAAAGCACGAGTCGGTAGCCCTCGAACGCCCCGAGGAAACTGCTCTTGGCAGCCAATTTGCCGGTGCCGCGCGCCAACACCCGGGCGAATCCGCATTTCGCGTCATCAGTGTCGGGGCGGACGGATTTCGAGCCCGCGTGCAGATGATCGATGCCGCGCAGCGGACCCTCGACCTTCAATATTATATTTTTCGCGGCGATGAGACCGGACGCATGCTGACCGACCGCCTGTCGCGGGCGGCGGATCGCGGCGTGCGCATCCGCATACTCATTGACGATGGCGATACCGTTGCCGGCGATGAGCAGATTCTGCGGCTGCTGAGCCATCATTCCGTCGAGCTGCGCATCTATAATCCCACGAAATACCGCGGCCACGTGCAATTCCTCAGACGACTGGAGTTCGTGCTAAACGCCCGACGTCTTGACTATAGAATGCACGATAAACTGCTGGTCGCAGACAATGCGGCGGCGATCATCGGCGGCCGCAACATCGGCAATCAATATTTTCAAATTGATCCGGAATCGCAATTCGCAGACGACGACGTGTTTGCCGCCGGGCCGATTGTCCCGCAACTTTCGCGGACCTTCGATGAGTTCTGGAACAGCGCCCTGGCAATCCCGGCCGAGGCGCTGGGCCGGCCGCCCGGCGATTCGCGGCCGCCCAAACCAGGCGCCGCTGGAATTGACTACGCCGCATTGCTCGCGAACGGCGAGCCTTTAGCCGGCATCATGTCCGGCAAATTGCCGCTTGCGTGGGCGCCCGCCCAATTGGTCTACGACAGTCCCGACAAGAAGCAGGTGCTCAGCGGCAAGGTTCCAGGCGCGTTGATCGTTCCCGAGGTGGAGAAGGCGATTCGTGCTACGCAGTCCGAGATGCTGCTCATCACGCCCTACCTCGTGCCGAGCGCGGATGAGTTGCAGGCGTTGCAGGAGCTGCGCCGGCATGCGGTACGGGTTCGCATCCTCAGCAACTCGCTGGAGTCCTGTCCTGAGATCGCAGCGCAATCGGGATACGACAAATATCGCGTGCCATTGCTCGAGAGCGGCGTGGAACTGTACGAAGTGCGCGCGCTGCTGGGGAGCACGCGGGGCAGCGGTCAGAGCGCCAGAATATCGCGCTACGGCAACTATGCCCTGCACGGCAAACTGTATGTATTTGACCGCAAGAAGATATTGATCGGTTCGATGAACTTCGATCAGCGCTCGCAACGCATCAACACCGAAATTGGACTCATCATCGGCAGCCCGGATATCGCGCGGCAGACGGCGCTGCGCTTCGAGAACATGGTCAAGCCGGAGAATTGCTATGCCCTGGCGCTAACTCCCGGCGCGTCCGGCGCATCGCGCTTGACGTGGCGCACTGAAGAGAACAGCCGCGGCGTGGAGTTCGATCGGGAGCCGGCACGCTCCGGTTGGCAAAGATTGCAGGCTGGGTTGTTGGCGCTGTTGCCGCTGGGGCGCGAGCTGTGAAGCGCTTGTTTACATTCGCGCTGGCAGTTATTTTCCTGAGTCAGGGGCCGCTCGCGCAGGCTGCGCCGCCGGCAAGCGCCGTTGCGGAGATCAATTATTTGCTCGGATTCATCGATCGTTCGGGCTGCAAGTTTTATCGGAACGGCAGCTGGTACGACTCGCATCGAGCGCAGGCGCATCTGCGCAGCAAATACGATTATCTCGCCGCACGCGGCCGGATCAACAGCGCCGAGGATTTCATCGAGCAAGCTGCAACCCAGAGCAGCGTGAGCGGAGAAGCTTACCAAATCCAATGCGAGGCCGGTCCCGCGCTGCCCAGCAATCGCTGGCTGCGAACGGCGCTGAGCGGTTATCGTTCATCGATCGAGCAACGCGCCGCACCCCGCCGGCCTGTCGCCCCATAGCGACCCGCGCCGGCTCAAATGAGCGGCCGGCCCGCCAGCACGCGCTCACGCGGGGCGTGGTTGACGGCGCTCAACCAGGTACCGCAGCCCATGTTAACATTGGGCCCTGCGCCGACTTATTTTTGCTTATTTTTGAGGACGTTGACGAATGAAAACCTTGTTCCTGCATCCGCCATCATTCGATGGCTTCGACGGCGGCGCCGGCGCGCGCTATCAGATGAAGCGCGAAGTGCGCTCTTTCTGGTATCCCACCTGGCTGGCCCAACCGGCGGCGCTGGTGGAGGGCTCGAAGCTCATCGATGCGCCGCCGCACGACCTTAGCTTCGAGGACATTGTGCCGGAGTTGAAAAATCGCGAGCTGGTGGTGATGCATACCTCGACGCCGTCCTTCAAAGCCGACGTCAAGACGGCGGAGATGATCAAGGCGATCAATCCGGGCGTCAAAATCGGCTTCATCGGCGCCAAGGTCGCAGTTGAACCTGAGAAGAGCCTCATCGCAGGGCGCGCCGTCGATTTCGTCGCGCGCAACGAATTCGATTTCACCATCAAAGAGGTGGCCGACGGCGTGGACTGGAGCGCGATCAAGGGCCTCTCTTACCGCAATGCCGCCGGCGTCATCGTCCACAATGAGGACCGCGCGGTTCTGGAAAACATGGATTCCCTTCCCTGGGTGACGCCCGTCTACAAGCGCGATCTTAACGTCGAAAAATATTTCGGCGGCTACTTGAAGCATCCCTACATTTCCTTCTACACCGGGCGCGGCTGCAAATCGCGCTGCACCTTCTGCCTATGGCCGCAGACCGTGGGCGGTCACCGCTATCGAGTGCGATCGGTGGAAAACGTCGTCGAGGAAATGAAGTGGGCCAAGAATGCCTTCCCGCAGGTGAAGGAGTTCTTCTTCGACGATGACACGCTGACCGACAACCTGCCGCGGGTTGAAGCGCTGGCGAAAGAGCTGGGGAAACTGGGCGTCACGTGGTCGTGCAATGCCAAAGCGAACGTCCCGCGCAAGACGCTGGAAGTCATGAAGGCGAACGGCCTGCGGCTGCTGTTGGTGGGATATGAGTCCGGCAACCAGCAAATCCTGATCAATATCAAGAAGGGCATGCGGGTGGATTTTGCGCGCCGCTTCACCAAGGATTGTCACGAGTTGGGAATCGTCATCCATGGCACCTTCATTCTCGGTCTGCCCGGCGAGACCAAGGAAACGATTCAGCAGACGTTGGACTTCGCCAAGGAGATCAATCCGCATACGATTCAGGTTTCGCTCGCGGCACCGTATCCGGGAACCTTCCTGTACCGGCAGGCAAAGGAAAATGGTTGGCTGTATAACGAGGAAATCGATCTGTTGACCCAGGAGGGCACGCAGATCGCACCGCTCAACTATCCGCACCTGAGCCATACGGAGATTTTCAAGTCGGTCGAGGATTTCTACAAGAAATTTTATTTCCGTCCTTCCAAGATCGCATCGATCGTGGCTGAAATGATTGCGAGCCCGGAAATGATGCGGCGCCGCTTGCGCGAAGGGGTGGAATTTTTCCACTTTCTGCGCTCGCGGCACGACGCGGCCTAGAACGGGTTCGACGACGTGAATTCCTCGCCGGCGATGAATGAATCAAGCCAGGAGTCGTGCGCGGACGGGCCGATTCGCTTGGGTAGCGAGGCGCACAAGACTCTCTTTTGCCGCACGCTGCTCGATACCTTCAACCCGTACAAGCCGGCGGTGATCGATTGGCCCAAGCTCGATACGGAAGCGCGCGCGCGGCTGGTCGATCTGCCAATCTGGGACATCGCAGTGCAAACCGAGGGTCGGGCGCGGCTCAATGTCGCATCCTACGGTGCGGTCGTCGCGGATCCGTTGCTGCGCCAGGCGATCGAGCTGAACGCCTTCGAGGAGGGCCGTCACAAACACGTGCTATCCAATCTGGTGGCGGCGTACGGCATTACGCTGGCGCCCGAGCCGGAATACAGCGTGCGCGGCGATCCCGAATGGGCCTTCATGGTGACCGGATACAGCGAGTGTATCGATAGCTTCTTCGCCTTCGGGCTGTTCGAATCCGCCAAGCGTTCGGGATTCTTTCCGTCGGAATTGGTCGAGACCTTCGAACCGGTCATTCATGAAGAAGGCCGCCACATTCTGTTTTTCGTCAACTGGGCGGCGTGGCATCGCAGAAACATGCCGTTTTGGCGCCGGCCCTGGTTCGAACTCAAGGTGCTGGCGGTCTGGCTGTTCTTGATCTGGGAGCGCATCGGCATCGCGCGCGATGTCGGCAGCGGAGTACAAGACAACAATTTTACGGTGACCGGCGCGAAGGCGATCGGCGATGACATCGACGTTGCCGAACTGATCGGCATTTGCCTGAGTGAAAACGCGCGCCGCATGGGCGGCTACGACAGGCGGCTGCTGCGGCCGATTGCGGTGCCCGCGCTGGCGAAACTGGTACGCCGCTTCATGCGCTCGGATCCTGCGGCAAAAACTCGCGCGTAAGTCCGGCATGAAATTACGTCTGGTGGTCATCGCGGTTCTGGGCGCCGCCCTGGCGCTCTATCTCATCGCATTCGTCGGGATTGGAGCGGTGTTTTCGGCCGCCGTCGCCGCCGGATGGGGTGGGTTCGCCGTTTTCTGCCTGTATACACTGGCGCTGTTTCTGGTCTTGGGGATGGCTTGGCGCGCCTTGCTGCCGGACTCAGGCCACAGCGTGTGGGTTTTCGTGTGGGCCCGCATGGTGCGCGACGCGGCCACCGAGGTGCTGCCATTCTCGCAGTTGGGCGGAATCGTATTCGGCGCGCGGGCGGCGATCATCCAGGGCGTCGGGACTGCCGTGGCCTTCGCATCGACGGTGGTCGATGTGACGGCCGAGCTGATGGCGCAAATTGTCTTCGTGGCACTGGGACTCGTGATCGTGAGCGTACAAGCGCCGCGTACCCCGTTCGCCGCATCGGTGAGCAGCGCGCTCGGGATCGGCTTGGCGCTGGCGGTTGTCGCCTGCGGTGCGTTTCTCGCGCTGCAGCGGCGTAGTTTGTGGCTGACGGGCAAACTTGCCACGCGCGTGCTGCGTGGTGCGGGCGCGGCGAGCAGCGCCGTCGCCGCCGCGCTTGCCGACATCCATCGTTCTGCGCTGCGCATCGGTCTCTCCTCGGCCCTGCACCTGGGCGGATGGGTTGCGAGCGCTGTCGGGACCTGGATCGCGTTTCGCTTGATCGGCGTGCGTATCGGCTTGCTGCCCGTCATGGCGATCGAGGGTCTGGTATCCGCCGCGCGCAGCGCCGCCGTCTTCATCCCCAATGCGCTCGGCGTACAGGAAGCCGCCTACGCGGTACTCGCACCCTGGTTCGGAGTCGGGGCGGAATTCGGGCTGGCCGTCTCGCTGCTGAAGCGGGCGCGGGACATCGCGTTGGGCGTGCCCATATTGCTGATCTGGCATGCGGCGGAAGGGCAGCGGGCTCTCGCCAAGTCGCCCAGGCTATAATCTGATCCAGGAAGCGGCGCTACGGGCGTGAGATTGCGCACATGAGTCAAGAACCCGGTCTGGAAGGATCGATCGCGCAGTCGCCATACGCCGGCCGCAGCGCGCAAATGTTTCCGCGCCTCACGCCGCTGCAAATCGCGCGCTTGAGCGCTCACGCCCGGAAAGTCGCAATTCAAAAGGGCCAGATTCTCGGCGAACCGGGCGATCACCTGCCGATGTATGTGGTGCTCTCGGGCAGCATCGAGGTCCTGCAGCCCACCCTGTCCGGCGAAGCCACCTTGATCGTGCTGCATACGCCGGGAAGTTTTTCCGGCGATGTCGGCACGTTGCGGGCGATCAGCTCGGTGGTGCGCATGCGCGTGCGCGAAACCGGCGAGGTCTTGGCGATTGACGACGCGCATTTGCGCACCATCGTACAAACCGACTCGGAACTGAGCGAGCTGTTCATGCGCGCTTACATTCTGCGGCGCGTGGCGCTCATGACCTCGCAGTCCAGCGATGTGATTCTGCTCGGCTCCACGCACTCAGCCGGTACCTTGCGGCTGCAGCAGTTCTTGACCCGCAACAGCTATCCGTTCGTCAACCTCGATATCGACACGGATCGCTCAGTGCGCGATCTGCTCGAGCGCTTTCACGTGACGGTCGCGGACCTGCCGGTGGTGGTGTGCCGCGCCTCGATCGTGCTCAAGAATCCGAGCAACGAGGAAGTCGCGGCCAATCTCGGCATGAATCAGCAGATCGACGACGATCGAATTCGCGATGTCATCGTCGTCGGCGCGGGCCCGGCGGGCTTGGCCGCCGGGGTTTACGCAGCTTCGGAGGGACTGGACGTGCTGGTTCTCGAGACCGGCACGCCTGGGGGTCAGGCGGGATCGAGCTCCAAGATAGAGAACTATTTGGGTTTTCCAACCGGCATATCCGGACTGGCGCTCGCCGCGCGCGCCTTGATTCAGGCGCAAAAATTCGGCGCCGAAATAAGAACCGCCTATCCGGTAATGCGTTTGAGCTGCGAGCGGCGGCCCTATGCGATCGAGTTCGCCGACGGTCACGCCGCGCGCGCGCGCAGCGTGGTCATTGCGACCGGAGCGGAATACCGGCAGCTGTCCCTGGACAATGCGCCGCGCTTTCTCGGCACGGGAATTTACTACGCCGCCACCAGCACCGAGGCGCGCCGCTGTGGATCGGGCGAGGCGATAGTGGTCGGCGGCGGCAATTCGGCCGGACAAGCCGCTGTATTTTTGGCCGGCAGCTGCCGCATGGTTCATTTGCTGGTTCGATCCGCGGGGCTGACCGACACGATGTCGCAATACTTGATCCGGCGCATCGACGAGCTGCCCAACATTACCTTGCATGTCGGCACGGAAATCATCGCGCTGGAGGGACAGGATCAATTGACCCGCGTGACCTGGAAAACCGCCGGCAAAGACGCGGAGACGCACGACATCGGCCATGTCTTTCTCATGATGGGGGCGCTGCCGTGCACGGGTTGGCTGAATTCGTGCATCGCCCTCAACGACAAGGGTTTTGTACGCACCGGCGCGGATTTGCACGGTGCGGATTTGCCGGCGGCGAGATGGCCGAACGCGCGCCAGCCGGAGTTCTTCGAATCCAGCATTCCGGGAATATTTGCGGTCGGCGACGTGCGCTGCGGCAGCGTGAAGCGCGTCGCGGCCGCGGTTGGAGAGGGATCAGCGTGCATTCAGCAGGTGCATCGGGTGCTGCACGAATGAGGTGCGGATCACATTGATCTAGCGTGGCTTGGCGTGCCGTGTTTCTACAAAAAACAGGCTTGCCAATAGCAATCCTTGGAGAGCGCAACCCAGCAGCCGGATGGTCGTGCCCTGGTTGGGAGTCAATTGGCCGTAAGTCGCGGTGGCAATTATCATGAATAGGGCGCCCGCCGTGGCGCTGATGATCTCACGCGAGGCCTTAAGTTCAGCAAGGAAAAAAAGCGAAAAAGGCGATTTCATTATTTGAAAAGCCGCCGCAAATGAGGCGATGACGCCGGTCAACTCGGCCGCGGCATAGCGCGGCGGCAGAAAAGGGATGCCGATGCGCAGTCCGATGAATACCGCCACGCAGGCAATCGCCGCGATACCGGAAAATAATTTCAAGCTGGAGAGACTGATGCGCCTGCGCCGCGCCAAATCGTCGCTGGCGGCGGCCAGTCGAGTGATGATAATGGGCGTGATGATCAGCGGAATGAAGGTCATCATATTGAAGATCTGGTTGCCAATGCTGTAAATGGCGTTCTCGGAAGCCCCGCCATCGCCGTAAACGATCTTGCGTTGAATGAGCCACTGCGAAAACGTTACCGTCGACACCACCAATATCTGTTTCGCGCCGTACATGAAAAGGATCTTCACCTCTGCTTTCGCGGCCTGCAGCGAAGTCTGAATCAGCTGGTATGCGCCTCGCAGGTCCCACGAGTCGGCGCGCCGCGCGAGCGCTATGGCCATGTAAGACGCGGCGATGACCTGCGCAATTATTGAGAAGAACATCAGCCCGATGCCGGAGGTCCGCGTGTCCGCAAAAATGGCGAAGGCGGCAAATAAGGAAGACGTGAGGATGTAGGACATGCCGACATTGACACTGACGGAGAGGGCGAATGACATGGCGGTCAACAGCGACGTCAAAATCATGAACGAGGAGTAGACGCATACCGCGATGACCGCCAGATGCGCCGAACCGGTCACCGTCAGCTGCGAAGCAAAGGCCACCGCCACGGCGATGCATGCGAGGATGATTCCTGTGATCGCCAGGGTGCAAGCCGCGAGAATGGTGGGCGCCAGGCGGGCGCCTTCTTTGATTTTGCGCGTCAATTGGGCGTTGACCGAGAGCTCCAACCCTAGGGAGCAAAAAGCCACGGTTGAGACGGCCGTGGCTTGAAGATAGCTCATTTCTCCGAAGGTACTGGGAGCGAATCGCTGCAGGGCGATGAACATACCCGCTGCATTGAGTACCCGCGCAACCAAGGACAGTGCAAGATAGATGCTGTTCTGGCTGCGAGAGCGGGCGAGCAGGCTCTCGACGTGGCGGCGAAACGCGGCGGGTTTTTCGATGTCCATCATTTGTGCAGATGTAGACAGCGATGGTGGTCAAAGGAGCAGCACGGGCGATGAGGACTTAAAGTGCGCAGATGCCGCTCTTCGATGCGCTACCGCTCCAGTAGGTCATGTCGATGACCCCGGACGGCAGTCCTGAAGTCCCATAGATTTGTACCAGGCCCTGGAATGAGAAGATGTGCGCGCCATGGCGCGACAAAGTGAACTGGGGGATGCCCGGTGCGGTAGGGGCCTTGAACGAGGAAATCCCCGCCGCCGCCTCGTGTGCAAAGGACCGGCCGCCGATGGTGATTGTGACGGTCGCCGGCGCCGTGAGGAACGAAACGAGCTCGATGTCGTTCTCGGCGGCCGCGCTGCCGGTCAATTTATTGGCAATGGATTGCGCCGGGCTGGCCGAGTCCGTCGGTTCACGGCGATAAAAATAGTAGAGTACGTCATGCGTGATGGGCGGCTGCATTCCCAACAAGAACCAGGCCGCGTAATAGCCGGTAAGATCGTAATAACCCGTCCCGATGTCGGTGCGCAGCGTGGCATCGGTGTACGGTTCCACTTCGCTGGATTCCGAAAAATCGCTCCAGGTAACCAGTTGAACCCAATCGGCGCCGGCATTGATCGCACTCATCCACGCGGTTCGGAAAGCGCTGCTATTGCCGGCCTCCCAATATATGGAATTCTTGGGCCGGTACTGTTGCGGATCGACGGGCATCATGTATAGCTTTCCATAGCTGTCGTGAGCGAGCGACGGGTCTCTTTTCATTTTGTCGGAACTGTCGGCTGTCGCCGTCCCCCAATCGCTGAACCCGTGGCTGATGGGGGCGAACGATGCGGCCTGGCCGCTCCATCCCAAGAAGGTCGGAACGAAAGCTACTTTTATGCCGCGCGAGCGCAACTGATCGAAAATGCCCTGCCACCAGGCGGGCGGGTTTAGACCGGCATTGAAGGCGCTTACAACCAATCTGCCGTCGTCGAGCCGATAGGCGGCGTCGCTGGCGGCGGCTGCGGCGATGATCTGCGACACCGCGTTTGCGTCGGCCTTGAGCGCCGAAATGTCCGGCATGACCACGATCTTGAATCGAGGATCGACGGCTTTCGCGGCTTGCAGCAGCATGTTGAGGTGACTATTCGAATCGGCGGCTTCCTTGCCGGACATCACGTCGATCGTAAATCCGGTAATGCCTCTGGCGATGGCCATCCGTACTTCGGATTCGACATTCTGCAAGCGCCAATCCGCGGAAGCATTTGCCGCGACCGGCAAAGGCCGCTGCCGCAAATACCCGCCGAGCGCCGCATGCTTGCCATTCTCCCCTTTTGGGTTCAAATATTGCGCGTTGTAGTAGTCCCGGTCGCCCGGATGGTCATCGATGGAAAGCGGGAAGGGGTAGAAATAGTGTGCAAACACTTTTCTTCGCGCGCTGAACAAGGCCGAACTGTCGGGCATGGTAAATGCCAGGCACGCACCGGGATCCCTGGTATCAGCCGCTGGGGTCCCGCCGGCAAACGCGAGCGCTGCGCAGGCCGACTGCAGTAAACCGAGTGCCGCGAATCGTTGCGATGAGATCAGTCGTCGTTGAGGCATGGAATGGCTCACGAATGTGCGGAGAAAAATGCGTCGATACGCTTGCGCATGTCGTCGGCCAGGGCTTCGACGTAGGGTTCGTGCATCATGCTGATATGGGTGCCGACGATCTCGACGACCTCCGCCTGGCGCGCGAATTTCCGCCACATGTGGCCGATTTGCGGCAGATACAGCAATGGCTTTACCGTGGCTTCATAGACCACGATATTTCCAGAATAGAGTTTGGGCGTGTGCGCAAATAGAGCACCGAACAATCGATTGACGAAGGATTTATGATCCGGCGGATATCGCGATACATCCATGATTCCTTCGATCGCGTAGCCACCGCCCAATTTCTGGCCGCGCTTGAGGCCGATCGCTCCCTTGCCGATGGCAGAGGCGTTATTCGCGATGCTCCAAACCAACGAGCGCAGCGTGCGGCTGCGCATCAGGTCGCCGTGATTGAACCAGCCGCGCACATTGCGCGCCAACTCAAGCCAATAGCGCGCCTGCCATCGAGACATCGCCGTGCCGGTGTTTTCCGGTACGCCGTCAATGACCAGCAGAGGTCCGACCTCGCGCCCGAGCGCGCACAGTTTATCGATCATTGCGAGCGCGATAACGGCTCCCACGCAGTACCCGCCGATCAGCAGCGGACCGGCGGGCTGAAATTGCGACAAGGCTTCCGCGTAGTACTCAGCAAGCGAATCCACGGAGTTGCCGAACTCGCTCTCAGGCATGCGCTTCGGCGGCGCCTGGATGCCGTAAAATCGAATGGTTGGCTCAAGACGCCGCGCCAAGTCGAGAAAATCCGTCCCCGCGACGCCCGATGCGGAGTGCACGCAATAAAAAGCGGGACGGGGCGCGACGGTTTCAAGTGCGCAATCGTTGATCGGCACGATGGCGCGCATCGAATTGCGGGATGCGTGCGCAAACAGGGCGTAGGTGTTGCGTGACATGGCGTTGCCCAAGTGCGCGTTCACGAAGGAGTCCGCACGTGCGATGATGATTTAGCGTTGATGTTGCATCTTCTGTCGACCCCGTTTATTTATACCGAACTAAGTACACAGCCGCGCCCACACCTGCTGTAGGACGAATTGAAGTACCCGGTGCGAATTCCGCCGACACGCGATGCACCAGGATCGTGATAAATTTCGGCTCGATGGCAGTTGAGAGTTCAATCACGGTCGGAACGTGCACCGCGAAATTTGCGCCGAATCCCATTCAAGCCGCCTGGATATTGGACGGCAATCCGGTGGCGCGCGCCGAACTCTTATCCAGCAGCGCCGACGGCACCGCGAGCACCTATTTCTGGGACTGCACCGCCGGACGATTCAATTGGTTTTATAGCTTCGACGAGACCTTCCATGTCCTGGAAGGCGCCGTCACCCTGAAATATCCATCAGGCGTCTCGCGTCGGGTGGGCGCCGGCGACACGGTCTTTTTCCCCGCCGGGTCGAGCGCCGAATGGACGGTGGATAAGTACATTCGCAAGCTCGCATTTTGCCGAACTCCGGTGCCGGGCTTGGTGACCCTCGCGAGACACGTGGTGCGCCGCTTGAGACGCGCTATACGCGGCGGCGCCCCCTCGAGTGGCGGCTCGGGTCTGCTTTAGAGCGCGCAGACTCCGGATTTTGCTGCGCTGCCGCTCCAATAAGTGAGGTCCTGAACCGTGGAGGGTAGACCGCTCGGCCCGTATATTTGCACGCCCCCCTGGAAGGAAAATACATCGGTCCCGCTACGCGACAGCGCGAACAGCGGAATGCCGGGCTGGGAAGGGATCGTGAAGGACACAACTCCTGCGGCGGCGTTCTGGGTGTAGGTCTTGCCGCCGATGGTGATTTTCAGCACGCCGGGACTGGTCAGGAATCCAAGCAGTTCAATGCTATTTGCGGCGGTGCCGGTGACGATGGTGTCCAATTGGCTCTGGCCGGTGGCCGCGCCGCTCACCGGCTCGCGGCGATAGAAGTAGTAGAGTACATCGTGCGTGATGGTTGGCTGCTGCCCGGTGAGGAACCAGCTCGCGTAGTAGCCGGTTAGGTTGTAGAAGCCTGTGCCGATGTTGCGCTGCAAAGTCGCGTCGGTGACCGGCTCGATCGCTGAGCTCTCTGAAAAGTCATTCCACGTCACCACCTGGACCCAATCCGCGTCGCCCTGGATCGAGTCGCTCCACGCGGCCCGCAGGGCAGCGCTGTTTCCCGCTTCCCAGTACGCGAAATCCTTGGGCCGGTATTGCTGCGGATCGACCGGCATCATGAATATTTTTTTATAGGTGGAGTGAGCGGAGGCAGGACTGCCCTCCAGGGCGCTCGCGCCGCCGACCGTGGCCGAGCCCCAATCAGAAAAGCCATAGGAAAATGCCGAGAACGCTGCGGCGGCACCCGACCAACCGAGAAATGTCGGCACCAAAGCAATTTGAATGCCTTGGGCGCTCAACTGGTTGACGACCGACTGCCACCAGGCGGGCGTGTTCAGGCTGGCGTCGAATGGCGAGACGACCAGGCGCCCATCGCTGAGATGATAGGCAGCGGGACTGCCGGCCACGGACGCGATGATCTGAATCACTGCGTTGGTATCGGTGCCCAAAACAGTCATGTCCGGCATGATCAGGACTTTGAAGCGGGAATCGACCGCCTGGGCCGCAGCCAGCATGAGGTGCAAGTCGCTCGTGCTATCCGTCGCATCGCTGACCGCCATCGAGTCGAAGGTAAAGCCCGTGATGCCGCGTGCAAGCGCCGCGCGCACCTCACCCTCCATATTCAGTTGCTGCCAATTCGGATTGGCGCTGGGTGTTACTCCCAGCGGTCTTTGGCGCAGGTAGCCGCCTTGCTTCAGCCACTTGTTCGATTCGCCGGTCCTCGACAGGTACTGAGCGTTGTAATAATCCGCTGCGGGCGAGTGATTGTCGATCGAGACCGGGAATGGGTGGAAATAATGCGCAAATACCCTCTTTGCCGAATTGAACAAGGCAGTGGCCGACGGCATCGGCGCGGCGAGGCACGCGTCGCCATTGTTGGATGTTGACAGCGGCGCCGCGACCGGCGGGGCTGTGGGGACCGGCGTCGGCGCGGCGGGTGTCGGTGCGGCGGGTGTCGGTGCGGCGGCAGCTGCCGGCGGCGTCGATGGAGCGGCCTGGGCCGTCGCGGAATCGCTCGAGGAGCTGCTGGCTCCGCAACCGCTGAGTGCGGCGACTAGAAATAGAAGCGTTACTTGAGTACGTGCACTGCGCGCACGCGCGTTCGAACCGATCCCCATTGCCACCCGTTCCTATAATGATGTAATTCACACCGGAACGTGAGCAGCGATCATCCGAGTTCACGAAGGCGGCCACGGGCCATCCTTCGGAAACCCCGCTATCTGTCACTCACAGACCGGAAGCTTTGCGTCCCCGGCTTGCGCCGGGTTTGCTCTTGAACGGCCGGCAGTAAAACACGCGCCGCTCCCGCGAGCACTCTGTCGTACCTCGCAGACAGCCTGTTAAAATTGCATAACAAAATTTGTGACGCAGTCGCCTGGAATTGCGCTTGCGTGAGCGCCGTTTCCGCGTCCGCGCTTGCAGCGTTCAACACCGCAAAAACCTGCGTATTTCCAGTTGGCGATATCGCGCCGCCGGCTGCTCGGCGGCGGCGCTCGGTTTCGTACCTAAAAACAATCTGCAGTCAAGTGATCGTTTTAAATCGTATCCGCATCCAAAACCTGCCGTCCGGGGAGATTAAGAGAGCGCAGGTGGGATCGATTCGCACGGCGACCGTGTGTTTGTCAGACCACCGCTTACGCCCGCCTGCGCAGATGTCTGGCATCTTTATCTCCCTGCGTCTGGCGAAACTAGCGCCTCGGGGAACTTAACTGCCGCGGACTTAGGGGCGATGGATGAGAATTCTGATTTACAGCGCCAATTTTGCGCCGGAGCCCACGGGTATCGGTAAATATTCGGGCGACATGGCTCGGTGGCTGGCCGATCACGGCCATGAAGTTCGCGTGGTGTGCGCCCCTCCCTACTATCCGACATGGCGGGTAGATGTAAAATATCGCTGGCCGCCGTATCGGCGAGAGTCGTGGGGCGGAGTCGGTGTGTGGCGAACCCCCCTTTGGGTGCCGAAGTCGCCGAATGGCGTGACGCGACTACTGCACCTGTTCTCGTTTGCGATCAGTTCGTTTCCAGTGATGCTTTGGCAGATTGCCTGGCGGCCGGATGTCGTGTTGACCGTGGCGCCGGCCTTTATCTGCGCTCCTGCCGGTCTCTTGACTGCCTGGCTGTGCCGCGCCAAATGCTGGCTGCATCTGCAGGATTTCGAAGTGGACGTGGCCTTCAGAATGGGCTTGTTGAAAGGCAGGCTGCTGCAGCGAATAGCTCTGCGGATGGAAAGCTCGCTGTTGCGCCGCTTCGACACCGTTTCGACCATCTCAGCCAGGATGATGCAGCGACTGTGCGCCAAAGGCGTTACCGCCGGCAAGACTCGCTATCTTCCAAACTGGGTCGATCTGACTCAAATCAAGCCGCCTAAAAACGGCGGCTATCGAACCCAGCTCGGCATTGCAAAAGACGCGGTAGTGGTGCTGTTTTCCGGAACGTTGAGCAGTAAGCAAGGATTGATGGTGATTCCCGACGCCGCGAGGTTGCTGCGATCGCGCCGCGAAATCGTATTCGTTGTCTGCGGCGAGGGCATCATGAAATCCGAACTTGAAGCCGCCGCCGCAGGCTTGCCGAACATTCGCTTTATGCCGCTGCAGCCTTCCGGACGAGTATCGGACCTGCTGGCAATAGCCGACATTCATTTGTTGCCGCAAAGTCCGGACGCGGCGGATCTGGTACTTCCCTCGAAACTCAGCGGCATGCTCGCAAGCGGGCAGCCGGTGATTGCAACCTGCCGTGCCGGCACCGAAATCAGCGAGATCGTGTCGCAGTGCGGCTTGGTGGTCGCTCCCGAGGACGGCGTGGAACTGGCGCAAGCCATAGCAGCGCTCGCGGATGATCCTGAGACGCGGATATTGCTCGGACGGCGGGCCAGGGCCTTCGCAGAGAACAATTTCGAGCGCAATGCCGTGTTGAGCACGGTGTTCGCACCGGTCGAAATGATTGACCGCCAACTGGCGTAGCTAGAAGTAGAAAATTATGAGTCCAGGACCCACATGGCAGTGAGTGCAAACCTGCAATATCGGAAGCGACCTCCCCGCTGGCTTGGTCTAGCGACGGCATTTTGCTGTTTTTGCGCGCTCAGCCTCGGCGCGCCCGCAGCCCGCGCGCAGCCAGAGTACCTGCTGGCTCCCGGCGATATTCTCAAGATCAGCGTGTTCAAGAACCCGGATCTGAGCTTGGATGTTCGCGTGTCCGAATCCGGCGCCATCGGCTATCCGCTCATCGGATCCGTTCCGGTCAAGGGCCTGACGCTGCCCGCGGCGGAATCTAAAATTGCGCAAATGCTCCGGGACGGCGGCTTTGTCGTCAACCCGCAAGTGAATATCTTGCTGACCGAAGGCTTTGGCAATTTGGTGTCGGTGATCGGGGAGGTCAATAAACCCGGCCGCTACTCCACCGATGCGGCAGGGGGCCATGTTTCCGGGATGCTTGCGACGGCCGGCGGAGTCGCGCCCACCGGGGGCGAAATGGTCACTGTTTCCGGCATCCGCAACGGCAAGCCGTTTCGACGCGAGGTCGATATCGTCAAGATGGCCTCTACCGGAAATCAGGCCGACGACATCGAGCTTTACGGCGGCGACACGCTCTACGTCACCCGCGCGCCCATGTTCTACATCTATGGCCAGGTGCAAAAACCGGGGCAGTACCGCCTGGAGCGGGGCATGACGGTCATTCAGGCTCTGGCCACCGGGGGCGGGGTCACGGGCAAAGGAACACAGCGCGGGATCGTGCGTCACCGCCGCGATGCCAGCGGCAAGATCAAGGAAGAAGGCGTGTCTTTGGATACCGACGTGCAGGACCAGGATGTCATCTACGTCAAGGAGAGTTTGTTTTGATCTGCCGCAATGAATATCAATCAACGCTACTCAGTTGCCGCCGAGGCGGCGCTTAAGTCATGAGCTTCAATCAATTTCTGGTCATTTTGCGGGCCCGCTGGCTCATTGCCGCGGGCATTTTCGTCGCCGTGGTGGTTCTCGTCGCATTTGCCAGCGTCATTTGGCCCAAGCAATACACGGCGACCGCGTCGATCGTCATCGACAGCAAAACCGATCCGATCGCTGAAGCCAATGGCAACGCCGGCGCCGGTCAACTGCCGGCGACCTACGTCAATACTCAGGCCGACATCATCGCCAGCGAACGCGTGGCGCAACGGGTCGTGAAGACTTTGAAATTGGATCAGCAGCCCGAGGCGAGGAAGCTGTGGGCAAAAGGCCCGAACGACGACATCAGCATTACCGTCGCAAAACTTCTCCTGGACAAAAAGTTGCTGGTCTCGCCCGCCCATGACAGCCCGACGCATGCCAGCAACGTAATCGATATCTCGGTCACGTGGTCGGATCCGGTGACGGCGGCCGCGCTCGCGAACGGCTTTGCTCAGGCGGCCATTGAAACCAACATCGAGTTGAAGGTTGAGCCTGCGAAGCAATACGCGAGCTGGTTCGAGCAGCGCTCTCGCGAGCTGCGCGCGGACCTTGAGGAGAAGCAAAAGAGGCTTTCCGATTATCAAAGCAAGAACGGCATCGTGGCCACGGATGAAAAGCTGGACGTCGAAAATGCGCGCCTGGCCGAGCTGTCGACGGAATTGGTGAACATTCAGGGCCAGCGTCAGGATAGCCAATCGCGCCAGCGTCAAGCCGGCGCCGATATAGCGACCCTTCCGGAAGTGTTGCAGAGTCCGGTGATTCAGTCGCTGAAGGCGGCCTTGGCGCAGGCAGAGGCCAAAAAGCCCGATATCGCTTCGCGCCTGGGAAAGAATCATCCTGACTATCAGGCCGTAGAGGGAGAAATCTCCGACTTGCGAACCCGCATTGCCCAGGAAAGCGCAAACATAGCCGCCTCGCTTGGCACCACGACGCAGGCCAATATGCGCCGTGAAAATGACGTGCGTCAGGCGCTCGAAGCGCAAAAGAAGAAGGTGCTGGAGTTGAAGTACGAACATGACCAAGCGGCCATGTACCTGAATGACGTGACCGCAGCCCAGCGCGATTTGGACCAGGTTACACAACGTTTGGCGCAAAGCAATCTGGAAAGCCTGACACAGCAAACCAATGTCGTGCAGCTGAGTACGGCGACGCCGCCCACCGACCCGTCCAGTCCGAAAATCGTGATCAATTTGATCGTCGCGATCTTTTTGGGCGGAGTGCTGGGAATCTCAGCGGCTTTGGCCGCCGAAATGCGCGATCGACGGGTGCGCGAAGACGAAGACATCGTCGAACTGCTCGGAGTCCCGCTGCTCGGCAAGCTCGCCGCAGTACGTGTACGCGCCAACGATGTACGCGTCGCCCAGGCAGCCCCCGGACGGCTGGAACCCTCGGTAATTTGATCCTCAACGCGGATAAATCATACCTACAAATGAACAAAGTAATAGAGCGGCCCGGCACACGACAAATCACTCCGCCCGATCGAGGCCGCGCGATTGGCGCCATACTCGTCGAGCAAGGGCGCCTCAATTCCCAGGACGTGGAGGAGATCCAGCGTTTCGCCAATTCGCACGGAGTTCGGTTCGGCGAAGCCGCGGTGCAGTTGAAGCGCATCAGCGAGCGCGACATCGAATCGGCTATTGCGCAGCAATACAACTATCCGGTACTGGCGCGCGGCGGCGAGAGCGGGGTTGCCGATGATCTGGTCGCGGCGTACATGCCGCAAAGCGAGGCCGTAGAGCCGCTGCGGGCGCTGCGCAGCCAGATCATCCTGCGCTGGTTCAACAACGCTAACCGCCGGGTGCTGGCGGTCACCAGCGCGGAACGCGGCGACGGCCGCAGTTGGCTTGCCGCCAATCTGGCCACCATGTTTGCCCAGCTCGGAGAGCGCACCTTGCTGATCGATGCGGACATGCGGCATCCGCGCCAACACCGGATCTTCAACATTGACAACTCGGTGGGATTGTCCGCCCTGCTCACCGGACGCGCGGGACGGGAAATTGCGCGGCGGATTCATCCGCAACTGCGTCTTTTCGTGCTGCCTGCGGGCATCATTCCGCCCAATCCACAGGAATTGCTCGCGCGCCCGGTGTTCGACGTGATTCTCGATCACTTCGCGGCTCAATTCAGCCTGGTAATCCTCGACACGCCGGCGGCCTGCGAAACAGCCGATGCACAGATCCTCGCGGCCAACGCCGGCAACGCCGTAATAATCGCGCGCCGCAACTGCACGCCGCAGACAAAGCTGGCGGCCGCAATGGAAATGTTTACCGATACCGGAGTCAACCTCATCGGGAGCGTCATCAATGAGCGCTGAGCGCAGCTAGTTCGATTGCTTCACCGCGCAAACAATCGTTCAGGTTTGAAAACGCATGCACACGAGAACAACCCCGCACATTCTTGACGTAAGAGTCCTATTGGCGCTGTTCATCGTGCTGATGGAACTCATATTCATCGATAGCCTCGCCTCAGCAGGAATGGAATTCGTGTTTTCCAGCGCCGCCGTGACGCTGGCATTGTTGATTCAGCTTAAGTTTGCAGTTCGACCTACCGCCGAATCGCCCGCCGACATGGTGGTGTTCGTTTTCAATTGGCTGTTTCTTGATTTGGCGCCGAAGGTCCAATTGATGAGCATGCCGCAGCATCTGATCAACACCTCGACGGTTGCGGTGGGCCGAGTGGCGCTGACAAATCTGGTGTGCGCGCTGTTCATGGTGGCGTTCACGCTGTTCTATGCATTCTTGAGCAGGCGCGCCGAGGCAGCGCCGCCGCCCGGCGCCGCACCGGCCTCCGCGCCGCGGGAGTTTACGGCGGGCGCGGTCGGCCTCGCGGTGCTCGTATGTGTCTGCGTGGTCGCAATCGCGGCGCCGTCAGCGTATGCCTCGATTGAAAACTCCGTCGCCGCCTCGCCCGCATCGCTGATCATGAGACGGTGCCTGCTGTTTCTGCCTTCGGCGACCCTCTTGATCCTTTTACACGAGACCGTGAGTTCGGGGCGCAAACTGTTGTTCAGCCGGGTTTGCGTACTGCTGTTGCTGCTGGTGTTGGTATTGATCACCGAGAACCCGTATACCGAAAAGCGCAATGCGTTGGGGCCTTTGTACATCGCCCTGTTGCTGGTGGCGTTTCCGAAGTTCTTTGCCAGTTGGCCGAGACGGATGTGGCTGTTGGTGGGCGGCATGGTGCTCGTTTTTCCGGCGATCACGTTATTCACGCACAATCACCAGCAGACTCTCGCCGCCGTGTCGCTGGCGCAGGTCTCGGATCAGATCGTGGATCATTACTACTCCATCAACTACGACTCCTGGGCGAACATCTATACGGCGATCGAAATCGCCAGCGTGCACGGCGTGCAATGGGGCCATCAACTCTTGGGCTCGCTGCTATTTTTCGTTCCAAGCAGTGTGTGGAGCGCGAAACCTCTGGCCACGGGCATCTTTCTCGCCGACTACTTGATCGTGAACTACAGCATGTGGTTCACCAATCTCTCGGCGCCGCTGATAGCGGAGGGGTACCTGGACTTCGGTTTCGTCGGAGTCATTCTCTACGCGGGCGCGGCGGCTTTTGTGGTGACCGCTCTGAACAAGATCGCCCGGCGCAGCGGCAAATGGGTTTCCTTGCCCCTGGCTGTCTATGGGGCGGTGTTTCTGATGATCGTACTACGCGGCTCTCTCATGGTTGCCTTGGGATTCGCGAGCGCAGCTCTGCTGGCGTTCGGCGGCGCATCTGCGCTGCTGTCCATGAAATTAGGCGTGCGGCACCGCGTGCCCAAGCGATTCGGCCGGCAACCCACGATGGTGTCTTGAGTCGCGCCGTTCGAGCGCGAAACGTATGCGAATAGCGATATATCACAACATCCTTTGGTCGAAATACAAGGGCGCAGTGTTTTCGCAGGTGCACTTGGACGGGGCACCACGAGGGATTACTCCCTCATTCATTCAAATTGCGGAGACCGAAGAGATACGCATGGGCCTGGGCGGCGTCGATCTATCCTACCATCAGTACCCGTTTCGCCTGTTGTTTCGAGGCTCCTATGGCAACGCGCCGCTAATCCGGCGCATCAGCGCGCTGGCACGCGACCTGTACAAGAATCCCGTCGATCTGGTCATCATGCCCGGCTATCACCGCGCCGAATATTGGGCGATGCTCATGGTCTGCATGGTGTTGCGGCGCAAGCGCGCGGTCTTTTGCGACTCCACTTCGGTCGATCAACCCAAGATTGCGTGGCGGGAATGGGCCAAGCGCTGGTTCTTCTTCCGCTGCAACGGTTTTTTTTGCTACGGCATCAGAAGCAAAGAATATCTCATGAGCTACGGCGTGAGCGAGTCGAAAATCGCTTATCGCTGTCAGGCCGCGGCTCTGCCGCACGGCTACGGCACGGACCAGGTCCTGTCGCACTACCGCTCGAATTGGCACGGCCGTGCCGATGAGCCGCGCTTCGTTTACGTCGGCAGACTCTCGGTCGAGAAGGGCCTGGACGATTTGTTCGCGGCATTCTGCACGCTCTACAAGCGGCTTCCGGGCGCGAGATTGGATTTGGTCGGGGCAGGGCCGCTGGCCGACAAGCTGAAGCGGCGCGTGACCAATCTCAAGATGACGCACGCGATTTCCTTCCTGGGAAGCAAAGGTCTGGAGGAGATCGGGCCGTTGTACCAAATGTGCACGGCTTTGGTGTTGCCAAGCCACAGCGAACCCTGGGGCCTGGTGGTCAATGAGGCTATGAGCTATGGCTGCCCGGTGGTGGTCAGCAGCGCCTGCGGCTGCGCGCCAGAAATGGTGCGCGAGGGACTGACCGGGTATGCATTCGAAGCCGGCAACGTCGACGATCTGGTGAGGGCGCTCGATTCGGCCAGAAAACTCGCGGGCGAGCGGCAGGAGGTTGCGCAGCATTGCCTCGAAATGGTGTCGCATTACACGCCGGAGCGGGCGGCAACACAGATATTGGACGGTTGCGTGCGCATGGTGGGGCGCAGCGGATGACATGCCTATGCTTCGCCGGCCCGCTGCCGCCGCCGGTGCATGGCTTTTCCACGGTCTGCGCCTTAATGCTCGATCTGTTGAAAGCGCGGATGCCCGTCGCCGTATTCAACCGCGCGCCGAGCCGCCAGCCCAAGGCGATCGGCGTCCTGCAACAGTTGCTCAGGGCCGCGAACTACCTGGCGACATGCATCGGCAAACGCGATACGGCCCTTTATCTGGCGCTATCCGGCGGCCGCGGCCAATTCATCGATTTGATCTACGTGCTGATCAGCAAGCTGCTTCGCCGGCGGATTTATATCCATCATCACAGCTATGCCTACATCAACTCGCCTTCGTGTTTGAATCGATGCTTCTTCGCTCTGGTTCGCACAGAGAACCATATCGTGCTGAGCCCGCAGATGGGGGCATCCTTGAACCGCGTATAGGCTTGGATTCCGCCGCGGTGCGCGTCGTGTCGAATGCAGCCTTCTATCGAGCGGATGAGGCATGCCCGGTGCGAGCCAACGAGACCGCGCCGCTGCAGCTCGGGTTTCTGTCGAATATCACCGTTGAGAAAGGCATCCTGGAGTTCTTCGCGGTCCTGGCGGCGCTGAATCGGCGCGGTATTGACTATCGAGCGCATATCGCCGGGCCGGTCGCGGCGGAGGCCAAGGCCCGCTTCGATCAATTGCTGCAGTCCACCGCGCACGTGCAGTACGCGGGGCCGGTCTACGGCGCGGACAAAGAGCGCTTCTACCGGCAACTGGACATATTTTTATTTCCGACCCGCTACGCAAACGAAGCCGAGCCGCTGGTCATTTATGAGGCCTTGCGGCGCGGAGTCCATGTAATGGCATGCGATCGGGGCTCGATCGCCGAGATGCTGCGCGATGGCGCCGGGCTGGTGCTGCCACGCGAGGCCCCGGTCGAGGCCGCGGCATTGCACATCGAGCATTTCAGCAACGATCGCAGCGCGCTGTTCTTCGCCAAATGCGTCTCGATGCAGCAGGCCCAACGAATACTTTCGGC
The DNA here is from genome assembly GCA_963782865.1 of uncultured Gammaproteobacteria bacterium. Taxonomy (GTDB): domain Bacteria; phylum Pseudomonadota; class Gammaproteobacteria; order Steroidobacterales; family Steroidobacteraceae; genus Bog-1198. Next base: position 115,075 of record CAWALS010000006.1, on the reverse strand, counting down.
AAGCAAAGCAGCGCTGGAAAATCTTGTGTCCTGCATGCAGGGCACGTCCGAAACGGTGAGCATCCCACAGTGAAAAATACCCACAAAAAAAATCGTGCTGGCCGCTGCGATGACGAGCCTGACATCGACATGCCTCGCGGCCGCCATCGAGTACCGCGACGCGCTGGATTTGGCGGTCCTGCCGGTGGACGAAGTGGAGGGCGTGGAGCGAACCGACCGCTTAACCCTCTTGGTCGGCGATGGAATTGCCTACGACGACAATATTTATCTGCTGCCGCGCAGTGTTACCGACCTGAGCACGCTGCCGGAATCGGGCCCAACCCCGACCGCAAGGATTATATTGACCGGGTTACCGGCGGTATGGATGCCGAGTGGCTCGCCGGTGGACGGCAGAGTTTCGATGTCGACCTGGACGCCGATTACAATCGATACTTTCGAAATCAGAATCTGAACTACGTTTCGAGTAACGATCGCGCGGCCTGGAATTGGGGCTTGGGCGATGCCCTGTCGGGCAAGGTCGGCGTCGATTATCTGAGATTGCTCGGCGGTTTCGCCAATATCGAGGTCTATTCCCGCGACGTCGTCAATCGCACGGACTATTTCGCTTCCACGCGCTACCAAGTGGGTCCGCGATGGGGAGTATACGGCGGTCTGCTCGGAACGGATTACTTGGTCTCGGGGGCGCAGGCGAATTACAACAATTCAACATCCAAAGGCGTCGAGGCGGGCACTGACTTCACCTTCGACACCAATCGCATCGGCTTCGACTATCGCTACAACGATTCGCGCTCCCCAAATGCCGCGGTGCTGAACGGCACGGTTTTCGAACCGGACTATCGAGAAGACCGCGCTCGCGTGTTCCTAAGATACGCGCTGACGGAGAAGACGATTTTTGATGGAAGCGCGGGATATCTTAAGCGCGAATATCCGAGCAGCGCGATCGGCAGCTTTTCCGGCGAAATTTGGCGCGCCGCTTTTCAGTGGCAGCCCACTCCGAAAACTCAGCTGCTATTGGGCGCCTGGCAGCAGCTGAACGCCGATCTGACCTCGAAACCGATTACTTCGTCGATAAGGGCGTGAGTCTCCACGCCGCGCTGGATCGCGTCGGAAAAGCTGACCTTCTCGGCCGCCATTTCCCATGATAATGAAGATTACATCGGCTCGAATCCCCTCGGCCCGATCCCGGTCGCACCCCTGGTGCAAGCGCGGCACGATACGGTCACCGGCGAGACCGCGAGTATGATCTACACGCCGATTCGCGCCATTGCTCTGACGGTTGCGGCGAACCACTCGGCACGCAATTCAAACATTTCTCAGTTCCATTACAACGACATACAGGGCAGCGTAAACATTACGTACAAGTTCTTCCGCTATGGGGCGAGCGCGAATAATTAGGAGCCTGCTTGAATACTCCAAAAGGCTCCTACCGCCTGGAATGAATGGGACGAGCCGGCGAGCCGACGCAGATCATCATTTGCGGAAGATCGCTGAACACGGAGCTGCGCGAGCCGACCACGGCTCCCTTGCCGACCGTGACGCCGGGCGCGACGAACACATCGGCGGCCAGCCAGACCTCGTCTTCAATGACGATGGGAAATGCCTGGATGTCGAAGCTTGCCGAACGGTAGTCGTGCGTGCCGGCACAGAGGTAACTTTTCTGCGACACCACGACATTCTTGCCAATTGTAATTTTTGCAAAAGTATAGAAACCGCATGATCGCCGATCCAGGAATAATCCCCGATTTGCAGCTTCCAAGGATAGGGGATCGTCACGCTCGGGCGAATGATGACGCCTTTACCGATTTGCGCGCCGAATCGACGCAGCAGCCAGCGCCGAAATCCGTACATCAGCTGCGGCGACGCCCGGAACAATGTCGCTTGCACCAACCACCACAGCTGCACCACCAATCCGGAGCGTCCCCGGAAGTTCGGCGGCAGCCGGAAGCCTTTCAGGTCTTGTACATTCGGAGCATTCAATGGGAACTCACCAGCATGCTATTCGGCGTTGTGACTTCTTTTTGCGACAACACAGGAATGGTACAACTCCTGATGCCCGCGCTATGAGCATAACAGTGTAGTAATCGTCTAACGCCGACTTGGTCCGCACTGACAGAGGAAATGGATAAAAATAGCGAATGCAAATAGCGCCGCCCGCGCGAGAGAGAATACCTGTTTTACCGGACATAAATCCTTGCAACAGCCGCTAACTGCCGAACAGGTCGACGAAGTTTTTTCGCCAAGGGTTTCTCGTGATCGGGACGCCGCAGATCCCGGCTTCCGAGCTTGAATGGTGCGAGGAATTCTCATGCGCATGATTCTCGGCGGCGAGCGGCGCAGCGAGGGCCGAACATCGATCTGGCGGCGAACGGACGGCGCCGGGGATATGACATCGCCGAGCGTGCTGCAGCCTTCGATGTATGCACGGGAACTGCGTAAGCTATCGTATCGCAAGGCCGCGCTTGCGACGGCGAAGCAATTGCTCGGTGCGGATGCCGAATTTGCCGGCGATCACGCGATATTCAAGCCCAGCCATCGAGGCCACCCGACGCCCTGGCATCAGGACGAGGCGTTCCGCGAGCTGGGCTTCGATTACAACGAATTGAGCATTTGGATCGCGATCACGCAGAGCACGCTGGACAATGGCGCGATGGCGTACATCCGGTTCGCATCTGCTCGGCGTGCTGCCGCATCGCCTGCATGGCGGCGGCAAGGCGGCCAATACCATCGAATGTTATGAGGGAATTCGATCCGCAGAGCGCGGCGGTGCGGCCGATTCCCGCCGGCGCCATGATCATTCATCATGGCCGCACGATACACGGCGCCTTCGGCAACAAGACCGCCTCGTCCCGGCTGGCGTATATCCTGCAATACAGCACGCCGGTGAAAATGAGCAAGCAGATCCGCAAATTTCCCTGGCAAGAGCATTTGCGCAGCGCGAATCTGCAGCAGCGCAAGCACTATTTGATGCGCGGCGGAATCTTTCCGGAACTGCTGCGCATCCTGCGCTCGGACCGCCACTCGCATCGTCATTTTCTTTCTTTCTTCTGGCGGCGCCGGGTCAATCAACTGCGCAGTCTGTTCAAATAATCATCGCGTGAGCCGCAGCCGCTCACCGTAGCCGGTCAATTCCAAATATCCGCGGCCGACTTCGCTGTTGTCCTCAAAGGCGCGCACGGCGCCTTCCCAATAAATGGCGCCGGTCGACAAGCGCGTGTCGTTCTCTTGATCATCGAATAGCGGCATCAACCGCAATTCCCTGCCGTCCGCGCGCACTGTCCATTCGACCGGATACACGATGCCGGTGCGCGGCGAAGTCCAGCGCCTTCGGGCGCGAAATTCCACATCCTCGGGCTTGAGAATTTGCGAAATTCCGGCGCCGCTGCGAATCGTGCCGCCTGCCCAGCGAGGTTTGCCGTCGGATGCGCGAATCTGAAACGCCATCACTGCGCCGCCGTCTTGCAGATTGATGCCGATCCAATCCCAACCTGAGGCTTCTGCGTCGAGGTACTCGCTGGACCACTCGTGGTCGAACCACGCTTCGCCGGTAACGCGGCTCGGGCGTCCTTGACGGGAGATGTTACCGGCAACCCGCATGTGCGGCAGACTGTAGTAATAGCTCGCCGCTTGCGGCTGCGGACCTTTGCGGCTGACGCCATCCTCGCCATTGATGAGCACCGCCTGGGTTTCCGAGAGCGCGAGGTCGAATGAGAAATCCTCGGCCGCGATCCTTGCAATGTAAGTCTGCGCCGTGCGCTTGAGCGACCAGCGGTCGATCCAGACATCGGTGTCGCCGGCCGCGGCGCCGGCGAGACCGAATGCGGCGCGGCGAATTCTCTGGTCCTGCCACAGCCTGCCGCGCTTGGGGTCGCTCAGCGCGCAATGCGCGACCATGATTTGGCGGGGCGTGAAGTCGCTCGGATTGCCGGCATCGATGTCGGGTTTGGTGCGAAAGAAGGTAATTTGAAATCCAAGCGATTCGCCGTCCGCGGTTTCAAGCCAACCCGTGACATACCACCACTCGGTGCGAAACTGCGGATGGCTGCCCAGGTCCTCGGGAAATCTCAATGGATGCCCGGCGGCAACGGGTGCGTAAACGGTGTGCGCCGCGCCCGTCATGCAGCACAGGCTCAGTGCCAGAAAGACGAGCGCCTTGCTCACCAATCCTCACGAACGGCGCGCACCGCGTCCTGACTCAAAGCTGCGCGGCCGCTTACGACCGCGGTGAGCGCGGCCGCACCGATCAAGCCTAAGCTGAGGAGCGCCAACTGCCACACCGGCACGCTGAGGTCAATGCTCCAGTTGAACGACTGCCGATTGATGACGTAGACCAGCACCAGGCTCAAGCCAAGACCGAGCGCCAATCCATAAATGACGCCGAAGATGCTGGTGAGGATGCCTTCGTCGGCCAGCATGCCGACGATCTGCCCGCGCAGCATGCCGATGTGTCTTAGCATGCCGAATTCGGCGCGCCGCGCGAGGGCGGTTGAGCTGGCGGCAAAACTCACGCCGGTGAGCCCGATGATCACGGCAATGACTTCGAGCGCGTAGGTAATCGCAAAGGCACGATCAAAGATCCGCAGCGACTTTTCGTGCAGGCGGCGCTGCTCGTGATCTCCACGGCATCGCCGTTGCCCAGCCGCGAGCGCAGCAGCTTTTCCATGGATGCCGCCTCGACGCCGGGCTCGAGCCATATGGAGCCTTCATTGGCGCTGGTATCGCCGCTAGCCGCTTGATAGGCCTGCCTCGAGATCACGATCGAGCCTGAGAGACGCGCGTAATCGCGCCAGACACCGGCAACCGCGAATGATTGCATGCGCCCGGCCAACGGCAGCGCAATGGCATCGCCTACCTTGTAGCCGTAAAGATCCTGGAGTGCTTCCGAAATCCAGGCCGCCGGGCCGCGAACCGGCGGTGCCTCGGCGCTTTGCACCAACGGCAATTCCGCCGCAGTTTGCGCATCGGACGCCCCGCGCGCGATCAGTGTCACGGGCGCGCGCTTCGGGTCGAGCAGCAGTTGCCGCGTTCTGCGAAATTCGACCCGCGAAACACCGGGGATCGATGCGAGTTTGGCTTGATCGGCGCGCGACCAAAATGCCGTGTCATTGCCGAACGGCTCGCGCAATTGCAGGTCGGCCGGCAAGAGTTTGCCGAGCCAGTGGTCGAATGACACGCGGAACGAGTGGATCATGATGGCCATCGCCACCATCAGACTGAAACTGACGATGATCGAAGCCAGGCTGAGTGCGGACAGGCCGACATTTTCCCGCAGTTGTGCCACGCGCGGTGTCGAGCACGATGCGATGGGTGCGCGGCGCAAGCCGCAGCCCTTCAAGCGTGACTGCGGGGACCAGCAGCACCGCACCGAGCAGCAGCGCGGCGATCGCGGCGTAGCCAAAAACCGGCAAGCCGCCGACCGGCGGCAGCCACGCCAGCGCCGCGCCGAGCAGCAGCAATCCGAGACCGGTGCGCCAACTTAGCTGAGCCGCGCTCCGGTAGTCGCCATCGCCGCCCTTCAGCGCGCGGGCCGGCGCTTGGCGTGCGGCGTTGCGGGCCGGCAGCCAGGCGCCCACGCCGGCCACGGCGATTCCGATCGCCAGGAATGCCAACAACTGCAGCGGTGCGGCTCGAAGCGAAGCGCCCACGGCGCGCAACTGCCCGTTGCCGAGATCGGCGGTGAGGAATTTCAATATCGCCGCCGCGATGAGCGCCCCGAGTATCACGCCGATCAGCGCCCCGGCGACGCCGAGCGCCAGTCCCTCGCCGAGCAGGGCGCGGCGCAGCTGGCGCTGGGTGGCTCCCAGCGCGCGCAGCAGCGCGAGTGACCGGCGTCGGCGCAGCACGGACAGCGACTGGGTGGAAAACACCAAGAAAGCGCCGGTGAACAGCGCCACCAGCGCCAACATGTTCAGGTTCACTCGATAGGCTCGGGTCACCGTGATTGCCCGATCGCGCTCGACCTGCGGCGCAATGGCCAGAACGCCCGGCGGAAGAGCTTTTTCCAGATCGCGGCGCAAGGCTTCTACATTCGTCCCCGGCGCGAGACGCACATCGATGCGATTCAAGCGGCCCAGCGCGTTGAAGGTCCATTGCGCCGAGGCGATGTCCATCAACCCGAGCGGCTGTGGATACGCGCTTTGCGGCAGGATGCCGAGAACCCGCAGCGTCTTAGCGGAACTTCCGACCGTGACCGGCAGCGGATCGCCGCGCTGCAGTTTCAGCGCCTGCGCCGCAGCGCTGCTCAAGTAGATACCGTCGGCGGCGAAAAGCTGAAAGATGCCGTCGCCGAGATCGCCGATGAGAGCGGGCTGCAGGGATGCTGCCTGGAAAGGGTCGAGGCCCAGCACCTTGAGCGTGTCGTTGCGTCCGGCAAGCGCGACCTCGAGTTCCAGCACCGGGCTCAATGCGCTGATGGCGGGGTTGTGCGCCAGATCCACAAACACTTGCTCGGCAAAGCCCTCGCGCGGACCGCGGATGACGATGTCGGCCTCGCCGACCATGCGCTTGGTGGCCAGTCCGAACTCGTTGAGCGCGGAGGTGTTGACCAGATAGACCGACGCGCCGAGCGCCACGCCCAGCGCGAGAGCCAGCACGGTCACGAGAAATCGCGTCGGCTGCTCCCGAAGTTGGGCGAGGAGCAGTATCCGCCACAGGCTGAACGAGCCGGCGGCGTTCACCGCGCCGGCTCCAAGGCGCGCAGCCCGTGTGCATCGAGCACCAGGATGCGATCGGCGGTATCCGCCGCCATTCTTGAATGCGTGATGAGAATGCCGGCGCCGGCGTTCGCTTTGACTTGCGCGCGCAGCAGCGAAAGTATCTGCGTCGCGCTGCCCGTGTCGAGATTTCCGGTCGGCTCGTCTGCCAGCACCAGCCGCGGCCGGTGCACCAGGGCGCGGGCGATCGCCACGCGCTGAATCTCGCCGCCCGAGAGTTCTCGCGCGTGGCGGCGCGCCAGCGCTTCGATTCCCACCGCGCGCAGCATCTCGCGGGCGCGCTCGCTGCGCCGCGGTTCGCCTACCTTGAGCAAGTCGAGCGGCAGGGCGACATTCTGTTCGACCGACAAATAGGGCAGAACATGAAAGGCCTGGAACACAAAACCGACGGCGCGGCGCCGCAGCAGTGTGACGGCGTCATCGTCCAAGGTGGCAAGATCGATGCCCTCGAGCCAGACGCGGCCGCTGTCGGTTCGATCGAGTCCGGCCAATATATTGAGCAGCGTCGACTTGCCGACGCCGGACTCGCCCATCACGGCAAGGTATTCGCCCGCTCGAACCGTAAGATCGACGCCCTCAAAAATCGCCGGCCGATCCTTCGAGAAGCGTTTGCTTAAGTTCTCGAGGCGAACAATGGAATCATTCACTTAGCAGCAGGCCCGCCGGCCTCAAGCGGCATCGACTCCAATCACGGCTTTGACCTCCAAGAAATCGCGCAATCCGAACTCGCCCCATTCGCGGCCGTTACCGGACATCTTGAAGCCGCCAAACGGCGTGTTCATGTTGCCCGAGGCGCCGTTCAAGGTCACTTGTCCGGCACGGATTTGCGCGCCGATGCGCCGCGCGTGCAAATTGTCCTTCGACCATACATAGGCGGCCAGACCATAAGGCGTATCGTTCGCGATCCGCACCGCCTGCTCTTCGCTATCGTACGGCAGGATGCAAAGCACAGGTCCGAAGATCTCTTCGCGCGCGATCGTCATGTCATTGCGCACATTGGAAAATATGGTCGGCTTGACGAAGTATCCCTTGGTCAAGCCGTCAGGGCGTCCCGAACCGCCGATGACGACTTTGGCGCCTTCGGCGATACCCTTGGCGATATACCCCTCGACCCGTTCGAACTGCACCTTGGACACGAGCGGCCCCAGGTTGGTTTTTTCCGATGAGGGGTCGCCGGTGATCACCGATTCGGTCACGCGTTTCGCAATTGCCTCCACCTCGGCCAATTTCGCGGCCGGAACCAGCATGCGCGTGGGCGCATTGCAGGACTGTCCGGAATTTTGGAATACATGGAGCACGCTTTTCGTCACGGCGCGTTCGAAGTCCGCGTCATCGAGCAGCACATTGGGGGATTTACCGCCCAGTTCCTGGTGGACGCGCTTGACCGAGGCGGCCGCATTCCTGGCGACTTCGGAGCCGGCGCGCGTGGATCCGGTGAAGGACACCATATCGACTTCGCGGTGCGATGACAGCGGCGCGCCGACGCCGTTGCCGTCGCCGTTGATGAGGTTGAACACGCCTGCGGGAACGCCGGCCTCGTGCATGACCTTCGCCCAAATGATGGCGCTGAAGGGCGAGTACTCGGAGGGTTTGAGCACCATCGTGCATCCGGCCGCGAGCGCCGGCACCACCTTGGCGGCCACCTGATTCATCGGCCAGTTCCACGGCGTGATCAATGCGCATACGCCGACCGCTTCCTGGATCAAGCGCACGGTGCCGCGCATTTCTTCGAATTTGAAGTTCTTCAAGACATCGATCATGGCGCTGATGTGGCCGACGCCGATGCCGGTCTGCGAGGTCTTCGACAGGGTGATGGGCGCGCCCATCTCGATCGAAATGGCCTGCGCAATTTCATCGTAGTGCGCCTTGTAGGCGGCGAGCATGCGTTCCAGGAGCGCCAGCCGTTCGGCCGGCGTGCTGCGCGAGTAGCTGTCGAATGCGCGGCGCGCGGCCATCACGGCGCGATCCACATCTTTGGCGCTGCCCATGGAGATGACGCCCGCCACCTCTTCCGTGGCCGGGTTGATGACTTTCAGTTCCTTAGGCTCGATTGGATCCACCCAGGCGCCATCGATATAGAACTGTCGATTGTCATATGTCATTGCAAAACCCCTTCAAAATGCGGCTACTTCCCCAGCCGGCATTCTACCTGCTGACAGGCCAATTCGCAGGCTGATCGGCCGCCCGTCCGCCAGGTTGAGCGCGCAGCCTGCGTGAATTCCTGTCTCCGCCGGCCGACTATCGCCGCCCAGGGCACCGACAGGCATGATTCCGGTGAAGTTTTGCCGCCATAGTTCGCATTTTGGACCCTGTTTAGTTGTTAGGCTTCGATTCATGAGAAATATCAGCGTGCTCCTCAGCGCCACAGTCTTGGCAGGTTTTTTGGGAATGACATCCGCCTCCGCGGCGGGCACGGCGGAGTGGAATCCCGTTCGTTCGCATCCGGTCGAAATCGGACCGCAGGCAAGCCGCCTGGTGGTGGGTTTCCGTGCCACGCCCGGCAATTCGATCATCAAGGAAATCAAGTCGCGCAGGCCGCAGGCGATCTATGTCACGCAGGCGCAGACCTCGCGCGCGGACGTCGCCTCGTTGCTGCAGCGAACCGGCATCGCGGCGACGAGCTTCACGCCAGTTCGCACCGAGCATGCATGTGGTGTTTCTCGAGAATCCCGTGTACGGCGCGGACGTGGCTGCCATGCTCGAGAAGTTGCGCGCGGATCCTGCCGTGGCTTTTGCGGACATCGATGAACGGCGCTACGCGCAGGCGCTGCCGAACGATCCTTTGTTTGTGCCCAGCGCCACGCGCGAGCGGCCAGTGGTACATGCTCACTCCGAGCACTGCGACGCCCACCAGCGACGCCGCCGCCACGGATGCCGTCTCTGCCTGGACCATCACTCAAGGCAGTTCCGGCACGGTGATCGCGGATATCGATAGCGGCATTCGGTTCGATCACCCGGATCTACTGAGAGCCGGTTTCGGCGGGCGCTTGCTGCCGGGCTACGATTTCGTCGGCCAAGACCTCAACGCTGCCAACAGTGCGCCGTTGGGCACCTATCTCGTCGCCAACGACGGCGACGGCTGGGATCCCGATCCCTCGGATCCGGGCGATTGGATCGACAGCGCGGACCTGATGAACACTGCAGTGTTCCCCAGCAAGAACTGCAGCGTTGAGAACAGTTCATGGCACGGCACGCGGGTGATGGGCGTGCTGGGCGCGCTGACCAACAACGATGTTGGCATCGCCGGGATGACCTGGAATCCCTATCTGCTGCCGGTGCGCGCACTCGGCAAATGCGGCGGCCTGGACTCGGACATCATCGCGGGCATCATGTGGTCGGTGGGAATGGCGGTGTTCGATGATTCCGGCAACCCCGTTCCGGCCAATCCGTACCCCGCCGACATCATCAACTTGAGCCTTGGCGGAACCGGCGGCAGTTGTCCTTCCGATTATCAAAGTCTCGTGAGCCAGCTCACGGCGATGGGCGTGCTGGTGGTTGCCTCGGCGGGCAATGAGAGCGGACCGGTCGATATCCCCGGCAACTGTCCCGGCGTGTTGGCGGTTGCGGGACTGCGAAATGTCGGCACCAAAGTTGGTTACAGCAGCTTGGGAGCCGAGGTCGGCATCGGCGCGCCCGCCGGGAATTGCGTGAACATTACGGCCGGCAGTCCCTGCCTGCGCTCCATTGATACGACGGTCAACGAGGGTCTGACCGTTCCCGCCGCCAATGGCTACACCGACCAGACCAATACGAATTTAGGCACCAGCTTCGCGGCGCCCATAGTCTCAGGGACCGCGGCGCTCATGCGGGCGGTCAATGCCAATCTCACGCCGCCGCAACTGATTGCGCGCCTCCAGGCGAGCGCGACCCCCTATCCGCAGCCGGCCGGCTTGGCGCTATGCGTCGCCGGCTCGAGTTCGAGCGTCGAATGCGCATGCACCACCGGCACCTGCGGCGCCGGCATGGTGAATGCGTTCAGCGCGGTGAAAGCCGCGCTTGATCCCATTGCGGCGGTGAAAATACCCGCAGGCTTCATCGGCGGCGCGGCGACGTTCGACGCCAGCGGCAGCGCCGCGGCTTGCGGTGCGACGATTGCCGGCTACGCGTGGTCGAGAACCGGCGCGATCGTCATCAATTCCGGCAGCACCAGTGCGCAGGTGAATGTCACCGCCAACGGCGCCGGAACACTTACCGTGATGGTCACGGACTCCGCCGGCAACACCGATACGGCCGTGGTCAAGATCACGGCCGGCGGCGCGACCAGCAGCGCGCCGGCCTCGGCCGGCACGAGCGCCAGCGCTTGCATCGGTCCCATGACCGTCACGCCGATACCGCCCGCGGTCAGTGCGGCGTTTTCGCCGGCCAGCGTCGCGGCAAATGTACCCGCCGTGCTCGTGGTCAGCTTCGTGAATAGCAACGGTTTTGCGCTGACCCAATCCGGGATTACCGTCTCCTTGCCGGCCAATCTGGCATTGGGCAACCAGGCTCCCGCGAGCACCTGCGGCGGCGCTGCGTTGTCCTTGACCAGTACGAGCGAGCAGCGTCACGCTGTCCGGCGCGAATATCCCCGCCAACGGCAGCTGCGATGTTTCCTTCGGCGTTGCCAGCGCAATGCAGGGAATTTACTCCGCCAGCATTCCCGCCAACGCCCTCGTGACGGGTCCTGCCGGAAGCAACACGGCGCCGGCCGCCGCGACGCTGAACGTGACGGCCGCCACCAGCAGTCCGACCTCTGTCAGCGGCAGCGGCGGCGGCGGCGGCGGGGGCGCGCTCGATTGGCTGGATATCCTGCTCGTCGCCGGCGTTCTGCTCGTCGTTCGGGGGCATGCCGCAAAGCGATGACGCTATAATCCGCCGCATGACTCATCCCAATGCGCGGCGCGCCATAATTGAAGCGGTAAAGAGCCATCGCGATGCGCGCGGCACGTTATTCGAGCCCTTGACGGACGCCGAGTTGCACGCTCAGAAAAACGTGCACGTCGTTCTGACCCAGCCCAACGAGGTACGCGGCAATCACGTGCATCGGACCGCGGTGGAAACCACCACGGTGGTGGGGCCTTGCCGGGTGCGGCTCAAGGAGGAGGGGGAAATCAAGGACATCGACGTGGCGGCGGGGGACATACTGCGCCTGACGATCCCGCCAGGCGTCGTGCACGCGTTCCGTAATACCGGCAGTTCCGCGATGCTGCTGGTATCCTTCAGCACCAATTTGCATGATCCCGACGGTGCCGACACCCAGCGCGAGCAGATTCTTTAATTCGCCGGCAGAGCAATTCCATTGCGGGCCATTTCTTTCAAAAACACCGCCCTGTTCAAGCGCGGGATTTGGCTGAGCGCGATCGCGCTGATCCTGTTCGTCGGCGCACCCGCGGTGCTCGATGGAGATTTGTGGCGCAATCCTCTGCCGAGCGCCATTGCCATCGGCATTCTGTGCGCGGCACTGAGCTATTTCTTTTGGAACACGCAAATGCACCGGCTGGCCGATGAGGTGCTCGATTGCGGCGACCGCCTGAAGGTGCGCCGCGGCCGAATTGCAGGAGACCATTCCGCTGTCGCAGGTCGCGGTCGTCGAGGTATCAAGCAGCGGCGGTTTCCATCGCATCACGCTGCGCCTGAAGGAACGCTCGAAGGCATTCGGCGAGCGACTCGAATTTCTGCCGCAAGCCAGTCTGTGGTCGAACCTCGCCGCACTCAAAGGCCTGGCCGAAGAGCTCAGCGAGCGCGCTCAGCGGTTGGGCACCTCGAGCTCATAGCCGCGCTTGAAATCGCGGATGTGCTTTTCCATCCAGCCGCGCGCTTGTTCGCTCTTTTTGAGCTTGATGGCCTCGATGATCTTGCTTTGCGCCGCTTGAATTCGCGCGCGCGCCTGCGGCACCCGATCAATGAGCTGCGACAGCGTCGGCACCAGCAGCAAGTTGAGCGGCGCCTGCGACAGCGCCAAGACCTGATTGCCGCTGGCGGCCGCGACCGCGGTGAAAAAATCCACGACGGCTGAAACGGCGCCCGCGGTATCGGTGATGTCGCGCTTGAAGCGCGTGCTGGCGCGCGTCAGCCCGAGCAGCTGCGCGGGCGTGCGGCGTGCGGCGGCGTATTGGGCGGCGGCGGGCTCGATGGCCATCATCGCCTCCCACAGTTCCATGAATGTCACATCATGCAGGGCCAGCGCGCGGCTCACGCCGGAACTGACGCGGCGCGGTTCCGGGCGCGTAACGCGCAGGCGCTTCTCGCCTCGTTCCCTTCCCAGCAGTCCATGCACCTCCAGTTCGCGAATGGCTTCGCGAATCGTCGAGCGGTTGACCCCGAACTGGCGGGCGAGGTCGGTCTCGGAGGGCAGGGCATCGCCGGTGCGCAGGGTTCTTGCGACGATGCGCTGTTCGATCTGGTTGGCGATCTGCCGGTAAGCCGGGTGATCGTCGAGCGGCGCGAACAAGTCGCTCATGCGCCTTCTCCGAACAGCTCGCGGCCGATCAGCATGCGGCGGATCTCCGAGGTGCCGGCGCCGATTTCGTACAGCTTGGCATCGCGCAGCAGGCGGCCCGTGGGGTAGTCGTTGATGTAGCCGTTGCCGCCCAATAATTGAATTGCATCGAGCGAGGCGCGGGTGGCGGCTTCAGCGCAAAACAGAATGCACGCGGCGGCATCCTTGCGCGTGTAATCGCCGCGATCGCAGGCCGATGCCACCATGTACACATAGCTGCGGCAGGCATTCAAGGAAGCGTACATGTCGGCGAGCTTGCCTTGCACGAGCTCAAAGGTGCCGATCGGCTGGCCGAATTGTTTGCGTTCGCGCACGTACGGCACGGCCACATCCAGCGCCGCCGCCATGATGCCGAGCGGACCGCCGGACAGCACCACGCGCTCGTAATCCAGTCCGCGCATCAGCACGTTGACGCCCTGATTTTCGGTGCCCAGCATATTGGCGGCGGGTACCTCGCAGTTATCGAACAGCAACTCGCTGGTGCTGGAACCGCGCATGCCGAGCTTGTCGAGCTTTTGCGCCGGCGCAAATCCCTTGAAATCCTTTTCAATGATGAAGGCGCTGATGCCGCGCGAGCCGGCTTCGGGCGCGGTCTTGGCGTAGACCACCAGCACATCGGCCTCGGGCCCGTTGGTGATCCACATTTTGCGGCCATCGAGCACGTAGTGATCGCCATCGCGGATCGCCTTGAGCTGCATCGAGACCACATCGGAGCCGGCACCGGGCTCGGACATGGCCAGCGCGCCGACATGCTCGCCGCTGATGAGCTTGGGCAGGTAGCGCTGTTTCTGCGCTTCCGAACCGTTGAGCGCCAGCTGATTGACGCAGAGATTCGAATGCGCGCCATAACTCAATCCCACCGCCGCCGAGGCGCGCGATATTTCCTCCATCGCGACCGTGTGCGCGAGATAGCCCAAGCCCGCTCCGCCGTGTTCCGGGCTCACGGTGAGGCCCAACAGGCCGAGTTCGCCGGCTTCACGCCACAGATCGCGCGGGAATTCGTTGCTGCGGTCTATTTCCTGCGCGCGCGGCGCGATGCGCTCCTCCGCGAAACGGCGCACGGAATCGCGGACGCTGTCGATCACCTCGCCGAGGCCGAAGGTGAATTCTCGATATGCGGAATTGGCCATTTCGCCGGCCCCCCATTGTCATCGGAGCGAGATCGTTGGATAATCGGACTGTCCGACAATTCTGCCACGCTCAGGTCGACAAAGCCAATGGCCAAAATCGCTTCGCAACTCGATACCCGCTCGCAGGACTTTGCCGACAACCGCGCCGCCATGCAGGGGCTGGTCGACGATCTGCGCGGCACGCTGCGCCGCAATGCGGCCGGCGGCAGCCGCGCCGCGCGCGATAAACACACCAAAGCCGGCAAGCTGCTCGCGCGCGAGCGCATTGCCGCGCTGCTCGATCCGGGTTCGCCGTTCTTGGAGCTGTCGGCGCTGGCGGCGCAGGGCGTGTACGGCGAGGAACTGCCGGGTGCGGGGCTCATCACCGGGATCGGCCGGGTGTCGTCCCGCGCAATGCATGATCGTCGCCAATGATCCCACGGTGAAGGGCGGTACCTACTATCCGCTCACCGTCAAGAAGCACTTAAGGGCGCAGGAAATCGCGGCCGACAACGCCTTGCCCTGCATCTACCTGGTCGAAAGCGGCGGCGCCTTTCTGCCGCGGCAGGACGAGGTGTTTCCCGACCGCGATCATTTTGGCCGAATCTTCTTCAATCAAGCGCGGCTATCGGCGCAGGGCATCGCCCAGATTGCGGTGGTGCACGGTTCATGCACCGCCGGCGGCGCATATGTGCCGGCGATGTCCGATCACGCCATCATCGTGCGCAACCAAGGCCGGGTGTTTCTCGGCGGCCCGCCGTTGGTCCGCGCCGCGACCGGTGAGGAGGTCGACGCGGAGTCCTTGGGCGGCGCGGATGTCCACTGCCGCCGCTCCGGCGTCACCGATTACTATGCGGAAAATGACGCGCACGCGCTGGCGTTCGCGCGGCGCGCGGTCGCGCGGTTGCGCGCTCCGCAGCTGCGTGCCGCGCAAGCGAGTTCTCCGGTCAGCGGCCTCGACAGCCCCTTCGATCCCACCGAGTTGTACGGCGTCATTCCGCAGAATTCGCGCAAACCCTACGACGTGCACGAGCTCATCGCACGCATTGTCGACGGCGCGTGGTTCGATGAATTCAAAGCGCTCTACGCCACGACTCTGGTGTGCGGCTTTGCCGATATTCACGGCATGACGGTCGGGATATTGGCGAATAACGGCATCCTGTTCTCCGAGAGCGCCTTGAAAGGCACGCATTTCATTGAGCTGTGCTGCCGCGAGGGCATTCCTCTGGTCTTTCTGCAGAACATTGCCGGCTTCATGGTGGGACAGGCCGCCGAAGCCGGCGGCATTGCCAAGGACGGCGCCAAACTGGTGATGGCCGTGGCCTGCGCCTCGGTGCCGAAGTACACCGTCGTGATCGGCGGCAGTTTTGGCGCCGGGAATTACGCCATGTGCGGCCGGGCCTACAGCCCGCGCTTCCTGTTCCAGTGGCCCAATGCACGCACCTCGGTCATGGGCGGCGAGCAGGCAGCCAGCGTCTTGGCGACGATCAAGCGCGAAGCGCTGGAGCGCAGCGGCGAAAGCTTCAGCGATGCCGATGAGGAAAAGCTCAAGGCGCCCATCCGCGAGCAGTTCGAGCGTCAGGGACATCCTTACTACGCCTCCGCGCGGCTTTGGGACGATGGGGTGATCGATCCGCTCGACACCCGCAGAATCCTCGGGCTGGCGCTGGCGCTGACCCGCGCGCAGGAAACCGCCGCCACACGCTTCGGCGTGTTTCGGATGTGAGATGAGCCAATGATCCGACGGCTCTTGATCGCCAATCGCGGCGAAATCGTTTGCCGCATCGCGCGCACCGCGCGGCGCTTGGGCATGACGACGATTGCGGTGTATTCGGATGCGGATCGAAACGCGCAGCACGTGCGTAGCGCCGACGAGGCATATCACTTGGGCGGCGCGCCCGCCGCGCAGAGCTATCTGCATATCGGCAAGCTGATCGCGTTGGCGCAGCGCGTCGGCGCCGATGCCATTCACCCGGGATATGGATTTCTTTCGGAGAATGCCGGCTTCGCACAGGCCTGCGTCGATGCGGGACTGATCTTCGTCGGCCCCCCCGCGGCGGCGATCAAGGCCATGGGTTCGAAGAGCGCATCCAAGGCCGCGATGGCGGCGGCCGGCGTGCCCGTGGCGCCGGGCTATCACGGCAGCGAGCAGTCGGCGCAGCGACTCGCGGAAGAAGCGCTGCGGGTGGGATTCCCGCTGATCATCAAGGCCAGCGCGGGCGGCGGCGGCAAGGGCATGCAGGTCGTCCATTCGGCCGCCGACGTGCCGGCCGCGGTGGAATCGGCGCAACGTCTGGCGCGCACCGCCTTCGGCGATGATCGGCTATTGATGGAGCGCTACTTTCCCAGCGCTCGTCACGTCGAAGTACAGATATTCGCGGACGCGCACGGCCGCACGTTAAGTCTCTTCGATCGCGACTGTTCGGTGCAGCGCCGGCATCAGAAGATCATCGAGGAAGCGCCGGCCCCGGGCCTGCGCGAAGAGGTGCGCGCGGCGATGGCGCAGGCGGCGGTCAAGACGGCGCAAGCCGTGGGCTACGTCGGCGCGGGCACGGTCGAATTCTTGCTCGACGATGCGCAGAATTTCTACTTCATGGAAATGAATACCCGTTTGCAGGTGGAACACCCGGTGACCGAATTGATCACCGGCATCGATCTGGTCGAATGGCAATTGCGCGTGGCCGAAGGCGAGCCTCTGCCCGCAACGCAGCCTCTGAACCGCCGCGGATTTGCCGTCGAGGCGCGTTTGTATGCCGAAGATCCCGCGCATGACTATTTACCGAGTGTGGGCCGCATCGCGCACCTGCGCTGGGCGCAGGCCGCGCCGGGCCTGCGCCAGGATACCGGGGTCGAGGCGGGCGACGAAGTATCGAGCTATTACGATCCGATGCTGGGAAAAATCATCGCGTGGGGCGAGTCGCGCGCCGCGGCCATCGATCTGTTGCTGCGCGCCTTGGATGAAATCGAGATCGTCGGGGTGGCGACCAACCGCGCGCTTCTGTCCAGCGTGCTGCGCGATGAAGAGTTTCGCCGCGAAGCGCTCGGCACCAATTTTCTGAGCGTTCGCCGCGAGCATCTGCGCTTCGCTGAACCGGCGCCTGTGAGCGCCGACACGGCGATGGCGGCGGTTTGGTGCGCCGCGCGCCGCACCGACGGCAATGCGCTGTGGCAGGACACCCGCGGCTGGCGGCTCGCGGCGCCGGCGAGCACCACGTGGCGATTCGGCGAGTCCGTGGTGAGCGTCGATTCGGCAGCGCCGGATCGCTACCTGGCGCGCACACACGGCGAGGAACACAGCTTGCGGATTCTCGCGCGCGATGCGGCCTCCCTGCGCGTCGAATGCGACGGCGAAGTGATGCAGGCTCGCATCTATGAGGCCGCTGCGGCGCTGCATTTATTCCTGGACGGGCGGCATGTCGTGATGAATCTCGTGAGCACCGATGACGCCTTGCAAGCGCTCGACACGGCCGAGCAGGGCTCGCTGCTGACCCCGCTGCCGGGCACGGTCGTGGCGGTGCATGTGGCGGCCGGCCAGCGCGTCGCCCGCGGCGCGCCGCTCATCACCGTCGAGGCCATGAAAATGGAGCACACCCTGACCGCGCCGTATGAGGGGGTCGTTTCTCGAATAGCCTTTGGGCTGGCGGACCGGGTTCAAGCCGGCGCTGTATTGGTGGAACTCGCGCCGCTGTGACGGTCAGGCGACCTGCGCGTCGGCGGCCAGTTCAAGCGCCGGCAGAGTCACTTTAAAGCGCGTTTCCTGGCCGACGACACTGGCCAATGCGATCTTGCCGCCGGCTTCGTGCACGTAGCGGCGCACCAGCGACATGCCGCTGCCGTGCCGGGCATCGCCCGGAGTATCCGCCATGGTGGTGAACCCGGATTTGAATATCAATTTGATCGCCTGACGATCCCGCAGCTGCTGCGCCTCCTCGGGCGTCAGCAATCCTTTGGCGATGGCGACTTCACGCACCTTGTCAGGATCCAAGCCGCGCCCATCGTCTTGAAACAACAATTCGAAGCCGTTACGCGGACTCGAAGTGAACTGCAGATGCAGCGTGGCATTCGGCGTCTTGCCGGCCTGCTCGCGCTCGGCGGCGGTTTCAACCCCGTGCACCACGGCGTTGCGAATGAGTTGAATGGCGACGTTTTTCACCGTCGCCTGATAGCGCGGGGGCACGAGGTCCAAGCCACCGCACTCTAGCACGACGGTCTTTTGATTCTCCTGCGCCACTAAATCGGTGAGCGTGGTCAGCGTGCTTTCCAGGCTGCCGACGGCGGCCATGCGCTGCGCCGGGGGCGAGGCATGCTGCGCCAGCTCCGCGAAGAACTTCGGCGATTCGATGACTTGAGTGCCGTTTTCAGTGACCCGCGGCGCCTCCGGCGCCGCAGGCTCGGCTTCGCGGGCAGGTCCGGCCTGCGAAGTCAGGGTGCGCAGCAGCGCAAATTGTCCGTACAGCGAATCGAGCTTGACCGCAAGGGGCAGAAAGTCGCTGCCGCTCAAGGTTTCGCGGCTGCGCAATTCCTGCAGTGCGTCCTCGAACTCGCGTGCGGCGCTTTGCAGTCCGCTCAACTTCAGCGCCGCGGCGTCGCGGCGGATGCGGTCCACTTCCTCCAATGTTTCTTCGAGCTTGTGGCGGAACGCGCCCGCTTCGCGCGCGGACTTCTTCAAGACGCCATTGATCGTCTTCATCGAGGCGTCGGTTTTTTGCAGGAAGGAGCCGAATCGCGTGCCGCCGGCTTGCAGGACGCTGCGCAGAATTTCACCTTGCGTGAGCACGTGGACGCGCAGGTCTTCCAATTCGCGCAGTTCCTGGACGCGCGCGGTGATGTCGGTAACCCGCACCATCCAGAAGCGCGGTTCGAGCGGCATGTCGACGCTCGAGAATTCGAAGGAATAGTGGGCGGCGGCGAAGCTGCCGTCGGTATTCGTCAATTTCACCTCCACGTCCTGCAGCGGATTGCCGAGGTCGGTGTCGCCGCGGGCGGGGTCGAGCAAGCGGGTCATATAGGTGCGTACGACGCTCAAGGTCTTGGCGGAAACCAACGGCCCGATGAGCTTCTCGAGCGTCAAATTGGCAAAATCCTGACGTCGAAACAGCGCGCCGAGCGATGCCGAAACCTGCGGCTGAACCTTGCCTTTCGAATCCATCAAAAAGAGTCCGATGGCACTGGTCTTAAGAATGGCGTCGCTCAGCCGATTGCTGGCGTTGATGAGTTCCTGTTTTTCGCGTTCGTGGCGCTTAACGGAGATGAACATGGCCTCCACAGGGTGCCAAAGCGCAGGCGCCCCGGGCATGATGGGTTTCACAGCATTAAGTAGGCGATTTACTTAATGTCCGCGGTCGCGGCGGCCTGTGACAGGCATCACGCTTTTAGGCTGTGCCTAGGCGACCGCGGCGATCGGCCCCAAGTCGGCGAGCAATTCATCGGCGGATGCGTAGCGGGCGCTTTGCTGTTTCGCCATCAGGCGATCGAGCAAGGGCTGCTGCATCGAGGTCGACTCGGGCAACAAGGGCACCGGCGAGCTGGTGTGCTGCGACATAATGGCGACCGCGCTGCGGCCGCCATAGGGTCTCTGCCCGGTCAGCATTTCGTAGAACATGACACCCAAGCTGTACAGGTCGGTGCGCACGTCCACGCGCTGCCCCTGTGCCTGTTCCGGGCTGATGTAGTAAGGCGAACCGAGCACCTGGCCCACACCGGTGTTGCCGATTTCATCGAGCGAGCGGCGCGCCAAACCGAAATCGATGAGCACCGGGGAATTGTCCTCGCGCAACATGACATTCGCGGGCTTCAAGTCGCGGTGCAATATGCCGAACACATGGATGACGCGCAGTGCTTCCGCAATGGCGCGCAAGTAGTAGAGGCTCTCGTCCACGCTCAGGGGATTGCGCAGGCGATCGCGCAGGTCGCCGCACGGGAAATATTCCATCGCCAGGTATAAATGACCGGGCAGGGAGCCGAAGTCATGGATCTCGGCGATCGCCCGATGCGTGATGCTGGAAATGATCTCGTACTCGCGCTGGAAGCGCTCGGCGTCGCCCATTTCGCGCTCCGACTCGCCGCGAGTCATCACCTTCAGCACGACATTTCTGCGCAATCGCTCGCTGCGCGCCAGATACACGGACGAAAAATTGCTGGTTGCAATCTCCTTGACGATCGAATAGCCGGGGACCTCAATGATGGTCGAATTCTCGCTTTGCGCCATCATGGCGGCTGCCTGCGCAGCCAGGCGTCGTTTGGCGCACGCTTCTGCGACCGCGGTGAGGAGCTGATCGCGGGTGATTTGCGCCAGCGGCAAGTAGTCCTTGGCGCCGCTTTTCAGCGCGCGAACCGCCGATTGCTCATTGCCATTTTCGGCCAGCAAAATGCAATACAGCGCGGGCTGCATCCGCAGCAGCTGCATCATGCTGTTGAGGGCGGCACCGGCCAGCGCATCGTTGGCGAAATCGGCCTGCAATATGACGGCGTCGGGTATGCGTTCGCTGATGAGGCGGCTCAAAGGCGCCGATTCACCGGCGCGCAGCGTCGTGACCTGTGCGCTCGGCCAGTGACTGGTTACGTGGTGTGTCAGCCATTGCACACGCTTGGTGTCGCCGCCCACCACCACTAATATTGGACCCAAGTCTGACATGACGATTAGGGTAGAGGGTGTTGCCCTCGGATTACCCGTGGGGATTTCACATTTCGAGGCCCCAGGGCACGAATACCTTGAAAATTACCCCGTTTAACCTGGAAAATTGCAACCAAGACCCCCAGTTCGGGTCAGTAAATTCAATGCGCAATCATTCCTGGCCTTAAGGACGTACTTCAATGGGAAGCATCAGAACTTGGTCCCTCGCCGCCATTGCCGGCATCTTTGTGATGGTGGTCGCTCATCAGCGCTCGCATGCCGATGCAGGGCCGGCGCCATCGGCCGCACCGATGCTGGCCGCGGCGTCCCCGGCGGGCTCCAACGCCGCGCGTGTGACCGGCCTGCCGGACTTTTCCGGCTTGGTTGCCGAAGCGGGCGGCGCGGTGGTGAACGTCAGCGTCACGGAAAAGCCTCAGAAAATCTCGCCGCTCAACGGGCAGGGAGACGGCGACGATCCGCTGTCGCAATTTTTCCGCCGTTTCCAAACGCCCGGACCTGAGCGGGCGCCGCCGAGCCGAGGCGTCGGATCGGGATTCATCGTAAGTTCGGACGGCTACGTCTTGACCAACGCGCATGTGGTCTCCGACGCATCCGAGGTGATTGTGACGCTGACCGACCGGCGCGAATTTCCCGCCAAGGTCATCGGCATCGACAAAGCCAGCGATGTGGCGTTGATCAAAATAGCCGCGACCGGCTTGCCGACGGTACGCTTTGGCGATTCGTCCAAATTGCGCCCGGGTCAATGGGCCATTGCCATTGGTTCGCCATTCGGCTTCGAAAACAGCGTCACCGCGGGCGTGATCAGCGCGCTCGGTCGGCCCTTGAACGACGGCAACAATGGCAACTACGTCACTTTCATTCAAACCGATGCCGCCGTGAACCCCGGGAATTCGGGCGGCCCGCTATTCAACATCGACGGCGAAGTGATCGGCATGAATTCGCAGATTTACAGCCGCACCGGCGGCTACATGGGCGTGTCGTTCGCCATTCCGATTGACCTGGCCTTGAACGTCAAAGAGCAGCTGCAGAAGAACGGCAAAGTGGTTCGCAGCCGCATCGGCGTATCGGTGCAGGATATTCGCCAGCAGCTCGCGCTGTCCTTCGGTTTGAGCACGCCGCATGGCGCGCTGATCAGTGCGGTCGATCCCAGCGGGCCGGGCGAGAAGGCCGGTTTGAAAGCCGGCGATGTCATCACCAGCGTCAATGGGCGCAACATTGATCATGCTTGGGATCTGCCCGCCATCATTTCGCAGCTGCCGCCGGGCAGCCAGGCGCGGCTGGGCATCTGGCACGATCGCAAAGCCACCGAGGTGACGGTGAAGACCGTATTGCTCGAGGATTCGAGCGCTCAAGTCGCGCGCGCCTCGAGCGAGGATGGCGGCGGCAAGCTCGGGCTCGTGTTGCGTTCGCTGCAACCCAGCGAACAGCAGGAGTTGCACACCAAGGGCCGATTGCTGGTCGAGGATGTCAGCGGTCCGGCACTGGCCGCCGGCCTTCAGCCCGGAGACGTCGTGTTGGGCGTCAACGGGGTCGGGGTCGCGACGGTGGCGGACTTGAAGCGCGAGATCGCCCGGGCGGGACATAATGTCGCTCTGTTGGTGCAGCGCGAAGACGCCCAGATCTATTACCCGATCGATCTCGGATAATGAGTATCGTTGTACTTAAGCGCAAGCTTCAGGCCTAATCGCGGGCGTGCAAAGCGCCACGCCTCTTTTTCAGTCCAGTGCCCAGGCCGCCGGCGTAAAGCCGGCGGCCTTCCTGCCCACCACGCGTGCAGAGATGACGGCACTCGGCTGGGCGCAGTGCGACGTCATCATCGTCACGGGTGATGCGTATGTGGATCATCCCAGCTTCGGGATGGCCATCATCGGGCGTGTTCTGGAGGCGCAGGGATTCAGAGTCGGGATTATTGCGCAGCCTGATTGGCATGGCACCCAGGACTTCGAGGCTCTGGGCGAACCGCGCCTGTTCTTTGGCGTGACCGGCGGCAACATGGATTCCATGGTCAATCGCTACACCGCGGATCGGCGGGTGCGAAGCGATGATGCGTACACGCCCGCAGGGGCCGGCGGCAAGCGTCCGGATCGTTGCGTCATTGTGTATTCGCAGCGGCTGCGCGAGGCATACAAGCATGTGCCCATTGTCGTCGGCGGCATTGAAGCGAGCCTGCGGCGTATCGCGCATTTTGATTACTGGTCGGAGCAGGTGCGCCGCTCGGTCCTGCTCGATGCCAAGGCGGACTTGCTGGTCTATGGCAATGCCGAGCGTCAGATCGGCGAGATCGCGCGCCGCCTGCATGAGGGGCAGTCCATCGGCGAGATCACCGATCTACGCGGCACCGCGTATCTACGCCGCGGCATGCCGGGCGGCTGGGTGGAAATCGATTCGAGCGAATTGGATACGCCGGGACCCTTGATGCCGCCCCTGGATCCCTATGCCAGCGAAGCGCAGCGCGTTGCGCAGCTGCGGCCGGCGCAGTCCTCAGGGACGCCGACCCCGACGCCGCCCCGTGCCCGCGCCGGCGCCGGCGCCCGCGCACGGCGCGCCCGCGCCGGCGGAGAAGGTCGTGAAATTCTACCGCAAAGTACCGAACGCGCAGCGTGAGCGCAGCGTGATCCGCATGCCCTCCTACGAGCAGGTCAGCCAGGATCCGGTGCTGTACGCGCACGCCTCGCGCATTTTGCACATGGAGTCGAACCCGGGAAACGCGCGTGCGCTGGTGCAACGTCATGCAACGCAGGAGCTGTGGCTCAATCCGCCGCCCATTCCCTTGAGCACGGCGGACATGGATGCCATCTACGAATTGCCGTACGCGCGCCGTCCGCATCCCTCGTACGGCGATGCGAAAATTCCGGCCTATCACATGATTCGATTCTCCGTGGCCATCCAGCGCGGCTGCTTCGGCGGCTGCACGTTCTGTTCGATCACGGAACATGAAGGCCGGATCATTCAGAGCCGCTCGGAAGAATCCGTGATCCGTGAGATCGAAACCATCCGCGACGAGGTGAAAGGATTCACCGGAATTATTTCGGACCTGGGCGGCCCCACGGCGAACATGTACCGCCTGCATTGCAAGAGCACCGCAATCGAGTCCGCGTGCCGGCGGCCCTCGTGCGTGTTTCCGGGCATCTGTCCCAATCTCAATACCGATCACGCGCCGCTGATCAATTTATATCGGCGCGCGCGGGCGCTGAAGGGCATCAAGAAAGTATTGATCGCCTCCGGCGTGCGCTACGATCTCGCTGTTGAATCCCCGGAGTACGTCAAGGAATTGGCGACGCACCATACCGGGGGCTACTTGAAAATCGCACCGGAGGCCATTGGCGAAGGGCCCTTGTCCAAGATGATGAAGCCCGGCGTGGGCAGCTACTATCGCTTCAAGGAACTGTTCGATAAATACTCCAAAGAGGCGGGCAAGGAACAGTATCTGATCCCGTATTTTATCGCCGCGCACCCCGGCACCCGCGATGTGGACATGCTCGAGCTGGCGTTGTGGTTGAAGAAGAACGGATTTCGCGCCGATCAAGTGCAAGCCTTTTTGCCCTCGCCCATGGCGACCGCGACCGCGATGTACCACTCCGCCAAGAATCCGCTCAAGAAGATCAGCCGCGGCAGCGAGGACGTGGTGATACCGAAAGGCATCAAGGTGCGCCGCCTGCACAAGGCATTTCTCCGCTATCACGATCCGGAAAATTGGCCGCTGCTGCGCGATGCCTTAAAGCGCATGGGGCGCGCAGACCTGATCGGCAACGGCAAGCAGCATCTGATTCCTGCATATCAGCCCGTGGCTGGAAGGGCGGCAACCGCGGCGCGCCCGTTTCGAACGCAACACACCGGACTGCCGAAGTCCGGCCGCGCCGGCGGCAACTCCCGGCGAGGTAGAGCGTAAAACGCGAACGGAATCGCTTGCTTGCGTCCCGTTGGTACGTTTACAGTTCCTGGGTTGTTAGGAGCCTGTCTGAGTATTCCCCGTGGCTCCCATGGGGTTTCATCAACGATACCGCTTGAGGAGGGCGAATACGCCTTAAAGTTGCCGGGCGCGTGTGCAGAATGGATAAGTGGGTGGTACATAAATTTGGAGGTTCGAGCGTCGCGGATGCCGCGTGCTTTCGGCGCGTCGCCGAAATTGTCGAAGCCTCATCAAATCCTCGCGAAGCGATCGTTTTATCGGCTTGCCGCGGCGTCACGGACGCCCTGCTCGAGCTGGTCGCGCTCGCGGAGCAGCCCGACAAGGAATTCGGCCCGGCAATTCGCGCTTTGAAGTCACGGCACTTGGACCTGGCTGCCGAGCTCGTATCGAAGCCCGCGTATGAGGGCTACAAGGCGCAGTTCGAGCGCGATTGCCTGGACATCGCCGGCATGCTGCAGACCGTGCGCCTGATCCGCTCATCGACCTACTCGATGCGCGATGTGATCGCCGGCTTCGGCGAGTTATGGTCGACGCGGCTGTTCGCGCCGTTTCTACGCGAGCGCGCCCGCATCAAGGGCGAGATTCTGTGGATCGATGCCCGCGACGTCATCATTATCGAATGGGGCTCATTGGGACCGGCGGTGCAATGGCCGGTGAGCGAAGCGAATCTCAAGAAATTGGTTCCGGCGAGTTTTTCAGGCAGGCTCATCGTCACCGGTTTCGTCGCGACGACGACCAAGGGCAAGCAGACCACCTTGGGCCGCAACGGCAGCGATTTTTCGGGCTCCATATTCGGCGCGCTGCTGGACGCCGTCGAAATCATCATCTGGACCGACGTCGACGGCGTGCTGTCGGCGGACCCGCGCTTGGTGCCGAACGCCCAGGTCATCGATCAACTCTCGTACAACGAGGCGATGGAACTCGCGTACTTCGGCGCCAAGGTGATTCACCCTCAGACCATGGCGCCGGCCGTGTCGCGCGACATACCAATCTTCATCCGCAATACTTTCGCGCCGCAAAAGCGCGGCACGCTGATTTGCGCGAATCCGGTCTCGGCGTTGATCGTCAAGGGCATCACCAGCATCGATCCGGTTGCGCTGGTGAATCTCGAGGGCGCCGGCATGATTGGCGTACCCGGCACCGCGCATCGCCTGTTCGGGGTGCTGCGCGACTCCGGCATCTCGGTCATCCTGATCTCGCAGGCCAGCTCCGAACACTCGATTTGTTTCGCGATTCCCGAAGCACAGGCGGTCCGCGCAGAAGAAGCGGTGCGCCGCGCATTCGATGCCGAATTGCGCGGCGGTCAGATTCAGCACGTGGAGGTGGCGCTCGGCATGAGCATTCTGGCGGTCGTCGGCGACGGCATGGCCGGCTCGCATGGGGTCGCCGCAAAGGTTTTCAATTCGCTGGGCGATGCCGCGATCAGCGTGCGGGCGATTGCACAGGGCGCTTCCGAGCGCAATATCTCGGTGGTGGTCGAAGGCAAGGCCGCGGCACGTGCATTGCGCGCGGTGCACGCCGCCTTTTATCTGTCGCCGAATACCCTGTCCATAGGCTTGATTGGACCCGGCACGGTAGGGCGCGTGCTGCTGGCGCAGATCGCCACCCAAATCGAGCGCTTACGGGAGTTGAATCTTGATTTGCGGGTTCGAGGCATTGCCAGCTCGAAGCGCATGCTGCTCGAGGAAAGCAGCATCGACTTGAGCCGTTGGGCGGAGCGCATGGCAGAGGCCGGCGAGCCTTTGAATCTCGAGAAATTCATCAATCACATTCAGGCGGATTACGTGCCGCACACGCTGGTGATCGACTGCACGGCGAGCGCCGCGGTAGCCGATCAGTATCGCGACTGGCTGGCGCGCGGCATTCACATCGTGACGCCGAACAAAAAGGCCAACAGCGGTACGCTGCCTTATTACCGCTCCTTGCAGGATGCCAAGCGGGACGCCGGCACGCACTATCTGTACGAGGCGACGGTGGGCGCGGGACTGCCGATTATCCAAACGCTGCGCGACCTGCGCGGCACCGGCGATGATATTACGCAGATCGAAGGGATCTTCTCCGGCACCCTGGCCTATTTGTTCAACGTGTTCGACGGCAGCGAGTCGTTTTCTTCCATTGTTCGCGCCGCCAAGGCGAAGGGTTACACCGAACCGGATCCGCGTGACGATTTGTCGGGAGTCGATGTCGCGCGCAAGCTCATCATTCTCGGCCGCGAAATGGGCCTCACCCTGGAAATAGCGGATGTGCAGGTGGAGGGTCTGGTGCCCGAGGCGCTCACCCGGTGCAGCGTCGAGGAGTTCATGGCGCGTCTGCCGGAATCCGATGCCGCCATGGCGGCGGCGCTCAGCGATGCGCGCCGCAAGAATCAGGTGCTGCGCTACGTCGGGCGTATCGATGCCGCCGGCAAGGCCACGGTCGGGCTCATGCGCCTGGAGGCCAAGCATGCCTTTGCGAACATCGCGCTCACCGACAACGTGGTGCGTTTCGCCACGCGCCGCTATTGCGACAATCCGTTGATCGTGCAGGGCCCGGGAGCCGGGCCGGAAGTGACCGCGGCGGGCGTGTTTTCCGATCTGTTGCGATTGTCCGCCTATCTTGGCGCGCACATTTAACAGCGAGAACTCCAGTGCTCACCGACGTCACCGCCTTCGCCCCCGCCACGGTTGCCAATGTCGGCATCGGCTTCGATATCTTGGGCCATGCAGTCGACGAAGTCGGCGACAAGGTCCGTATCCGCCGAATTGAGGAAAACGAAGTTCGCATCCGCTCGATCACCGGTATTGCCGGGGAGCTGCCGGTCGAGCCGCAGCACAATACCGCCGGGCGCGCGGTGCAGGCGATGCATGAGGCGTTGACGCCCGGCTTTGGATTTGAACTGGATATCGAAAAAGGTATTCCTCTGGGCTCGGGCATGGGCGGCTCGGCGGCTTCCGCGGTGGCCGCGGTGGTCGCCGCCAACGCGCTGCTGCGTGCCCCCGCGCCGCAGATTCAGCTCCTTAAGTTTGCCATGGAGGGGGAGATTGTCGCGAGCGGTGCCGCGCACATCGATAATATCGCTCCCTGCCTGTACGGCGGATTGACCCTGACCGTGGGCATCGACAATCCGCGCGTGAAGCAGATTCCAGTGCCGCGCGGACTGCGCTGCGTACTGGTGCACCCGCATATGTACCTGGGGACGCGCGAGGCGCGCGCCATCCTCAATATCAATGTCAGCCGCTCGGATTTTGTATGGCAAAGCGCGAATCTCGCCGGTTTCATCAGCGGCTGCTACTCGAACGATTTGGAAATGATCCGCGAGTCCTTCAATGATGTCATCATCGAGCCGCAGCGCCACTCGTTGATTCCGGGCTTCAAGGATGTTCAGCGCGCGGCCATGTCCGCCGGCGCACTCGGCTGCTCGATTTCCGGCGCGGGGCCGGCGGTCTTTGCCTGGTCCGCCATTCAGCATGCAGAGGCGGTGCGCGGCGCCATGGTCGCCGCCTTCGCCGCGCATCAGTTGCAAGCGGATTCCTGGGTGTCCCTCATGCAGAACTATGGTGCCCGAGTGGTAAAGGCCTGATGCCTGAAATGAAGTTTGCGAGCTCGCGCGGCGGCGCGCCGCAAGTGAGCTTGAGCCGCGCCATGGCCCAAGG
This sequence comes from uncultured Gammaproteobacteria bacterium, assembly GCA_963782865.1. Classification (GTDB taxonomy): domain Bacteria; phylum Pseudomonadota; class Gammaproteobacteria; order Steroidobacterales; family Steroidobacteraceae; genus Bog-1198. The sequence continues at coordinate 86,602 of CAWALS010000006.1, read as the reverse complement.
TCTCGCTCCGGATGGCGGTCTATACATCCCCGGCGAATTGCCGCCGATCGATCTGCAAGCCTTGCCCAGGCGCGCCACGCTCCCCGAAATCGCGCGCTTGAGTCTCGACCGGTTCTTCACGGGGGACGGCTTGCGCGCCGAGCTTGCGCCGATCGCCGACGCCGCGCTGAATTTTCCGGCGCCGACGACGCCGGTGGCGGGCGCCCGCGATCCTTTCTTTGTCCTCGAGCTTTATCACGGTCCGACGGCGGCATTCAAAGACTTCGGGGCGCGATTTCTGGCGGAGTGCCAGCAGCGGCTTCAGTCGGCCGCCGCTTCGCCGCCGTTGACCATCCTGGTCGCCACCTCAGGAGACACCGGGGGCGCCGTCGCCGCCGCTTTTTACCGTCGTACTTGGGCGAGGGTAGTGATTCTCTACCCCGGAGGACTGGTGAGTCCGCGGCAGGAGCGCCAGCTGACCTGTTGGGGCGACAATGTGTTGTCGCTGCGCGTCGACGGGACCTTCGACAAGTGTCAAGAATTGGTCAAGAAAGCGTTCCGCGATCCTGTTCTTGGGCGAACCCATCGCTTCAGCTCGGCCAACAGCATCAATATCGGCCGGTTGTTGCCGCAAATGGTCTACTACATCGCGTCGAGCCTCGAGATCGCCGCGAGTACCGGAAAGAAACCGTCCTACATCATCCCCGCGGGGAATTTGGGCAATGCCTGCGCGGCGCTGTGGGCACGCGCCATGGGATTCCCGCTGGCGCGCATCATCCTGGCGCATAACCTGAATCGCACGGTTCCCGATTTCCTGGCCACGGGCCGATGGCAGCCCAGGCCCAGCATCGCAACGCTTGCCTCCGCGATGGATGTAGGCGATCCGAGCAATATGGAGCGCATTCGCGCGCTGTTTCCGACCTGGGCTTCGATGCGCGAACATTTGAGCGCAGACAGCGTCGATGACGCTACAATTCGCTCTCGTATCAGAGAGGACTTCATGCAATACGGACGCGAATGGTGCCCGCACACCGCGACCGCGGCGGAAGTCTACCATCGCTTGAGCGCTGCGGATAAGCGCGATCAGCCCTGGGTTGTGGTTGCCACCGCGCATCCGGCGAAGTTCAATGAGATTGTGGAGCCGATCATTGGCCGGCCGATTGCCGTTCCCGAAAGTCTCGCGGATCTGTTGCGCCACCCTGAGCAGCGTGCGGATATGCCGGCGACGCTCGAGGCGTTGAGCGCGGCGCTCGAATGAGCAGCATTCGCATCGAACCCCAGTGGATCGGTCTCGGCGCGGCGATCTTGCTGCTGGCCGCGCTGGCTTTTTTTGGGCTGCGCGCCTATGCGCGTCGAGCACGGCGAAAATCTCTGCTGGTGCGGCTCGAACGGGTTGCATCGGCCGCTGCCCATCAAGTGCTGGTTCCCGATGGCATGGGCGGATTCATTCACATCGATCACATACTGCTCACGCCGCGCGGAATAGTGGTACTCGATACCCGCCGTGTCGCGGGGCTGATCTTCGGCGGCGATCAAATGAGCAGTTGGACGGTCATGGGCCGCGGGCATCGTTACACGTTCGACAATCCGCAACCGGCCCTGTATGACCGCATTGCCGCGGTCAAAACCCTTGTCGGCGAAGTGCCGGTCGAGGGACGATTGCTGTTTTCCAACGTTGGCAAATTCACCAAGGGAATACCGAAGTGGGTGGTGATGCTCGATGGCATCGAAGTGGAATTTCCGGTTGTCGACCGCGGCAACCAGACATTCGCGCCGTCCGAGCAATATCAAGACGCCTGGAACCGGCTGGCCGCGCAGTTGCGGCCAAGTCCGCACCTGTTTACGAATCTGTAAGGCCGAAAAGCACGATCGCGTTGCGCGTCGTGGCGGCGCCGATTGTTTCAAGGCCTTCGGCGCGCAAAGCCGCGACCGTCGCCGCAATATGCGGAAGATAAGCTGGTTCGTTGCGCCGCGACTTAGGCATTGGATTCAGGTCTCGGGGCAGGAGGTAGGGTGCATCCGTCTCGATCAGCAGCTTATCGAGCGGGATTCGCGGTACGCTGCGCCGAAGCTCGAGCCCGCGCCGCTCGTCGCAGGCCCAGCCGGTGATGCCGATATATAGGCCGAGCTCCAGGTAGGCGTCCAATTCGGCTTCCCCGCCGGTAAAGCAGTGCGCCACACCGCCGTGCAGTCTGCCGGCGAAATCCCGCAAGATGGCGCTAAAATCGCCATGCGCCTCTCTTTGATGCAGAAATACCGGTTTGCGGACCTGGGCGGCGATTTCCAGCTGGGCGGTGAAGGCTTGGCGCTGCGCGCCGGGCGGCGAAAGATTGCGAAAATAATCGAGCCCGCACTCGCCGACGGCCACCACCGGCTCGAGAAGCGCCAGCTCGGCCAAATCCGCGCGTTGCGATGCGGTGAAAGATTGCGCATGATGCGGATGCACGCCGGCGGTGCTCCAGAGTCGTGCCCGATGCTGGGCGGCAAGCGCCGCCGCCTGATGAGAACTCGCGAGATCCGCGCCGGTGACGATTTGCCGGCGCACGCCGGCTTGCAATGCGCGCGCCATCACCGCCTCACGGTCCGCGGCAAAACTGTCATGCGTGAGGTTCGATCCGATATCTATCAAGTCCAGCTGCAAGATTTGAAACCTCGTTGTGATATCTTCGATCGTCATTGTAAGCGCGAGTTTTAGATGCTGATTAGAAACATTCTGTTAGCCGTCATGCTCCTCGCCGGGGTCAGGGTCATGGCGCAGGAAGGCGGCGACACCCAGGCGCAGATCGAGTATGCCTACCAAACGGAAGACGGCAACCGGCTGGCCAATCTCATCCAAAACCTGACGAGCCGGGTCAAGGACAATGCCGCGGATATCGCGTTGCGTTATCACCTGGCGCATGCGCAATACCGCTACGGCCAATTGTCCGGCGCGCGCCATACGCACGCGGCGGAAGCGGCATTTTCGGATTGCATCGACGAACTGAAGCCCGCGATCGGCAAAGATGTTAAATCGGCGGAGAGCATGGTGCTGCAGTCCGCCTGTTATTCCGGGCTTGCCGAGCTGAAATTGCTGGAGGCGGTGCTGTTGCGGTCGCGCGCCGCGGATCGCCTTGAGTCAGCCCTCAAGCTGCAGCCCCATAATCCACGCGCCGTGCTGCTCGCGGCGATGCGGGACCTGCGGCACGCGAAACCCGGCTCGCTCGAAGGCCAGCGCGGCTTCGCTGAATTGCGCGCGGCAGCGGAATTGTTCGAGCAGTCGTCGGGAACGAGCGACGATGCACCGGGTTGGGGACATGCGCAGGCCTATCTGGCCCTGGGCCGTGAGTTGCAAAACCGCGGCGATCATTTGGGCGCGCGCAACTGGATCGAGAAGGCTCTGATCGCGGCGCCCGATTTCAAGACGGCGCAGCGTCAGCTCGCATCATTGTCCAAGCCATAGGAGCCTGTCTGCGTATTGCGAGCGAGCTTGGTTGGCCTACGCGGCGCAGTCCGTTGCGCTGCTAACCTGGTATCATTTGCAGCGATGAAGCCACAAGGCACGCAGCTCTCCTTGTTCGAGACGCGCAGCTCCAGCGATCCGTTTGCGGTCCGCGTCAGCCCGCGTGCGCGGCGCCTCACAGCGCGCGTTCACGTGGGCGGCCGCGTCGAAATCGTCGTGCCGGTTGGAGTCAACGCCCACGCTGTGCGCGATTTTGTACAGCGCTTCACGCCCTGGATAAACCGCAAGGTCGCCGCGATGCGCTGTTTTGTCGCGCCGATGGAACCGGTGCCGCCCTCGATCGAGTTCGGGCTGACGGGCGAATCCCTGGATGTGCATTGGCGCCGGGGTGCGGTCCGCGGAATCGAGCAGCACAGCGCCCGCATCATCGTGCAAGCACCCGACGATTCCGCGGCACGCGTTTTGCTGCAAGGCTGGCTCAAAGTTGCCGCGCAGGAGAGGCTCGTGCCGCAATTGCTGAAGCTGGCGGCGGAGCTGAAGTATTCAGTGTCGCGAGTCAGCATTCGCTGTCAGCGAACCCGATGGGGAAGTTGTTCCACGCGCGGAACGGTGAGCCTCAACTGCTCCCTGGTGTTTCTGCGTCCGGATGTGGTGCGCTACTTGTTCATCCACGAATTGGCGCATACCAAACACATGAATCACTCCGCTAATTTTTGGCGCTTGGTGGAAAAACTTGAACCCGATTACCGGCGTCTCGACCGGGAGCTGCTCGCCGGTTGGCGTACCGTACCGGCCTGGGTGTTCAAGAACTAATGAACGAAACGCCGCCACGGGTCAAACCCTTCGTGGACTTGAGCGACGAGCAGGTCCACTGGGACTTACGCGAGGCCTTGAGCTACTCGCAATACCTGAATCTCGATAAATTGCTCGATGCGCAGCATCCCTTGTCCTATCAGCATGACGAGATGCTGTTCATCGTCATCCATCAGGTGTCGGAATTGTGGATGAAGCTGTGCTTGCACGAGCTCGGTGCGACGGTCGATTGCGTGCGGCGCGACGATCTGGGCCCGACTTTCAAAATGCTGGCGCGCGTTTCGACCATCCAGCAACAGCTGCTGCAATCGTGGGATGTGCTGGCGACCATCACCCCGCACGATTATTCGGCGTTTCGCAATACCTTGGGGAAGTCGTCCGGATTTCAGTCGCCGCAGTACCGGCTCCTGGAGTTTCTGATCGGCAACAAGAACGCCGATTTGATCAAGGTGTTCCGCAATGATCCGCCGGTGTTCGAAACGCTCGAACGCGCCTTGCGCGCGCCCAGCCTGTACGATGAGGTGCTGCGGCTTTTGAGCCGGCGCGGACTGGACGTGCCCGCGCAAGCCATCGATCGGGATTTCACGCAACCGTATCAGGCCAGCAAGCAAGTGGCCGCGGCGTGGCTGAGCGTGTATCACAACTCGGTGAAGGAATGGGACTTGTACGAATTGGCGGAGCGGCTGGTCGATCTGGACTATAAGTTCCAGCTATGGCGATTTGCGCACGTGAAAACCGTAGAGCGGATCATCGGCTACAAGCGCGGCACCGGCGGCACCGGCGGCGTGTCGTATTTGACCAAGGCCCTGGAGCTCAAGTTCTTTCCGGAACTTTGGACCATTCGCACCGCCATGTAGCTGAAAATCGTGAACAACATTCAAGATCAACTGCAGAACGTCAACGTCGCCTCCAGCGATCTGTTGGCCACGCCGGAAGAAGTCAAACGACGCTTGCCGCTGACGGCCAAGGCGGCGGACACGGTGTTGAAGTCGCGCGATGCGGTCAGGGCTATTTTAGAACGCCGCGATCCGCGTCTGTTCGTGGTGGTGGGACCCTGTTCGATTCACGATGCGGCCGCGGCGCGCGAATACGCCGCGCGTCTCAAGGCTCTGGCGCAGCGCGTCAGTTCGACATTGCTGCTGATCATGCGGGTCTATTTTGAGAAGCCGCGTACCACGGTCGGCTGGAAAGGGTTGATCAACGATCCGGATTTGGACGATTCATTCCACATCGAGAAAGGCATACTGCTGGCACGCGAGTTGCTGCTGTTCGTCGCGGAGCTGGGACTGCCGGCCGGCACCGAGGCGCTTGATCCGATCATGCCGCAATATCTGTCGGAGTTGATTACCTGGACGGCCATCGGCGCCCGCACCACCGAGTCGCAAACACATCGTGAAATGGCAAGCGGGTTGTCGACCCCGGTGGGCTTCAAGAACGGCACCGATGGAGCGCTGGCGGCGTCCATCAATGCGCTGCAATCGGTGCGGCATCCGCATCATTTCCTCGGTATCACGCAGCAAGGACAGTCCGCGGTGTTTCGTACCACCGGCAACCGGCACGCGCATATCGTGCTGCGCGGCGGCGGCGGGCGCGTCAACTACGACGCCGTCAGCATCGCCGTGGCTGAACGGGAACTCAAGTCGGCGGGATTGCCGGCCACCATCGTGGTGGATTGCAGTCACGGCAATTCAAACAAGGACGCGGACCTGCAGCCGCTGGTGGCTGAGAACTGCGTGACCCAGATTGTCGACGGCAATCGCTCCATCGTCGGCCTGATGCTCGAAAGCCATCTCAAGGCCGGCAGCCAATCCATTCCGAAGGATTTGAGCAAGCTCGAATACGGAATGTCCATCACCGACCCCTGCATCGACTGGGCGACGACCGAAAGTCTGTTGCTGAAGCTGCACCGGGCGCTCGAGGGTGTTGCCTCGGCACGGTGAGATTGACCGGCGCGGTGCTTGCCAGGGAGGGTGAGAGGACTCAAGGCCCGAAAGCAAAAGGGCCTTGAATCTCTCCATCCCTCCAGGCCATGCGCGCAGCCGGTCAAATTCACTGTGCCGAGGTCTAGTTCCAGTAAGACACCGCGATGTTCCATTTGGCAGCCAAGCGCCGTGCCGCGCTGTTGCCGTTGACCAGCAGCGCGCGATCGGCTTGGCGCAAATGATCGAGATCCGATGCGGAGTTGCCATAGGCGATCACCGGCGAGCCGGGATACTGCTCGCGCAGCCACGCGAGGCAGTGAAGCTTTTCCTCACCGCGGCGGTTGGGGGTTTTTAGCCCGCCGTCAAGGCGCTCGCCTTGCCATTCCAACTCGGTGCAAAGTGCGCGCTCGAAGCCAAGCATTAGGCCGATCTTCGGCACGTAGAGATCCGGACTTGCCGACAGCAACACCAAATGATCCCCCGCGGCGCGATGTGCCTCCAAAACGGCAAGCGCGAGAGGGCGAAATTGCTGCTGAGCTTTTAGACCGGCGACGAAGCTTTGCGCCCAGGTATCGAGCACGGCTCGCCTTTCGCCGCGCATCAGCATACGAATGACGCTTGACTTGAGCGCGCCGCGATCGCGGTCCTGCCAATAGCGGAAAAGTGCATGCGGCAATCGCCAAAGACCCAGAGATCGGTAAGGCCGTTGACGCACGAATCCCAGCAAAAAGGGCAGCAGCGTGTCGCGCCAGGTCAGCGTGCCATCCAGATCGAACAGAGCTATCCAGGGCTTGGGGGCGTTGCTGCCGGCGGATTTATTCAGGAGAGTTTTACCTTTGAATACATCAAGATAGAGAATTTAAATCGAATAAAGGTCACGCAGCGCGTGGAGGTATGGGCCCCGGCCTCGATGCAATCGCCGCTCATTATGATCTCTTCCATGCAGCCGGAGGATGACCGGTCGCTTGGCCTCATGCCGAGCGCGTCGTCCGCGGATGATGCCACCCAGGCGGGCTGCGAGCGTCCGAAAGAACTACAATTGCAGGTTACGTGGTTGAACGGTGGGTTGCAGGATGTTCGAGAGCACCAGGTTGACAGCGCGCGCCAGGATTTGGACCAGCTTGGCCGTCTTGGCGCTGGGCAGCGCCGCCGCTCAAGCCGCGCCGGATAAGGCAACGCCCGTAGCCGCTGCCTCACAGGGTCCCGCGGGGTATTCGCACATCCGATCGCTCGGCGGCGTCGATGAATATCGGCTCGACAGCAACGGTCTGACCGTGCTGCTGGTGCCGGATCATTCCGCGCCCGTGGTCACCTTCGAGGTCACTTATCAGGTCGGCTCGCGCAACGAGGTGACCGGGACGACCGGCGCCACGCACATCTTGGAACACATGATGTTCAAAGGCAGCGACGCTTTCAACGACGCGAAGGGCAACAGCATCAAACAGATGCTGGAGCGGGTGGGTGGGCAGTTCAATGCGAGCACCTCTTTCGATCGCACCAATTACTTCGCGACCATCGGCCGGGAAAGCCTGGAGGGTTACATCGCAATCGAGGCTGATCGCATGCGCCATCTGTGGCTGCACGAATCCGACCGGCAGGCGGAAATGACGGTCGTTCGCAATGAATATGAGCGCGGCAAGAACGATCCTGAGAACGTGCTGCTGGAGGAGGTCATGGAGGCAGCGTACGTGGCACTGCCGTATCACCATCCGACCATCGGCTGGAAGAGCGACATCGAGCACGTGCCGATCGCAAAGCTGCGCCAGTTCTACGACACCTTCTATTGGCCGAACAATGCGACCCTGACCGTGGTCGGCGATATCGAGACCGATGCGGTGCTGGGGCTGATCAAGAAGTACTACGGCGTCTATCCCCATTCGCCCGCGCCGATTCCAGCCATCTACACCGAGGAGCCGGCGCAGAGCGGCGAGCGGCGCGTCGTCGTCAAGCGTCCGGGCGAATTGGGCGCGATCATCATTGCCCACAAAGTTCCGAACGGCAGAGACGCTGATCAAGCGCCGCTCGAGATGCTCGATGCCATTTTGAGCTCGGGCAAGAATGCGCGTCTGTATCGCTCGCTCGTCGACCAAGGGCTGGCATTGAGCGCCGGTTCCGGCACCGAAGTGCTTCGTGACCTGTCGCTGCATACCTTGTACGCGGCGCTGACTCCCGGAACCACGCACGAGCAAGTCGAGAGGGCGCTGGTGGCGGAAATTGAACAAGATCAAGACCGGCGGCGTCACGCCCGCCGAAGTTGCCCGCGTCAAGCAACAATACATCGCCGAGGATGCCTACAAGCGCGATGGCACCGCCGCCATCGCCAGCGAACTCAGCGAATGGATCGGCGTCGGCGATTGGACCTTGTACATAACCTTTCCGCAACGAGTCCAGCAGGTCACCCCTGCGGATGTGCAGCGGGTAGCAAGGCAATATTTCGACGCGGACCAGAGCCGATCGGCTGGTTCGTACCGGTGGCGCCAAAATCGGAGAAGGGCCCGTGATTCGACTTTCTATGATGACGGCGCTGTTGGCCATCGCCACGCCGGCCGCAGCCAACATGGCGGATCAAGCGCATCGATCGAGGGTCGATGGAATCGATCTGATCACCTATCGCAGCAATGTCAAAGATGTCGTCATCGTTATCGGCGTGTTGCCCGCAGGCGATGCCATGGTCGAATCTGGCAACATCGCCATTCCGACCCTGTCGGGAATGATGCTCGACCGCGGCACCAAGGCGCTCGACAAGTTTTCGATCTCCGAGAAATTGGAAAACGTCGGCGCCGAGATCGGCTTCAGCGTCGGCGTGCAATCCCTTGAGATTCGCGCAAAATGCTTGAGGAAGGATTTGCCGCTGATCATCGACACGATGGCGGCGGAGTTGCGCACCCCTGCGCTGCTGGCGGGCGAGTTCGAATAAGGCCAGGGAACAATTCATCGGTGAGCTGGAGGCCTCGGTGCAGGACAGCAGCGCCTTGGCGTCCGAAGCCTTTGGCCGGGCGGTATTTCCGGAGGGTCATCCGAATCGGCCGCACACCTTGAATGAGTACATCGCGGCGGCGAAGAGCGCGAACCTCGAGGAGCTCAAGGCGTTCCAAGCAAAATACTACGGGCCGGCGCACATGACCTTGGTGGTCGTGGGCGATGTTGCCGATGCGGATGCGCAGGCTGATATCGCCAAGGCATTCTCCGGCTGGTCGGGCGGCCAGGATTATGTGCGCGCCGCGAAGCCGGCCGCGCCCAGCGCCGCGAGCGTGATTACGGTGCCTCTCGCGGATAAGCCCAGCGTCAATGTGCTATTCGGTCAGGCCAGCGGGCTACGCTATAGCGATCCGGATAATTTGCCGCTGCGCGTGGGCACAGCGATTCTGGGACGCGGCTTTACCGGAAGATTGATGAGCACGGTCCGCGACAAGGAAGGACTGACCTACAACATCGGCGCGAGCATGGGCGATGACAGCATCGTCGATGGCGTGTGGGAAGTCTCCGCGAGCTTCGCACCGACGCTGTTGGGCAAAGGCGTGGAATCGACTCGCCGCGAAGTGAACAAGTGGTGGAAGGATGGAGTGACCGAGCAGGAATTGGCCTCGCGCAAACAGGGCGTGGTAGGCGGCTACTTCGTGAGCTTATCTACAACCCAAGGGTTGGCCGAAACCATTTTGGCGAATGCGCAGCGCGGCTATGCTCCCAGCTGGCTCGATGCATATCCCAAGGCCGTGAAGGCGTTGACCCGAGATCAGGTCAACGCCGCAATCAGAACTCACATCAATCCGAACGGCATGATACTGGTGGAGGCAGGCAGCGTGCCGGCGGCCGCACCGGCGGCGCCCAAGTCGCCCAACTAAAAACACGTGAATTTGACCGAGACCGAATGGCCTGAGGTGATGTGAGCTTCGGGGCACGCAGAAAGTGCCCCGAAGCTTCACATCAATCACCGCACGCCTTTCACGCGCGACGTTCAATCTCACGGTGCTTGAGGCTCTGAATGGTCACCGCCAGAGCGCCGCGAGGCGCTAGGCCGCCTTGCCTGGCGCCGCCAGAGCTGCCGCAGCACGTACTGCAGGATCCCGCCGTGCTGGCAAGTAGTCGAGCTCCTTGGGCGTATCGATGCGCAGACGCGCCTCGAACTCGATGGTCTTGCCGCCATCGGCCCTGGCGATGACTTTGACCGTCTTGGCGGCGCCGCGATCGAGCCCGCGATCTCGAAGGTCTCCTTGCCGGTCAGCCCGAGACTCTGCGCGTTCTGGCCGTCCTTGAATTGCAGCGGCAGCACGCCCATGCCGATCAGATTGGAGCGGTGAATGCGCTCGAAGCTTTCGCGCGATCACCGCCTTCACGCCCAGCAGCATCGTGCCCTTGGCGGCCCAGTCGCGCGAACTGCCGGTGCCGTATTCCTTGCCGGCGAGAATCACCAGCGGCGTGTCGGCCGCCTTGTACTTCATCGCGGCATCGAAGATCGACATCTGCTCGCCGCTGGGGATGTGCAGCGTGACGCCGCCTTCGGTGCCGGGCAGCAGCAGGTTGCGCAAGCGGATATTGGCGAAGGTGCCGCGCATCATGACTTCGTGATTGCCGCGCCGTGCGCCGTAGGAGTTGAAATCCGCGGCTTGCACACCCTGGGCCATGAGGTACTTGGCGGCCGGGCTCGTCTTGGAGATATTGCCGGCCGGAGAAATGTGATCCGTGGTGACCGAATCCCCGAGCACGGCAAGCGCGCGCGCGCCCTTGATGTCGACCAACGGCGCCGGCGTCATCGTCATGCCCTCGAAGTAGGGCGGATTCTTCACATAAGTGGATTTCCCATCCCAGGAATAGATCTTGCCCGCCGGCGTCTTGATGCTGCGGCCCAGTTGGCATCGCCCGCAAATACATTGGCATAGCCTTTCTTGAACATGGCTGAGTCGACCGATGAGCCGACCGCCGCGGCCACTTCCTTCGGCGCTCGGCCAGATGTCCTTGAGGTATACCGGCTTGCCATCCTTGCCGGTGCCAAGGGGCTCGGTGGTGATATCGATGTCGAGGCTGCCCGCCAGCGCATACGCGACCACCAGCGGCGGCGAGGCCAGAAAATTCATCTTGATTTCGGGATGCACGCGGCCCTCGAAATTACGATTGCCGGATAGCACCGCGCAGGCGACCACATCGCCCACCCTGACCGCCTCAGAGATCTCGGGCTTCAAGGGGCCGGAGTTGCCGATGCAGGTAGTACATCCGTAGCCCACGGTATAAAAGCCCGAGCTGCTCCAGATCATCGCAGCAGCCCGGCTTTTACCAGGTAGTCCGTGACCACGCGCGAACCGGGCGCGAGCGAAGTCTTCACCCAGGGCTTGGACCGCAAGACCCTGCTCCAGTGCATTGCGCGCCGAGAGTCCCGCGGCCACGAGCACGGCAGGATTCGAGGTGTTGGTGCAGCTGGTGATCGCGGCGATCAGCACCGCGCCATCTTTGACCTCGAAACTCGCATTTCCGACTTTGGCGGGTGCGCTGCCGGCGGCCTTGGGGTTTTTCTGCGCGCGCTCCTCGGCCATCTTCTTTACGCTGCTCCGATAGACGCTTTTAGCTTGCGTCAGCGGCACCCGATCTTGCGGGCGCTTCGGTCCCGCGAGCGAGGGCACAATCGTCGAGAGGTCCAATTCGACCACATCGGTGTAGTCCGCTGCCGGCGCGCCGTTGATCCGCCAAAGCCCCTGAGCCTTTGCATAAGCCTCCACCAGCGCAACTTGTTCGGCAGATCGGCCGGTTAGTTCCAGGTAGCGGATGGTTTCCTCGTCGATCGGAAAAATCGCGCAGGTGGATGCCGAACTCCGGCGACATATTGGCAATCGTGGCCCGGTCGGCAAGCGGCAAGCCCTTCAAGCCATCGCCGAAGAATTCGACGAACTTATCGACCACGCCTTTCTTGCGCAGCATCTCGGTCACCGTCAGCACCAGATCGGTGGCCGTCGTCCCCGCCGGCAGCGCGCCGGCGAGCTTGAAACCGATGACCTGGGGAATCAGCATGGTCACGGGCTGCCCCAACATGGCCGCTTCGGCCTCGATGCCGCCGACCCCCCAGCCCAGAACGCCCAGTCCATTGACCATGGTGGTGTGCGAGTCCGTGCCCACCAGGGTGTCCGGATAGGCCGACTTCTTGGCAGCGGATTCATCGGAAAATACAACCCGTGCGAGCCTTTCGATATTTACCTGGTGCACGATGCCGGTGTTCGGCGGCACGACCTTGAAATTGCTGAAAGCCGTTTGCCCCCAGCGCAGGAACATGTAGCGTTCGCCGTTGCGCTGGAATTCAATCTCGTTGTTGTGCTGCAGTGAATTGGCGGCGCCGTATTCGTCCACTTGCACCGAGTGATCGATGACCAACTCGGCGGGCGCCAGCGGGTTGACCTTTTGCGGATCGCCGCCGAGCTTCACAATCGCCTCGCGCATGGCCGCCAGATCCACGATGCACGGCACGCCGGTGAAGTCCTGCATGATGACCCGCGCGGGCGTGAAGGCGATCTCATAACTGGGCGCTGCCTGCGGCTGCCACTCGAGCAGCGCCTCGATATCGGCCTTCGTCACGTTGACGCCGTCCTCGAATCGCAACAGATTCTCCAGCAGAATCTTCAGCGAAAACGGCAGGCGGTCCACATTCAGCGACTTCAGCGCCGCGAGACTCATGATGTCGTATTGTTGCGCGCCCACGTTGAGCGTCGTTCGCGCCTTGAAGCTGTCCGTCATGACCCCTCCACCGAAAGAAGAGAATTATAAGTGATTCTTCCCGTCGCGGGCGCGAGCGCGGAATTGCAGCGCCTCGCGATGATGCCGCCGCCGAGACAGCGCTCGCCCTGGTAGAAGACCGCGTATTGGCCGGGCGTGACCGCGCGCGCGGGACGATCCAACACAACGCGCCAGCCCTCGTCGCCGCTCCCGCGCACCACGCAGGCTAGATCGTTCTGCCGATAGCGCGTCTTCACCGCGCAGGCGGTCTCGCCCGTTGCATCGCGAGGATCGATCCAATGGATCTGCTCGACGCTGAAGGAATCCGACAGGAGCAAGGGATGATTCTGATCCTGCACCACGATGAGCGCGTTGCGCGCCATGACCTTGTCGGCGACATACCAGGGCGCGGCGGCGGCGCCGGCGCGCCCGCCGATTTTGAGGCCGGAACGCTGGCCGAGGGTGTACAGCGCGAGACCCGCGTGTTCGCCGAGGATTCGCCCGTCGGCTGTCTCGATCGGTCCGCGCTCGGTGCGAAGATGCCGGCTCAGAAACTCTTGGAACGGGCGCTCGCCGATGAAACAGATGCCGGTGCTATCCGCCTTGTCGAATACCGGCAAGCCGGCCGCATGCGCCATGGCGCGCACCTGGGCTTTCTGCAGGCCGCCCAAGGGAAAGAGCGTCTTGGACAGGGCCGAGACCGCGACGCTATGCAGGAAATAGCTCTGATCCTTGGCGCCATCAGCCGCCTTCAGCAATTCAGGATAAGGGCTGGTATGGCGAACTTGCGCGTAGTGCCCGGTGGCGATCCAATCGGCGCCCAAGCGCTGCATGTATTCCAGACAAATACCGAACTTGATTTCTCGATTGCAAAGAACGTCCGGATTCGGCGTGCGGCCCGCCGCATATTCGCGCAAGAACAGGCTGAATACGCGCTCGCGATATTCCAGCGCGAAGCTGACGCGATGCAGGGGGATGCCTAATATTTCGCAAACGCGCCGAGCGTCTTGGAAATCCGCCGCTGCCGTGCAATAGCCGTCCGCATCATCCCAATTGGACATGAACAGGCCCTGCACCGAAAATCCCGCATCGCGCAGCAGCAGGGCCGCAACGGCGGAATCAACGCCGCCCGACATACCGACGATGACGGTGTCTTCAGAAGGGGAATTTGGCTCGAGGCTCGGCATCCGCCCATTATACGGGCAATGCACCGGCCTACGCTTTACATGAGCATTTGCCGCATTTGCGATTCTTGCATGCTCGTCTGCCACACTTCGTCGAAGAAGTTCAAGTAGCGGCGCACGACGGCCGGATCGTTCATATCGGATATTCCGTCCCAACGATCGGCCTGCAGGCGATAGACGAGCGCTTTGTCGTCGGCGATGATGAAGGCGCCGGCACTCGCGGGATATTCCGGGCTCATGGCACGCAAGTCGATGCAGCTGGTCAGGCGGCGAGCCAGCGCCAGGAAGCGATTGTTGTCCACCATGGCCCGTGATGGATCGGCAAGCAACACCCGCACCTTCGCGTAGGAGCGCGCCAGCACCAGCCGCTTGATGGCTTCGAGGAAGGGTTCTTCGCCGTACACCAACGGTTCCAAGTCTTGCGTGAAAATCGAGAGCAGGCGCTGCGCGGATTTGGCGACCTTCAGGCTCGCTTCGCGCACTTCAGGCATCGTGCTCAAAATGGTGCGGGTACCCGAACCCATGGAAGCGTCGCCGCCGGGCGCGGATATTTTACCCGCCGCCGGTTTTGAGCGTTCTTCTGTGTTACCCGCCATAAGATTGACCCCGACCCCACGTACTTTGACCTGGATAGTACCGTTTGAGTCGGGCAGCCCCGTGCTAACTGCGTCACGTTTCAAGCAACCCTGGAGCGATTCCGGCGGGCTCCTAGGGCACGCCTAGGGCGGGATCCGGCGCAGCGCCAGCCGCGGCGCCAAGCCTACATAAGCCGCAGGCGTCAGTGCCATCAGGCGAGCCTTTTCCTCGGCCGGCAAGGCGAGGGAGGCGATGAATTCGCGCATGGCTCGCTCATCCACCGGGCGGCCTCGGGTGAAGGATTTGAGCTTATCGTAGGCGTCCGGAATGCCGTGGGCGCGCATCACGGTTTGCACCGCCTCGCCCAATACTTCCCAGGCGCGATTCAGATCCTCGGCCACGCGCGCCGCGTCCAGTTCGATCTTCTCGAGTCCCGCGCCTAAGGACCTGAAGCTGAGCACCGCATGTCCGATCGCCACGCCGACATTGCGCAGGACCGTCGAATCAGTCAGATCGCGCTGCAAGCGCGAGACCGGCAGCTTGTCGGCGAAGTGGCCCAGGAGCGCATTGGCCAACCCGAGATTACCCTCCGCGTTTTCGAAATCGATGGGATTGACCTTGTGGGGCATGGTCGAGGACCCGACTTCCCCTGCCACCAGCCGTTGCTTGAAATAGCCGATCGAAATGTAGCTCCACATGTCGCGCGAAAAATCCAACAGCACGGTGTTCGCGCGCATCAGGGCGTGGCAATACTCCGCGATCCAATCGTGCGGTTCGATTTGCGTCGTATACGGGTTCGCCTGCAGCCCCAACGATCCGACGAAGGCCGCGCTGAATGCCGGCCAATCCACCTGCGGCAGAGCGGCGATGTGCGCATTGAAATTGCCGACAGCCCCGTTCATCTTGCCGAGAATGGCAACGCGCGCAATTCCGTTGCGTTGCGTCTCGAGGCGTGCGGCGACGTTGGCGAGTTCTTTTCCGACGGTGGTCGGTGTTGCCGTCTGACCGTGCGTGCGCGCCAGCATTCCGACACTTGCGTAGCGGTGCGCGAGCGCATCCAGCGCGCCGCCCAGGCTCTGCAACATCGGCAGCAGCAGGGCCGCGCGCGCGTTCTTGAGCATCAGTGCGTAGGCAAGATTATTGATATCCTCCGAAGTGCAGGCAAAGTGCATCCATTCGAGTTGCGGCAGCGTTGCGCCGCGCGCCTGCAGCTCGGCGCGCAGCCAGTATTCGACCGCCTTGACGTCGTGGTTGGTGCGCGCCTCGATCTGCTTGATGGCGGCCACATCGGTCGACTGCGGATCGCCCGCGAGCGTCGTGAGCAGTTCGCGGGCGGCGGGCGGCAGCATCGCCAGCGCGTCGGCCGCAGGGCCCGCCGCGAGCGCGAGAAACCAGGCGCACTCGACGCGGACCCGCTCGCGCATCAGGCCCGCTTCGCTGAATATGCGGCGCACGTCGCCGAGTTTGGCGGCATAGCGGCCATCGAGAGGCGACAGAGCGTCTGGCAAAGAGGTGGACATCGGAGCGCCGGCACCTTGAGTGATAGAATAGGCAATTCTACCGTAAACCACCCAGGCTCCTAATCCTGCGGAGTAAGGCGCGATGACAGCAATCACCCGCGTCGAGCGCGACAGCTTAGGCTCGCTCGATGTGCCTGCCGAGGCGTTGTGGGGCGCTCAGACCCAGCGCGCGATACAGAATTTTCCGCCCAGCGGACTGCGCATGCCGCGCGTGTTCATCGAGGCGCTGGCGCTGATCAAGGATGCCGCGGCGGGTGCCAATGCCGAATTGGGCGATCTGCCCGAGGCCGTTGCCGCGGTCATCCAGCAAGCCGCGCTCAGCGTCGCCGCAGGCGCCTATGACGATCAGTTTCCCGTGGATGTTTTCCAGACCGGCTCCGGCACCAGCAGCAACATGAACGCCAATGAGGTGATTGCCTCGCTGGCGTCCCGAGCACTGGGCGCCGCGGTACATCCCAATGACCAAGTGAACATGAGTCAGAGCAGCAATGACGTGGTGCCGACCGCGATCCACGTGTCCGCCGCGTTGCTGTTGCAAAGAGAATTACAGCCCGCGCTCAAGCGCTTGCAGGAAGCCTTGGGCGCGCGCGCCGCGGAGCTTGCCGGTATCGTCAAGACCGGCCGCACGCATTTGATGGACGCCATGCCCATTACGCTGGCGCAGGAGCTCGGCGCGTGGCAGTCGCAGATCTCTGCCTGCGAAGCCCGCCTGGCGGCGGTGACCCCGCGGCTGCATGCCCTGGCGCAGGGCGGCACCGCGGTGGGCACGGGCATCAACGCAAGAGCGCAATTCGGCGCTGTTTTCGCGCGCCATTTGGCCAAGCGTAGCGGGATTGCATTTCGGCCTGCTGAGAATTATTTCGCGGCGCTGGCGGGTCAGGATACGGCCGTGGAGCTCTCCGGCCAGCTCAAGGTCTTGAGCGTCAGCCTGATGAAAATCGCGAATGACTTGCGCTGGATGAACAGCGGTCCCTTGGCCGGTTTGGCGGAAATCGCGCTGCCCGCGCTGCAGCCCGGCAGCAGCATCATGCCGGGCAAGATCAATCCGGTGGTGGCGGAGGCCGTGACCATGATCGCCGCCCAGGTCATCGGCAACGACTCGACCATCACGCTCGCAGGGCAGTCGGGGAATTTCCAACTGAACGTCATGCTGCCGGTGATTGCTTATAATCTTCTGCAGAGCATGGAGCTGCTTGCCATCGGCTGCCGCAATCTGGCGGATCATGCAATCGCCGGATTTGCCGTCAACCGTGAACGAATCCAAGATGCGCTCGCGCGCAATCCCATCCTGGTGACCGCGCTGAATCCCATTATTGGCTATGAGAAGGGCGCCGCGATTGCGAAGAAGGCCTATCGGGAAGGGCGGCCCATTTTGGATGTCGCGGCGGAAATGACCGACTTGAACCGCGATGAGCTGCAGCGGCTGTTGGATCCGAAATCCCTCACCGAGGGAGGCATCAAGGGTGCGGGCGGCTAAATTTACCGATGGATTTGCTCTATACCAAAGAACATATCCGCGAGGCGCTGGATCACGCGCCCTCGACGCCTGAGGAAGACATGCATTGGCTCAGCGCCGCACCTCCCGAGGTCGCGGCGCGCGTGCGCGCGACATTGCCGACGCGGCGCACGCCGGCGGCGGTGCTGATTCCGCTGGTGGAGCACGATACGGGCATGACCGTGTTGCTGACACAGCGCGCGAGCACGCTCAAAGATCATGCCGGCCAGATCAGCTTTCCCGGCGGGCGCATCGAGCCGCAGGATGCCGACGCCTGGCATGCAGCGTTGCGCGAGAGCTTCGAGGAAATTGGCTTGAGCGCGGAGTTGGTGGAATTTGCCGGCTATTTGCCCGATCACGTCGTGATCTCGGGGTTTCGCGTGACGCCGGTGGTGGGTTTTGTCAATCCCAGCTATCAGCTGAAGATCGCCGCCGAGGAAGTGCATGACGTCTTCGAAGTGCCGCTCGACTACATCCTGAATGCCGCCAACCACAAATCGCGCCAGCGCAGGATTGGCGAGCTGACCGTCGACATTCACGACATACCCTATGGCGAGCGCAATATCTGGGGCGCCACGGCCGGGATGCTCATGACTTTGCGAAGGCGGCTGATGCAGCGGCAAGCGCCTGAGCGTCAGGCGCGCGGGCTGCCGCCCACATGAGCGCTCGCCTATCTGAACTGCTCGCGATCATGGCCCGGCTACGCTCCGGCGAGGGCTGTCCATGGGATCGGCAGCAAACCTTTGCGAGCATCGCCCCCTATACCATCGAGGAAGCCTACGAGGTGGCCGACGCGATAGAACGCGGCGACTTCGGCAGCCTCAAGGACGAACTGGGAGACTTGTTATTTCAAGTGGTGTTCCATTCGCAAATGGCCAGCGAGTCCGGCCAGTTCGATTTCGAGGCGGTTGCAGGCGCGATTTGCGACAAACTGACGCGGCGCCATCCGCATGTATTCGGCAATGGCGCGCCCCTGAGCATCGTCGAGCAATCCTCTGCCTGGGAGAACATCAAGGCCGAGGAGCGCGGCGCGGCCGACGTATCGGCGCTGCACGGCGTGCCGAACGCATTGCCGGCGCTGCTGCGCGCCTACAAGCTCAGCAAGCGGGCCGCGCGCGTCGGCTTTGACTTCGAGCATGCCGCCCAGTGCGCCGACAAGGTGGATGAGGAACTATTGGAGGTGCGCGCGGCGGCGCGCGCCGCGCCGCAGGCATCGCCGGAAATCTTCGAGGAAGTCGGCGACCTGCTGTTTGCGGCCGCCAATCTCGCGCGCAAGCTGGATGTCGACGCCGAGGCGGCGCTGCGCGCTGCCAATGCAAAATTCGAGCGCCGCTTCCGCGGCATGGAATCGCTGGCGGCACAGCGCGGGCAGGTGTTCTCTGAATTGGATCTCGCGGCGCAAGAGGATCTCTGGCAAGCCGTCAAGCGTGGCGAGTAGCCGATGATCGTTGACGACAGCGCGGCGCGGCGTGCCGCTGCGCGCGCAGTACCGCAATTGCAGTTCAAACACGATCCGCAACTGCCCATCTCCTTGCGGCGCGAGGCGATCCTCAAGACACTGGCGGATCGGCAAGTGCTCATCGTTGCCGGAGATACCGGATCAGGCAAGAGCACGCAGCTGCCGCAATACTGCCTCGAACTGGGTCGAGGCATGGCAGGGCTCATTGCCCATACGCAGCCGCGGCGTCTCGCCGCGCGGGCTTTGGCTGCACGCCTGGCGGAGGAATTGGGCCAAACGGTCGGCCGCAGCGTGGGGTTTCGCGTCCGCTTCGCGGACCAGGTATCGGACGCGACGCGCCTGGTGCTCATGACCGATGGACTGTTGCTGGCGGAATTGGCTTCCGATCCGCTGCTGCGCCGCTACGACACCGTGATCGTCGACGAGGCGCATGAGCGGACTCTCAACGTCGATCTGTTGCTCGGAGTGCTCAAGCGGCTGCTGCCGCGCCGACCGGAGCTGAAACTCATCGTGACTTCGGCGACTCTCGATGTCGAGCGGGTGTCGCGGTTTTTCGATGAGGCGCCGATCATCACGGTCAGCGGCCGCAGTTATCCCATCGAAGTGCGTTACCGGCAAGCCGAAGACGGCGATGAGGACCCCGATCTGCCGCTGGCGGTGCTGACGGCCTATCAGGAAATCGCCGCCGAACCCGCAGAGATCGGCAGCGGCGATATCCTGGTGTTTTTGCCGGGCGAGCGCGAAATTCGCGATGTCGGCGAGCTGCTCGAGCGCGAACTCGGGGCGCGCGTCGAGGTCTTGAGTCTGTATTCACGTTTGTCATGGGAGCAGCAAAGCAAGATTTTTCAGCGCGGCTCCCGGCAGCGGATCGTATTGTCGACCAATGTCGCCGAGACATCGATCACCGTACCCGGGATCCGCGCCGTCATCGACTCCGGGTTGGCGCGTATCAGCCGCTACAGCGTGCGCAATCGGCTGCAACGCCTGCCGATCGAAGCGGTATCCCGTGCCAGCGCCGATCAGCGCAAAGGCCGCTGCGGGCGGCTCGCCGCCGGCCTGTGCATGCGCCTGTACAGCCAAGAGGACTTTGACGAGCGCGCGGCCTTCACGGAGCCGGAGGTCCTGCGCACCAACCTCGCGGCGCTGTTGCTGCGCCTCGCCGCCGACGGACTGGGACCGGCGGAGGATTTCCCGTTCATCGATGCGCCCGATTCGCGCGCGCTCAACGATGGCTATCGCCTGTTGCAGGAGCTGCAGGCGCTCGATGACGATCGGCGCATCACGCGCCGCGGCCGGGCCATGGCGCGGCTGCCGCTCGATCCGCGCTTGAGCAGGGCGCTGCTCGAGAGCAAGCGCTTTCACGCTGAAAGTGAATTGCTGGCGATCGTCGCGGGCTTGAGCGTCCCCGACGTTCGTCTCGGCGAGGATCCGCCGCAAGGCGCTGCCTTCGATGACGCGAAGTCGGAATTCTCCGCGCTGCTCAAGCTTTGGCGTGCCTATCGCGCGGCGCGTGCAGGACCGCGGCGCGAGTTGCGCCGCTGGTGCCAAGAGCAGCATTTATCGGTGCTAAGGCTGTCCGAATGGGATGACGTCTATACCCAGGTGGTGGATCGAGCGCGCGAGCTGGGGCTGGTGGCGCAAGGCGCGCAGGCGAGCTACACGGGCATACATCGCTCATTGCTGGCAGGCTTTTGCACCATGGTGGGAACGCGCGGCGAGGAGGGTGCCTACCTGGGGACCCGCGGTGTGCATTTTCATATCTTTCCGGGCTCGCCGCTGGCGCGCCGCCGCCCTCGTTGGGTCATGGCCGCCAGCATCGTGGAGACCTCGCGCGTGTTCGCGCGGCGCGTTGCCGAAGTCGAGCCCATGTGGATCGAATCCGCGGTTGCGCATCTGCTGAAGCGCGAATACCTGGAGCCGGACTGGGACGAGGCACGCGAGCAGGTCGTCGCCCGCGAACGCATCAGCTTTCTCGGGCTCATTTTGAGCGCCGGGCGCATCGTAAACTATGGACCCGTCGCGCCCGAAGAGTCGCGCCTGATATTCTCGCGCGAGGCCTTGGTGTATCAGCGCCTACGGCAGCGACCGGACTGGTTGCTGGCGAACGACGCCGCGCTGAGACAGGCACAGCAAATCGAGGAGCGCCTGCGGACCCGCGATCTGGTGCACGCGCCGGAATCCTTCGTCGAATTTTACGATTCCCGCCTGCCGCGCCAGGTTTCGAGTGCTGCGACCTTGGAGCATTTCACTCGACACCTTTCACCGCAGCAACGCGAAGCGCTCACGCTTACACCCGATCAAATCTTCGCGCGCCTCCCCGGCAGCGACGCGCTGGCGGAGTTTCCGGAAAATACCCGCGTCGATGCGCTCACGGTGCCGGTGGAATATCACTTCGCGCCCGGAGAAACCGAAGATGGCGCCACCCTCAAGGTACCCCTGCTGGCATTGAACGCCCTGACGCGCGCGGCGCTGGATGCGGCGATCCCGGGCTTGGCCGCGCCGCGCATTGAGGCGCTGCTGCGCTCGCTGCCGAAGGACGCGCGCCGCAGCCTGATTCCGGTGGCGGCAACCGCCGCCGCGTTTCTAAAGGATAGGCAGGGCGGGACCGCCGACACCGCGCATTTGAAAGCATGGCTCAAAGAACAGCGCGGCATTGCCGAAGCGTTATTGCGTTTCGATCCGTCGGCGCTGCCCAGTCATTTGACGCCGCAACTGACCGTAATGAAACAGGGCGCGGAAATCGCGCGCGGTGCCGATCTCGCAATATTGCGGCGCGACTGTGCCGCGGCGGGCCGCGCGGAGCTCGAACGCCATGCGCGCGCGGACTACCCGCTCATCGGCAGTTGGCGCCGCTTTGAGGTCGATCAGTTGCCGGAGCGCGCGCCACTGGCGATGGAGCAGGGTACGATTTGGGTGTTCCCCGCACTCGAGCGGCGCGACGCGGGATTGCAGGTGCACTATGAATGGTCCGCCGAGGAGGCACAGCGTACCTGGCGGGACGGGTCGGTGCGCCTGGCGCGAGCGATGTTGGAGCGCCAGTCGCGGGATCTGGCCAAGACCATCGGCAATTCGGTGGCTCTCCTGCTCCGCGCCAGCCCTTACCTTGGCGGTGATGACCTCATCGATGCCCTGCTGCAACTGACATTTCGCGACGCCTGTTTCGGGCAGACTGAGGCGCCACGCACCAAGGCAGAGTTCGAGGCCGCCGTGGACCGGGCGCGCGAGCGTCTCTACCCGAGTCTCGAGCAGATGAGCGCGATGATCGAGAGTTGGCTCAAAGAGGCGGGCGAAGTGCGGCAGGTACTCGATGACTCGCGTGTCCGGCTGCTGGCGGCGCCGGCAGAGGAAACGCGCCGGCACCTTAAGCGGCTTCTTGATTTCGCCACCATCAATACGGCGTCGCTGGATTGGCTGCGGCAAATGCCCCGCTACCTGAAAGCGGAGCAGCGGCGCTGGCAGCGCAACACGCTGCGCGGCAGCGAACCCGCGCACATCGCGCAAGAACTTACGCAATGGTCGGCCCGCTTCCTGGACCTGGAGATGCGCCTCGCCGCCGAATTGCGCTGGACGCCGAAGCTTGACGAATTTCGATTCTGGATCGAAGAGTATCGCGTCTCGTTGTACGCTCAGGAGTTGAAAACGTTGGGCGCGATTTCCGCAGCGCGTCTAGAGCAGCGTGCCGCAGAAATCGAGGCCTGGCTCAGCCGCTAGCGCAAGCCTCGCCGGCGCGCAAGCCTCGCCGGCAGCCCAAGCCTCACCGGCCCCCACACACCCATCGGCGCGCAAGCTTCGCCGGCGCGCAAGCCTTTAGACGTCGAAGCGAATTCCCTGCGCAAGCGCCATCTGTCCGCTCCAATTGATGGTATTGGTCTGGCGCCGCATGTAGGCCTTCCAAGAATCCGAACCCGCTTCGCGTCCGCCGCCCGTGTCCTTCTCGCCGCCGAACGCACCGCCGATTTCCGCGCCGGAAGTGCCCAGATTGACGTTGGCAATGCCGCAGTCGCTGCCATCCGCGGACAAAAACCGTTCAGCGGCCTGCAAGCTGTCGGAAAATATCGCCGATGACAAGCCGTAGACCACCGAGTTTTGCAGCGCCAACGCCTCTTCGAGCGTCTCAAAGCTCATCAGGTACAGAATCGGTGCGAATGTTTCGGTGCGCACCACGGCCATTGCGGCATGGGCGCGAATGATACTGGGTTCCACGAAATTGCCAGGGCCGGGCAGTACGTTGCCGCCGCACAGCACCTCTCCGCCCTCGGCCTTTGCCGCGGCGATGGCCGCGGAATAGCGCGCAACCGCGCCCGCATCGATCAACGGTCCCATCAAGGTACCCGGCTCGAGCGGGTCGCCGATGCGCACCTGGGCGTACGCGGCAAGCAGGCGCCGTTCGAGTTCGGCCGCGCGCGAACGGTGCACCAACACCCGTCGCGTGGTGGTGCAGCGCTGACCCGCGGTTCCGACGGCGCCGAATACAATCGCGGGCACCGCCAGGTCCAAGTTAGCGTGTTCATCGACGATCAAGGCATTGTTGCCGCCGAGCTCCAGAAGGCTTTTGCCGAGCCGCTGCGCGACGCGCACGCCGATCTGTCTTCCGACTTGCGTGGATCCGGTAAAGGACACCAGCGCGACGCGCCGGTCGTCGACAAATCGGCCGGCGAGCTCGGTGCCCGCATCGATGAATATCTGGAATATGGGGGGTAGCGCAAGCCGCTGCAGCACCCGATTGCAAATATGTTGCACGGCGAGTGCGCACAGCGCGGTCTTGGGCGAGGGTTTCCAAACAGTCGCATTGCCGCTGATGGCGGCCAAGAACGCATTCCAAGCCCAGACAGCCACGGGAAAATTGAATGCGGAAATCACGCCGACGACGCCCAATGGGTGCCACTGCTCGTACATGCGATGCTGCGCGCGTTCCGAGTGCATGGTATTGCCGTACAGCATGCGCGATTGTCCGACGGCAAAATCGGCGATGTCGATCATCTCCTGCACTTCGCCATCGCCCTCAGCCTTGATCTTGCCGTTTTCCATCGACACCAAGCTGCCGAGCGCATCTTTAAACGCGCGCAACTCCTCGCCGACTTGGCGCACCGCCTCGCCGCGCTTCGGCGCCGGGACGCGCCGCCAGGCCGTCGCGGCAGCCAGCGCCGCATTCATGACTTGTTCATAGTCGGCGAGTGTGGCGCCGCGCACCTGCGCCAGGCGTTGTCCCGTCGCCGGGTTGATCGATTCAATCAACGGCCCGCTGCCGTCGGTGCTCCAGCCGTGGCTGCCGGACCAGACTCCGGCGTTGACAGCGCGAAGTCCCAAGGATTCGAGCGGCTTGCTGTGCTTCATAGTTCGATCTCGATTTAACAAGGGGTCAATTGAGGGGCCGCATTTTGACTTGGGTTGGCGTACAACGCTAGCATCGTTGCCATGTCGCACACTCCCGCCTTGACCAACTGGAATCCCACGACCTGGCAAAGCCGGCCCGCCGCGCAGCAGCCCAAATATGCCGATGCAGCCGCGCTGGAGCGCGCCGTTGCCGCCTTGAGCCGGCTGCCCCCCTTGGTCGTCTCCTGGGAGATCGAGGCGTTGACCGCCAAGCTGGCGCAAGCGCAACGCGGCGAGCAGTTCTTGCTTCAGGGCGGCGATTGCGCTGAAAGCTTCGAGGACTGCGAGTCGGACAATATCGCGCGCCGCCTCAAAATCCTGCTGCAAATGAGCCTGGTGTTGCTGCAAGGCTTGAAGAGACCCATTCTGCGCGTCGGCCGATTCGCCGGCCAGTACGCCAAGCCGCGCTCGGCGGATACCGAGACCCGCGAGGGACTGACTCTGCCGACCTACCGCGGCGACAACGTCAATCGCCCCGGATTCAGCGCGGCGGAACGTGAACCGGATCCGGAGTTGCTGCTGCGCGGTTATGAGCGCGCGTCATTGACGCTCAATTTTGTGCGGGCGCTGATCGACGGCGGCTTTGCCGATTTGCATCATCCCGAGTACTGGGACCTGGGCTTCTTAAGGCATGCGCCGCTGCGCGAAGCCTACCAACAGATCGTCGATTCGATCGCCGAGTCGATGGATTTTTTCGAATCCATGAGCGGGCAGCGCGTGCATGCGGCGACGCGGGTTGATTTCTATACCAGCCATGAGGGATTACATCTTTACTCAGAGCAGGCGCAGACCCGCTACATCGAGCGCCAGAAGCGCTGGTATAACCTCTCGACGCATATGCCCTGGATCGGGATGCGTACCGCCACCATCGACGGTGCACATGTCGAATACTTTCGCGGAATCTCCAATCCGATCGGCGTAAAAGTCGGTGCATCGATGAGCGCCGAATGGCTGCAGGAACTCATTCAGGTGCTCAATCCGCAAAATCAGCCCGGCCGCCTGACCTTTGTGCATCGCTTCGGCATCAAGGATATCGAACAACGGCTGCCCGAGATGATCCGCGCGGTTCGCGCCACCGGGTCGCAGGTGCTCTGGGTCTGCGATCCCATGCACGGCAACACCGAAACCACGGCGGGCGGCATCAAGACGCGGCGCTTCGACAATATTCTGGGCGAAGTCGAAGCAGCATTTCGCATTCACCATGAAGAAGGCTCCATGCTGGGCGGCGTGCATATCGAGCTGACCGGCGAGGATGTCACCGAGTGCGTCGGCGGGGCTCGCGGCCTGACCGAGAGCGATCTGGCGCGAGCCTACAAATCGCAGGTGGATCCGCGCCTGAATGCAGAACAGGCGTTGGAACTCGCCATGTTGATTGCGCGCCGCGCGGGCGCGGGAGCGGGCGCAGGTCACCGGATGGGCAAGACGCCGCGGCCGGCCGGCTAGACCCAGGGCCGCGCGTGAGCATTACGCAATTCGTCAAGGATCCCTTGGAAGGGAAGACCTCGCTGTCTCGGGTCTTCTGGCTGTATGGCGTGGTCGGCTCGCTGTTGTACGGTGCGTTCGAGTTGTTTTTGAATCCCGAGAATATATTTGCCATGCGGGCTTATACGATCGGCGGCTTGATCTTCACCGTTTATGTCATCGTCGGCACTTATCGATGCGCGGACAATTGTAAGTCTCGCTGGGCGGCGCGAGCTGCGCGAGTCGGCGCGATCATCTCCTTGCTGCTGCTGCCGGTGCTGACGTATCTGGATCTCACGGGAGCCGTGACGATCGCTGATTTATTGGGAGGACAACTGCCTGAGTGAGGCTGGCGCAGGGCTCGAGGCGGATCATGTCTTTATAGGCTGCACGACCGGTGCTCCCGAGGGCGATGCGCTGCTGCGATCGGGATTTGTCGAAGGGTCCAGGAACACCCATCCGGGACAGGGCACCGCCAATCGCCGATTCTTTTTCGAGAACTTCATGCTGGAACTGCTGTGGGTGGCAGACCCGGCGGAGGTGCAGAGCGAAAGAACGCGGCGCACGCGCCTCTGGGAGCGGTGCCAAGCCAAAGACACGCAGGTTAGCCCGTTTGGAATCATTTTTCGCTCGACGAACACGCCGCCGGTGCCGCCGCCCTTTGTCACTTGGTCCTACACGCCGGGCTACCTGCCGCCGGGTCTCGCCATGCAGATCGCCGATGGCACGACCCTGAACGAACCGGATTTGTTCTATTTGCCGTTCCTAACGAGCGGCACGGCGCGTCGGCCGGAGCCCGTGACGCATGCGCTGCCGATCCGCCGGATTCGGGGATTGTCGGTGGGGCTGCAAGGTCGAAACGCGTTATCGGCCGCTTCGCGTTGCGCGCAAGAACACGGTCTCGTGAGTTATTTCGAAGCGCCGCAGCCGCTGCTGGAGATTTGGTTCGAGGGGCCGGCCGGCATGCGCATCGACCTACGCCCAGAGTTACCGTTGCTGTTCCGCAGCGCTTAATACCTGTCCGCAGCGCTTAATACCTGTCCGCAGCGCTTAATACCCATCCGCAGCACTTCATACCCAAAAGGAGCGGCACCGGACGCAGCGGAGCCGTTGGCGGCGCGCCCTAAGTCCGTAGATAGCTCGCGCCGTTGACGTCGATCACGCATCCGGTCATCGCCGCGGGTGCGTCGAGAGCGCAGTACACGGCGGCGTTCGCGACTTCGTCGGTGCGATTCACGCGGCCCAAGGGGTGCTGCGCCAGAATTGCCTGTCCTTCCGCGCCTTCGAGATGGCTCGTGGCCATTTCCGTTTCCACCCAGCCCGGCGCCACGCAGTACAGATACACCGCGTTGCCGGCGAGAGCTCTCGCCAAGGACTGCGACAGCGCATTGAGCCCGGCCTTGCTGGCCGCATAGGCGGGTGCATCAGGCTCGCCGCGAAATGCGCCGCGCGAGGAAATGTTGACGATTCGCCCGCGGCCGAATTCGGAATTTTGCGCGCTGCTCGCGCGCGGCCATGCTTTGCGCGGCCAACAGCGACAGATCCGCCGGAGCGAGGAGGTTGGCCGCGAGCGTATGCCGCCATGCTGATTGCCATTCACCGTATGCGGTCTTCAGCGGGGGATGGAAAATATACAAACCGGCATTGTTGATGAGGATGTCGATGGCGCCGAGAGCATCGGTGACCCGCCCCCACAGCAGGCTCGCCTCCTTGGGGTCCGACAGATCCGCATCGAAGCTCGCATGTCCCGCGCCCGGAAGACCTGCAAGACTGGCGGCGGCGGCCTCGCGATTATTGCGATAGTGAAGCGCGACGCGCACGCCGCGCTGCGCAAGCTGCAGTGCGATGATGCGGCCGATGCCGCGCGAAGCGCCGGTCACCAGCGCAACTTTCTTGGCGTCAGGGCGCAACGTCTCGCACCATGGAGATCTTGATCTCGGCGATTTGGGCTCTGTCGGTGATGCGCGTTGCGTACACCGCCTTGAGAAAGGATTCGTCCCACGCCGTCAGCCCGGGCGGCGCCTTGCCCGCACCGGCAAACAGATTGAGGATGCTCGGCGCATCGCCCACTTTCGCCGGCGTGCGCATTTGCACGAGTCCGACCATGGCAACATAGGAGGCTATTTGCGCGTAAGTCATATCCTTCAGGCGCCGCGCGTCAAACACCGCGATGATCGACGACAGTGCCCGATAGCTGTTGATTTCGATGCGATTGGCTCGCGCACTGAGGTCTTCGCGGCCGTCCTGATTGTTGCCCATCGGGGTTCCGTCCAGCTCATATTTCTCGGTGTTGTACCAGACGTGTACCGGGCTGGCGGCGAAAAATTCACGGATCGTCGTGCCACCTTGATCGGCCTCATCGCCAAACATCCGAACGTCTCGCTTGCTCAAGGCCTTGATCACGCCGTCGGGATCCGAGGTCACGACGATGTAGAAGTTGCCCTTGCAATGCTCCGGCGCGAGCGGCGCGCCCGCGGCGGCGGCGATCTTCGAGACGCGTGCCAGAATGTACTCGCCGTCGGTTTTCGCCATGCCCGCGACCAACGGACAGAGCGGGATTTGCAACTGCCAGCGGGCTAGCGACTCGTCGCCCGGCTTGAGGGCAACGGCATTGACGAATAACCCCACTTCGCGCTCGAGGGTTGCGCGGTCCCGTTTGCCCACGATCGTGGTCGAGTCGACCGCGGCGTGAGAAGCTTCGGAGCTCGGCGGTGTGTCCGCGGCAGCGCCGCTCAGGAGCGCGAACGCCATCGCGATGGCGACGCTGAGGCGCCGCCGCCTTTCGCTACCCTGGTTTGCGGTTTCTGCCATGGCCCCTCCCTGCGGCTAGATTCCCAACAATCAGTCCGGCGGTCAAGGCGGCCGGCTGCGCGCGAGCAAACGCAAACGCTTTAGTATCGACGCGCCGGTCCGGGGTTGTGTTGAGGGGGCGCAGAGGACCGAGCGGGAGCAGAGGGCGGTCGATGGATCTGTTCTGGGCGGCGCCTGCGCGGTAGCAGGCCCACGCCCTGGACAAATGTGTACGAGTCGCCGCCGGTATCCGCGGCATATTGGTCGGAATAATCCTCGTCTGCGGCGGGCGCGCTCTGATCGGGCCCATAGGCGCGCACGTAATGCATCACGGGCGTCGGACTCATGCGGTTGATGGGACCGACGTCAAGCAAGGTCGATTTCTCGCCGCAGGGATTGTTGGAAAAGGTTTTTACGCCCTTGGTCATACATTCCCAAATCTGTCCGGCCTGTTCCGGCTCAACGCCGGTTTGCGCCTGCGGCGGCCCCGACAGGGTTGCTGAAGCGGGGTGCGCCGCGGGCGGAGCCGCCGTTGGATTCGCAGCCGGAGCCGCAGCCGCTGGTACTGTCCTCGCTGTTGGCAAAGTTGTCGGTGAAGCAGGGGCTTGCGCGGCTGCATATTGCGGCCTCAAGGTCGGCGCGGCGCTGTGGGTCGAAACCGTTGCATAGGCAACCGCAATCGCCGCGGCCGATAGGCCGCCGAAAATCCACGGCAGAAAATCGCGTTCCTTGTCCATGCTGCAATTATCCTCCGCGGTGCGTGAACTGGGGTGAAGATGCGTAGAGTTTTACACCAATCAGGCGTGAGTTGGATTCGGCAACGAAATAACATAAATTCCATATTAATCTCGTAACCTATTATTTTAATTAATAATAATTACGCCACCATCTGTTCCTTACTGTGCCGGTATACATAAGACGGCGCGCACGGATCGGGGTCTTGAGCGGCATGCTAAATTGCCACGATGACTACGCTCAATAATCCGCTCGCAGCGCCCATTCTGCCGGCGCCCATGCCGCCGCAGCGCCGCTTGTCCTTCTTCGGGTTTGTGCGCGCGCTGCGCGATAGCGCCATCGACTCCTTCGCGCAAGAAGCCTACGAGCGTGACATTCTCGAGCGAAAAGTATTTGGACGCCGCTTATTCGTGATCAACGATCTCGCTGCGATCAAGCACGTGCTGATCGACAACGCGGCGAACTATCGGAAGACTGAAATTACGCGTCGAATTCTTGAACCCGGTCTCGGCAAGGGGTTGATCACCTCGGAAGGGGAGACCTGGCGGCAACACCGCCGCGCCATGTCGCCGGCGTTCGATCATCGGAGTATTGCCGCCTACACACCCATCATGACGCGGGCCGCTGAAGAACTACTCGCGGAGTGGGGCAAGGTTCCCGTGGGCGCCGCGGTCGAAGTCCAGACTGCGATGATGCAAGTGACGCTCAACATCATCTCGCGCACCATGTTTTCGAGCGACTCCGATGACATCGTCACGATCATGGGACGCAGCGCCGGCCGCTATCAAGCGGAAATGCGCCCGAATATGCTGGACATGTTGGGTTGGCCACGATGGCTCGCGAGCTTGCCCAGACGTGGGGTCGCGCAGCGCACGCTGGGCGATTTCGATCAGGTCATCGATCGGCTCATCGACGAGCGCACACGCGATCCCGGAAATTATCCCAAGGACTTGCTCGCCAGACTGATCGCAGCTCGCGATGAGCAAACCGGCGGCGGTATGAGCGCGCAAGAGGTGCGTGACCACGTGATCACGATCTTCTTGGCCGGTCACGAAACCACGGCCATGGCGATGACCTGGACCTGGTTTCTCTTGTCTCAGCACCCGCAAGTGGAATCGAAATTGCACGCCGAACTCGATTCGGTACTCGGCGGCCGCGCCCCCACGCACGATGATGTGAGCAAGCTCACCTATGCGCGGATGGTGGTGGAGGAGTCCATGCGGATTTATCCGCCGGTGCACACCATGGCAAGAGAGGCGATCGGCGATGATACGTTGGTGGGCGAGCGCATTCCGAAGGGCTCGGCCGTCATGATCGTGCCCTGGCTGCTGCATCGACACGTGAAGCTCTGGGAGAACCCCGGCCGATTCGATCCGGAACGCTTCTCGCCTAAAGCATCCGCAGCACGACCGCGTTTCGCGTACCTGCCGTTTGGCGGCGGCAAGCGTATTTGCATCGGCGCCGCCTTCGCGCTGACCGAGGCCACCGTACTGCTCGCGACCCTGGCGCAGCGCTACAGGCTGCGGGTGGTGCCGGGGCATAAGGTCGAGCCGCAGGGCCTGATAACCCTTCGCGCCCGCCATGGCATGAAAATGCTGCTGACCCCGAGGCGCTCCTGATACCGCGGCAGCGCGAACGCACGGCCGGGTTACAGCGACATGACGCGGAACAACTGACTAAGATTCGCAAGTATTGTTTGCTAATTCATCTAGTTAAGAACTTTATCTCGACTTAGACTTTGTTACAGGCGGCAGTTTTTAAAAAGCCGGCTTGCCCCGCTGGCGGCAGGTGCTATTCTGGCTCGGGAACCTTCCCCGCAGCTAAGCCTTTGGGCGCCCAAAGCCGCTTAAGCCTGGTAGCCTGAGCAAATATTGGCGGCCGCGAGGAATCTTTTCCCCATGGCGGGGTCTGACATGGTTCTCAAGCCTTCTGGGCCAGGTTCAGTTGCGCTCGGGTTAGTCCAAAGTCCAAGCGCGATCGATGGCGGGCTACGCGGTGATCTGCGTAGCCCGTTTTTTATTTGCGCTTGAGCGTGATACACCTTCCCGAGCATGAACTCGATTTTTGACGTTGATTGCAGGCGTTGCCCGCGCCTTGCCGCGTTTCTGGACGCCGTCCACGCCGAGGAGCCGAACTACTACTGCCGGCCGGTGCCGCCGTTCGGCGATCCGGGCGCGCGGCTTGTTCTCGTGGGCCTCGCGCCGGGGATGCACGGGGCCAACCGCACGGGACGGCCCTTCACCGGTGATCACGCCGGCATCTTGCTGTACCGCACGTTGTACAAATTCGGGCTGGCGAGCGCTCCTCAATCGACCGCCGCGGATGATGGCCTGCGGCTGATCGATGCGCGGATCACCAACTCGGTCAAGTGCCTGCCGCCGGCGAACAAACCGCTGCCGGCCGAGGTCAAGCAGTGCAACGCGTACCTGCAGGCGGAACTTAGGCGCAGTCCGAATGCACGAGTGATCCTGGCCTTGGGCGCGATTGCGCATGCGGCCGTGCTGCGCGCCCAGGGTTTGCCGCCGGTCAGATTTCGCTTTGCGCATGGGGCACAGCACGAGCTGGGCGCGGGCCGGGTGCTGCTTGATTCGTATCACTGCAGCCGCTACAACACCCAGACGCGGCGGCTCACCACGCAAATGTTTGAAGCAATTATCGAAAGGGCTCGGGACCTGGCGCTGCCCGAGCGTGGCGGGTCATGAGCGCCGTATCCGAAGGATTCGACGCCAAGGTGTTCGTCGACAGTCTTCCCGGCCGCCCGGGCGTGTACCGGATGCTCGACGGCGACGGGCAGATTCTCTATGTCGGCAAAGCGCGCAACCTCAAGAGCCGCGTCGCGTCGTATTTTCAGCCCAGTAATGTGCAGCCCAAAGTACAGGCGTTGATCGCCAAAACCGCCAATATGGAGGTGACGATCACCAACTCTGACACCGAAGCGCTGCTGCTCGAATACAACTTGATCAAGAAGCATCGGCCGCGCTTCAACGTGGTGTTGCGCGACGACAAAAGCTTCCCGTACTTGCATCTGGAAACCAATCACGAATTTCCACGCTTGAATTTCTACCGCGGTTCGCGCAAGGAGCCGGGCAAATATTTCGGGCCCTATCCTTCGGCCGGCGCCGTCCGCGATACGCTGCAGCAGCTGCAGAAGCTATTTCGCATCCGCAATTGCGACGACAGCTATTTTGCGAACCGCTCGCGGCCCTGCCTGCAATACCAGATTCAACGCTGCACGGCGCCTTGCGTGGGTTTGGTTTCCAAGGAGCATTACGCGCGCGACGTGAGCGCCGCAATCA
The DNA here is from genome assembly GCA_963782865.1 of uncultured Gammaproteobacteria bacterium. Taxonomy (GTDB): domain Bacteria; phylum Pseudomonadota; class Gammaproteobacteria; order Steroidobacterales; family Steroidobacteraceae; genus Bog-1198. The sequence continues at coordinate 53,867 of CAWALS010000006.1, read as the reverse complement.
AGGTGCTGGAAGGGCGCAACGACGAGGTCGGCGAAGAGCTGGGCCGGCGCATGGACGCGGCCGCCGAACGCTTGGATTTCGAGGAAGCCGCACAGCTGCGCGATCAACTGGCGAAGCTCAAGGTCATCCAGGCCCAACAAATTGTGACCGCGGGCGCGGATCATGATGCGGACGTCATCGCGATCGCCGCCGCCAACGGCGAGTACTGCGTGGCCCTGATGTTTGTGCGGGCGGGCCGCAGCCTCGGCAGCACCACATTTTTCCCCAAAGCGCCGCTCGCTGAATTGCCGGAGGTCCTGGCGGCATTTGTCATGCAATACTACTTGGAACGCGACGCCCCGGCGGAGATCATCGTGGAGCAAGACTTCGACGAGATGCAGCTGCTCGAGACGGCCCTAACGGAGCGCCTGGCGCACAAGGTGCGCATCTGCAGCTCGGTTCGCGGCATCCGCGCGCGCTGGCTGGAGATGATGCACACCAATGCCGAGCAGGCGCTGAACATGCGGCGGCTGGCACGCGCCGGCATCGAATCAAGCCTGGAGGACTTGCGCGAAGCATTCGATCTGGAGGAGACCCCCAATCGCCTGGAGTGCTTTGACATCAGCCACACGGGCGGCAGCGACACGGTGGCCTCCTGCGTCGTGTTTGGCCTCGAAGGCCCGCTGAAGAACGACTACCGGCGCTTCAATATCAGCGGCATCCAGCCTGGCGATGACTACGCGGCGATGTACCAAGCGCTGTCGAGACGCTACAAGCGGGTGCGCGACGGCGAGATCCCGAAGCCGGATGTACTGCTCATCGATGGCGGCAAGGGACAGTTGGCCGAAGCGGCCAAGGTTCTCGAGGAACTCGGAGTCGGCGGAATGACCCTGATCGGCATCGCCAAAGGCGTCGATCGGAGGGCCGGGCAGGAGCAACTATTCCTGTTGGGCCAGGACACCCCCGTCATCCTGCCGCCGGACTCGCGTGCACTGCACCTGATTCAGCGCGTGCGCGACGAAGCGCATCGCTTTGCGATCGCAGGACATCGCAAAAAGCGCGCCAAACGGCATAGCCAGTCGATTCTCGAAACCATTCCGGGCTTGGGACCGGTGAAGCGGCGCGAGTTGCTGAAGCAATTCGGCGGCCTGCAAGGGATACTGCGTGCCGGCATCGAGGATTTCATTCAAATTCGCGGCCTCGGGCGAGAACTCGCCCAGGTGATCTATGAGCACCTCCACCCCGGACGATAAGCCTAAATCGCATTTCAATCTGCCCAACACGCTGACGTGGTTGCGCATATTGATGATTCCGGGCGTGGTAATCCTGTATTACCTGCCGTTTTGGTGGGCGCATCCGGCCGCCGGCGTTGGCTTCGCGCTCGCCGGCATCACCGATACGCTGGATGGATATTTCGCGCGCAAGCTCGGATTGACGTCGCGGCTCGGGGCGTTTTTGGATCCGGTCGCTGACAAGCTGATCGTCGCGGCGGCGCTGGTGCTGATCGTGAGCGGGGATTCGCGCTGGTTTGTCGTGATCATGGCCATCGTGATTATCGGCCGCGAGATCGCAGTCTCGGCGCTGCGCGAATGGATGGCCGAGATCGGCGCGCGCGGCCGGATCAAAGTGTCGCAGTTGGCCAAGTACAAAACCATCATGCAGATCACCGGGCTGTCGATGATGCTGTTTCATCATAGGTTGCTCGGCATCGCTATTTACAAGCTCGGGGTGGTGTTGACCGCCATCGCGGCGGTACTGACGCTGTGGTCGATGATTCTTTATTTGCGCCTGGCCTGGCCCGAACTGCGAGACAGTTCGAGACTGTAGCCGGCGCACTGCAGCTTAGCTGCGGCGCTGCGCTTGCCGCTAGCTGCGAGCCCTCCTAGCTGCGAGCCCTAGCTGGGGGTGCCTTCGCGAACTCATCATGGAAGCGCCTGCCACGGCCTGAATCACGGAAATTGCCGGTCAGTTCAATGCCTTAGCATCATATTGCGCTGAGTTTTCCTTGACTCCCAGCGGCGCGGCCCTACAATTGCGCCTCTGTTTAGTGCGGGAATAGCTCAGTTGGTAGAGCGCAACCTTGCCAAGGTTGAGGTCGCGAGTTCGAGCCTCGTTTCCCGCTCCAAGATCTCTCTTGTCGTCAATAACCTGCGGAATCCGCGCTCGCCGACCGTTCTCAGCAGCGCTGAAACACCAGCGTGGCGTTGGTGCCGCCGAAGCCGAAACTGTTGGACATAACGGCGTCAATTCGGCGCGCGTTCGGTCGCCCGTAGAATCGGATAATCCGAGCAGGCACCGTCAAGTTCGTCGATATTGGCGGAACCCGCGGCGAATCCATCGCGCATCATAAGTAGGCAATAGATCGCCTCCTGGACGCCGGCCGCGCCGAGCGAGTGGCCGGACAGCGACTTGGTGGACGAAATGGGCGGCATCGCGGCGCCAAACACTTCGCGCACCGCTTTAAGCTCGATCAGATCGCCGAGCGGGGTCGAGGTGCCGTGGGTATTCAGGTACGAAATCGGGCAAGACACTGCGGCGAGCGCCTGCTGCATGCAGCGCACCGCACCCTCACCCGAGGGCTGCACCATGTCCTGCCCATCGGTGGTAACGCCGTAGCCGACCAATTCGGCATAGATGCGCGCATTCCGCGCGCTCGCGTGCTCGAGCGATTCAAGCACGATCATGCCTCCACCGCTTGCGATCACGAAGCCGTCGCGCCCGGCATCGTAGGCGCGCGAGGCGGTTTGCGGCACGTCGTTTCGCGCCGTAGACAACGCGCCCATGGCATCGAATAGCGCGGTCAGGGACCAGTGTTCTTCTTCCCCGCCGCCGCAAAACATCACATCCTGATTTCCCCAGCGGATCTGCTCCGCCCCGACGCCGATGCAATGCGAACTCGTCGCGCAAGCGGACGTCACTGAGAAGCTCACACCCTTGATGTGAAAGGCGGTGCCGAGGCAGGCGGCTATGGTGCTGCACATCGTGCGCGGCACGCGCGTCGGGCCTATCTTTCGCACCCCGCGTGCGCGCAGGATATCGGCCGACTCGACGACGTTGGCCGGCGAGGCGCCGCCGCTGCCGGCGATGAGGCCGGTGCGCGGGTTACTCACGTCGGTCTGTGTCAGGCCTGCGTCGAGTATTGCGGACTTGAGGGAAATCGCGGCAAACGCCGCAGCGTCGCCCATGAACCGAAGATCGCGCCGGTCCAGATGCTGATCGATCTCGATTTGCGGAATCCCGGCGACCTGGCTGCGCAAGCCCATTTCGGCATACCCTGGCGCGACGCGGATACCCGGCCGGCCCTCCGCCAGAGAGCGGCTGACGGAATCAAGATCGTTACCCAGGCAGGAGACGATACCCATGCCAGTAACTACAACACGACGCATCAGGCGGCCACCTCTGGGGCTGGCGGCTGAAGCGCATTCGCGTTCTCGAACAGGCCGACGCGCAAGCCGGTCGCGGTGTAGATTTTTCGGCCGTCGGCTGCGAGCGAACCCTCCGCCGTCGCCATGATGAGCCTGCGGGTGATGACGCGCTTGATGTCGATTTGATAGCTCACTCGTTTCACATGCGGCTGCACTTGTCCAAAAAAACGCACCTCATCGACGCCGAGTGCGCGGCCCAAGCCGCGGTGGCCGCTCCATGCCATGAAAAAGCCGACTAATTGCCACATGGCGTCAAGACCGAGGCAACCCGGCATGACCGGGTCGCCGCGAAAGTGACAAGCGAAGAACCACATGGACGGATCGATGTCGAGTTCTGCGTGCAGTACGCCACGCCCGTGCGCACCGCCGCTGAGGGAAATCTGGGTAATCCGATCGACCATCAGCATTTGACCCGAGGGCAGCCTCGGGCTGTTCGGTCCGAAGAGCTTGCCTTCGCCGCAACCTATCAGTTCCTCGCGAGAAAAACTCGACTGTCGCGAAGCGGCTGTGTCGACGTCGTTCACAATGACGGGACCTTGCAAGCCTTGATCCTCGGCCGACGAATTAGGCATACGGGCAATTCCTGTAGCGGACCCTGTAAATCAAGCGCGCATTCCAATGAGAATGACCATCGATTCGTTCTGGCGCAGCTGCGAAAGACATCCAGCCCTCCGGCGGTGAATCTACACGCGCCGATCATGTGCGAGAATAGGTAATTGCCGCAGCTGATTCAACGCGCGTGCAATCCTCGATAGCTGGTGAGGGCACTTCGCCAGATGATTTGTGCATGGTCGTCAAAGACGTCAGCAAGCCGGAGTTCTTGAGCCGTGAGGCAGCTATTGCACGTGTTGAGCGTATTCAGTGGATCCTGAAAATGCAGAAGCACTATTATAGTCATATGGTTGGAGGATCTAGAACCCAATCTTGCCAAGGTTGAGGTCGCGAGTTCGAGCCCCGTGTCCCGCTCCCCGGCCCTGATGATTTAAGATAAATATGGCAGGCCTGGAGAGCCCTTACACCTGGCCATGTGTCTGCGGCGCTTCCGTCGCTCATTTGCTATCGATCTCAATGTTGTCTTTTCGGCCGCTGTTGGTGACGGAGATCATGATGCCAACGCCGATCAATATCGCGACTCCAATCAAAGTCCAGGCGGTGCCGATGCGTTGCAGAACACCCATTTTCCAGAGCGCGGCCAGCAGACCACCCACGAGCACAGCGAAACCCAGAAGATACATTCCTGCCCATTTCATGACCAAGCTCCGGACGATGTCGCGTTGTTGAACCGATAGAGTGCCTAGCGACGCGGGCGTGGTCTGTCTGCCAGCGAACGAAGCAATTAGGAAGCAGCGGCGCTAGTGAAGATGCTCATGTACTCATGGGCTCCCAACGAGCGCCGTGCGCATTTCTTGATGGAATGAAATGTAAATATTAAGTTTAATCAATATGTTATGAGATACTCGAAGATGTTGTCGAGGTTAGAGTCGCGCGTTAGAGCCTCCTTCCCACTACAATCCGAATATAAACGGCACGCCTGCCGATAGGTGATAACTAAAATGAAAGCTCTGGTCGTGCGCGGCAGCCTCTGGCTGTCCCTTCTATTCATCCAAATCTCGGTAACCACGCTCGCTGCCGATGAATCTCCAACGCCCGACCGCATTTTGATTCGTGCCGGCCACGTGCTGGATGTTCGCAGCGGCAACGAGGCCGCGGACCAAACCATCGTGGTCACGGCGGGTGCGATCTCGAGCATTGCCGCAACCAGTGCGACCCCGAAAAAGCCGCAGGACCGCGAAATTGATTTGCGCGGCATGACGGTGTTGCCCGGGTTGATCGACGTGCACACCCACCTGACGATGGATACAAATTTTGATCCGTACCATGAGCTGTCGACAAGCATTGCGAAGAGCGCGCTGATCGGCGCGCGCAACGCCAAAGTCACGCTGCAAGCAGGGTTCACGTCGGTACGCAACGTCGGCGCGGAAGGTTATGCCGATGTTGATCTGCGCGATGCCATCAATGAGAACCTCATCGAAGGTCCGCACATGCAGGTGAGCGGTCCTGCCTTAGGGATCAGCGGCGGTCATTGCGACGACAATCTGCTTCCCTTTCAGTATCACGCGGTTGGCGGCGGCGTCGCCGACGGCGTGGAGGCCGTGCAACACAAGGTTCGCGAGAACATCAAGTACGGCGCCGATCTGATCAAGATCTGTGCAACGGGCGGCGTCCTGTCCAAGGGCGACGATCCCCAGGCGTCCCAGTACACGCTGGAAGAGCTCAAAGCCATCGTCGCCGATGCACATCGTCTGGGCCGCCGAGTCGCCGCGCACGCCCATGGCGCGCAAGGGATTCTCTGGGCGACGCAAGCGGGCGTGGATTCGATCGAGCACGGCTCTTATATGAACGAGGAAGACATTGCCGCAATGAAAGCTCACGGCACCTATTTCGTGCCGACGGCGTATCTGGTCGACTGGGTTCAGATCAATGGACATCTGCCGCCGTTCTACTATCAGAAAATGAAGGACGTAGCCGCGGTGGCGAAAGCAAATGCCAAGAGAGCCATTGCCGCTCACGTCAAGATCGCGCTTGGTACCGACGCGGCGGTCTACCCGCATGGCATGAACGCGCACGAGCTGGAAGTCTATGTCGAGCAGTTCGGCATGTCGCCGCTTGCCGCGATCCAAACCGGTACCCTGAATGCTGCCGACCTCATGGGCTGGTCGGATAAAGTGGGGACACTCGAGGCTGGGAAGTGGGCCGATATCATTGCGGTGAAGGGCGATCCGCTCCGGGATATCAAATTGCTGCAGCACGTCTCATTCGTGATGAAGTCGGGCGCAGTCTATAAGCAAGAGACGGATTGAGCCGGGCCACGGATGATGTAAACTGCGCAGCGAACCCCGGCGCGCCCGGGGTTTGCCGTTTTGGGCTAAGTGGCAGAGTGGTCATGCAGCGGCCTGCAAAGCCGTGTACGCCGGTTCGATTCCGACCTTAGCCTCCACAACGTGTAATGCGCGCGCGCGAACAGGTAGACTCTGCGCCCATGTCCGAAGATAACTCGAATCTGGCGACGCTGCGCGCGGCAAACCCAGCCAACGTGGACCTGCGCCGCATCGGCGCTCATCCGGATCAGTGGTATCCATTGGCGTGGTCCGATGAGCTCAAACCGGGTAAGACTTTGGCCAGGCGTTTCGCCGGCGATCCCATCGTTCTGTACCGCGGCAGCGGCGGCAGGGTCTTCGCTTTAGAGGATCGCTGCGCCCATCGCCAGGTTCCCCTGCATCTGGGCGTCGTCAGCGGCGACGATTTGAAATGCCACTATCACGGCTGGGTCTATGACTGCGCCGGCAAGTGCATCAATGTGCCGTACCTGGGCCCGGAGCGGCTGCCCACCGGTGTGAGAGGCTATCCGGCCCGGGAGATCGACGGCCTGATTTTTGTTTTCCCGGGCGATCCGGCGTTGGCCGAAAGCCGTGCGCCGGCGAGTCTGGGCTCATCGCGGCGCAAGGACTATAAGACGCGGCGCTTGAACCGCGAAGTTGCCTGTCATTACACCTTCATGCACGAAAACCTGTTCGACATGAATCATCAGTTCATGCATCGCAAGCAGATGGGATCGATCCGGGCCCGCTGTCTGGGACGCAATCATGGCGAGAATTGGGCGGAAGTCGAATACAGCTTCAGCCGCACCGAGGGAAAATCGTCCGTCGGCGAGCAGGTCATCGTTGATTTGATGCGCAAGCGTGGCGAGGCCAAAAAGGATTTTTCCGATCACATGCGGATCCGCACTGACTACCCCACCCAAAACCTGAAGGTCTGGGTGGGACGCGACATCCAGCAATCCGACGATCCGGTTCTCGATGTGTGGCTCGGCTACACACCGCTCGATACCGAGCAGCGTACCAATCGCACTTACGGCTTTCTCTCGGTCAAGAAGCCGAGTTTTCCGGGAATCATTCACGTCGTCTGGCCGTTCGTGAGCTGGTTTACCGAGAATATTTTCCGCGAGGACAAGGATATCGTTGAACACGAGCAGCGGGCGTACGACGCGCAAGGCGCCGATTGGAACAACGAAGTCTTCCCGCCGATACGCGATCTGCGCGCGGTATTGGCGCGCTGCGGCGTGCCGATGAAATAGGGGCATGGATGCTCTCATGTTGAACTCAGAGCCCGTATCCTGTCCGGACCCGGCTGCGAGTCGCCCGTGGGACGCTCGCTTGGCGCGGCGCTTGGCGGCGCCCCTCATCCACACCTGGGTGACGCCCAACCATTTGACCACGCTGCGTTTGGCGGTTGGTCTGGCGGCCGCGGCGGCCTTTATTCCGGGGAGCTACGGCTGGTCGAATTTCGCGGCCCTGCTGCTGGTTGTGTCGAATTTTCTGGATCATACGGATGGTGAACTGGCCCGCATGAGCGGGAAATCCAGCCGGATCGGGCATCTTTACGACCTGGCGAGCGATGCCGCAGTGACGATTCTGCTTTTCGTCGCGATCGGCGTCGGCGTAGCCGCAAAGGCCGGTGCTCGAACTGAGTGTTCCGCCCGCGATATTGGGTCTCACGGCCGGCACGGCGATCGCGCAGATTTTTTATCTGCGCATGCGCATCGAGACGGTGTCGGGCAAGGCCGGTACGCAACAGACTTTGTTCGGCGGCTTGGAGACCGAAGATGTGCTGTACCTGCTGCCGTTGGCGACACTCGGTAACGCGTTGCTTCCCTTGCTGGTCGCGGCTTCGATTTGCGCGCCGGTGTTTGCCATTTGGGTGCTGATCGATTATCAACGGGTGCCGCGGCGAGATCGCCGCATGGCGAGTGGGGTCGCCGGATAAGCGTGGCGGCGACCGCAACCGGAACCGCGCCGGCGCTAGCAGCACGACTGGATTCGGTCCTAGCTTCGCGACTGGAGTCGGTCCTAGCTTCGCGACTGGAGTCGGTCCTAGCTTCACGACTGGATTCCCTCAACGTGCAGGGACTGCGAGCCGAATACCTGCGGCAGGGTTCCTTTGTCTACGTCGAGAATTTTTTGCCGACGGAAATTACCGCGCGATTGATCGATGCTCTTGCCGCCGTCAGCAACTCGGTGAATCGCAATTACCTGCCGGGCCACAAGCAGGGCGGCAGCGTCGGCCGGCACGCCATCGATGCGCAAGCCCCGGTCATTGCCGAGCTGTATCGTTGCGCGGATTGAATCGCTGGCTGGATGCATTTGACCGGCGAGCAAGCTGATGGTCTCGCCGCCCGATGACCCGCACGCCTATGCGCTGTATTTCTACACGCGTGCCCGGCGACCACATCGGCTGGCATTACGACACCTGCTACTACGACGGGCCAGCGCTATACGTTGCTCTTGGGCTTGATCGACGATTCATCCTGCCGCTTGACTATGAGCTGCACACCCGGAAGAAGGACGTATCCGCGATGTTCCCGGCTCAGTGCAGATTCCGCGGGTGGCCTGGTGCTTCTTCGACGGCGACGCGCTGCGCCATCGCATCAGCGCTCGCGCGAGGCGCCAAAGAGTTCGCGTCTCCTTGAGTTCGAATATGTGACGGACCCGCGCATGCATCCGTGGCGGCGTCTCGTCTCCAACATGAAGGACGCGCTTCGCCTATTTCGGCTTTCGCCAGGTGTTCCAGCGTTTCTTGGGCCGCGGCTGATGACGCGAAGGTCGAGTTGGCTGTTGAGCGTCGGCGTGCTGCTATTCGTGGGCGCGCTGCTCTCGCAGGACTTGCCCGCGATACTCGCAACGCTGGGGCACGCCGGCTGGGGACTGCTGCTGGTGGCGCTGTTTCACCTGCTGCCGCTCATCATCGATGCTGCCGCCATTTGCGTGCTGCTCGAGCGGGATCTTAGCCGCAATCCGCTGCGCGACTCCCTGCTGGCGCGTTGGCTCGGCGAATCCGCCAACAGTCTGATGCCCGCGGGTCAACTCGGCGGTCCGGTACTCATGGCGCGCTACTTGGCGCGACGCGGGCTGCCCGTGGAGGAAGCCGCTGCGGCGATTACCGTCAGCACGACGCTGCAGACTTTCGCGCAAATTGCCTTCGCCTTGCTGGGTGTTGCCGCTCTCGGCCAAACGATTCATTTCTCAGCTGCCGCGCTGCGAACCGCCGCGCTGCTTGCCAGTGCTTTTTTGGCAATTCAAGTGGGCGGCTTTTATCTGCTTCAGCGACGCGCACTCTTCAGTAAACTGATGAACGCGCTGCGGCGATTTTCCCGCAAGCGGGATTGGTCGCAATGGGTCGCGCACGCGCAGGCGATCGATTTGGCGGTGCAGGGCGCCTATCGACGCAACGGACCGGTGACCGCCAGCTTTGTCTTGAGCCTGGTGGGTTGGATTGCCGGCACAGGCGAGGTTTTTCTGATCGCCACTCTCCTCGGGACACCGGTGAGCTGGCGTGACGCATTCGTGCTCGAGAGCTTGGGGCAGGCCATCCGCGGCGCGGGGTTCGCCGTTCCCGGTGCCTTGGGCGTGCAAGAGGGAGGCTATTTATTGCTCGCGCCGCTCGCCGGCCTCGCGCCCAACGCGGCGTTGGCGCTATCGCTGGCGAAGCGCGCGCGCGAATTGTTGCTCGGGTTGCCTGGCTTGTTGTACTTGCGGTTCGCGGCTCACCACACCGGGGCATGCGCCGGAACGGCCCGGATCTAGGATTTTGATGCGCGCGATTATTTTGGCCGCGGGGCGCGGTATTGCGTCTGCAACTACCCGAGGACAGCCAGCTGCCGAAATGCTTGCTGCCTTTCGGCGGCATGACGCTGCTCGAGCGGCATTTGCGTTTGCTGAAGAGCGCGGGCGTCACCGAGGTGGTCTTGGCGCTGGGCTTTCGCCACGAACTGGTTCAGGCGGAAATCGACCGCATGGCGTGGACGCCGCCGCCTGAGATCGTGCTCAACATGGATTTTGAACTTGGCAGCGTGCTCACCGTGCACACCATCGCGGAGGCGCTGACGCGCGGCGGCGATGTGCTCCTGATGGACGCGGATGTCTTGTATGATGAGCGCATTCTGAGAGCCTTGGTGGCCGGCAGCGGCCCGATAAACCGCGTGTTGATTGATCGCGATTTCGCCGCGGGCGATGAACCCGTCAAGCTCTGCGTGCGCGGCGGCGTGCCGGTCGAGCTGCGCAAGCAATTGGCTGCCGATTTGCAATTCGACACGATCGGTGAGTCGGTCGGTTTCTTCCGTTTTGAGAGCGCCGCAGCCCGACGGCTCGCAGCGCTGGTAGCGGGCTACATCGACACCGGGCGTGCCGGGATGCCGCACGAGGAAGCCGTGCGCGCTTTGCTCATAGAAAGAAATCACCCGCTCGAAGTGGCTGATGTCACAGGATTGCCGTGGATCGAGATCGATTTCCCCATGGATGTTATGCGCGCGACCCAAGAGATCCTGCCGCGACTGCAAGCTTTGTCGAGAGGAAGACCATGAAGTGAAGTTCGTCCTGATCGTTGCCGCCGCGGCGATTATCTTGGCGGCACCGAGCTGGTCTGAGGTCACGCCGGGAGATGCCGGGTCGGATGTACCAGCCGGTCCTGCGCCGATGCCGCCGCCGCCGAGCCCGGATAAGCCGGAATGGGCGAAATGGTTCAATCCGGAGACGGCGCCGTTCATTCCGGTGCCGATGATCGCGCAGGATCCGGACAGCGGCCTGACGCTCGGCTTGATTCCGACCTGGGTAACTACTGATGAGAATCACAATGTCAGCCGCATAATCGCGCCCGATATCATTTACAACCCTAACTTCGGGGTTGGCGTGGACGGCCGCATATTTTCGTATTCTTCGGCCGATGAGCAATGGTCGGTGGTGACGGGGATCAAGGAAAGAGTCGAGCGCGAATTCGACGCGGAGTATCAAATCGGTCGATTGCGCGAGGAGCGCTGGTCGATCAACACCAGTTTGGTCTACGACCGCGACGGCACCACGCGCTTCTATGGCGTCGGCAATCGAACCCGCGCCGGGGACCAGACCAATTACACCGACCAGCAAGAGTATGGACAGGTGCAGGCCGGGCTGAACTTTAATCACACCTGGCAGCTGCTCTATACCCTGCGTCTGCAAGGGGTCGATGTGTTGCCCGGTACGCTGAGCGATGTGCCCTCGATCGACACGCGATTCCCGCAATTGCTGGGCAGTACCAAGGAATTTCTCAATCGCCTCTCCCTGGTATACGACACCCGCGACGACCTGTCGGTACCCACCCGCGGCATGCAGTGGGTGTTGTACGTCGGCGCCTCAGCCAAGGATGGACTGGTGAATGACTCCTCGTACAGCGAAGCGGGCATCGACGGACGGGGAGCCTGGCCGGTCGCAGCGGATACCGTGCTCGCCGCGCATATGTCGCTGCGCTATCTGCCCACTGTCAACGACATACCCTTTTGGGCGCTCAGCAGCATCGGCGGCGGCCAGAGCGTGATCGGCGGGGAACAGCCGCTGCGCGGCTTTGGAGCCGGACGATTTTACGATCGCGACTCCTTCTCGACGACGGTAGAACTGCGCCGCAAGGTATTTTCCTTCGACGCGGTCACGACGCTTCTCGACATCGAAATTGCGCCGTTCGCGGACTTCGGCCGCGTGTTCTCGCAGACACGCACCAATCCGCTGGACCACGTTCACGAGGTATTCGGCGTCGGCTTTCGGGGCATCGCGCGCCCCTACGTCGTAGGCTTTGTCGATATCGGCTACGGCACCGAGGGTGCCGCCGTGTTCACCGGTCTCAATTATCCCTTTTAGCGCTCGTCGTTGCCCATCAGCGCTTGTTGTTGACCGTTAGCGCTCATCAGGGGGCGCAACCGCCGCGCCGGGCTCAGCCTTGTGCGGTTGCTGCTCGATGATTTCGTACCAAATCGCGTTCAGCACGGCAAAAGATAAAGCCAGCCCGGTTCCGAGAATCCAGCTGAAATACCACATCAGTAGCCGCCCTCGTCGTCGTGCATGTTCTCGAGCGTTATGGGTCCCCGCAATACTCTAAATACCCAGCCTGTATACGCCAGAATGATGGGCAGGATGACGATCACGGCGACCAGCATGAGCAACAGCGTCTTGGCGCTGCTGGAGGCATCCCATACGGTCAGGCTCTGATTGGGGAAGGTAGAAGAGGGCAGCAGGAACGGAAATAGCGCGAATCCGCCGGTTAGTATCGTGCCGCCTTGAACCAAAATGCTCGCCATGAAGGCGGCGCCCGCACGGCGCGCGCGCAGCGCTAGATACGCACCCACGGCGCCCGCCGCGGCGCAAACCGGCGCCGCCCACAGCAGAGGCCAGATTCGGAAATTATTCAGCCAAGCTCCCGTAACGATGGCGACGGTCTTGTGGGTCGGATCAGAGGGTCCGGTGTGATCCATCACACTGCTCACCTGGTATCCGCGCAGCGCCGAGCACACCCAGAAGCCCGCGCCGAGAAACGCCAGCAAAAAAACCACCGCGGCCGCGCAGCCGACCTGGCGTGCGCGGGACGCCATCGGTTCTCCCACTTTGAAAGCGGCATAGGCATTGCCGTGCAATATCAACATGGAGAGACTGATGATGCCGCCGAGCAAAGCGAAAGGATGCAGCAGACTGAAAAAACTGCCCGTCACGACCGGACGCTGCAAGCTGTCAAAATGAAAGGGCACACCCAGAAAAAGATTGGCAAAGGCCACGCCGAGCAGCAGGGCGGGCAGGGCGCCGCCCAGCGTCAGCGCAACATCCCATGCCCTGCGCCAGCGCGCATCGCGCAATTTTCCGCGATAGGTGAAACCCACGGGGCGCAGAATCAGCGCGATCAGCACGAGAAACATCGCCAGGTACAATCCCGAGAAGGAGGTTGCATACAACAGCGGCCACGCCGCGAATGCCGCCCCGCCGCCGAGCACCAGCCAAACCTGATTGCCCTCCCAGACCGGCTCGACCGACGACAGCAGCGCGCGCCGCTCGGCATCGGTTCGCCCGAGAAAGGTAAAACTTGCACCGAGTCCCAGATCGAATCCGTCGGTAATGGCAAATCCCATGAGCAGCACGCCGAGTATCAACCACCAAGTCACCCGTAAGGTTTCGTAGCTCATAGCGGCGCGTTCATGCCGAGTAACCCAGTCCGTCGGGTCCGCGCCGTATGGTGCGTATCAGAAGAAAGGCGTCCACGGCGGCCAAGGCCGAGTAGAAGATCACGAATCCGGCCAGGGACAACCAGACATTGCCCGCCGCGGTGCGCGATACTCCCAGGAATGTGGGTAGCACGCCATCGACCGCCCACGGCTGTCTGCCGTATTCGGCGACGATCCAGCCTATTTCGACGGCAATCCAGGGCAGGGGCAGGCTGAAGAAAGCGAGCTTGAGGAACCAGGGATTGCTTTCAAAGCGATGGCGCGTGGCGAGATAAAATGCGGTTGAGAACAGCGCAATAAAATACAGACCGAGGCCCACCATGAGCCTGAAGCACCAAAACAGCACCGGTACATTCGGCACGGTGGACCAGGCGGCAGCGTCAATTTGTGCCGGCGTTGCCGCGGCAGGATTGTCGGTGAAGCGCAGCAGCAGTAAGGCGTAGCCCAGGTCGGCTTGATATGTTTCAAAGCGCCGCAGGACCTGCGGATCGGGCGGTTCCGATTCGCGCAGCAATTGCAGCGCAGAGTAGGCCTGCAACCCAGAGACGATGCGCGAGCGCGCCCGAGCCACCAGATCATCGATGCCCAACACCGGCTCGTCGGTCGAGCGTGTCGCAATGAGACCCAGCAACCAGGGTATTTTCACTTCGGCGTAGGTCTTGCGCGCCGCGACGTCGGGAACTCCAAACAGAGTGAAGCTGGCCGGAGGCGCTGCGGTTTGCCACTCCGCTTCGATGGCGGCGACTTTCATTTTTTGATCTTCGCCGTCCAGATAACCCGATTCATCGCCCAGGACGACCACCGAGATCGAGCATGCCAGACCGAAGCTCGCCGCGACGGCCATGGAACGCTTTGCGATCGCGACATTACGACCTCGCAGCAAATACCAGGCGCTGATCGACAACACAAAGATCGAACCCAGCACATAGCCCGCGGCCACGGTATGCACGAATTTCGCCTGTGCGACCGGATTGAACAGCACCTCGCTGAACGAAGACAGTTCCATGCGCATGGTGCGGTAGTTGAAATGCGCGCCTACCGGATGCTGCATCCAGCCGTTGGCGATCAAAATCCACAGCGCCGAAAGACTCGAGCCCAGCGCCACCAGTGCCGTGACAATCAGGTGTCCGATCCGTGACAGCTTGTCCCAGCCAAAAAAGAACAGGCCCACGAAAGTGGATTCCAAAAAGAACGCCAGCAGACCCTCCAAGGCGAGAGGCGCGCCGAAAATGTCCCCGACATAGTGAGCGTAGTAAGCCCAGTTGGTGCCGAATTGAAATTCCATGGTGATGCCGGTCGCAACTCCCATGGCGAAATTGATGCCGAATAGGACGCCCCAGAACTTGGTCATCTGCTTCCAAATGTCCCGGTTCGTCATCACGTACACCGACTCCATGATCACGAGGATCATGGAGAGCCCCAGCGTCAATGGCACGAACAGAAAATGATAGAGCGCGGTGAGCGCGAATTGCAGTCGAGAGAGCGTGACGACGTCAAGGTCGATCATGAGCCGCGCCCCTTGAAGAACAGCAACCAAAGCAGCATCAATCCCAACAGCTTGACCACCAGGGCCCAGGTGATTTTGCCCTTGAGGTCGCGCCGCCAGTCCTCGATCATTTCATTAGGATAGCGCATCGGCGAGGATCGAACGCAGCCGGATGAAGGAATGACATTAGTGGTGCATAATCAGTGCCATGGCTGAAAATCGTACCTCGCGCCTGCGTCCTGCGGGTTCAATTCTCGTCACGCGCTTGCGTACTCCGCCGCAAATACGGACCGCGAGCGTCACCGTGCTATTCGCCGATCTTCGCGGCTACACCGGCATGGTGGAGCGCCTGCCCGCGGCGCGGGTTGTCCCGCTGCTGGAGGAATTTGTGCGCGTTCTCAGCGGCGCTGCCAATAGATTTGGCGGCGAGGTCTACCACGTGGCGGGCGATGGGATCATGGCGGGCTTTGGCGTGAATGCCGAGAGCGACAGCGGCGCTTCGCAGGCGCTTAGCGCAGGGCATGCCATGTTGGAAGGTTTCGCGTTGCTAGCCAGTCGTTGGCGCAGCGAGCTGTCGATCGATGCTGGAATCGGAATCGGGCTGCATTTGGGCGAGGTCGCATTTGGGGTCCTGGGTCCCCCGAAGCGCAAGATCACGACCTTGGTGGGCGATACGGTCAATGTGGCCGCGAGGCTCTGCAGCCGGGCCCGCGCAGGCGAGGTATTGTTTTCTTGCACGGTGGCGGCGGCCTTGAGCGCCTCGCCGAGGCCGCTGGGCGGTCCCGCATCCACCTCATTCCTGCAACTGCCGCAGTTCGAATTGCGCGGCCGCCGCGGTCCGATCGATATCTGGTGTGTGCCTGCGCCCGAGCGGCTGGCGCTCTAGCGGCTCTTAAGCTGGTGCCCCGAGCCGGGGTCGAACCGGCATGACCTTTCGGTCAACGGATTTTCGTACCTGCTACGGCTTTCGCCGCCGCGCAACGCGCGTTTGGGGTCTGGAGTGCGCCACGACCATGAGAGTTCATCAGAACTGCCTTTAGGTCCCCGCCGTCCACTCTCTACACCTGCCGGCTGCCCGAGGGCAGTCCGGATTGGCTCGGTGTTGCCTCGGGACTTCCCGGGGGTCCGCCGACTTTGACGGGATTCAAGCAGCGCGTTTCCGCGGCTGCCGCTCAATTTTTATAAGTCCGTTGCGTCTACCAATTTCGCCATCGGGGCAAGCAGGCCAGTGTACCTGGGAACAGCTGCCGACGGCGAGATCTCAAAAGGCGGCTCTAGGATCTTGCGATCTGCTCCTAGAGCCGCCAACTTCCAGCTAGCGAGCTTACTTCTACTTGTCGAGCTTGGTTACCTTCGAACCTTCCAACGAGACATCGCCGATCAGGCCCTTTTCGCCGAAGACGAAGCCGAGGATCGGTCGTTGCAGCGTCTTGCTGTCGTATTCACCGCCCGCACCCTTGGATAGCACGGCGACATTTGCATCCGCGCCGATCGTCCAGCCATGGCCGCTCATGAATTTATCCAGCGCTTCCTGCGTCATGAACAAAATCACTTCCTTGCGCTTTGCCAGGCCGAGCGTCAGGCCGACGGAGGCCGATGAGATGCTGTAGTAGGCAACATCCTTGCCGTCGATGCGCAGCGCGCCCTCGCCGAATTCACCTGCGACGCCGACACCGCCCTTCGTGATGCGCGGGAACACCAGAACGCCCTTGGCGCGCGCGACCAGGTCTTTGTGCTGCGGATTGAGTTCATAAAACTGATGCATCGCGACGTGCACGTGCTTGTCAATTTCGGCGCTGGTGGCGCCGAGCGACACGGTGCTCATGAGCAAAGCAGCGGCCGCTAAACCCGATGCCGCGAATATTTTTCGTTTCATAAATCTTTCCTGATTGTTGACTGAATAACACAGGTTAGTCTACGCAAATGGGCGGTCGGCGATACGCTGGGGCGTCGCGTAGTGAAGTAGGCGATTGCTTACGCTGTGCGCGTTTTAGGCCGACATATCGATCGTTTGCCGCGCACGCGCAGAATAGAACGAGGCGTTCTGCTGTCCACGCACCGCCTCGCGCGAAAACTCGATCAGATGATAGGCGATGAAGCCGACGCCAAACAGCGCTTCAATCTGACCCCGTTTGATGGCTTGCCATGCCATGCGCCAGAACGGCCGACGATAATCGGCGAGCACGCCGACTTCTGTGCCGCAAGCCTCGACCCTGCATCGCGTCGCGATTCTGCAGTCGCGGAGGGCTTCGAGTAAACTATCTTCACCAGTGAATAGAGGAACCTTTGTCGCGTTGCTGCCGGTAGGGTGGCTGAATCGATTCTCGCTGTCGCCGACAGATCTATTGCGCGATCGGACCTACCGCAGGCTTTGGACTTCAATCCTGATTTCCTCATTTGGCGGCCAAGTGACCTTGCTTGCCATTCCGCTGACCGCAGCGGTATTGATGCACGCGGCTCCCACGCAGATGGGCCTGTTGACCGCAATGGAAATTTTTCCCTTCGCGTTGTTTTCACTGCCCACCGGCGTGGTGCTCGACCGCGTCCGAAAGCTGCCGGTGTATGTGTTCGGGGAGCTGTCGATCGCCCTTGGGGTCGCCACCGTACCCATCGCCTGGTGGCTGGGTTGGCTCTCCATGCCGTGGCTGTACGTCGTGGCGTTTTTAATCGGTGCAGTGAATACCACCGCCGGCAGCGCCGCCCAGATCGTGCTGACGCAAATTGTCCCGCGGTCGCGCTTGGTGGAAGCGCACGCCAAAAACGCCTTGGCCTCCGCCACTGCAGAAGTGACCGGACCGGCCGCGGCGGGTGCATTGATCAAGTTGACGGGCGCGCCGCTCGCGCTCTTGGCGAATGCCTGCCTACTGTTGACATCGGCATCCATTCTTCGCGGTGTGCCGGTGAAGGAAACGCCCAGCAAGGTCAATCCGCCGTTCTGGGCGGCCATGCGCGAGGGTTTGGACTTTGTGCGGGGCCACAAGCTCCTGGTCACGATGGCCTGTTGCGTCGGAATTTGGCAAATGTGCAGTCAGTGCGCCACCGTCGTGCAAATTCTTTTCGCGATTCACCAGCTTGGGCTGACCGAGCGCGGCGTGGGATTCAGCTATGTTGCCCTGGGCGTCGGCACGGTATTTGCGAGCACCAATGGCCATCGGGTCGTCAGGCGTTTGGGGCCGGGCCCAACCCTGGTTTTGGGGTTGGCAATATCCGGCGCGGGCTGGCTCATGCTCGCAATCGCACCGGCCAATACCCTGGGGGTCGTTGCTTACGCAACCATGCTGTTGATGTACGGTGTGGGCGCCATATTTATTTTCATCAATTTCCTATCCCTGCGCCAGTCGGTCACGCCGGCGCCGATGCTCGGCCGCATGACCAGCACGATGCGCTGGCTCATTCTATTACCCGCCGGACCCGGCGCGTTGCTCGGCGGCTGGGTGGGCGAGCATGTCGGGCTGCGCGCCGCGCTGAGTTTTTCAGGCGTGACCGCGTTGCTGTTGGCGTGCGTCGCCTGGCGGTTGCCCGTGATTCGCAGCGTGAAGACATTACCAACTCTTAAGGCGGAGGCGGTCACCCCGTATTCTTCTGATTCTCAATGACTTAACGATTGAAGATGCGGCCGCGAATGCGGTAACGTGCCACCGGCGCGCCGCGGTGGTCAACGGAACCTATCCCCCTGCCGTTTAGGCGTTAGGTTTGGTTGCTTTGTGGCCGAACGACATCCAAGAAGGAGTTAATGAATGAAAGCTTCTCGTAAGGCGTTATTTCTGGGTTTATGCATGGCTGTGAGTGCCGTGGCAGTGCCGACGATCGCATCCGCCGGGGTCAGCATTGATATCGATATTGCGCCGCCGCCGCTACGCATCGAGACGGTGCCGCCGCCGCGCGTGGGCTTCGTTTGGGCGCCGGGGTATTGGGAATGGCGCGGCCATGAGCACGTCTGGGTCGGCGGCCGCTGGATCGGCGAGCGCCGCGGGTATCACTGGGTCCCCGATCGTTGGGAACAACGCGGGCCGCATTGGCACCACGAGCGCGGGCATTGGGAGCGCTAAGTTTCCGATTGCATGGCTGAAAGAATCGGCTGAACGAATTGCGGCGCGCACTCTTAAGAGACGCGCCGCAATTTTTTTAATAGAGTGCCCTTTCGATGGGCGCCAGGAACGCACTGCGAGTCGGCCTTATCTCAGACACTCACGGCCTGTTGAGACCCGAAGCGCGGGCATTTGCCGGCAGTTGCGACTACATCATTCACGGCGGCGACATCGGCTCCGCTGCGATTCTCGATGAGCTGTCAGCTTTGGCGCCGCTGATCGCGGTCAGGGGCAACAATGATCGGCAAGCTTGGGCCGCTCATTTGCCGGAGACCGAGATGATTCGAGTGGGTGGCGTGTTCATCTACGTCATCCACGACATTTCACGACTCGATATCGAACCGCATGCCGCGGGCGCGCAGGTGATCGTATCGGGTCACTCGCACAAACCGCTGATTGAACTTCGAGACGGCGTTTTGTACGTCAATCCGGGAAGTTGTGGTCCCAGGCGCTTCAAACTGCCCCTCTCGCTCGGCGAGATCCGTGTCCAGGGCACCAAAGTCAGGGCGCGCACCGTTGAGTTGATTTAGCGCAAAAAGCGGGTCTAATCGTCAAAAGTGATTGAATAGGTGGTTTCAACCCCTTGATTTCGCTAAGCTCCAGCCAGCATGAATATGTCCAACGCCCTGTGCGTCGAAAAGGTCCACGTGTGGCGCGGCGATCGGCATGTGCTGCAGGGTGTCAGCGCCGAAATAAGGCCGCAGGAGCTGTTGCACATTTCAGGCCCGAACGGCACCGGCAAAACCACCTTGCTGCGGGTAGTCAGCGGCCTGTTGCGCCCGGAGCAGGGATCGGTCACCTGGCTGGGGCAATCGATCAACGCGATTCGGCCGGACTACCAGGCCGCCCTGGCCTACGCCTCCCACGAGCCGGCTCTCAAGGGCGATCTTACGGCGCTCGAGAATCTGCGGTTCGCGGTGGGTTTGAAGCGCCGCGCCTCGGCGGATGAGTTGCGCGCCGCGTTGGCACGGACCGGAGTCGGCGGCTGCGCGAATCTACCCGCCCGGGTATTGTCCGCGGGCCAGCGCCGGCGGGTCGCCATGGCGCGAGTCTTGGCGATGAGCGCGACGCTCTGGCTGCTGGATGAGCCCTTTACCAATCTGGACGCGGCCGGCTCGGAATTGATCTCGGAGCTGCTGCAGACGCATGTTGCCGGCGGTGGACTGGCTTTGGTGGTCGCCCATCACGAACTTAAAGTGAGCTGCACTGTCAGGCATATGGAGCTTAATTCATGACGGTCGGCGCCTGGGAGGCGTTTTGGCTCATCGTGCGACGTGAGATGCGTCTCAGTTTCCGGCGTCCGGAGCAACTATTACAGCCTCTCGTGTTCTTCCTGATCGTTACCACGCTATTCCCGCTGGGATTGAGCCTGCAGCTGTCGCTGCTGCGAGACATCGCGCCGGGGATACTTTGGGTGGCGGCACTGCTATCGTCGCTGCTGTCGCTGGATTTCTTGTTCAAGAGCGATGCCGACGACGGCACCTTGGAGCAACTTGCCTTGAGCGGGCATGGGCTGACCGTCATTGTGGCTGCAAAAACCCTCGCGCATTGGCTGGTCACCGGCCTCGCCCTGGTGCTGGTTTCACCGATTGTGGGAACTGCGCTTGGCATTCCCACCGAGGCATTTGCGACAATGCTCTGCAGTTTGGCGCTGGGCACGCTCACCTTGAGCTGGCTGGGGGCCATTGGTGCGGGCTTAACGATCGGCCTGCGCCGCGGCAATGTGCTGTTTTCGCTGATCGTTCTGCCGCTGGCGATGCCCTTGCTGATTTTTGGCGCTGGGGCCACCGATCGGGCGATTTCCGGCACGAGCGCGGCGGGGGCCTTGTACTTGTTGGCGGCGCTTTGCGTGTTCACCTGCACCTTGGCGCCGTTTGCGGCGGCGGCGGCGTTGCGCATCACTTTGGAATAATGGCTGAAGAATTATGTGGACCTGGTTTTACAAGCTCGCTTCTCCGCCTTATGTCTATGGGGTCGCGGCGGCATTCATGCCGTGGTTCTTGGGATTGGCGGCATTGACGATCGGCTATGGCTTTATCGGCGGTTTGGTTTTCGCGCCGCCCGACTATCAACAGGGCGATGCGTTTCGAATCATTTACGTGCATGTGCCGAGCGCAATCCTGTCCGTGACGGTCTACACCATCATGGCCGTCGCAAGCGCCGTTGCGCTCATTTGGCGCATCAAGGTGGGCCACGCCGTGGCGGCGGCCTCCGCGCCCATCGGCGCCTCGCTCACCCTGCTCGCGTTGGTGACGGGCTCGATGTGGGGCAAGCCGATGTGGGGCACCTACTGGGCGTGGGACCCGCGCCTGACATCCGAACTCATTTTGCTGTTTCTTTATATAGGCGTGATGTCGTTGCGTTCGGCATTCGAAGATCCGGCGCGCGGCGATCGCGCGGCGGCGCTCTTGGCCGTGGTCGGGGTGGTGAATGTGCCCATCGTGCACTTCTCGGTCGTGTGGTGGAACTCACTGCATCAGGGGTCCACGCTTGTTACACTAGAGGGTCCCAAGATGCAGAGCAGCATGCTCTGGCCACTGCTGTCGATGTTGTTGGGTTTCAGTTTGTTCTATGGGGCAGTGCTGTGCCTTCGGGTGCAAGGCGAGGTCCTCATTCGCGAACGGCAGTCGGCGTGGGTGCGGGAGGCGATCAAATCATGAGCGGCAGCGATTTTTGGTCCATGGGCGGTTATGCGCGCTATGTCTGGCCCTGCATGGGCTTTACCTGCGTGGTGTTGCTATGGAATTTGTGGTCTGCACGGCGCTATCTGGCGGCCGCCAAGATCCGGGCCGCTCGGACGCTGGCCATGGCGGCGAGCGAAGCGCGATGACGCCGCGCCGCAAACGTCTGTTCGTGGTGCTCGGCATCCTGGGCGGCGTAGCCGCGTCGGTGTCGCTGGCAGTGATGGCATCGCGCGAGAACATCATGTTTTATTTCGATCCCACCCAAGTCGTCGAGGGCAAGGCGCCGCTCGCCAAGCGCTTTCGCATCGGCGGCATGGTGGTGAAGGGCAGCGTTGAGCGCAAGCCGGGAGATCTTCAGGTGCGCTTTGTGCTCACGGACTTCGCCCACCAGGTCCCGGTCGAGTACACCGGCGTGTTGCCGGATCTGTTTCGCGAGGGCCAAGGCATCATCGCGCACGGCACGATGAATTCGAGCGGCGCGTTCGTCGCGGATGAAGTTCTTGGCCAAGCACGACGAGAAGTACATGCCGCCGGAAGTCGCCGCATCGCTCAAGAACAAGCCGGGCGCGGGCGCCGCCGCGCATGGACCGGGCACGTAAGGGAGTAATGGCATGGCACCCGAATTAGGAATATTCGCGCTCATTCTCGCTTTCCTGTTGAGCCTGTCGCAGGCGTTCTTCGGCTTGATCGGTGCTTGGCGCGGCAAGCCGACTTGGATGGCGGTGGCGCGGCCGGCGGTGACCGGGCAATTCGTTTTCGTCGCCATGGCGTTTGCCTGCCTGGTGTATTGCTTCGTGAACAACGACTTTTCCGTGCTGTATGTGGCGCGCAATTCGAATTCGCAATTGCCGCTGTTCTACCGGGTCGCGGCGCTGTGGGGCGCGCATGAAGGTTCGCTGCTGCTGTGGATTCTGATTCTCTCGATCTGGAGCGTCGCGGTGGCGGCCTTCAGCCGCGCGCTGCCGCTGACTTTTTCCAGCCGCGTGCTCGGCGTCATGGGCCTCATCAGTTCGGCTTCATGCTGTTTACCTTGTGGACCTCGAATCCCTTTCTGCGCTTGATTCCGGCCGCGGAAGATGGCGCCGACTTGAATCCGGTGCTGCAGGATTTCGCGCTCTCGATTCATCCGCCCATGCTCTATACCGGCTATGTGGGATTCTCCGTGGCCTTCGCCTTTGCCTGCGCGGCGATGCTGGAAGGGCGGCTTGATCAGACCTGGGCCAAATGGACCCGGCCGTGGACGATTTTTGCCTGGATGTTTCAGACCATCGGCATTGCATTGGGCAGCTGGTGGGCTTATTACGAATTGGGCTGGGGCGGCTGGTGGTTTTGGGATCCGGTGGAGAACGCCTCGTTCATGCCCTGGCTGGTGGGAACCGCGCTGATCCATTCTTTGAGCGTTACCGAGAAGCGCGGCATCTTCAAGAGCTGGACGCTGCTGCTCGCCATCTTTGCCTTTTCCCTGAGCTTGGTCGGTACATTCCTGGTGCGCTCCGGCGTGCTGGTGTCGGTGCACTCCTTCGCCACCGACCCGACGCGCGGTCTTTACATCCTGGCGTTCCTGGTGCTGACCATCGGCGGCTCGTTGACGCTGTACGCGTGGCGGGCGCCGAAGCTGTACGCGCCAGGAGGTTTTCGAACTGTACTCGCGCGAGTTTTTCCTGCTGGTGAACAACGTGATTCTGGTGAGCGTCGCCGCCCTGGTGCTGTGGGGCACCTTGTCGCCGCTGGTTTATGAACTGCTGGGCATCGGCAAGATATCGGTGGGACCGCCGGTATTCGCGCTGATGTTTTTGGTTCCGATGTTTCCGCTCATGGTGTTCCTGGCGATCGGCATGCACTCGGCGTGGCGCCGCGGCAAGCTCACCGTGACCGCCGAAGCCGCTGTGGTGGCTGGCAGCCGCCGCGGTGCTGTTATCGGTCGCGATCCAAGGGTTGGTGTTCAGAGCGTTCCACCCGGTGGGCCTCATCGGTTTCAGCTTCGGCTTCTGGATCATGTTCTCCGCGGCTGCTCGAACCCTGGCGGCGGCTGCGCCAAAAACAAACGCTGACCGCGGCGCTGCTGGGCATGTCGCATCGCGCACTTGGGCGTGGGCATGTTTGCGATCGGTGCGAGCGGCGTCGAGAGCTACAAAATCGAGAAAGACGTGGCGCTCTGAAGCCGGGCGGCAGCTTTTCCATCGCGGGCTACGACTTTCAAGTTCGTGAGCGCCGCCAATGTGCGCGGGCCCAACTACGACGCCGTGCAGGGCACGATCGAAGTGACCCGCGGCGGCAAGCCCGTGACGGTGCTGCTGCCGCAGAAGCGCCAATTCTGGGTGCAGCAGACCGGCAACAGCAAGGCCGCCATCTCCGTGAGCTGGGCGCGCGACCTGTTCGTGGCCATGGGCGATCCGCTGGGCGCAAATGCCTGGAGCATGCGCATTCAGTACAAGCCTCTGGTGCGCTACATCTGGTTGGGCGCCATCGTCATGGCGCTCGGCGGCTTGATTGCCGCGACCGATCGGCGCTACCGCGTTCAAGGTGCCGGTTGGCGCTCCGGGAACCGTGCCTGCTGCCGACACCCGCCGAGCCGAATTAGGCTCCGCCTGATGTGGAAGTTCCT
Organism: uncultured Gammaproteobacteria bacterium; assembly: GCA_963782865.1. Classification (GTDB taxonomy): domain Bacteria; phylum Pseudomonadota; class Gammaproteobacteria; order Steroidobacterales; family Steroidobacteraceae; genus Bog-1198. The sequence goes on along the minus strand of CAWALS010000006.1, from coordinate 29,531 downwards.
GCTCCCGTTTGCGGCGTTCGTCGCGCTTGGTGGTGCTGTTCGTGTTTGGACTCAATCCGAACCGCGACATCCATGCCTTGCCCTCGCCGCTGATCGGCAAGCCGGCGCCCGCGTTCACGCTGACCGATGTGCTCGATCCGACGCGCATGGTGAGCAATGCGACCTTCAAAGGCCAGGTCTATGTGCTCAATGTCTGGGCCACCTGGTGCGTGGCCTGTCGAGAGGAGCAGGAAGAACTGCTCGCCATCGCGCGTCAGCATGTCGTGCCCATCATCGGACTCGATTACCGCGACGATCATGACAAAGGCCAAGCTGTGGCTTACGCAGCTCGGCAATCCCTACACCGCGCGTGCGCCTTCGATACGCGATGGCCGTACGGCGATCAATTGGGGCGTTTACGGCGCGCCGGAAACGTTCTTGGTGGATGCCCAGGGGCGGGTCATCTTCAAGTTCATCTCGCCGATGACGGCAGAAGTGTGGGAAAAGCGAATTCCTGCCGCGGATCGCCGCGGCCCGGCGCGGCGAGGGCGCGCGCGCGCTGCACGGCGGCCGCGCTCGCCGGCGGCCTTAGTGCTCGCGCCCGCGCGCGCTGCTCGCGCGGCAGCGGCCGCGCGAGCGGCGTCGCGGCGGAGCCCCCGTCGACGCCGCTACGGCGCAGCTGCGGGATCCGGTACTGCAGCCCGCTTTCGAGCGCATCACGAAGGAGCTGCGATGCCTGGTCTGCCAAAACGAATCGATCGCCGACTCGAACGTCGAGCTGGCCGCGCGATCTTCGCCGGCAGGTGCGCGAGATGCTGGTCGCCGGCAAGAGCGACGACGCTATCTTTCAATTCATGACCGACCGCTACGGCGATTTCGTGCGCTTCACACCGCCTCTAGAGCCGAAGACCTGGCTCATCTGGGGCGCGCCGTTCCTCATGCTGCTGCTGGGCGGCGCTCATCATCTTACGCGTCGCACGCCAGCGCTCGCGCATGCCGCTGGACGATGAGCCCGCAAGCCCTCGGACCCCTGTAATCGATAGCATACCTTTCTCATCGTCGCAGCTGTCATGGCTGCGATTGCCGCGGCACCGTCGCGTGTGCCGCTGCTGCGCGACCGTCGAAGCCGCATCATCGGCGCCAGCAGCCGCGCGCTCGGTCATGGGCGCGGCCGCGGGTTTGTATCCGCTGTGGTCGAACTGGGATTGGCATGCGGCGCCCGACCTCGGCGCGCGGTGCCCGCGGCCCCGCAGGTGCTCGCCATGGTGGCGAAGCTCGAGCAGCATCTGCGGGACGCAGCCGAACGATCTGACGGGCTGGTTGATGCTCGGGCGCTCGTACCTGGCGCTCGAGCGCATGACGATGCGGTGCTGCCTACGAGCACGCGCATCGGCTCGATGGCAGACAGCGTTGAAGCCCTGCATCGGGCTTGGGCGAGGCTCTCAGCTTGCGCGCCGGTGGCCATATCACGCCGGAAGCCTCGCAGCTCTTCGAGCGAGGCCCTGACGTGGAGCCGGACAATCCGCAAGGCTCTCTTGTACGGCGGATTTGCTGCGGCGATTCGCGGCGATCGCAGCACTGGCGCGCAGGCGCTGGCAGGCGCTGAAGGATCATGCATCCGCCGCCGCAAATCGATGCAGATGCTGGACGCGCGCATCGCCGAACTCGGCCCGTCCGGCGGGACTCGGCGCGGCGAATGCGGCGCCGCTCCGCGGAGCGACTGCCGCGCGAGTCCGGCCGCGGACGGCAGGTCGCCGGGGGCCCAAGCCACTGTCAATATCACGCATTGCGCCCGCACTTAAAGTCGCGACTGATATCGGAGGCCGCCCTTGTTCGTCTTCGCTCGTGAGCCTGGCGAGCCGTGGACCGCCGCTGGCCGCCAAGCGTCTGACGAGCGCCGCCATCGGCAGCCAGGTTCAATTGTCGGCGGCCGACTCCATGATGCCGGGCCGCGTGCTCACCGCCGGACAGCGGGTCTCGATCACGGCGCGTGTGTCCTTCAGCGGCCAACCCGTTCCCGGCGGCCGGCGATCTGTACGGCGAGCTTACCTACGAGGTGGGCCATGACGGCGTGCGCGACCTGGTGATCGATCGGGTGCACAGTAGGGGTGCGCATGAGCGTCGCGAAAAGTCTGGTGGCGGGCCGAATCCTCGAGGATCAGCTTGTTTCCCTACCCCCGCCTGCGCGACAAGGACCACGAAGTGCTGCGGCATGATGGTCGATGCCATCGACCAATTCTTGAGACCGAAGCACGAGGATTTCAAACGCTGGGATCGTGAGGCCGAACAGCCGGCGGAATTCATCCAAGGGTTGCGGGATCTGGGGCTGTTCGGCCTGATCATTCCGGAGGAGCACGGCGGACTCGGGCTGTCCAATGCCGGCTATGCGCGGGTGTTGAGCCAGAGCAGCACGCACGACAGCTCGGTGTCGCTCACCATCGGCGCGCACAGCTCCATCGGCATGAAAGGCATCCTGCTGTTTGGCACGCCCGAGCAGAGCGCGCGCTATCTGCCGAAGCTCGCCAGCGGCGAGATGATCGCGGCGTTCTGCCTGACGGAGTCCGGAGCAGGCTCGGATGCCGCATCGATTCGCACCCAAGCCGTCAAGAACACCGACGGCTCCTGGACCTTGAACGGCGAGAAAATATGGATCACCAACGGCGGCATCGCCGACCTCTACACCGTGTTCGCACGCACCTCATCGCGCTGCGGCAAGATCACCGCATTCATCGTCGAGGCAGCGTGGCCCGGGGTCAGCCATGGGCAGCATGAGGACAAAATGGGAATCCGCGCCTCCTCGACCACCACGGTGAATTTTGCCGATGTGCAGGTGCCCGCCGCGAACGTGCTCGACGTGGAGGGCAAGGGGTTCAAGGTGGCCATGGCGATCTTGAACAACGGCCGCACGGGCTTGGGGGCGGTGCCGTCGGGGGCATGAAAGCGCTGATCGCGCTTTCCACCGCAGCATGCGCAGAGCCGCAAGCAGTTCAACCAGCCGATCGCCGAATTTGGCCTCATCCGCGAGAAAATCTCGCAGATGACGCTCGATTGCTTCGCCGCCGAGAGCGTGGTTTGGATGGTCGCCCACTACATCGATTCCGGTAATGAGGACTATTCGGTGGAAGCGGCCATCAGCAAGGTGTTTGCTAGCGAGGCATTGCAGCGGAGCGCCTACGAGGCCCTGCAGATCGCCGCCGGCAGCGGCTTCATGCGCGAATACCCGTACGAGCAGATCACGCGCGATTGCCGAATTTTGACGATTTTCGAGGGAACTAATGAGGTCTTGCGGCTGTATATAGCCCTGTCCGGCCTCAAGGACCTGGGCAAATCGCTCGGGCGATATGAAGGCGGCGGTTGACGACATCTTCAATAACCCCATTAAGGGATTCGGGGTGCTGACCGACTATGCGGAAAGGCGCCTGACCCAGGCGACGGGGCGTGGGCCGCGACAAAATATTATCCGTCCATGCCGCAACTGAGTGAGCCCGCGGGTATTTACGAAAGGTATACCGTGGAGCTGGCGAGGACGTGCGATCTATTGTTGCGCAAGTATGGCAAAATCCATTGCAGACCGGCAGCACGCGCTCAAGAGGGTTGCCGACATTGCCATTGATCTATTCGTGGGACTTTGTGTATTGTCGCGCGCCGCAGCGCTGGCCGGCTCCCGGGTGAGAAGGGTTCGCAAGCCATGGTCATGGCGCGGGTATTCGCGCAGCAGGCGAAACGGCGCATGGCGAACAACATGCGGCGCGCGCAACGCAACGAGGACGAAGAGATGAACAAGCTGGCTGGGTTCATCTTGGACAAAGGAAGTTATCCCTGGGATGTGGTGTCATGAGCAGTATCCTGTTTGATGAACAATCCGAAACGAGCCGCGCCGCCGAAGGTGCTGAACCGGCGCTGATCGCGTGGCTGGTCGGCGGGCTGCTGATCGCGATTGTGGCCGCGCTGGTCGCGTGGCGCATCACGCACGCGCTGACAAGATCCGAAGCCGCCCCTTCCGCCATCCCCACGGTCTCGGTCGCGGAGGTCGGCATCAGCGCCGTGCCCTCGACGATCAGCATCATCGGCACCATCGCGGCTCGATATGACATGCCGATCGGCGTCGAAGGCGACGGCGGGCGTGTTACAGCCGTGTACGTCGAAGCCGGAGATCATGTGAAGCAGGGCCAGGTGCTGGCGCACCTGAACAATTCGGTGCTCGAGCCGCAGGTCACCAATTTGGAAGCGGCGCTCGATCAGGCGCGCGCCGATTCAGACTTGGCGGCTGCCGAATATCAGCGCGCCCGTGCGGTAGGATCTTCGGGCGCGCTGTCGGCCGAAGAGACGCAACGCCGCAAGTCTGCCGCGGTAACCGCGGCCGCGCATGTCAAAGTGGCCGCGGCGATGCTTGCAGAGGGCAGGGCTCGCTTGGCGCGAGCCGATGTGCGTGCACCGGCCAACGGCATCATTCTCACCCGCAATGTGGAAGTGGGACAGACGGCGATGCCGGGCGGCGAGGCGTTGTTTCGCCTTTCCAAGGATGGCGAAACGGAGTTGCGCGGCCAGGTGGCCGAGCAGGATTTGCCGCTTCTCAAGGTGGGTCAGCTCGTGGATGTGAAGCTCACGGGGAGCTCGAAAATTTATCAAGGCCGCATTCGGCTGCTGGGCGCGATCATTGATCCGGCGACGCGCCTCGGCACGGCCAAGATCTCGCTGACGCCTGATCTGAACTTACGGCCGGGCGCCTTTGCGCGCGCGGAAGTGACGGTCAGCAATGCGGAGCGCGCGGTGTTGCCGCAAACCGCGGTGCTCAGCGACGACAAGGGCAGTTACGTGCTCATCGTCAATGCCCAAGGCAAAGTTGAACGGCGCGCGGTGCGCGTGACGGGCATGATATCGAGCGGGGTGACCATCGCCGACGGCCTCAATCCCAAGGACCAGGTCGTCACGACCGCCGGTGCGTTCCTGCAGGAAGGAGAGACGGTGAAGCCGCTGCTGGCGGCCGCGGGCACGTCGTGAAAAATATTTCCGCCTGGGCGATTCGCCATCCGGTGACGCCCATCGTGCTGTTCGTGGTGCTGTTCTTCATGGGCACCGTCGCGTTCATTCGCTTGCCGATCAACTTGAATCCGGACATCTCGTTTCCGGAAGTGGACGTCAGCATCTCCCAGCCGGGCGCCGCGCCGACGGAAATGGAAACGCAGATCGCGCAGAAGGTCGAGGGCGCGATCGCCAGTATCGGCAACATCCACCATCAGCAGACCTACATTTCCGAGGGAAATGTATTTATCAGCATCGAATTCAACATCGCTACGCCGATTGATCGGGCGGTGACCGACGTTCGCGACGCCATCGCCCGGGTGCGGGCCGACCTGCCGCAGGGCATCCTGGAACCGCAGGTGCGGCGCCAAGATTCGGACGGCGGCACCTTTGCCATCTACGCCGTCACGACCACCGACATGACTCCCGAGCAGCTCAGTTGGACGATCGACAACACCATCACCAAACGGCTGTTGGGTGTGCGCGGCGTTGCGCAGGTGCAGCGCATCGGCGGCGCCGACCGCGAAATTCGCGTAGAGCTCGACCCGGCGCGCTTGCAGGCATTGGGCTTGACCGCGGTGGAGGTCAACGAGCAGCTGCGGCAATTGAATCTGGACGCGCCCGGCGGCCGTGCCGCAGGTCGGCGGCGGCGAGCAAGCCATTCGGGTGCTCGGCGGCGCGAAGTCGGCCGAAGCGTTGGGGGACACGCTCATCATCGTGCCCGGAAACAAGTCGGTTCGCTTGAACGAGATTGCGGACGTGCACGACGGCATTGCCGAGCGGCGCAGTCTGGCGCGGCTCAATGGCCGGCCGGCCACGGCATTCCAGCTGTACAAGGCAAAAGGGGTGTCCGACGTCAGCACCGCGGCAGGCGTCGCCGCGGAACTGGTGAAGATTCAAAAGGACAACCCGTCGCTGCACATCGAGCAGATATTCACCACGGTGCAGCACACCATCAAGACCTACCATTCGGCCTTGGAAGCGCTGATCGAAGGATCAATCCTGGCGGTTGCCGTGGTCTGGCTGTTCTTGCGCAACTGGCGCGCCACGCTGATCTCGGCGCTGGCCATTCCGCTGTCGGCGATACCCACCTTCGCCTTCATGCAGTGGATGGGCTTCACCTTAAATGAGATCACGCTGCTGTCCTTGTCGCTCGTCGCCGGCGTGCTGGTGGACGATGCCATCGTGGAAATCGAGAATATCGTGCGCCACATGCGCATGGGCAAGAGCGGATTCCGCGCAGCGATGGAAGCGGCGGACGAAATCGGTCTTGCGGTGGTCGCCACCTCCTTCACCATCATCGCCGTATTTCTCCCGGTGAGCTTCATGGGCGGCGTCAGCGGCCAGTTCTTCAAGCAATTCGGTCTCACGGTCGCCGCGGCGGTATTCATCTCCTTGATGGTGGCGCGCATGATCACGCCGGTGCTCGCCGCCTATGCCTTGAACCGGGACGCCATCCCGCATCGCGACGATGGCCCGATCATGACCGCCTACGTCGGAGTCCTGAAATGGTGCGTCGCCAATCGCTGGAAGACGATTAGTTTTGGTTTCTTATTCTTTGTGCTGTCGGTTGGCGGCGGCATGCTGCTGCCGAAGGCCTTCGTGCCGCCGGAGGATTTTTCCACGTCGATTTTGAATATCGAACTGCCGCCGGGCGGCAAGCTCGAGGACACCGCCCGCATATCCGCCGCCGCCACCGCCATCTTGCGCAAGCAGCCGGAGGTTACCGACGTGGTGGAATTCGTCGGCACAGACAGCGCCGATGTACGCCAGGCCACCGTGTTCGTCAGCATGGTGCCGCGCAGCCAACGCACGGCGAGCGCCAAGGAATTTGAGCAGCGCTTGATGCCGCTGCTCAACCAGGTTCCGGACGCGCATATCAGCTTCCAAAATTTCGGCTTTGGCGGCGGCCGGGATATCACCCTCTACCTGGTCGGCGATGATCCGGCGTTGACGGAACGCACCGGCCATCGGTTGTTGGATGAAATGCGCGGCCTCAAGGAAATTCGCTCGCCGCGCATCAACGGCGACATGCCGCGGCCGGAAATTGTCGTGCACCCGCGGCTGGATCTCGCCGCGCAATTGGGCGTGAGCGTGCAAAGCATCAGCGAGACCATTCGCATCGCGACCCTGGGCGATCTGCCGCAAAACGGTGCAAAGTTCGCCCTCAGCGATCGGACCATACCGATCCGCGTCAGCCTGCCGGAGCGCTCGCGGCGCGACCTGACCACTCTCGAGAATTTGCCGGTGCCGACCAGCGCAGGCGCCAGCGTACCCTTGAAGTCGGTCGCGGACATCAGTTTTGGCCAGGGGCCCTCGTCGGTGCGGCGCTACAATCAAAGCCGCCGCCTTTACATCGATGCGGACCTGGCGCCCGGCGTGCAGCTCGGCACGGCAAACGAGAAGGTGCACGCGCTGCCCGCCCTCAAGAACCTGCCGCAGGGCGTGCGCTTGGTGGAAACCGGCGATACCGAGTTCATGAACGAGCTCATCGCAAACTTCGTCATTGCCGTCGACGGCGGGTGTATTGATGGTGCTGGCGGTGCTGGTGCTGCTGTTTGCGCGAGTCTTCCAACCGATCACCATTCTGTCGGCGTTGCCGCTGTCGTTGGGCGGCGCTTTCTTCGCACTGTTCCTGACCAACACGCCATTTTCCTTGCCGGTGATGATCGGCGTACTGATGCTGATGGGCATCGTGGCGAAGAATTCCATCTTGCTGGTGGACTTCGCCATCGAAGAAATGCGCGCCGGCAAGACCCGCCTGCAGGCCATTGTCGAGGCGGGACACAAGCGCGCACGGCCCATTGTCATGACGACCGTGGCCATGGTGGCGGGTATGTTGCCCGTGGCCTCAGGCATAGGCGAAGCCAGCGATTTTCGACAACCCATGGCCATCGCGGTCATCGGCGGCTTGATCACCTCGACGTTGTTGACGCTGGTGATCGTGCCGGCCGTGTTCACGCTGTTTGACGATATCGAGCGCTGGGCCGCGCCCAAGGCGGCGAAATTATTGGCCGGTTCGCCGAGCGCAGAGCTGGGCGGAGCCCCGTTGACGGCTAAACAGGCGAAAGAGTAACGATCCGACGGCCTGCCCCGACGCTAATCCATCACGGCTTGCGCAGCGTCGGTCGCCGCAGCGCGCGGCGGCCGGATCAGCAACAACAGCGGCGTCACCAGCAAGGTCAGGAACAACATGAACCAGAAATCGTCGATGTAGGCGATCATGGCCGCTTGCTGGCTTACGGCGCCCTCGAGCAAGGCCAAGCCGGCAGGCGCCTGCGTGCCGAAGACCGCGGCCACCGCGGGGTTGTGCCAGGCGGAGCTGCCCGCGGTCACGCGCTCGGCCAAGGAGGAATGCGCGATCACGGTGTTGCGAATCAACAGCGTTTGCACCAACGAGATGCCGATGCTGCTGCCGATATTGCGAACCAGACTGTAAATCGAAGTCCCCTGCGCGCGCATCTCGGGACTCAAGGTGGCAAATGTCGCGGCGCTCAGCGGCACGAATACCAGGCCGGTGCCGAAGCCTTGAATGACGCCGGGCCAAATGATGTCGCTTTCCGACAAATCCAGCGAGTAGCCGGTCATTTGCCAAAGGGCGAAGGCGCTGATCAGAAATCCGGCCAACAGCGTCAAACGCAGGTCCACCTTGCCGATGATGCGTCCGGCGATCAGCATGGCCAACATGGTGCCGATGCCGGACGGCGCGGTGACGAGGCCGGTGGTCGCGACGGGATAGCCGAGCAAATTTTCCAGCATCGTCGGAAGCAGCGCGCGCGTCGCGTACAGCACGAGGCCCACGATGAAAATGAACAGCAATCCGGTAACGTAGTTTTGATTCTTGAGCAGCCGGTAGTCGAGAAAGGACTGCTTCGCCGGCGTCATGACGGTGTGCGCTACGAAGTAGGTCGCTGCCACGAAGGCCACGATGGCTTCGATCCAAGCCTCGGTGGAGGAAAACCAATCGTTCTGCTGACCGCGATCCAACAACAACTGCAGGGAGCCGAGGGCGAGGCTCAAAGTAGCAAAGCCGAAGAAATCGAATCGCGCGTGCCTTCCGCCCGGGTCCGGCCGAATGTATCTCCACATGCCGTAAAACGCGATGATGCCGATGGGCACGTTGATGAAAAATACCCAGCGCCAGTTGTAACTGTCGGTGAGCCAGCCGCCCAAGGTGGGACCCAAGATCGGCCCCACCATGACGCCCATGCCCCACACGGCCATGGCCTGGCCTTGCTTCTCGCGGGGATTGATCTGCATCAGCACGACCTGCGCCAGGGGCACCAAAGCCGCGCCAAAGACTCCCTGCAGTAGACGCGCGGCGACGATTTGCGCAAGGGAATTCGACATCCCGCACAGCGCGGAGGCCACGGTGAACCCCGTGATCGAGGCCATGAAAATATTTTTCTGGCCGAAGCGATCGCACAACCAGCCGGTGACCGGCGTCGCGATGGCCGAGGCGATGATGTAGGCGGTCAATACCCACGCGATCTGGTCCTGCGAGGCCGAGAGGGTCCCCTGCATGTGCGGCAGGGCGACATTGGCGATCGTGCTGTCGAGCGTCTGCATGATCGTCGCCAGCATGATGGATAGCGTGATCATCGGCCGATTGAGCGGACGGTTCATTGCTGCTGGTCGATGATTCCTTGCAAGCCCTCGAGGAGCTCAGTGGCGAGCAGCAGTTTTTTTTGATCGGTATTGGCCAGCAGGTCCCTGCGCAGGGCGACCGCTTCGGCTTTGACCTTTTCGTAAACCTTCAGTCCCGCGGCGGTGAGGACGACGCGCTTCACGCGCCGATCGGTGGTCGAGGCTTCGCGGTTCACCAAGCCTGCCTTCACCAGGCGATCGATCATGGCGACCATGGTCGCACCCTCGACGCCTAATTTGTCCGCCAGCTCCGACTGCGATAACGGGGAACGTGCCTTCGCGGCAATGGCAATCGTCATCCAGCTGGCCTGGCTGACGCCTAGGTATTTCAGCTTGCGATCAACCGCTTGGCGCCACGATCGGGAAGTACTGTGCAAGGCATCGCTGAATCGCTCTTCCAAGTCGCTCATTCAAAGATCTCTAATGGTTAGCTATCTAACTAATATATCACAGGCCGACCGGCGAGTCGATTCGGACGTGTTGGGGCTCAAGCCTTGAGCCAGGCCACGGTGGCGATGCCGGCGAAGGTCATCAGCAACGAGCCGATCAGGTGCGCACCCACTGCGCCCAATGCGGTGATCGATCGCCCAGATTGCATCAGCATCACCACCTCGGCAGAGAAGGTCGAGAAGGTCGTCAGGCCGCCGCAAAATCCCGTGGTGACGAACAAGCGCCACTCCGGTGCAAAACTGGGATAGGTCGTGAAAAACGCAATCGCCACGCCGATGATGTAGCAGCCGATCAGGTTGGCGGCCAAGGTGCCCGGCGGGATCGCCGGGAAATAGCGGTTCAAAAATATCGCGAGATACCAGCGGAACAGGCAGCCCAGCGCTCCTCCCACGGCCACCGCAATGAGAGACCTCCAGATCGTCACTCGTGAGAACTCCTAAACCAATAAAACAGGGGCACACCCAGTAAAAGCAGCGCAGCGCCCCAGATGACCGCTTCCGCGCCTGCGCCGATGATCGCCCAGAGAGAATAAGCGGTCGCCAAGATCCCGACAATGGCCAAGGGTACTTCGCCCCGGCGCGCGGCTCCCAATTCCTTGGTCCATTGCAGGCGCAACAGTGCCAACGAGGAGAGCGCGTACAACACCAGGCAGGCGGTCGTCGAGAGCAGGATCATGAAGGTGAACACACTGACCATGGATTTCTGGTAGTTCGCCAAAATCAGCAGCGTCGCCAGCGCGCTGCCGAAACACAGGCCAAAGCCCGGCGTGTTGTGCGCGGATTCGCGCGCAAAAATTTTCGGAAACTCGCCGCGAATCGCCATGGCGCGAGGCAGCTCGCCTTGCAACAGGATCCAACCGTTCAATGCGCCGAATGCGCTGATCGCCGCGAATATGGCCACCAGTTTCCCGGCGCCTATGCCCCAAAACCGCGTGGCCAGATCCACGAAGGGCGCGTTGGATTGCGCCAGCGTCGCCGCAGGAACCAGCAGTAAAACCGTAGTGCAGGCAATGGCACAGATCAGCGCGGTGATGACCGTGCCGAGCAGCGTCGCGATCGGAATGGTGCGTCCCGGGCTCGCCACTTTGTCGGCCGGGATGGTGGCCGATTCCAGCCCGAGCAATGCCCAAAGCGTCAGAGTCGCGGCGGCGGTCACGCCGCCGATGGAGAGCGGAATATTCTGCGCCGGAACCGCGCTGCTCGAACCCAGCGATAACAGGCCCAGTGTGCCGACCGCGAGCAGCGGCAGAATTTTCAATACCGTGGTGACTCCCTGCACCCAGCCGGAAGCCTTGATCCCATACCAATTCACGAACGTCAGCAGCCACAGCAACAGCAATGTCGCGAAGGCCGACGCACCGGGCTTCTCGACGATCCAGGGCAACAGCGGACTGAGGTAGCTCACCGCGGCGGTGGCGATCGAGACGTTGCCGACCCAAATTGAAATCCAGTAGCCCCACGCCACGACGAATGCGATCAACGGACCGAACGCAACATGCACATAGGCGTAGGGACCGCCGGCTTGCGGAAACGCGCGGCTCAAGCGCGCAAACACGATGGCGAGTGCAATCGCACCGCTCGCCGTGAAGCCCCACGCAATAACGCTATTGAGTCCGAAGGGAGCAAGCGAGGCGGGCAGCAGAAACACTCCAGAGCCAATTGAATTGCCCACCACCAAAGCCACGCACATCCAAAAACCGAGCTGCGGGCGTGGTGAATTCATGTAAACCGCACTATAACTGGACTAAAAGCCTGCCGCATTTGACATTAATGCGGAACCCGGGCGCTTGCCTGCAATCCGATGCGCTGCCGTCCTACAGATATCGCGGCTATAAAGCTTGAGAATGGCTGCATCGCCCCGATGGAGGGGTTCTCCGGTTGCAGGCCGGAGATCTTAGGGGCAGGGGAAGAAGGGCACAATAATGATCGACGCCGAAGTATTGCGGCTGCGAAAGTTGCGAAGCGTGGCATTGCGCGTCCGGGCGCTGGCCAAAATTCTGGATTCAGATTCCGCGGTGGGGCAATCGCTTTCGGAAGGGCGATCGGTCTTCGCCCGAAGCGCCGTCCTTTGCTGGACCGTCGCGCGGATCGCTTCGGGGCGTCTGCGCGCCCACCCATATTTGAGTTATCAGCAGGGCCCGAGCCGGTTGCAGCACCTGGCGGATCGCGTGGGCGCTTCGCTCACTGCCTTGAACGCGCGGCGCCGGAAGCTGCGCGTAAGCGTCTGTGCGCAGCAACTGCAAACTGTCGCGCGCGAGGTCGATGATGTGCGCGCGCTGACGTGGTCGCCGGAATTGAGCGATGCCTTGGGGCGCATGCAGATTCAGATACGCCGGCTGGCGGGCGAACTCGATCGGGCTGCCTTGGGGGAGGCCGGCGCCGCCGCCATGCTGCCGCGCGCCAAGCACCTGGCGCGCGCTGAGACGAGCAATCCTCCGGAGGAGATCGCAGCCGATAACGGTTGGCCGTTTTTGGCCATTTAGAGCCGTCAGGCTCGCGGCCACGCGGAAATACTCAGACAGGCTTCCCACGCATTCCATGGCTGCGGGGCCTGCCTGGTTGCGCGTCTGACTAATCCTACATAAAGCGGCGCGCTGCGCCGATCGTTGCGCGCGCTGCGCCGGCACCATGATTCGTTCGCTGCGACATAGGAGCGAGGCATGCGAAACGAAAATATTCCGAATCCGCCCAGTCCGGAACAACCACCGTTGGCCCCGCACGATCCGCCCGAACCCGCCCCGCAAGCAGCGGCGTGGCGCCGCGCGCTGCGCGTAATCGGCCACATTGCACCGAAAGAATATCGAATGGGCCGAACCACGATCGTGAAGACCACATTGCGCAAAGGATAAGAATCATGGAAAAGAAAAAGTCGATTGCGATTGAAATTGCGCTTCAGACCCAGGTCCTAAAAACCTGTCCCATCCACCGGCAGATTTACTTCGATGATGACGCAGACGCGGCCAGCGCATTTGCGCTGGCCATGGAGCTGGTTCGTAAGCACAAGCCGTATGTCGAGGTTTTTCACGACGACGAGCATGCGCTGATGGATCTGCTCAGCGACACGTTGGCGGCAACGCCGGTGTGTTGTCCGGACTGCAATTCCCCGGCGAAGCTAGGTTCCGCGCCCGATCGCAGCCGCTTGGTTGAGAGTGCGCTCGAGATCGGGTAAGTCGTAAGGTTTTGGCAGCATCAGCACGGTACGCTGCTGCTCGCCGAGCAGAAACTCCACGCTGAGCGCGCCATATCCGGAGGCGATGACGATGGGAAGATCCGGGTAGTCCTTGACCAGCGACCGCGCCAGCTCGAGTCCGGACATGCCGGGCAAACGAATGTCCGTCATGACCGCATCGAAAATCTCCTGCTTGAGCCGCACCATGGCTATTTCCGCTTCCGCGACAGCCACCACCTGATGCCCGAGTTCGTGCAAGTATTCAACCGTGATGCAGCTGACCTCGTCGCTGTCTTCGACCAGTAAAATGTTCATGCAGGCCGCAGCGTAGCATAGCCCGCGCAACACGGCGGTTCCGAGCATTGCAAGGCGCCGCACGGCAACACTTTGATCCGCTTGAAATTCATCCGCTCGGCCGATTCCGTGCGCAATTGCGGTGCAGATTGTTTAGAACATAACACCAGGAAAAGCGGCTGTTTTGCGTTGTTTTGAGACCTGCGGCATGCCCTTTTGCGGTTGAGAAATGTAAAGTTCCGGCCGCGATAAACGTGGAGGAACCAACATGGTCGAAATGGTATCTCGATGGGGCAACAGCGCCTTGATGATCACATTTCTGCTCATCACCTACGCGGTCGTCATCACTCTGCGCTGATCGAGCGGCTCGCTACGCGCGGTTTTCCGATTCGCCGGGCTGCGGCACACTGCTGAGCTCTTCGGCAGCGGCGCGTTTGGACTTCCACAGCACCATGCTGTAGTAGCAAACGTAGTACCCCATCAATACGAAATACAGCCCCAGGGTCAGCGGACTTTGCAGCATGCTCGCAGGGGCAAATCCCTGGGTTGCCGCGTCGGCCGCCGCCGCGTGGGGAGCGTGCATGTTGGCGGATACCTGGATCAGGCGGTAAACCAATCGCCCCACAAACAGCAGCGACACCGCGATGCCGGTGTAGGTATGCGGCACATAGTACAGTTGAGTTGAAACGCGCAGAAATCGAGTACGCGCGGCGCCCCACATGGCCAATGCCACGCCCGCTGCGATTCCGGCCAGCACCGCGGACATGAAGGCGGCCGACCGGAGCACCGCCGGCAGCAACAAACAACCGATGACCAGCAGCAAGACGATGCGCACCTGCATGCGCACCGGACGCAACGGTTGCTGACCAAAGCTGCGGCGAAATCGCCGGTAGACAGCGAAGACCACCAGCAGCGCGATCAAAAACGGACCGATTTGCGCAACATCGAAGTTCATTTGACTGATACTACTACACCCATGAACAAAGCTTTTGCGGCGACTGCAAGAGGCGAGTTGACCCGCGGTGTCGGCGCCTGGGGTGCCATCGCGGTGAATGTGGCCAATATGATCGGCACCGGCGTGTTCCTCAAGACACGCGTGATGACCTGCAATGTCGGCAGTGCCAAGATGGTGTTGCTGGTGTGGCTGGCGGCGGGATTGTTGGCCCTCGCGGGTTCTTTCTCATATTCCGAGATCGCCGCCATGATGCCGGAGGCGGGCGGCGACTACGTCTACCTGCGGCGCGCCTATGGCAGGGCGGTGGGTTTTTTGTACGGCTGGATGACCTTCGCCGTTGCCAAGGCCGGATCGCAGGCGGCCCTGGCCGTCGGCCTCGCGATCTTCATGAACGTGGCGGTCGGCGGGGCGTTGGCAGATTGGCGCATCGATGCGAGCCTCATGGGCTTGCACGTCGGATTCAGCGGCCTGACTCTGGTCGCGCTCGCCACGATCTGGACCGTGGCGTTGATCAATTGCGCCTCCGTCACGGCGGGAGGCCGTACCGCGCTCGGGCTGACGATCGCCAAGGTCGCATTGATTTTGAGCGTCGCCATCAGCGCATTTATTTTCGCGCCAGGCGATTGGTCCCACTTGAGCGGCTCGGGATTGGCAGGCAGTTGCGAAGGCGTGGCCGCGAGCGCACGCGGCGGATACGCCGGCTTCGGCGCCGCCATGCTGGGGGCGCTGTGGGCCTATGACGGATGGAACAACGTCGCGCCGTTGTCGGGTGAAATCCGCAATCCACAGCGCAATCTGCCGCGCGCCTTCATCGGCGGGATGCTGGTGGTCGCCTCGCTGTACTTGTTTGTCAACGTCGCCTATTACTACGCCATGTCGCCGCTCGAGATCGCGAGCGTGCCCACGACTTCATCGGTGGCCACCGAAGTGCTGAAGCGCTATTTAGGGCCGATTGCGGTATCCATGACCGCGGTCGCCTTGATGGTGTCCTCGTTCGGGTCATTGCATTCGAGCGTGCTCGCGAATTCCCGGGTTCCTTATGCGATGGCCCGCGACGGGTTGTTCTTTCGCGCCCTTGCGCATCTCTCGCCGCGCTCCAACGTACCGGCCAGGGCCATCATCGCGCAGGCAGCCTGGGGCAGCGTACTCGCGCTGTCGGGCTCGTATGATGCGCTCACCGATTCGGTCATATTCGCCTCCTGGCTCTTCTATGGTCTCAGCACCGGATCTCTGTTCATCTTTCGCAGAACCATGCCGGACGCGCCGCGACCTTATCGAGCGCTTGGTTATCCGCTGGTGCCTGCCATCTTTCTAGTGGTCACCGCTGCGCTGCTGATCAACACATTCGTCGCCGCGCCCCACGAAGCCCTGGAAGGCGTCGCGGTGCTGCTTGCGGGGCTGCCGCTCTATTGGTACTGGTCGCGGAAGAATCCAACTGAGTCCGTCTGAGTATTCAGACAGCCCCCGAGCCTGCCTAGCCCTTGAGCTTCGAGCCTGCACCCGGCAGGTCGAATACCAGCACTTCCGCCTGCTTTCCGTGCTGAAGCTGCAGTTCAGCGCCGCGGGTGATTTGCAGCGCATCGCCTGCGCCGAGCGCAATGCCATTGGCCTCTATCGCGCCCTGCGCCACATGCACATACATGCGCCGGCCGTTCTCCACGGTAAGCTCGGCGCTTTCCGCGCCGTCGAACAGCCCCGCGTAAATGCGCGCGTCCTGGTGGATCAACAACGATCCTTGCGCACGATCGGGCGAGACGATGAGCCGCAGACGCCCGCGCTTCTCCGCGGCAGCGAAGCGCTTCTCCTCGTAGCTCGGGTCGATATTGCCTTGGTTGGGCTGAATCCAGATCTGCAAGAAGTGCGTGCCCTCGGTGTGCGAGGGATTGAACTCGCTGTGCCTAACGCCGCTGCCGGCGCTCATTCGCTGCACGTCTCCAGGCCTGATGGTCGATCCATTGCCCATGGAGTCCTTGTGGGCAAGCTCGCCGGACAGAACATAGCTGATGATTTCCATATCGCGATGGCCGTGCGTGCCAAAGCCGGCTCCCGCTTGAACGCGATCTTCGTTGATCACGCGCAGGGGTCCGAATTCAACATGCTCCGGGTCATAGTAATCGGCAAATGAAAATGTGTGGAAGGACTTGAGCCAACCGTGGTCGGCAAATCCTCTCTCTTGGCTGCGTCTGATCTCGTTCATGGGAACCTCCTGGAACACACAATAGACTCGAATAAGCCAATTAAAAAGCGCAAAATTTCGGGCTAATTGATCGAATAATTGGATAGAACATGAATTTGCCAAAAACTACCTTGGAGCAATGGGCGGTGCTGGCGGCCGTGGTGGATGAGGGCGGCTTCGCACAGGCAGCGTCGGTTTTGAATCGAAGTCAGTCAGCGATCAGCTATTCCGTCGCGCGCCTTCAAGAATCGCTCGATCTGGCGCTGCTGGTGGTGGAGGGCCGCAAGTCGGTGCTGACCGCGCACGGCCAGACGCTGCTGGCACGCGGACGGGCGTTGGTGAAAGAGCTCGATACGCTGGAAGCTCTGGCGCGAAGCCTCAAGCAGGGATGGGAAAGCGATTTGAAGCTGATCGTCGATGCAGCCTTCCCGCGTGCGCGGCTGCTCGACATCGTGGCGGAACTGCAAAGCAGCTGTCCGAGCACGCAGATTCAACTCGCGGATGTGGTGCTGTCGGGGGCGGAACAAGCCATCACCGAAGGCAACGCCGACGTCGTGATCACCAGCCGCGTACCGGCCGGGTACCTGGGCGATTGGCTGCTCGATGTCAGTTTCATTGCGGTTGCGCGCGCCGGTCATCCCCTGTTTCAGATCGGACGTGAACTCAGCACGGACGATTTGGCGCACCATGTCCAGGCCGTGGTGCGCGACTCCGGCACCTCACATCCTCGAGATGAGGGATGGCTCGGCGCTCCGCGGCGTTTCACCGTGAGCAGTCTGGACGCATCATTCGCGACCATTTTGGCGGGTCTTGCCTATGGGTGGTTGCCGGATCACATGCTGGCGGATGCGCTGCGAAGCGGTGCCTTGCGCCGCTTGCCCTTGGTGTCCGGCGGATCGCGAAATGTATCGCTGCACATCGTGCTGCTTCACGCCAATGTACTGGGACCCGCGGCCCGCGCGGCCGCAGATGCGTTTCATCGACATGCCAAAGCTTGAGCGTATCGGGTAGGACACACCCTACGTGGGGTGACGCGCCGGCCCGACTGTCCGGGCCGACGCTCGAGATCACAGTCTCTTCAGCAACGCATTAGGGAGAGTCGCAATGTCGATCGGCACCATTCTATTGATCATTCTAGTTCTGCTCTTGATCGGGGCGCTTCCGGCATGGCCGTATAGCGGCAGCTGGGGCTACTTTCCCAGCGGCGGGTTGGGCTTGGTACTGATTGTATTGGTGGTTCTGGTAGTGACCGGCCGGCTGTGAGCCGCCGATGATGAGCGCCCGATTCTGGTTGGCGGCGCCTTTGTTTTCTGCCCAAGAGTCCTTGACTGCGCTTGCTAGAAGTAAGCGTGCAGCTCGAATAGTATGAGCTGCTGATTCTCCTCGTTGTTCTGCGGAATGCCGAAGTAATGGCGATAGCCGGCGCGCAACTGCAAGAACGGCAGCGGCGTGTACTCGTACACGATGCTGTATCGAGTTTGTTGATTGTTGCGCACCGCGCGATCCGGATCGGAGTACTCCGCGGTGAGCTTAAGATTGTGTCCCTTGCGAATGCGCCAATCCCCTTCCAGCAATCCGGCGGCAAGCGTCCCGCCTAAGCTGTCGTCGTGGACAATGTCGCCCTCGGCCAGCCAGGCGATCGGGCCGGTTTTCAATCCGGCAAACAAGCCGCCCATACGCCGATCGCCCACGCTCGATTGGGTGGATGCGCCGGCGATGCCGACCCGCCAAATCGGCATG
Organism: uncultured Gammaproteobacteria bacterium; assembly: GCA_963782865.1. GTDB lineage: Bacteria > Pseudomonadota > Gammaproteobacteria > Steroidobacterales > Steroidobacteraceae > Bog-1198. The sequence goes on along the minus strand of CAWALS010000006.1, from coordinate 11,100 downwards.
GTGTAAACCACCTGCGAGGTGACTTGATAGCCGGATCCTGTGGAGGCGTTGGCGGCGCCGTTGGTGAAATCGAATTGCGCGGACCAGGCAGTATGCTCGTAGCCCAACTCCACGCCCTTATCGGGCGTGCTCATGCTGATGCCGGTAACCTCGCGCACGAACGCGCTCTGGTCCTGCAGCCGCCAGCCGAACGGCAGGTAGAACTGACCGCCCTTGATATAAAAGCCATCGGTGGTTGTGCCATAGCGCACGTAGGCCTCTTCGTTCTGCGAGCCGTTCGGCGCGACTTGTTCATCGACATATATTCCGAGGCGATCCGGAAGAATGCTGAGATCGGCGTAAACGCGGAATTGCTCCAGAGCGAAGGCTTGCTGGCTCGGCGTATGCGGGGCGGTATCCCGGGTCCAATCGGCGCGCAAATCGCCGCCGACGCGCAGTCGATCGGTAAGCTTGCCGCTCCAAGAATCGATCGCGTTGTCGACAGTCTCCGCCGGCAGCAGTAGTTTTGCGTAGATCAATCCAAAGTCGTTACGCAAGCCGCCGCCGGTCGGATTGACGTGGCAGACATTGCACTTGTAACCCTCCTGCACGGCCAGATAGGGCTCGGCCGCGGCGGGCGCGGCGCGCAGCCACGCAAGGATCGCGACGGCGGGAAGCAATGAGCGCAGATTCATGGCGGCACACCGACCTCGAAGGTCGAGATCACCGCCTCGCCGCGTTCGTCAGGCGCACCGAGCGAAACTTGCTGACCGGCAGTGTCGCTGATCTGATTCGATGAGGATGCGTCCATGACGAGGCGATAGCGGCCGGCCGGAAGAGGTCGAACCGGCCAAAGCATCAGTGCACGAAGATTGGCGTTCGGCGCCGAAATACGTGCCGGTACCTTTTCAATCACGGTGGGCTCTGCGGCGGGCGCGAGTCTCTCGAAATGCGCGCTCATGACTGGAAACTGGCTGACGTCGAGATCATGATTGAACGCAACCGTGACCTGCGGCAGCGGCGCGGCCACCGATTCCATTCGGTCGGGCACGATTGAAATCACGGCGAGCGGGGCGCTTGCCGCCGCATCCGCGGCGGCCGCGGGCGGCGCGCCGTTCGCGATCCATTGTTGAACGAAGGCGAGCGCGCTAGCCGACAAACAGGGTTGCGTCGCGGGGCAGCCGAAGGGCATTCGCGCGCCGACAGCGGCGGTGCCTTGCAATTTCTGAATGATGTAGCTGTCGGCCGGATCACCCGGTTTGACCCGCAGCAGCGCAGGCACCTCGGTGCTCGGCACGCCGACCAGCAGATTGTAGCTGTCGGCCGCGTCGAGCCGCAGGCCTTGCGGCGCGGCGGCACCCGCATGACAGACTGAACAAATCGGCGTAAAGATATTTTCCTGGAGCGATTCGAAATCCGCCGAGAGCGGCGGGAGCGAGCCCCCGCCGCCCGGCATCAGCGGCCGGCCATTTGCATCCAACCCCTCGCCGTTGCCGGCGCATGCCGTCAGGAGCAACAGCAACCAACCAATTGACCCACGGCTCAATCGCGGCGCGAGTGCTTCTACGCTTTTCATGGCATCGCTCAGTTATTGAGTGCGCCCTGAGATACCCACGTCTTGACAAGATCAATTTGCGCCTGAGTCAGGCAGGGATTGCCGGCTGAGGGGCAGCCGAAGGGCATCTGTGAACCGACAATTCCGGGTGATCCGGAGATCTTTTGAATCAAGTAACTATTCGCCGTGTCATTCGGCAATATTCGTTTCAACGTCGGCACCTCGATGCTGGCGACGTTGACGATGTTGCTGAAGGTGTTGCCGGCGGTCAGATTTTGCACGCCCGGAAGCGTAGTGCCGACACCCGTGTGGCAACCCGCGCAGATCGGCGTGAAGATCTGGGTCTGCAGCTGCGTGAGCGTCACTTGCGCGGGCGGCGGCGTGTTGTTTGCCACTGTTACCGTACTGGCGCTCGAGGTACCGACATTGCCGTCGGAATCGGTGGCGGTCGCCGTCAGCGCGACCTGTCCGTCGGCAACCGCGGTGCTGTTCCATTGAATGGCAAACGGCGATGCGCTGGCCGTACCGATGATCGTGCCGTTCGCCTTGAAATCCATCCTGGCGATCTGAATCGGATCCGCGGCGGTTGCGCTCAATGCCACCGTGCCAGAGAGCGTGCCCGTCGGTACGGTCAAGGTGACCACGGGAGGAGCGTTGAGCAGCGGCGGCGTCGCGCCCGGATCGATGCGCCCGTAACCGCCGTTGGCGCCCGCATTGGGTCCCGCCGCAAAAAACAAGGTGTTGTGCGGCTGATTCGCGGCGTCGTTGCCGAACGCGATGCCGAGAAGTCCAGATGAAACCAGCGGCGCATTGCCGGCATCGCTCAAAGTTCCGAGAAATGTTCCGGCCTGTGCATCGTAGGCGTTGATCTTGCCATCGCCGGCATTACCCACCAGCAGTGCGTTGCTGAAGGTTCCGAAATCCGCCGGTGCCAGCGCCAGGCCCCAGGGCGCATTGAGCGCGCCATTGGAAACCAGATGCTTGATGAGGGTGCCATTGGTATCGTAAATACTCACGAAGCCCAAGCCGGCTCCGGTGGCGTTCACATGATTGTCAGGCGCCACTTGCTGCGCGTACGTCACGTAAATCTGCGTTGCAGCGGCGAGGCCGCCAGCAAGCGCTTGAATACCGAAGGGCGCATAGCCGGCTGGAACTTGAGGATCGGTAAACGTGAAGACGGTCGCTGAGGTGGACTGTTTGGCGAAGCTCGTATTGAATACGTCGATCTTGTTGTTGTGAAAATCCGCGGCGTACAGCAATAGCGCGCCATTGTTGGCCGCGATTGCCAAACCTTTGTACACCGCACCGTTCGCGTCGGCGTACATGTTGATCGCGTGCGTCATATCGACGCCCGGCGACCACCCGGCGATCATTCCGCCTTCGCCGGCGAAAATATACGCCGCGGAGGCCGATTTAGCGGCCGCGGTGACGATGAAATCGGTGCTGCTGCTGTTGGCGACGATGCCGGTGGGATTGAATGCGCCATTGGTGCCCGCGGCCAAATTGACGATCAATTGATTTGCGATCGGCTGCGGTTGCGGCTTGCCGTTTCCATCGTACAGCGTCGAAGTTTGGCTGCCGTTGTTCGCGACCCACGATGGGGCGGTACCGGCGGAGATGGCAACGCCCCAGGGATTGATGAGCTTGGGATCCACATTGGCGGCCGTACCGCCGGCGGTGTCTGCGACCAAACTCGTCAGCGAGTAGGCGCTCGGCGCCGTCACGGTCAGCGTGGCAGAGTTGCTGCTGCTGCTGTAAGTGCCGCTGCTGCAGCTCAGCGTGAAGGTTTCCATACCGGCCGCGGTCGGCGTCTCGGTCAAAGATCCGGTGGCGGCCTGGGCGCCGCTCCAGGCACCGCTTGCGGTACACGCCGTGCCGCCGCTGGCCGACCAGGTCAATGTCGACGATTGGCCCAGCACGATCGAGGTCGGATTGACGCTGATGGTGATCGCCGCCGCAGGCATGGCGGATGAGGCAGAGTTGTATCCGCCGCCGCAACTCTGCAAGAGCGCGAGGCTGAGGATTGCAAGGCAGCCGGCGACGGCGCGAAAAGTTTTCATCATTGCTCCCAGGCGTGTCAGGTGTAATCGTCAGGTGACGAGTAAGTGCCCAAGCAATGAATAAAGGTTTACCCTGTGCGGCCACACGGTGGATGTGATTGTTGGATGTGAAATCGCGAATGCTGCGCGCGAGGTACGATACGGTGGTTGCGAATTAGTGCGCCCGCGGGTTGCGAAATAATGCGTCCGCGCGCCGCCGTTGCATTGCTGATCGGCTTTGGCTTGCTCTCAACGCAAACATCGCGCGGCTGACGAGTGGGGCGGTTCGGCGGCGGTGACCAGCGATTATTTCGTGCGCGGCATTTCGCGCACCAACAATCATGGCGCGCTGCAGTTGGATTATCACTACTCGAATCCCAACGGTTTCGTGGCCGGTGTATTCGCGTCGAACACGCAAATCGACCGCAACGAGAACAATGACGTCGAGCTCAGCGGCTTCGTGGGATTCGCCTGGAACCTCGACCCAGCGTGGCGCACGCGGGTTCTGGCGAGCCACTACGCCTACCCCTGGAATCGCGAGGGTTCGCACTACGACTATGATGAGATCGATCTCGATATCGCGTACCAGGGCTGGCTGCACTTTGATCTCGGATTTTCGCCGAACTCACCCAGATTCGTGGGATACCCCTATCTGAAACTCATAGGCGTGACCGAGAAATCCGGCGAGGTCAGTGCGCAACGGCAGCTCATCGGCAAGCTGTCCCTCACGGCCGGCGTGGGCTATAGCTATCTGGACGGCCCCGAGTCGGGCGGCTACGTCTACTGGAGCGGGGGGGCCGCCTATGATTTTCAGTCCCTCACCCTGGCGCTGGCCTATGTCGACACCTCGGCGGGGGCTAAGGCATTGTTTTATAATGCCGCGGCGAGCGGACAGTGGACGGGAACCCTCATTTGGCGCTTCTAAAATCAGACCCTGCAGGCAACTCTTTGCGATGCCCCCGGTACTTACCGGGGTGTGTCGTTTTCGATGAGGATTCTGCGTTGATGATCCTGCCTGCCAAAAACTCGCCCAAGGAGCGCGACAGTGCATTGTTGGCGGCCATTGCGGCGGGCGATCGGCGTGCCCTGGAGGAGTTGTATCTCAGCTATCACCGGCGCTTGGCGCGCTTCCTGTCGCGCTTTACGCCGCGCTACGAAAATGTCGAGGAGATCATCAACGATACCTTCATGGTGGTTTGGCAGAGCGCCAAGGATTTTCGCAATGCATCGCAGGTGTCCACCTGGATCATCGGCATCGCCTACCGAACGCGCGTTGAAAGCGTTTCGCCGCCAGAAAAACCACGCCCTGGCGCGCAGCCTCGACGGCTATCCCGAGCAAAGCGTCGATCCTACGTTCAGAGGCCGAAGTGAATGACTGGTTGCAAAGCGGCTTGAGCTGTCTGCCGATCGAACAACGGCTGACGTTGGAACTCGCCTATCGCATGGGTCATTCTTTGGAGGAAATTGCCGCGATCACCGACTGCCCGGTTGGAACGGTGAAAGCGCGCATGTTTCATGCGCGCGAAAAGTTGCGGCAATATCTGCCGACGTTGAGCGGCGCGGCAATCCGAGCCCGGCGAGAATCGGATGACGCAAAAGCGCCGCACCGAGAATCCACGGAGCATCAGGAGGTCTCTGCGCTGCTTCCCTGGTACGTCAACCGAGACGCTCGAGGCGAGCGGACCGTCAGCGCGTGGATGCGCATCTCGGCATCTGCGCAAGTTGCCGCGAGGACCTGGCTGCGCAGCAGCGCCTCTGCGCGGCCATTGAAGCGCAGCCCGCGCTCGATTACATGCCGGTCGCCTCGCTCAAACGATTGCAGGCGCGCCTCGATGCGCAAGCCGAACGCGGCGCCGGCGCCGCGCGTCCGCCGCAGGAGCGGGAATCCAGCGAACCGCTTGCCGTGGCGCGGCTGGATGGCAGCCTCCGCTTGCCGCTCATGGCGGTGTGCTCGCTCTATTGGCTGCCGATCGCTGGGTGCTGCTGGAAGCGCGCTTGACCCAGCCTAGTTATCGCACCGTGACCAGCTCGGCGCCGCGGCCGCCGGGCGAAGTGATTCGCGCGGTGTTCTCGCCAACCATTACGTTGGTGGAATTGCAGAGCCATGCTCGATGAGGCGCAGCTGCGGATAGTCTCCGGCCCGACCGAGGCGGGCGTGTATTCGCTGGCGTCGAACTCCAGCCTTCCGGTGCGCGCGTCCTTGGCACTGCTGCGCCAGCACTCGACCGTTCGCTTCGCTGAAGAGACCCTGCCGGAGCCGAATCAGGCCATTCACCGTGATTCGCTTGGCAATGCTCGGCGCCGTGGTCGCGATAGCGAGCGCATGCAGCAGTGCGCCGCTGCGCATCGATTCTCGCGCGCTCGGCAATCAAGTGTCGGCGTCTTCGGATCGCTACATCATAGTGGCGGTGGATAATGTGCCGGCAGCGTATGTCGCGCACGCCGGCAGCACGCCGCGCGGCTATGATGCCGTCGCCGACTACGGCGCGACCGCGCATGCTCGCGAAACCCTGCATGCCGTGGAACGCGAGTATGGATTGCGAGAAGTCAATGCGTGGCCGATCGGGCCGCTGCGGATTGCATTGTGCGGTTCTGGAAATACCCGCAGGCAGCCGATCGCAGTCAGTTGCTCGCCGCGCTGTCGAAGGATCCCGCGCGTCAGGCTGACGCAAGCCGTTCAAACCTTTGCCACCCGCACCGAGCACTACAACGACCCGTATGTCGGTTTACAGCGCGGCTTTCAGCAGATGGACGTCGCGGATGCGCATCCTTGGTCGCGAGGCGAGGGCGTCAAGGTTGCGATCATCGATACCGGCGCAGATATACAGCATGCTGATCTGCGCGACAGCATCGCCGCCGCGGTCAATTTCGTGGACGCGGACGACGCGCAGTTTCGGCGCGACCGGCACGGCACCGAAATGGCGGGCGTGATCGCCGCGGTCGCCAACAATCGCGAAGGAATCGTCGGCGTCGCGCCGAATGCACGGCTCTTGATATTCAAAGCCTGTTGGCAGGCGCATTCCGATGCGGACGCGGCGCGCTGCAATTCATTCACGTTGGCTCGCGCGCTCGCGGCAGCATTTGATGCGCACGCTCAGGTGATCAATTTGAGCCTCGCGGGTCCCGATGATCCCTTGCTCGGCGATCTGATTCGGGAAGGACAGCATCGCGGCATACTATTCGTCGGCGCGGCGCCGGATGCCGCCGGCTCCAATCCGGTCTGCTGCATCAGGCGGGCGTCATCGAGGTCGCCAGTGCCGAATCCCATTCAGTGATCGACTCGGTGTTATACGCGCCGGGCCGCGAAATCCTCACGCTGCTTCCCGGCGGACATTACGACTTCGCCTCGGGCGCGTCCATTGCGACCGCGCAGGTCAGCGGCGTGGTGGCGCTGATGCTGGCGAAGAATCCCGGATTGTCGGCGGCCTCGGTCTTACCGGGTATTGCGCGACACCAGCTCCGCGCTGCAGACCGCGGACGGCGGCGTCAAGGGCGTTAACGCGTGCGCCGCCGTCGTCACCCTGGTGGGCCAAGGCGCGTGCCATGCCGGCGAAGGCAAGAGCCTCGCGGCGGAGCCGAGCGGCAATCGGCGTTGCGTTGCATTAGTGCGCCTGCGGGCGCTTCAACAACTCGCCTCGATCCACCGAGCGCACATTCAAATGCAGCTGCGTCGCTCCGCGCATGGCCGTGAGAGGCACGCGCGCGCCGGCCGGGCCCAGCGCCCACACGCGTCGATAGAAGTCCGGCAACGTGCCAACCTCTTGATCAGCCACCGCGCTGATCACATCTCCCTCGCGAATATCGGCGCTCTGCGCAGGTCCCCCTTCCACCACCCCCGTGACATATACCTTTCCGGCCAATTCGACTGCGTAGACTCCCAGCCACGGCCGCGGCTGCCGATCCACTCTGCCCGTGGCCTTGAGGCTGGGCAGTATCGGTTTGAGCAAGTCGATGGGTAAAAACATGTTGGCATTGATCTCCTCGCCGGCGATCATCTCGCGAACCAGCAAAGAGCCCAATCCCACCAGGGTGCCGCGATTGTCGATCAACGCGGCGCCGGACCAATGCGGGTGGGCAGGAGCCGTGAATATCGCTTCCTCGAGCAGATATTCCCATGCGCCGGCAAACTCGCGCCGCTCCAGCACGCGCGCGGTTTGCGGCGGAGCGAAATCCTTCGCGCTCAATACATGCACTTTGCTGCCGGCGTGCAGCTCCGCCGACGAGCCGAACGAAACGGCAGGCGCATCCAATGTTTGCAGCGGCAGCACCAAGCCGAACCCGTCACTTGATCGTAGGCCAGCGGGTGGGCGGCAATTTCCCGGCCGGCGGCATTGGTGAGCCACACATCCGTGGCTTCGGTCATCAAGTAGCCGATGGTCAGCACCAAACCGGCGGAATCAATGACAACGCCATTGCCGATGCGCTGCGATCCCAAAATGCCCGCGGTAAAGGCGTCCTCGGGAATGTCGGCGCGCAATTTGGTTACCGATTGGTTGAGCGTCTCTAAATCGAGTCCCATCATCTTAATTGCCGCCGCCAAAGAACATTACATTACTGCAAAATTTGCAATTGCGGTCGCCGTCGCTGGTTTGGAATTGAGAATCGTTCGCAATAATTGATCAGCACCGAACTGTGAAATGGGCAAAAATGTCTCATACCTATTCACTCCAAGAGGCGCTCTCATGCAACGCAAGATTTCACGTCGATCCCTCGTCAAGAGCGGACTCATCGCCGGCGCATTGCTGCCGTCGTTCAGTCTCCTTTCCGACAATGCCGGCGCCGCCGCATTGCCGCCGCTCGATCCCAATGATCCGACCGCCAAGGCGCTGGGTTTTGTCACCGATGCCTCTAAGATTGACAGCAAGACCCATCCAACGTTCAAACCGGGACAAAAGTGCAGTACTTGCTCGCAATACCAAGGCAAGCCGGGCGATGCGACCGGGGCGTGCACGATTTTCGCGGGCAAGAGCGTGCCGCAGGGCGGCTGGTGTCAGGTTTGGGCCCAAAAGGGCTGACGTAGGTTGTTCCGACCGACCTCACGGAACTAACTTTCGGATCGAGGCAAACTTGCAAGGATGTGGCGGCATCCCATCCTCAAGGTATTGCTCGTTTCGTACATCGTGTGGGGTGCGTGGCATTGGAACGCCACCCGTCCGGTTCGCGCGCCGGACGGCGTCCTCGCGGAGGGCGAGCCGCAACAAACGAATATTTCCGATGGCGAAAAGCTGCAAATGGGACGCTGGACCCTGACCGTGCGCGCAACTTATCAGTTGAAAGCGCGGGTGTTGGCGCGCGAGTCTTATCATTTCGACGCCCTGTCCGATTTGGTGCCGGAAGATCTGGCTTTGGGTTGGGGTCCGATGTCGGACAACAGCGTATTGCGGACCATCGACATTTCCCAATCCGATCGCTTTTACTATTGGCATGCGAGCCCGGCCACGCGTCTGGCGCGCGAGACCATCATTTCTCACAGCGCCAATACGCATGTGATCCCGCAGACGCCGGCGATCGCGAGAGTCTTATCAAGCCTGCGGCCCGGCGAAGTGGTCGTCTTGAGCGGTGAACTCGTGGATGCGGTCCGCGACGACGGACGGTGGATCAAAACCTCGCTGGTGCGTACCGACACCGGTGCGGGCGCCTGCGAAGTCATGTTGGTGACCGACGTCATATCTTGAGCAACCATTCGCGCAGGGCAATCGTCACCGAGTCCGGACGTTCCAGCGGCGCCATATGCCCCGCGCCATGGATCTCGAATAGCGTCGCGTGCGGAATCCGGCGGCGGATGCTTTGTTGCTGAGAAACCGGCGACCAGCTGTCGTCGCTGCCGCTCAACAGCAGCGTGGGAACGGCGATGCTCGGCAGCAGCGAGAGCACCTCCGGTCGATTCAGCATCGCGCTGAGTTGGCCGGCGTAGGTCTGCGCCGTGAAGCGCTCAATCATTGCACGGAGCCGCGGCATCAATTCCGCCGCGCGCGCGGCATCGCTGCCCATCATCGGCGGCAGCCATTCAGCCGCCAATGCCGTCATGCCCTGCTCATGGGCGACTCGCAGCAGGCGGCTACGGCTCTGCGGCTCGCCATCGCGCACCGCATGCACGCCGGTATTGAGCAGGGCAAGTCCGGTGATGCGACGGGGCGCGGCGCGCACGACTTCCAGTGCAACCCGGCCGCCCATGGAGTGTCCCGCCACCGCAAATCGTTCCGGGGCGATGTCGAGCACATGCTGCGCCATCGCCGGTATGGAGGAGAAGCCGCGGAACGATACCACCTGAGTTTCGGCGACGCCGGCGAGGCGCTGCGGGATGTCGCTCCAAAAGCTCTCGTCGCACAAAAGACCCGATAAAAGCACCACGGACTGCTTCATAATCGCCGCCATTATGGCACGCGATATTTCTCAAGCCGTACGCGATGCATGCCTCTGGTTGCCGGAAGCCGAGGAGTTCGTATCGCACGGATCGCCGAATTTCCGGGTTCGCGGCAAAACTTATGCGACCTACGTCGTCAATCATCATGGCGACGGACGGGTGGCACTGTGGCTCAATGCGCCGGCCGGCGCCCAGGAACTGCATCTCGAGGCAGAGCCGCGGCATTTCTTCATTCCCCCGTATGTCGGTCCGCGCGGCTGGCTTGGCGTGATTTTGGATGGCGGTATCGAGTGGCCGAGAGTCGCAGGGTTGGTGCGCGCCGCCTACGAGAAAGTCGCGTGCAACGAATTACGCGCGCGAATCGGCAAGACGCCGACGATCAAGCCGCCCGCCAAGGCGCTTACGCTAAGCCAAATCGATCCCTTCAAATCCCGGCGCGCGCTGGCAGTCCTGCTGAAACTGCGCAAGATCTGCCTGAGCTACCCGAAAGCAGCGAGGGCAGCCAGTTTGGCCATCCGGTATGGCTTGCCGGAAAGAAGACCTTTGCCATCGCGCGCTATGCGGGAACGCGATTGACGCTTTGCTTCTGGGTCGGGGTGGATCAGCAGGGCCTGCTGACCGCGGATCCGCGCTATGCGATTCCCCCGTATTTCGGCCACAACGGCTGGATCGCATTGGATGTCACCGGTGAGTGCGACTGGCGCGAGGTTAAAGGTTTGAGTTTGCAAAGCTACCGGCATTTTGCGCTCAAGCGCATGCTGCAAAATCTAAAGCAGGACTAGCGCGCGGCGCGGGCATCCAGTGCCAAGCACAGCGCACCGAGCACGCCGGCGCGGCTGCCGAGCGCCGGCGGCACGATGTAGCGCTCAATATCGGTAAGAATCTCGCACCGATCGACATAGCCGCCGAGCCAGTGCAGCGTGCGCCGCCGCACCAGCGGAAATAGACGTTCGCCCATCACACCGCCGCCGACGATGATTCGCTGCGGCGAAACGCACAGCACCAATTGCGCGCATAGTTGCCCAAGATAGTCAGCCTCGATCTCCCATTGCACATGCCTCGCATCCAGATGCTGAAGCTCGCTGCCGGTGCGCGCCAAAATGGCCGGCCCGGACGCCAGCCCTTCCAGGCAATCGCCGTGAAACGGGCAGACGCCGGCGAAA
>CAWALS010000005.1:0-302527 GCA_963782865.1 uncultured Gammaproteobacteria bacterium | reverse complement strand
GCCGGTGACCCCGCCGCCGACGGGTCCTGCCTTCGGCGGCGTGACCGGCGCTACGGGCGTGGTTCCGGCGACTCCCGTGGGGGCGATCGTGCCGCTTTCGCTGCCTAAAGAGCTAGATCCGCAGGCACTCAAAACCGGCAGCGACAAGACTCCCAGCAGCAGCCATCGCTGGCCTACTAACATTGTTTTCCACCTTCAGCCCAGTGTCGTAGAAATCGAACGTCTCGGACCGACGACGCCGTTCGAAGGCCTAGGAAGGTATGCCGGGGAGGGGTAAGCCGGTGTGAACTGCGTCACGCAGCGGGGCGGATTTCGCATATCGTCAAATGAGATTTTGCTCACACTCGCGCGAGCGGGCTACAGCGCGCGATTGTTGGATAAACGCTACACGCCTCAGCGCCGTGATATTGACCGACTCGCGTGTCCTAAAGGGATGGGAAACGTCAAGTCCCGGGAGATCAGGGCCTTGAAGTTTCCCATCCCCTTAGGCCGTTCACGTTGGACCGGTCAATATCACGGTGCCGGAGGATGGGTCCTAGATAGCCATCTTCGCTCGACTCACGCACACTCGTCCGGCTGGGAAATCAGGAGTCGCCTACCCAACACCCGCTGATAGCGCCGACGTTGTGATATTGATCGGTCCGTTTCTCGCCAGAAAGGGTGAGAAGACCCGAGGCACTGCTGCTTTCGTGCCTCGGGTCTTCTCACCCTTCCTGGCGCGCTACAGCAGCCGATCAAAATCGCCGCGCCGAGATACTCAGCGATTCAAGCCGTCGATCGCCTTCTTGTCGACGGCGAGCGCCGCCTCGTGAATCGCTTCCGAAAGGGTCGGATGCGCATGAATCGTGCGCTGAATGTCTTCGGTGCTCGCGGAATATTCCATCGCCAGCACGGCTTCTGCGATCAGCTCACCGGCCATCGGCCCGATCACATGTATACCGAGCACTTCATCGTCGTCCTTGGCGGAAACAATCTTGACCATGCCGGCACCTGCTTCCATCGCGCGCGCTCGGCCGCTGGCGGCAAAGGGAAATGTGCCGGTTTTGTAGGGCCGGCCGCCGGCCTTCACCTGCTCTTCGGTCTGCCCCACCCAGGCAATTTCCGGCTGGGTGTAGATCACGGAGGGGATCACGTTGTAGTTCACTTCGCCATAATGGCCGGCAATCAGATCGGCGACCATTACGCCCTCCTCCTTGCCCTTGTGCGCGAGCATGGGACCGCGCACCACATCGCCGACCGCCCACACATTGGGGACGGCCGTGCGGCAGTGTTCATCGACTTTGACGAAACCGCGCTCATCCAGCTGCACGCCGGTGCCGTCCGCCAGCAACCCCTCTGTAAAGGGGCGGCGCCCGACCGCGACCACGAGCTTGTCGACCTGCAGTGAATGCTCACCCTGTGCATCGCTGTAGATGACATCCACGGCGTCGCCGGACACCGCGGCGCTTGATACCTTGGCGCCCAGTTTGATATCGAGGCCCTGCTTTTTGAAGTGCCGCTGCGCTTCCTTGGCGATGGTTTGATCCACCATCGGCAGAAACTGCTCCAAGGCTTCGAGTACCACCACGTCGCTGCCGAGGCGGCGCCATACGCTGCCGAGCTCAAGCCCGATGACGCCGGCGCCGATCACGCCGAGGCGCTTAGGCACCGCGTCGAACTCCAATGCATTCCAGGAATCGACAATGTACTTGCCGTCGTGCGGCACGGATCTTAGACGGATGGGTGTGGACCCAGAGGCCAGGATCACGTTCTTGGCCTCGAGCGTCTTCTCAGTGCCGTCCGCAGCTTTCACCAATACCTGGTTGCCGGGAAGCAATCGACCATGGCCCTGGATGCCGACTACGCCGTTGGCCTTGAACAGCGCGTTGATCCCATTGGTCATGGTCTTGACGACGGCGGCGCGGCGCTTTTGCATCGCGCTCAAGTCGAGCGTTAGCCCACCAATCTTGATGCCGTGGATCGCGAACTCATCTTTGGCGCGTTGGAACAGCTCGGAAGATTCCAGGAGCGCCTTGGACGGAATGCAGCCGGCGTTGAGACAAGTTCCGCCAAAGGCATAGCTGCCGTCCGTGTTCTGCCACTCATCGACGCAGGCCACTTTCAATTTGTTCTGCCCGGCGCGGATCGCGGCCGGATATCCGGCCGGTCCCGCACCGATGACAACCACATCGTAAACGTCGTTCATATATGCAGCACCATGCGCGCCGGATCCTCCAGACACTGCTTCACCGTCACCAAAAACTGCACCGCCTCGCGGCCGTCGATGATGCGATGGTCATAGGTCAGCGCGATGTACATCATCGGGCGAACTACCACTTGGGCATCCACGACGACCGGGCGATCCTGAATCTTGTGCATGCCCAATATGGCGCTTTGCGGCGAATTGACAATGGGCGTCGACAGCAAAGAACCGAAGACGCCGCCATTGGTGATGGTGAAGGTGCCGCCGGTGAGCTCCTCGATGGTGATGGAGCCGGCACGCGCGCGCGCAGCGAAGTTGGCGATCGACTTTTCGATATCCGCAAAGCTCAATTGATCGGCGTCGCGCAATACCGGCACGATCAAGCCGCGGTCGGTCGAAACCGCTACGCCGATATCGAAATACTCGTGATAAACGATGTCGTTGCCGTCCACCGAGGCATTGACGGACGGAAACTTCTTCAGCGCTTCGACGCACGCCTTGGCGAAGAAGGACATGAAGCCGAGCTTCACGCCGTATTGCTTCTCGAATTGATCCTTGTAGCGCGCGCGCAGCTCATTGACGGCCTGCAAGTCGACTTCGTTGAAAGAAGTCAACAGCGCCTGGGTCGCCTGCGCCTGAACCATGCGCTCGGCGATACGCGCGCGCAAGCGCGTCATCGGTACGTGCTGCTCGGCTCGATTGGCGCGCGCACTGGGCGCGGGAACGAATTGCGCCGGCGCCGTCTTGGCGGGCGCACCCGCGGCAGCCCTACCGGGCGCGGCGGCAGCTGGGCTGGCCGCAGCGGCAGGCGGACTTGGCGCAGCGGCAGGCGGACTTGACGCGGAGCCCTCCTTCGCCGACAAATAATTCACGACGTCGGACTTTGAAACCCGCCCATCGCGCCCGGATCCGGTTACCGTTTTGGGGTCAAGTTTGTTTTCTTCCGCCACGCGCTTGGCCGCGGGGCTGAGCTTGCCGCCGGAGGCCTCGGGCTTCGATGTCGCCATGATCGCGGGCGCGCTCGCGCCGGGGACCGCCGCGGCCGCAGCCGTCTCATCGATGACGGCCAAGAGTTGACCGCTGGTCACGGTCGTGCCGTCGGTCAATTTTATTTCCTTGAGGACGCCGGCCACCGGAGCAGGCACTTCGAGCACCACTTTGTCGGTCTCGAGATCGACCAGGTTTTCATCCCGCACGACGGCATCGCCGGGCTTCTTGTGCCACGCTACCAACGTGGCGTCAGCCACCGACTCCGGCAGCTGCGGCACGCGAACTTCGATTGTCATGAGCCTGTCCTAGTTTGAGCGGCCGGGACGCGGATGGTTTGTCGGGAGGTTTCTTCCGGCGGCTCGCCCTTTAGCGCCGCCGCGACCAGATTCTTCTGCTGCTGCTCGTGCAGCGCGGCGATGCCGGTCGCGGGCGCCGCCGCTCCGGCGCGGCCCGCGTACAGCAGCTCGTAAGATTCATCGAGCTTCGCCTGCAGGCGATGGCGGATTTGGTACCAGCTGCCTTGATTCTGCGGCTCTTCCTGACACCAGACGATCTCGCGCGCATTTGCATACTTCTGCAATATCGCTGCGTATTCCTCGGATGGAAATGGATATAGCTGTTCGACCCGCACGATCGCCACGCTCTGCACCTGCGACTCGCGCCGCGATTTCAACAAGTCGAAATAAACTTTGCCGCTGCAGAACACGATGCGCGTCACGGCCGAGGGCCGCACGTCGTCGATCTCATCGATCACCGTTTGAAAACCGCTGCCCGACAATTCTTCCAGACGCGACACCGACAGCGGATGGCGCAGCAAACTCTTGGGCGTCATGATGATGAGCGGCTTGCGCAGCGTGCGCAGCATTTGCCGGCGCAACAAATGAAACATTTGCGCCGGTGTCGAGGGAACGCAAACCTGCATGTTGAACTCGGCGCAAAGCTGCAAGAACCGTTCGAGGCGCGCCGAGGAGTGTTCCGGCCCCTGACCTTCGTAGCCATGCGGCAGGAACAGAGTGATGCCGGACACCCGGCCCCACTTGGCCTCCCCCGAGCTGATGAACTGATCGATGATGACTTGTGCGCCATTGCAGAAATCGCCGAATTGACCTTCCCAAATGGTCAGGCAACGCGGCTCCGCGGTCGAGTATCCGTACTCGAATCCCATGACGGCTTCTTCGGACAGCACGGAATCGGTGACGGTGAATTTCGGCTGATTCGTGGCAATATGCTGCAGCGGTACGTAGGAGCGGCCCGTGTTCTGGTCGTGCAGCACGGCATGGCGGTGAAAAAATGTGCCGCGGCCACTGTCTTGTCCGGTGAGGCGGATCGGATAACCTTCCTGCACCAGGCTTGCGTAGGCAAGATTTTCGGCGCAACCCCAGTCCAAAGCGAGTTCGCCGTTCACCATCTTCTCGCGTGCCTGCATGATGGCAAGCACCCGCGGATGCAAATTCCAGTCCGTGGGGTAGGTCGTGATCGCCTTCCCCAGGACGCGCAAGCGGCTCAAGTCCACGCCGGTTTTCACCGGCTCCCAGTCCGCGCCCAAGTACTCGCTCCAATCCACCGTGTAGCGGTTGCCGATCAACCCTAGGGCGGCCCGCGCCTGCGGCTTGCCCTCGTCCAACCCGCTGCGGTACTGCTCCATCATGGCGGAGGCTTCGGCCGCACTCAAGATCCCCTCCGCGGCAAGCTTGTCCGTGTACAGCTGACGCACGGTGGGTTTCTTGCGGATGATTTGGTACATGAGCGGCTGGGTCGCGGCCGGCTCGTCGGCTTCGTTGTGTCCGTGCCGTCGATAGCAGACCAGATCGATGAGCACATCCTTGTGGAATTTCATGCGGTAGTCGAGTGCAAACCGCGTGACGAAGCAAACCGCTTCCGGATCGTCTGCATTCACATGCAGGATCGGCGCTTCGATCATCTTGGCGACATCGGAGCAGTACAAGGTCGAGCGCGCATCGTGGGGGTCGCTGGTCGTGAAGCCGATCTGATTGTTGATGATGATGTGAACGGTACCGCCGGTATAAAAGCCCCGCGCCTGGGACAGTTGCAGGGTCTCCATGATCACGCCCTGTCCGGCAAAAGCCGCGTCGCCGTGAATCTGCACCGGCAGCACTTTATCGCCGCGTGCATCGCCGCGCCGCTCCTGGCGCGCGCGTGCCGATCCTTCCACCACGGCATTCACCACCTCCAAATGCGAGGGATTGAAGGCGAGCGCCACGTGCACATTGCCGGATCCGGTCTTCAGGTCGGCGGAAAACCCTTTGTGGTATTTCACGTCGCCGGAGCCGCGCAATTTGGCGAGGTCATACTGACCTTCGAACTCGGTGAATAGATCTTTCGGCGACTTGCCCAGCAGGTTCACCAGCACGTTGAGACGGCCGCGATGCGCCATGCCGATGATGGTCTCCTCGACGCCGCCTTTGCCGCCGTACTGAACCAGGTCGTCGAGCGAAGGAATCAAACTGTCGCCGCCCTCGAGTGAGAAGCGCTTCTGACCGACGTACTTGGTGTGCAGATAGCGCTCCAGTCCTTCTGCCGCGGTCAATTGCCACAAAATATTCTTTTTCTCATCGACGCTGAAGCGATGCTGCATCCTGCCGACTTGGAAGCTGTCCTGCAGCCACAAACGCTCTTCTGTATCCGACACGTGCGCAAATTCCGCACCGATGGTGTCGGTGTAAATGAATTTCAATTCGCGAAGAATATTCCGCAGGGTGGAGCGCTCCGGGATAGCCTGATTGCGGCTGCCGGTAAAAAATTCCGTATCCAGATCGGCGTCGGACAGGCCGAAATACTGCAAGTCGAGCACATAGGGCTTGGCCCGTCCGAAAGACCCGAGGGGGTCCAGATTGGCGACCAAATGACCGCGGTTGGCATAAACCTGGATGAGGCGCGACACCGCGCCCTGCTTGGCCCCGCCCGAATCCGCGCCCGTGAGGGGAGCGGCCGCGGCGGCCGGCTTTTGAGCCCGGGCCAATAGGCGCTCGCGTATCGGACCATGGGCAATCTCGACCCCGCTTCCCTTGAGGCCCTCAAAGTAGCTCACCCACGCCGGGTCGAGGCTGTTCGGGTCGCGCAAGAACTGTTCGTAGAGATCTTCAATGAACCCGGCGTTTCCGCCGGACAGCGCCGTGGTCGCTAATTGGTCGGCAAGTGATTGGCTCATGAGTGCAGCGGTTTGCGAAAAACCTCAAATACATCAATATGATAAGGGAGGAGGAGCGGCTCGAATCCAGCGCCTTAGTTTAGCCGAAGGCGGCACAATATGGAATGTGACGGCAGTCTGGAAATTTACAAGAGCAGCAGCGCGCCGGAGCTTTTCAGCATCCAAATCTCATAGCCAATGAGCCAGGCATAGACTGCCAAGACCGCGTATAGCACCAGATCGACCCGCAGCACGCGCATGAATCGATAGCGCGACAGAAACACCATGACCATGACGCTGGTGCCCGTCATGGCCATTTTGAGCGCGGCAAACGCGGCAACGCTGCGGTAGACGAGCAGCGCCATGACGGGATTGACTTCGTCGGCCCCATGAAGCAGCAAGATGCCCGTCAAAAACGCATCGGCCGCGCTCAATAGCAGAATGCCGACGGACACAGCCAGCAAGTGCGCGGAATACCAATCCATGGGGTGAAAGCGGGAATCGCTGCGCCGCCGCGCCGGCCGCCGCCGCCGCGGGTTGAAGCTGCCGTAAAAAATGGACCAGAAGACCCGATGACGCCGATCGCTACGATTGCGGCGCTCAGAACCCCCAGCCGGCGGCCGCGCCGCAGTCCCTTCCCTCATTCTCACCACTATCCTGAGTTGCGGCCTTCAGGCCAAGCCCGATGAGTCATAATGCAGGCGCGCGCGGGACTATTTTTTCTAAGCAGCCGTCACCAGCTTGGCGACGAAGTCGCTGACCGGCATCGCCATGAAGACTTTTCGATCCGCGAACATGGCCTTGATCGATTCGCTCTGCCTGGGTTGGAAGTGAGCCGCCACGCTGCTCTCGAATTTCTTGACCAGCACCGGCATACCCTCGGCGCGCCGCTTGCGGTGCCCGATCGGGAAATCCACCGCCACGCGCGGAACGGAGGAACCGTCCTTGAAGAACACCTGCACCGCGTTGCCGATGTAGCGCTTTTGCGGATCATAGTAGTCTTTGCGTGAATCCGGCGTTTTCCGTGACCTGCATCTTGGCGCGCAGGGCATCAACGCGCGGATCAGCCGCGACGCCATCCTCGTAGTCTGAGGCCTCCAGCCGGCCGAACAACAGCGGGATGGCGACCATGTACTGAATGCAATGATCACGGTCGGCGGGATTCGCAAGCGGTCCGGTTTTGTCGATGATGCGAACCCCCGGTTCTTGGGTTTCGATCACCACCCGATCGATCTCTGCGAGCCTTGCCGCGATCTGCGGATGCAGCGTCATCGCCGCTTCGACCGCAGTTTGCGCATGAAATTCCGCCGGATATGAAATCTTGAATAACACGTTCTCCATCACGTAGCTGCCCAGCGCCTGCGGCAACACAATGGGTTTGCCTTTGAACAGCACGTCTTGGAAGCCCCACGTTTTGGCGGACAGCGCCGAGGGATAGCCCATCTCGCCTTTGAGCGCAATCAGCGCATGGCGCACGGCCCGGCTGGTCGCATCGCCCGCGGCCCAACTCTTGCGCGAGCCGGTGTTCGGCGCGTGCCGGTAGGTTCGAAGTGCGCCGCCGTCGATCCACGCATTCGAGACGGCATTGATGATCTGCTCGCGCGTGCCGCCGAGCATGGCGGTCACGACGGCCGTGGAGGCAACCCGCACCAGCAGCACATGATCCAAGCCGACTCGATTGAAGCTGTTCTCCAACGCGAGCACCCCTTGTATTTCATGGGCCTTGATCATGCCGGTGAGCACATCGCGCACCGCGACACGCTTGCCGCCACGCGAGAGATAATCGGCCACGGCGAGGATGGCGCCGAGGTTATCCGAAGGATGACCCCACTCCGCCGCCAGCCAGGTGTCATTGAAATCCAACCAGCGGATCATCGCGCCGATGTTGAAGGCCGCGGTAATGGGATCCAGCTCGTAGGCCGTTCCCGGAACTCGCGCGCCATTCGTCAACGTCGCGCCCGGCACCACCGGCCCCAGCAGCTTGGTGCACGCGGGATACTTCAGGGCTTGAAAACCGCAGGCCAGGGTATCCATCAAACAATAGCCGGCGGTCTCATAAGCCAATGCGCTGCCGATCTCGAAATTCAGTGCGTAGTCGGCGATGGCGGTGAGCACCGGATCCGGCGCCGGTCTCTCGGCGGACTTGATATCGTGGGACATCAGCTGAAGCTCCTCACGGTCGCTGCCGCGAGCGGCACAAAGGTTGAAATTCTCGGGACCCGTATAATTGGCGCTCGGCCGGATGATCTTGCCATCCTCGCGCTGCTCGATGACATGCGCGGCCCAGCCGGAGGTACGGCTGATGACAAACAGCGGCGTGAACATCGCGGTGGGAACCCCCATCAGGTGATACGAAACGGCGGAGAACCAATCCAGATTGGGAAACATCTTTTTAATGTCCCACATGACGGTTTCGATCCGCGCGGCCACCTCGAATCCCAGCATGTCGCTCGCCTCGCGCGCGAGGGTGCGCGAAACCTCCTTGATCACCTGATTGCGCGGATCCGACACCGTATAGACCGGATGGCCGAAACCGATGATGACCTCCTTGTTTGCCACCCGCTGGCGGATGTCCGTTTCGGCGGCATCGGGCGTCGCATAGCGATTCTGGATTTCGAAGGCCACTTCGTTCGCGCCGCCGTGCTTCGGACCGCGCAACGCGCCGATGGCGCCGGTGATGCAGGAATACAGGTCCGAGCCGGTACCGGCGATGACTCTGGCGGTGAAAGTCGAAGCGTTGAACTCATGTTCGGCATACAGATTCAACGAAGTATGCATGGCCCGCACCCAACTCGCCGCGGGCTTGACGCCGTGAAGCAGGTGCAGGAAATGCGCGCCGATCGAATCATCGTCCGTCTGCACCTCGATGCGCCGGCCGTCTTTCGAGTAGTGATACCAGTAGCACAACATCGAGCCCAAGCAGGCCAAGAGGCGGTCCGCCAGCTCGCGTGCGGCCTCGCTCTTATGCGCGTCCGGTTCGGGCATGCAGCAGCCGAGGGCGGAGACGCCGGTGCGCAACACGTCCATCGGATGGCTGGCCGCGGGAAGCTGTTCCAGCACCGTGCGTCACCGCCGCCGGCAGCACACGCAGTCCCTTGAGCTTCCTTTTATAGGCCGCGAGCTCAACGCTGTTCGGCAGCTTTTCGTGCACCAGCAAGTACGCGATTTCCTCGAATTCGCATTGCGTGGCGATATCGAGGATGTCGTAGCCGCGATAGTGCAAGTCGTTGCCGGTTCTGCCGACGGTGCACAGCGCCGTGTTGCCGGCCGTGACGCCGGACAGCGCCACGGATTTTTTCGGTTTGAATGCGCCCGCCGCTGGCGGCGCGGAGTTGCTGGTCACTTTTCCTTTCCTTCTGCGAATAGCTGATCCAACTTCGCTTCGTACGCGTAGTAGTCAAGATACTTGTACAAGTCGGCACGCGTTTGCATGGTGCCGAGCACGTTCTTTTGCGTGCCGTCGCGGCGAATGGCTTGATAGGTATTGAGCGCCGCGGCGTTCATCGCACGATAGGCGGAACAGCAATGCAAAACGATGTCGACGCCGACGCTCGCCAATTCATCGCGCGTGTAGAGCGGCGTCTGGCCAAATTCCGTAATGTTGGCCAGGATCGGCACCTCGACCGCGTCCTTGAAGCGCCGGTACATGGCAAGTTCCGTGATGGCCTCGGGGAAAACCATATCGGCACCAGCCTCGACGCAGGCGACCGCCCGGTCCAATGCCTTCTCCATTCCTTCCACGGCGAGCGCATCGGTGCGCGCCATGATGACAAATTGCGCGTCGCTGCGCGCATCGACCGCCGCCTTGATGCGATCCACCATCTCCTGCTGGGAGACGATTTCCTTGCCAGGTCGATGGCCGCAACGCTTTGACTGGACCTGGTCTTCGATGTGCATGCCGCCGGCGCCGAACTTGGTGAAGGATTTGACGGTGCGCGCAATGTTGAATGCGCCGCCCCATCCGGTATCCGCGTCCACCAGCAGCGGCAGCGGACAGGCATCGGTAATGCGGCGAATGTCGATCAGCACGTCATCCATGGTGCTGATGCCGAGATCCGGGACCCCCAAGGAGTTGGCGGCGACCCCGCTGCCGGCCAGGTAGAGCGCTTTGAAGCCGCAGGCCGCGGCCAGCCGCGCGGTGTAGGCATTGATGGCGCCGACTACTTGCAGGGGTCTCTCGTCGGCGACGGCGGCCCGCAAGCGCGCGCCGGCGGAACTCTGTGTGCTGGTCATACGCGCCCCGCGACCGGGATGAGCGCGCCGGTTACCGCACTCGCTTGGTCGGACACCAAAAAAGCGATGACCTCGGCTGCTTCGCTCAAGGCAACCCAACGCGTGAAATCCGCCTTCGGCATATCCAACCGATTCTTCGGCGTATCCAGCGTGCTTGGCAGGATGGCATTGACCGTGATGCCGCGATCTTTCAGTTCATCGGCCAACGCTTCCGTCAATTTCGCAACCCCAGCCTTGGATGCGGCGTAAGGGCCCATGCCGGCCGCTGCCTTCTGCGCCCCCATGGCGCCCACATTGACGATGCGTCCGCTCGCCGAGCGCAGCAAGTACGGCAACGCGGCCTGGCACGAGACCACGGCGGTTCGCAAATTTAGCTTGTACATGGCGTCCCAACTATCGATGGTGCCTTCGCTTACGTGTTCCCAGCGAAATCCGCCGGCGACATTGATCAAGCCGTCGAGCCGCCCGGCGTCGTGGGCGATTCGTTCCATCGCCGAACGCGCCGCGGACTCGAGCGTCAGGTCGATCCCGCCATAATAGCGCGCACCCGCCAGCTGCTTGCCTGCGCCCACGCCGGCGTGCGAAAGCAACGCCAACGCCGCACCGTAGCCGCTCAAGGTCGCGGCCACGGCCTGGCCCAAGGCGCCGTCGGCGCCGGTTACCACCAACACTTTCCCCGATAAATCCATAGCGCGATTATCCTCGATTCTTTGGGCTGTGACGCGTCAGGCCTGCAACGTGCGGCGAAATTCCCCCGGCGAGGCGCCGGTCCATTTGCGAAACGCACGATGAAATGCGCTGCGCTCAGAGAAGCCCAACTCCGACGCGATATCCATCACGCTGCGGCTGGAGTGGCTCAGATAGCTGATGGCCAGATCCCGCCGCAACTGATCCTTGATCGATTGATAAGATTCGCCTTCTTCGTGCAGGCGGCGGCGCATCGTCGCGGCGGTCATGCTCATTTCCTGGGCGAGTTCCTCGAAATCCGGGACCGACCCCGGCAGGAATTGGCGCAGCCGCCGCCGAACCCTGGCGCTGAGGCTACTGCCGTTCTTGTATTTCAACAAGATGCTTTCCGGCGCGGTGCGCAGAAACTCCTTGGCGGACCGTTCGTTCTGCACCACCGGAAGATCCAGGTAACTTGCCTCGAAGGCCAGCAGCGGTGTTGGGGCGGTTGAAACGCAAGTCCGCGCAATACATCAGCCGGTATTCGGCGCTGTGCGCCGGCTCCGCATAGCTGAACTCGGTGCGCAGGATGGGGATGCGCCGGCCCACCAGCCAACATGACGACTCCATACAGCAGCATCAATAAAAGCTCGTGGGCAAAAATCCGTTGCGGCAGCGCCGGCGCGCATGTTCATGCAGAACTATTCTCGCCTCCTTCGCGTCCCGCTCGGCGCTACCGGAGATATCGTCCAGAATGAGCGCGTAGAAACGCAGGCTGCGCTCCAACGCCTGCCCCAAGGTCTTGCAGCTCAAGACCGCGTGGCACAGCATGGCAAAACTCCCGCACCTTCATGCGGCGCGAATCCTGGCCGAAGAACTCATCGTCAAGCGCGGCTGCAATGGCGCGCCACAAGCGCGCCGTAATGCTTGGCGGAAACCCGCGCCTGAGGCACCTGCAGCAGGCTCGGAAGACAGGCCTACGTTAGCCAGCAGCTCGTCCGCGTCCAGGTCGCGGCCGCGCACACTTTGCAAGCGCGGCGGCGACGAAGCAAATTGCGATGGTTCCCGGTTCCGCGGTCGAACTGGGCGATGCTTCCGGACTCAGCGCCGCTAATGCTTTACGCATGATAGGCGATCAGCCGGCGGCATCCACGGCTGCATGCGGCTAAACTAGGCCGTCGCCTCGAGACTGGCGCGCTCCAGGCACCACTTGAGAGGCAATCATGATCAGCAAACCTGCGGCGCTCAGAACATCCGGTGCCCACCGTCAAAATGCTGCTCGACGGCAAATTCATCGAATCGCAGACCAGCGAATGGCACGATGTCGTCAACCCGGCGACGCAAGAGGTGCTTGCGCAAGTACCTTTCGCCACCGATGAAGAAATCAATGCCGCGGTCGCGTCGGCCAAGCAAGCCTTCAAGACCTGGAAGAACACGCCCCTGGCGGCGCGCGCGCGAATCATGCTCAAGCTGCAAGCGCTGGTGCGCGAACACATGAGCCGCATCGCGCAAACCTTGAGCGCGGAGCAAGGCAAGACCCTGGCCGATGCGGAGGGCGATGTGTTCCGCGGGCTCGAGGTGGTCGAGCACGCCTGCTCGATCGGCACCCTGCAGTTGGGGGAGTTCGCGGAGAACGTCGCCGGCGGCGTGGACACCTATACGCTGCAGCCAGCCCATCGGCGTCTGCGCAGGCATCACGCCGTTCAATTTTCCCGCCATGATTCCGCTGTGGATGTTTCCGATGGCCATCGTGTGCGGCAACACCTTCGTGCTCAAACCCTCCGAGCAGGACCCGCTGACGCCGATGTTGCTGGCGGAACTCGCGCTTGAAGGCGGGCGTGCCGCCGGGCGTGCTTGAATATCGTGCATGGCGGCAAGCGCGCGGTCGATGCGATCTGCACCCACCCCGACATCGTCGCCGTCTCCTTCGTAGGATCAACGGCCGTCGGCACGCATGTCTACAGCCTGGCATCGCGCACGGCAAGCGGGTGCAATGCATGATGGGCGCCAAGAATCACGCGGTCGTCATGCCCGATGCGAACAAGGAACAGTCGCTGAATTCCCTGGTCGGAGCGACTTTCGGCGCCGCGGGGCAGCGCTGCATGGCCACTTCCGTGACCGTGCTGGTGGGCGAAGCGCAGAAGTGGATACCCGACATCGTCGCCAAGGCGAGGAGCTTGAAGGTCAATGCGGGTGTGGAGAAAAACACCGACTTGGGCCCGGTGGTCTCGAAGAGCGCAAAACATCGCATTTTGGGCTTGGTGGAGGATGGCATCAGGGAAGGCGCCAAGCTCGAATTGGATGGGCGCAGCATCAAGGTCCCCGGCTACGAACAGGGCAACTTCATCGGCCCGACGATTTTCTCCGCGGTGACGCCCGCCATGAAGATCTACACCACTGAGATTTTCGGCCCGGTGATGCTGATCGTCGGCGTGAACACCTTGGACGAGGCGATCGCGCTGATCAACGACAACCCGTTCGGCAACGGCACCGGAATTTTCACGCAAAGCGGCGCCGTCGCCCGTAAGTTTCAAAACGAAATCGATGTGGGCCAAGTGGGAATCAACGTGCCGATCCCGGTCCCGGTGCCGTTCTTCAGCTTTACCGGATCGCGCGGCTCCAAGCTCGGCGATTTGGGTCCGTATGGCAAACAGGTGGTGCAGTTCTACACTCAGACGAAGACCGTCACCTCGAGATGGTTCGACGATGGCGCCCCAGCCGCCGGCGTCAACACCACCATCAGCCTGAAATAAAAGCGCCTATGAGCGCAGCGCCCGCACCTTGAGCACGCTCAATATCTCGAGGCGCCGCGCATCGCCGGCGGCCGGCCACTCGGCAATTTCGGAGAGCGTGCGGCGGCATCCGATGCACAGCCCCTGCGCATCGAGCCGGCAAATGTCGACGCAGGGCGAAGGCACTGCGGCTGCGGCGGGTGTCAATGCAGTGTCGGCGCTCTTCAATGATGCGTCGACCATTGACTCAAAACTCGATGGATGGCATCGAGGCCGTCGGTCAACGCCGCCGGACCCGGTTGCAGAATGATGGGCGATTTGATCTCGTGCAGCTCGCCGTCGCGCACCGCAGGCACCGCGTCCCAGCCGACCCGGGCCGCCACGAGACTCGGCCGGAAGCGCTTGCCGCACCAGGAACCCAGAATGATGTCGGGGGCGCGCCGGATGACCTCGCTGGCATCGCCCAGGATGCGGTCCTTGCCGAGCGCGCACAGCGCGCGCTCTGGGAAGACATCATCGCCGCCGGCGACACCGATCAATTCGCTCACCCAACGAATCCCGGTGATGAGCGGCTCGTCCCACTCCTCGAAATAGACGCGCGGCCGGCGCGGCAACAGCGCCGCCGCCCGCCGCACCCGCTCGATATGCGCTTCAAGCGCAAGCGCGTATTCTTCGGCGCGCTCGGCCGCCCCCACCAGCGCCCCAAGACGCCGCACGTAGCCTAAGATGCCGTCGACCGAGCGATGATTGCTGATCCAAACCTCGATGCCGCTCTTGATCAGCGACTGCGCGATGTCGGCTTGGATATCGGAGAAGCCGATGACGAAATCCGGCTGTAACGCGAGTATGCGATCAAGCTTGGCGCTGACGAAGGCCGAGACGCGCGGTTTCTCGCGGCGTGCGCGCGCCGGGCGCACGGTAAAGCCCGAGATGCCGACGATCCGCTCTTCCAGCCCGAGCGCGTACAGAACCTCGGTCGGCTCTTCGGTCAAGCAAACGATACGCCGCGGGTAACGACCGTCCATACAGCCCTAAAGCGCACCCTCGGCCAGCGCACCGGCCGCCCCGTAAACGATGCTATGCGCCAATCCCGAAGACTGCGACAGGACATAGTCCGCATAGAAGTGCGCGGTTGATATCTTGGCCTCATAGAAAGCGGCATCGCCGCCGCTCGCTGCGGCCAAACGCCGCTGCGCGATCAGTGCCGAACGCAGCAACTGCCAGCCGCCGGCCACGATGCCGAATAATTTCAGCGTCGGCACCGCGCCCACGGAAACCCCGCGGATATCAGTGCCGTAATTCTCGACCACATAGGCAATCGCCCGTTGCAACGCGTCGACCGCGGCGGAAAAGGCCGGCGCCAGTCCCGACAATTTCGCATTCGGCACTCAAGGCGCTCGCCAGGGTCGCGCATCTCCGCCACGACTGTTTGCGCAGCTTGGCCGCCGTCGCGGGCCAGCTTGCGGCCGATCAGATCGTTGGCCTGTATGGCCGTCGTGCCCTCATAAATCGGCGTGATGCGCGCATCGCGCAGATATTGCGCGGCGCCGGTCTCCTCGACGAATCCGACGCCGCCGTGCACCTGGATGCCCAACGAGGCGATATCGACCGAATTTTCGGTGCACCAACCCTTGATGACAGGGATCATCGAGATCGGCGCGGGCCTGGTGGCGCGCGCGCTCCTCGGCATTGGGATGCAGACGCGCCGCATCCAGCGAGACCGCGATCACGCCGGCGAGCGCGCGCATGGCCTCCGTCTGGGATTTCATGAGCAGCAGCATGCGCCGCACGTCCGGATGGCGCACGATGGCCACGCGCGCGACCGCCGCGGATTCCAGCTTCCGTGCCTTGAATTCGTTCGCGGGCATAGGTCAGCGCGGTTTGGTAGGCGCGCTCGGACAGCCCCACCCCTTCGATGCCCACCGAGTAGCGGGCGGCGTTCATCATGATGAACATGTATTCCAGGCCGCGATTTTCCTGCCGATGAGTTCCCCCACGGCGCCGCCGTTCTGTCCGAAAGCCAGCACGCAGGTCGGACTCGCATGGATGCCGAGCTTGTGCTCGACCGACAGGCAGTGCACATCGTTGCGCGCCCCCAGCGAGCCGTCGGCATTGACGAGGAACTTCGGCACCAGAAACAGCGACGTGCCTTTGACGCCGTCCGGCGCTCCGGCAACGCGCGCCAGCACCATGTGCACGATATTGCCGGTGAGATCGTGCTCACCGTAGGTGATGAAAATCTTCTGACCGGTCACGAGGTAGCGGCCGTCGCCCGTGGGTACGGCGCGGGTGCGCACGGCCGACAGGTCGGAACCTGCCTGCGGTTCCGTCAGATTCATCGTTCCGGTCCATTCGCCGCTCACCATTTTCGGCAAGTACAGGCCGCGTTGCGACTCCGTACCGCGCAGCTCGAGCGCATCAATCGCGCCGCGCGTCAGCATCGGGCAGAGCGCGAAGGCCACGTTGGCGCCGTTCCACATCTCCTCGATCAGCGCCGACAGCGCGCGCGGCAGATTTTGTCCGCCGAAATCCGCAGGGCATGACAGCGCGTTCCAGCCGTCCGCGGCGAAGCGCGCATAAGCTTGCTTCCAGCCGCCGGCCGTCAGCACTTGGCCATCCCGCCAGCGCACCCCCTCCAGATCGCCGCTGCGGTTCAGCGGCGAGAGCACCGCGGCGGCGAATTTTGCGGCCTCATCCAGCACCGCATCGGCCACATCGAGCGTCATCTCCGCGAAACCCGGCAGCTGCGCCAGCAGTTCCATGTCCACCAACTCGCGCAGCACGAACTTCATGTCGGCGATCGGCGCCTGATATTCGGGCATACGATCCTACATGTTGCGGCGGTAGCGGCCGCCGACGTCGTACAGAGTGTGGGTGATCTCGCCCAAGGAGCAGTGGCGCACCGCGTCCATCAGCACATCGAAAGTATTGCTGTTTGCAATCACTGCGCGGCGCAGCCGCTCGAGCTGCAACGGGCCTGCGACGGCATTGCGTGCATGAAAATCCGCGAGGCGCTTGAGCTGCGACTGCTTCTCCGCATCGGTCGAGCGTGCCAGCTCGATCGTCTTCGGCGCAGCCTCGCTGTGCGGATTACGGAATGTGTTGACGCCGATGATGGGATAGGAGCCGTCGTGTTTCTGGCGCTCGTAAAACAGCGACTCTTCCTGAATTTTTCCGCGCTGATAGCCCGTTTCCATGGCGCCGAGCACGCCGCCGCGCTCGGAAATGGCATCGAATTCCTTCAGCACCGCTTCTTCGACCAGGTCGGTCAGCTCATCGATGATGAAGCTGCCCTGGTTCGGGTTCTCGTTCTTGGCCAGTCCCCATTCGCGGTTGATGATCAACTGGATGGCCATGGCGCGGCGCACGCTCTCCTCGGTCGGCGTCGTGATCGCCTCGTCATAGGCATTGGTGTGCAAGCTGTTGCAGTTGTCATAGATGGCGCACAGCGCCTGCAGCGTGGTGCGTATGTCATTGAACGCCATTTCCTGCGCGTGCAATGAGCGGCCGGAAGTCTGCACGTGGTACTTGAGCTTCTGACTGCGCTCATTCGCGCCGTATTTGTTCCTCATCGCCACCGCCCAAATGCGGCGCGCGACGCGGCCGATCACCGAGTATTCCGGATCCATGCCATTGGAGAAGAAAAACGACAGGTTCGGCGCGAAATCATCGACATGCATGCCGCGCGCCAAATACGATTCGACGAACGTGAAGCCGTTCGCCAGAGTGAACGCCAGCTGCGAAATCGGATTCGCGCCGGCCTCGGCGATGTGATAGCCGGAAATCGACACCGAATAGAAATTCTGCACCTGGTGGTGCACGAAATACTCCTGCATGTCGCCCATCATCTTGAGCGCAAACTCGGTCGAGAAAATGCAGGTGTTCTGTCCCTGATCTTCCTTCAAGATGTCGGCCTGCACCGTGCCGCGCACAGTCGCCAAGGTCCACGCTTTGATCTTCTGTTGTTCATCCGCGGTCGGTTCGCGGCCATTCTCGCTGCTGGAACTTGTCCAATTGCTGGTCGATGGCGGTGTTCATGAACATCGCCAGAATCATCGGCGCCGGCCCGTTGATGGTCATCGATACCGAAGTCGCCGGTGCGCACAGGTCGAAGCCCGAGTACAGCACCTTCATGTCGTCGAGCGTCGCGATCGACACGCCGGAATTGCCGACCTTGCCGTAGATATCCGGGCCGCAGATCCGGATCCCAGCCGTACAGCGTGACCGAATCAAAGGCGGTCGACAAGCGATGCGCCGGCATGCCTTCGGAGACGCGTTTGAAGCGCTGATTGGTGCGAAACGCATCGCCCTCGCCGGCGAACATGCGGGTCGGGTCTTCGCCCTCGCGCTTGAAGGCGAACACGCCGGCCGTGTAGGGGAAGGAGCCCGGAACATTTTCCCTCAGAAGAAAGCGCAAGATCTCGCCATCATCCTCGAAGCGCGGCAGCGACACCTTGCGGATCTTGGTGCCCGACAGCGATTCGGAGGTGAGCTTGGTGCGAATCTCCTTGTCGCGAATCTTCACGACGTACTCCGGCTGTGCGTACAGCTCCTAGGTCTTCGGCCATTGCTCCAGCAGCTTGCGCTGAGCGGACTGAGCTCGGCGTCCTTGGCGGCAATCAACTCATCGAACCCCGTCGCCGCACGCCCGGACGACGCGAACAAAGCCTTCGAAACTTTGAGCGACTGGCGTTCGCGCGCGATGCGCGCC
Source organism: uncultured Gammaproteobacteria bacterium (assembly GCA_963782865.1). GTDB lineage: Bacteria > Pseudomonadota > Gammaproteobacteria > Steroidobacterales > Steroidobacteraceae > Bog-1198. The sequence continues at coordinate 283,865 of CAWALS010000005.1, read as the reverse complement.
TGGCGTGCGACGGACTGGTGAAAATCGCGCAACGTCTGCCGAAATCTCCGCCAGGTAGCGCACGCGCTCCGGCGGCACGATGGCGCGGCCGCGCGAGGAAGCCTTCACCGCGACCGGCGGCAGTTCGCCGCCGTTCACTTTAAGGCCCTTCTCCTGCAGGCGCGGCATGATGGCCTGGTAAAGCGCGGTTACGCCGTCGTCGTTGAAGCGCGAAGCCATGGTGCCGTAAATCGGCATCGATTCGGCGGGTTGCGCGAACAATTGGCGGTTGCGCTGATATTGCTTGCGCACATCGCGCAGCGCATCCTCGGATCCCTTGCGATCGAACTTATTGATGGCGACAAAATCGGCGAAATCGAGCATGTCGATTTTTTCCAACTGCGATGCCGCGCCGAATTCCGGGGTCATGACGTAGACCGATGCATCGACCAGCGGGACGATGGCGGACTCGCCCTGGCCGATGCCTGAGGTTTCCACCACGATCAGATCGAAGCCGCTCACCTTGCAAACGGCCAGCACCTCCGGCAAAGCCGCGGAGATCTCCGTGCCCGTATCGCGCGTGGCGAGCGAGCGCATGAAGATTTGCTCGGAGTCGATCGCATTCATGCGAATCCGATCGCCGAGAAGCGCGCCGCCGGTGCGCTTGCGCGACGGATCAATCGAGATGATTGCAACGCGTAGGCGATCGTGCTGATCGAGACGCAGCCGCAGGATCAGCTCATCGGTCAGCGAGGACTTGCCCGCGCCGCCGGTGCCGGTAATGCCGAGCACGGGCGTTTTGATGCCCGCTGCAGCCTGCAGCAGCGCCTGGCGGATGCGCATGGGATAGGTTCGATTCTCCACCGCGGTGATCACGTGCGCCAACAGCCGGCGGTCGCCTGAGCGCAGCGCTTCCAAGGCGTCCTCCGGCGCCGGCGCCAAGGCGCTCAGGTCGTAGTCGCTGCTGCGGATGACGTCATCGATCATGCCCTGCAAGCCCAGCTTGGCGCCGTCTTCGGGGAGTACAGCCGCGTGACGCCGTAGGCCATCAGTTCGCGAATCTCGGCCGGCACGATTACCCCGCCGCCGCCGCCGAATACCTTGATGTTCTCGCCGCCCTTTTCGCGCAGCAAATCCATCATGTATTTGAAGAACTCGACGTGCCCACCCTGGTAAGAGGTGACCGCCACCCCCTGCACATCCTCCTGCAGAGCGGCATTGACGATTTCCTGCACCGAGCGGTTGTGGCCCAGATGGATGACCTCCGCCCCCGAGGCCTGCAGCATGCGGCGCATGATATTGACCGAGGCATCGTGGCCATCGAACAACGCGGTGGCCGTCACGAAGCGAACTTTGTTCGTCGGCTGGTAGGGGACCGGCTTGGCGGCGATGGATACGGCGCTCATAGGATCACTCCATTTTAGAGGACTCAAGGCCTTAAACAAATGCCCAAATCCCTCGCCGCGGCTGAGCGAATTTGCAACATCAAAACGGCTAATCGGCGTCCCAATTGGGGGAACGCTTCTCGATGAACGCCGTCACCCCTTCCTGCGCGATCTCATCGATCATATTGCAGGCCATCGCCTCCCCGGCAAGCCGGTAAGCGGTCCCGATATCCGCCTGCAGCTGTCGATAGAACAAGGCCTTGCCGGCCGCCATGACCGAGCGCGGTTTCGCGGCAATCGCTTCGGCCAGCCGACCGATCTCCTGATCGAGACGTTCGGGCGGCACGCAGCGATTGATGAGTCCGCGCGCAAGGGCGGTCGGCGCATCGATGAACTCGCCCGTCACCAGCATTTCGAAAGCTGCCTTGCGCCCCACGTTGCGCGACAGCGCAACCGAGGGCGTGGCGCAGAACAGGCCGACATTGATGCCTGAAACCGCAAAACGCGCATCATTGGCCGCGACGGCGAGATCGCACATGGCCACCAGCTGACAGCCTGCCGCGGTCGCGATCCCGTGCACGCGCGCAATGACCGGTTGCGGCAAGGACTGGATCCGCAGCATCAAGCGGCTGCAATCGTCGAACAGGCCTCGGTAGTACTCCAAGTCCGGATGGGCCTGCATCTGCTTGAGATCATGGCCCGCGCAAAAGGCTTTGCCGGCACCCCCCAACACCACCACGCGCACGGACGCATCGCTGCTCAGCGCTTGCAGCGTTCCCTCGAGCGCCGCCAACATTTCCGCGGATAATGCGTTGTATTGCGCCGGACGATTCAGCGTCAGGAACGCGACGCCGCCGCGGCGATGTTCCAGAACCAGAGGCGCTACATCGTCGGCAACTCTCAATGTACTCATCGCCGCCTCCCGGACCTGCATTTGAGCAAAACAGTATGCTCTCACCGAGGCAGCGCGCGAAGCAATGCTCTATCATTCTCCAAGGCGAACGCAAGGTAGCCGCCGCCAGCCTGTAGGAGTGCTTGCATGCAATTGAACGAAGTGAATGCCATTGTCACCGGCGGCGCCTCGGGGCTGGGACTCAGCGTAGCGACTCGAATCGTGCACGGCGGCGGCAAAGCGGCAATTTTCGACCTGAGCATTGCGCAAGGCAGCGCTGCCGCGGCGGCGCTCGGGCGCAGCGCGGTTTTTTTCGGCGTCGACGTGAGCGATGAAGCGGCGGTGGATGGCGCCGTGAAGCAGGCGGCAAGCGCGATGGGCAGTGTCAACGCGGCGATCAATTGCGCGGGAATAGCGACACCGGGGCGTCTAGTCGGCAGAAATGGTCCCATGACCGGGGCATCCTTTCGCCGCATGATCGAAATCAATTTGCTCGGTACCGTCTTGGTCGCCAAAGCGGCGGCCGTCGCCATGCAATCCAATTCCCCCAATGCGCAGGGCGAGCGCGGCGTCATCGTCATGACGGCATCGGTCGCCGCCTTCGATGGACAAATCGGGCAAATCGCTTATTCCGCATCCAAGGGCGGAATCGTCGGCATGACGCTGCCGATGGCACGGGAGTTGGCGTCGAGCGGCATCCGCGTCATGACGGTGGCGCCGGGCTTATTCGCGACACCGATGATGAAGGGCCTGCCGCAAGAAGCCCAGGATTCTCTCGGCAAGCAGACGCCCTTCCCGCCGCGACTCGGCCAGCCGGATGAATTTGCCGCGTTGGTCGTGCAGATTCTCGAGAACGTCATGTTGAACGGAGAAACCATCCGCCTCGACGGCGCTGTCAGAATGCAGCCTCGTTGAATGCCGACGTCTCTGACAGCGGCGTCCTATTTTTGAACGACACACATGTCGGACGCGGCGCCCTATGGGCGGAAATGAAACCCATCTATGGGCTCATTCAAAGATCGCTGTTCGCGGCGTGGTTCTGCTGGTGCGCCGGCCTGCTTGGCGGTTGCGCCGGCGAGCGGCCGGAAGCCACGCCTGCCGCTGAATGCCGCAGACGCCAAAGCGCTGATCGCGCAAACGCTGCCCCGCAGCGCGTCCGACAAGGCTGGATGGACTACCGACATTTACGGCGCCTTCACGGTTTTGACCGTCACGCCGAGCCGCGAAAACATTTGCGCCGTCGTCGCCGTCATCGAGCAGGAGTCGGGGTTTCAGGTCGATCCCGTCATCCCGGGGCTTGGCGCCATTGCGAGAAAGGAAATCGAGCGCCGCGCGAGCCGTGCCCACGTGCCGCTCATGCTGGTGAACGGCGTGCTCAAACTCAAGTCATCCGATGGCCGAACCTACGGGGAGCGAATCGATGCCGCCCGGACCGAAAAGGACCTGAGCGATGCGTATGAAGATCTCATCGCGTCCGTGCCCTTGGGGAAGGATTTGTTCGCGGAACGCAACCCCATCCGCACCCGGGGTCCCATGCAGGTCAATGTGGTCTTTGCCGAGCAGTTCTCCGCCGCCGCACCCTATCCGTATCCGGTCCGCTCGAGTATTGCCGACGAGCTGTTTACGCGCCGCGGCAGCGTGTATTTCGGCATCGCGCATCTTTTGGACTACCGCGCGCCGTACGACCAATTCCTGTACCGTTTTGCGGATTTCAATGCCGGACAATATGCCAGCCGCAATGCCGCGTTTCAAAACGCGTTGAGCATTGCCTCAGGAATCCCGTTGATCACCGATGGCGCACTGTTGCCGCATGACGGCGACGTGAACAGCCCGGGCGCCACGGAACTGGCGCTGCGCACCCTGGCCGCGCGCTTCAAGATGAGCAACGGCTGAGATCCACAGCGCGTTGCAGGGCGGCAGAACCAAGGGTTTCGAAGCGACGCCGCTGTATCAGCGTGTTTTCGCGCTGGCCGATCAGCGTTCGGGCTTCAAGCAGCCTCGCGCGGTGGTGCCGCGCATCAAGCTTGCGGGCCCGAAGATCAAGCGCAGCTTGACAACCGACTGGTACGCGCATCGCGTCGATGATCGCTTCAGGCGCTGTTTGGGCGCTCACTAGCGCGAGCGCCGCCGAGCACGCCGGGAAAATTCCCGGCCTTGCTCACCATGCCCGGCAGCTCGCGTCCCATGTTGCCGCCCAGCCAGCCCGCCGCCTCTATCACGCGATCCAGATCGAGGCCGGTGCGATATCCCGATCGCTCCAGCATATAGACCACATCTTCGGTGGGCACGTTACCCGTGGCACGAGGCGCGAATGGACAGCCGCCGAGGCCGCCCAGAGAAGCATCCACCGTCTTGGCGCCCGCCGTCACCGCGGCCCAGACATTGGCTAAACCGGTGTTTCGCGTGTTATGAAAATGCACCCGTACCGGCAGCGGGGCAATCGCCGCGCCGACGCCCTTGACCAGATCCGCAACACCCCGCGGGCTCGCGACCCCGATGGTGTCCGCAATGGCCACCTCCACGGGACCCGCCGCCGCGGCAACTTTGGCCATATCGATGACACGCTGTGGATCGACTTCACCGTCGAACGGACAGCCAAAAGCGGTGGAGATGGTGATCTGCGCGCGCCGCCCCGCGTCGCGCGCCAAGCGCACAACCTCGCAGCACATGGCCAGCGATTCTTCGGAACTCTGACCTTGATTGCGCTGCGCAAATCCATCGGAGGCCGCACACACGGCGCCCAGCTCATCCAGCCCCGCCTCAATCGCACGCAGCGCACCGCGCTTGTTCAGAACCAGTCCGATATAAATCACCCCCTCGCGGCGGATGAGTCCCGCGGATACGGCTTCGGCGTCCGCCATTTGCGGCACCAGCTTGGGACTCACGAAACTGGCGGCTTCGATGCGGCGAACACCGGCGTCGATCGCCCGCCGGATGAACTCCAGCTTCTGCGCGGTACTGAAACTGACCGCTTCGTTTTGCAGTCCGTCTCGCGGACCGACTTCGACAATTTCAATCGCGGACATCTTCGGCCTTTGTCGGATTGCTCGACCTTAAGAAATCACTTTAACTCAGTCGCTTTTGTGGATGCGTGTCTAATGTATAATATCTACTATTATCATATATTTACCGTATTAAAATGATGTTATTTCTTGATCTCTAAACCGTAACCGCCGCCGCCCGGCGTGCACACCACCATCACATCGTCGACGCTCACCTCCGCCTGGCCAATATGCGCCAGATTTTCGCGGCGGCCGTCGGCGCGTTCGATATAGTTCTCGCCCACCGCGCCGGCCTCCCCGCCCGCCATGCCGAATGCTCCCACTTTTCGGCCATTGCTCAAGATCGATGCCGTCATGGGTTCCAGGAAGCGAATCCGCCGAATGCCGCCATCGCCGCCCTGCCAGCGGCCGCGGCCGCCCGATTTCGCGCGAATTTCGTACGAGTCGAGCCGCACCGGGAATCTGAATTCCAACACCTCTGGATCGGTCAGGCGGGAATTGGTCATGTGCGTTTGGACCACGCTGGTGCCGTTGAATTCCGGCCCCGCGCCGGAACCGCCGGCGATGGTTTCGTAGTACTGATACTGGCCGTTGCCGAAGGTGAAATTGCTCATGGTGCAACAGCCGGCGGCCATGACGCCGAGCGCCCCATACAGTGCGTTGGTCACGCACATGGAGGTCTCCACATTGCCGGCCACGACCGCCGCCGGCGGCTCGGGGTTCAGCATGCAGGCATCCGGCAGGATGATCCGCAGAGGTTTCAGGCAGCCGGCGTTCAGCGGAATGTCATCGTCGATCAGCGTGCGAAATACATATAGAACTGCGGCGGTTGTCACGGCGCGCGGCGCGTTGAAATTGTCGTGCAGCTGGGCACTCGTCCCGGTGAAGTCGATGCAGGCGCTGCGCGCCGCGGCATCGACGCGTACCGCGACTTGAATGCGCGCGCCATTGTCGAGCGGCAACGTGAACCTGCCGTCCTTGCAGCGATGTGATGACGCGGCGTACGGACTCTTCCGCGTTATCCTGCACGTGCTGCATGTAGGCGTGCACCGTGCCCGCGCCATATTGCGCGACCAGATGCCTTGAGCTCAGAGCTGCCTTTGGCATTGGCGGCGATCTGCGCCCGCAGGTCGGCGAGATTTTGCGCAGGATTGCGCGAGGGGTGGGCGCCGCTGCTGAGCAGGTCGTGCATCGCGGCTTCGCGCATGATTCCCGCCCTCGACGAGCTTGAAGTTGTCGATCAGCACGCCCTCCTCGTCAATGCGCGCGGAGAATGGCGGCATCGAGCCGGGCGTGATGCCGCCGATATCCGCGTGATGACCGCGCGACGCCACGAAGAATCCGGGCTTGGGATCCGCGCCATCCAGATAGACCGGCGTGACGACCGTGATGTCGGGCAGATGCGTGCCGCCGTGATAGGGATCGTTCAAGACATAGACATCGCCGCTTGCATCTGCGGATTTCGTCGATGACCGTGCGGATCGACTCGCTCATCGAACCCAAATGCACCGGCATGTGCGGCGCGTTGGCGATCAGCGAACCTGCGGCATCGAACAGCGCACAGCTGAAATCCAGCCGCTCTTTGATGTTCACCGAATAGGCGGTGTTCTGCAGGCGCAATCCCATCTGTTCGGCGATGTTCATGAACAATATTGTTGAACAGCTCCAGCATCGACCGGATCGGCATGCGTGCCGAGCGCATGCTCGCACGCGCCGGCGTTCGACGCCGGCGCAGTTCGATGCAGCCGCCGGCGACCCTTGCGCCTCCCAGCCGGGCTCGACCACCGTCGTGGCGTTGCGGTCGGCGAGGATGGCCGGACCCGATGCGCGCTCCTGGCGCAGTTCTGCGCTCTCGATAGAGGCACGCTGGGCGCCAGCCGGCGGGTAGCGCGTCGGCCAGACAGTACATGGAGCCATTGCGGCGCTTGCGCTGCCGCGCTCGTAGGATCGCGCGCCGGCGTCGGGGATGCTCCGCGTGCGGCGAGTCCGCTCGCCGGCGCCGATGCATTCCACGGACACCGACTTCGATCACCAGTCGCCTGGTCCGGCATCAGCGAAGGCGAAACGCGCCGATACTGCGCTCGAATTCCTCGCGTACGCTGCTCGACGCCGTCCGGCTGCGGCGCTCGCGCGGCAACTCGCACGGCAGAGCCGTATCGGTGCCCTGGTAGCGGATGTGACACGCGAGCGACGCTCCGCAGCGCATCGCCGGCCGCCAGCCCCTGCGCCTTAGCTCCGCGGCGGCCTCCTCCTGCAGGCGCGCCGCGAGGGCCGCGCGCCGCGCTCAAGCCCTGCAGTCGTCAAGTTCGCGCTCGAGCGCCGCCTCGCGCATCGCGATCTGATCCGCCAATCCCATGCCGTAGGCCGACAGCACGCCGGCCAAGGGATGGATGAAAATCCGCGTCATGCCCGAGCACATCCGCCACCAGGCCGGCATGCTGCCCGCCCGCACCGCCGAAGCACTGCAGCGTGTAGCGCGGTCGACATCGTGGCCGCGCATCACGGAGATGCGCTTCACCGCATTGGCCATGCTGCCGACGGCGATCTCGCAGCGCCGCCGCAGCGACTTCCTCCGGGCCGACGGCGCGGCCGGCGGCGCTTGCCATGCGCTGCGCCAACTCGGCGAAGCGCTCGCGCAACGACATTCGCGATCCAGCGATTCGTTGCCGCTCGGCCCGAACACGCGCGGAAAGAATGCGCGGCTGAATGCGCCCGAGCAAGACGTTGGCGTCGGTGACGGTAAGCGGCCCGCCGCGCCGATAACTTGCCGGTCCAGGGTTGGCGCCCGCCGATTCGGGGCCCACCCGCAGCCGCGCGCCGTCGAACCGAATGATCGACCCGCCGCCGGCGGCGATGCTGTGAATGCTCATCATCGGCGCGCGAACCCGCACCCCGCCCACCTCGGTATCAAAGGTGCGTTCGTACTCGCCGGCAAAATGGCTCACATCGGTGGAGGTGCCGCCCATGTCGAAGCCGATCAGCTTGCTCGTGCCCGCGCGCCTGCGCGGTGCGCACCATGCCGACGATCCCGCCGGCCGGACCTGAAAGAATCGCATCCTTGCCGTGGAAACGCTGCGCACTGGGTCAAGCCGCCGGAGCTCTGCATGAAAAAGAGCGGCACTCCGGGCATGCGCTCCGCCAGCTTGTCGCATATCGACGCAGAATGGGCGAAAGGTACGCGTCGACCACCGTCGTATCGCCGCGCGGCACCAGCTTCATCAAGCGGACTTACCCGATGCGACACCGAAATTTGCGTAAAACCGACTCGCGGGCAATGCTCGCGGCTGCGAGCTCGTGCATGCACATAGCGATAGCCGTGCAAGAACACGATGGCGCAGGAGCGAATACCGTCCGCGAAGGCGCCGCTGCAATTGCGCCGCGAGCGCCGCCGCATCCAAGCGCCTGCAACGTCTCGCCGCGGGCGCCGACGCGCTCCGCCGCTTCGATCACCCGTTCATACAGCATTTCGGGAAGCACGATGCGGCGGTCGAACAAGCGCGGTCGCGCCTGAGTCGCGATCCGCAGCGCGTCGCGAAAGCCCCGCGTGATCACCAGCAAAGTGCGTTCGCCCTTGCGCTCCAGCAGCGCGTTGGTGGCCACGGTGGTGCCCATTTTCACGCAGGCAACCTGCTGCGGCGTGATCAGTTCGGCAGGCGCAACTTCAAGCAACCGGCGCATGCCCTCGACCGCGGCATCCTCGTAGCGATCGGCATTCTCCGACAGCAGTTTGAGGGTGTGCAGCGAGCCATCCGGCGCGCGTCCGACGACATCCGTGAACGTGCCGCCCCGATCGATCCAGAACTCCCAGCGGCTCATGTCTCGGCTGCGCTTTCCGTCATGAGCACGCGCCCACGCGTCTCCGGAATCGCCAACGCCGCGACGATGACCAGGGCATACGCCGCGACCGTGAATCCGGCAATGGCGTCGCCGAGCGGAAAGCGCGTGCTCAGCACGCCGATCAGCGAAGGGCAGAATCCGCCGATGCCGCGTCCGACGCTGTAGGTAAAGCCCTGGCCCGAGCCGCGCACGGCACCGGGGTACAGCTCAGCGAGGCAGGCTCCCATGCCGGAGAAGATGCCCAGAGTGAAGAAGCCCAAGGGAAAGCCGATCAGAAACATTCCGCCGGCCACCGGCATGCGCGTGTACAACAGGATCAGCACCGTTGCGCAGCCGGCGAATAGGATAAAGCCGCGCCGCCGGCCGATGGCATCCGTCAGCCACGCGCTCACCAGATATCCCGCCAGTGAACCGCTGATCACCATCAATAGGTAGCCGGTGCTGGCACCCACCGAGAGATGGCGATCGTTCGCCAAGAAGGTCGGCAACCACGTCGTTACCGAGTAATAGGCACCCAGCATGCCGGTCGATAACAACGTGGCGAGGATCGTCGTGCGCAACAGCGGCGGGCGGAAAATATCCAGAAAAACGCCGCGCCGCGCCGGCACGCCCGCGGCGCCGGCGCGCTGCGCGCGCATCCGCGTAAAAATCGCCGGTTCCGGCACCTTGCGGCGAATGTAAACGACCAGCAGCCCCGGGAGGATGCCGAGCCAAAACAAAAACTTCCAGGCGATTGCGGGCGGCACGATGGCGCTCACCGCCCAGAACGCCAAGGCCGCCGCCGCCCAACCTACCGACCAGCTGCTTTGCACCAGCCCGGTTGCCTTGCCGCGATGGCGTGCATCGATGATCTCCGCGACCAACACCGAGCCCACCGACCACTCGCCGCCAAAGCCCAAACCCTGCAAGGCGCGCGTCACGAAGAGTTCGCCAAAGTTATGTGTAAAGCCGCTCAAGAAAGTGAAGAGCGCAAACCACAGAACCGTGAGCTGCAAAATGCGCGCGCGCCCGAAACGGTCGGCGAGCACCCCGGCAGCCCAGCCGCCGACCGCCGAAGTGATCAAAGCGCCGGTCGCGATGTAGCCGGCCTGCGCCTTGCTCATGCTCCAGAGCGTGAGCAGCGTTGGAATGATGAAGCTGTAAATCATGAAATCAAAGCCATCCAAGCCGTAACCCAAATAGGTTGCCAGCAGCGCGCGCCGTTCACTTGCCGAGGTTGATTGCAGCCACATACCCGATCTCCGCCTGCGCCCAGGAGCCTAGACGCGGGTGTGCAATCGCAAGCTGTTCCAGCTCGCGTCGGCCAACCAGCCGCCGTCCACCGGCAGGCTGATGCCATTGATGAATCCGCTGCGGCCGGCATCGAGCAGAAAAGCGATCGCCTCGGCCACATCCGTCGGGCTGGCGAAGCGGGCCAGCGGTACGCGATCGACGATGTCCGCATCGCTGTAGGCTCCTGCGCCCTGGTCCGCCGCGTCCATTTCAGTCTTGATCCATCCCGGACACACGGCGTTGACGCGCACGCCGCGGCCGCCCCACTCGGCAGCCAGGGTCTTCGTCAGCCCCACGAGGCCATGTTTGGAGGCGTTGTAGGCGCTGCGACGACTCACCGCCGCCAGGCCCGCGATAGACGCCACATTGACGATGCTGCCGCTCCCCCGGCGCAGCATCTGCGCGCCCAAATATCGGCATAACAGGAAGGGTGCAAACAAATTGATCGCCATGACGCGCTGCCATTGCGCCGCGCTCGTCTGCTCGGCGGGCACGATCAGGCTGATGCCGGCGTTGTTCACCAATCCGTCGATGGCACCGTACTCGTCGCCGAGTCTCTGCGCCAAATCCAGGACAAAGGCTTCTGAGGAGACATCGCCGCAAATGCCGTGCGCCTCGCCACCCAAGTCCCGCAGCTTGAGGACCTGCCCCTCGACGGATTGCATGTCGAGCAGAATCACCCGGTATTCGCGCTGCGACAGCAGCGCCGCGGTGGTCAATCCGAGACCTTGGGCCGCGCCGGTGATCAGCACGGTTTGCCTTGTAGCCGTCACGCCCGTGCAGCCTTCGATTGCATATCCAGACAGATCTGAACGGCGTGGCCCAGCGATCCTGCGGACTCATCGGCGCCGCGCACGGCGGATCCCGCCCCCGCTTCGTCCTCCTGCAGCAGCATGCCGGGAAGGAACACGGCAACGATGCAGGCCTTCGGAAATTCCTTGCGCAGTCTCTCCGCGGTCGCCTCGCCGCGGCTGCGCTCCTCACTTGGGAAGGCACTGACCACATAGACGAGGGACACGGCCTGCGCCGCATTCGGCGGCCGTGCGGCTTCCAGATCCTCGATCGACATATGGCGTGCGTCCATTTTCTGTTCGCGCAATATGCGCACCAGCAGCTCGGTGGCCAGATCATCTGCCATCGAGCCCAAGCTCACGCAAACGATGACCGATCCGGCCGGCACGGCCAGCGGTCCTTGCCAGCGCCCGCTGACCTGCTCGCGCTGCTGGCGAAGCAACCTGCCCGCGGTCGATTTGTCGAGCACCGTGGATCGTAAGCGGCGCCGCGACGGCCTGCGGTGATCTCCGCCGATGGCGGCAATCACCGCCACCAACGCCGCGCGGACTCGCGTCTGCTGCTCCGTGCTGATGGCACCGGACAACAAGTCCAGCCGCGCCAGATGCAGCGCCGGCAACAACACCAGGTCGCAATAACTGGCAAATGAGTTTCGCTTCAGAAAAGCGCGCGCACCCGCGATGATTTCATCCGAATCGGCCGAGAGCGCGCGTTGATAAAAGCGCTGCGGCATGGTCAGGGCCTGGGTATCGCCCAGGAGGATGTCGAGCAGGCTCAAGGCCTTGACATGACGGCCGGCGACCAACAGACACAGCGTCAGGGGCGTCGATACGATCAATCCGATCGGACCCCACAGCCAACTCCAAAATATCGCCGCAATCACCACCGACAACGGCGACAGCCCGGTGGTGTGCCCGTAAAGTTGCGGTTCGACCAGCTGCGAGGCGATCAACTCCACGATGATGAACAGGCCCACCGTTGCGATCGCCGTGCTCCAGCCGGCATCGACGGCGGCGGCCAGCGCCGCCGAGCACAGCGCGGCGATCCAAACGCCGATGTAGGGAACGAAGCGCAGCAGCGTGGTCAGGGCCGCCCACACCATCGGGTGCGGCAGGCCAATGACGCTCAAGCCTACCCAGATCAGGGCACCGACGCTGAAGTTCACCGCGAATTGGGAGACAAAAAAGCGCGACAGCCGCTCGCCGGCGTCGTTGATCACAAGCGTCGTCAGCCGAATATCCGTTCCGCCGGCGATACGGATGAAACGATCGCGAAGCGCTTCTTGCTCCAGCAAAACGAACACCAGCACCACCAGGACGATGCCGGCCATCTCGACCGGAAACCAGATGGAGCCGAGCACCGTTTGGAGAATTTGCCAGGAATTAGCCGGTGCCTCGTGCAATTCGACCGGGATCGGCGATTTGCCGGCGGCATCGGACTCGAGCGTCTGCGGCTGGGGCGGCGGCGGGTTCCTGTTGAGTACCCGTCCGGCCTGCGCGGCAAAAATGTTTACGCGCCGCAGGGTGAGGTCGTTCAACGTCTCCAGCTTAGCCTCGAGGGTCCGCTCGTATTGCGGCAAACTCCCCGACATATGCGCCAACTGCGAACCGATCACGAGGGCGATCGCGCCGAAGGACAGCGCAAGCACGAGGACCGCGGCGAGCACCGACAGCGTCTGCCCGAGTCCCACGCGCCGCAACGCGCGCACCAGCGGCGCGATCAATAGACTGAGGATGAATGCCAGAGTAATCGGCACCAGCACGTCGCGCGCGAAATACAGCAGCGCCAGCAGCGTTGCCGTCGCGATGATTCCCAAAGCGCGATCGCGCGTCGGGGGTTGAGGCGGGGCGGCTGGGGCGTCGGCAGAATTCATGCGTCATTTTGGCACAGAGGCCGGCTCGTCCGCGGCGTTGACCGCGACAAAAATGCAGCACTTGACCCTGTCCGCCAATGACGCTCGCTTCGACGCGGACCACCACGAGCCGCCGGTGGGACGCGGATAGTGGCCAAGGACAATGAGATCAATCTTCAGTCGATTGGCAAAGGCGATAATTTGGTCCAAATAATCGCCGCTCGTCAGAAACCCTTCAGCGCTCAGGCCGCGCGCCTTCAACCAATCAATGGACTCGGTCAGCAGCTTACGGTACTGCGCGGGCTCATCCACGATACAGGCCTGGCCGGCGGCTCCGGCCAACACCGCCGCATTGCCGACCCCATCGGTCACAATGGAAAGAACCGATACGTGCGCGCCCAGCAATATCGCGAGTTCCGCGCCGCGGCGCAGCGCGCGCCGGCCCGCCTCGGTGCCGTCGTAGCAAAGCAGCACGCGCTTGAACATAGGATTCACTCCAGTTCGAACTGAAGGCTGACTGCGCCGGTGGGCTCGCCCGCCGCATCCCAACTCCACTCATCAAAACATGCGCGCCGGCTTTCATCAATGCGCAGCACCGTTGAACAGCGCGTGCCGTAGTCGGGCGCGCGCACGAACGCGCTCGACAGCAGGCGCTCCCACTGCAAACTCACGCCGGTGCGCGGCAGCTGATCGTCAGGCGCCGGCGCCTCATCGCGCAGCAATGCGAGCAAGCCGCCGGTGGTGTGCAAATCGATAAGCGCCTTCGACAGGCGCGACTTGGCGGTTTGCACCTTGGGCCAAGGCGTGTCCAGCAGATGATTCGACAAACCGTAAATGCCCGGCCCCAAGACTCGTCCGCTGCCGCGTGCGCTTTCGAATATGGCGAGGCGCTCGCCATCGCAAAATAGCAGGCTAAAGCCGTTATAATCCGCGCCCACGTTGCGCAAGTGTTCCAGATTGCGCTCGACCGGATCGCCCGACATCAAGATCGAGGCGACCAACGTGCCGCGGCTGGGCGTACCGGGCCGCCGCTGCTCCGGGTCGCGATAGTTCGTGAGCGCCGCGAATCGGCCGGTTCGCGTCATCCCCAGCCATGTGCCGCCCGCCAAAAGATCTTGGCCCGCCAGTATCGGCGGCTGCGACTGCCACCAATGCGCCGCCGCGGTCGGCCGCGAGTGCAATTCATCGCGGTTGGCGGCAATGACGCAGGGATATTGGGCCGCTCCCCGCCAAGCGATCAGAACCAAGCACATGCAAACTCCTTACAGCGAACTCTACTTGATTGCGAGCCCGGCGACGCGCGATATACACTTTGCGGAGCTTGCCGCTTATTCGCGGGGCTTGCCGCTTATTCGCGGGGCTTGCCGCTTATTCGCGGGTCTCGCCGCTAATTCGTGGGGGCTTGCCGCTTCATCCTTAGGGGACAGTGAAATGCACACCAATCGATCACGGAATCGTTTCATTTATCCCGCGGCGGCGGCTGCCGCCGCATTTTGCGCGATCGCGCCGGCGGTCCCGAGCGGAGGCGCCGACGCGGCGCCCAGCAGCTGCGCCGGCGATGATAGCGGGCTCACGCTGCCCGCGGGATTTTGCGCCACCGTCTTCGCCGACGGCATCGGACATGCCCGCCACTTGGTGGTGGCCGAAAGCGGCGTGGTCTATGTGAATACCTGGTCGGGACGCTACTACGGCGACGACACGCCGCATGCCGGCGGCTTTCTGGTAGCGCTCAAGGATACGGCCGGAAGCGGCAAGGCCGACGTGAATGAACGCTTCGGCGCGACCGTGCAAAGCGGCGGTGCCGGCGGCACCGGTATCGGCATCTACAAGGGCTGGCTGTATGCCGAACTCAACGACAAGATCCTCAAGTATCCCTTCAAGAAAGGCTCGATCCTGCCGGGCAGCGAAGCGCAAGTCGTCGTCAGCGGCTTGCCGCTGGGCGGCGACCACCCCATGCATCCCTTTGCGATCGATGCGAACGGCGATTTATACGTCGATGTCGCCAGTGCGACCAATTCCTGCCAGGAAAAAAATCGCACCCTCAAATCACCGGGCAAGAATCCGTGCATCGAACTCGAGACTCGCGGCGGCGTGTGGCGCTATGACGCGAAGAAAACCCATCAAGTCTTCTCGCCCGCGCAACGCTACGCCACGGGCATTCGCAATGCAGAGGGGTTTGGAATCGACGCGATCGGGCATCACATTTTCGTCACGCAGCACGGCCGGGATCAGCTGCATACGAACTGGCCCGACGTCATCAAGGACCCGGAACTCGAAGCGACGCTGCCGTCCGAAGAAGTGCTGCTGCTCAAACAGGGCGGCGACTATGGATGGCCCATGTGCTACCACGATCCGTATCGCCAGGCGCTGGTGCTCGCCCCTGAGTATGGCGGCGATGGGAAAACCGTGGGTCTGTGCGCGCGGAAAATCGAGCCGACGGCCTACTTCCCTGCGCATTGGGCCCCCAACGGCATGGTGCTCTATGACCAGAAACAATTCCCCGCTCACTACCAGCAAGGCCTGTTCATCGCCTTTCATGGTTCGTGGAATCGCGCGCCCTATGCGCAAGGCGGCTACAACGTCGTGTACCAAGGGTTGTCCGGCGACAAGGCGTCAGGCAAGTGCGAGATATTCGCCGATGGATTTGCCGGGGCGGACAAATCGCCCGGCAAGGCAGCGCATCGTCCGAGCGGATTGGCGGTCGGACCCGACGGCGCGCTGTATGTTTCCGACGATGTGGCGGGCCGCATCTACCGCATCGTCTATCGAGGCGGCGCGGATGCCGCCGGCGCGCACACGGTACCTTGTCCCAGCGCGACCGACTCGCCCGGCCCGATCGCCGCGGCGCAGGCACGGCCTCCCGAGGGCACGCATCCTGATGCGGGTTCCGCTACCGCGGGTCTCACCGCGCCTCCCGGCACGACACCGGCGATGGTGGCTCTGGGCGACCGCGTCTATCATGGCCAGGCCGGCGGCGCGACGTGCAGCGGCTGCCACGGGAGCGACGCCAAGGGATCGCCGCTCGGTCCTGATCTTACGGCCAACAAATGGCTGTGGAGCAACGGCAGCTATGCCGGCATCGCTGCCACCGTTGCCGGCGGCGTGGCGCAGCCGAAGCGCTATCGCTCGCCGATGCCCGCCATGGGCGGCGCGCAACTCAGCAGCGATCAGGTCATGGCGGTGTCGGCTTATATTTGGGCCCTGAATCATCGCGGCGAGTCGCGCTAGCCGGGAGCCTGCCCTAGTCGCAGGCTTAGCTCCTCTAAGCGCGCGCGTCTACGGTCAGCAGTTCCTCGAAGAAGCCGCCGATTTCGCGTCCGCGGTCGACGAAATGAACTTCCAGAATCCAGTGGCGCGGCTGGCCGCTGTCGTCCGGCTCGCGCAATGGGATTGAGTTTCCGTGCCGTATCCTTAGCCGATCGGGATCCTGCGGCCGGCGCTCGTGCGGGAAACGGCCGATCAGATGCCCCGCGGTCTGGGCGCCAAACTCCCAACCGTAATCCGCTGCCAGACCCGCGGTGTAGTCAAACAACTGTCCGGCGGTAAGATTCGGGGATTGCTGATAGAAATTCTTGCCGCGTGCGAACGCATCCGCAAGATCGCCGACCAGGCGATGCTTGTCGGGATCGGACCCCACCACATAAGTGCGGCCGAAATCCGCCTCCCAAGCCTCGAACACCGGACCGAAATCCAGGTAAACAATGTCGTCATCGGCGATGCGCCGATCGGTACTCTCATCGTAGTAGGTCAGCAGTGTATTGGGTCCAGCGCGGGCGATCCGCTTGTGCCAATGACGCTGCACGCCGAAATTCGACTGCGCGAGCGCATGGATCTCCGCGGTCAGCTCGCTTTCAAGTTTGCCGGCGCTCACCAGGCCCCGATCCACGACCTCGGCAAAAAGCGCTTCGGCTTTCGACTGCGCCGCGAGCAACTCCTTGGACACCGCGTCCATCAGGAGGCTGTCTGAGAATTCAAAGCTTGATCCAGCATCTCAATCCAGTGCAGCACCTGCATCGACGTCCCGGATTGCAAATGCTGAATGCAGCCGATGTTCGCGGATAAAATCAATTGCGGCTCGAGTTTAGCAAGGTTGCGCAGTTTGCGATCTCTCAGTTGCGCGGCGATCTGCGGTTGCAGGATCGAGTAGGCGCCCGCTGAACCGCAACACAGATGGCTCTCATCGCAAGCCGCCGACACGTCGAATCCCAATGCACGCAATTGCATTTCAACAATGCCGCGCAATCGCTGGCCATGCTGCAGCGTGCAGGGCGCGTGAAAAGCCGCGCGAGCCTGAAGTGGGACGCGCAACCGGCCCTTGAGCGCCGGCACCATCGCCGGCAAGAGTTCGCTCAAATCCCGCGCCAGCGCGCTGATGCGCCGCGCGCGCTCCGCGTAGGCGGGATCGTGCGCCAAAGCGTGTCCGTACTCCTTGATGGCGAGCGCGCAGGCACTGGCGGAAGAAATGACGGCCTCTATCTCTCCTGATTCCAGCAGCGGCGTCCAGGCATCGATATTGCGCCGCATGTCCGCAAGCCCGCCCTGGCTGTCGCTTAAATGCGTCCGCAGCGCGCCGCAGCAACCACTACCGGCGGCGTACACGGTTTGGATGCCCGCCGCATCCAGCACGCGCTCGGTAGCCCGATCAATGTCGGGCAACATCGCGGGCTGCACGCAGCCCAGCAGCACCAGCACTTTGCGGGGCTGGGTTCCGCGGACCGTATCCGCCCGCTGCGCACGCATCCGCGCCGGCACTTTGTCCCTCAATATTCCGGGCAACAGCGGCCGCAACGCATGACCAATTTTGAGCGCCGCAGCGAACCAGGACGAGGTCAGGCCCGCGCGAAGCGACCAGCGCACGGCCCGTTCGAGTCGGGGGCGCGGCACGCGCTGCTCCACGAATTTTCTGCCGATATCGATCAGATGCCCGTATTCAACACCGCTCGGACAGGTTGTCTGGCAGTTGAGGCAGGTCAAGCAGCGATCCAAATGCAGCTGCGTGCTGCGCGTGACTTGCGCGCCTTCGAGCATTTGCTTGATCAGATAAATGCGGCCTCGAGGGCCATCGAGTTCGTCGCCGAGCAACTGATAGGTAGGACAGGTCGCATTGCAGAAGCCGCAGTGCACGCATTTGCGCAGGATGGCGGCCGCTTCCTTGGCCTGCAAGCTGCCGCTGAATTCCGTGCTCAAGTGCGTTTGCATGCGATCAAAGACTTGGGTAGAGGCGCCCGGGATTGAAGATGCGCGCCGGGTCGAAAGCCTGTTTCAGTGCTTGATGGGCGCGCATCAGCACCGCGCTCAAGGGCGTAAACACACCCTGGGATCGATCCGCGCCCTTGATCAGCGTCGCGTGCCCGCCCGCGCGCGCGGCCGCATCGCGTACCGCGGCAGCTTGAGCGATTGTCCGCCACCAGCGCTGCGCGCCGCCCCATTCGATGAATTGCTCTCCCGGGAGCTCGAGCTCGGCTGTCACGGCCGGGACGGACAGCCGCCACAAGGCCTCGCCGCGAGCCAAGCTGTGCTCTCCGAGGTCAAAGAACTCAGCGCTCTGGTCTCGCACGCTCACCCACCAGGCATCGGCGGCGGAGGTTTCCAGCCGCTCTCCGCCCAGGCGCTGCGCAGGCCGCGGCGACTGCGGCGCGCGCTCCGGCGAGCCGGACGCGCAGCCGGCCCGCGTGCCACGCGCTGGCATTGATCGGCAGCGGTTGCGCGGCCCAGCGGTTCAAGGTTTCAAGCGCTCGCGCCTCGCTCCAATCAAAGCTCAAGGTTTGCTTAGCCACGCTCGTCGGCAACACCTTCAGCGACACATCGCATATGACGCCGAGTATCCCCAGCGATCCGACCATCAAACGCGACACGTCATAGCCCGCGACATTTTTTGCAACTTGTCCACCGAAGGTGAGTATTTCCGCACGTCCGTTGAGCAGGGTCAGGCCGAGCACATGGTCGCGGACCGAGCCGGCGCTGGCGCGCGCCGGGCCTGATAATCCGGCCGCCACCATCCCGCCGACCGTGCCTCCCGGCGCGAAGCGCGGCGGCTCGAACGGCAGGCACTGGCCGTGTTCCTGAAGTGCCGCTTCGAGATCCTGAAGCGGTGTACCGGCCCGCGCCGTCACGACCAGCTCCGTGGGTTCATAGCAAGTAATGCCCGTAAGCGATCTCATATCGAGAGGCGCGCCGGCCGGCGGCTCGCCATAAAACCGCTTGGTGCCGCCGCCGCAAATGTCGAGCGCCGCGGCGTGCTCACGCGCGCCGGCCACTTGATCGATGAGACGCGCAAGCGCGGGGTCCGGTACGCCGCCCATCAGAACCTCGGCAACTCGGGAAACGGCAGCGCACCGCGGTGCACATGCATCTTTCCATATTCCGCGCAGCGATGCAGCGTCGGAATCACTTTCCCGGGATTGAGCAATTCGAGCGGATCAAAGGCGCGCTTTACTCCCATGAACTGTGCGCGCTCGGCTGCCGAGAACTGCACGCACATTGAATTCAGCTTCTCCACGCCGACACCATGCTCGCCCGTGACAGTGCCGCCGAGCCGGACGCTGGTCTCGAGAATATCGGCGCCGAATAGCTCGCAGCGGCGCATCTCGGCCGGATCCTCGGCATCAAACAGTATGAGCGGATGCAGATTGCCATCGCCCGCATGAAAGACGTTCACGCAACGCAGGTTGTACTTCGCTTCCATTTGCTGAATGGCCCGCAACATCTCCGCCAGGCGCTTGCGCGGGATGGTGGAGTCCATGCACATGTAGTCCGGGCTGATGCCGCCGGAGGCCGGAAAGGCATTTTTTCGGCCGCTCCAAAATTTCAGGCGCTGCGCCTCATCGCGGCTCACTTCGATGCGCGACGCCCCGGCCGAGTTGAGCACCGACTCCATGCGGATGATCTCTTCCTCGACCTCTTCCGGCGTGCCGTCGCTTTCGCAGAGCAGAATGGCCGCCGCCTCGAGGTCGTAATCCGCGTGCACGAATGCATCCACCGCGGCGGTCATCGCCTTATCCATCATCTCGAGGCCGGCGGGAATAATGCCATGGGCGATGACGCTGGCGACGGCGGCTCCCGCCGACTCAATGTCGCGAAAGCTCGCCATGATGCAGCGGGCCAGCAACGGCTTGGGAATCAATTTCACGGTGACTTCAATCGTCACCGCCAACATTCCCTCGCTGCCGATCACAATTGACAGCAGATCGAGACCCGGGGCATCCAAAGCTTGCGAGCCAAATTCCACCGCTTCGCCATCGACCATGAATCCGCGAACCCGCAACACGTTGTGCAAAGTCAGGCCGTATTTCAGACAATGCACCCCGCCGGAATTTTCGGCCACATTGCCGCCGATGGTACAGGCGATTTGGCTGCTGGGATCGGGTGCGTAATAGAGGCCGTAGGGGGCGGCCGCTTCGCTGATCGCGAGATTGCGCACGCCGCACTGCACGCTCGCCGTACACGACGCCGGATCGATCTTCATCTGGTTGAATTTGGCCAACGAAAGCACGACACCGGCCGCGTGCGGCGTGGCTCCGCCGGACAATCCGGTGCCGGCGCCGCGCGCCACAACCGGTACTTTCATCCGATGGCAAACCTTCAAGATCGCAGCGACTTGAGCCTCGGTTTCGGGCAGCACGACCACCATGGGCGAGGTTCGATACGCCGTCAGGGCGTCGCACTCAAAGGCGGCGGTGTCTTCGTGGCGAAACAAGATCGCGGCGCGCGGCAGCACCTCTTTGAGGGCAGCCACGACGTTCTTCCGGCGCTGTTGCCGAACGGCGTCCGCCGGCTCGGACCGCAATGAGTTGTTCATCGCCCAATATTATGCGCCTTGCACGGCGGCCCGCGCCTCACGCGCCGCGAGAACCTCGGCGGCGAAATGAACCCACAGCCGCCGATTTGAGGGGGTCTCTGGCCTGTGTTATTGTTTCGTGCGCAATCGGCAGCACTGTTACTGGATCCGGAGCAGTCGCAAGAAAAAATAATCAAATCGCGGTGGCGCCAGCGCCTAGCATGCCTACGGCCGCGGCGAACATCGATGGAGAAATCATGTTCACGCAACTGATCAACCCTCTCGGCAACCTCACGCTCACTTGCTTGGTGGCGCTGATTCCCGTCGTCATTCTGCTGTTGATGCTGGCGATATTCCGCTTTCCGGCCTGGATGGCGACGCTGCTCGGATCGATCATTACGTTCGCGCTGGCCGCGTGGATTTGGAAAATGCCGTTTAACGACGGCGCCCATGCCTACGTATATGGCGCGGCGACCGGCGTGTGGAATGTCGACTGGATAACGGTGTGGGGCATGGTGCTGTTCAATACGCTGGGGGTGAGCGGCGTACTCGAGAACTTCCGCCGCTGGCTGATCGCGCAGGGCAGCATGGACATACGCGTGCAGACCATGCTGTTCGCCTGGGCGTTTGGCGCGCTGCTCGAAGGCCTGGTCGGTTTCGGTTATCCGTGGGCGTTTGTAGCACCCATCCTGATTTCGCTCGGCATTTCCGACCTGAACGCCATCCGCGTCGCGGCAATTGCCAACAATGCCCCGGTGTCCTACGGCGCGCTCGGCGCGCCGATCATCGCGCTGGCCGCGGTCACCGGCTATCCGCTGCTGTCGCTGTCTGCCTCCGTCGGCACCGTGGTCGCCGTGCTCGCACTGCTGCCGCCATGGGTGCTCATGTACCTGGTCGCGGGCAAGGAGGGAATGAAAGGCGGCTGGCCGCTCGCGGTGGTCGGATCGCTCGGCTATATCGCGGGCCAGTATCCGGTGGCGGTCCATCTCGGACCTTACCTGCCCGACATCACCGGCGCCATCGTTTGCTTCCTGGCATTGTTCGTATTGCTCAAATTCTGGCAGCCCAAAGTCGTTCTGGGGTATGGCGGCGTACCCGTCGATGCCGAGAAGATAAAGCAGGGGCAAGGACATGGACTCAAGGGCGGCGAAGTGCTGCAGTGCTGGATGCCGTTCATCGTACTGCTGATCGTGGTCGCCGCCTGGACCGGCCCGTGGTCGCCTTTACCCAAGGTGAGCTGGTTCAAAGCTTCGGCCGTCGCCTGCTCGTCGCTGGCGGCCACCTGCGATGTGGCAAAACCCGGGGTCAGCGCGGTCTTTAATTTCGCGCCTTTTGTCGGCGGTAGCGCGATCATGGCGTCATGGATCATCGTCGTCGGCTTGCTGCTGTCGATGGGCAAGCTGAAAGGGGCGCAAATCGGCGAAATATTCCGCCGCACCTATCACCAAATGTGGGGTGCGTGTCTGGTCGGTGTGTTCATCTTTGGCCTGGCATACGTGTTCAACTATTCGGGCATGGCGGCTTCGCTCGCGAAAGGCTTTTCGAGTTTGGGCACCGCTTTCATCATTGTTTGCCCGATATTGGGCTTCATCGGCGTCGCGCTGTCGGGGTCCAATACATCGACCAACGCCATGTTCGGCAAATTTCAGGCGCTCGTGGGCGTGCAGCTCGGCATGCCGCCGCTGCTGCTGCCTACGCTTAATTCCATCGGCGCGGAAATCGGTAAACCGGTGGCTCCGCAAACCGCCAGCGTCGGCGTTTCGACCAGCAAGTTCGTACGCAAGGAAGGCGATGTCATTCGACACAACATGGGATGGACTTTCGTTCTGCTCGCTTATCTCATCATTATTGCCGTCGGGTTCTACTGGTTGCATCCCGCGGTGATGATGACGAAGTGAAAAAAGAAGTGCCCCGGGCCGGAATCGAACCGGCGACCTAGCGCTTAGGAGGCACTCGCTCTATCCACTGAGCTACCGAGGCAGGAAGCAGAGGCCGGAGACGGACAACCGGCCTCTTGAGATGGTGGAGGAGAAGGGGATCGAACCCTCGACCTTCGCATTGCGAACGCGACGCTCTCCCAACTGAGCTACTCCCCCTAAAAGGGCGAAGAATACTAGCAGCAAAGCTAGCTTCTGCCAAAGTATCGCGCATGCGGGCTCAAAGCTTGGGTTAGGATGTTGCTAGGGAGGAAAATGTATGCTGAAAGCAGGCGAGCGTGCGCCGGAATTCACCCTGCCGGATGAGACAGGGACTGATCGATCTTTGACCGAATTGCTCAGTTCCGGCGCGATCGTCTTGTATTTCTATCCCGCGGACTTCACTCCGGGTTGCACGCGCCAGGCCTGCGTATTGCGGGACTTGCACGAAGAGGTACAGCGCGCCGGCCTGCGCGTCGTCGGCATCAGTCCGCAAAGCCCGGAGTCGCATGCAAAATTTCGAGCCAAGTACAACTTGCCGTTCGTGCTGTTGTCGGACCAACACAAGGCCGTGATCAAGATGTACGGGGTCAACGGTCCCTTGGGGATAGGCGTTCGGCGAGCCTCGTACCTGATCGACGGCGGCCGGCGCATTCGCGATTCGGTACTGGCGGACTTCATGATTGCCAAGCACGCGGACTTCGTTCGCAAGGCGATTGCGCTGCGGGCGTCAAACCCTCAATAGCTCAGGCGCAGCACATTGGCGTGGCCAATGCGCGGCACCGTCACGATGTACATGGTGCCAAACTCATTTTCGTCAATCTGCGGTATGTCGCTTCGGCCTGAGAGCGCGGCGACGATATCCGGCACCGTATTGGCGTGTCCGATGACCATGACCCGCTTGCCGTTGTTCTCGCGCACGACGCGATGCGCAAGCCCCCTGGGGTCGTCGCTGGGCGCGACGATGGGCACGATTCCAAGCCGCGCCGCGAGCGGCGCGGCGGTCATCCGGTTGCGCAGTGCCGAGGATATGTAGATGGCGTCGAGATGGCCGGCGCCCTTGGGTTGGCCAAACATCCGCGCCAGCAGCGCCGCCCTCGCCTCCCCGGCCGCCGACAACGGCGGATCCGGCGCGCTGACGGATTCCTTCTCCGCATGCCGAATGACAATCACCACGGTGGAATTCGCGGTGAACCACACCCAGAGCGCGAAAATCGCGACGCAGAAAATCGCCAGCGCCCCGATGGCGGTCAGCCAGATGGGTATCAGGAACGGCCCGCGCTGAAGATTCGCATGAGCGCTTTTCATGCGACCATCATACCAATGAACGCCCGTTGCCCGCGCAAGCTGCAAATCGTGGTTCTGGCGGCCGGTTTTTCCAGCCGATTGGGACAATCAAAGCCGTTGGCCCGCGTGCACGGCGTCAGTCTGTTGCGACGAACCTTGATCGTGGCCCTTGGCCTCAACGCGGCGCGCATCATCGTGGTCGTGCCGCGCAACGCCGCGCGATACCGCGTCGAGGCCCGCGGCATCAAGGTCCGCTGGGCCGTGAATGCACAGCGGGCGCAGGGACTATCGAGCTCGGTGCGGCGCGGGATTGCCGCGGCGCGCTACGCCTCCGCCGTCTTGTTGATGCCGGCGGATTTGATCCATCTCAAAACCCGCGATCTTCTCAGGCTGGTGCAGCGTTGGCGGTCCGCCCCGCGCCGGCTGATTGCGCGACGAATCCATCATTCCGGCGCAGCACCGGCGATTCTGCCGCGAGGGCTGCATTCGCGCGCGTTGAAACTTGCAGGCGATGTCGGTCTGCGCGAACTCATCAGGCAATTGCCCGCCGACAGCCGCACCCTGGTCGACATGCCATCGGCGGCAACGGATGTCGATACGCCGCAGGATCTGCGGTGCGCGAGACGCCGGTTTCGGGGGCCATTCGTGCCGATCAAAATCACTGTGCCGAGGGCCAATGCGGATAGTCGCGAAACGCCTGAATGGCGCAATCAATCTTCGCACGCGGCAAATCCATGTGCGTCATCAGACGAGTCCGCGGCGCAACGCTGGCGACGATGCCGCGCTGCCTCAGGTGCGTCTTGAGCCCCTCAATTTGCGCGGCCGCCACCTCGATGTACACCACGTTGGTCTGCGGCGGCGTCACATTCAGCCCCGCTGCGCGCAATCCTGCCGCCAGATATTCTGCATTCGCGTGATCTTCCGCGAGTCGCTGCACATGATGTTCCAAAGCGTACAGCCCCGCCGCCGCCAGCACGCCGGTCTGCCGCATGCCGCCTCCCAACGCCTTGCGCCAGCGGCGCGCGGCGGCGATGAGGGCACGGGAGCCCATCAAGACCGATCCTGCGGGCGCGCCCAGGCCTTTGGACAGGCAGACCGATACCGAGTCAAAACCCGCTACTGCGCTGCGTTCGCCAATCTTCAACTTCACGATGACATTGAACAGGCGCGCGCCGTCCAGATGAGTGGCAAGGCCGCGTGAGTGAGCAAATTCCGTAACCTGCCGTAGGTAGTCCACCGGCAGCACGCGGCCGCCGATGGTGTTCTCGAGCGCCAATAAGCGGGTGCGCGCGAAATGATAGTCATCGGATTTGATGGCCGCGGCGATGCGCTCAATCGCGATGCCGCCATGCGGCTCGTGCTCGAGCGGTTGCGGTTGAATGCTGCCGAGAACGGCTGCACCTCCTTGCTCGTATTTATAGGTGTGCGCTTCCTGCCCGACCAGGAATTCATCGCCGCGGCCGCAGTGAGCCATGAGGGCCGCAAGATTGCTCTGCGTCCCGGTCGGAAAAAACAACGCCGCATCGAATCCAAAGCGTTCGGCGGCAACGGACTGCAGGCGATTGACGGTCGGATCATCGCCGAACACGTCATCGCCGACTTCCGCGGCCGCCATGGCGGCGCGCATCCCGGAGGTTGGGCGCGTCACGGTGTCGCTGCGCAAGTCGATGGTCAAGGGCGGATTCATGCAGAGCAGATGCTAACAGCCAGAGACTGCGTCCTGCCAATCTTGGCTGCCGGCCGGCCGGCGTCGGCGCCGGGCTTTTGCTCAGGACTTCGGCGCGTTGGCGTCCGAGGTAAACTTTTTGAGCGTGTCGGTGCCGTGGCAGCCTACCCCTTCGCCGCACACCTGATTGACGGGACAGACCACCGGCGTGCCCTTGACGCAGCCGCGCGCGTCGGCGCCCTGCGTATGCGGAGCGCAGCGTTCCTTGCCGTTGCACATCCGATGATCATCGCAATCCGCATCGCTGCCGCAAACCATGGCCGCTTGATCGCGCTCGACAGTGGCCAGTTCGCCTTGTTTTGCAATCACACCGGACAAGGTCGCATCGAGCAATCGTTGCGGCGCTTCCTGGCCGGAGGGAATCTCAACATCCGCGGAAACCACTTCCCAGGCGGGCGCCAGGGGACTGCCGGCCCGGTAGTAGAGCGCGAATCGCTGTACGTTGCGCGGATCGAGCGCATCGTTCAGCTTGACCGGAATGAGATGGGTGGACTCAGGAAGCCATGCCTCGCCGTGCACCAGCGGCAGCCGTCGCACGCTCTTGCCCGCTTCGTAGATCCGCAATTCCAAATCGCTGCCGGCGCTGAGTTCCGCGGCACCGGTAACCACGCGAACTTCAAGACGAGACACGGGCACCGCTTCGGCAGCCGCGGCGCACAGCACGCATGCCAACAACGTCGGCCAGACTGACAGTGGCAGCTGTAACTTCATGGCGCCCTCCGGTTAATCGTAGTTCGCCGCTATCATAGCTGATCCGCAGCGCACCCTCGCCAACCCGGCACGGCAGGCCATTTAACAATAGTCGGAGATGTCAGCGATGAACGAGCTTTCTGCCTTCGCCATCACCCGGAAATGGCCGCCGCGGCATCCCGATCGTCTCCAGCTGTACTCGCTACCCACGCCCAACGGCGTCAAAATCTCGATCATGCTCGAGGAAACCGGGCTGCCGTACGAGCCGCACCGGGTCAGCTTCGACGCCCATGAGCAAAAGTCAGCGGAATTTCTCTCCCTCAACCCCAACGGCAAAATACCGGCCATCCTCGACCCCCAGGGTCCCGGCGGCGCGCCGCTCGCATTATTCGAATCCGGCGCGATTCTCATTTATCTCGCGGACAAGAGCGGGCTGCTCATGCCGCGCGAACCGGCGCGGCGTTATGAGACGCTTCAATGGCTGATGTTGCAGATGTCAGCCATCGGCCCGATGTTCGGCCAGGTGGGTTTCTTCAATAAGTTCGCGGGCAAAGATTACGAGGATAAACGCCCGCTGCAGCGCTACATAGCCGAATCCAAACGTCTATTGGCCGTGCTCGACCGGCGTCTGAGCGAGGGTAGCTGGATCATGGGCGATGATTATGGGATCGCCGACATCAGCACCTTTCCCTGGGTGAGCAATCTCATCGGCTTCTACAATGCCGGCGAACTCGTGGGCATTGCCGATTTCACGCATGTCATGCGCGCCCTAAAATCCTTCGCACTGCGTCCCGCGGTCATTCGCGGCAATGAGATCCCAAAACGCGACGCCGCACCGTCCTAAATTGAGCGCTTCAGGCGCCTCATGAATGCGTCGCGCAGCTCTTTGAGCTCTTCGATGTGCAGCAATATGCCGGCGGCGGCGAACGCACCCGCGCCTGCGAGCACCGTGACGAGCAACGCTGCGATTTTGGGCAACAGCGCCTGGTGCTGCCAGTCAGCCAAGAGCCAGTGCGTTGAGGCCGCGCACAGCGCAACCAGCGGTACGCTTGCCAGCGCAACTTTTGCAAGCAGTAGAAGCAAACGGCGCGACTCGAGCCCTCGCAATTGATTCTGCATCAAGAAGTACAGCAGCAAAAAATTGCAGGTCGCAACGCAGCCGGTGGAGAAAGCCAGGCCCCGATGGCCCCACCCTAAGCGAAAAGTGAATAGCCAGTTCAAGAGCAGATTCAAACCCACCGCCACGAAGCTCACCAGCATCGGCGTCTTGCGCCGGTCGAGCGCATAGAAGGCATTGACCAACACTTTCAGGGCCGCATAGCCGCCGAGGCCGATGGCATAGAAGCGCAGCGCACCGGCCGCTTGCGCCGCCTGCTCGGCATTGAATTTCCCATGCTGATACAGCACCGAAATGATGGGCTCCGCCAGCAGCATGAGTCCCACCATCGAGGGCAGCGTGAGCAGCAGCCCCCAGCGGATCGCACGCGCCAATTCACTGCGAAATTCCTGCGTTTTCCCCGCGACCACCAAGCGCGACAGCAGCGGCAGCGTCACCGTTCCCAAGGCAACGCCAAACAGGCCCAGAGGCAGCTGCATCAATCGGAATGCAATGGCCAACCAAAAAATGGCGCCGTCGCCCAGCGTCGACGCGAACATGGAATTGACCAGCACGTTGATTTGGGTGGTACTGGCGGCAATCACGGCCGGTCCCATCAACAACAAAATGGCCCTGATTCCCGGATCGCGCCAGTGAATGTCCGGACGGAAGCGATAGCCGAGGCGCGCGAGCGAAGGCAGCTGCACGGCAAGCTGCAGGCCGCCGCCGATGAGGGTCGCGAATGCCAGACCGGTCAGCGCGCGGGGTCCAAAGTGCGGATCAATCCAAAATCCTAAAGCCACACCGCCGACGATGGAACCGATGTTGAAGAAGCTCGATGCCATGGCCGGCATGCCGAACCGATTCTTGGCATTCAGCATCCCCATCACCAATGCGGCGAGCGACACCAGCAGAATGAAGGGAAACATGATGCGCGTGAGGTGCGCGGTCAACGCCGCCTTGTCGGGGTCGAAACCGGGCGCGAGCAGCGCCACCAACTCGGGTGAAAACACCATGCCGACGATGCATAGCAGACCGAGCAGGGACGCCGTCATCGTGGCCACTTTGTTGGCGAGCCGCCACGCGTCCTCATCGCCGCCGCGTGCGATGGTCTTGCTGAAGGTCGTCACGAAGGCCATGGACAGGGCGCCTTCGGCAAACAGATCGCGCAGTAAATTGGGAATGCGGAATGCCGCAGTGAAGGCGTCCATCGCCATGCCGCCGCCAAACAGCGCCGCGAAAACCTGCTCGCGCAACAGCCCCAGCAGTCGGCTGCACATTACCGCGAGACCAATGATGCCCGCCGCCTTGGTGTTCAGGCGGTCGCTGCGCTCGTCGGTTGCAATCGCAGCGGCTGTGCTTGAAGCTGGGTTACTTGTCGCTTTTGGACCGGTCACGGAATCTGGGGGAGCCTGTCTGAAGTATTCCGAGTGTACAGGGTCTCAAGCTGCGGCCAGTTAACTGGTGCTCATCATAGCGACCACGGTGACGGCCATGACGCCCGTCGCCGCCCACCCTAAGCGGCGCAGCCGCGGCCGGATGACGAAGTCGCCCATGACATCCTCGCGCGAGGAGAGAATCATCATGATCACCATGATCGGCACCGCGATGATGCCGTTGATCTCCGCACTCCATAGCAGCGCGCGCACCGCATCCAGGTGCGTAAAGGTCAAGGCGACGCCGCCGATGGTGGCGATTCCGATGATCCCGTAAAAACCCAAGGCCTCGGGCAGCTTGCGGTCCATGCCGGACTGCCAGTCAAAGCTCTCCGCAACGGCGTAGGCGGCCGAGCCGGCCAGCACCGGAATGGCCAGCATGCCGGTGCCGATGATCCCCAGGCTGAACAACAAGAACGCGCTCGGGCCTCCCAAGGGACGCAGCGCCTCGGCCGCCTGCGCGGAGGTTTGGATATCGACGATGCCGGCGATGTGCAGCGTGGCCGCGGTGCTGAGGATGATGAAAAAGGCGATCAGATTTGAAAATCCCATGCCCACATAGGTGTCCCAGCGTATGCGGCGCAGATGCCCGCGCGCGACCTCCGAGGTGTGGGGAAGCGTCGCGGTGCTGCCGTTTCGGGCGCTCATCGCCCGCAGATCTTCCATCTCCTGCGCGGCCTGCCAGAAGAACAGATACGGACTGATGGTGGTCCCGAATACCGCCACGATCATGGTAGATGGTGTCGTGGTTGAGTATCAGCCGCGGCAACACCATTTCGCGCACCACCGTCCCCCACTGCACGTGAACGGTGAAAGCCACCGCGACATAGGACAGCAGCGCCAGGGTCAGCCACTTCAAGTAGCGAACATAGGTCTCGTAGCGCAGATAAATCTGCAAAACCAGGCACAGCACGCCGAAAGCAGACCACATACAGGTGCGCGTTGCCGCCGAGCAGCAGCCGCAGCGCCTCGCCCATCGCGCGCGATATCCGCGGCAATGTTGATGGTGTTGGCGATGAGCAGCAGTCCGACGATCGCATACAGCACCGGGCGCGGATAATACCGCCTTGACATTCGCCGCCAGGCCTTGGCCGGTGACGAAGCCGAGGCGCGCGCTGACCATCTGGATGCCGACCATCAACGGATAGGTGAACAGCACCGTCCACAGCATGCTGTAGCCGAACTGCGCGCCGGCCTGGCGATAGGTGGCGATGCCGCTCGGATCGTCATCCGCGGCGCCGGTAATCAGGCCGGGTCCCAATTGCTGGACTCGGGGATCGTCCGTGAAGCTTTTCAGCAATTTGACCATCGTCGCTCTCCAAAGAGGCACGACTTGCGGCTGATGTGGATACCCAAGCGGATGAGCGGCGCTTCAACAGTAGCGAAGCGCCAATCGATCCGACCTGGCGCTAGCCAGGGTGCGTGGAAATCGTCCCGCGCCTAGGCAGGACGACGCTACAGGCGGGCCTTAAGCGTTATCGAGCCGGAGGGTGCCGGATGCGGCGCTGATTGCCGCTCGAACAACAACTCACAAGTTCTACCTTGTTACCCATGATCCCGCGGAAGATAAACTGTGACTCTACCGCTGTAAAGCACAAATTGACCGCAAGGCTGGGCTTATGCCGTCAAGGCTGCCTTCGCCTTTGCCACTTCGGCAATCACTTCGTCAGCGACGTTGCGCGGCACCGGTTCGTAATGCGAGAACTCCATCGTGTAGGAGGCACGGCCGCTGGTCATGCCGCGCAACTGTCCGATGTAGCCGAACATCTCCGACAGCGGCACGATCGCCACCACGGCGATATTGGTGCCGCGCTCGAGTTGGTCCTGCATCGGAGCCGCGCCGGCGATTGATGTCGCCGATGACATCGCCGAGATAGTCTCCCGGCGTCACGGTCTCGACCTTCATGACCGGTTCGAGCAGTATGGGCGCTGCTTTGCGGATTCCCTCGCGGAATGCGGCCTTGGCGGCGATTTCGAAGGTCATCGCATTGGAGTCCACGTCATGGAAGCTGCCGTCGATCAAGGTCGCCTTGAAGTCCACGGTCGGATAGTGCGCCAGGACGCCGTCTTCCTTTTGCACCTTGAGACCCTTCTCGACCGACGGCACGAACTCGCGCGGCACCGAACCGCCGACGGTCTCGTCGACGAATTGGAACCCGGTGCTGCGTTCCAGCGGCTCGAAAACGATCCACACCTCGGCGAATTGCCCCGAACCGCCGGTCTGCTTCTTGTGAATGTATTGCTCGGTGATCTTCTTGGTAATGGTCTCGCGGTAAGCGACCTGCGGTTCCCCCATGAGGCCCTCGACGCCAAACTCGGTGCGCATGCGATCGAGCGTAACCTCCAGGTGCAGCTCACCCATGCCGCGCAAAATCGTTTGCCCGGTCTCGCGGTCTGTTTCCAAATGCAGGGAGGGATCGGCGCGGACCATCTTGCCCAAGGCGCTGCCGAACTTCTCCTGTTCGGCCTTGACCTTGGACTTGACCGAAACACTGATGACCGGCTCCGGAAATCGCATGCGCTCGAGCACCACTGGATTCGCGGCGTCGCACAGGGTGTCGCCGGTTTCCGTGTCGGCCAGCGAGACCAAGGCGATGATGTCGCCGGCACGCGCCTCTTCGACCGGATTGGCTTCCTTGGCGAACATTTCGACCATGCGGCCGATTTTCTCGCGTTTGCCGCGGGTCGAGTTCATGATGGAAGCGCCCTTGGTCAGAACGCCCGAATAAACGCGGATGAAGGTCAGCGCGCCGTAAATGTCGTTGATGACTTTGAAAGCCAGCGCCGAGAACGGCTCATCGTCCGAGGTCTTGCGCTCGCCGATCGGATGGCCGTCCGCATCGACGGTCTTGATCGAAGCCACGTCGGTGGGGGCCGGCAGGTAATCGACGACTGCGTCGAGCACCTGCTGCACGCCTTTGTTCTTGTAGGACGAGCCGCACAGCACGGGCGTGAACGCCGAATTCAATGTTCCCTTGCGCAGGCAGTTTCGCAGGATGTCGCCCGAAGGCATCGTGCCATGAGTAAGATAAGCCTCCATCGCCTCATCGTCTTGCTCGAGACAGGTATCGACCAATTCGGTGCGGTACTTGTTTACGTCAGCCAGCAGCTGCCGGTCGCTCGGCACGCTGATGTGCAATCGGTCGGCCAGATCCGCGGTCACCTCCAGCACCTTCCACTCGGCATCCTTGTCGTCGGATTCCCAGACCAGCGCCTTCATTTCCACCAAGTCGACCATGCCCTTGAAGTTGTCTTCCGAACCGATGGGAAGCTGCACGGGCAGCGGCCTCGCGCCCAGACGCTTTTTGATCATGTCGACACAGCGCAAAAAGTTGGCGCCGCTGCGATCCATTTTGTTCACGTAACAAATGCGCGGAACGCCGTAGTTGTCGGCGAGGCGCCAATTGGTTTCGGATTGCGGTTCCACCCCCGCTACGCCGTCGAACACCACCACCGCGCCGTCGAGCACGCGCAGCGATCGATTGACTTCGATGGTGAAATCGACGTGGCCCGGCGTGTCGATCAGATTGATTTTCTTGTCGCGCCAGAAGGCGGACACGGCGGCGCTTTGAATGGTGATGCCGCGCTTTTGTTCCTGCTCCAAATAATCAGTCGTGGTCGAAGTCTTCAGATCCTTCGTATCGTGAATGTCGATTATGGTGTGCTTACGCCCCGTGTAATACAGGATGCGCTCCGTCGTCGTGGTCTTGCCGGCGTCGACGTGGGCAATGATGCCGATATTGCGGATATCGGAAAGGGGGGTAGTGCGGGCCATAGCGAAATTCCGTAAAGTTGCTTAAAGGAGCCCTCAAGGGCCGGGTCAAAAGCCGCGTATTTTGCCACGACACCAGGGCATCTGTCGAAACAAAAGCGCGCGCCTACGTCTTAGGGCTTTGGGATCGGGCCCTAAGACGCGCCGCAGGATGGCTTTTTATTTGACGCTGTAGCCGCGCCCTTCAAGGCACGCAGCTTGAGCCCGAAGGTAGTTGGAGCGATTGCCCGGCGCTGTCCCGCCCCCGGGTTGCGTCGGATCGAAGCCGGTTTGGCCGACCGCCCAGCGATGACACTCGAATTTGTCCTTGCCCAGCTGCTCCTGGGTCTGACCATTCTTCGGATAGGCAATGAGATCCGACGCGCCGGCCCCTGGCGCGCCGGCCCCTGCGCGCCGCCTGGCGCGCCACCCGGATTCTGGAGCCCCGCAGGCGGGGCGACGGTTTCATACTGGCCCACCCCAGCATCCCAACGGTAATAAGTGTTATCGGCGTAATAGTAAGGAACGCCGCCCCACCAATACGTCGAGTAATAATAAGGCAGGGTCGCGAAGTAAAGTCCGAGCCCTAAGCCGCCCCAACCCCAGCCCCACGGCCCCCAACCGCCGCGCCAACCATAACCGCCGCGCCAGCCATAACCGCCATGCCATCCGCCGTAGCCGCCGTGCCACCCGCCAAAGTGGCCGGCATGCTGCGCGGATGCTGGAGCGCTCGCGACAATCGCGGCGCTCGCGCACAGCGCGAGGGAAAATGATCGGATCTTGCTGAGCAGTTGCATGAGAGCACCCGTGGCTTCCAGGCCCGTAAAAATGACGCCGCCATTATATAAGACCTGCATTATCGGCGGCAGTTCAGCCTATGCATTTAAGACCGGGGTCACGAATGATGCACGGCATCCCGGCTCATGTAGTATTGAACGCAGGGGAAACGGCGCCTGACACGGGGACGCTATGGAAAATGGGGATGGGTCGAGTTCGTTGAGCCGGCGCCAGCTGTTGCGCATGATCGGCGCCACCGCAGGCGCTACCGCGATGTATCAGGCGATGAGCAGCCTTAGGTGTAGCGGCTGAATCGCCCTATCGGGGCCAGATCGATCTGCAAGGGGCGCCGCGAGGCGCCTCGGTGGTGATTCTGGGTGCCGGCATGGCGGGCATGAGCGCCGCGTACGAGCTGCGCAATGCGGGCTACGAGGTCCAAGTGCTGGAGTACAACGCCAGGGCGGGCGGACGAAACTGGACGCTGCGCGGCGGCGACCGCTACACGGAGCTTGGCGGCCACACGCAGCAGTGCGAGTTCGACGCAGGATTTGTATATCAATCCCGGTCCGTGGCGAATTCCGTATCACCATCACGGCATGATGCATTACACCAAGCTCTTGAGGATTCCGCTGGAGCCGTTTTTCCAAGTCAATTACAACGCCTATTTGCACAGCAGCAGCGCATTCGGCGGCAGGCCGCAGCGTTACCGTGAGGTCAAAGCCGATTACCAGGGACACGTCGCTGAGCTGCTGGCCAAAGCCACGCAGCAGAATTCGCTCGATGCCTCGGTGACCAAAGAAGACCAGGAAATGCTGCTCGAGTCGCTGCGCCATTGGGGAGCGCTCGACAGCACCTACAGCTACGTAGCGAGCGATGCCAGCAGCGATCGGCGCGGCTATGAAAAAAATCCCGGCGGCGGTTTGAGCGCCCGACCCATCCCTTCAAAGCCCATCGCCCTTCACGACATCCTCGATTCGGGTCTGTGGTCGGGAGTGGCGAACGGCGATACCTTCGATATGCAGACGGCGCTGTTTCAACCCGCGGGCGGCATGGGCCGCATCGGTGAGGCATTCGGCAAGGAATTGGGACCTCTCGTACGCTACAACGCCAAGGTGACGGCCATCCGGCAGGATGATCGCGGCGTAACCGTCACCTTCTCCGACACCGGCAGTCCGGGCGCGCCGCAATCGGCGCGGGCCGACTGGTGCTTGTGCACTATTCCCCTGCCGATTCTGGCGCAGATCTCCATGAACGTCGGCCCGAGCATGGCGGCCGCGATTTCCGCGGTGCCCTATGCCGCGGCGATCAAGGCAGGATTGCAGTTCAAGCGCCGCTTCTGGGAGGAAGACGAAAAGATTTTTGGCGGCATTACTTATACCGACTTGCCGATCTCGAACATCGGCTACCCGAACAGCGGTTTTCAAAGCGGCGGCAAGGGCGTGCTGCTCGGGGCCTACATGTGGGGAATGCGGGCGATGGAATTCACGGCGATGACGCCGCCGCAGCGCGTGCAAAAAATTGTCGACTACGGCAGCCAAATCCACCCGCAGTACCACCAGGAATTCGAGAACGGCGTCGCGGTAGCCTGGCATCGCGCACCCTTCACGATGGGGTGTTTTGGCATGTGGAGTTCCGACGACGCGCGCCAAACACTACGATAATTTGTGCCAGATCGACGGACGAATTGCGCTCGCCGGCGAGCACGCGTCGTTCCTTGGCGGCTGGCAGGAAGGAGCGGTCACCTCGGCGCTCGATGCCATCGGCCGGCTCCACCAGCGCGCCGTCGCGCAAGGAGAAAAAGCATGAGGAACCCTCGGCTAACCTCCCGCGCTGCGGGTTGCGTTGGGCGCGAGCGCGCTGCTCCTCGGGGTGTCGAGTGCCTATGCGGACAGCCCCTTGTTTACCTCGCGGGCAAGCTTGGGTTCGCTCAACGGCGAGCAAATATACGAACACATTTGCCAGGGATGTCACATGCCCGGAGGCCAGGGCGCCAGTCGGTGCCGGGGCCTATCCTAAACTTGCCTCGAATAAGAAATTTGGGTCCTGGGCGTATGTGGCGCTGACCGTCGTGAATGGGCGCAACGGCATGCCGCCGTTCGGATACCCGGGCGGCCGCGCCGCGCACTCGGGACCGGCGCACTTGAGCGATGCGCAGATCGCGGATGTGGTCAACTATGTCCGCAGCCATTTTGGCAATCGGTACAAGGCCGAAGTTACCGTCGAAGAGATTCAGGCTCTGCCCCATCCGGCCGCTGAACTCATTGGCCCGCAATAGGATCCGCCGGCCCAAGCGCGAGTTCGTCGAGAATCCTGAGTTTTCCGCCCCAAATTGAGCCTTAGGGCTTGAATTTATTGAACTATGTCGCGGTAAAAACCCAAGCGGCGCGAGATTATCGCGGGCCATGAAACCCGCCAAGCAAGTGTCGGAAAGCAGCCTCGGCACTAGGATGATCTTGGCCATCGCCTGCAGCTATCTCATCGATGGCATTCTGCTCACCGGATTCGCCAGCGCAGGCACCATCAGCTTCACCATTCCTCTCGCCTATACCGCCACCGGACTGATCGACAGTTCGATCAACCTTCTGCTGCGCGCCTGGGGCAGCAAGTACCGGCGCGACACGAGCGATTTTGCCCTGGCACAGGCGCTCGCCTCGAGTGCCATCCAACTGGCATTCGCCGCGCTGGTGCCGGAATTGGCGTTTTACTTCTTCACCGTGCTGTTCGTCGTATTTGGCTGCGCCAGCTTGGGACTCTCGAAGAAACAATCGGCCATTGCTTGGATCGGCGTGGCGCTCGCGGCTGCACTGGTGATGTCGTCGATCAATGCCAGAATATCGATCCCCCAGGACACTCCCCTGGTGCGCGGCCTGGTCTGGTTATGCTTCGTGGCCACCCTGGGCCGGTGCGTCCTGCTGGGCGTATTCGGGCGGATGCTGCGCCTTAGGCTGCATGACCGCCGCCAGCAGCTTCGCGATTCGGTTCACCTGCTCAAGGAACGCGACAAGTCGCTCGCCAACGCGAATCTCGAACTGCAGCGCCAGGCGACTCACGATGCGCTGACCGGAATTGCCAATCGGGTGCTGTTCGTCGAGCGCCTGAATCATGCCGTCCACGATCGCCGGGCCTTCGCGGTATGCGTGCTCGATTTGGACCGCTTCAAGATCATCAATGACTCGCTGGGTCACGGCGCGGGCGATGCATTGCTCAAGCATGTCACCGAGCGGCTGCTGTCAATCGTGCGCTCGTCCGACACAGTCGCTCGAGCCGGCGGCGATGAGTTCCTGTTGCTGCTGCGGAACTTGAGTTCGGTGGAGCAAATCGAAGGCCTGATTACCCGGTGGATGTCGAGCCTGTCGCAGCCCTATCAACTTACCGGCCTGGAGCTGCACGTCAGTCCAAGCATCGGAATTGCGCGCTATCCGAACGACGGCACCGGTGCCGATGAGCTGCTGGCGCGCGCCGATGAAGCCATGTATTTCGCAAAGCGCAGCGGCCGCAAGACGTTTCGGTTCTTCGATGCAAGCGTCATGGGCTTCTCGCGCGAGCGCCTGGAAATCGAGG
The DNA here is from genome assembly GCA_963782865.1 of uncultured Gammaproteobacteria bacterium. Classification (GTDB taxonomy): domain Bacteria; phylum Pseudomonadota; class Gammaproteobacteria; order Steroidobacterales; family Steroidobacteraceae; genus Bog-1198. The sequence goes on along the minus strand of CAWALS010000005.1, from coordinate 246,837 downwards.
CGGAGCTTCGCGGAGCGCTTGCGCAAGGTCAACTTTCCTTGCACTACCAGCCCAAGATCGACATTGCGACCGGCGAGATGCGCAGCGTCGAGGCATTGATCCGCTGGCAGCACCCGACACGGGGGCCGATCTTGCCGGGCGAATTCATTCCCATTGCCGAGGAAAGCGGCCTGATTCTTGAAATCGGCGATTGGGTCATTCGCGAAGCTTGCCGGCAGGCGCGCGAATGGCAACGGCGGCACATGCCATTTTTGCGGGTGGCGGTCAATGTCTCGCCGCTGCAGTTCCGGCAGGCCAATTTCGTCAAGAAGATCCACGCGGCGCTGCAGGAGCACTCCCTCGATGCGACCTACCTGGAAATAGAATTGACCGAAGCGACCTTGATGAGCAACGCCGAGACCTCGGTGGCGTTGCTCGAGGAGCTGAGCGAGCTCGGCGTGGTGGTCGCCATCGACGATTTCGGCACGGGTTATTCGTGCATGAGCTACCTGCAGCGCTTCCCCATCGACAAGCTCAAGATCGACCGCAGCTTCATAAGCGACGTGGCATCGAACGCCGGCGATGCCTCCATCGTACGGGCCATCATATCGCTGGCCCATGGACTGCGGTTGAAAGTGATCGCGGAGGGCGTCGAGTCCGAGGAGCAGCTTGGCATCCTGCGCCGCATGGGCTGCGATCAGTATCAAGGCTTCTTTCGCAGCGCCGCGGTACCGGCGGCCGACATCGAAAAATTCGTGCGCGATGACGAGCGCGCGAAGAATCCCGGCGACGCGGACATCGATCGCACGCAAAGCAAGCTGTTTCGGCTGCGCGAGGCTTGATAAAAGTCCGACCGTACGGCGGCGAGACCGTAGAATCGGCTTCGTGAGCGCCTTGCCCCCACCAACCCGATGCATCAGTCCTTGATCGGCACGCGTTTCCAAGGATTTGAGAGCCTGCCGCGCGGTGCGCGGGCGGGCCTGGTCATCGTGCACGGAATCGCCGAACACTCGGCCCGCTATCGGCACGCGGCGGATGCGCTGGCCGAAAGAAATATTGCCAGTTTCGTCTATGACCAGCGCGGTCATGGGATGAGTCCCGGCACACGCACGCACATCGGGAATTTCACCGACTTCGCCGCCGACTTGAGACTGATCGGCGAGAACCTGCAGCGAAAATTCCCCGAGTTGCCGCTGTTTGTTTGGGGGCACAGCATGGGTTCCATCGTGGCTCTGCTGGCCGCCCGAGACCTTGCCTGGGCCCGCGGCCTCATCACCACCGGTTGCGCGCTCGATGCGATGCCGAACTTGGACGGCGTCGCCGGCGCCGTTCTGCGCATGGCATCCGCGCTCGCGCCGCGCGTGCGAATCGGTCTAAGAATAGATGCCTCGGCGCTCACGCAGGTGCTGGAGGAACAGCGCCGGCATAGCAGCGATCCCCTGGTGCCGCGCACCGCGAGCTTACGACTGCTGTATGGTTTCGCGCAGGCCTGCCGCGCGAGCCGTGCACAGGCTCCCAAGATCACGCTGCCCTGGCTGGCGGTTCACGGCGAAGCGGACAAGGTTTGCCCGATCAGCGGGTCACGGACGCTCATCGACATCCTCGGCTCCAGCGACAAGCAGCTCGTGACCTACCCGAACCTGCTTCACGAAGTCCACAATGAAGACGAGACCTCGCGCAGCGCGCTGTTCGATCTCATGGCGCGCTGGATGCTCGAGCGCGCTTAGGAGCCTGTCCGAGTTTTCCGTGTTGACATACACTGTGCTTCGGGTTCGATGAATAACATCCAACAGGGAGTCCTCGCATGCATCTTCCGCGTTTACTGGCCATCGTCTCATTGGCCGCCTTCAGCGTTTCGCCAGCGATGGCGGCGATTCATGACCTGCCCACGGCCGGCGCGGAAAGCGAAGGCATGTCGGCGGAGCGCCTCGCGCGCTTGAGCGCCGGCATGAAAGATTTGGTGGACCAGGGCCGCCTGGCCGGCGTGGTCACCATGGTTTCGCGCCATGGCAAAGTGGTGGAATTCGATGCCGCCGGCAAGCGCAATATCGCGGCCAACGCGCCGATGCAAAAGGACAGCATTTTCCGCATCTATTCGATGAGCAAGCCGATCACCGGCGTCGCGATGATGATGTTGTTCGAGGAGGGGAAATGGCAACTCGGCGATCCGGTGGCGAAGTACATTCCGGAGTTCGCGAAATTGAAGGTCTACTCGACCGAGGCCAACGGCAACGTGGTGATGAAGGATCAAATCCATCCGGTGACCATGCGCGAGCTGATGTCGCACTCCGGCGGCTTCACGTATGGGTATTTCAGCCAAACAGCGGTCGATAAAATGCAGATCGCCGCTGACCTGCTGAATCCCGACAACACCCTGGACGAGTTCATCAAGCGCGTCGCCAAGTTGCCATTGAATGCGCAACCCGGCACTGAATGGCATTACAGCATCTCGACCGACATCCAGGGCTACATCGTGCAAAAGCTTTCCGGCATGCCATTCGAGGAATTCTTGGACAAGCGAATTTTCAAACCGCTCGGCATGACCGACACCGGCTTCTACGTGCCGCCGCAGAAGCTGAATCGCTTCGCGGAATTCTATAGCTACGACAACGACGGAAAATTGCATGCCGTCGGCGTGCGCGAAGGATTCAACCATGACTTTGCCGTGAAACCCGCGCTCTCCTCCGGCGGCGGCGGTCTGGTATCGACTGCCAGCGACTACATGCGATTCTGCCAAATGCTGTTGAATGGCGGCCAATTGGATGGCGTCAGACTCCTCGTCGCCGCTGACGGTTGAGCTGATGCGCACCAATGTATTGGCGCCGAGCGTGCCGATTCTGGCGCCCGGTGCCGGCTTCGGCTTGGACTTTGCCATTTACACCGATCCCGTTGCGGCCGGCGGCTACTACGGCAAGGGCTCGTATTGGTGGGGCGGCGCGGCGGGCACCTGGTTCTGGATCGATCCGGTCAACGACTTGATCGTCGTCGGCATGATCCAACAAGCGGCCGGTACGGGTGCCGCGGCGGTCGCAGCGGTCCCTGACGTGCGCGGTTTGTCGCATGCATGGACCTATCAAGCCATACTTAAGTAATCCCTGTGACGGCGGCCCGCGTTTGTGCGGCCCAGGCGCTAAAGGAGCCGCTTTTTGCGCCGATAGGAGGCGTAGGAGAGCCATCTCTTAAGGTCTCGGAGCGCCCATCATTCCCTCGAAATCACAGCGTATTGCGCGGCTCCGACGGTTAGCAAACGGCGCCTGGTCCTGGTTTGCCGGGGTGTGCGCCGCGCTGACCAACTTCCCCCCCAAATCCCTGCAGCACGGCAAAGACTCGCTGTTCAAAGGATTGGAGCAAGTTACCCGCAGTGCGGGGGTGCGGATCTGGGAGTGGGACGTGGTGCGCAACACGATGCATTTCAGCGGCGACCTCGCTGAGGTTTACGACGCGGAAATTGCCGCCGCGGACAAACAGGCCGACGCGATGATGCTCAACAAGGTGCATCCCGAAGACCGCGTGCGCTACCGCGCGGAATTCATTCGGGCGCTCAAGGGTGAAGCGCCGATGGAAATCGCCTATCGGGTGCAAGAGCGCGACGGCACGGTCCGTCCGGTTCAATTGCGCGGCGAAGTGTTCCGCAATCCGTCAGGCCGCGCGATCCGCGTCTTGGGCCTGACCATCGACATGAGCGAGCAAGCCCGTGCCGCGACCTTGCTGGCGGAGCAGGCGGAACGGCAAACTCAATTATTGTCGAGGCTGAAACTCGCCACGGGTACGGCCGGCATCAGCATTTGGGAAAAGGATCTCGTCACCAATGAACTCATCAATGACGGCAGCTTATGGCCGTTATTCGGCATACCGCCTTCTGCCGCCCTGAATCCGAAAGACCTCATCCACGAGGACGATCGGGTGCAAACAGCGGCCGCGATACGCGACCTGCTCGCAAATCCGAACCAGGATGCGATCTTGCCCCTGCGCCACCGCACCGCCAATCCACGCCCCGAACCCCAATACGTGCAAACGCACATGCGCGTGCATCGCGATGCGAGCGGCACGGCGGTTCGATTGATGGGTGTGACTTGGGATGTCACCAAGGAAGTGCTGCATGCGGCGGAACTGGAGAGCAAATCGGCGCAAGAGCGCGCACTGATCGAACGGCTGAGCGTCACCACCCAGGCCGCGGGAATCGCGCCTTGGGAATTCGACATCAAGTCCGACTGCTTCTCCTGGCACGGGCCGCGCCCCGCCTGCTTCGGCATGGATCATGTGCCGCTGAAGGACTATTTTCGAACAATCACCACCATCGTTTTACCGGAAGACCGCGAAATCCTGCTGCAGACACCGCGCGAGGCCATCGCAAAGAAACTGCAGTCCTACGAATACGTGTTCCGTGTCAAGGGCATCGACGGCGAAACCCATCATATGCAGAATTACGCGCGCATCATGCGCGATGAGCAGGGACAGGTCCGCTACATCGTCGGGGTGACCTGGGACGTCACCCGCGACGTGCGCACCACCGAAATGCTCAAGTGCCGCGCGAACGAAAATCGCCAGCTCGTGGAGCGCATCAACATTGCCACCGAAAGCGCCGGAATCTGCTCTTGGGAGCTCGACTTGGTGGCGCGCCGCTATCTGTGGCTCGAGAATCCGATCGCGGCGTTGACCTATCGCGGCACGCCCGAGAACTTGGACGTCGAGCATATCGAAGAGTTGGTGCTGCCCGAGGATCGCCTGTTATTGCGCGACACGGTGGCGGCGGCGCGCGCCGCGAAGAGCGATTGGATCAACATGCGCTACCGCGCGCGCGGCGCCGATGGCGCGACGGTACACGTGCAGAACTTCGGGCGGATAATCCTCGACGAGCAAGGGGCCCCTTCGCGGCTGCTCGGAGTCTCGTGGGATATCAGCGAGGAAGTCGTGGCCTCGGAATTGCTGCGCCAGCAGACCGAAGCCGCGCACGCGGCGAGCCGCGCCAAGAGTCACTTCCTCGCCAATGTCAGCCACGAAATTCGCACCCCGATGAACGGCATCATCGGCATGACCGGGCTTCTGCTGGACACGCATCTCGACCGCACGCAGCGTGATTACGCGGAAACCATTCGTTCCAGCGCCGATTCCCTGCTCACCGTCATCAATGACATCTTGGATTTCTCGAAAATCGAAGCCGGCAAGCTGGAATTGGAGTCCATTGAGCTCGACTTGCGCGCCAACGTCGAGGATGTCGGCTCCGCCATGGCGTTTCAGGCCGCGACCAAGGGCCTGGAGCTGATCGTCAATGTCGAACCGCAAATCAGCGGACGCGTGCTCGGCGATCCGCAGCGCTTGCGGCAGTGCCTGGTGAACCTGGTCAGCAACGCGATCAAGTTCACCAAGAACGGCGAGATTGTCCTCGAAGTGCGTGATCGATCGAGCGACGGCCAACCTCTGACCTATTTCGAGGTTCGCGACACGGGTATGGGAATCGCGGAGAAAACCCTGCAGCTGCTGTTCCAGCCCTTCGTACAGGCTGACTCCTCGACCACTCGTCACTTCGGCGGTACCGGCTTGGGCCTGTCGATCGTGCGCAAGCTGGTCGAACTGATGGGCGGGGAAATAGGCGTTAGCAGCGAAGTGGGCGTCGGCTCGAGATTCTTCTTCACGCTGCCCTTGAAGCCCGCGGCGCTCATCAGCTCTGAACGGCGCAGCCACGCTGAAGCGGGCGGCCGGATCCTGATCGTCGATGATAACGTGACCAACCAACGGGTCTTGAGCGCGCAGCTCGTGCACGCGGGCTACTCGGTAACCACCGTGGGCAGCGGCTTCGCCGCGTTGGACGAGCTGCAAAACGCCATCGCCTCAAACCATCAGTTCGATATGGTCATTACCGATTTTCAAATGCCCGACATGGATGGGGCGATGTTGGGCGAGCGCATCATCGCGATGCGGGGCCTCGGCAATACTCGATTGGTCATGCTCACATCGCTGGATCGGCACGGCGATACGCCCAGGCTGGCGGCGCTCGGCTTTGCCGCCTATCTCACCAAGCCGGTGCGTGTGCGGGAATTGATCGATGCCGTGGCGCGGGTAATGAGCGGCGGTCCACGGCAGTGGCAAATGGAAACCCAGCCGATGATCACGCTCAATATGCTGACGCAACCGCAGGCGCTGCAGCGGTTTGCGGGACATGTGCTGCTGGTCGAGGACAATTTCGTGAATCAAAAGGTCGCCGTAAGATTTCTCGAGCGCCTGGGCTGCACGGTAGAGGTCGCCGGCAATGGCGCGGAGGGCGTGGCCGCCTGCAAAGAGCGGCAATTCGATATCGTATTGATGGACTTGCAAATGCCGGTGATGGACGGCATGACCGCCACGCGCAAGATTCGCGACTGGGAAATCTCGGGTCACACGCCGATCATCGCCTTGACGGCGAACGCCATGACGGGTGACCGGGAATTGTGCGAGGCGGCGGGCATGGACGGATATTTGACCAAGCCGATTGAAGTTGAGCGGTTGCGCAATATCCTGGCGAAATTCGGTCTGGAAAAACCCGCTGCTGCTGCCGCGGACGAGGCAGCCGCTGAATCGAATCAGCCGCGGGGCCCTGCGGCGCCGGTCGATCTACGCGAATTTCAAAAGCTCACGGATGGCGACCAGGCGTTCGCCCAGGAATTGGCGGCGGCCTTTATCTTGAGCGGCGAGCAGCAATTGGCCGAAATCGCCGGCGCGCTGGCGCAAAGCCGGCGCGCCGAGGTGGCAAAGGCCGCTCACAAATTGAAGGGCGCCTGCGCAAATATCCATGCGAACGCCCTGAAGTCGTTCGCCGAACGCATGGAAATCGACAGCGCCGTGGCGGATGCACAGGCGCTGGATCAGGGCAACGCGTTGTTGCGGCGCGAATTCGACCGGGTCAAGACATTCCTGACCGACCCGGCCGTCGTACCCCAAGCTGCGAAAGCTGCGTCCTAGTGGGACTGTCCTAGTAACGCCAGCTCTTAAGGTCCGCTCCGGCAGGCGCCGTCACCTTGATGCGCTGCAGAATCTGCGGCAAATATTGGAAATTATAGTGCAGCCGAGAATAGGCATTGGCGTGCTTGGGGTCTCCATTCCAACAATGCTCGGCGCGATCGCCGTACGCCACCGATCCTTCGTAGGCCGGCCGCAGCGATTCCAGGCGCTCCTGCGCGAAATAGATGGAGTCCGTCAGATAGTAGTTGTCGCCGTTGCCCACGAACAGATGTATTTTCCCCTGCAGCTTGGGCGCGAGAGTCTTCCAGTCACGGGCAATGATGTGGGACAGATCGAAGTGATCTTGCCAATACGCCGCCACTGACGGATCGATGACGCCGGTGACTTTGTCGAAGATCGGCTTAGGATAGCCGTCCGCCCCCACCGGGCTGAACACCGCTTGCCAGATATCGTATTGGCCGCCCGAGCGGCTGCGGTCTCCCTGCGCCAGTTCCATGTAGTTTGCATCGCGCTGCGTGGCAAACACCTCGCCCAAATAATTGCGGAATGCGGGACGTTCCACGGAAGACGCTTCGCCCTTCAGGACGTAGGCGTTGGGATCCTTGTAGATGTCGATGAGGGTGTAGGCTCGAAAATCGATGGGATCCGGGCAGGCGGCAAAGGCGCCGTTGTACATATCCGGATAAAAGACCTGCGTGGCGAGCGCCTCCCACCCGCCGGTCGAGCCACCATAGGTAAAGCGCGCCCAGCCGGCGCCGATGCCGCGGAAGCGGCGCTCGATTTCCGGGATCAATTCCTTGTTGATGGCATCGCCGTAAGGGCCCAGATTGGCGGAGTTCACGGCGTAACTGTCATCGAAGAATGGATTGGCGTGCTCGATTTCGATCACCAGAAAGCGCGGGAAATCGGCGGAGATCCATTTCCGATAGAAGGCATAGGCCTCTTGCTGCTGGATTCGATTGTAGCCCGCGAGGTGGAAGCGCTCGGAGTAGTCCGGCTTCAAACCCGCATCGGGCGGTGTGGTGCGAAAGCCGGAAATATCGTCAGGATAATGGCCATGGAACACCATCAGCGGATAGTGCGCCTCCGGATGCGTGTCGAAGCCCTTCGGCACGAGAATGTGCGCGCCCAGAAAGACGTCGCGGCCCCAGAAACGCGAGAGCAATTCGCTGCGGATGCGGATGTGTTTTACATACTCGGTATCGGTTTTAGGTTCGATCGGTCCAATTTGTTGGTCGAGCCGCAGCGCCGTCCGCACCGGATGAGCGGCGTCCACATGCAGCTTGATGGGCGTTGAATATAGATTGCCGGGCTTGTGTGCCCACTGCTGCCCCTCGCCCTTGTCCGGCGGCAGCTTCAGCGTGCGGCCATCCGCCAGGTGATAGGTTTCGTAACGATTCAGCACGGCTTGGACGTAGTAGTCGCCCGTGGGAATCGCCGACAGGTGCGCAGCCGGCCAGCCGAACGCCTTGTCGTTGAGCACTGCCTCAGCGCCAGGCGCGAGGCCATCCACGTTGAGACCGAATAGATAAGGGCTTGCGAGGGGTTCGTTGGGCTCGACATGCGTGCGCGGTTCGCGCGTCATGTCGCGGCTCAGCAAGAGAATGACCCGCCCGTCGAGCGGCCCGCTGTTTTGCGAGGCCGGAAAGCTGACCGCAAATTCAGGGCCCTTGAGAGACTCGGCGGCGGCGCTGCCGAGCAAGCAGATACATCCCAAAACCAAGGCGAGCTTGCGCATCGAATCTCCTTTGTTATTTTGCGTCGATAAATGCATATCCCCCCGCATCATTCTCAATCGGCGTTTCCAGCCGCTCAAGACCCGTTCTTCGGCGGCGGCCATGGACTTCAACGCATTGGCGACGCAAGGTCAATGGCCTTAAACTCAAAAAAAACCGAACTCTCATCGAGGTTCTCGCTCGAACATAGTATATTTACCGGCTTGTCGAGGATTCCGGCGCAGTGCCAATAAAAACCGGCGGACGTTCGAGAGCTACTTAATACATCGCGCGTCGAGATTCCTAATTGCCCAAAGCAGCATTTCCACACAACGCACAGTGTCAATCGCGCGTTAAGCCCCTCACTGCGGCTTCTATTCTGGTACTGCTCGCCGGCTGCGCGGTCGGTCCGAACTTCAAAAGGCCCGCCCCTCCCGGGGTTAACGATTATGTTGCCGCGCCGCTCTCGACCACCACGAACACGCCCAACACGGTGGCGGGCGAATCCCAGCGCTTTGCGAGCGGCGCCGATATCGCGGCGGACTGGTGGACGCTGTTTCATTCCGCGCCTCTCAACGAGCTGATTGATCGGTCGCTTTCCAGCAATCACGATCTCAAAGCTGCCAAGGCGGCCCTGACGGTTGCAAGGGAAAATAGGCTGGCGCAGCGCGGCGCTTACTATCCCAGCGTCGCGGCCAATTTTGACGCCACGCGTCAGAGCCAATCGGAGCAGATTTCCCCGGCGCTGAACTCCAACACATTTCTTTACAATCTGTTCACGCCTCAGCTCAGCATTTCGTATGTACCCGATGTCTTCGGCTTGAACCGGCGCACGGTCGAGTCCCTGGCGGCGCAAGAACAAGAAGCCCGCTATCAAATGATCGCGACGTACACGACGTTGACATCCAATGTGGTTGTCGCCGCGATCCAGGTGGGGGCGACGCAAATGCAGATCGATGCCACCCACGAGCTGATCGACAGCGCCGAGAAAACGCTGAAGATCCTGAAGTATCAGCTCGACAAGGGTTATGCCGGCGGCCTGGATGTGGCCGCGGTCGAGGCGCAGCTCGCCCAGTTTGCCGCCACCCTGCCCCCGCTCATGAAGCAGGAAGCCCAGTTGCGGGATCAACTGGCCGTTTTGGCCGGTCGTTTTCCGAGCCAGGCGCCCGCGCTGAATTTCGACCTCGCAACGCTGCAGCTGCCGCAGGATCTGCCGGTGAGCCTGCCCTCGGCACTCGTATCCCAGCGCCCGGACGTGTTGCAGGCGGAGGCGAACCTGCATGATGCCAGCGCCAAGATTGGAATCGCCATCGCGAATCGGCTGCCCAATATTGTGTTGACCGCCAACGCCGGCAGCTCCGCCGCCCAGATGAGTCAGCTCTTTACCTCGGGCACCGGCTTTTGGGGAATCGGCGCTTCGCTCACCGCTCCCATCTTCCAGGGCGGCATGCTGCTGCATCAGGAACGCGCGGCCAAGGCCGCCTATAGCCAAGCCGCGGAGCAATACCGCAGCACTGTGTTGACCGCATTTCAGAATGTCGCCGACACCCTGACAGCCTTAGCGCAAGACGCGGAAGCGGTGAAGGCCGCAGCCAATGCCGCGGATTCAGCCAAAGTCACCTTGGACCTGACGCAACGGCAATGGCAAAGCGGCTATGCCGGCTATCTGGCATTGCTGAGCGCGCAGCAAACCTACCAGCAAGGCCGGATCGGCCTGATCCAGGCGCAAGCCAATCGCTTTGCCGATACGGCCGCGCTGTTCCAAGCGCTCGGCGGCGGTTGGTGGCACCGGACGGAACTCGCTAAACAGCCATGAAGAACAAATTGAATAAAATACAGACTCTTGTTGCGCTCGAACTCGCGGCATTGATGTTGATCACGGCGTGCTCGCCCAAAAGCGGTGTGAACCCGCCGACGCCGTCGGTGACGGCGAGCAATGTCAAACTCACGCCCGAACAGAGCCGCAACATTCACCTGTACAAGGTCGCCGAATCGACATTCAACAAAACGGTCGAAACCACGGGGGTGGTCGACTTTGACAATGATCAAGCCACCAGCGTGCTCGCGCCGTTTTCCGGCCCGGTGTCGCGTCTGCTGGTGTCCCTGGGCGAACACGTCAAGCTCGGCGCACCGCTGGCGGTCGTCGATTCGCCGGATTTTGCGGCGGCGATCAGCGCCTATCGCAAGGCTATTTCCACCGCGCAAACGCTGCGCCGCCTGGCCGATTTGGACAAGGAACTGATTCAACACAACGGCGTCGCCAAACGCGAAGCGGATCAAGCCGAATCAGACGCCGTCAATGCCGAGGCTGATCGCGAGGCTGCCTTGCAACAACTCGTGTCATTGCAGGTCCCGCCGGACAGCATCAAAGCCATTCAGGAGGGCCGTCCGGTATCGCACATCGACGGCGTGATTCGCGCACCGGTGGCGGGAACCGTGGTGGAAAAACTCGTCACGCCGGGACAACTGCTGCAAGCCGGCAGTACGCCTTGCTTTACCGTGGCTGACCTGTCGCGGGTGTGGGTGCTGGCGCAGGTCTTCGGCGCCGATCTCGAGGGCGTGCGAGTCGGCGACTCCGCCGAGGTCGTCACAGGAATCGGCGAACACACCTTTTCGGGCACAGTCGATAACGTCGCAGCGCTGGTGGATCCCGACACGCGTTCCGTGGCGGTGCGCGTTGTCGCCAAAAACCCGGCGGATTTTCTCAAGAAGCAAATGTATGTGCGCGTGCTGATTCACTCCCAAAAGCAAAGCAGCGGCACGCTGATTCCGGTGTCCGCGGTGTTGCGTGACGATGTGAACCTGCCGTTCGTCTATGCGCTGCAAGCGGACGGCAGCTTCGCCCGCCAGCACGTGACATTGGCCTACCGCAGCGGCGATCAATACGACATCGCCGAGGGCTTGAAATCCGGCGACGAAATAGTGGTCGACGGGGGTCTGTTCGTTCAATTCATGCAGACTCAATGAGCGCCGATCCGACCCCGGCCGGCCAGACGCCGCGCTCCGCATCCTTCATGAACCGGATCGTAACCTCGTCGTTACGCCAGGGATTTCTGGTCATTCTCATGACCGCGGTGCTCATCGGCGCAGGAACTCGCTCACTGGACCGGCTGCCGGTCGACGCCTATCCCGATCTATCGCCGCCGATGGTCGAGCTCATCACGCAGTGGCCGGGTCATGCCGCCGAAGAGGTTGAGCGGCTGATCACGGTGCCGGTGGAACGCGGAATGAACGGCATTCCGCAAATGGTCACCATCCGTTCGATCTCACTTTACGGCCTTTCCGATGTCATCATGACATTTGAAAACGCAACGGATAAATATTTCGCGCGCCAACAAGCCTTCAATCGCATCGGCGATGTCACGCTGCCGAGCGGCATATCGCCGGCGATGTCGCCGCTGTCTTCGCCCTCCGGCCTCATCTATCGCTATGTCCTGCAAAGCAGCGACCGCTCGCCGATGGAGCTCAAGACCTTCGAGGATTGGGTCATCGAACCGCAATACAAATCCGTGCCCGGCGTCGCGGACGATTCGGGATTTGGCGGCGGCACGATGCAGTACCAAGTGTTGCTCGATCCGGCAAAGGTCGCATCGGTCGGACTATCCGTCACGCAGGTGGAAGCCGCGCTGACGGCGAACAACAGCAACGGCGGCGGCGGATTTTATTCCCAGGGCGGACAGTTCTACTACGTTCGCGGCTTGGGGCTTTTGGGCACCTTGCAGGACATCGGCAACGTCGTGATCGCCGTGAACAATGGCACGCCGGTACTGGTCAAGGACGTCGGCCGGGTGGTCATCGGGATCGCTCCGCGCCTGGGCGAGTTCGGCTATGAGAAGCAGGACGATGCGGTGGAAGGCGTGATCCTGCTGCTCACCGGCGAGAAAACTCAGGACGTGCTGAAGCGGGTGGAAGCGAAGACCAAGGAACTCAACGAAGAGTCCTGCCCAAAGATGTAAAGGTCCTGCCCTTCTATGATCGCAGCGATCTGGTCGACCTGACCACCCAGACGGTCGAGCGCAACCTGCTGCGCGGCATGGTGCTGGTCGTCGTCGTGCTGATATTCTTTCTCTACAATTTGCGCGCCGGCCTCATTGTCGCGGTGACCATCCCGCTGGCGTTGCTGTTCGCATTCGTCTGTCTCGATTTGCAACATGCATCCGCCAACCTGCTGTCCATCGGCGCCGTCGACTTCGGAATTCTCGTCGATGCCGCGGTCGTCATGGTCGAGAATATCTTCCGCCAGTTCGCGGCGCGGCGCGGAACCTCGCTCAACATCAAGACGATCATCGCCGAGGCCGCGGCCGAGGTCGATCGCCCGCTGTTCTATGCGGTCGCGGTGATCGTCACCAGGTTCCTGCCGATCTATGTGCTCGCAGGGCCGTCCGGCACGCTGTTCAAGCCGATGGCCGACACCATGGTGTTCGCGCTGGTCGGCTCCTTGATCGTCACGCTGACCCTCTTGCCGGTGCTGTGCGCCTGGTTCTTGCGTCGGGGCGTGCAGGAGAAGCGCAATGCGGCATTCGAGCGCATCAAGTCGGTCTACACCAAGGGACTCGATTTTTGCCTTGCACGCACTTGGGGAACGGTGATTGCTTCGGCGATCCTCCTGGGCGGATCGCTGCTGCTCATTCCCCGCATCGGCGCCGAGTTCATGCCGCACCTGGACGAGGGCGCGCTGTGGGTGCGCGCCACCATGCCCTACACCATCTCGTTCGATGAGTCCGCAAAGATTACGCCCAAAGTGCGCGAGATCTTGAAGTCGTTTCCGGAAGTCACGTCTGTTGCCTGCGAACTCGGGCGACCCGACGACGGCACCGATCCGACCGGCTTCTTCAATGTCGAATTCTTCGTGGGTCTGACGCCTTATTCGCAGTGGCAGGCGCCTACCGCACGAAGGCGGAGCTCATTGAGGCCATCAACCGGAAGCTGTCGTCATTTCCCGGCATCAACTTCAACTACACTCAGCCCGCCGAGGATGCGGTGGATGAGGCTGAAACGGGACTGAAGAGCGCCCTCGCGGTCAAGATTTTCGGTACCGATCTGAGCACCCTCGAACAGAAAGGCAAAGCGATCAAGCAAATCTTGGAGCAGGTGCGCGGAATCCGCGACGTCACCTTGGTCCAGGAGCTCGGGCAGCCAAGCCTGACCATCAAAATCGATCGGGCGAAAATCGCGCGCTACGGACTCAACGTCGCGGATATCAACGGCTTGATCCAGACCGCCATCGGCGGCGACGTGGCCACCCAAGTGGTGCAGCAGGAAAAGCAGTTTGACCTGATCGTGCGGCTCGAGCGCGAATATCGCGATACCCCGGAAGAGATCGCCAACATTCTGGTGGCGACTCCCGGCGGCCAACAAGTTCCTCTCAAGGAATTTGCCGATATCAAGGTTGCCAGCGGTGCGTCCTTCATTTATCGGGAGGACAATTCGCGCTACATCGGCGTGCAATTCTCCATCGAGGGCCGCGATTTGGCCGGCGCGGTCAACGACGCCATGCAGCAGGTCAGCGCAAAGGTTACGTCTGCCGCGCGGCTACCGTTTGGATTGGGGCGGCGAATACTCAGAATATACGGCGTCCCGCCCTCAGCTGAGCATCATCATCCCGCTGACAATTTTTCTCATTTTCCTGCTGCTATTCGCCCTGTACAGCAATTTCAAGTTTCCCTTCATCACCGTGCTCGGCGTGGTGCTTTCGGCGCCGGTTGGCGGCATCCTGGCGTTGTGGATCACCGGCACGCCCTTTTCGGTCTCATCGGGCATTGGATTTCTGGCGCTGTTCGGCGTCTCGGTGCAGACGGCCGTGGTCTACATCTCCTACGTCAACGAATTGCGGCGCGGCGGCACGCCGGTCGCGGAAGCCATTCGCGAAGGCGCCATACTGCGGTTGCGCCCGATCATGATGACGGCGCTGGTTGCCGCTTTGGGATTGTTGCCGGTCGCCTTCGCGACCGGCGTCGGCACCGACACGCAACGGCCGTTTGCACTGGTGATCGTCAGCGGCTTGTTCACGCGGCTGTTGATCAGTGTCTATCTAATGCCGGCCCTGTATGCGTTGGTCGCCCGTCCGCAAGACCGGCTGGAAGTGTAGGCCGGAGGTCACGATTCATCGTCCAGGTCCGGAACGCCAGAGTTCACTTCTGCCGCGATCTTGGCCGGATCAGCGCCGGCGACCGGATATGACTTTGACCACGCCATCGAGCCGTCGCTCACTTTGAAGATCTTGACCGATAATACCTGCGCCGCTGCCTCGGTTCCGATCGCGCCGCAAAGAACGTAGGCCGAGTGGTTCGATCGCCCGCGCTCCAGGGCGGCTTTTGCGTCATCGCATTGCACGGACTCCTGGCTCAACCCCACACGGCCGCGATGCGCGATGGCGAGCTTGCCGTACACCAGCGCGAAGGTGGAATCCGCGAGTTTCGCCGCCTCCGCATTTCCGGCCGGCGCCGTAAAGGGTAGCGCCAGCAGCGGGCTGCGCTCCGCGGGCGTTTCCGCATCCGATGTGATGCGCGCGATCTGCGCCGCAAGCTGCGAGATGTCTTTTTTGTCGAAACTGCCGTGATACTTTTCCGAGATGGCATTCAGCTGATCCGTGTCGCGCGGCGAGATTCGCGACGAGCGGTGATCATTCGAACTACAACCCTTCGACAGCAGTACCACGCACAGCCATACCGAGATGAGGACCCTGATCCAGCGCGGCAATTGCTTGAAGAAGATCCATGCCGACTGAAAGGCCCAACCCACCACGTGAAGCCAGAACTGTGCTTTCGCCGCCGGATCTTCGGTCGGAAACGGCGGGTAGACGACCGGCGGCCGCGCAGCGACCCTGGCCCTGCGGGCGGCGCCCGAAGCCGGCGCCGGCGCTTGCGCCCCAGCCACCGGCTCGCCCGCCACGAGCCGCTTACAGAGGGATTGAAGTGCAGCGTTGGGTTGCCCGCCGGGGGCACGCACCCATTGGATCGACAAAAATTTCTCCGGGACGCGCGCGCCGGTTTGGCCGGTGTCGTCGATAACCACCGGCAGCAGAAAGGCGTGATCATCGGCCATGTCGAGAGTCCTCTCGACAGCAAGGCGCCACTCCCGGCGGAAATATCCTTCATGCCGCGCTTCGGTTTGAGCCGAAATGATGGGCATGAAGTAGTCGCATTCGCGGATTTGCTTGCGGATCTTCTGATCCCAGATCTCGCCGCCGCCCAGGTCGCTCTCGTCGTACCACACTTCGAGGCCGAAAGTCGGCAGCGCGTCCCTGAGCACGCGCGCAGCCTCGCGGTCCGCCGAAGCGTAGCTTAGGAAAACCGTGGGCGCGCGATTAGAGTCCGTCAAGCTTGTTCCCTAATGGGCAGGTCGAACTCGAGTGAGTTCGTCCACGCACCCTGCACCTGCTGGAAAAATGAACGCCCCCGAAGCGGGGCTTCATTTTTCCAGTGGCGGAGAGGGTGAGATTCGAACTCACGAGCCCCGTAAAGGGCCTCCGGTTTTCAAGACCGGTGCATTCAACCACTCTGCCACCTCTCCTGATTGCAGGGCCGCAATTTTACCCGACAAAATCTGCGCTGTCCGGCCGCCAAGGTATTGAACGGCCGCCATTTACCTCTATATAAGCTGAACCTAAGGCTAAATCGGCGCCTGCCTGGCGGGGGTGCTAAAATACGCCTTCAAGGCTAATTGGAGAAAACGATGGCCAATTTCCCAAGCAATAACTCTGCTTTTCCGAGCTCAGGCATCGACAGCCGAGCCGCATTCATCACGCGCACCTACACCCATGTGGTCGGTGGCATCCTAGCTTTCATTCTGATCGAGCTGGGATTGTTCGAATCCGGGCTAGCCGACCAAATCGCGCAGTTCATGCTCGGCTTAATTGGTTCTGATTCTCGGGGCGTTCATGCTGGTAGGCTGGCTCGCCACGCGCACCGCGCAAACCAGTGCATCTCATCGGCATGCAGTATTTCGCTTACGGGGCGTATATCGTCGCCGAAGCGCTGATCTTCGTGCCGCTGCTCTGTATATCGCCAACCGAAGGCGCCCGGCGCAATCGACAGCGCCACCTTGATCACCGCGCTCGGCGCCGGCGGGTCTCATGGTGGTCGCGCACCGCACGCGCAAGGACTTTTCTTTCCTGCGCGCCATCCTGATGTGGGGCGGCGTGGTCGCGACTCTTGGCCATGGTCGGCGGCGCCGTATTCGGCTTGCAACTGGGAACCTGGTTCTCGGTGGCCATGATCGGCTTCGCCGGTGCGGCCGGTGTTGTACGACACGTCGAACATCATTCAGAATTATCCGGAAGACCGCTACGTGTCGGCGGCGATGCAGTTATTCGCCTCGATCGCGCTGATGTTCTGGTATGTGCTGCGCCTGGTGATGGGCAGCCGCAATTAAATGTCTTAGGCGACCTGCTGCGGCTTACCGCAGCAGGTCCGCTCCGCCCATATAGGGCACCAGCGCAGATCGGAATCGTGATGCTGCCGTCTTCGCTGCTGATAATTCTCCAAAATCGCAACCAGCGCGCGCCCCACCGCGACGCCTGATCCGTTCAACGTGTGCACCAGTTCCGGTTTCCCGGTTGTGCGGATTGCGCCATCGAGCCTGCAGACGGCGCGCCTGGAAGGACTCGCAGTTGCTGCAAGATGAAATCTCGCGGTACTTTTTCTGCGACGGCAGCCAGACCTCCGAGTCGTACGTCTTGGCGCTGCTCGAGCCCGTATCCCCCGCGCACAGCGCCACCACTCGATAGGGCAACTCCAGCGCCTTGAGCACCATCCTCGGCATGTCCGGTCATCTCCTCGAGTGCCGCATAGGAATCGTCGGGTCGCACGATCTGCACCATCTCCACCTTGTCGAATTGGTGCTGGCGGATCATGCCGCGCGTGTCCTTCCCCGCCGCGCCCGCTTCCGAGCGAAAACAGGGCGTGTGCGCCGCAAACTTGAGCGGCAGCGCTCCGGCGCCAGAATCTGATCGCGCACCAAATTCGTCAGCGGCACTTCGGCCGTGGGAATCAAGTAGAAACCCGGGATCGCCGCGCACCGCGAACAGGTCCTGCTCGAACTTCGGCAGTTGCCCGGTCCCGACCAGCGCCGCGGCATGCACCAGGTAGGGCACGTAGTGCTCGCGATAACCGTGATCTTGGACGTGCAGGTCCAACATGAATTGTGCGAGCGCGCGGTGCAGCCTCGCCAGCATGCCGGTCATGACCACGAAACGCGCGCCGGAAATGCGTCCGGCCGCCTCAAAATCCATCCCTAAGGGCTCGCCCAGCGCGACGTGATCTTTCGGTTCGAAGGTAAATTCCCGCGGTACACCCCAGCGGCGCACTTCAACATTGGCGGATCTCATCGCGGCCCTCGGGCACGCTGGCGTGCAGGATATTCGGCAGCCCCATCTGCAGATCCTGAAGCTGCGTCTGAATGGCTTCCAGCCGTCTTTCCATGCTCTGCAACCCCGCTCCCAACGCCTCCCCCGCGGCCAGCAGCGCACTCGCATCCTCGCCCTTCGACTTCGCAATCCCCACCGCTTTGGCGTTGGCATTGCGTTCCGCCCTCAAGCGATCGGCTTCGATCTGATGCTCTTGCGCTGCTCTTCCAGGGCGGCGAACGCGCCCACATCGAGCACAAAGCCCCTCCTTGCCAACGCGGCGGCAACACCGGGTAAATCGCTGCGCAGCAGCTTAGGATCAAGCACGATTTTTTCCTTCGCTAGAAGCGTCATTCTAGAGTATTCCGTTCCTGCTCAAGTTTTGCCGGCGTCCTGGACTTTGGCATCGCGCGCGCGGCGCGCCGCCAGCGCCTCGCCGATCTTTATCTCCAGCCCGCGCGTGACCGGCACATAGTAGCGGCGATCCGGCATTTCATCCGGAAAATAACGCTCGCCGGCCGCATAGCCGCCCGGCTCATCGTGCGCATATCGGTAGCCCTTGCCGTAGCCGATCTCCTTCATCAGGCGGGTGGGCGCATTGCGCAGGTGCAGCGGCACCTCGAGCGAGCCCAGTTTGGCGGCATCTGCGCTGGCGGCGTTGAATGCCGTGTACACCGCGTTGCTTTTGGCGGCGCACGCCATGAAAACGACGGCTTGAGCGATGGCCAACTCGCCCTCGGGACTGCCCAGCCGCTCGTACACGGCGCACGCCTCCAGCGCCATCGTCAGCGCCCGCGGATCGGCATTGCCGATGTCCTCGCTCGCCATGCGCAGCGCACGGCGCGCCACATACAGAGGATCGCAGCCTCCCGCCAGCATGCGGCACAGCCAGTACAGCGCAGCGTCGGGATCGCTGCCGCGAACCGACTTATGCAGCGCGGAAATTTGATCATAGAAATTCTCGCCGCCCTTGTCGAACCGCACATAGGTACTGCCGATTACCGCGCGCATGGTATCGGTATCGAGCCGGCGGCCGGTATCGCTCGGGGTGCTCAAGTCCGCCGCGGTTTCGAGGAGATTGAGCATGCGGCGAGCATCCCCGTCGGCGGCAGCCAGCAGCAACTCGCGCGCGCCCGCGTCGATCTGCAGGCTCAGCGCGCCGAGGCCCCGCTGCAGCATCCGACGACCGCTCGATCCAGGAGCCGGCCCAAGTCCTCCGTGGTCAGCGACTTGAGCACATACACGCGTGCCCGCGAAAGCAGGGCGTTGTTGACCTCGAACGACGGATTCTCCGTGGTCGCACCGATGAAAATCAGCGTGCCGTCCTCGACGTAGGGAAGAAATGCATCCTGCTGCGACTTGTTGAACCGATGCACCTCGTCGAGAAACAACACCGTGTCGCGCGTACCGCGCAAGCTGCGTGCCTGCTCCACCACCGCGCGGATATCCTTGATCCCCGCCTGCACCGCCGACAGCCCGACGAATTCGGCATTCGCGCCGTTCGCGACCAGGCGAGCGAGCGTGGTCTTGCCCGTGCCGGGCGGTCCCCACAGGATCATGGAATGCGGATGGCCGGACTCCAGCGCGCGGCGCAACGGTGCGCCCACGCCGAGCAGATGGGACTGCCCCACATATTCATCGAGGGACTGCGGGCGCAGCCGATCAGCCAGCGGCCGATACGTACCGCTCGACCGTCACTTGCCGCCGCGTCCGATCACGTCGACTCCCGGCGGCGGCACGAAGGTAAACAGATCCGGCGCAAGCTTGGCGTTGCGCTTGGAGTTGCTGAAGGTCAGCTGCGTGACTTGATTGAGCTTGTCGGCGAGGAACATGGAAGCCAAGTCGCCGTGGCGAAAGCCGATGCGCACCAGCTGAAAATCGGTATTCGGGCGCTTGGGGATGAGCTGATACCACTCGAGTCCGTCGCTCGGCGGCAGCGCCGTAACCTCGAACTGGCTGCTCACCGATCCCCCGCCGGACAACAGCACCGCGGGCGTGTTCGCAAGACTGGCATCCATGTTGCGCACATTGGCCTGCTGCAGGTCCTTATCGTAAAACCAGATCTGCTTGCCGTCCGCCAGAATCAGCTGCTCGGAAGGTTCCGAGTAGTCCCAGCGAAATTTTCCGGGCTTCTGCAGATAGAGTTTGCCGGCGGCGCTGCGCACGACGTTGCCATGCCCATCATCGATGGTCTGCTTGAAGTCCGCCGACCAGGTCGCAAGCCCATTGAGGTACTTCTCGACCTCGCTCGTCGGGGATGCGATTGCTACGGTTGCGCAAAGCGCCAGGGCGCGCAAGAAGCCATGCCGCGGTTGTGGATCTAAGCATCGCTCATTCCTCGGGCGGCGCCGCGCCGTAAATCTCTCGGTTGCCGTTGGACTGCAACGGCCCGACCAAACCGGCCGCTTCCATGGCTTCGACCAAGCGCGCCGCGCGGTTGTAGCCGATCTTGAGGCGCCGCTGCACGCCCGGAAATCGATGCCTTGCGGGTCTCGGTGACGATGCGCACCGCCTCATCGTAGAGCGGATCCGCCTCGGCGTCGGCGGGGCCGCCTTCAGCGGCCTCCTCCTCGTCAGACGGAAATCCGGGGATGGGATTGCGCGGACCCTCCAGGATTTCGTCGATGTAGATCGGCGGCGAGGCGGTCTTCAACCCCGCGACCACGCGATGCACTTCTTGATCCGAGACGAAGGCGCCGTGCACCCGGGTCGGGATCGACGTGCCCGGCGGCAGATACAGCATGTCGCCGTGGCCCAGCAGCGACTCGGCGCCGCTCTGATCGAGGATGGTGCGCGAATCGACCTTGGCCGAGACCTGGAAGGCGATGCGCGTCGGGAATATTGGCCTTGATCAAACCGGTGATGACATCCACCGACGGACGCTGCGTCGCCAGGATCAAATGGATGCCGGAGGCGCGGGCCTTCTGCGCGAGGCGCGCGATCAACTCCTCGACCTTTTTGCCGACGATCATCATCAGATCCGCGAGCTCATCGATGATCACCACGACGAAGGGCAGGGGCGTCAGATCCGCCACGTCTTCTGCGACCACGCCGGGAACGCCCTGCGCGATTTTCTGCATGCGGATCGGGATCCTTGATCGGCTTGCCGGCATCCGCGGCTTCCTTGACCTTGCGGTTGAAGCCGCCGATGTTGCGCACGCCGAGCGCGGACATGAGCTGATAGCGGCGCTCCATCTCCGCCACGCACCAACGCAACGCATTGGCCGCCTGCTTCATGTCCGTCACCACCGGCGACAAGCAGATGCGGAATGCCCTCGTACACCGACAGCTCCAGCATCTTCGGGTCGATCATGATCATGCGCACGTGTTCCGGCGTGGCCTTGTAGATCAGGCTCAAGCACCATGGCATTGATGGCGACCGATTTGCCCGAACCGGTGGTGCCCGCAATCAGCAAATGCGGCATGCGCGCAAGATCGGCGACCACCGGCACGCCGCCGATGTCCTTGCCCAAGCGCCAGCGCCAGCGGTGAGCCCACTTCGTCGTAGGGTTTGGACTTGATGATTTCGCCCAAGGTCACGATCTCGCGCTTCTCGTTGGGGATCTCCAAGCCGACGACCGACTTGCCGGGAATGACTTCGACCACGCGCACGCTGATGCGCCGAGAGCGCGCGCGCCAGATCCTTGGCCAGCTTGCTGATCTGGCTGACCTTGACGCCCGGTGCCGGGCGCAACTCGAATCGGGTGATCACAGGGCCCGGCTGCACCGCCACCACCTCGACCTCGATGCCGAAATCGCGCAGCTTGATCTCCACCAGGCGCGACATCGCCTCCAGCGCCTCGTCGGAATAGGAGTGCTCGCGCTGCCGCGCTTCATCGAGCAGCGACAGCGCCGGCAATTCGCTCGACTTGGGCGCATCGAACAGCGGCACCTGCCGCTCGCGTTCGACGCGATCGCTCTTCTGCGGCAGCGGCGCCGGCGCTTCGATGCGCGGCGGCAGGCGGGTCGGCGACTTTCTTCTGCTCTTCGCGCACCACTTCCTGGCGCGCCTGCTTGCGCAGCTGGCCGGCGCCCAGTTCGCGCCGTTGCTCCATCCGGCTGCGCATCCACTCAATGGCTTTGAGCACCGCACCCGCCGACCCGTCCATCACTTCAAACCAGGACAGCCCGACGAATAGCGCCACGCCCGCCAACCACAGGCCCAGCAACAGCAAGGTGGCGCCGAGAAAGCTCAAGGCCAGCGCGCTGCCCTTGCCCGCCAGGTCGCCCAGCACGCCGCCGGCGCTGTTCGGCAAGCGCGCCCCGCTCCAGTGCAACGACGCGAGGCCGCAGCTGGTGGCCAGCGTCAGCACGAACCCCAGCGCGCGCAGCAGCGTGTTGATGCGCGAGCGCGAGTCCGGCAGGGATTGATCCTTGTGCACCAGCCAGCCGGCGTACGCCAGCATCACGGGAAACAGATATGCCGGACGGCCGAACAGAAACAGGAAAAATCCGGCGAGCCACGCACCGACCGGCCCGATCCAGTTGCTGACCCGGCCGGGCTCGCCGGTATTCGCAAAGCCCGGATCATGGGGGTGATAGGAGAGCAGAGCCAGCAGCAGCATCAGCGCCAGCGCACCCAAGACCCACAGCGTGCCCTCGCGCAACGAACGCGACACGGCCGCAGAAAGCTTCATCTTCTGCCTGGGTCTCTTCACCGCAGAAGCTTCGTCTATATCTAGACCTTTAATGATAATTACTTCTTAACTGATTGAATAATATGTAATAGTAACCCGTGACACGAGATGCGACAACCTCGCAGGCGGAAGCGCGATGCGCACTTGTGGGAATTGGCTGCCGCCCACAGATTTACTTACCATGGGTCAGTTAACCTTAAGCCATCGCCGGCACCTCAAGTGCCTCGAGCGACTTTCATGACGAGAGGCAAATTATACATGAGCATTGTCAGGCACAGTCGTCTCCTCATCCTGGGCTCAGGCCCCGCAGGCTATTCCGCGGCTGTTTATGCGGCGCGGGCGAATCGAAATCCCTTGCTCATCACCGGCTTGGAGCAAGGCGGACAGCTCATGACCACCACCGATGTGGACAACTGGCCGGGCGATGTCGAGCACCTGCAGGGACCTGCGCTCATGGAGCGCATGCGGCCCACGCCGAAAGATTCAAGACCGATATCGTCCCCGACCACATCAACAGAGTCGATTTGCGCCACCGCCCCTTCCGCCTGGCCGGCGATAACGGCGAATACAGCTGCGATGCACTCATCATCGCCACGGGGGCTTCCGCCAAATATCTCGGCCTGCCGTCCGAAGAAACGTTTCGCGGCAAGGGCGTGTCCGCCTGCGCCACCTGCGATGGGTTTTTCTATCGCGGCAAAGCGCGTCGCCGTGGTCGGCGGCGGCAACACCGCCGTCGAGGAAGCCTTATACCTCGGCAACATCGCATCGCATGTCACCCTGGTGCATCGTCGCGACAAATTGCGTGCTGAGAAAATCCTGCAGGACCGCCTGTTCGCCCTGGCGTCGGCCGGCAAAGCCAGCATCGTTTGGAATCACATCGATCGATGAGATTCTGGGCGATGAGGCCGGCGTGACCGGGGTGCGCCTGCACGCCGCGGCCGGCAGTGCCACCCGATCGATCAACGTCGACGGCGTTTTCATTGCCGTCGGGCATTCCCCAACACCCAGCTGTTCGATCAGCAATTGGACATGCGCGGCGGCTACATCGTGGTCAAGGGCGGCAGCGAGGGCGACGCGACCGGCGACCAGCGTGCCCGGCGTTTTCGCCGCCGGCGATGTCGCCGATCACGTCTACCGGCAAGCCGTCACCTCGGCGGGCACCGGCTGCATGGCGGCGCTCGATGCCGACAAATACCTGGAACGAATCGAAGCCGAGACCCACGCCGAACCGCGCGCTGTCCACGCGTGACCTTTAGGCCGGCGCGCTTTCTCGAAAGCATTGCGCAGATCGATGCGCGGCGCTGGAATGCGCTCGCCGGCGCGGCACAGCCCTTCCTGCGGCACGAATTTCTGCTGGCGCTGGAAGAATCCGGCTGCGCCGCACCGCGCAACGGCTGGGCCCCCGAGCATCTCGTGGTGGAGGATTCGCGCGGGCAGCGCTGGCGGCGCGCTGCCGCTGTTCCGCAAAGCGCACTCGCGCGGCGAATTCGTCTTCGATTTCTCCTGGGCCAAGCGCCTATGCGCAGCAGGGTCTGCGCTACTACCCGAAGCTGCTGTCGGCGGTGCCGTTCACGCCGGTTTCAGGTCCGCGCCTGCTATTCGCCGCCCAGCCGGGCGCCGAAGCCGCGACCCAGATCTTGAGCCGCGCCGCGATTGAGCATGCCCGAGACGAGCGCATGTCCTCCTGGCATGTGCTGTTTCCCACTGAGGACACCGCGGCGATCTCGATCGCGCCGGGCTGATACTGCGCCGCGACTGCCAATTTCACTGGTACAACCGCGGCTACGATTCATTCGAACGCTTTCTCGCCACTTTCACGGCGGAGAAACGCAAGAAGGCCAAGCGCGAGCGGCGCCGCGTCGCCGAAGCGGGCATCGAATTCGACACGCTGCATGGCGGCGACATGACCGACGCCCTATGGCGAACCGTCTACGAGCTTCTACGCGGATACCTTTCATCGCCATGGCCACGAGCCGTATCTGAATCTGCGATTTCTTCAAACGCATTGCCGCCGCATGCCCGATGAACTGATGCTCAAGATCGCGCGGATGGCTGACGAGCCCATCGCCGTCGCCATCTTCTTCGTGGGCGAGCGACGCGCTGTACGGCCGCTACTGGGGCGCCGGCGGCAACTACCATAGCCTGCATTTCGAGACCTGCTACTACCAGGGCATCGAATACTGCATCGAGAAGCGGCTGCAACGCTTCGAGCCCGGCACGCAGGGCGAGCACAAGGTGCCGCGCGGCTTCGTTCCGACGCTCACGCAGCTCGGCGCATTACATCGCCGATCCGCGCTTTGCCGCGGCGATCCGCGATTACGCGCGCGCGAGGCGCGCGGCGTGGATCATTACGCCGCGGCGGTCCAGAGCACGTGCCCTACCACCGGCCGCCCGATGAGGAGTTGCGGCTCTGAGCCGGCTGGTGTGGCTGGGCGAGCAGGCCGATCCGGACTGGTTTCCGCCGCTCGATCAGGCGCTGCGCGAGCCGCCGGGACTGCTCGCGGCGGGCGGCGACTTGAGTCCCGACGCGGCTGCTGGCCGCCTACGAACGCGGCGTCTTTCCCTGGTATTCCGCCCAGCAACCGATCCTCTGGTGGTCGCCCGATCCGCGCATGGTGCTGTTTCCCGACGAGTTCAAGATGCTCGCGCAGCTTGCGCAAGACGCTTGCGCAACGGCCCCTATCGACGCGCATCGATCAGGCACTTCGGCGCGACCATCCGCGGCTGCGCCGCGCCCCGCCGCTCGGGTCCGGAGACCTGGCTCAACGCGGACATGATCGACTCCTACGAGCAGCTGCATCGCTTGGGATTCGGCCACTCGCGTCGAGACCTATCGCGACGCTCGGCTGGTCGGCGGCCTGTACGGCATCCAGCTGGGCGGGTGTTCTTCGGCGAATCGATGTTCAGCCTGGAGCGCGACGCCTCCAAAGTGGCCTTGGCGCGTCTGATCGAGGAGTGTCGCGCGCGCGACATCCAGCGTGATCGACTGCCAGGTGGCCAGCGCGCACCTGGCGAGCTTGGGCGCCCGCGAGATCTCGCGCAGCGAGTTCGCAGCGTTGCTGCGCCGCTACGCGCGGCGCGAGCCGCAGCGGCAGCTGGGCGCTGCAGCGTATCAGCCGGCGTAAAATTGCATTACCAAGGTGCTTTATGCACAATGCGCCCGGCTTTCCCATGCACACCACAAGGACGCATGTCAAAAGAAGAGGCAATTCAATTCGAGGGCGAGGTCGTCGAGACCCTGCCCAATACCACGTTTCGCGTCAAGCTGAAGACCGGCCATGTGGTGACCGCGCATATCTCAGGCAAGATGCGTAAAAACTACATCCGCATCCTCACCGGCGATCAAGTCACTGTCGAAATGACCCCCTACGACCTGACCAAGGGCCGCATCGTCTACCGCGGCCGATAAGCTCGACCGGTCGGCACGACCCCGTCTAAAGCCCGGGCCGCCGCGGCCCCGTGATTCGCGCGTAGCGCCCAACTAGAGCGTCGTAGCTACTCAGCAGCGCGGGCGCATTCGCCGGCCGCGACTCGAGCTTGAGCTTCTCGCCGTCCTCGCTCACGGTCACCTCGACGTGGCCGCCGTTCACCAGCTTGCCGAACAGCAGCTCCTCGGCCAGCGGCCGCTTGATGTACTCCTGGATGACCCGCGCCATCGGCCGCGCGCCCATCTTCGGATCGTAGCCGCGCTTGGCAATCCAGCGCCGCGCCGGCTCATCGACCGAGATCGAGACGCGCTTCTGCTCGAGCTGCGCCTCGGCCTCGACCAGCAGCTTGTCGACGACGCGCTCGATGGTGTCCTGGTCGAGCCCGCCGAACTGGATGACGGCATCCAGGCGGTTGCGGAATTCCGGTGAAAACAAGCGTCGAATCGCCTCCATTCCGTCCGAAGCCGTATCCGACTGGGTGAAGCCGATGCTCGGCCGGCTCATCTCGAACGCTCCCGCGTTCGTGGTCATGATGATGATCACATGGCGGAAATCCGCCTTGCGACCATTGTTATCGGTCAGCGTGCCGTGATCCATGACCTGCAGCAGCAGATTGAACACGTCCGGATGCGCCTTCTCGATCTCATCGAGCAGCAGCACGCAATGCGGATGCTTGGCGATGGCCTCGGTGAGCAATCCGCCCTGATCGAATCCCACATAGCCCGGCGGCGCGCCGATGAGACGCGACACCGTGTGCCGCTCCATGTACTCGGACATGTCGAAGCGCACGAACTCCACGCCCATGGCGATGGCCAGTTGCCGGGTCACCTCGGTCTTGCCGACGCCGGTCGGGCCCGAGAACAGGAAGGAGCCCACGGGCTTGCGCTGATCGCCGAGACCCGAGCGCGACATCTTGATGGCGGCGGACAGCGCCTCGATCGCCTTGTCCTGGCCGAAGATCGTCAGCTTCAGGTTTCGCTCCAGGTTCTTGAGCACGTCGCGATCGGACAGCGAGACGTTCTTCGGCGGAATGCGCGCGATGCGCGCGACCACATTCTCGATTTGCGTCACGGTCGACCGACGGCTCGCGCTTCTCGACCGGCTGCAGGCGCAGATTCGCGCCCGCCTCGTCGACCACGTCGATCGCCTTGTCGGGCATGTGCCGGTCATTGATGTGGCGCGCCGCCAATTCCGCGGCCGCCCGCAGCGCATCGTCCTCGTACTTGATGCCGTGATGCTCCTCGTAGCGGGACTTCAGGCCGCGCAGGATATCGACCGTGTCCTGCACCGAGGGCTCGGTGATGTCGATCTTCTGGAAGCGCCGCGCGAGCGCGTGGTCCTTCTCGAAGATGCCGCGATATTCGTTGTAGGTCGTCGAGCCGATGCAGCGCAACTCGCCGTTGGCGAGCGCGGGCTTGATCAGGTTGGAGGCGTCCATCACGCCGCCCGAGGCCGCGCCGGCGCCGATCACGGTATGGATCTCATCGATGAACAGAATCGCGCCCGGCTGCTTCTTCACCTCCGCGAGCACCGCCTTCAGGCGCTTCTCGAAATCGCCGCGATACTTGGTGCCGGCAACGAGCGATCCCATGTCGAGCGAATAGATCGTGGCATCGAGCAGCACGTCCGGCACCTGGTTCTCGACGATCATGCGCGCCAGGCCCTCGGCGATCGCGGT
The DNA here is from genome assembly GCA_963782865.1 of uncultured Gammaproteobacteria bacterium. Taxonomy (GTDB): domain Bacteria; phylum Pseudomonadota; class Gammaproteobacteria; order Steroidobacterales; family Steroidobacteraceae; genus Bog-1198. The sequence goes on along the minus strand of CAWALS010000005.1, from coordinate 219,118 downwards.
CTTGCCGACGCCGGCTTCGCCGACGTACAGGGGATTGTTCTTGCGCCGCCGGCACAGAATCTCGATGGTGCGCTCCACCTCGAGCTTGCGGCCGATCAGAGGATCGATCTTGCCCTTGCGCGCGGCTTCGTTGAGGTTCGTCGCGTACTTCTCCGAGCGCGCTGCCGCTGCCGTCGCCGTCGCGCTCGGCATCGCCCGAGGCTGCCGCCGTCCTCGCGCTCGCTGCGCTCCTCGCCGCCGGCCTTCGAGAGGCCGTGGGCGATGAAATTGACGACATCGAGGCGCGACACGTCCTGCATGCTCAGCAGGTACGCGGCGTGGCGATTGCTTTTCGCTGAAGATCGCGACCAGCACGTTGGCCACGGTGACTTCTTTCTTGCCGCTCGATTGCACGTGGAACACCGCGCGCTGCAGCACCCGCTGAAAGCCGAGCGTCGGCTGCACGTCACGATCCTCGCCCGTCGGCAGCCGCGGCGTGGTTTGGTCGATGAACTGCTTGAGCTCCGTCTTGAGCTTGGCGGTATCCGCCCCGCAGGACTTCAGGATCTCGCGAACCTTCGGGGTGTCCACGATCGCGAGCAGCAGGTGCTCCACCGTCATGAATTCATGGCGCGCCTCGCGCGCGCCGGCGAAAGCATCGTTCAAGCAAAACTCGAGTTCTTGACTAAGCACTGGTTACGCCTCTTCTAGCGTTGCCATCAGCGGATGCTGATGTTGTCGCGCATATGCGATCACTTGAGCCACCTTGGTCTCCGCGATCTCATAAGTAAAGACTCCGCACACTCCCTTGCCCTTGGTATGGACCTCCAGCATAACCCGGGTGGCCTTGGTGCGGTCCATCGCAAAGAAGCGCTGCAGGATGTCGACGACGAATTCCATAGGGGTATAGTCGTCATTGATGAGCACTACTTGATACAGAGGCGGACGCTTGAGCTTTGGCGCCGCTTCCTCGACGACCAAGCCCGTCTCCTGTCCTCGCCCGCGTTCCACGTCGCTCATGACTGAATCAGTTTATAGGGCGCGATTGCGCGCTTTACAAGCGCGGTAAGCAAAACCCTCGACCAAAAGCCAGTGTCGCCAATCGGTATCACTTTACTTTAACAAGTAAAAACAAATGCTTGAGCGGGCTGGCCGGTAGCCCTATGATTACCGACCAGGTTCTCCGGGGCGTAAGCGGTACGCCCGCTCGCGCATTTTCAATCACATAGCGACGCGCACGATCTTCACATGCTGGATACGCGCACGAACGAATGGCTGTCCCGGCTGCAAGGCCAACGGACCCGAATTGGTCTCGCTCGTGCTCGCGGCGCTCATCGCGGTGGAGCTGCGCGCGAATCGCCATGTCTCTCGTGAGCGGGCCGGTGAAGTCGCCGCAGCCCGTCGTCGCCGGCGCCGCGCGCCCCACCAGCATCCGGCGGTGGACATCCAAGCCGTGGTTTCGGCGCATCTGTTCGGCGTTGCCGGGCCGACCCGAGCACGCAGGATCCGAGCGAACGCACCGCTCAGCAGCGCCAATCTGGTGCTCGCCGGCACCATCGCCACCCAGGATCCGAAGCACGGCATCGCCATCATCAGCGACGGCGGAGCCCCTCGAAGGTGTATTCGGTCGGCGACAATGTGAACGGGGCGCATCCCTGCATTCGGTCTATCTGGACCACGTCATTCTGGACCGCGCCGGCACGCTTGGAGACTCTGCTGCTGCCGCGACAGCTCGCCGGCATCGCGAGCGGCGCCCGCGGTCGCCCGGCGTATCCCGGCGCCGACCCGCGCACCGTGGCGGCGGTCGAGAACATTCGGCGCATGGTGCAGCAGGACCCCGGTCTTCTGGATCAGGTCATGCGCACCGTGCCCTCGTATGACAATGCGGCGGGAAAACTGCGCGGCTTTCGCGCCTATCCGGGGCGCAATCGCGCGATTTTCAGCAAACTGGGTTTAAAGCCTGGCGACTTGGTCACGGCAATCAACGGCCAAGCCCTCGGATGATCCACAGCGCAGCCAGGAGGTATTCAATACGATTCAGACATCCGATCACGTCACCGTCACCATCGAGCGCGGCGGCCAGAAGCAGGACATCACTTTGAATATCGCCCAAGTTGCGGCACGAGGCCACCCGAGGATCTGGAAGGCGAGCCGATGCCGCCGGCCGTCCGGCGCGAACGGCACCGCCGCCGGCGACCCCGGCGCCGCACACCCCAGCAGCACTCGAGAATCCAAACGAATACGCCGACGCCGGTCGAATGCCGCACTATGCGAGTAGCCATGATCCCGAATGACGACTCGAATCTTGCATCCTAAGCGCAGATTCGCGCGCGGCGCTGGCGCTCGTCGCGTGCTGCTCGCAGCCGTCTCCGCCGGCGGCGCCGCCGCAGGACCGAAAGCCGCAGGAAGGCGCGACGATCACGCCCAACTACAAGGATGCGGATTTGAGCCAGATCATCCAGGCCGTGGCCGAAGTCACCGGCAAGAACTTCATCATCGACCCGCGCGTCAACGCCAAAGTCACCATGCTGTCCTCGACGCCGATGTCGCCGGCAGGCGTTCTACGAAGCGTTCCTGGCGGTGCTGCAGGTCTATGGCTATGTCGCGGTGCCGGCCGGCAAGGTCATCAAGATCATTCCCAACACCGAACTGCGGCAGTTGCCGTCCATCGACCTGCCGAACAGCGTGAGTTCCACCTCGGATGAGATCGTCACGCAGATCATCACCATGAAGAACGTCAGCGCGGCGCAGCTGGTGCCGCTGCTGCGCCCGCTGGTGCCGCAGCTAGGGCCACTCTGGCGGCCTATCCCGGCGGCAACATGCTGATCATCTCGGATCGCGCCAGCAATGTGAGCCGGCTCGTGCAGCATCATCGAGCGCATGGATGAGGCGGCGATGAACCGATCGAGGTCATCCCGCTGCACAATGCCAGCGCCGCCGATGTGGTGAAGACCGTCAATGCGCTCAATTCGGGCAGCGGCGCCGAGGGCGGCGTCCTCGTCAAGGTTGTCGCCGATGAGCGCACCAACAGCGTCCTGTTGACGGGCGAACGATCCGCTCGCCTCCGGGTCAAGGCCTTGATCCTCAACATGGACACGCCCATGGCGTCGGGCGGCGACGTCCAGGTACGCTACTTGCGCTACGCCGATGCCGAAAAGATCGCCGAGAAGCTCAAGGGACAAGCTACCGCCTCGGCGAAAGCGCAAGGCGGACCGCAAATTGCAAATCCGGCAGGCGGCGGCGGGTCCAATGTCGATGCCAGCGTCACGATTTGGGCCGACGTCGCGACCAACGCATTGATCATTACGGCGCCGCCGAAAATCATGAAATCCCTGATGGGCGTCATCGACAAGCTCGACATCCGGCGCGCGCAGGTTCAGGTGGAAGCCATCATCGTTGAAGTGGACGTCAACAAGAGTTCCAACCTTGGCGTGCAGTGGCTGCTGTTCGGGCAAGGAAACAGCACCGTACCCGCGGGGATCATCAACCTGCCCGGCACCGGCACCAGCATCGTTGATCTGGCGGCGGCCGCATTGGGCTTTACCCAGGGCACCGCCACCACGACCAGCACGGTTCCCGGGGTCGTGGGAACGCCGGCCATCAGCAGTTCGACCGTCGGCACGGGCGCCACGGTGGCGATCGGCCGAGTGGTCAACAGCGGCGTGAGTTTTGCGGCCCTGATCCAAGCGCTGCGCAGCGACGGCAGCAGCAATATCATCTCGACCCCCTCGTTGATCACCATGAACAATGAAGAGGCCGAGGTGAAGGTCACGCAAGAAATTCCGCTCATCACCGGATCGTTCTCCAGCACCACGGCGAGCGTCTCGGGTACCACGAGTCCGTTTCAAACCATTCAGCGCGAAGAAGTCGGCACGATCCTGAAGGTCACGCCGCATATCAACGAGGGCAATTCGGTTCAATTGAAGATCGAGCAGGAAGACTCCTCGCCCGGCGCGAAATTGACCGATTCGGCCGACATCTCCACCAACAAACGCTCGATCAAGACCACGGTGTTGATCGAAGACGGCGGCATCATCGTGCTCGGCGGACTGATGTCGGATACGGTGACGGAGAGCGAGGATCGCGTGCCGGGACTCGGCGCCATACCCATCATCGGCAATCTATTCAAGTCGCGCAGCGGCTCGCGGCAAAAAAAGAATCTGGTGGTATTCATTCGTCCCCGAATCATGCGCGATGCGGACTCCACGGAGAGCACCAGCGAAGCCGCTTACAACGAGATGCGGCACAATCAGCAAAACCTCAATGGCGGCCATATCACGCTGTTGCCCGGCCAGAAACAGCCTGCCGTGCCTGCGATTCCAGCCCGGGATCGCGCTCCCGCCGCCGCCGCCGCCATCGGAGACGAACCCCGCGGGGGCGACGCCTAACCGGCCGATTACGCTGCCCTTACCCGAGGGTTCGCAGGCAGCGCCGGCGACGACGCCGCCCGGCACGTCTCCGTCGAGCACGCCCCCGCCTGCTGCGCCGCCATGAACGCGGAACTTCAAGACCCCGAACAGCCGCGCAAATTGTCGTTTCCGTTTGCCAAGCGCCACGGCGTCTTGGTGCGGGGCATCGCCGACGGGGTGGCCGACACGGTTTGCCGCCCCGGCGTGACGCCGCAGAGCTTGGCGGAGGTGCGCCGCTTTGTCGGCGTTCCCTTGAAGCTGCTGCGCGTATCGGTCGAGACTTTCGATGCCATGCTGCGCACCGCCTACGAGGCGGGCTCGGGCGCCGCGATGCAGATGCTCGAGGGCTTGGATGACAACACGGACCTGGCCCATCTGGCCGAGGACATTCCCGAATCCTCCGACCTGCTCGAAAGCGACGATGAAGCGCCCATCATTCGCTTGATCAACGCGTTGCTGACGCAGGCCGTCAAAGAAAATGCCTCGGACATTCACATCGAGCCCTATGAAAACCGGCTCGTCATTCGTTTTCGAGTGGATGGCGTGCTGCGCGAGGTGCTGCAAACCAAGCGCGCCGTCGCGCCGTTGGTCGTTTCGCGCATCAAAGTCATGTCGAAGCTCGACATCGCCGAGCGCCGGCTGCCGCAAGACGGCCGCATATCGCTGCGCATTGCCGGTCGCGCGGTGGACGTGCGCGTATCCACCCTGCCCTCCGGGCATGGCGAACGGGTGGTGCTGCGCTTGCTCGACAAGCAGGCCGGCAGAATCGAGCTGACCTCGCTGGGGATGGACCCGCGCACCCAAGATATGATGGATGAAATCATCCACAAGCCGCACGGCATCATTTTGGTGACCGGACCCACCGGTTCCGGCAAGACCACCACCCTGTACGCCAGCCTCGAGCGCATCAACGACAACACGCGCAATATCATGACGGTCGAAGATCCCATCGAGTACTACATCGACGGCATCGGCCAGACCCAGGTGAACACCAAGGTCGAAATGACCTTTGCGCGCGGCTTGCGGGCGATTCTGCGCCAGGACCCCGACGTGGTGATGGTCGGCGAGATCCGCGACCTGGAAACCGCGCAAATCGCGGTGCAGGCCAGCTTGACCGGACACTTGGTGCTGTCAACCTTGCACACCAATACGGCCGTCGGTGCCGTCACGCGCTTGCGGGATATGGGTATTGAACCATTCCTGCTGTCCTCGAGCTTGATCGGCGTCATGGCGCAGCGTCTGGTGCGGGTATTGAACCCGTCAAATCGCGAGAAATTCCTGGCCGGCGAGTATGAGCGGCGGCTGCTGAATCTCGATCCGAATGGCAGTCCCGTAGAGCTGTACCGGCCGAGCAGCGACCCTGGCAGCGGCTATCGCGGGCGCACGGGAATCTACGAGCTCATCGCCGTCGACGATCATATGCGCACCATGATTCATGACGGATCGTCCGAACAGGAACTGGAGCGCTATGCACGCTCCGCGAGCCCGGGCATCCGCGACGATGGCCGGCGCAAGGTGATGGCGGGCGAGACGACCCTGGAAGAAGTCCTGCGCGTAACGCGCGAAGACTAGGCTCCTCGAGCGATGGTCAATAACTCCTGATGGGTGCCTTCGAATACACGGCATTGGACGCCCAGGGCCGCGAACGCAAGGGTCTGATCGAGGGCGACACGGCCAAGCACGTCAGACAGCTGTTGCGCGACAAGCAATTGCTGCCGATGGATATTCAAGAGACGGCCGCACAAGAACTGAAGCAAAGCCGGCGCCGGGGTTTCCTGCGGCGCGGCCTGTCCAGCCTGGATTTGGCCATGCTGACCCGTCAATTGGCGACGCTGCTGCGATCCGGTCTCCCGCTCGAGGAGACCTTGCAAGCCGTCGCCGAACAAACCGAAAAGCCGCGCGTGCAGCGCATTATCCTCGGCGTGCGCAGCAAGGTCGTCGAGGGCCACCCCTTGGCGGACGGCCTGCGGGATTTTCCTCAGGCGTTTCCGGAAATCTACCGCGCCACGGTTTCGGCGGGCGAGCAGTCCGGCAAGCTCGATCAGGTCCTCGAGCGGCTCTCGGATTACACCGAATCGCGTCAGGTCATGGGCCAGCAAGTCAGCAATGCCTTGGTCTACCCCATTGTTCTATTGGTGCTCTCGTTCGGGATCGTGTCCTTCTTGCTGGCATACGTGGTTCCTCAGGTGGTCGCGGTCTTTCAGTCGAGCAATCAGGAATTGCCGGTGGCGACCCGGATCCTCATCGGCATGAGCGATCTGATTCGCCACTATTGGTTTTACGGCCTGATCGTCATCGGCGCCGTGGTCTGGGGGTTTCTGCGCTGGCTGAAGAATCCGGAGGCGCGCCTGCGGTTCGATCGGTTCCTGCTGCGGCTGCCGGTAGCCGGGCGCTTGATCCGCGGCCTCAACACCGGCAGATTTTCGCGCACTTTCAGCATATTGACCGCCAGTGCCGTGCCGGTGCTCGAGGCATTGCGCATTTCGGCTGAGGTGGTGACCAACCTGCCCATGAAACGCGCGGTTGAAGAGGCGGCTCTGCGAGTTCGCGAAGGCGCGCCCATCGGGCGCTCCTTGGCAGCGCGTAAGCTGTTTCCGCCCATGATGATTCACTTGATCAGCAGCGGCGAGAGCAGCGGCGAGTTGGAAAAAATGCTCGAGCGAGCCGCCACCAACCAGGAACGCGAAATGGACGGCTTGCTGTCCAACATGACCAACCTGTTGGGGCCGCTCATGGTGGTATTCATGGGCGGCATCGTCATGTTCATCGTAATTGCGCTCCTGTTGCCCATATTCCAACTCAACGACCTGGTCAAATAGACAACTGTGCGCCGGGGTATTGCACGGGAACGGCATTTCCGTTTATAACGCGCGCGTGTCAAGTGAGAAACCCGAATCTGAAGAGTTCGAGGAAGAGGACGCCGAAGACGTGGCGCCCGGCGGCGATGATGTCGACGTGGATCACATTATGCGCGACGTCGATTCGCAGCGGCGCCGCGCACCGAAGGGAGCCGAGCCCGCTTGGCGGCGACTGGAGCGCGTCATGGAGGAACGGCGCACCGCGGAGCTGATGAGCGATTTCGATGACTACGAAATCGGCGGCGCGGATCCCAACGATGCAGAGATGGGCGACCCCGGCGAGACGGGCGAATTGGGCAAGGGCGCGCGCAGGAAAAAGAAAACCCGCCAATGAGCCGCTAGGCCGGCCACCCGCCCTGAGGCCGGCCGCGCGCCCTGAGGCCGATCCGCCGCGCCGTTGCCGCCGCCCGCCGGCAAAATTCGCTGCGTTAAATGTGCCACACTCCTTTTTGTGTCGCCGAGAGAACAATATTCAACACTTCTGGCGGACCGCAACGCACGTGTCGCGCGCCTCGATGCACTCAATGTGCGCATTGAGCGCGTGCGTCTCGGCATCGGTGCCGCATTTCTGATCATTGCGTGGCTGTGTATCGGCCCTGCGCGGATTTCGGCGCTATGGCTGGCGCTGCCGGTGCTCGGCTTCATCTCCCTGCTGCTTTTTCACCAGCGAGTGCGCAATCGACGCACCCAGGCACGGCGCGCGGCGGATTTTTATCAAGCGGGTCTTGATCGGCTCAACGATCAATGGAGCGGCAAAGGCACGAGCGGCGCGCGCTTCGATGTCCAGCATCATATCTACGGCGACGATCTGGATTTATTCGGCACCGACAGTCTCTACGAGCTGCTGTGCGCGGCACGCACCCAGCTGGGGGAGAACATCCTGGCGCAATGGCTGCTCGCCCCTGCGGACTTGAGCGCAATACGCTGCCGCCACGCGAGCGTCGTCGACCTTCGCGCCCGCTTGCAGTTCCGCGAATCCATGGCGGTCGACGGCGAATCCCTGAAGATCGAGCTGCATCCTGAGACACTGGATGCGTGGGCGCGGGCGCCGAATCGCCTCGAGAGCGGCTGGATACGCTGGACGGCGCCGCTGCTCGCCGGGATTGCCATCGGCGCCATCGCCATTTGGGCGGTTTGGGACCTGTTGTTTCCGCTTCTCGCGGTGATCCTCGCTGAGGCCGCGATCGGCTACTTCTTGAGAAAGCCCATTCACCAGGCCATCACGACGGTCGAAGGCGCGTTCGACGACTTGAAGGGTCTGTCGGTCCTGCTCAAGCTCATCGAAGCTCAGCGCTTCGGGGCGGCGCCATTGGTCGAGTTGCAACGCAAGCTCTCGTCGCACAGCCTCAATGCCTCGGCCGCCCTCTCCAAGCTCGCCACCATCGTCAATTTCGTGGAAGCGCGCCGCAACCCGATTCTGGCGCCGTTCATGCTGTTGCTGATGTACCCGCTGCAGACCGCGCTCGCGGCGGAGCGCTGGCGCAGCGTGCACGGCGCCGTCATTCATTCATGGCTCGAAGTGCTTGGCGAGTTCGAGGCCCTGCTGTCTTTCGCCCGCTACTCTTATGAGCAGGTCGCCGATCCGTTTCCCGAATTCCTCGACGGCGCGCCGGCCTTCAAGGCGACCGGACTGGGCCATCCTTTGATCCCCGCCGCGGTACGCGTTTGCAACGACGTTGCGATTGGTGGCACCGCGCGAGTTTTGCTGGTGAGCGGCTCGAACATGTCGGGCAAGAGCACCCTGCTGCGCACCATCGGCATCAACACCGTGCTGGCGATGGCGGGTGCGCCGGTGCGCGCGGCCTCGCTGCAGCTGACGCCTCTGCAGATCGGCGCCAGCATTCGCATCAACGACTCGCTGCATGAGGGCAGCTCGCGGTTTTATGCCGAGATCACGCGCCTGCGCCGCCTTTTCGAACCCACCCGCTTGCCGCTGCTGTTTTTACTGGACGAATTATTGCAAGGCACGAATTCGGCCGACCGGCGCGTCGGCGCGCAGGGGCTGATTCGCGCCTTGATTCAGCGCGGATCGATCGGGTTGATCAGCACGCACGATCTTGCCCTGACGGAAATTGCCGGACTCGAACCCGGCGCCATCGAGAATGTTCACTTTCAGGACGAACTGGTGGACGGCAAGCTCAAGTTCGACTTCAAGCTGCGGCCGGGTATCGTCGCCAAGAGCAACGGCATTGAGCTGATGCGCTCGATTGGACTCGATGTGTAGCAAAGAGCCGGCGCGTCAATGAAAATTCCGCGCTGCCACCACGAGATCGCCGAGCAGGGAGGACAGATTCGTGAGGCGCTGCGCAATGACATGCTGCACATCGCCTTCACGCTGTAATTTGCCATGCACCTCGAGCAGGCGCGATTCCAGCAAGGCCGCGCGCTGCTCGGTGGCGACACGGTTCCAGACAATCAGATTCACATAGCCGGTTTCATCTTCCATCGTGACAAAGGTCACGCCCCCCGCGCTTCCGGGCCGCTGCCGCGTGATGACAAGACCCGCGGTGATCACCATGTTGCCGTTGGGCCGCTCCCACAATTCCTGAGTGGGCACAACGCCGCGGCGCTGCAGCTTTTCGCGCAACAACGCCAATGGGTGACGGCGCAGCGTCAGTCCCAAGCTGCCATAGTCGGCGGCGATATCCTGGCCCTCGCGCGGTGCGCGCAGCAGCGGGATGCCTTCATCGAGCGCCGTTGCCGCCGGCAGCAAAGGCAGTGCGCGCTCCACGCCCGTAACCTGCCATACCGCCCGATGCCGATGTCCGCTCAAGCGGACCAAGGCATCCGCGGCGGCCAACGCTTGAAGATCGCGCCGATCGAGCGCGGCGCGCTCGGCCATATCCGCAATACTGTCGAAGGGGCGCGCCGCGCGCGCGGCCAGGAGCCGTGCGGCGCCCTGTTGCGACAAATGCTTCACCAGGCGCAGACCTAAGCGCAAAGCGGGACGGCCATCCTCACGCCGCTCCAGCGTGCAATCCGCGGCGCTGATCGTCGCGTCCACGGCACGCACTTCCACGCCGTGGGCGCGCGCATCGCGCACCAATTGCGCCGGCGCATAAAATCCCATCGGCTGGCTGTTGATGAGCGCGGCGCAGAACGCCGCCGGCGCGTAATGCTTCAGCCACGCGGAGGTGTACACCAGCAAGGCGAAGCTGGCGGAATGAGAATTGTGAACGACAAAATGATTGGCCAAAAAATTGTGATCGCCCTCGATTTGCAAGTCATAGGTTTCCCTTTCACCTATGGGTTCGATCTCCACAATCCGGTCCCAATAAAGATCGGAGCTAGCGAGGCGCGAAAGATCGCGCGACTTTAGAATTTCTGCAATACCTCCAGGCGCCGTCGCCACATGATCGCCGGCCTTTAGCTTGCCAAGCTCACGCCATCCGCCCATGGTCATAAAAGGATGTTCGGCGGTTGCCATGACTTCATGTCCGAGAGCGCTGCGTAAGCGCCATACGGGTTTCGTGCCGCTTTGAATAACGCGCAAAACCTTACGCTTCCGCAAACGCAGGTCCTCATCGCATGCCAGTGTGTTCTTCAGGTGCGCGCGCCTGCCGACGATTTCATCGATGGTCAGCCATCTTCCGGAATCGGCATCGACCACCCGTGTCTCGCCAACGACACATTCAGGAAATCCATATTCGCCGAACCCCAAAATTTGCTTGAAGATTTGCTGCGCGAAACTGTCCTCATAGCCGCGCTCGCGCATGCCGTCGATCAATTGCTTTTGGAAAGGTTCCAATCCGCCCTTGCGTTTCCAAGCGGCCATCGCGCGGCGCAGCCGATCGGCCTCGCCCGGCGAGAAACCGGCCGCGACAATCGCCAGCTGCATGACTTGCTCTTGAAAAATCGGCACGCCCAATGTGCGCTTGAGCACCGCCTCGACCTCTTTGCTGGGGTAGCTCACCGCCTCCTCCCCGCTGCGGCGGCGCAAATAGGGGTGCACCATCTCGCCCTGAATGGGCCCGGGACGCACGATGGCCACTTCAATCACCAGATCATAGAAATTTCGCGGCCTCAAGCGCGGCAACATGGACATTTGCGCCCGCGATTCGATCTGAAACACGCCGGTGGTGTCGGCGCGGCAAATCATGTCGTATACCGCGCCATCCTCGCTCGGCACGCTCGCGAGGTTAAGTTCGCTCAGCCTCGGCGCTGAGCCGCCAAATTCATTGACCAGGTCAAACGCGCGGCGTATCGCGGTCAGCATCCCCAAGGCGAGCACATCCACTTTCAAGAGGCCCAGCGCATCGAGATCGTCCTTGTCCCACTGGATCACGGTGCGCTCGGGCATCGCCGCATTCTCGATGGGCACGAGTTCATCCAATCGGTCCCGGGCGATGACGAAGCCGCCGACGTGCTGCGACAGATGGCGGGGGAAACCTAAAATTTCCGCCGCGAGCGCAATCAGCCGCGCAATCACCGGATTCTCAGGATCGAATCCCGATGCGCGAATGCGTTCCGGGTCGATGCGCTGGCCATCCCACCATTGCATGCCCCGGGCAAGCCGGTCGACTTGCGCCGGATCCAGGCCCAAGGCTTTGCCGACGTCGCGCAGCGCGCTGCGCGGCCGGTAGCAAATTACGGTGGCGGCCAACGCCGCCCGTTCGCGGCCATATTTTCCGTAAATGTACTGGATGACTTCTTCGCGCCGCTCATGCTCGAAATCCACGTCGATATCGGGCGGCTCGTTGCGTTCTTTGGAGATGAAACGCTCGAACAACATGGACATGCGCGAAGGGTCGACCTCCGTGATGCGCAGGCAGTAGCACACCGTCGAGTTGGCCGCGGAGCCGCGTCCCTGGCAGAGAATGTTTTGCGAGCGCGCGTATTCGACCACATCGTGCACGGTCAGAAAAAACGGCTCGAATTTGAGCTCCTGGATCAAGCGCAGCTCATGCTCGATGGTCTCGCGCACGGCGGCGGGCGTCCCTCCCGGCCACCGGTAAGCGCAGCCTTGCAGGGTCAGCGCCCGCAAATGACTCGCGGGAGTTTCTCCCGGAGGCACGATCTCTTCCGGATACTCGTAACGCAGCTCGTCGAGTGTAAAAGTGCAGCGCTCCGCGATCGCCAATGTTTGCGCCAACAGCGCCGCAGGGTACAGTTCGCGCAGACGCCGCAGCGAACGCAAGCAGCGCTCGCCATTGGGATACAAGGCATAGCCCGCGGCATGCAAGGGTACTTTTAAGCGAATCGCCGTGAGCACATCCTGCAAGGCGCGGCGGCTGCGCCGATGCATGTGCACATCGCCCGCCGCCACGCAGGGCAGCTGCAGCGTTTTGCCCAGTGTTTCGAACCATTCCAAGCGCCGCGCATCGCAGCCGCAGGTTGTGAGCTCAACGCCGATCCATAGGTTTCCTGAGAAGCGCTCGCGCAGCCAGCGGCCATCTTGTTCTGGGCGCAGCAGCCCCGCTTTGTCCATGCGCGGCAACCAGATGATCAAACACCCGGGAAGCGCGTTCTCGAGATCCGCGCGCGTCAGCGAGTAGCAGCCTTTGCGAGTGGCACGGCGGGCTTTGCTGATCAAGCGGCTCAACGCGCCGTAGCTCGCCCGATTGGTGGCCAGCGCGATGACTTTGAGCTGATCCAGACAGTTGAACTCGCTGCCGATGATCAGAGGCAGCCCCTGCTCTTTCGCGGCAACGTGGGCGCGCACCACACCCGCCAGAGAGCATTCATCGGTCAGCGCCAATCCCGCGTAATTCAATGCCTTGGCCTGCGCGAGCAATTCTTCAGGCTGCGAGGCGCCGCGCAAAAAGGAGAAATTACTCAAAGCATGCAGTTCGACGTACAAGTTGGCTCTTTAAGCGAATACGCCGTGCACATACCAGCGTTTGGACTGGCGCTCCTGAAAAACCCACAGCCGCACGCCGTCGGCATGGCGCGCAATGTAGTAATCGCGCGCCACGCCTTTGCCATCCCACCAACCGCTCTCGATGCGTTCAGGGCCTTGGAGTATTTCCGGCTTCGGCAGCGGCAACGGTTCGTTCAATAACCACACCGGACGCGGCGGATTCTGATCGATGCTTTCCTCGTTAATTCCGGCTGCGACGGTCAAGTGCAATTCATGGACTCGCCGCCATGCCGCTTCCGGCCGGTGTTCCGCAATCAGGCAAACGCCATACACCGCCTCCTCGCCCAAGCGTGCGCGCAAGCGTTCCACCAATTGCGGCGCGCTGTCGCGGCCGGCCGCCCCCGTGAATCCAGCAAAGACATCGAGAGAACTTGCCGACAGCCCTCGCACGGAACCTGAAATGAGTTCCATGCCTCGAACCGGCGCTCGCAGATCCAGCCGCGCCAGTTTTTGGCAAAGCACATCGCTCAAGCGCCGCTGTTCGCCCGTGATGCTGGCCAAGCCCAATTGCACGCAGGTCGCCGGCCCTTCCCGATGCCTCAGTTTCAGCTGCAATGCCTGGATACCGGCCTGACGCTCGACGCAAGAATCGCGCGCAGCGCTCGATCAGAGGTCTCGAGCGCCTTTTCCAGATAGGCCACATGCTCGATTTCCGTTTCGAAATCACAGCGCTCCCGAAAGCGCTCACGCCGCACGAATGCGCGGCGCGGTGCCGGCTGCCGCGCCAATGCAATGTCCAGATCCTGGACCAGGGCGGGACTCAGCCGGCGCGCGAGACCCGCGCGCGGCAACCGCATCAGTTCGCTTAAGGTGGCGACGCCCATGGCGCGTAAAGTTTGCAGCTTTTCGGCATCCCAAGCCGTGCAAGCGATGGGCACCTTCGCCAGAGGCTCAGGCAGCAGCTCGAATCTTCGATTTACGGCGGATCGGCCGGATTGCCGGCGCGCGCCAGCCATAGGGCTGCCAGAGTCGACGGCGCGATGGCGCTGTACGCCGGCAGCGCCAGCCGGCGCCAACAGTCATCTATGCCGCATGCAGCTGCTCAGCGAACCGAATAACTTCACGCTGCCCTTGATCTCCAGCAATAACGCGTTGGGCGGCTCGATGCTGACGAAAGAAGTGAAGGTGTGCGCCTGCAGGCAGAGCTTCTGCAGCGGAGCGGCGCAGGGTTCCAGCTTGCGCCATGGTCCGGAAATACCGCGGCATACCACAGCTGTTTTGAGCGTGGCCGACTTAACGAGCGCTGCGCGAGCGCCTGCGGCGCCAGGGCTAGCGGCGCATGCAACCTCAGGACGGCGCTCGAGGGCCGCGGCAAATAAATCTGCCGTTCGCGATTTCGCCGAGTCGCGATTTCACGGGCCACCGAGATCCACAGGGCCGGGTCGGCCGCCCTGCACTTTGAGCAAATCGATGCGCGCGCGCAGCGAGCCTTGGCTCATCACAATGCGCAAGTTGGCAGGCGAGGATTCGAAACGATGCCTCTCGGGACGAAACAGCACACCGAGCGAGCCGCCCGCCTCGGCAGCGAGCTTCAAACGCCGCAGCCAGCGATCGTCGGTGCCCTTCAACCAAAGCAACACCGCGGCGCAAACACCCGAGCTCAATGCCTGCTCAGCAGCCCACAAAGCCTCGGTGGCCGTCGCCGGGCCGAACCACCAATAAACGCTTAAGCTCGATACCCGCTGCGCCAAGGCAGGCGCATAGGGTTCATGAGGCGGGGCGATCCACACCAGCCACGGAGCATCACCGCTGCCCCGGGTAGCGCTGCGTTGGCATTCAACCAGCGCCGGCAAAAAAAGCTGGACTTCGCCAAGGCCGGTATCGTCCAGCAGTACTTCGATGAGCGACGCCGTCGGCCACCCGCCTCCCGGCAAGCGGGCATCCAGCGAGCTCTTACCGGTGGACCAGACCGGACGAGCGGGGGCAGCCGAGGCGTCTTTTAACTTCCAAACGCGTGCATCGGCCAAGACATCCGCGATTGACGATATTTGACGTTCGCCCAGGGGCTCGCGCCGTTGATGCGGGCCATCCTGGCCCTCGCCCTGCGGGCGCCTCGCGGGCGTCGGCTCCGGCATCCTGCCTCCGCATTGACTCGGGCCATCCTGGCCCTCGCCCTGCGGGCGCCCCGCGGGCGTCGGCTCCGGCATCCTGCCTCCGCATTGACTCGGGCCATCCTGGCCCTCGCCCTGCGGGCGCCCCGCGGGCGTCGGCTCCGGCATCCTGCCTCCGCATTCACGCGGCATCCACGTCTTTACCACGACGCAGCACACCGACGACCACCCCTTCAATAATCATGGGTTGTTCTTTGAGATCGACACGAATAGGTTCGAAAGTCGGCATTTTCGGGCAGCAGCCACACAATCGCGCCTTCTTGCCGGTAACGTTTGACCGTGACCTCATTTTCTAAACGCGCGACCACGATTTGACGATTGCGAACTTCGGGCGTGCGATGCACGGCGACTAAATCACCATCGAGAATGCCGGCATTTTTCATGCTCATGCCCTGCACTTTCAGAAGATAATGCGGCTGCGGTTGAAACAGTTGCGGATCGATTTGATACCGCTTTTCGATATGCTCTTCAGCCAAAATCGGCCGGCCGGCAGCAACGCGGCCGATGAGCGGCAGGCCTAATTGTTCACGTAAAATGTCTTTGAGTTGAATGCCGCGGGAAGCACCGGGGATCAGGTCGATCACGCCTTTGCGCTGCAAGGCGCGCAAGTGCTCTTCGGCCGCATTCGGAGACTTGAAGCCGAGCGTCCGGGCTATTTCCGCACGGGTCGGTGGCATGCCGCTTTCTGAAATGGCGGTTTGAATCAGCCTAAGGATTTGGGTCTGACGGGGTGTAAGGTCCGACATGCGTCACCTGTATATGTAGACAGTGACTGTTATTATATACAGTCTATGGTGCTTGGCAAGTCGTGACGGTCGAAACCTGTTCAAAGACTTACCGGCGCCCGGCGTCGCTTCTCAGCGGGCGATGCCCCCGATAAATCCAGCCGCAAAAATCGATGTATCCTCAAGCTTGGCATCAGGGGAGAAAAAAAGGCGCCGACACCCTCCGCCAGCGAAATTTTTCTCCGTTACTTGGCGCGCAGTGCCACGCTTTTTATCGCGACCCTGCCCGCATGCTCGTGAGGAATCGCATCGATATCAGCGTGCGCTGCGCGGCAGGTCCTTCGATAAATGAGTGCATGCCGTGCAGAGCCCCGCGGGCTATCAACTCCATGCACTGGAACGCGTGCGTGAACCGCGTTTGGAGAATCTGTTGCGCAATGGACCTTCGTTCATTGAGCCGGTAAAAAATGCACTTAGATGGCGCATTCTTAACGAATTTAAACGTTTGTCAGAAATGAACTACGCATAAAAGCGCCTTAGTTATCCCGACATTTCATTATTTTCAGTTGCATTCGAGGCGCGAATTTGGCTTTATGTAGGACTGTGCTGCGACGCAGGCAGGCTCGACAGCGTGACTGGACCCGGCTGTGGCAACACTTCGGAGTTTTCCGACACGAATGAATTAACCCTAGGGGAATATTTTTATGAATTTGACAACCACACTTAAGGTCTCTCTCGCCGCGGCTTGCGTCATCGCATTCGCGGGGTGCACTGACCTGAAGCCGATCCAGGCGCAGATCGATGATCTGAAGTCACAGGTCAGCAAACTGCAAGGCGACACGGCGAACGGGCCTCGAGCGATGCGGCTGCTGCGCACGCAGCGGCCAACAGTGCCCAATCGGCGGCTTCGGGCGCGCAGAGCACCGCGAATCAAGCGCTGTCGACGGCGCAGTCAAATTCGACCGCTATCGAGGCGATCAACGAGAAGATCGATCGCATGTTCAAGAAGTCTGTCTCGAAGTAATCGAGCTTTTCGATTTTTGACTTTCAGCGCCGCGGCAACCCCGCGGCGTTTTTCTTTCGCGGCCGCCTTGACGAGAATCCAAGCGGCTTCGCGCCGCTGTGCCCGACTCCGCGCTCCCGCGGTCAATAACGGATCAGCGCCGATCCCCAGGTGAAACCGCCGCCGAACGCCTCGAGCAGCAGCAGCTGGCCGCGCCGCACTCGGCCGTCGCGAATTCCGGTATCAAGAGCCAGCGGCACGGACGCGGCTGAGGTATTGCCCTGCGTGTCGATCGTAACGATGACGCGCTCCATCGGCAGATCGAGTCTCTTCGCGATCGCCTCGATGATTCGGATATTGGCCTGATGCGGAATCAGCCAGTCCAGTTGCATCCCTGGAGATGTTATTGGCGTTCAAAGTCTCGGTGACCAGCTGCCCCAGGGTATTTACGGCGACCTTGTACACCTCGTTGCCCTTCATCTGCACGCTGGCTTTGCCTTCGCGCACCAGCTTGAATCCCTTGGATACGCCGTCCGGATACCGCAAGCAGATCCTTGTACTTGCCGTCCGAATGCAGGCCGCGTGCTCATGATCCCCGGTCGCTCGCTGGCTGCAAAACCACCGCGCCCGCGCCGTCGGCGAACAGCACGCAGGTGCCGCGATCGTTCCAATCGATGATTCGCGTCAGCGTCTCCGCGCCCACCACCAGCGCGCATTTCGCCTCGCCAAGACGCACGAATTTGTCCGCGACGCTAAGGCATAGACGAAACCGGTGCAAGCCGCTTCCATGCTGAAGGCAGGACAGCCGTGTATCCCCAATCGATCCTGAAGCAGCGTGCCGACGTTGGGAAACACCAGATCCGGCGTGGTCGTGCCGACGCAGATCAGATCGATGTCCGCAGGCAGCACGCCCGCTGCGTCCATGGCGCGGCGCGCCGCATGCTCGGCGAGATCCGTGGTGGTCTCGCCCTCCGCCGCCACATGGCGCTGCGAGATGCCTGTTCGGCGTGCGGATCCATTCGTCGCTGGTGTCGACTAGCTTTTCGAGATCGCGCGTTGGTGAGTATTTTTTCCGGCAGATAACTGCCGGTGCCGGCGATTCTTGAGTACATTAAATTCCTTCAATCCCTGCGCGAAACGCCCAACCGCTGCGCGATGCGCGCCGGCACGCCGTTGCGCGCCTCCAAGCACGGCGACTTCGATTGCGCGCTGAAAGCCGAACAGGTCGGTGCCTCCATGACTCTTGATGACGATGCCGTTCAAACCGACCATGGCTCGCGCCATTATAGCGGCGCGGGTCTATCCGTCGCGCGCAGCGCATTCAAGGTCGGACGCGCGGCCAAATAACCCAGCTTGCGCAGCGTCGAGCGCTCGAATTCTTCGCGCATGGCCCCGGTAATCAAACGCGAGGCGCCTTCCATGACCTTCAATGCGATATTGCCGGTGAACCCGTCTGTGACGACAACGTCCACCTTGTCTGAAAAAATATCGTGCCCTTCGACGAAACCCACGTAGTTGATGTCCATGGCGGCCAACAGCAGATTGTGCGCGGCCTGGACGACATCGTTGCCCTTGACCTCCTCTTCGCCGATGTTAAGCAGGCCCACCCGCGGCCGTTCGTGCGCGCCCGGGAGATCCGCCGCCAGCACCGAACCCATCACCGCAAACTGCACCAGCTGCACGGGCGTGCAAGAGGCGTTGGCGCCAAGATCCAACATGTAGGTATGGCCGCCGCGCGACGGGATGATGGAGACGATCGCGGGCCGCTCGACTCCGGGCAGCATTTTCAAAACGAAATGCGCCGTCGCCATCAGCGCACCGGTGTTGCCGGCGCTGACGCAGGCATGAGCATCCTCCGCTTTTACCAAATCGATGGCGCGGCGCATCGATGAATCCTTCTTGCGGCGCAACGCCTCGCGCGGATGATCGGTCATTTCGACGACTTCCGTGGCGAATAAGCAGTCGATACATTCGACGGCGCGGCGCCCGACAGTTCGCGCTGCAGATCGGCTTGCCTGCCGGTCAAGGTAAAACGCACATCGCCGAACTCGCGCGCCGCCGCGAGCGCCGCCGGCACGGAAACCGACGGTCCTCGATCGCCGCTCATGGCATCGATGGCAATGTGAAGCGGCGCAGACACGGTGCGCAATTCAGCTGCCCTTAACCCGTATGACGGCTTATTCTTCGGCTGCTGCCGCATCCGCCTTGGTCTGCAATACTTTCTTGCCGCGATAAAAACCATCGCGCGAAATGCGATGTCGCGAATGGGTTTCACCGCTCTTGGGCTCAATCGACACCGCGGGTGCCGCGAGCGCCGAGTGGGAGCGATGCATCCCGCGCTTCGACGGGGTCTTTCTACTTTTTTGAACTGCCATGGGTTGTCTGTCCTATCAAGTTTTCTTCAATAAATCCTGCAATACCGCAAACGGCCTTTGCCGCACGTCCGGTGTCTGCGCTCGACCGCAAGTCTCCGGCGCGCTGCAGGAGGCAATGGCGGGCAAGGCCAACAACAATTCTTCCTCGGCCAATTCGCGCAACGACACCGAGCCTTCGTCCATTAAATAAATTTCTCGAGGCGACTCCGCAGGCACCGCGGCTTCGCTCATCGCAAACTCAATCTCGCTGTCGCCCGCCACCGGCAATTCAAATTCTTGCAGACAACGCTGGCAAACCAGCCGCGGACTCGCCTGCACGGCAACGGTCGCGCCGACACGACCCGCCTCCAGTTTCGAAAAAGCGAATCGCGCCTTTACCGACCCGCCGGCATCCGCCAATAAGTCCTTTAAGCGAGACAGCTCGTTCAAGGGGTAGACGCGCTCTAGCACAGCCGCATCCGCCGCCAGGCGCGCGCAATCTACTCGGTCGGACGGGCCCGATGCCATGGGCCGCGTATAATAGGGCGCAGGTACCCCCCTGTCAAAACGAATCCGGTGCAAGTCTTTGTTTTTGAAGTCTCCACCCGCGCTTATTTTGGCCTCATCATCCCGCTATCGGAAGGAACTCCTGGACAGACTGGGCGTGAGCTTTTCTTGCGTCGCGCCGGGTATTGACGAGAGCGCGCGATTTGGCGAGGCACCCCTGGACTTGGTTGGCCGATTGGCGCGGGCAAAAGCCTCTGCCGTGTCGGGGGCGCGGCCCAACGCCTGGGTGATAGGCTCCGATCAGATCGCGGTCCTGGAAGGCGGCGGGGCGCCGCTGGGTAAGCCAGGCACCGAGGCTCGCTGCCAAGAGCAGCTACGACTCTGCTCGGGGCGTTGCGTCGATTTTCTTACCGCGGTCGCGCTGATGCGTCAGGAAAGCGGCGCGCTGATTGAATTCACCGACACCACGCGGGTCATTTTTCGCGCCTTGGATCAGGCCGCCATTGAGCGTTATGTCGCCAAGGAGCACCCGCTCGACTGCGCGGGCGGCTTCAAAAGCGAAGGCCTTGGCATCAGCTTATGCGAGTCGATCGACAGTACGGATCCAAGCGCCCTGATTGGTCTGCCCTTGATACGATTGGCCGCGGCATTGCGCAGCGCCGGATTCGACGTTCCTTAGGAGCCTGTCCGGGGATTCCGCGTGGCCGCACTCGCCGACCTGGCGCGCCGCGTACTTTTTGCGCCCGAGCGCTTCACGGGCGTGATGGCGTCCAGCACCGCCGCCAAATCCGGCGGCAGCGGCGCGCTGACGTGGAACGGAACGCCGGAGCCGGGCCATTCGAAGGCCAGCGATTGTGCATGCAAGAATGTGCGCTTCAATCCGTGGGATTTAAGATCCGCATTGCGTACGCGATCGCCGTACTTGTCATCGCCCAGCAGCGGATGGCCCGCGAAAGACGCATGCACGCGAATCTGATGCGTGCGCCCGGTCGGAATGTCCACCTCCATCAGCGTCGCCAGCGAACCGAAAAACTGCACGGGCTTGAAAACGCTCACGGAATCCTTGCCGGCGGCGGCCACCCTGACATGGCGTTCGCCGTGCTGCCGGTTGTCCGTGGCGAGCGGTGCATCGATGCGTTTGACGCCCAATTGCCAGCTGCCGGCCACCAGCGCCAGGTAGGTCTTGTGCATGCCCCCGTTGCGGATCAGGGCATGCAGCGCGGTGAGCGTGCTGCGATCCCGCGCGATGCTCAGGCAGCCGCTGGTATCGCGATCCAGACGATGCACCAGCTCCAGCGTTTCGCGCGGCCTCGATGCACGCAGCGCCTCGATAACGCCGAAACTCATACCGCTGCCGCCGTGTACCGCGACCCCTGCCGGCTTGTCGATGACCAACAAATGCCGATCTTGGAAAATGACCGCCCGCTCGAGCAATTCGAGCAGGCTGCTCGAGGGCCGGCCGGGTTGCGCGTCGGGCTCAATCCGCACCGGCGGCAGGCGTATCTCGTCGCCTGCCTGGATCCGGTACTCCGCGTCGACGCGCTTGCGATTGACGCGCACTTCGCCCTTGCGCAGCAGGCGATAAACCCGGCTGCGCGGCACAGTTTTGAAGTGCCGCATCAGGAAATTATCAATCCGTTGGCCGGACTCGTCGGAAGTCACGGTGCGCAGCGTAAGCGGGCTTTTAGGCACGCGCACGGGCGGTAACTCGGTAGCAGGGCTGGTCATGGTGTTGATTGAATTATACCGGGTTGATCTAAGGTATTGATTACATTGACCCTGGTGCCCTGTCGTGCTATTGTCTTAAAACCGTGTCAGGCGCGATATCCTTAATGCAGGGCAACGCCTAATCTTTGGTGACGCATATAGACACCGGTTTCCAGTGGTCCCCCATCCGTTGGGGAGCCGCATATTAGTTGGTTCTGGAACTCCAGACCATCGCTCGGCCGATGAGACAGACGCGCGAAGGCTCAAATCTTGAGCTTAGGCGGCTGACAAGCGGTTAACCGAGAACAAGGCCCCGGGCTTGCCGTATACGTTTTGGCTGAAAGTGATGGAGTTGATGCCGGTCGCGGTCCTCGCGTTCGGCGCTTACTCATTGCTGGCCGCATTCCAGCGTACGACCCCGGCTTTTATTCTCAAGCTCTCCTCGGCCCCTACCACTTTAGTTGGGGCACATGAAAAGAATGCTCGTCAACGCAGTTCAAGAAGAAGAACTGCGAGTTGCGCTAGTCGACGGTCAAAAATTATACGACTTATCGATTGAGATCCCGTCTCGGGAACAGAAAAAATCCAATATTTATAAGGGCCGAATTACCCGCGTAGAGCCGAGTCTCGAAGCGGCGTTCGTCGAATATGGCGCGCAGCGCCATGGCTTCCTGCCGCTGAAGGAAGTTTCCAAGGAATACTTCCGGTCGCAGCCCGCGAATGGCGGCCGCCTCAACATCAAGGATCTTCTGCAAGAAGGCCAAGAGTTGATCGTGCAGGTCGAAAAAGAAGAACGCGGCAACAAAGGCGCCGCGCTCACGACCTTCATCAGTCTCGCCGGCCGGTTCCTGGTGCTGATGCCGAACAATCCGCGCGCGGGCGGCGTATCGCGACGCATCGAAGGCGAGGATCGCGAGCAGATGCGCGACGCCATGAACGGCCTGGTAATCCCGGACGGCATGGGCGCGATCGTGCGCACTGCGGGCGTCGGGCGCAGCACCGAAGAATTGCAATGGGACCTTAACAATCTCAAAACCGCATGGGACGCCATTGTCGTTGCGAATGACGGCAGACCGGCTCCTTTCCTTATTTTTCAGGAAAGCGATGCCGTGACGCGCGGCCTGCGCGACTACTTCTCGGACGATGTCGGCGAGTGCCTCATCGACCAGCCTGAGGCCTTCCAAAAAGCGCAGGAATACATGCAGCGCTTCATGCCGCCGGATGCGCAGCGCAAGTTGAAGCTGTACACCGATCCGGTGCCTTTGTTCACGCGCTATCAGATCGAAAGCCAGATCGAATCGGCGTATGCGCACAAGGTCACCCTGCCCTCAGGCGGCAGTTTAGTCATCGATCACACCGAGGCGCTGGTCTCGATCGACATCAACTCTGCCCGCAGCACCCGCGGCGGCGATATCGAAGCCACGGCGCGCAACACCAACTTGGAAGCTGCCGAGGAAATCGCGCGGCAGCTTCGGCTGCGCGACATCGGCGGCTTGATCGTCATCGATTTCATCGATATGGAATCCACGGCCAATCAACGCGCCGTCGAAGATATGTTGCGCGACTCCGTCAAAATGGACCGGGCGCGCATTCAACTTGGCCGGCTCTCGCGTTTCGGTTTGCTCGAACTGTCGCGCCAGCGCTTACGGCCCGCCTTGAGCGAGACGACGCATATCAACTGCCCGCGCTGCGGCGGCATGGGTACGATACGCAGCGTCGAATCAATGTCGCTGGCCCTGTTGCGTCTGATCGGCGAGGAAGCCCGCAAGGAGCGGACTGGCCGGGTGATTGCACAGGTGCCGGTCGATGTTGCGACCTATCTGATGAACGAGAAGCGCGAGCAGCTCAATCAGATCGAATCGCGCGACAAAGTATCGCTGGTCATCGTGCCGAATCCTCACATGCAGACGCCGGCGTACACCTTGCGCCGGGTTCGCGACGATGAAAAAGAGCTGCCGGAGAACAGCACCGTCAGCTATCAATTGGCGGATCAACCCAGCGTCGATGATTCAAATATCGGCAGTCGGGACAAGAAACCGCCGGGCGATGTCCCGCTGGTGCCCAGCATCCTGCCCGCCTCGACCGCACCCATCGTGCCGATGCCGGTGCCGGCCGAAACCAACGCGCCGGCGAAGACCGCGCAGGTTGGCGCGCTGATCAGATTCTGGCGCTGGTTATTTGGCGATCCTGCTGCCCGCGCAGCGGCCAAGGCGGCCGCCGCGCCGGCGCAACCTCACCGCGACCGGCCGCAGCATCGCGACGTCCGCCACGATCGCTATCGCAGCGGCGGCGACCGGGATAGAAACCGCGATCGGGGCGACCGCGACAGGAATCGCGACATTCGGCGCGACGGGCCGCGCGATCCGCGCCGCGACGGCCGTCCACGCGGTGACAATCCTCGAGACAATCGCGACTCAAACCCACGCCGGCCCGAGAGCCCCGGACAATCGGAGCGCAATGCCGCCGGCCAGCGCAGCGAGCCACGCCAAGAGCAGGCGCCTCGCCAAGAGCAGGCGCCTCGCCAAGAGCAGGCGCTTCGCCAAGAACAGGCGCCTCGGCAAGAGCAAGCACCGCGCTCAGGCAATGAGGGCGAGCGTTCCCCCAACGAGCGGGGCGAACGCGGTGGGCGAAGCCGTCGCCGGCGCGGCCGGGGCCGACGCGACGGTGGAGAAAACAGCGCCAACGGATCAGGGGCGAATCAGTCCCCTGGCCAAAGTGCGGCCAACAACGTCGCTAGCCCAGAGCAAAGGACTGGCGAGGCTGCGGCGCCTGCGGCGACGCCCGCCTACGAGCGCCAAGAAGAGCGTCCGCCGTTGGAACCGGCTCGTGAGCAGCCGGC
Organism: uncultured Gammaproteobacteria bacterium; assembly: GCA_963782865.1. Taxonomy (GTDB): domain Bacteria; phylum Pseudomonadota; class Gammaproteobacteria; order Steroidobacterales; family Steroidobacteraceae; genus Bog-1198. The sequence continues at coordinate 194,766 of CAWALS010000005.1, read as the reverse complement.
CATGCACTCCGCCCCTGAGCCGGCTCCGGCGCGGAATTCGGATCCCGCGGCAAGCCCGGCGCCCGCGCATGCGGCTGAGCCGGCGCCGGCCAGCACGGGAACGGACAACAAGTATGTGGTCTGGTCCTCGGCGCCGAGTCAACGATCAGACGAGCGGTGATTGAGCGCACGCAGCCTTAGGTCGAGCGCCAAGCTAACGCAGAGCAGCGCGGCCGCGAGGCCGCGCACGCTGGCAACTGCCGTCCCGGAGACTCGCATGACGATCGAGCGGGTGGGCGGCTGGCCCAGCTTCGCCCAAACATAAAACGCGGCCGAGAAGACCACAGCCGTCAGCGCATAGATCAGCCACCACAGAAGGCGTTCGCGGCTCGGCACCAGCCGGTTCGGCGGCGCCGCTTCAGGTCCACGGCGCAAGCCGTAGCACAGCATCGCCAGCACGGCTGCGAGTCCCAAGATCGAGCCCAGGTCCTGCAACACATAGGTGGCGGGAATATGCCGGCTGCCAATGTCGATGAGGGAATCGTCGAGCACCGGGAACATGCGCACGCCGCGGCCGCCGTCGTGCGTAAATGCATCCCAAATCAAATGCGTCAAGGCGCCCGCCAACACACCCACGCCCGCCAGCAACCATTGCCGCAATGATCGCGGATTCGCCTTGGCCGCGAATGGACGCCAGCGCGCACAGGGGCCGTCGGGCAGCACTTCCAGAATGGGCGACTTGATCAAGCGCTGGAACACCCAATACGCAATCAATCCCACCGGTAGACAGAACGTGAACAACGCCGCCAGGCTGTGCGTTTCCACGCGCGGCATGCCGGGAAAAAATATACGAAAGTCCGGGACCATGGCGCCGATCGTCGCGGCTGACAATAGTTGCCAGCGCGCGAGCCATCGCGAAAAAGGCAGCACGACGGCTGTATGAGAAATGGTGAACGGCATGTACTCAGCTCTTCGGTGTCATCTAATCGTCACAACGCGAATCTATATAAGGGGGACTGCGCCTCATATAATGGTTGGAAACACATGGCCAATACTGCCGCTCTCGACCCGGCCTCTTTAAGGACCGGCAAATCGGCCTCTTCGCGACTAGTCTCGCATAAGTCCAGTCCCTGGTTCAACGTGCTCGCCATCGTGCTGGTCATCTGCGGGATCATATACGCCGGCTATCATCTGGCGGACGACTTATCGGTGGTGCACGATACCCGCGGCCTATCCTTACCTTCTGCTCGGCATCGCCTTGGTGATCGCACTGGGGTTCGAGTTCGTCAATGGCTTTCACGACACGGCAAATGCCGTCGCCACGGTCATCTATACGAATTCCATGTCGCCGAATCTCGCCGTCTCTGGTCAGGTACATTCAATTTCCTCGGGGTGTTGGTCTCGACCGGCGCCGTCGCCTTCAGATCGTGTCGCTGTTGCCGGTCGAGTTGATTTTGCAAGTGGGCAGCGGCGCCGGATTCGCCATGGTGTTCGCCTTGCTGATCGCCGCCATCCTATGGAATTTGGGCACGTGGTATTTCGGACTGCCCTCATCGAGTTCGCATACGCTCATCGGCTCCATCATCGGCGTTGGCCTCATGAACCAGTTGATGGCCGCGAGCACCGCCGGCACCAGCGGCGTCGATTGGAGCCAGGCCACCAAGATCGGCGAGACCCTGTTGATCTCGCCGCTGATCGGCTTCAGTGCGGCGTGGCTGCTGCTCAGCATACTCAAGGTCGTGATCAAATCCCGGCGCTCTACAAGGAGCCGGAGGGCAACAAGCCGCCGCCGCTCTGGATTCGCGGCCTGCTGATCCTGACCTGCACCGGCGTGAGTTTCTTTCACGGCGGCAACGACGGCCAGAAGGGCATGGGACTCATCATGCTGATCCTGATCGGCACCGTGCCGACCGCCTATGCGCTCAATCGCACCATGCATGAGAAAGACGTGACTGCCTTCATGGCGGCGTCGGCGCAAGCCATACCGCGCTCTCGCACTACGCCGCAGGCGCGCGACCCGCCGATCCGCGCCAGGCAGCGGTGGAGCTGGTGCGCACTCGCACGCGCAACGCCGCAGGGCGTCGCCGCACTCGGCGCGCTGACTGCGACGATCGGCTCGAGAAGTCGGCCGATATCACTCCATGGACAAGGTCCCGCCGGGATCGATGGTCAACATCCGCAACGAGATGTACTTGGTGAGCGAGGGCCTGCGCTTCATGGGCAAGGCCAAGTCCTTGAACGTATCGGCAGCCGACCAGGCCTCGCTCGATGCCTACAAAAAGCAGCTCGATCACTCCACCAAATTCATTCCGACCCTGGGTCAAGGTCGCCGTGGCGATCGCTTTGGGCTTGGGCACGATGATCGGCTGGAAGCGCATCGTGGTGACCGTCGGCGAACGGATCGGTAAGACGCATTTGACCTACGCGCAAGGCGCGTCGGCGGAAATTGTCGCCATGGCGACCATCGGCGCCGCTGAAATGTACGGCCTCCCGGTCAGCACCACGCACGTACTGTCGTCCGGCGTGGCGGGAACGATGGTCGCGAACGGTTCCGGACTGCAGTGGGCGACGGTGCGCGCATCTGCTGATGGCCTGGGTGCTGACCCTGCCGGCATCTATCGCGCTCGCCGGCGGCCTGTATTGGCTGCTACGCACTTTCCTCTAAGGCAGCGAGCAGGCCGCGCGCGGCGGCCGTGGTCAGATCGAGCACTTCCTCGAAGGCGGCATCGTCGCCATAGTAAGGGTCGGGCACCTCGCGCAACCCCAAATCCGGCGCGTACTCGAGAAAAAGCTGCAGGGCCGCTCGCGAATTGCGCGGCTGCATGGCTCGCAGCGTCCGTAAATTCTCTTGGTCCATCGCCAGGATGAGATCGAAGCGCGCGAAATCATCCGCGGCGACCTGCCGCGCCCGCAGGCCGCCGATATCAATGCCGCGCCGGAGCGCGGCGCGCTGGCTGCGCGCATCCGGCGGCGCGCCGATGTGATAGTCGGCGGTGCCGGCCGAGTCTATTTCCAAGGGCAGCTGTGGCGCTTCCGTCGCGGCCAGGTGCCGCAGCACCCCCTCGGCGCTGGGGCTGCGGCAAATGTTGCCAAGACATACCAAAAGCACTCGGTGCGGCGTGCCCTTCCGCCTTGCAGATCTTTGAATTGTAGCCACGGGCTGTGACCTGCGAGCTCAGCGGCTCAGCAAGGCGGCCCGGACGCGCTCGAGATCCTCCGGCGTGTCGATGCCTGCCGGCGGCGGTTCCGATAATGTCACCAGGTGGATATGCATGCCATGCTCGAGGGCGCGCAGTTGCTCGAGTTTCTCAGTCATCTCGAGCGGCGTCGGCGGCCATGCCGCAAACTGCAGCAAACTGCGCACCCGATAGGCGTAGATGCCAATGTGGCGCCAGGCCCCCTGGAATGACGCCGGGCGCTGCGCGGCGATGCTGTCGCGCGGCCAGGGCACCGGGGCTCGGCTGAAATACAAGGCTCGTCCATCGCGCGCGCGCAGTGCCTTGACGCAATTGGGGTCGAGAAATTCGCGCAATGACTGGATAGGCGCGGCCGCCGTGCTGATTTCGCTGCCCGCCGCCTCGCGCAATCCCTGCGCCACCCGCGCAACAACTTCGGCGGGCATCATCGGTTCGTCGCCCTGCAGATTGACCACGATATCCTCGGCTGCCAATCCCCTGGCGCGCACCGTCTCGGCAACCCGATCGGTACCTGAGACATGACCCGGCGAGGTCATCACGCAATCGGCGCCAAACCCGGACGCCGCGGCGCGAATGCGCTCATCGTCCGTCGCCACGAGCACCGAGGCGGCGCCGCTGTCGATGGCGCGCTGCCAGACCCATTGAAGCAACGGCCGATCGCCGATCTGCAGCAACGGCTTTGCAGGCAGTCGAGTGGAGCCAAAACGCGCCGGAATGATGACGTGAAACACGCTAAAGCCAATATGCCAGGGCTAGGTTTCGAGCAAGGGATCATCAGCGCTCAATGCGCGCGCCTCTTCGGGCAGCATCAGCGGGATGCCGTCGCGCACGGCATAGGCCAGCCGATCCGGACGGCAAACGAGCTCTTGCGCATTGCCCGCGCCGAAACTGCGCAGGGGTCCTTTGCAGATCGGGCAAACCAGCAAATCAAGCAAACGCTTGTCCATATGTCCCTTAGGCGCGCGCCGCGCGCGCTTCAACCAACCTGGCCACGAGGCTTCGCAGTTTTTCGGCATCGCCCGCCGCGAAGGCTACGCTGACGGGTACATACCAATGATGCGGGCCTGCTATATCCCGGCATTTTACGGCATCTTTCTCGGTCATGAGCACCGCAAGATCGTCGGCAAAGGATATATCGTCAATGCGCAGCTTCGCGTGATCCGGCAGCGGGTGCTCAACGACGTCGATGCCGACCGCGCGCAGCATGGCGAAGAAGCGCTGCGGATTGCCGATGGCCGCGACTGCGTGCACCGGTTGCCCGGAAAACTCGCGCAGCGGCTTGGTCGTACCGTACTTCATCGCCACCGCGCTGGTTGCCAGCAAGCGCATGCGCAGTGCGCCGTCGCTCTCGGTCGGCCCGCCGTTCACAACGATGGCGTCCGCGCGCTCGAGCCGCGCCGGCGTTTCGCGCAACGGGCCGGCGGGCAACAGGCGTCCGTTGCCGAAGCGGCGATCGCCGTCGATGACGACGATTTCGCAATCGCGCTCCAGGGCATAGTGCTGCAGCCCATCGTCGCTCACGATGACGTCGCAGCCGGCATTGATCAGCAGCTGCGCCGCCGCGGGGCGATTGCGCCCGGTCGCGACCGGAACCCGGCTGCGCTGCGCCAGCAAGATGGCTTCATCGCCGACCTTGTCGGAATTATCGGCGGCTTGGACGAGGCGCGCCGCCCGGGATGAGCCGCCGTATCCGCGGGTCACCACGCCCGGCTTGAACCCCAGTTCGATCAGCTGGCCGGCCAGCCAGCACACCAGCGGAGTTTTGCCGGTTCCGCCGACGGTCAAGTTGCCGACGACCACGACCGGGCATGGCAGGCGCGTCGAACCTGCCAAATGCAGCGAATATGCGCAGCGGCGTATTCCCGATAGCGCACCGTAAGCTGCCGACAGCGGTCCCATCCACCACGGCGGCGAAACGCCGCCGTACCAGAATTTGTTGAGCCAGGATTGCGCCGACATCGTTGCGCCGCTGCTCAAGCGTTGAACTGCATCCCATGCAGTGCCGCATAGAGGCCGCCGCGCGCCAGCAGGTCCTGGTGGCTTCCCATCTCCACGACCCGTCCTTGATCGAGCACGATGATTCGATCGGCGTTTTCAACCGTCGACAGCCGGTGCGCAATCACCAAGGTCGTGCGGCCTTTCATCAGCAGCGCCAGTTCCTGCTGAACGCGCCGCTCCGATTCGTTGTCGAGCGCCGCGGTCGCCTCATCGAGGATCAGGACGGGCGAATCCTTGAGCAGCGAGCGTGCAATGGAAATTCGCTGCCGCTGGCCGCCCGAAAAATTTTGGCCGCGATCCGTGAGCATCGTGTCCAGGCCCTGAGGCTGTTGATTGACAAATTCCATGACGTTCGCGGCGCGCGAGGCCTCCTCGACTTGCGCATCGGTCTTGCCCACGGCATTGAAGGCAATGTTGTTGCGAATCGTATCGTTGAACAGCACCACCTCCTGGCTGACGAGGCTCACCTGCGAACGCAAATCGGTCAAGCGGTATTCGCGCACATCGATTCCGTCCAACAGCACCGAGCCTTGCTGCACGTCGTAGAACCGCGGTACCAGTCCGACGAGCGTGGTTTTACCGCTGCCCGATCGGCCGACAATCGCCACGGTTTCGCCGGGCCGCACCTGAAAACTCACATCCCGCAGCACGTCGCCCTTCTCGCCTGCGTAGGCAAAGGACACGTTGCGAAATTCCACCTCGCCTCGGGCGCGCGTCAGCAGGCGTGTTCCGCCATCGCCCTCCGTGGGTTGGTCCAACACTTCGAACACGCTTTGGCCGGCGGCAATACCTTGCTGCAGCGGACCGCTCATGTTGACCAGGCTGCGCAGCGGGGATGGGATCAGGAACAGCGCGGTCAGGAATCCAAAGAATTCATCCAGGGTCAAATCGCCGGCTTGCACCTGATGGATCGACACGAACAGCACGCTGCCCAATGCGATCGCGGCTATGCATTGCACCACCGGATTGCTGATGGATTTGGCGCGCACCAGTTTCATGTTGGAAGCGCGGTTGTGTTCGTTGACCAGCTCGAAGCGCTGCGTCTGGTGATCCTCGGCGTTGAAGATCTTGATCAGACGCAGGGCATCGAGGGCTTCCTTCGCCACCCGCGTAATATCGCCCATCGAGTTTTGAATGCGTTGGCTGTAGCGGCGGAAGCTGCGGTTGGCGATCTGCATCAGCCAGGCGATCGCCGGCGCCGCGGCGATGCAAAAAGCGGCGAGATGCCAGTTCAAATAGAACAGATACCCGACCAGGATCACGATGCTCAATGAATCGCTGATGAGCGAGATGGCCGCGTTGGTGGCAGCGGCCGCGACCAGTTCGATGTTGTTGGTCAGTTTGGAGAGCAAATGTCCGGATTGCTGTTGGTCGGCATAGGCGATCGGCAGGCGCATGAAGTGCTGAAACAGATCGTGGCGCAGGCCTTTGATGACCTGTCGTCCCACCCAGCTCGGAAAATAATTGGCGATGTAATCGCCCACGCCGCGCAGCGTGAAAAGCACCACCACCCCGACCGGCACCTGCCACAGAACGTTCGGATCCGCCAGCACAAAGGTGCCCTTCATGAAGCGCTTCACCAGATACGCCAGAGAGGCATTGGACACGGCGAACAGAATCGCGCCCAACACGCCGACGGAAAACATGCCGGCGTACGGCCGCGCATACTTGATCACGCGGCGATAGATTGCCCAGCCGTCAGTGGCGGAACCGACAGCCGCCGGCGCGGCGCTCAAGGGGCGTTATCCTCATGCACGGTTGCGATGTTGAGCTGCGCGAAGCCGAGCTTCCCCGCGACGTCCATGGCCGTGACCACCGCCTGATGCGTGCTGCGGCCATCCGCGCGGATCGTGATGGGCCCGCGATCCGTGCCGGCTTCCTTCTGCAAGGCGGCGCGCAGGGTCTCCGGACTGGAGTTGATCAAGGTGCGCTCATTGACGCGGTAGGCGCCCTCCGCGGTGATGGTGATGACCAGCGGTTCGTGCGCACCTCGCGGTATCGGCGTGTCGCTCGATTGCGGCAGCTGCACCTTGACCCTGCCTTCTTGATTGAAAGTCGTCGAGACCATGAAGAAGATCAGCAATACCAGCAGTACATCAATCATATTGATCAGATTGATCTCGGGATCCTCTTGGCGGCGCGGGCGCAGGTTCATCGTCTGGCGAATCCGCCGCGCTCATCCAGGGCGTCGACCAGCTTCATGGCTTCCTTCTCCATGCGAATGACCAATCCCTCAACCTTGCTGCGCAGGAAGCGATAGGCGATCAGCGAAGGAATCGCCACGGTCAGTCCCGCGGCGGTCGTGATGAGAGCTTCGCCGATGCCGCCGGAAAGAGTTCTGGGATCGCCGAGTCCACTGGCAGTGATCGCATTGAACGCATGAATGATGCCGGCGACGGTTCCTAAAAGTCCCAACAGCGGCGCAACCGCCGCGATCGTGCCGAGCGTATTGAGGAAGCGTTCCAAATCATGTATCACGTGGCGGCCGCCATCCTCGAGGCGCTCCACCATGATTTCGCGGGGCTTATCGCGATTGGCAAGTCCGATGGCCAGCAGCTTGCCAAGGGGCGAGTTCTGCTCCAGCGCCGCCACCAATTTGTCGCTCATTTGATCCGCTTCGATCCAATTCCAGACTTTTTGAGCCAGGTCACGCGGAATGACGCGGTTGCTCTGTAGAGTCCAAAGGCGCTCCAATATGATGGCGACCGCCGCGATGGAACATATAATGATCGGCCACATGAAGCCGCCGCCCGCGCGGATAATCTCCCACATTGCGCCCTCGTTTAAGTCAAATACAAAGCTGCGGGCATGATACTTGACCGCCGACTGTTCAGACAGTGCTTTTGCCACCCGCTACAAGCCATTGATTTCCCAAATGCTCATGGAGTCGAGTGCAGGCGTCACGAAATCGGCATAATGAGCGTTCGGGAGGCGTAGAAGAAAAAATCATGAAACGCTGGCTACGACGCGTCACTCCGGACCGCAGCACGCTGGAAAAGCACTGGTGTTTGAAACACTTCACGGCCGTCATGCTCGACCGCCGTTGCTGGGCGTTCAATCGCGCCAGCGTGTCGCGCTCGTTCGCGCTCGGCCTGTTCATCGCCTTTATTCCGCCGACACCGCTGCCGGTGCACCTGGTCGCGTGCACCTTGCTCGGCGTGTACTTTCGGCTGAACCTGCCGGTGCTGATGGCCACGGTCTTCATCAGCAATCCGTTCACCTGGGTACCCCAGGTGGCAGGCTCCCTTTGGGTGGGGGCAAAACTGTCGGGTTTGGACCTGATGCCGTTCCTGCACACCATCAGCCATCGCACGCTCTGGGCGGAAATGCACGCGCTCTGGCCGCCGCTGCTGCTCGGAGCCCTGGTACTCGGCCTCGCCGCCGCCGCCTGCGGCTATGTTCTGGCGCAAGCGGCCTGGCGCGCCCGGGTCATCTATCAGCTGCGGCGCCGCCGTGCGCGCTCAAGCGAGCGCGGCATCGCGCTCGACTAGGATCCCGTCTGTCAGGGTGAGCACTCGATCCAGGCGCGCTGCCAATCTCTCGTCGTGCGTGACGATCACCAGGCTGGTGCCGAGTTCGCGGTTGAGTTCCAGCATCAGTTCGAACACCTGCGCCGCGTTCTTGCCGTCCAAATTTCCGGTCGGTTCATCCGCCAACACCAGCCTGGGCCGTGTTACCAGAGCGCGGGCGACCGCGGCCCGTTGGCGTTCACCGCCGGAAAGTTGCGCGGGACGATGCTGCAGGCGTTCGCCCAATCCCACGCGCGTCAAAAGGGCCTGCGCCTCCTGCTTGGCGGCGCGCGGATGCATGCGCCGCACCAGCAACGGCATCGCCACATTCTCGAGCGCGGTGAACTCGGGCAGCAAGTGATGGAATTGATAGACAAAGCCCACGGCATGGTTGCGCAGACGGCCGCGCTCGCTGTCGTTCAGTTGATTCATCGCGGATCCGGCAATTCCAACCGTGCCGCGCGTCGGCAGATCCAAGCCGCCCAATAGCTGCAGCAGCGTGGTCTTGCCCGACCCGGAGGCGCCGACGATGGCAATGCGCTCTGCGGCGCGGACTTTGATGTTTGCGCCGCGCAGCACCTGCAGCGTCACGCCGCCCTGGACAAACTCCTTGACCAGATCCACGCCTTCCAACACCGTATCAAGCGCCATCTTTTTGACCTCAATCATTTCGCAGGGACTCGGCCGGCAACAGGCGCGCGGCACGCACCGCCGGGTACACGGTGGACAGGCACGCCAGTACGAAGGCGAATCCGCAGATGCGCAGCACGTCGCTCAGGCGGACATGCGCCGGCAAGTCGCTCATGAAGTACACGCGTGCGTCCAGAAATTTGAAACCCACAATGGCCTCGAGCGCGTGCACGAGCTGCTGTAGATTCACCGCGATGATCACGCCGAGCGCAACGCCGAAGAGGATGCCGAGCATGCCGATCAAGCTGCCCTGAACGAAGAACACGGACAGGATACTGCGCGGCGTGGAGCCGAAGGTGCGCAGGATCGCGATGTCGCGCCGTTTATCCTTCACCACCATCACCATGGTCGAGACGATGTTGAACGCCGCGACCACCACCATCAACGATAGCATCACGAACAAAATTCGCTTCGTGATCGTGATCGAGCGAAAGAAATTCACGTGCTCGTTGGTCCAGTCCTGGACCTCAACTCCGCCGCCGATCGCGATGGCCGCGGCGCGCACGATCCGCGGCGCGGCGTACATGTCCGCAAGATTCAGGCGGATTCCAGTCACTTCGTCGCCCATGCGCAGCAGTTTCGCGGCATCCTGGATCGCCATGATCGCAATGCGCCGATCGTATTCGTACATGCCGACCGAGAGAATTCCGGCCACTTGAAATGCGCGCATCCGCGGCAGCACGCCGAGCGGCGTGACATCGCCGAGGGCAACGATCAGCACCACCCGATCGCCGACCTTGGCGCCGAGTTCCTCCGCCAAAGCCTTGCCCAGAATCACCCGGTAGCTGCCCGGCGTCAGATCGGTCAAACGGCCGCTCAAAAGATGCGGACGCAGATCGACGACCCGCGACTCGGCCGCAGGGTCGATGCCGCGCAATTGCACCCCGGACGATTTGTCGCCGTGGGTCATCAAGCCCTGTTCCTCGATATAGGGCGCCGCGCCATTGATGCCGGGAAAGACCTGCAGTTTTGCAATGTCCGCGCGCCAATTCGCAATGCGGCCCTCGATGCCTGAAATCGTGGCGTGCGCCGTCAGACTCAAGATGCGCGTGCGCAGCACCTCCTCGAAGCCGTTCATCACGGAAAGCACGATGATCAGCACGGCCACGCCCAGAGCCAGGCCCACGATGGCGATGCCGGCGATCAAGGACACAAAGCCACGGTGCGGCGAGGCGCGCAAATAGCGAAACCCCAAGAAGCCCTCGTACCAGTAGCGCTTCATTCGTATCGCAACGCGACGGCCGGCTGCGTGCGGGCCGCCTGCAAGGCCGGGTATATCGTTGCACCGAAGGTCAACAGGAACGCGGCGATGGCGATCCTGACGACGTCGGGGGGATGCAACTCGCTCGGGATGCCGGAGGTATAGAAAACATCCGGATCCATGATGTGAAAGCCGAAAGTGGATTCCAGAAACGGCACGATCACATCGACGTTCAGCGCCAGAGCGACACCCAAGCCGACCCCGAGCGCGGTGCCGATCCAGCCGATCAGCACCCCTTGCGTCATGAAGACCGCCAGCACGCCCCGCGGGCTCAATCCCAAAGTTCTCAAGATGGCGATATCGGTGCGCTTGTCGTTCACCACCATGACCAGCGTTGCCACGATGTTGAACACCGCCACGGCGACAATCAGCATGAGGATCAAACCCGTCATCGTCTTCTCGATGCGCACGGCGCGAAAGTACGCTTCGTTCTCCTGGGTCCAGTCGCGCACCTGCATTTTCGGATTCAGGCGCGCGGCCGCGATGCGCGCCAAGTCGGGCGCCTCGAGCACATCGTCGAATTTGAGCCGAATTCCGGTGGGCCCGGATAGACCCCGCAACGCCTCCGCATCGCTCAGGTTGATCAACGCCAAGACACTGTCATGCTCCTGCAAACCGACCTCAAACGTGCCCACGACCTCGAACTCCTGCAGGCGCGGCGTGAATCCGCCGCCGCTGGCCGCAGAATTGCCGGGGATCATCACGACCACCGTATCGCCGGGACCCACCTGCAGCTGGTAGGCGAGCATTCGCCCCAGGATGATCCGGTTCAATCCTGGCTTAAGATCGGTCAGCTTGCCCTCGCGCATGGCATCGGCAATCGAAGAGACTTTCGGTTCCAATTCAGGATCGATACCGCGCACGATCGCGCCGCTCATGGAGGACTGCTTGCTCAGCATGGCGTCGGAATCCAAATACGGCGCCGCGCCGGTCAGGCCCGGCGAACCCTGCAACTGGCTTATACGGGTCCGCCAGTCGGGTATGGGTTCCCCGCCCAAGGTCAACGTGGCGTGTGCGGACAGGCTCAGCAAGCGCCCCCGCAGCTCCGTTTCGAAGCCGTTCATCACCGACAGCACGGTAATCAGGGCCGCCACGCCCACGGCGACGCCAAGCAGCGACACCCAGGTGATAAAAGACACGAAAAAGCTGTGCTCGCGAGCCAGCGAGTACCGCAGACCCACAAAGACAGGGAGGGGTTGGAACATGAGCGGCGACGAATCCTTAGCGGGACCGATTAATTGACAACACAATCAGAGTGTTAATTGAGTCAAGTATTGGTCCATCTAGGCAGTGGTATAGTTTCCAGGGGCTCAAAGTAAACATAGGATATCCGGTAACATATGAGGTGCGCCATGAGGTATCGAATTCTGCTGCTAGCCACGGTGCTCGCGAGCGGCCTCGCGGGGGCCGAGACCATCGCCGTCGATAACGGCATCGCGGTCAAACAGTCCGATGTGCCCACGCCAACCCGCGGCATGACCATGGATCAAGTTGCGGGCAAGTTCGGCGCGCCTGCCACCAAGATTCCCGCCGTTGGGCAGCCGCCGATTTCGCGCTGGGAATATCCGGGGTTCGTCGTGTATTTCGAACACGAGCATGTCATTCACAGCGTCGTTGTAAGCGCCGAAAAACCTAATAACGCGTAACCGCAGCTCCGGGTTCGCGTAACATCATTTAAACTTGATTCTCAAAGTACCCACCGCGACTGGTTCGCGGCGGGCGTTTTTTATTTTTTTAAAACGCGCCAATGTCTTTACTCGATCCGATCCTTCCCAGCAACGATGCCCGCCCGGTCAAATGGGGCAAGCTGTATGGCGCAGCCCCGGCGCTGGCTATCGCCGAAGCGGCTCCTGCTGCCTTAGGCCCGCTGCTGGTCATCGCGCGCAACTCGCGCGAAGCCGAAACCCTGAGCGAGGAAATTCAGTTCTTTGCCGGAACCAATCTCAACGTCAGGGTGTTCCCCGATTTAGAAACCCTGCCCTATGACAGCTTTTCCGCCCACCCCGACATCACCTCTGCGCGGCTTGCGACCCTGGCCGAATTGCCGCGCGCGCGCCACGGTGTGTGGCTGGTCGCCATCGATACCCTGCTGCAGCGATTGGCGCCGCGCAGTTACATCGAGGCCTATTCGCTTCAAGTACACCTCAACGAGACGCTCGATCTCGAGGCGCTGCGCGCGCAGTTGGCGATGGCGGGTTATGCGGCGGTTACTCAGGTCGTAGCGCACGGCGAGTTCGCGGTCCGCGGCTCGCTCATCGACGTATTCCCCATGGGCTCGGACACCCCCTTCCGCATCGACCTGCTGGATCGAGACGTCGACAGCATTCGGCGCTTCGATCCGGAGACGCAGCGTTCGCTCGACAAGTTGGACCGCATTCACTTGCTGCCGGCGCGCGAAACTCCGTTGAACCCAGAAGGGGTGCGCGAGTTCCGGCGCCGCTATCGGCTGCGCTTCACGGGGGATCTTGCGGAGCAGGCGGTCTACCGCGACACCAGCGCCGGCATTGCGCCCGGCGGAATCGAGTTTTTCCTGCCGCTGTTCTTCGAGCGCACCTCGCATCTGTTCGAGTATCTGCCGCCCGACAGCCTCATCGTAGACGTCAACGATGCCGCCTCGAGCGCTCCCGGACTATGGAACGGGATTCTCGAGCGCCACGAGCAGCTGCGGCACGACCGCTACCGGCCGATCTTGGATCCGGCCGAAGTCTATTTGCCGCCCGACGAACTCCTGCAGGCATTGTCTCCGTGGCGCAAGATTGAACTGCACACCTTTGAATGGCCCCCCGAGACGACGGGACCTTTGCAAAATTTTCCCACCGCGGTGCCCGCCCTGGTGCGCATCGATGCTCGCGCCGAGCAGCCTGCCGCGGAATTGGCAGCGCATATCAACGCCTGCGCTGCGCGCGTGCTGATCGCGGCCGAATCCGCCGGCCGCCGCGAACTCATCTTGGACCTGCTGCGCGCCCGCGGCGTTCAGCCAAAAGTCTTCGACAACTTCGCTGCCTTCCTAGCGAGCGGGCTGAAGTTGGGGATCGCGGTCTCGGCCGCGGTATCGGGACTGAGGCTGGAAAAGCCCGCCCTGGAGATTCTCACCGAATCGCAATTATTCGGCGATCGCGCCCGCCAGGAGCGCCGCCGGCGCCGGGCGGAGCGCGACCCGGCGAAAATATTGAAGGAATTGTCGGATTTGCGCATCGGTGCGCCGGTGGTGCACGAGACCTACGGTGTGGGCCGCTATGTCGGACTGCAGACCATGGATATCGCCGGCTACACCGGCGAGTTTCTGGTGCTCGAATATGCCGAGGGCGACAAGCTATATGTTCCGGTCCAGTCGCTGCACCTGGTTTCGCGCTATACCGGCGCGCCTGCGGAAACGGCGCCGCTGCACAAGCTCGGCGGCGACCAATGGCAGAAAGCGCGCCGTAAGGCCGCGCAACGGATTCGCGACGTCGCCGCCGAATTGCTCGATTTGTATTCGCGCCGGGCTGCCCGGCAAGGCACGCGCATGCTGGCCGGTGAGGCTGACTACCGCGCGTTTCAGGCCGGCTTTCCCTTCGAGGAGACGGTCGATCAAGCCGCCGCCATCGAACAAGTCATCGCAGACCTGAAATCCGACAAGCCCATGGATCGGGTCATCTGCGGCGATGTCGGGTTCGGCAAAACCGAGGTGGCGCTGCGGGCGGCATTCGTCGCGGTGCAGGCCGGCAAGCAGGTGGCGGTTTTGGTACCGACCACGCTGCTCGCGCAACAGCACCATACCAACTTTGTGGACCGCTTCGCGGACTGGCCGGTGCGCATCGAGAGCCTGTCGCGCTTTCGCACCAACAAGGAAGCGGCCGGCGTCATCGCAGGCATCGCCGCCGGCAGCGTGGACATCGTCATCGCCACGCAACGTCTGCTGCAAGGCAAGATTCGCTTCAAGGACTTGGGGTTGGTGGTGATCGATGAGGAGCATCGGTTCGGCGTGCGCGACAAGGAAAGACTCAAGGCCCTGCGCACCGAAGTCGATGTGCTGACGCTGACGGCGACCCCGATTCCGCGCACGCTCAACATGGCCATGGGCGGCCTTCGCGATCTGTCCTTGATCACCACGCCGCCGGCCGAGCGGCTGGCCGTCAAGACCTTCGTGCTGGAATGGAATGAAACCGTCGTGCGGGAGGCCGCCCTGCGCGAGATCCGCCGCGGCGGACAGATCTACTATGTGCACAACAGCATCGAGACCATCGAGAAAACGGCGCAAGCGCTGCGCGAATTGGTCCCGGAAGCGACGGTCGCGGTCGGTCACGGCCAAATGCGCGAGCGCGACCTCGAGCAGCTGATGCTGGATTTCTATCACCGCCGCTTCAACGTTTTGGTCTGCACCACCATCATCGAGAGCGGCATCGACGTGCCGACGGCCAATACCATCGTCATCGACCGCGCGGATCGATTCGGCCTGGCGCAGATTCATCAGCTCCGGGGGCGCGTCGGGCGCTCGCACCATCGCGCCTACGCCTACTTGATCACGCCGCCGCGCAAGGCGATGACCGCCGATGCCATCAAGCGGCTCGAAGCCCTGGAGTCGCTCGAAGAGCTGGGCGCCGGATTTACCCTGGCTACGCACGATCTGGAAATCCGCGGCGCCGGCGAACTCTTGGGCGATGAACAGAGCGGACAGATTCAAGAGATCGGCTACAACCTGTACATGGAACTGCTGGAGCGCGCCGTAGCGGCGCTCAAATCCGGCAAGCAAGCCGATCTTGAACGGCCGCTGGACGCGGGACCGGAGGTCGAATTGCACGTGCCGGCACTCATCCCAGAGGACTACGTGCCCGACGTGCACTTGCGCTTGATGCTGTACAAACGCATCGCCAGCACGCCGACGCGCGAGGAGCTGGACGAATTGAAGGTCGAAATGATCGACCGCTTCGGCCCGATACCGCCCTTTGCACAATCCCTATTTCGCGCCACCTATCTTAAACTGCGCGCCGCTGCGCTCGGCATCCGCAAGATCGACGCCGGCGCCAGCAGCGGCTACATCCTGTTCGAGGAGCAGAATCAGATTGACCCGAGGCGCGTGCTGAAGCTCATTCAAGGCAAGCCCAAGGAATACCGGCTCGACGGTCCGCTCAAGCTGCGCTTCGGGCACATTGCGCGCACCGAGGAGGCACTCTTCAGCCGCGTCGAAGAACTGGTGGATCAGCTGGCTTAAAGCCGAACGCTTGACTCAGGGTGCCGCGCGGCTGCGCGGCACGTCAATTGCCGAATCTCCTCGCAGCCGTTACTGGATGGCGCCGAGAAAATCGCCCTTGCCGATTTCCACGCCGCTCTTGCGCAGCAAGGCATAGACCATGCTGGCGTGAAAATAGAAATTCGGCAGCACGAAATCGTTGACGTAGCTCTGTGCAGTGAATTTCCAGGCGCCGTTGGGAAATTTAATTTCGATGGCGCGAGCATCATCGCCCGCGACTTTTGCCGCGGTTACGGTCCGCAAATAATCCAACGTTTTGGCGATGCGCGCTTTCAGCTCGGGCAAGGTGGTTTCCGTATCCTCATGCTTGGGCACTTCGATGCCCGCCAGCCGGCCCGCGGCGCCCTTGGCGGTGTCGCAGGCAATTTGCACTTGGCGGCTGAGCGGATGCATGTCGGGAAACAAGCGTGTCTGCGCCAGCACGGTCGAATCGATCTTTTTTGCGGCCGCGTAGGCAGCCGCTTTATCGAGGATCGCAGACATGTTGGTGAGTCCCCGAATCAACGCGGGAATCGAGAAATCATACAGGGTCGCCATCCAAATCTCCTGAAGTCTTGCGGGCGGGGAGCGTCACTGTAACATACGATCCATGCTGCCCTTCTCCGAAGCCTGCGAGCGAAACAAGGTTCCGATTCTCGAGGTGTTGCGCGCCGCGTTTGCGGATCGAACCCAGGTTCTCGAAATCGGCAGCGGCACCGGCCAGCACGCGGTGCATTTTGCTGCGCACCTGACGCATCTGACTTGGCATCCCACCGAGCAGTTGACTTACCTTGCCGATCTTGCCGCGCGCGTAAAGCTCGAGGGCACACGCAATCTGCGCGCGCCCACGGTTCTCGACGTCAAGCAAACCGTATGGCCGTTGCGCAGCGTCGATGCCGTCTTCAGCGCCAATACGCTGCACATCATGGGCTGGGCGGAAGTGGAGGCGATGTTCCGCGGGATCGATGCGGTGTTGGCGCCGCACGGCGTGATGTGCATTTATGGACCATTTCGCGACAACGGCCGCTACACATCGGATAGCAATCGCGACTTTGATCTGATGCTCAAGGAACGAGATCCTTTATCAGGCTTGCGCGACCTGACGGATATCGGCGCTCTTGCCGGACGCCATGCGCTGCGGCTGCGGATTGATCACGATTTGCCTGCCAACAATCGGCTGTTGGAATTTGTCAGACTTTAGCAAGCTGTCCTTCGGCACTGTGAATTTGAGCGGCGCGCATGGCCTGGAGGGATGGGAGGCTTCAAGGCCCGGAAGATCAGGTCCTTGAAGCCTCCCATCCCTCCAGGCCATTCAGGCAGGACGCTCAATCTCACGGTGCTGGAGGACGAGTCTCGAATGGCCACCATCGATCCGGTGGCCCCACGCGCATTTAGGTTGGAGAATCCGGTGTCGTCGGACATCCGTCGGTAGCGCGGCATGTGATATCGATCGGTCCAGTTCTCGTCAGGGCGGGTAAGAAGATTCGAGGCACTGTTGCCTTCGTGCCTCGAATCTTCTTGCCCTCCCTGGCGGGCGCTAGACCAACCGTCAACATCGCCATGCCGAGGTACTACGCCCGCCCGATTGCCGACAACAGCGAGGCGTGGTCCAGCGCTCCCTCGTAGCGTTTGCCGTTGATGAAAAATGTCGGCGTTCCGGCAACGCCGCTGCGCATGCCGCTCATGAAGTCTCGCTTGACTCTCGGCCGGTAACGGCGCGCCTCGAGATCATCGGAAAACCGCTCGACATCGAGTCGGATTTTCGAGGCCAGCTGATGCAGCAAATCGGAGCCCAATTCGGATTGCTGCTGAAGGATGGCGTCGTGCATCTCCCAGAATTTTCCCTGGGCGCCTGCCGCCTCGGCCGCTTCGGCGGCATGCTGCGCATAGGGATGCATCTCGAGCAACGGCATGTGCCGGAACACGAAGCGCAATTGCGTGCCCATGGCTTTCGCAATTGCCTTGATCATGGGATTCACGTCCGCGCAAAAAGGGCATTGATAATCGCCGTACTCAACCAACGTGACCGGTGCATTCTCCGGGCCCTGCGCATGGTCGCTCTTGCCGACTGCTACCGAGAGATTCATCGCAGCAGGGACCCGCAATCGGCATCCTTCGCCTTGCCGGGATCGACGAGCACCATTTTGGAATCGTGCGCTTGAATGCCGATCGAGGGCGACTTCAGGGTGCCGCGAATCACTATCGGCGCGCGCAATTGAAAGAACCGCACATGCTTGGGGTAGCCGCGCAAGATCAGGTCCAAAGTCTCGGTCTGCAAATGAATGGATCCAGTGCCCTCGATCAGCACGGGCGCGGTGTCGAGCACCAAGTCCTTTGCCGTCAAGGTGCCGTCATGCGCCTGAAAATTCGCGAAGCCGCAACGCACGGCCACCTCTTTCTTGTCCTTTGCGAGCAGCAGCCCCAGTCCGCGAAGATCGACGCCCGTGAGCTCCGCCAGCGAATCCCGGACCATGCCGCCGGGCAAGCTCGCCTGCAGCGTGCCGTCGGCGCCGGCCGCGGCATCATGCAGAGATTTTCCACGGCCCGAGAGGTCGATCGTCACCGTCAACGGCCCGTCGATGGGCGGCGGTCCGGCTTTTTTGCCAAGGATTTGTGCCAGTTGCATATCATTGATTCTAACTACTAAGTGCACGGCGGGAATCTCTTTCCGCGCGTCGATCTGCATCTGACCGCTCAACCGGCCGCCCAGGATTTGCGCAGACAGCGGAGCGATCGTCAGCTCGCCGTGATCGTTGGCGAATTTTGCGGCAACAGCGTTGAAGGCCGTGCGCCCCGCTTCCACACGCTGGGCGCGAAATTGCACCGTCCCCCTGCCCCGTCGCAATGCGGTCGGATCCGGTGCCGCCGTGGATAGGAGCAGCGGCTTGATTGCCGCTTCAGGGTCACGGCCCGCCGCAGCCGGACCAAGATCGGCGAGACGCAAGAGTTGCGACTCCAATTCCCCATTGACATTGAACTGGCCCTTGGCCGAATCAATCGAAACCGAGCCGCGCAAATCGCTCTGGCCGCTCTTGACGATCAAGTCCGTGAAAGATGAGGTGTAGGCGCGCCACGCCAAGTGTCCGGAGAGATGATAACTGCCGGTGTCGATCAGTCTCGCGCCGCTCAAGTAGTACAGGTCTTTCAGATCGGCGCCCGAGGCTTCGAAGGTCGCGTCATAGGAACGCAAATCGAAAGCATGCTGCAAAAATCCGCTGGCAACCAGTTGCGAGCCGCTGGAGCGTTCGCTGAAACTAAAGCTGTAATGCCGGCTGCGGCTTGCGCTACGCAACGGATCGCCGCTGAGTTCGAAGCTGAGCGGCTTGCCGTTCAGCTGTCCTTTGCCCTCGATGCGCAGGGGCGGCGGCCCCTGCGCGCCGGCTGCATCGTGCGCAAAGATCGTGCCGTCGAACTGACGGTGCTTTTGCGCATCGTCGAGCAGCACATGCGCGTCCATCATGGACAACGAGCGAATGATCATCATCGCGCGCGGAGCGCTTTGATCCGGATTCTGGAATTGCCAGTTGGCGTGGCCCGCGGCGTCGCGAATCAAATGCAGCGCCGCGTCGTCGATCTGCAGCCGATCGATGCTCAGTTCCTTTCCCAGGCGCGGCGCGGCGAAAATCACCGTGACCTTGCCGATTACCGCAGTGTCGCCTGGCGGCATCCACGCTGGGTTGCCGATGGTGACCCGCTCGGCCACCAAGCGCGGATTGCGCGAGAAAATGTGCAGGCTCAACGGCCCCGCCACGCGAATCGGCCGGTCCGTGTACGCCGCGAGCACTTTGAGCAGCGGGCCCCGAAGGTAACCTGCCTCCAGCGCGGCGGCGGCCAATACCGCCAGGACGGCGAGCGCCAGCAGGATCCAACCAACCCAAATCGACCCTCGGCGCAGCCTATGAGAGGCGTTCATAGGCCATTAACGCACGAATGAATGCCTTTAAGGCCGCCTTGCGGCCGCTCGATTGAGGACCGAAAGCCGCTTTTCTGGGTCGGAAAGCGGGCATGCCAGTTCAGCATGTGCGATTACGCATTCAGAAGACTTCCTCCACATTCGGTGGCATAATGCCACCGAAACGTAGATTAGGCGTGCTCACCAGGCGCGCCCATACCATGGCGAACCACAAGGGAAGGTCAACGACTATGAAGAAGACGCGTACATCGGCCGCAGCAGCGGCATTGATTGCGGTCGCAGGCCTAAGCTACCTGGGATCAAGCGACGCGACGGCAACTGCGGCAGCGATAGCACCCGCAGAAGTTGCGTTGCCGGCTACCGTCGATGACTTCCGGTTGTCGGATCAGAATCTGCATTCGCACGAGCTGCGTCAGCTCGGCGACGCCAGCGCGGTGGTGCTCATTACACAGGAGAACAACTGTCCGGTGAGCCGCAATACCAGCGCCGCGGTAAAAGCGCTGCAGGAGCAATATTCGGCCAAGGGCGTCGAGATTTTCATGCTGAACTCCACGCCGTCGGACAAGCGCGAAGCGATCGTCGCGGAGGCGAAAGCCTACGGCTACAACCTCCCGATCCTCATGGACACCAATCAGCTGGTGGGCGAGCAGTTGGGCGTGACCCGAACTGCCGAGGTCATCGTCATCGATCCGAAGACCTGGAAGATCGTTTATCGAGGCCCGATCGACGACAAGGTCACCTATGAGCGCCAGAAGAGCGCCGCGGACCACACCTGGGCGAAGGACGCACTGGATTCGATGCTCGCCGGCAAGCCGGTTGCGGTCTCCCGGGTTGAACCGGTCGGATGCATCATTGATTTCCCCGAGCGCGCCAAATTGGCCGCCAGTAAAGTGACCTACGTGAAGAACATCGCGCCGATGTTCGAGGAAAAGTGCGTCTCGTGCCATGAGCCCGGCGGCATTGGTCCGATGCCCTTTACGCGATTCGAAGAGATTGCGCCGTTTGCGTCGATGATTCGCGAAATGATCCGCACGCAGCGCATGCCGCCTTGGCGCGCCGACCCCACTGTCGGGCACTTCCTCGGCGACCGCAGCCTGTCGGCGACGCAAATCAAGACGCTGGTGCATTGGGTTGAAGCCGGCGCGCCGCGCGGCACCGGCCGCGATCCGATGGTGGGCAAGAATTTCACGGCGCCGGAATGGCCCTTGGGCAAACCGGACTTGGTGCTGGATATTCCCGCCTACACCATTCCGGCTAACGGCATCGTCGAGTATCAGCGCCCGTATGTCGTCAATCCTCTGAAAGAGGGGAAGTGGCTGCGCGCCTCGACCATCAAGGTCGTGAATCGCCAAACCGTGCACCACATTCTCACCGGTTACCTCGCGGAAGTGCCGAAACCCGGTGAAGTGGCGAATGAGAGCAAGTGGGGAACCTCGCTGGGCGGCTACGCGGTCGGCGCCGAATCCTTCGTCGAGCCGGCGAACACCGGCGCCTACATTCCGCCGGGCGGAGCGGTGGGCTTCCAAGTTCATTACACGCCATTCGGTCAGCAAGTCACCGAGCACTCGCAAATCGCGCTTTACTTCTGGAAGAACAAGCCGAAGTACGTGATGCGCAACTCGGTCGTGTTGAATGCGAACATCGTGATTCCCGCGAACACGGAGAGCACCGAGCTGCAGGCGTACATGGATGTGCCCAAGGACATGATGCTGTACGGCGCATTCCCGCACGCGCATTATCGCGGCGCGTCCTCGAAGTTCTTCCTGATCGAGCCGGACGGCAAGAAGACCCTGCTGGTCGCGCTGCCGCACTACGACTTCAACTGGCAGCGCGAGTACAACTTCGTTCAGCCCGTCAAGGTTCCGGCCGGATCGAAACTGCTGGCGGTCTACACCTATGACAACTCTGTGAGAAATCCGGCGAATCCGGATCACAATCGGGTCGTGCCCTGGGGCGATCAATCATTCGACGAGATGCTCTACACCGCCTTCCACTACGAGTGGATCGGCGAGACCTCGGACAAGATGGATCAGTTTGCCGCGTACGATAAGTTGCTGAATGAGAACCGGGTGTTCGGCATGCTGGACACGAAGATGAACGGCAAGCTGGATATGTCGGAATTGACCGGACCGATCGGCAAGCAGTTCGCGCAAGCCTTCGCCAAGATCGACACCGATCACGACGGCTTCATCGAGCCCAATGAGTTATCAGCTGCCCAGGCCCACATGCAAAGGCGCCGCCAGCAGGCTTCGCAGCCGCAAGGCCAGCCGGCGCCCGGCGCGCCTGCGCAAGCGGCGCCTGCGCAAGCGGCGGCACCGGAGAAGTCCGGAGGCGGCCAGTAGCAGCCTCGCGGCGGCCCGTGTCGACTACCTTTGATTCATTGAAGGGATTCGCGCGGGCCGCCTCAATCGTGTCGATTGCGCTCGCCGGCGTCGGCGTCGGTGTCGCGGGATTGACGCACGCCACCGGGCTCAGCCGCGTCGTTGTCGGCGCGCCGGCACCGGCGTTCACCGCCAAGGGCGCGGATGGCAAGCAGCACAGCTTGCGCGACTATGCGGGCAAGCTGGTGGTGTTGGAATGGACCAGCCCGGCCTGCCCTTTCACGGCCATCAAGTACAAAAGCGGAGCAATGCAAGCCTTACAGCGTTACGCAGTCTCGCGGCAAATCGTCTGGCTTTCCATCGATACCGCCGCGCCCGACAAGGCCGGATATCTGACGCCGGCGGCGGCGCGCGCGCGCATCGCGCAAACGCACGCGACGGTCACCGCCTTCTTGTTCGATGTCCGCGGCAACATAGCGCGCAGCTACGGCGCGAAGACCACACCGAGCTTTTTCCTGGTCAATCGCGACGGCAAGCTTGCCTACGAAGGGGCCATGGATGATCAAGTTTTCGCCGACGATGCGCCGGGACGCGAATACGTGAAATCCGCGCTGGATGACTTGATCGCCGGACGGCGCGTGCAAAAAACCGAAACGCAGCCCCAGGGCTGCGCCATAGAATATTAGGCCGATGCGGCTGATCAGCAAAAGCGCCGCGGCCGCGCGCCGCCTCGAGACGGCGGCGAAATCGCGCCGCGAGCAGTTGCTCGACCAGGCGGCGCGGGAACTGAATTCCAAAGGCATCTCGATGACCTCGCTGACGGACGTCGCGGATAAGCTCGGCTTCTCGCGCGCATCGCTGTACTACTATGTCGAGGATCGGCAGGACCTGATGTTTCAGGTCTATTTGCGCTCCTCCGAGATCATGGCGCGGCGGCTGGAAGAGGCGGCCCAGTCGGGCAAAAGTACGCTGCAAGTGCTCGGCAACTTCATCTCCAGCATCTTGGACCCGACTGAGCCGGAGCTTGCCGCGTTGAGCGAAGTGGGCTTGCTCGATCAGGCGGCGCGCGAAACGGTGCTGGGGATTTTCGAGGCGGTCGTCGCGCGGCTCGCCAGCCTGATCGAAGCGGGAGCCAAGGCGGGGCGCATCCGCGGCTGCGATTTTGAAATCGTGGCGCGCACCATTATCAGCATCATTCACTCCATTCCCCTGAACTCGCCGCTCGCCGAAGCCTTGCGTGTCAGCCGCCATGAGATCGTTGCCGCGGCCAAAGACATCCTGGCGAACGGCTGGGCGGCCGATCGCGCTCGCGAGGTCAATCCGCCGCCCATCGATTTTGCGCCGCTGCTGACCCAGGCCGGCGGCCTATTCGACCGCGAAGCGCAATTCGACGCGAAACGCGAGAAGATCCTCGCGGCAGCCTCGCAGCTGTTCAATCGCCGCGGCGTCGATACGACCTCGCTCGAGGATATCGCCGCCGCGGTGGGCGCCACCAAGCGCACGCTCTACCACTACGTGGGCGACAAGCAAACCATACTCTCCGCTTGCTACGCCCGGACCCATCGGATTTTCTTCTTTATCCGCGAGCAAGCCGCGGCGCAGGGAGGCTCCGCGAGCGAAACGTTGATCGCGGTGCTGCGCGCAAATTCGATCTCGCATCAGCGCGACGACATTGAGCCGCTGCGGGCCTCGACGGGCTACGATTCGTTGAGCGATGCGGAAAAGATTCTCGCGACCGAGCGCGGCAGAGAATTGGTGCAGGCTTACCGCGCCCTGTGCCGCGAGGCGCACAACGAACGCTCCATGCGCGATGTGAATCGCGATTGCCTGCTGCTGTTCATGCGCGGCGCCGGCAGCTGGCTCGCCAAAGGCCTGCTTCGCGGCGATGACCAGCGCAAGACGCAGATCGCGGCGGAGATCGCCGATCTGTTGCGCCTCGGCTTGAATCCCGTTTAGATCATCTCGCGCTGATCACGATGAGTTCGATTCCCGGCGGCGGCAGCGCCGACTGCAGGCGGATGCTCGGACCGGCTTCGATGCGCTGATCCAGCAACGCAAAGTCGCTCGAATCGCTGATTCGATAGCGCTTCACCTGATACTTTCCCCGCGCCGGCACGCTGACGGTGGCGTCATAGCCGCCGTTGTTGGAGTATTGGAGCGTGCGGCGCTCCGGCAGGCTGGTGTCCCAGTTGTCGCGCGGGCCGCCCAAATATTTCGGCGCGATTTGATAATTGCTGATGAGGATTTGAACGAGGCGGTTGTTCTTGGATCTGCCGGCGACGACCGCCAAACCGGCATCGTCGCCGCCGCTGCTTCGAATCAGCAATGGGGTGCTCTTCAGCGCGCCGAAGGCGGAAAGCGCGGATCCGACCGCGTCCGGCGCAGCGCCGCCTGCGGCGCGCGTGCCGTGAACTAACGCGGCGGTCGGGCTGTAGGTCTGCGCATCGATGGGGCCGCCCAACATGTAGATGAGCGAACTTGCCGCGAATGCTGCGCGAGCGGCGTTGGGCAAATCCTCAGCGGCCGGATCCGCGTTCCATTCGTCCACGATGTTCTTGGCGGAGCCGAAGCCGCGCGCATCGAGGATAATGCGCAGCCGCCGCGCGACCGTCACGAAGACATAGGGGTCGTTCGAGTCCACGGCGTAGAAATGCCAGGAGAAGAAATCGAGCGGCAGGCGATTCAAGCGCACGAAGTCGATGAATTTTTCGCGATAGTCGCCCGCGATCAGCGGCTTGGAAAGCGCGGGGCCGCCGACGAGCGCGGCGGGATCGGCCGCCTGAATGGCCCGCGCGGTCTTGTCGTACAAACGATAGTAGTCCGCCGCGGAACCGCTCCAATACTGCTTGGAGTCCGGCGCGTTCCAGATCTCCCAATAGCGAATGCCGTAGCGAAATCCCCTGGCCCATCCGGCGTTGTAATGCAGCACCACGTGCCGCACGATCTGCGCCCATTTATCGAGGTCTGCGGGCGGAGCGGCGCCGCCGCCCGCGCTGCGCCCGATTCGAAATAGGGGCTCCGCGCCGCCTGACCTGATGGATGCCACCAGCCGATCGGTCGGCGCAAAGTTGTAGCTTTTGGGATTTTCCGCATCGGCGCTCATATCGGGGAAGATGCCGTCGATATCTGCGGCTCCAACCCCGCCGGGGATGCGCACCAGGTCGATGCGCGCCGCTCGATAGAACGCCGCGCCCTGCGCCTCCTCGGCCTGTATGCCGTTCAAGGGACGCAACGCACCCACCGTCACGGCTGCGTCGATCGCGATCTGGCGTGCGGCCGAATCTTCTGTGCCGGCAAGCGCCGCGCCGCCCATCGCGAACAGCAGAACGGACGCGAGAACCGCCGGTGTCGACCGCATCTGGAGTCCCAATAGGTCCGCTACGCCGGCACCGGCACCAGCGCAAGCACCCGCAGCGGACTGCCCGAGCCGTTCACTATTTTGAGCGGCGGCGCGATGACCACGGCGCCGGTTGGCGGCAACTGATCCAGGTTGGTCAAGCTGGCGAGCCCAAAACGATTGGCGCCGTGCATGATGGTATGGCACGGGAACATTGGGTTGAAGGTATGCGCCTGGCCGGCGTCGGTCCCGACCGTCTCCACTCCCACGCCCAAGATGTCGCGCTCGCGCGCGAGAAACGGCACGCATTCCGGATGCAAGCCCGGTGTATGCGGAGCCGTCGGCGGCGAAATTGAGAAACGATTCGCCCGGGCGCTTCGACCAGTCGGTGCGAATGAGCACCCAGCACGGCTGGGAATGCGGCCGTGAAGGCTCTCCCACTGCTCCACCAGGCTTGCGTGAGCAGAAAATCCGCGCTGCTCTCCACTTGCTTGGAGACGTCGATGACACAGGCGGGACCGATGAACCGCTCCACCGGGATGTTGTGGGTTGCGTTGTCCGGATAATCCTTGCCGGTCACCCAGTGGATCGGCGCATCGAAATGGGTGCCGGTATGTTCACCGCAACTGATGTTGTTCCAATACCAGGCAGGACCGCGCGAGTCGTAACGCGAGATCTCCTCGAGCGCGAAAGGCTTCGACGGTGCGAATTGCTCGGGCAAGCGAATCGTCTGCGTCGCGGCTTCCAGCGGCACGGTCAGGTCGACGACGCGAATGCCGCCGCGCAGGATGCCATCGACCAGGGTGGAAAGGGTCTGTGAGTGGGTGGCCATAGTGCTCTAATAATTGATGGAGGGATTGTCCCCGGGATAGATGACGCCGACGATATCAAATCCGCCGGGTGTTGTGCATTGAACCGAATGCAGCTGCTTGCGCGGCAAGAACAGTACGTCTCCGGCGGCCACCGGAGTCTTGGTTTTCTCGGTCCAGACGACGCCCGTCGCCATTGAGAAAGATCAGCGCCTCCTCGTACAAGTGCCGATGGGGCTCGGCCTTGGACAGCGGAATGTTGCCGATGAATTGCGTCACCACGGTCGAGCCGTGCTCGCGGTTGACGAGCATCTGATAGTAGCGCTCGGCCATTTTGTGGCGCTGCGCAGGATCGATCGAGGCGACCCGATTTGGAAACTGCGGCTCAAAACTCGCCGGCATCCCGTCAAGCAACACCAAGTCCTCGCTGCCGGGGCCATTCGAAACGAAAAATTTCAGCGGCGCCGCCGACTCGTTATGCACCCGATAGGCTTCCGCAGGCCGCACATAGATCCCGGTCAGCGGCTGCACGGCGAAGCGCCGACCGCCGATCTCGATGGCGCCGTTGCCCTGGATCACGAACAGCACGGTATGGCGTCCGTCAGCCGCGATCACCGGCGAGCGGCCGGCGCAACCTCGGCGTAGAACTGCGATTGGAATAACGCGCCGAGCGTCGGGGTGACCACCGGGCAATAGCGCATCGCGCCGCGCGCGCTCAAAGACGCCCGCGCGGTCGAGAAGACATAGCACTGTCCATCGAGCCGCACGATCGGACTTGGCGTAGCTGCGGCGAGCGCCACGGCGCGATTTTCCGGGCTATCCGGGTCATCTGTGAGATAACCGCCGGGCAAGTTGCTGTGGGCGCCGTCGCAGAACGGTCCGGTGCCGGTGTGCTTGCAGCCGCAGAAAATAACCTCCTCGTCGCGCTGCGCCTTGAAGGCGATCGGCAAAAAATCGCTTCCGACATGCGAGCTGTCGCAGAAGGGCTGAGACTTCGAACGTCCGCAGCTGCACCAGAAATAGCGCTTTCCCGCCTTGACCTCGAAGTAGTAGCCCTTGCGATTGGCGATCAGCGGTGCTGTCTTGGCGCCGCTCATGGTGTTTCCCGCAGTACGCCGTCGGCGCCGCGCCGCAGCGCATGAGCGTGCGTCGGCAGCGGTGCACCGGGCGCATCCTCGATCGTCACGCCGAACGGCCAACTCGGCGGTGCGATGGCGATGTAGCGCGCAAATCCACCGGTGCCGCCCTCGAACTTGGCGAAGCCGATCGAGATCAGAGCGCCGGCCTCAGGGACCTGGTCAAGATTCGCAACGCCTTCTGCCTGCGCAAAGTTATGCTGCAGCAGCCACTTCTCTGCAACGAATTCCGGCGCCGTATTGTCGGTATCCAAGGGTTCGTGCCCGTGCATCAGAATGTGCCGATCCAGGTGTAAGTATTGGAGCGCTGCCAAGCTTACGCCAGGGAACGGCTGCGCCGTGAAACGCTTTGGGTCATTCCATTTCTTCGACCAATCGGAGCGGATCATCACCACCGATCCAGCGGGGATCGGCCCATGGCGGCGTTCCCAATCCTTGATATCGGCGACCGTGGCCTGGTAGCCCGGATCGCGGGCGACTTGGGGCGCGACATTGATCACGATCAACGGACGCAGCGCCACGGTGGGCGGAATGTCGCTGATGGTCGCGCCGTGTTCGTTCTCATGCGCCGGCGGCCCGAACTGAGTCCCAATGTGATCCATGGGCAGCTCGTAGGCCGTGATGGCGACGCCGTGCTTTTGGTAGCTGAAGGGTTCCCCCTTTTCGATGACTCCCGGTATGGAGATGCCCGCCCGCGTCGGCCCGACGCTAAAGTCGACAAACCCCTCGCCCAGCGGGCCGCCAGGCGCCAGCGCGTGCGTCAAGTCGATGTATTTGGCATGGCTCAGTGCCGCGTTGTAGAAATCCCAAAGCGGCAGTCCCCGGCCGCTTTGGCCTGCGAACGCAAAAACGCCGCAGGCGCCGGCCAGTGCCGCGGCGCTGAATCCTACGACGACCCGGCGCATGCCCCTTCCTTAACAGCTAGAACTTGCGCGTCGCGGTCAGGCCGACGGTCCGCGGTTGTACCGTCAGCAGTGCGTCCGGATCCTGCGAAGAATTGATCGCGGAAACTTGCGCACGTTTGTCGGTCAGATTGCGGGCAAAGGCCGTGACGTCCACGGACCGTTGATACGCCGGCGCGCAGATTCACGCAGCGTGTAGGAGGCCAGCGGAATATTGAATTGGATATTGGACGCGAAATAGGCGTTCTCCGCATCCCGATAGGTGACGTCGGCCGCGACCATCCCCTGCCCACGCGCCCGGACGATCGGCGCGCGTGTAATTGAGTCCGAAGTTGAGCTGGAACTTGGGTACGTTGGGGATGGATCGCCCGGTCCGCCCCAGGGTCGGATTCAGCGCGTATTGCGCCGCCGTGGCGCCCTCGTGAGATAGGCATCCTGGTAAGAGCCGGCGAAGCTGGCCGCCGAGATACTGCGAAAGGATGGCCGTTGAACTCGAATTCCACGCCCTTGACGCGCGCGTTACCGGCATTGCCCTGGTAAATGAAGGCGCCGTCGGCGGTGGTCTCCTGCACCTGGATATTGTCCCAGTGGATGAGTAGACGTCGGCCTGATAGTCGAGCGCGCCGCCGAACAGCCTGCCTTTGGCGCCCGACTTCGTAATTGGTCAGCGAGTCCGGCGAATAGGCCGCCGGAATGGGCTCGAAGGTTCGCTGACGCGCGTTCAAACCGCCGCTGCGAAAACCGGTCGAGACGGTGCCATACGCCAGCAAGCTCCTCGCTGAACTTGTAGCTGACGTTGATCTTCCAGGTGACCTTGTTGAAGGTCTCCTCGGGATCGAGATCGGCACCAAGGTGGGAGCGCCGGGGAAGCCGCCGAACGGATGGGTCTGCGTCTGCACGCCGTTCAAGGTCTCAGTGAAGTAACGCACGCCGCCACGGCGCTCCACGCGTCGGTGATCTTCCAGGTCGCCTCGCCGAAGCCGGCATATTGTGTGGTCGCTGCGCTGGTCGGTTCGCCCAAAGAAAGTATTGCCGACACCCGGGAAATCCAACGCGTCTTGGGCGGTCGAGGTACTGAAGGGACCGGTCACCAAACCATTGCCGCCGGTGGTGATGACCTGCACCGCCAAATCCTGGCTCTCGTGCTCCCGGTACACGCCCGCCACGAAATTGACGGGAGAATTCAGATCGCTGGCAAACCGCAGTTCGCTGGAATTGACTTTGCGGGTGCGCGGCTCGAGCGTTTCGGCCGGAACCGGCACATCGAACGACACCAGAACCGGCGTCGAGTCGAAGGTGAAGCCGGTGGATGCGGTTGTACTGATTGGAGGTGCCGGTCACCGTGCCGAGCGCGGTCTTGTATTGCACCGTGAGGCCGAAAACCGTGAGATTGTCGCTCCACGGGACTCAAGGTCACGTCGGTGTTGCACAAATCGCAGCCCTGGATCGGCGGAATGGGTCCGCCGCTGAAGGCCGCGACGCCGGGCGGGGTGTAGCGCGATGAACCGCCTGAGGTTTCGGTTTGGGTGGTGTAGTTGGGGTCGATGGTCAGGTTGTCATTCGGACGGAAGCGCACGATGGCCCGTCCGCCGCCGACATCGTCATCGTTGACGCCCTTGACGAATCCGAGGGCCGTGACCGGGAGGGTCTGAAAATTAGGAGCGGTCGCCGTTCCGATATTCGTGATGCCTGTGACGCCCTCGCCCACGCGGTACTGATTGATATAACCGCTGTCGTAGAGTATTCCATCCGACCATGCGCAGCGCCAATACGCCGTCGACGATCGGCAGATTGAGCTCGCCGTTGATGTTGTAGTTACCGCTGGCGTGCGAGGTCTCCGAGCCTTCCATGGTCACGTAGCCGCCGAGATTGGTGAGATCCGGAGAATTGGGGATGTAGCGGATCGTACCGCTCATGGAACTCGCGCCGTACAAGGTACCCTGGGGTCCGCGCAATACCTCAACGCGATTCATATCGTACAGCCGGATATCCGATTCGAAGCCGCCGCCGTCATCGGCATTCGAACCGCTGATCACCGCTTCGCCGTAATAGACGCCCGTTGTCGCATCGCCGGTGGAGTTGATGCCGCGGATGACGTATTTCTTGTCTCCCGGACCCAAGTCTTGAATCGAGAGGCCGGGAACCTCCCCTGCGATGCTCATGATTCCCGACGCACCGATGCTCTGCAACGAGTCGCCGCTGATGGCTTGGATCGACGCCGGGATATCGAGGACCTTCTGGGCGTTGAGCTTGTCGCGGTGACGACAATCTCCTCGAGACCGCCGGAGCCGGCGGCGACCGTCTGCGCAAGCGACGCCAGCGGTGCGGCTAATGTGGCGGCAATGCTTACGCACGCGGCAATCAGCCGGCCCGCAACCCCTGACTTGGCGGTCAAGCACCGTCCAATAGTTGTATCCATCCCCGATTCTCCCGTGATTGGGCCGTCACAATATGAGTTATCATATGAAATATCAAATAAAGGCGGATTGTTGCGTGCGCCCGACATTTGCCTGCCGAGCGCGTGGGCTAGGACCGGCTGCGCATGTTGCGGCTCATGCGGCGGATCAGATTGAACGCCGCTTCGATTCCCGGCGCGGAGAATCCTTCCAACAGGCGCTGCTCGCGGCGCCGCACGACAATATTCAGCGAATTGAACAGCGCCCGTCCCTTGTCGGTGAGATACACCTCGACACAGCGGGCGTCTTCCCGCCGCAGCACGCGGCGTACGGTGTTTTCCTTTTCCATGCGCATCAGCGCGCGGCTGAGCGCCGACTGCTGCACCATCGCGCGATCGATGATCTCGTTGATGGTGATCCCGTCGCCCATGGCGAGCACCGCCAGGATGCGCCAGCGGGTGACGTTGATGCCCTCACGCCGCAGTTTTTCGATCAGGTCCGCGTTGAGTTGATAGGCCAGACGCGCGATCAGATGCGGCAAAAAGTCGTCAAAAAGGCCCTGATTCGCCGTCTTCGGCGCTTTCGGCGCTTTCGGCGCTTTCGGCGCTTTGGCGCTGCAATCAAGGTGGCCGCGGCTGTTTTTTCCTTAGGTCGCGCCATACTCTTTAGAAAGGATTCTGACCGGCGAGGATAGCGCCCAACTTCCCGCTGTCGATGTTACCACCGGAGACGATGCAGACCACATTGCCCTTGAGCGCCTGCGCACCGAGGGCGGCGGCGACCGACACGGCACCGGCGGCTTCCGCGATGACGTGGTGCCGCCCCGCGAGCAAGCGTATTGCCGCGGCAATCTGCTCAAATGACGCGCACTCCGCCTGATCCGCCACCGCTCGCAGCAGCGGCCACATTTCCGCCAGGACCGTGGTGCTGCCCATGCCGTCGACGAAACTCTGCCGATGGGGAACAATCACGGGGCCGCCCTGCCGCAATGCGGCCGCGGCCGGCTGGGCGGCTTCCGATTCCGCCACGATCATTCGCACGCCTGGGCGAAGGCGCCGCATCACCGCCCCGATGCCGCAAATCAACCCGCCACCGCCGAAAGGCACGACCACTGCATCGCAGCCCGGCAGCTCTTCCAGAATCTCCGCGGCAATCGTTGCATTGCCCGCCAGCACGCCGGGTTCGGCGACCGGATGCACGAAAACTCCTTCCTCGCCCGGGCAGGCGCGGCCGATGAGCACGGTCCACCATTCATCGAAGGAGCAGCGGATTACCTTCGCTCCAAGCTCGCGCAGTGCTGCGACCTTGGCTTCGGCGGCACCGTTCGGAACGACCACCGTTGCCGGCACGCCCAAGGCGCGCGCCGCAAAGGCCAGGCCCTGACCGAAGTTGCCGGCGCTCGCCGTCAACACGCCGCGTTTGAGCAGCGCGGCATCCATGGTCTTCAACGCATTGACTGCGGCGCGGATTTTGAACGAACCCCAGGGCTGCAGATTTTCGAGCTTAAGAAAGACGTTGGCGCCCGGTAGATCGGCGTTCAGTCTCAGAAGCGGCGTGCGCAGCGCAAAGGGGCGAATATTATCGCGCGCGGCGGCGACCTGCGCCGCGCTGGGCAGCGACAAGAGGTTAGAAGTCAATGATCTGCCCAACGCCGGCCGCGCGTGCCTTCTCGAGGACATGATGCGCCGCCGCCAGATCTTGCGGCGCGATGCCGAGCGATTTGTAAAGCGTCACTATCGCGAGGCGAGCAGTCGGCCGATTTTCGAGCCGTTGGCCACTTCGCCGATCTCGCCCAAGATATGCTCCGCCGTGATGGCGCCGGCGCGCAGCGCCCGCAGATACTCGCCGCCCTCATTCACGGTCGAGTTGCGGCAGTCGACGAAGAACGCGATCTGCACGACCGCGGCGGTATCGATTTCCGCGGCCGCGGCGATGCTCGAGCCGACCACGTTCAGATGCGCGCCCGGCTCAGCCAATCGCCCTGCAGGATCGGTTCGCGCGCCTTGGTCAGTGTGCAGATGATGTCGGCACCCGCGACCGCCTCGCGTACGCGTGGCGGATGTCTCAACGGCGATTCCGTGCTTCGCAGCCTCCGATTCCGCGAATTGCCTCGGCCTTGCCGGGATCGCGCGCCCACACGCGAATGCGCCGCAGCGGGCGCACGCACAGCATCGCCTCGAGATGGCTGCGCGCCTGCTCGCCGGCGCCCAGCAGCGCCAGATCCCGAGCTTCCTGGCGCGCCAGCAGCCGCGTCGCAAGCCCGCTCGCCGCGGCGGTGCGAATGGCGGTGATCTCCGCGGCATCGAGCAGCGCGACCGGCTGGCCGTGCTCGGCCTCGAACAGCAGCACCAAGCCGAGATGCGAGGAATATTGCGGCGGCTTGTTGCGCGGAATCAGGCTCACGAGCTTGACCCCGAAGCATTCGGGGTCGGCGAGGTACCCCGGCATGTTGCCGATCATGCCGCGATCGCCGGGCATCACCATGACCGAGCGCAGCGGCAGCACCACCCGCCCTTCCGAGACGCGCGATCATGGTCCGCTGCATGAGATCGATGCACTCGCCCATCGGCAGCAGACTGCGCACCTCGGCCGCCGCGCAATACGCGAATTTCCACCGTGAGCTCCTGTCTCGTCGTGGTCGATTCCGCGCTGGCGCGGCTCCTGGCGGGGCCGAACGAGCCGCGCAGGCTCTTGCATGGCCGCGATGAAGGACTCGACGTCGTCCTCGTTGTTGTAGAAATGAAAGCTCGCCCGGACGTTGTCGTCGCGGTGGGAAGTCACGATGTCGCGCTTCATGAGCTCCGCCGACAGCCGCGCGGCGTCGCGCGACGGCACGCGCACCGTGGCGCCGCGCCGCGCGTCATCGGCGCGGCGTGACGCTCGGCCAGCCGATCTCCTCCAGTCTGCCATGCAGCGGCGCGTCAGCGCGTGGTTGCGCTTTTCGATCGCCGGCGTGCCGACCCGCAACAGCATCTTCAGACCCGCCTCGGCGGCATAGCAGTTGACCACCGGCGGCGTTCCCGCCTCGAAGCGGCGCGCACTGGGCGCCGGACGGTTGCCGGTGATGTCCATCGCGCCGATGTTGCGCCTGCGCGAACCAGCCGCTGTTGGTCGGGACCAGCGAGCGCACGCAGCGAGTCCTTCGCACATACAAGAAAGCCGATCCCCGCCGTGCCGAGCAGGTACTTGAGCATGCCGCCGACCGCGAAGTCGACGTCCAGCGCCTTCACGTCGATGTCCAGCGAGCCGACCGACTGGTAGCAGTCGAGCAACACCATGGCGCCCTTGGCGCGCGCGAGGCGCACGATCCCGGGAATGTCGAGCTTCGCGCCGTTGCGGAAACACACGTGCGTGATCGCCACGAGTTGCGTGTTTTCGTCGATCGCCTCTGCGAATATCTCGAGCCGGGATATAGCCGTCGGCGGCGCGCGGCACGTGCACGACTTGCGCGCCGCGCGGCTCCTGCGCGTGCCAGATCTGCGCGTTGGTCGGAAACTCGAAGTCGCTGACGACGACCTTGTTGCGCGGGCCGGAAAACTCGAGCGCGCTCGCCAGCGCATTCAGTCCGGCGGATACGGAGGCCGTGACCGCAATCTCATCGGGCGAGGCGCGCAGCAGCGTTGCCGTCAAACTGCCGCACCGACTCGTTCTTCGTCACCCAGACGTCCCAGTCCGCGCCCACCAGCAGCCGATCTTCCATGTAGGCCTCGAACGCGGCCCTCACCTCGTTGGCGAGCGCGCAATAGGAGCCGCTGTTCAGATAGGTCTTGCGCTGCGAGAACCGGAAATTCCTTGCGCAGCGCATCGAAATTTTGTTCCATGTCTGTCGCTACCTGCCGCAAGAATGAGGCGAATTATATGCACAGTCATATAAACATGCAATTATGAACCCGCTACGCGCGCGGCGCGCGACCGCAGGAACTCGAAGCTTGTTCGACAAAGTGAAACCGATCGGCATGACGCAGATCGCTGCGGCGCGAGCGCGCATCGCAGGCTTGAGCATGATTTCGCCGCTGGTTGGTTGCGATCTCGCGCCGCCAGGCAAGACGATCCGCTTGAAGCTGGAAAATCTTCAGCCGATCGGCTCCTTCAAAATCCGGCCGATCGCGAATGCCGTATTGAGCAAGAGCCGCGCGGAATTGAACGCCGGCATCTACACCACGAGTTCGGGCAACAGCGCGCTCGGCGTGGCGTGGATGGCGCGCCGCTTGGGGGTAAACGCCACCGCAGTCGTCCCCGCCAATGCCCCGGAGGCGAAGCTGGAAAAACTGCGGCGTTTGGGCGCGCGAATCGAGGTTCGCGCCGACGATGCTTGGTGGCGTGCAATCGAGACCGGCACGCTCGACGATCAAACAGGCGCCTACATCGACGCGGTGCGAGACCCCGCTGTCGCTGGCCGGAGATGCGACGATCGGCGTCGAAATTCTCGAGCAGTGGCCCGATGTCGAGGCGATCCTCATCCCCTTTGGCGGCGGCGGCCTGAGCTGCGGCATCGCATGCGCCGTTCGTGCGCTGCGGCCGGAGGTGAAAATAATCGCCTGCGAACTGGCGAGCGCGCATCCGTTGCAATCGGCTTTCGCCGCGGGGGCCCCGGTGCCCACCGCGCATGACGCGGGCTTTGTGAGCGGCGTGGGCTATGCTTCGGTGCTGCCTGAAATGTGGCCCCTGCTGCGCTCGATGGTCGATGACGTGCTCACCGTCTCGCTCGCACAGGTGGCGCAGACCATCAAGCTGCTGGCGGAACGCAACCGCATCGTGGCGGAAGGCGCGGGCGCGATCTCGGTCGCCGCTGCGCTGGCAGCCCAGTATGCGCATTCCAAGGTATGCGCCGTCGTTTCCGGCGGCAACCTCGACGGCGAGATATTCGCCGAGATCCTGCGCGGCCGGACGCCGGGAACCGACTGAGCCCAGAAGTCGGTCCTAGCCTGCATCCGTCTTCAAGGCGGGTGCCGCGGCTGCGGCGCTGCGGGCTCGCAACGCCTTCATGAGAAAATAGCCCACGGACAGCAGCAGCAGCCACGGCACGCCGACGATCCACGAGATCCGCCAGATCTCCTTGTCGAGCCCCATGGTGACCAATAGCGCGCACAGGAGCAGCAGTCCGGCAATCTGCACCAGCTGGAAATCCCGGCATGCGCACCGGCAAGTCCTGCAGCCTTGTGCCTGCGGCGGAAGCTTAGATGACTGAAAAGGATGATGATCCAGACGATCATGGCGTCGAACAGCGCGACGCCGAACAGGATAGTTGTAGGCGAGCGGGGTCAGCTTTGAAAGCGCCGGCGGCCGCCAGAATGCAGGCGCCGGAAAGCAAAATGGCCGCGATCGGCGTGCCGTTTTTGCTCAAGCCGGCCCAGGAATCCGCGGCGCGATAGCCGCCGCGCGACAAGGAGAACAGCATGCGCGAGCACAGATAGACATTGGTGTTCATGCTCGACAGCGCGGCGCTCAAGACCACGAAATTCATGATCCCGGCGGCATGGCGAATGCCGGAATGCGCGAAGACGCGCACGAACGGGCTTTGCGTGACGACGGTTGCGCCGGTTTCGGTCCAGGGAACGAAGGTGACGACGATGGCGAGCGCGAGGATGTAGAACAGGAACAATCGCAGCGCCATGGTGCGCAGCGCCGCCGGAATCGCGCGCACCGGATCCTTGGCTTCTCCGGACGTGACGGCGATGACTTCGATGCCGTTGAAGGACAAGACGCCCATGATCACCGCCATCCACACGCCGCCGAATCCGTGCGGCATGAAGCCGCCGGGAAGCCCGGTCAGATTGTGGAAGCCGACCGGCTGTGTCCACAGCCCGAAGATGGTGGCGGTCGCCCAAGATGATGAAGATGACGATCGCCACCACTTTGATCAGCGCGAACCAATACTCGATCGAGCCGAAATTGTGGACCGATCGGGAATTGAAGTAGAGCAGCACCAAGGCGAACCCCACCGACCACAGCCAGACCGGGCTGCCCGGGAAATCAGAAGGTCATGTAGACGCCGGCCGCCACCGCCTCGCCGCCGACGGCGATTACCTGCGCCATCCAGTAGGAGTAGCGCGCAATGATTCCAGCCCAGGGGTTGAGATAGATCTCCGCATAGGTGCCGAAAGAGCCGGCGGTCGGATGCATTACCGCCATCTCCGACAGGCTGAAGACGATCGCCACGGCCGCGATCGCCGCGATCGCATAGCTGAGAATCACCGCCGGTCCGGCGTAGCCGATGGCGACGCCGCTGCCCATGAACAGGCCCGTGCCGATCGCGCCGCCGAGACCGATCATCATGAGCTGCGGGCGGCTCAACTCTTTATGGAGGCCAGCCTCGCGGCTGGCGATGGCGGATGCGTCCAATCGCTCCCTCGCTGGCGGTGATTATTCGGATTCACGCACAGCTTAGCACGCGAGAGATTTACCCCCTGGCCGCCAGCACTACGGCACTGAGAATGAGCGGGCTTGCATGGCCTGGTGGGATCGGAGGCTTCGAGGACCGGAAGATCAGGTCCTTGAATCCTCCGATCCCACCAGGCCGTTCGCGCTGGGCCGCTCGATCGGTGGCCCTGCGTGTGATATTGATTGGCGCAAAATCTTGGTCAGGAAGCGTGAGAAGATTCAAGGCGCTGTCGCCTTCGCGCCTTGAATCTTCTCCCCCTTCCTGACTAAGCAGCCTGATTGCGGCCCGACTTCTTCGCAAACTGCAGCTGCTGCTGCGCTCTTTGCAAAAGATCGGACGGGCTGTCGGAGACGCCCGGGGTGCTGGCGCACACGCCCACGCTAACGCTGATATAGCGCAGCACCGCTGAACGAGGATGATGAATGCGCAAATCCCGCACGCGTTCGGCCATGAGCTGGCCGACGCGCAGCGCCTGCTCGATCGACAGACCCGGTGCGAAGGCGATCAGGCTGCCGCCATCGATGCGCGCCGTGACATCGCTCGAGCGGCGCAGGCAGGCTGAGACGACATGCGCGACGCGGCGGATGGTGGAATCGCCCGCGGCGCGCCCGAAGGTGGTGTTGTAAAGATCCAAGGCATCGATATCCACCGCAAACACGGCAATGCTGCGTTGCTCGCGATGCGCGACGGCCCAATCACGCTTCAATAGTTCTTCGAGATACGGCAGCGTGTAAAGACCCGTCAAGCGGTCGTCGCGCACAGCGATGGCCGTCGGCTGATGAGCGCCGCTCAAGCTGTCCCTCGCGATCTTAGGGTCGATGCGCAGGCGCTCGCCGGCATCGCGGTGATGGCCCGCGAAATGCGTCACGCATCCGTCCGGGTGGCGCAGCGGCATCACCGTCATTTCGTTCCAAAACAGGCTGCCGTCCTTGCGATAATTGCGCAGCAAGACGCGGCAGGTTTCTCCCCGGCTCAAGGCATCGCGCAGCCGGTGGCGTCCATCCTGCTCTCGATCATCGGCTTGCAATAAGCGCAGATTGCGCCCCATGAGCTCCGCCGCCGAATATCCGGTCAGCGCCTCGAACGCGGGATTGGCGTAGACCACCGGGTGATCCGCGCGTTGCGCATCGATCAGCACCACCCCCTCGGGCGAGCTCTCGACAAGGCGCCGATACAGTCCCTGGTCAAACTCCGTCATGATTGCCCTCCGTCAGCACCAGGGGAGGTGTTGCCGAAAGCCCTGCAATCATCATTACCGTGTGCTGCCACTGCCGATCCGCTCCAAGATTTGCCGGGGCTTCACCCCGTGCCCGCATTCTTACCACCCGGGCCTGCGAGGCCGGCGAGCCTATCTCCGGCCCGAAGTGATTGAGCACAGACTTTACCGCTTGTCTATCGTTGCAAATGGGGAGGACGTCGCAACCTGCAGCAAATGCCAGCTCTGCCCGTTCGATTACACCCCCAAAAGCGGCGGCGCCGGCCATGGTGAGATCGTCGGCAAAGACACAGCCATGGAAGCCCAACTCCCCGCGCAGCACGCCCGATATCCAGCGTTGGGAAAGACTGGCCGGCAGGGGGTCCTCCGCCGGGAAGACCACATGGGCGCCCATGATCCCCGCCAGGTTGTTCTCGATCAGCAGCCGATAGGGCCGAATATCGGGCTCCAAATCCACGAAATTGCGGCGGTCGACGGGCAGGGCCACGTGGGAATCGGCGAACACCGCACCATGGCCGGGAAAATGCTTAGCCGTCGCGGCCATGCCCGCCTCCCGCATGCCCGCCATATAGGCTACGGCCAGCGCGGCGACCGCGTCCGGGTCGCGGTGAAAGGCTCGATCGCCGATGACTTCGCTCACGCCATAGTCCAGGTCGACGCACGGCGCAAAGCTGAAATCAACGCCCACCGCGCGCAGCTCGCTGGCCATCAACCAACCGGCTGACTGCGCCAGGGCAAGTCCCTCGCGGCGGTCCTCGTCATAGCGGCGGCCCAAGGAACGGGCGGAAGGCAGGCGCGTGAAGCCATCGCGGAAGCGCTGCACGCGGCCTCCCTCATGGTCAACCGCAAGCAACAGGGAGGGGGTGCGCAGCGCGCGGATGGCCGCCGTCAGACCGGAAACTTGCGCCACGTCACGATAATTGCGGCTGAATAGGATTACGCTGCCGACCAGGGGGTGCGAGAGCACCTGGATGTCGTCCGGCGTCAGCTCGGTCCCGGCAATATCGACCATCAAGGGTCCCAGGCTCATGGGCGCCGCTCGAACACTGCAATCGATTCGACGTGCGTCGTATGTGGAAACATGTCCATCACCCCTGCTGCGGCCAGCGCGAAGCCATGCTCGGCGACCAGGATCTGCGCATCGCGCGCGAGACTGCCCGGATGGCACGAAATATACACGACCCGGCGCGGATTCCAGCGCGACATGCAGGTCAGCAGCTCCGCGGCGCCGGCGCGCGGCGGATCGAGCAGCACCAGATCGTAGTGCTCGTTTGCCCAGGCGCCAAAACTCTTCGGTTCGAACAGATTCTCGACCGCCAGCCCCAAGTTGCCGATACCGTTGCGCGAGGCGTTGTTGCGCGCCTTGGAAACCAGCGATGCATCGCCCTCCACGCCCATCACTTGCCGGGCGCGGCGCGCCAACGGCAGGGTGAAATTCCCCAATCCGCAGAACAGATCGAGCGCGGCATCGTGCGCCTGCGGCTGCAACAGCTTCATCGCCGCATCGACCATGGATGAATTGATGTCGCGGTTCACCTGGATAAAATCGACCGCTCCAAACTCGATCACGACATGGCCGCCGTCTACCGCATATTCGAGCGGCGGGTAGTCTTCGCGCAACGGCCGCACCGTGTCGAGGCCGCCCGGCTGCACGAAGATCTGCAGCCCGCGCTGTGCGCCGAAGGCCGCAAGTTTTTCCAGATCCGCGGCGCTCAGGGGTTCCAGCACCCGAAACACCAGCGCCGTCGCCCGATCGCCCGCGGCCACTTCGACTTGCGGCATTTTCTCGCGGACGCCAAGGGTCTCGGTCAGCGCCGCCAGCTCCGCTGGCAGCTCGCCAAGCGGCGCCAGCAACACTTCGCAGCGTTTGATGTCGGCGATGTAGGGCTTTTCGCGCTCGCGAAACCCGGCCAGCACGCGGCCTTTTTTATGCACGTACTTGATCCCGAGGCGCGCGCGCCGGCGGTACGCCCATTCAGGTCCGCGCAAAGGTTCGAGGACCCGCTCGGGTTGTACATTGCCGATGCGCTGCAGATTCTCCAGCAGTTGCCGTTGCTTCGCAGCCAGCTGCGCGGCCGGGGCAAGATGCTGCAGCGAGCAGCCGCCGCATATGCCGAAGTGCGCGCAACGCGGCACGGCACGGTCGGGTGATGCGACCAGCACGTCCACCAAGCCTGCTTCGTCCATGTGGCGGCGGCGCTTGAGAACGCGAAAGCGCACCCGCTCTCCGGGTAGGGCGCCCTCGATGAACACCGCCTTGCCGCTTGATGCGCGCGACGCCGCGACCGTCGTGCGCGAGATCGACGATTTCGGCCTCTTGAATCCGAACTTAAGTTGAGGTCTCGGGCCACGCTGCCGCGAATTCTTTGAGGTGTGGCGCGTTCGAGTCGGCCAGGAGCTTGCGCACCCGCGCCAGCTCGTGCGCGTGTTCCGACGCACTCAAGTGTCCGCGGATCAGCTTGAAATCTCAAGTAGATCAGATAGGTATTGAGCACATCGGTTTCGCAGTAGTCGCGGATCCGGTCAAGGCCGCCCTGCAAATAGACTCCCCACACTTCGGAGCCATGCATCCCGAGTTTTCCCGGCAGCCCCAGCAAGATCGCGATGTCCTCGAGGCTTGCCCGACCGCGGCCTTGGAAGCCCGACAGGATGTCCATCAAGTCCATATGCCGCCAGTGAAAGCGGCTCAAGTAATTGCTGTACCTGAAACTCTGATCGCTATCGCCCATTCCCAGTAGCGGGCGGCGGCCACGCTGTGCAGCAGACTGCGATAATGCAGTACCGGCAGATCGAAGCCGGCGCCGTTCCAAGACACCAAATCCGGCGTGTACCTGTCCAGGCCGTCGAAGAAGCGCTCGATCAGGTCTTTCTCCGACGAGGCCTCATCGCCCAGGCTCCAGACCTTGAGCGATTCTCGAGAGCGCATGACCACGGAAATCGCCACGATGCGATGCTGTTCGTGCGACAGAAATTCGCTTCCGGTCTCCTGTCGGCGCTTGGTGAACATGATCTGCGCCACGTGCTCATCGGACAGCTCGCGCAAGACCGTACAGCCGCCGGCCCAGATCCGTATCGGGAACCGTCTCGATGTCGAACACCAGGGTATTCATGCGCGCCGCTCACGCCGCATGAGAATCGGCGACGGCACACCACCAATCCGGCCTCGTCGGTCAAGGTGACGTGACCCTCGCCGATCCCTAGACCGTCGCGAACCTTGGCGCCGCGTTCGGAATAGACCACTTCGGGCTTGCCCCACGAGTTCTGCACGATGCCCACGTCGCGGATCCACACGCCATGTGCAAATCCGGTGCCCATGCCTTTGACGATCGCT
Source organism: uncultured Gammaproteobacteria bacterium (assembly GCA_963782865.1). Classification (GTDB taxonomy): domain Bacteria; phylum Pseudomonadota; class Gammaproteobacteria; order Steroidobacterales; family Steroidobacteraceae; genus Bog-1198. The sequence continues at coordinate 153,180 of CAWALS010000005.1, read as the reverse complement.
TCCTTGGCTGCGAAGCGCATCGCCAGAAAACGCACCGGACGCGCCGTATGCTCGAGCTGCGCGCGTTCTTCGCGGCATAACAGGTGCGAGACGAACCGTTCGCCGTGTTTCTCGAACACGCGCTCGACTCGATCGACCTGCAGAACGTCGATGCCGATGCCGAAAATCATGCGCTAGAAGCCCGCGCGCGGCACATCAATTCCTTCATGTCGCGAACCGCCTTGGCCAGTCCGTCGAAGATCGACGCGCGCCACGATCGCGTGACCGATATTGAGCTCGACGATTTCGGGGATCGCGGCGATCGGCTCGACGTTGTGATAGTTGAGCCCATGGCCGGCATTGACCGTCAGGCCGAGCGAGGCGGCCAGCTCGCGCCGCGTTTCGCAGCCGTTCGAATTCGCGGGCGCGCGCGCCGCCGGCCGCTTCCGCATACGCGCCGGTATGCAGTTCGATGACCGGCGCGCCCACGCGGCGCGCGGCTTCGATCTGCGCCGCATCCGGATCGATGAACAGAGACACGCGGATTCCCGCGCCGCCGAGCGCGCGTCACGGCGTCCTGCAATGCGCGCCCGCTGGCCGGAGACATCCAGGCCGCCCTCGGTGGTGACCTCCTGGCGCGATTCCGGCACCAGGCAACATCCTGCGGCTTGACGTTTTGCGCGATGCGAATCATCTCATCGGTCACCGCCATTTCCAGATTCATGCGGGTCTGCAGAAGCCTGGCGCATCGCCGTCACGTCGCGATCCTGGATGTGGCGGCGGTCCTCGCGCAGGTGCAGCGTGATGCTGTCGGCGCCCGCTTGCTCGGCGAGAAGCGCCGCGTGCAGGGGATCCGGATAGCGAGCGCGGCGCGCCTGGCGCAAGCGTCGCCACGTGATCGATGTTCACGCCGAGCGCGATGCTGCCGTGAAGCTCGGCTCGCTCACGGGCCCTCCGTTCAGGGATGCTCAGACAGGCTCCTCGCGCAGCGGCTCTCGGCGCCGCATGGCCAGCATGACCTCGCGGGATTTCAACGACGCGGCCGTCGAGACAGGCATCGATGGCGGCGCGCAGCACGCGCTTGGCGTCGCGCAACGAGCGGGCATCCTCGAAGCTCTCGGCCTGCAGATCGGCCAACGAGCGGCCATAGACGGCGCCCGGCGCCTCCGCCACGCAGGGTTGCGGGCCGCTCTGCGGCGCAAATCGATAGTATCCGTCCGCTCGCACCGGGACGCCGTCGCCGGTCCGCGACAACTCCAGACCATAGCCCAATTCGTCCAGCAAGCGCTTCTCGAAGCGGCGCAGAGCCGGCTCCTCGACCTCGCCGCCGCACAAGCGCTTGCGACGCAGGAGGCATACGAGAAGAAAGATCTCCGGATGCGGATCGCAGCGCTCGGTCAACTTCAGCAGCAACTCGTTGAAATAGAATCCGCTCATGAGCCGCTCCTGGCCCAAGCTCGGTGGCGGTGCCGTCGATCTCCGCGCTCACCAACTGACACGCCTCGGACGTGCCCGACCAGGAAACCAGCAGGCGCTGGAAGGGCCGCAGAACCCCCTTGAGCGCTCGATTTCGGACCGTTGGCGCCGCGCGCGAACAGCGTGAGCCGGCCGTGCTCGCGCGGTGAACACCTCCACGATGCGGCTGGTGTCGCGATAGGCGTACTGATGCAATACGTAGGCCGGCGCCAGCCACACGCGCCGCCCGGATGGCCGGCCCGCGCTCTTCACAACGTGTCGTACCCAAATTGGCGCAGCGCCATTTCGCTGTCCGCCCAGTTTTCCTTGACCTTGACCCACAGCTCCAGATGCACCGAACGCTGCCACAGATCGTTGAGCTCGATGCGCGCCAGGCGCCCGATCTCCTTCAGCCGCTCGCCGCCCTGGCCGATCACGATGGCCTTTTGCCCGGCGCGCTCGACCCAGATGACCGCGTTGATCATGATTCGGCCGTCCTCTTCCGCGAAGCGCTCGATCTGCACGTTGATGCCGTATGGCAGCTCCTCGCGCAGCTTCAAAGTCAGCTTCTCACGCACGATTTCGGCGGCGTGAAACGGCTCGTCCCGGTCGGTGAGCACATCCGCGGCGAACAGCGGCGGCGCCACCGGCAGCCGCGAACCGACCAGATCGACCAGGCGGTCGAGATTATCCGCCTCGCAGCGCCGAAACCGGCACGATCCCCGAGGCAGGGACGCGCTCGGTCATCTCCTCGAGGAAGGGCAGCAGCTGGTCCTTCGGAAAAACGCGATCCACTTTGTTGACCACCAGGAACAGCGGCTGCTTCAAACCGCGCACGCGCTCCCAGACCCAGACGGTCCTCGTCGGTGAATTGCATCGCCTCGATCACGAACAGGATCGACATCGGCGTCCTGCGAAGAGGAAATTGCGACGCGATTCATGTACTGATTCATCACCCGGCGCGTCGACTCGTGCAAGCCCGGCGTATCGACCAGCACCAGCTGCGCGTCGGGCCGATTCACCACCCCGAGGATCCGGTGGCGCGTGGTCTGCGGCTTGGCGGTGACGATGCGTCACCTTGCGGCCCGACCAGCGCATTCACCAGCGTCGATTTGCCGACGTTCGGGCGGCCGACGATGGCCACCATGCCGGCGCGAAATGCAGGTGCGCTCACGAGCAGCGCCGTCCTGGACTGGCGCATTTCAGCGGGCAGCAGACTCGAGCAGCTTTGCGCTGCGGCCAATTGCTCCGCGCGGCGCCGGCTGCCGCCTTCGCCCACCGCGACCGATGCCGAACGCCGGAACCTCGCAGGTCACGGTGAACGACTGCGCATGCGGATCGCCGCGCAGCGCGGTCAGCGTGTACACCGGCAGGGCCAGCCCTGCGCCTGCAGCAGCTTCCTGCAACCGCGTTTTCGGATCCTTCGAGGGCTTCGGCCGCCGGCAATTCCGACAGCTCGCGGGCCGATGATGCGCTCGACCGCCGCCGCGGCCGCATCGAAGCCGGAATCCAGAAATATCGCGCCCAATATCGCCTCCAATGCGATCCGCCAATATCGACGCCCGACGAAAGCCGCCGGATTTCAACTCACCCGGACCCAGCCGCAAATGCTCGCCCAGGCCCGAGTCTCGCGTGCGATCTACGCCAGCGTCTCGCCGCTGACGAGGGTGGCGCGCAAGCCGCGACAGAGCGCCTTCGTCGGCCTGCGGATGCGCATCGTAGAGCAAGCGCGCCACGCTGCAATTGAGAATCGAATCGCCCAGAAATTCGAGCCGCTCGTTGTGATCGCGCCGCCCGCGCTGCGATGAGTGAGCGCGGCGAGGCACAGCTCCGGCGCCTGGAAAAAGCATAGCCGAATGATCGCTCGACCCAACTCCAGAGCTCGTCGGACTTGCGCACGCGGTTCACTGCACCTTCACGGTCTTATCGAAATGCACCGCTGAGCGACACGTTGGCGATGTAGGGCACCGAATCATCGTACGCCACGTGCATCTGCACCGCCCCCTCGTCCTTGCGATTTCCATGTCCTTGGAGTCGACGCCGGTCGGATCCTCGATCTGCCAAGTGCCGGTCGAGCGAACGGCGCATGCCGCCGATGATCCGGACTGTCGCTTTTGAATTCAGCCGCCGTCGCCTCCATGCTGCGTGCGACCTTCATGTAGTTGAGATACACCGTGGCGCAGGCGGATGCCCGCGTACAGGATCACGCCGACCAACGCGAGAATGCAGAGCAACCCGATCAACGTCATACCTTGCTGCCGCTGGCGCATAAATTCCTCCCTAAACAGAGCCCTTATTGAATCGCATTCCCGATCCGATTCCAGAGAGGTCCGTCACGAGTATCAAGATTAAGCCAAATTCTCACCGCTTTACCGACCAGATTCTGCTCCGGTACGAAGCCCGGAGCCTCCGGATCGTCCTGCCAGCGGCTGTCCTTGCTGTTGTTGCGGTTGTCGCCCATGAAGAAGTAGTGCCCCGGCGGGAACCACCCATTCGCCGCTGGTGACGCCACCCTTGGCGAACATGATGAGATGGCGTTTGGCGCCCAGCTGCTCGATAAGCGGTCGGAACCCCGGCATAATTCCACATGTTCTGCTTCGGCCCGCTTGTAGATGCGGCCCGGGCGTCTGCGGCATGAGGACTTGCCGTTGACGTAGAGCTGATTGTTCTCATCCACCCGGACCCGGTCGCCCGGCAGCCCCACCAGGCGCTTGATGTAGTTGATCTTCGGATTCGGCGGCAGCCGGAACACGATCACATCGCCGCGCTGCGGGGTGCCGGTGGGAATCAGCAGCGTGTTGGTCACCGGCAGACGCAGTCCATAGGAGTACTTGCTGACGAAGATGAAATCGCCATCGAACAGGGTGGGCATCATCGAATCGGAGGGAATGCGAAACGGCTCGAACAGAAAGGAGCGAATCACCAAGACGAGCAGGATGACCGGGAAGAAGGAGCGCGCATACTCGACCGCAATCGGTTCGCGCACGCGCTCGGCGGGGGTTCCGGCGGCGGCGGCGGCCTGCCGGCGGCGGCGGGCGAAGAAAGCCTGATCCAGACCCCAAATGGCTCCGGAGACAGCCCCGACGACCACCAGCATGAAGCTGAAATCGACCGCTTCGTAGCGAAACAGGCGCCACAACATGGCGAGGGCGAGCACCACGAGCGCATAGCCCGCGAGGCGCGGCAAGAGCGGCTCATCGACGCTGGTGGCCCCCGGATCGCGCTGCGGGCGCAGGAACCAACCGTCGATCAGTATCACCAGCACGCAGACGATGGCCGCGCACAACAGGATCATGAATAGGCTATCGCCGTCGCTCACGAAGGACCCCCAACAGTTGTGATTCCAATAGGTTTGGCGGACGAATCAATTGGCTTTCTTGCCGACTTGAAGCACCGCCAGAAACGCCTCCTGCGGTATTTCGACCTGCCCCACCTGCTTCATGCGCTTCTTGCCGGCCTTCTGCTTTTCGAGCAGCTTGCGCTTGCGCGTGATGTCGCCGCCGTAGCATTTGGCGAGGACGTTCTTGCGCATCGCCTTGACGCTCGCACGCGCAATGATGTGGCTGCCGATCGCCGCCTGCACCGCGACTTCGAACATCTGACGCGGGATCAGTTCCTGCATCTTGTCGACCAGCTCCCGGCCGCGATTATAGGAATTGTCCTTGTGCACGATGAGCGACAACGCGTCGACCGGATCGCCGTTGATCAAGCACATCGAGCTTGACCAGCGGCGCGGCTTGAAAATGGCTTAATTCATAGTCGAACGATGCGTACCCGCGGCTCGCCGATTTCAGCCGGTCGAAGAAATCGAGCACCATTTCGGCGAGCGGCAATTCGTATTGCAGCGACACCTGGCTGCCGAGAAACAGCATCTTCTTCTGCACGCCGCGCTTCTCGCTGCACAGGGTCAACACCGCGCCCACGTAGTCCGGCGGCACCAGGATGTTGGCGGTGATGATGGGTTCACGCAGCTCGGCGATGCGATCCTGAGGCGGCAGTTTGGTTGGGTTGTCCACATTGATGACCGAGCCGTCGGTCAGCAGCACTTCGTAGATGACGGTCGGCGCGCTCGTGATCAGATCGAGGTCGTATTCGCGCTCGAGGCGCTCCTGCACGATGTCCATGTGCAGCAAGCCCGAGGAAACCGCAGCGGAATCCGAAACCGAGCGCGGTGGAGACTTCGGGCTCGAAATGCAGCGCCGAATCGTTGAGTTTGAGCTTCTTCAAGGCGTCGCGGAATTGCTCGTAGTCATCGGAGCTCACCGGGAAGATGCCCGGCGAACACCCGCGGCTGCACTTGCTTGAATCCTGCCAACGGCTGCTTCGCCGGATTCGCTCTCCAACGTGATGGTGTCGCCCACCGGCGCGCCGTCGATTTCCTTGATTCCGGCGATGATGAAGCCGACCTCGCCGGTCTCGAGCGATTCGCGCGTCACGGGCTTGGGCGCGAAACGCCCCAGTTTATCCATCTGATGACTGCGCCCGGTCGACATGACGCGGATCTTGGCACCAGAACGCAGCGCACCATTCATGACCCGCACCAGCGACACCACGCCCGACGTAGTTGTCGAACCATGAATCGATGATCAGCGCCTGTAGAGGTGCCTCCGGATCCCCCTTCGGCGGCGGAATGCGCTTGACCAGCTGCTCGAGCAATTCGACGCACGCCCGACGCCCGTCTTGGCGCTCACCAGGGCTGCATCGTCGGCGGGTATGCCGATGATCTCTTCGATTTCGTGAATCACTTTTGCCGGATCCGCCGAGGGCAAATCGATCTTATTGATGACCGGCAGCACCTCCAAACCCTGCTCGAGCGCCGTATAGCAGTTAGCGACGCTCTGCGCCTCGACCCCCTGCGCGGCATCGACCACCAACAACGCCCCTTCGCACGCCGCGAGCGAACGCGACACCTCGTAGGAGAAATCGACGTGTCCTGGCGTATCGATGAAATTGAGCTGATAGACCTCGCCGCTCGCGGATTTGAAGCCGAGCGTCACGCTCTGCGCTTTGATCGTGATGCCGCGCTCGCGCTCGAGATCCATCGTGTCGAGCACCTGCGCCTGCATTTCCCGCGCATCGAGGCCGCCGCATTCCTGAATGAAGCGGTCGGCCAACGTGGATTTGCCGTGATCGACATGAGCGATAATGGAAAAATTGCGGATATTCTTCATCTAGGGAGCTTCAAGCCTGCAGGCGGCAAACCCGCGATTATACCGGTCGGCGGTCTAAGCTTGAGGGTCTTATCCACTTCTTCGGGTCCAAGCGCCCGTGGCAAACCAATTCTCCGCCGAAACAGCAGGACCGGAATTTTGTGGCCGTAGCGCGCGCGCGCGGCCGGATCGCCGATCGACGTCGATCACCTCGATGGGCTAGCCTCGGGCGCAGGCAGGGACGCAAGTTCGCCCAGCATTTCCTCGCACAGGCCGCACCCAGGGCGTGAGTACAGCAAAAACCAGGAGAGGACCGCCTTAGGGCCAATCGACAGGCTCCTAGGGGTGCGGCCGGTCGCCGCTGGAGATCTTGACCGAGTGCGCGATGAACTCGACGGTCTGAGCGGGAACTTCGCCCACCGCGGTGACCTGATGTCCTTGCACGACGGTGGAAAAAGCGTACCCCGAGCCGACCCGGGTCAGTCCCTGCATGGGGGCTTGCGCCTGCGCGCCCGGTGCCGATCCAGCCGCCGCATCCGCGCTGCTCTGCTCGACGAACACCGACACCGTCGCCAGCCCATCCGAGTAGACCAAGTGGCTGGCCGGCGCCGTGGCGCCGCCGAGGGTTTGCGCTCCCTGCACGGTCAGACGGAATCCCGGCGGCAGTTGGCTCGCGCGGTAGGCTGCCAACGCCGCGGAAGCATTGTCGTGCGACACTCCCTGGCGCACCCAGCGCATGCCGTCGGTGTGCACGGTCGGCGCCAGATCGCTGTCCGGAATGCTCTCCGGCATGTCGAGGCGCGCGAAGAATATTTGCTCAATCACCTGGCCGCGCGAATCGCACAGCTGCGTTTTCAGAGGCATGGCGGTCTTCTCGTCCAGCCAGAGGCGATACCCAAAACGGAATTGATCCTTGGGGTTGACGGCGATCACTCGTGCCGGCCGACCCAGAATGTGCGTCGGGGCAACGCCTCGATGCGATAGAAATCGGTTACCGTCGCACCGAATTGCGGCAGGGAGCCCAAGAAGGGACCCCGATCCTGGCGCGGCTCGACCAGCACGGTGTGCTGGTCGGGCAAATAACAGGTCAGTTCGTCGTTGGCACGCACGAACTCGCGTCCCGAACCGTCGAGCGACTGCAGCCGCTCCGTGACGCGTCCCGAGCGCACCCGATGGACAATGCGCATGGTCTCGACCCGGCCCCGCTGATATGAAAGAAAGTGCCGTCGTAGTTGCGCGTCGCCAGTGCCTTGTTCATCCTTTCCAACCATTGGCGCGGATCGTCGGCGCCGACGCGCGCGCTCGGGTACGGAGCTGAGCAGCGCGCCCAGCAGCGGCGCAAGGAACGAGCCAGCAGGCGCAGGCGCGCGGCGGTTGCATCTGAATCATGGGGCGAGCGCGCTGCGGGCCGGTGTTCACCGAGGGTTGCGGCGGCCCGTCGCGACCCGTATCAGCTGGCGGCGGTTCCTCTCATCGCATCGATCAGCAAATCCGCGAGCACCCCGCGCTGGCCCAAGCCGGAGGAGTACTTGCTGTGCGCGAATACGTAATTGGTCAGCGCGCGCCGGTACCAGCGCAGCCGGTGCCTCGGGCGATGGTCGCCGGGCACCGTATAGGAGAGCGCCTCGCGCGCGCCGCTGTCCTGAACGGGCATTGGACCGCCGGCGGTTGCTTTCAGCGGGGCTGTCATATTCTGGGCCGCGAGCGGCGAGGCGCGATCCAGGCGCGGCGAAATCGCGCGTTGCTGCAGCGCAACGACCGCCACCGCCGCAACGCCTGCGGCAACCGCGACTCCCGCCAAGCGGCCGCCACCAGCGCGACGCGTGCGCCGGCGGGGCCTGGCGGAGGCGCCTGCGCGGGTTCGCCGTCGATGGCAAGATTCACGCGGGCAGCGAAACCGCGGGTCAGAATCTGCGACCTCGGAGCCCCGCAGCGACTCGCCGATCAAGCGCATATCGCCCGAAGCTCTCGCGCAATTCGCCATCTCGAGTCAGGCGCTTCAGCAGCAGTTCGGTTTCCGAGTCCGGCAACTCGCCGTCGAGAAATGCCGAGACCTGTTCACGAATTTGTTCGCTCATGTGTCCTCAGGCCGACCTAAGGCCGCCGTCAAAAATCGGGTCGCAGCTTCTTGTCAATCGCCTCTCGCGCTCGAAAAATTCGCGAGCGCACCGTACCCACCGGGCAATCCATCGTCTGGGCGATATCTTCGTAACTCAAGCCTTCCAGCTCGCGCAGCACGATGGCGGTACGCAGATCCTCGGGCAGATTCTCGATGGCCCGATTCACGGTCTCGCGAATCTCGTCGGTGAGCAGCAGCCCCTCCGGCGTCTCGGACTCCGCCAGGCGCGCATGCAATTCGTATTGCTCGGGATCCTGCAAGTCGAGATCGTAGTCCATCGGCCGGCGTTTGGTGGCGACCAGCGCGTTCTTGGCGGTGTTGATGGCGATTCTATACAGCCAGGTATAGAAGGCGCTATCGCCGCGAAACGATTGCAGGGCACGGAACGCCTTGACGAAAGCCTCCTGTGCAATGTCCTCTGCCTCGGTTGCATCGTGCACGTAACGCATGATCAGCTTCAGCACCTTGTGCTGGTATCGCAGGACCAATAAATCGAACGCCGCGCGCTCGCCGCGCTGGACTCGCTCGACCAGTTTGAGGTCACTCTCCTCGACGCTCATGGGTGAGCCCAAACCGGCGAGCTCGCAAGCCAGCCTGTCGCGATAGACCCACCATGCCGAGGAAAAGTTCGACAATTCCCGGTACCTGCGACGATTGAAACGTGATTTTGCGCACACGATAGATTCTAACAGCCGCGCAAGCCCAGGTTAGCGCCGGCAACCGAAGCCGGAGTACTCAGACAGGCACGCTGGCGGCGCGAGCTTGCGGTGATTCGCTCGATGAGGGCGGCGAGCGCGCGGTCGGGCGGCGCTTTCCGGCCCAAGACAATAGGCGTAAATGACGCGGGTCCTGGATTTCCAGCAGCGCCGGAACGCCTCCTGCTGCGCTCGGGGATGCCGCGCAGAACCGCTCATCGACGTAGCGCGCGAGCAACATATCGAGCTCTTTCATCCCGCGCCGGCAGCGCCAGCGCAGTCTGCCGAGTTCTGCGGTCGATCGCGGCATGCCCTGCATCAACTAACGCCGATGCAGCGAGCATTTGCTTGATCTCAGCGATCGCCTTGGCGGGATTCAGGTCCTTGGGGCAGGCCTCGGTGCAGTTCATGATGGTGTGGCAGCGATACAGCCGAAACGGATCCTCGAGATCGTCGAGCCGCTCGCCGGCCGCCTCGTCGCGGCTGTCGACGATCCAGCGGTAAGCGGCCAGCAGCGCCGCAGGCCCGAGATAGCGCTCGCTGTTCCACCAATAGCTCGGACAGCTGGTCGAGCAGCAGGCGCACAAGTATGCACGCCGAGGGCCGATCGACCTTTTCCTGATCCTCCTTGGACTGCAGCCGTTCGCCGTCCGGCGGCGGCGGCGTGCGGGTCTGCAGCCAGGGCTTGATCGAAGCGTACTGGGCATAGAAGTTGGTGAGGTCGGGCACCAGGTCCTTGATCGACCGGCATGTGCGGCAGCGGATAGATCTTGATGTCGCGTCTTGACGTCGGCGCAGGCGCTGATGCAGGCCAGGCGCGTTCTTGCCGTCGATGTTCATGGCGCAGGAGCCGCAGATGCCCTCGCGGCAGGAGCGGCGAAAGCTCAAGGTGGTGTCGATCTCGTTCTTGATCTTGATCAGGGCGTCCAGGACCATCGGACCGCAGGTGTCCATGTCGACTTCGTAGGTGTCGAGCCGCGGATTCTCGGCGATTTCGGGATCGAAACGATAGATCTTGAAGACGCGCACATTGCCTGGCGCCGGCCGGCGCCTTGATAGACCCGCCCGTGCTTGCGCACTTTGGAGTTGGCGGGAAGCGTAGAATTCGGCCATCGGATCGAGTCTCCTGATGATCCGCGCAACGCCTCAATAGTGCGCGCTTTGGGCGGAATCGGCTCGACCTCGTCGGTCAAGGTATTCAGATGCACCGGCCGATAGTCGAACGGCGTCGCCCCTCGAGCATCGACCCAGCACAGCGTGTGCTTCAGCCATTTCTGATCGTCGCGGTTGGGGAAATCCTCGCGCGCCTGCGCGCCGCGGCTTTCCTTGCGATTTTCCGCCGAATGCATGGTCGCGACCGCCTGCGCCGAGCAGATTGTCGAGCTCCAGGGTCTCGATCAGATCGGTGTTCCAGATCAGCGATCGATCGCTCACTTTGACGTCCGCGAACGAGGCGAACACTTCGCCGAGCCGGCGCCTGCCTTCGTTCAAGGTCTCGGCGGTGCGGAATACCGCGGCGTCGCTTTGCATGACGCGCTGCATGTCCAAGCGGATGTCGGCAGTGCGCCGCGAACCCTTGGCGTGCCGCAAGCTTGTCCAAGCGCTGCGATGCGCGGCCTCGCGCGCAGTCCGCCTTCAGGGCGCGGTGCGCCGTTCCGGGCCTCACCTCGCGCGACGCAATGCCGCGCCGCCTCGCGTCCGAATACCACCAGGTCGAGCAAGCGAGTTCGAACCCAAGCGATTCGCGCCATGCACCGATACGCACGCCGCCTCGCCGATCGCCATCAGCCCGGGCACCACTTTATCGCCCGCCGTGCGCCGCGTACAGCGCCTCGCCATGCACATTGCAGGGTATGCCGCCCATGTTGTAGTGGACGGTCGGCAGCACCGGAATCGGCTCCTTGTTCACATCGACGCCGGCAAAGATACGCGCGGTTTCGGCGATCCCGGGCAGGCGCTCCTTGATGACCGCGGCACCCAAGTGTTCCAGATGCAGATCGATGTGATCCTTGAGCTTGCCGACGCCCCGGCCCTCGCGGATCTCGACGGTCATCGCGCGGCTGACGACGTCGCGCGAGGCGAGGTCCTTGGCGTTCGGCGCGTAGCGCTCCATGAATCGCTCGCCTAAGGAATTGGTCATATAGCCGCCCTCGCCGCGGGAGCCCTCCGTGATGAGGCAGCCGGCGCCGTAAATGCCGGTGGGATGAAATTGCACGAACTCCATGTCCTGCAGCGGCAAACCCGCGCGCAGCGCCATGCCCCCGCCATCGCCGGTGCAGGTGTGCGCCGAAGTGCATGAAAACCACGCGCGGCCATAGCCGCCGGTCGCCAAAATCACCTGGTGGGCGCGGAAGCGGTGCAATTTGCCCTCCGCCATGTCGAGCGCGATCACGCCCCGGCATTCGCCATTTTCCATCATGAGGTCGAGCGCGAAGTACTCGATGAAGAAATTCGCTTCGTGCTTCAAGGATTGCTGATAGAGCGTGTGCAGCATGGCATGGCCGGTGCGATCCGCCGCGGCGCAGGTGCGCTGGGCAATTCCCTTGCCGAAGTGCGTCGTCATGCCGCCGAATGGCCGCTGATAAATCCGACCGTCCTCGGTGCGCGAAAACGGCACGCCGTAATGTTCCAATTCGATGACCGCGGCCGGCGCCTCCTTGCACATGAACTCGATGGCGTCCTGATCGCCCAGCCAATCCGAGCCCTTGACCGTGTCATACATGTGCCAGCGCCAATCATCGGCGCCCATGTTGCCGAGCGCGGCGGAGATGCCGCCCTGTGCCGCGACCGTGTGGCTGCGCGTGGGGAACACCTTGGTCACGCAGGCGGTGGACAATCCCGCTTCCGCCAGGCCAAAGGTCGCGCGCAGTCCGGCGCCGCCCGCGCCGACCACGACCACGTCGTAGCTGTGATCGACGAATTTGTAATCGCTCATAATCGGGAGAATCCGAACACGACGCGAAAAATCGCAAACATCGCGGCACCGCCCGCCAGCACGTAAAGAAATCTCAAGGTCATGAGAGCGAGCAGTTTCATGCCGTTCGAGGTTACGTAGTCCTCGATGATCACAATGGTGCCGAGATAGGAGTGATAGCAGAGCACGCCGACCAGCAGCACCGACAGAAATCCGCTGATCGGCACCGACAGCCAGGTCCGCACGGTCTCATATTCAAAATCCGGCAGCGTCAACAGCGAGAACACGAACCATAGGGTGAGCGGCACGAGCGCCACCGCGGTGACTCGTTGTGCCCACCAATGCGCCGTGCCGTCTTTGGCGGAACCCAATCCGAGCACGCGGCTCAATGGGCTGCGCAAACTCATAGCCGCGGCCAGACCCAAGCGGCGACGCACAGCGTCAAGGCAAGCGCCCCCAGCAGCGCGAGCCAGCCGCTGAGATGCCGTGGCGTGCGCTCGAAACCCTTGCCGGCATCCCAAAACAAATGGCGCACGCCGTTCAGGAGGTGAAACAAGAATGAGAACGTCCAACCCAACAGCAGCGCGAGTCCGATTGGACCGCCGAGGAGCCGCGCGGCGGCGGCGTAGGAATCCGGGCCACCTGCCAGCGACACGAACCAAAAACTCAGAGCGATTAACCCCAAGGCCAACGCAGCGCCGGTGAAGCGATGCAGAATCGACAGCGTGTTGCCGATTTGCCAGCGATACAGCCAGACGTGCGGGGAAGTGGGACGGCCGCGGGCGGGCATCACGATGCTCCTTGCGGCCAAACCGGTGCGAGCTCGGCGCAATTAGAAATCGATGCAGCGGCCACGGAGTTCCCAATCGCCAAAACGCGTCGGCTCCGGTCCCTCGCGTCCGCCGATTTCCGCAGAAGCGGCGGCGGGCGCCGGCTCCGCAGGCGGCAGCGGCATCGAGGTCAAGGATTCTTCGGGAGTCGACATCACACATGAAAGTTTGCCAGAAATGAGGGGCAAGCGGGGCATTCCCTTGACATCGCGGCTGGCGCTCCCATCTTATATATGATGACCATCGACTCCGCAGCGTCAGGCCGTTTGGCTCACTTAGGGGTCCTGCGCTTCAGCGGCGCCGACGCGTTGCCCTTCTTGCAGGGCCAAGTGTCCAACGACACGCAGCGGCTGACCGAGAACACTCCCGTGTTCGCCGCCTATTCCACCGCGCAGGGCCGGGTGCTGGCACTCATATATCTGTTGCCGCATTCGAGCGGAGTCGTCGCGATCTTGCCGCGCGAAATTCTCGAGCCCACCATGGAGCGAATGCGCAAATTCATTTTGCGCGCGAAGGTTCGAATCGAAGACGCCGCAGGCAGCCTGGTGGTGGCAGGCCGTCTCGGCGCGGCGCCGCAGGGGAATTCTCGCTACGCCGAACAGGACGGCATCGGCTCAGCGCCGGTGGGTCACGATGCGAGCCGTTACTGGGTCATCGGACCGCCGGAGAAGATTGCGGCGCCGGCGGACGCTGCCGCCGCCGGACGCCTCGAAGCGGCGTGGCGGCTCGCGGACATTCGCGCCGGCCTGCCGCAGGTCTATGCGGCGACCAGCGAGGCGTTCGTCGCGCAGATGCTGAATCTCGATTTGCTGGACGGCATCAGCTTCACCAAGGGCTGCTACACCGGGCAAGAAATCATCGCCCGCACCCAGCATCTGGGAAGGATTAAACGCAGGCTTTATCGCTTGGCATTGCCGCCCGGCACGTGGAACATCGGGCAGGCGCTGCGCCTGGCCGATGGCCGTCAAGGCCTGCTGACCGAGCTGAGCGAGAGCCACGGACGCACCGAGGCGCTCGCGGTGCTCTGGCACGCGAGCAATGCCGGCGGCCCCGAGGCGGCGGACGGAATTCTGGTGGAGGCCGTGGAGTTGCCGCTGCCGTATGCGCTACTCGGGCCGCATGTGCGGGAATAACAGCACATCGCGGATCGACGGCGAGTCCGTATACAGCATCACCAGCCGATCCACGCCCAAGCCTAAACCCGCGGTAGGCGGCATGCCGTATTCCAGCGCGCGCACATAGTCGGCATCGTAGTACATCGCCTCTTCATCTCCCGCGTCTTTGCGCGCGACCTGATCCTTGAAGCGCTGCGCCTGATCCTCCGCATCGTTCAACTCGGAAAAGCCGTTGGCAAGCTCGCGGCCGCCGATGAAAAATTCCCATCGATCGGTGATGAACGGATCTTGATCATTGCGCCGCGATAAGGGCGAGACTTCCGCAGGGTACCCATAGGCGAACGTCGGCTGGATCAGGGTGTGTTCGCCGGTCTTCTCGAATATCTCGATTTGCAGTTTTCCGGGGCCGTCGCCGGGCTTATGCGCAATCTTCATCTGATCGCATACCCGGCGCAGGTACGCGGCATCGCGCAACGACATCGGATCCAGATCAGGGTTGCTCGACAGAATGATGTCTTCGATGCTCATGCGCGCGAAGCTTTTCGAGAGGTCGAACTCGGTGCCCTGATAGAGCAGTTTGCGCGAACCGATCAAGCTGTCCGCGAGGCCCTGAAACAGCTGTTCAATCAGCTCCATCAAGTCTTGGTAATCGGCATAGGCTTGGTACAGCTCCAACATGGTGAATTCCGGGTTGTGCTGCGTCGAAACGCCCTCGTTGCGGAAATTTCTGTTGATTTCATAGACGCGCTCGAAGCCGCCCACGGTCAAGCGCTTCAGATACAACTCGGGCGCGATGCGCAGATACATGCTCAAATCGAGCGCGTTGTGATGAGTTTTGAAAGGGCGCGCCGCCGCGCCGCCCGGAATCGGATGCAGCATGGGCGTCTCGACTTCGAGGAAGCCGCGCGAATCGAGGAAGCCGCGCAAGTAGCGCACGATCGCCGTGCGCATCTCGAACACGCGCCGGCTCTCCTCGTTCATGATCAGATCGACATAGCGGCGCCGGTAGCGTGTCTCGGTATCGGTGATTCCGTGCCATTTATCGGGCAGCGGCCGCAGCGACTTGGTGAGAAGCACGGCGCGATCCGCTCTGACCGTCAGTTCGCCTGTCTTGGTCAAAACAAGACGCCTTCGACGCCGATCACATCGCCGACGTCCCAGGTTTTAAATTCCTCGTAAACATCGCGCGAGCGCATCGCGCTCCAGGCGTAACTGAATTCCGCCGCTGCCGTCCTCGATCCTCGCAAAACTACCTTTCCCATGACGTTCTTGCGCCGCATTCGGCCGGCGACGCTCACCCGCACCCCTTCGGCCGCGAGCGCCTCGGCGTTTTCCCGCCGTAAGCCTGCACCAGATCAGCCGCCAGCGCATTGCGGCGGAAGTCGTTCGGGAAAGCGATGCCGCGCTCGCGCAACCGGGCAAGTTTTGCTCTGCGCTCGGCGATCAAGTGGTTTTCGTCGTTGTCGCTCATGAGCTCAAGATTACAGGCCCTGCTTCAAACTGGCTTGCATGAATTCATCCAGCGCGCCGTCCAGCACCGCCGTGGTATTGCCGATTTCCACGCCGGTGCGCAAGTCCTTGATGCGTGATTGATCCAGCACATAGCTGCGAATCTGGTTGCCCCAGCTGACGTCCGATTTGGAATCCTCGAGCACCTTGGCGGCGGCATTGCGCTTGTTGAATTCCAGCTCGTAGAGCTTGGCCTTGAGCATTTTCATGGCGGTGGAACGGTTCTTGTGCTGGCTGCGCTCGCCCTGGCAGGCCACGACGATGCCGCTTGGGATGTGGGTAATTCGAACCGCCGATTCGGTCTTGTTCACGTGCTGACCGCCCGCCCCGCTCGAGCGGTACACATCGGTACGCAGGTCCGCGGGATTGATCTCGATATCGATATCGTCGTCGACTTCGGGCGATACGAACACGGAGGCAAACGAGGTATGACGGCGATTGCCGGAGTCGAATGGCGATTTCCGCACCAGACGGTGCACGCCGGTTTCGGTACGCAGCCAGCCGTAGGCGTAGTCGCCGATCATTTCGACGGTCGCACCCTTGATACCCGCGACTTCGCCCGGGCTCTGATCGATGACTTCGGTCTTGATGCCATGCGAGTCGGCCCACTTCAGGTACATGCGCAGCAGCATGGCGGCCCAATCCTGCGCTTCGGTGCCGCCGGCGCCGGCCTGAATATCGAGAAACGCATTGTGCGAGTCCATTTTGCCGGGAAACATGCGCTGAAACTCGAGCCGTTCGACTTCCCGCGCCGAGCGGTTCACGTCGATCTCGATTTCTTCGGCGGCGGACACATCGGACTCTTGCGCGGCCAGATCGATCAGTTCGGCGGCATCGTTCAAACTGCGCTTCAGATGATCCAGGCCGATCACGACCTGCTCCAGTTTGGCGCGTTCCTTGCCCAGTTCCTGCGCGCGCTCCGGGTTGTCCCAAATACCCGGCTGCTCCAGTTCCCGGGTTACTTCCTGCAGGCGCTCGTTCTTATTGTCGTAATCAAAGATACCTCCTCAAGGAATCGGCGCGTTCCTCGAGATCTTTGATCGATCGCTTGATTTGGTTGATTTCCATGGCGGCGAATCCTAACACACTGATCACTCGATCCTGAGGTGCTGGCAATTCAACTGCACTCGGGCAGTTCCGCGGTAATTGTTGATCTCCAGCCGATAGACAAGTTGTATGGCCGCGCCGCCCCTCAAGCCGGCACTTTCAGCGGGGCTGCCGATATAGCCGAAGGCAATCGCGTCGAAGGTCTGCGCGCCCGCGTGCGGCAGGCGCAGCCGCATTTTCATGTGCTTGTCGCCGACTATCCTCGCTTCCTCGACGATGAATTTGCCGTCAAATGCCGGTTCGGGAAATCCCTGACCCCAGGGGCCGGCGTTGCGCAGCGCCTCCGCGGTGCCGATGCAGAGCTCATCGGCGCGCAGCGCACCGTCCGAGTAGATCGCGCCGCTCAACAGTTCGGGGCTCGCGCGATTGGCAATTTCCGCGGCAAATGCCAGCCTGAACGCCGGCAGATTGGCTTCGCGCAAAGAAAGGCCCGCCGCCATCGCATGTCCGCCGAACCGGTCGATGAGATCCGGCCGCTGGGCTGCAACGCTGTCGAGCGCGTCGCGAATATTGATGCCGGGAACGGAACGCGCGGATCCGCGCAACGAACCGTCCTCGGCCCGCGCAAACGCGATGACCGGCCGATGCAGCCGGTCTTTGATTCTTCCCGCGACCAAACCCACGACTCCCTGATGCCAATTTTCATCGAAAAGACAAACCCCGAGAAACTCGGCGGCTTCGCCCTGCAAATCCGCCGCAAGCCCCACCGCCTCGAGCTGCATCCGCTGTTCGATTTCGCGGCGCTCGTCGTTGAGCTGCGCGAGCTGTGCGGCCAGGCGCTGCGCCTCGGTGAACTCGTCCGCCAACAGGCATGCGATACCGACGCTCATATCCGTCAGCCGTCCCGCGGCATTCAAGCGCGGCGCCACTGCGAAACCCAAATCGGCGGCGCTGAGGCAATCTGCATCGCGGCCGGCCGATTCGAGCAGCGCACGAATGCCGGCAACGCAGCGCCCCGCGCGGATGCGCTTGATGCCTTGGGAAACCAGGATTCGATTGTTGCGATCGAGCGGCACCATGTCGGCAACGGTCCCGAGCGCCACCAGATCCAGATAGTCCGCCGCTCGGAAGCTCGCCTCGCCGAGCGCCTTCGCCAGCGCGGCGACCAGGTAAAACGCCACGCCGACGCCGGCCAACGCGGGGCTTGCGAATCGGCTGCCCGGCAGATTGGGATTCACGATCACTTCGGCACGCGGCAGCCGGGTTCCCGGCAGATGATGATCTGTCACGAGCACGGGTACGCCGATTTCGCGGGCCGCCTCCACGCCGGCAATGCTCGACACGCCGTTGTCCACCGTGACGATCAGCGACGGCGCGCGCGTGGCCGCGAGCGCCACGATTTCCGGCGTCAGGCCGTAGCCAAAACGAAAGCGATTGGGCACCAGGAAATCAACGTGGGCGAAGTGCAAGGCGCGCAGCGCCCGGACGAGTAAAGCCGTGCTGGTGGCGCCGTCGGCATCGAAATCGCCGATAACCAAGACCCGGCCGGCAGCGCGATGCATACCTAAGAGCCGCGTCGCCGCATCAAGCCCTTCCAAAGATCCCACCGGCAACAGCCGCTCCAGCGATAAATCCAGTTCAGAATCGTCGACAATGCCGCGCGCCGCATACACGCGCCGCAATACCGGATGCAGATGGCCGGCAAAATCCGCAGGGGTCTCGTGTGTGCGCCGGCGTATCTCCATAGCGTTTTACTCGAATGACTCCCACCAGGGCTGGCTTCTGCGCCAAAAGCGCCGCAGGCCACGCGGCGTCACGGTGAAACACCGGTCCGCCGCGCAGATCCGCAGCCGCTGAATCCTGCGGGTCCGCAGCTTATCAGCCGCCGGACGCAGCCAGCGCGATTCAACCGCCTGCCATTGATCGCTGCCGGGGGCACATCCTGCGGCGATGACGCCGCTCTGAAGTCTGTCGCCCCCAGAGACTTCGCCCCCAGAGAGATTGAATGCGCTGAAAAATAAATCATCGCCCGCAGCCCACCCCGGTACGTTCGGCAACGCAGCCAGCGGCGCGCCGCCGCCCCAAAACCACAGCCCGTTGATGGCCGGCAGATTTTGCTTGGTGCGGGCGCGATTGGCCTCGTGTTCGAACAACCACATTTCAGTCTCACTGATCAATTGCTGAAGCCGCCCTGAGTCTGCGCCCGCCGGGAGAAATTCTTCGATATGCCGGCCCAGCACCTCCTCTGGATCGCGTGTTACGACCTCCAGGGGGCGATCGAAACTACAGAAAAGCTGCGCCGAACGGCCGGCGATCATGCGGATTCCCGACCCTTTCCAGACCCGATTGAAATCCGACGCCAGAGTTTCAGCCCAAGCCGGCGAGAGCGTAAGCATGCCATCCCTGCCCAAGCGCACGCTGGACATCTCTGCCTCATAATGAACCGGCGTCGCGACGCAAACCCAGGCCGCATCCACGGCGCCGCGCTCGGCGCAAAGCGCCGCGGCGGCGATGGCCGGCATGCCGGGCGCCTGCGGCGCAATCAGCCGGAACGCATCGGCGCGCCAGTCGGTCACGGGCACCCAATCGTCGGCGCGCGCAATCAATTGCTCGAGCAGCGCGCTGCGGCAACGCGCTGCATCGAGCGCCAGGAATCGAAAATATTGGCTAGACACGAACGCACCGGCGGCAATTTGAGTATCTTAAGCGCATGCGATTCGCCCAGGATTCAACGTCAGGCATCAATGTCATCCGCGCGTATGGAAATGGCGAGCTTCGTGTCAATGAGGACGTCTATCGTGGCGCAGTCATCTTAAGCGCGGCAACGGTAATCGCCGATGAGAACATCCATAATCTCGACGATCTGATCGCCTTGGGAGTCGCGCGCATGCTGGCCCTCGAACCGGAACTGGTGCTGCTCGGCACCGGCGCGCGTCAGATCTTTCCAGACGCCTCCTATGGGGCGCAGTTTTTACGCGCCGGGATTGGATTTGAGGTCATGGACACCAGCGCGGCGTGCCGCACGTTCAATGTCTTGGTGGGCGAACAGCGCCGCGTCGCAGCGCTCTTGTTGGTGTGAACTTCAAGAAAAAAATAGCAGGGCGATAAGCGAATACACAACCAAATTTTTATCGAGAAATATTCTTCTTCTAATTGATCTTGTTGTTGTTTTTCGATTAAACGTGTAAGCCTAGCGCCCCGCAATGGATCTTCCCGACGGGTCGCAGTAAAACATACGGGATTATCTGTCGCAAGTCCCCGACAACTTTAATTAATTACGCGATATTTAGCTAATTCATATAGTTACGATAATAACGGAGATCTTACTTCAGGTTCGCCAGGAATCTCAACGGATCGATCGGTTTGCCGTTGCGGCGAATTTCAAAATACAGCACGGGCTTGTCGGGCGCGCCTTCGCCCATTCGTCCGATCACCTCGCCTAGGGCTACCTCTTGGCCCTCGTGCACCAGCGATTCACGATTGTGCGCATACGCGGAAAGCAAGTGCTCGCCATGTTTGATGATGATCAGATTTCCGTAGCCGCGAATGCCGCTGCCGGTGTAGACCACCCGTCCCGCCGAGGCCGCCCGTATGTCCTGACCTAAGTGTCCGGACAGGAGTATTCCGCCGCCGGGCACCGGGCGCGGTGCGCCGTATCGATCGGTGGGCCACGCCCACTTGAGGCCCGCGACACCCGGCCGGGAGGATGCCGTCGCGGTCGCAGTCGCGGTTTCAGACGGCGGCGCTGGGCGGCGGCGCGGCGGCGTGAGGACCCGGGAACGGCCGGGCGCCAACATGAGTGCCTGGCCCACGGCGATATGAAAGTCGCTGCCGATGTTGTTCCAGCGTGCCAGGTCGCGAAAATCCAGACCATATCGCCAGGCGATGCTGTAGAGCGTGTCCTGCGGTCGGACCACGTATACCGCTTCAGTGTCCGCCGTATCCGCACAGCCCTGCAGCAACAACCCGCAGAGACTCCACAGGCCGCACAGGCCCAGCGCACAAATCAATCGCGAGCGGCGCAATGTCGGCGGCTGATCGAGTGTTTCCTCAACGCTGCAGTCCTGAGAGCAGCGGAACAAAGCTCACCGCCCCCAGCGACTGCCGGTCAATCCGGGTTTCGCCCTTCGTGTAGCGGAACAGCTCCTGTTTTCCTTCGGCCCCCACCGGCGCGATCAGGCGGCCGCCCGTCTTGAGCTGCTCGAAGAGCGCCGCCGGCACGGTGTGCGGTGCCGCGGTCAGCAAAATGCCGTCAAACGGCGCGCGCGCAGGCCACCCGACATTTCCGTCGTCATGGCGAAAATTGACATTGCGAATTCGCAGCTCGCGCAAGGTGCGGCGCGCCCTCCCCAGCAGAGGAGCAATTCTTTCGATGGTGTAAACCTCCGTCACCAGCGGCGAGAGCACGGCCGTTTGGTAGCCGCATCCCGTGCCTATTTCCAGCACCCGCGGCACCTCTCCTGCCGCCAGCAGCGCCTCGGTCATTTTTGCGACCACGAAGGGCTGTGAGATGGTCTGGCCGAAGCCAATCGGCAGCGCCGTGTCCTCATACGCGCGACTGGCCAACGCCTCGTCCATGAATAGATGGCGCGGCACGCTGCGGATTCGATCAAGGACGCGTTGATCGGCGATCCCCTGTTCCTGCAGCCGCTGTACCAGGCGCTCGCGGGTGCGCGCCGAGGTCATGCCGATACCGCTGAGGCGCGGGCCTTCCATAAAATTACTCAATCTCGAGCCATCGTCTGAGATCGGCCAGCGCAGCATGCCGCGTTAGGTCGATCTGCAGCGGCGTGATGGACGCGTACCCTTCCGCGACGGCGTGAAAGTCGGTGCCCGGGCCGGCGTCCTGACCGGCGCCTGCGTTTCCCACCCAATAGACCTCGCGGCCGCGCGGGTCCAACGCCTTGACGATGGGCTTCGCACGGTGACGGTTGCCGAGCCGCGTTACCTTGATGCCTCGCAATTGCCCGTCCGGCAAGTCTGGAACATTGACATTCAAGATGACGGGGCCCTCCTCCGACCCTTGCAAAGGATGCTGCGCGACGCGCTGCACGAGCTGCGCTGCCACCCGCGCCGCGCTTGCGAAATTGCGCGGGCTGTCGGGCGTCAGGCAAAGCGAAACCGCGACGGCCGGCAGACCCAGAAATCGACCTTCGACCGCGGCGGCGACGGTTCCCGAGTACAACGTATCATCGCCCAGATTCGCTCCGTCATTGACGCCGGTAATGACGATGTCGTGCTCGAAATCGAACAACCCTGAAATCGCCAAGTGCACGCAGTCGGTCGGCGTGCCATTCACGTAGTAGGCATCGGCATCGTAGCGCACGGCTCGCACCGGTACATCCAGCGTCAGTGAATTGCTGGCGCCGCTGCGATTTCGATCAGGAGCCACAATCGTTATGGCGCCGAGCGGCTTGATCGCTTCGCCGAGAGCCGCCAGGCCCTCGGCGCGGTAGCCGTCGTCATTGGAAAGAAGGATCTTCACTGCTTAACAGTCTGCGCCGCACTGGCGGGTGCCCCGCGGACTATACTGGAACCGTGGTTAAAAAGCGCCAACCTGAGCCGGACGCCGAACTCGATTCGACCGAAGCCGCGGCATTTCGCACGGCGATGCGCGACGTCAAGCCGCTGACCGCTCAGCCGTCACGTATTGCGCCGGCACCGGCGCGCCGCGCGTCCATTCGACCGCCGCGCAAGGCCGCCGCCGAAGATCTCGATGAGCTCATGCCGTTGATCGCCACAGCCGCCGGCGAAGACGCCGCTGCTTCGCTGTCGTTCAAACGCCCCGGGGTACGCGATCAGGTGATGCGCCGATTGCGGCGCGGCTTGATCCCCAGCGAGGATGAGATCGATCTTCACGGATTGAATCAGACGGAAGCGCGCGACCGGCTTGCCGACTTCATCGCGCGCAGCCGCGACTCCGGCAGCCGCTGCGTAAGAGTGGTGCACGGCAAGGGCTATCGCTCAGGTGTTCGCGGACCGATTCTCAAGACTGCGGTAAACCTCTGGCTGCGCCGGCATTTGGACGTCATGGCATTCAGCTCCGCCAAGGCCCTAGATGGGGGAACCGGCGCGCTCTACGTGCTGCTTCGCGCCTGAATGCTGCTGTGCATCCGCGCAGCCTGCGGCCCACGGGGAATCCTCGGACCGACTCCGCGGAACTTCAGAATACGCATCGAATCAAATGAGTATGGAGAAGGAGATACTCATGAATACTCGATTTTTGATCCCCGCTCTGGTTTGTGCCGCTGCCGTCTTGAGCGCCTGCAACCTGATGGCGGATAGCGACTGGCATAAGGCGATCGCCGCCAACACCGTTCAAGGCTATGAAACATTTCTGCAGGAACACCCGCGCAACAAACACGCCGACGATGCCCAAGGGCGGATTCTCGCGCTGCGGGATGACCAAGCTTGGCACGCCGCGCAGGCAACCAACACCATCGCGGCCTACAACGCCTACCTGAAGGCGTGGAGCGGCGGCGTGCACGCAAGCGACGTCCCGTATCAAATCACAGCGTTGCAGCGCGCGGCTGCGTGGCAGGCGCTGCAAAGCGATCCCTCGGCGGCTTCGTTGCAGGCCTTCTTGGTCGTCTATCCGCAGGGACGCGAATCGAACGAGGCCCGCGCTAAACTCAAGGAGTTCTGGCACCTGCAGCTTGCCGAGGCGCGCAGCGCCGCAGCGGCCGAGCGCAAGCGCGCCGCGCTGACGCGCAAATTCGGCAAAGAGCTGTCCGACATCGCGGTGGTTGCGCCGGCGGCTGCATCCAACGCCCCGGGCTCGATGTATCGGGTGATCTCCGGACCGATGAGCCAGGCCGCGGCGAACTCCACTTGCGCCACGCTCGAACGTGCGCATCAGGGCTGCAAATTGGTTCAGGGAGTCAGCGCGGAATCGCCGCCGGCGTCCTTGAGCACGGCGTCCTTGAGCGCGCACTGAGGATTCGCGAGCCTGTCGAGATCGGGCCGGAAGCGCTCAGGGATGAGCTTGCGCGCGGCCATGAAGTCTTTTGCACTGTTGATGGCCTCGACGGCCAGCAATTCCCCGCCCTTGAGATAGCAGACGCTGAAGCTGCGGGTGGCCGGATCACCGCGCGTCAATTGCTGATCGTGGCCTTGCGACAGTCCGGCAATCAGCAGCTTGTTGTCGTACTGATCGGACCAAAACCAGGGAATCCGCTCGTATGCGGTGCGGCGGTCCAGGATGTTGAGAGCCGCCACCTTGCTCTGCTCAAAGGCATTGTCGACCGACTCGAGCCGTACTCGTGCGTGGTAGCGCGGCGAATGATAATTGGTGCAATCGCCGGCGGCGAAAATTGCCGGGTCGCTGGTTGCGCAGGTTTCATCGACGAGGATGCCGTTGTCGCACTTTAAGCCGGCGTCCGCGGCCAATTGCGTGTTGGCGATCGCGCCGACGCCCACCACCAAGAGATCCGCGGGGTGCATGCTGCCGTCGGCGCAAACCACCGTTTCAACACGGCCGAGCCCCGCAAAACGCACCACGCGGGTGTTGCAGATGATCTTGACGCCCTGCATGCGGTGCTCGTGCTCGAAATACTCCGAGACATTCGACGCCACGACGCGGTTCATGACGCGATCCGCCATTTCCAATACCGCGACCGCGCAGCCCATCCCGCGTGCCGTCGCCGCGATTTCCAGGCCAATGTAGCCGCCGCCAACCACGATCACGCGCGCGCCCGGTTTCAGGCCCGCGCGAATGGCCGCGGCATCCTCCACGTCGCGCAAATAATGCACTCCCGCGAGGTCGGAACCGGGCAGCTCATGCGCCGCGGCGAGGCGCCGATGCACAACAGCAGACGGTCGTAATTGATTTGTTCGCCGTTCGACAGCTGCACAAGGCGCGCGGCGGCTTCGATGCGGGTGGCGCGCACGCCGAGCTTGAGCTCGACGCCATGCTCGTCGTAGAAGCCGCGGTGCCGAAACAGCAGCCGATCGGCCGCCATCTCCCCCGACAAGAATTTCTTCGACAGCGGCGGCCTTTGATACGGCAACATGTTCTCGTCGCTGATCAAGACGAGACGCCCTGCGAATCCTTCGCGGCGCAGGGTGTCGACGGCTTGGGCGCCCGCTTGTCCGCCCCCCGCGATGACAACCGTCGAAATCATGGCGGCCATCTTAGCGCATGCGCGCACCGCTTAAGGCTCCTAGCCTCCGCGCCGACACCCCAGGTATACTAAATGCGCATGTATTTGCACTGATATGTAAATATCAGATAACAGCTATCGAGGCGTCAGTTGGATCTCAAGCAGCTCGAATACTTTCGCCACGTCGCTGAACTCGGCAGTTTCACCCATGCCGCCGCTTTCCTATCGGTCGGCCAGCCGACCTTGAGCCGTCAGATCGCGGATCTCGAACTGGAGTTTGGGCAGGACTTGTTCGACCGCAACGGACGCGGCGTGGTGCTCACGCAGGCGGGCTGCCAGCTCCTCGAACACACTCGCGGCATTCTCATGCAGGTCGGGCGGGCCCGCCAGGAGTTGGAAACCACGCGCAGCGGCGACGCCGGCCACATCACCCTCGGGCTGCCCTCGAGCCTCGGCAACAGCGTAACCGTTCCCTTGGTCAAGGCTTTCGGCAAGGCCTTGCCGAAAGCCCGGCTGGCGTTTTCGGAGGGCCTGTCCGCCTATATTCTGGAGCGCTTGAGCGTCGGCCGCATCGACTGCGCCCTCGCCTACAATGCCGCCGTCTGCGAGGACTTCGAGGTAACACCGCTGTTCGACGACCAGTTATTCCTGATCGCATCCGCGGCGCGGGCCAAAAGATATCCCGCATCCATATCCTTGAGCGAACTCGCCGACTATCCGCTGGTCATTCCCGGCCGTCCGCATGCGAACCGCATGACGGTGGAGCATGCACTGTCGAATATCGGCAAGAAAATCCGCATCGCGCACGAAGTCGAATGCATCGCCGCGATCGTCGATCTGGTTCGTCAAGGCCATGGCTTCGGGGTGCTGTCGCTCAATGCGATCAAATCCTCGCCCTGGGCCGCTCATATTCTCATCAAGCCCATTTTGCATCCGACGCTGACGTTCCCGCTATCGATCGTGACCTCGACCAGACGCCCGAAGAGCGCGTTCATGCGCAAGGCGATTTCTCTGATCGGCAACGTGGTGCGCGGCGAAATCGCACAGAATTTGGGCAAAATGCCGCGAAGTCTCAAGGATCGGCAAGCCAATCGGCAGGCCGCGAACCGACGAGTGCGATGACGTGAACCCCAAGACCTTCGACAACGTGAACCTGAATCTGCTGGTGATCTTCGCGGTGCTGATGCGTGAAAGATCGGTGACCCGCGCCTCGAAGATACTCATGATATCGCAGCCTGCCGTGAGCCACGCGCTCAAGCAGCTGCGCGCCATGTTTGCCGATCCGTTATTTACGCGCAGCAGTACCGGGGTCAATCCAACCCAGCACGCCCAGGTCGTCCACAAAGACCTGTTGGTATCGCTCGAAGCGATCGAAGCGATCTTGAACAAACGCAGTCAGGAACGGCCCTCAGCCCGACAACAACACTGAGGCCATGGCGGCGATACCTTCGCCGCGGCCGACGAATCCGAGGCGCTCCGTCGTGGTTGCCTTGATGTTGATTGCCGCCGCCGCAACCTGTAAGTCTTGCGCCAGATTCACTGCCATGGCGCTGCGATGCGCCCCGATACGCGGAGCCTGCGCGAGCACCGTGATATCCGCGTTGACCAGGCGCAATCCTGCCGACTGCATGCGCTGCGCCACGGCGCGCAGAAACACCCGGCTGTCGGCGCCGCGGTAGCGCGGGTCGCTATCGGGAAAATGCTGGCCGATGTCGCCATCGCCCATGGCGCCGAGCAACGCGTCGCACAGGGCGTGAATAACGACATCGCCGTCCGAGTGCGCGATGATGCCCTGCGCATGGGCGATGCGCACGCCGCCCAGCATGACG
Source organism: uncultured Gammaproteobacteria bacterium (assembly GCA_963782865.1). Classification (GTDB taxonomy): domain Bacteria; phylum Pseudomonadota; class Gammaproteobacteria; order Steroidobacterales; family Steroidobacteraceae; genus Bog-1198. The sequence continues at coordinate 126,436 of CAWALS010000005.1, read as the reverse complement.
TGATCGCCCGCACCGAAGGCGTGTACGTCGGTACCCTGTCCGATTCGCATTTGGCTGCTGTCTCCCATCGTGAGTATCGCCGCGGCCACCTCCAAATCCTCGGCGCGCGTCACCTTGATATTGAACGGCGAGCCCGCAACCAGCGCGGCCCGAACGCCGAGGCGTTCCATGGCCTGCGCTTCGTCGGTCACGGCCATCCCGGCGGCGGCGGCCGCCATGAGCGCCTTGCGCAGCGCCGCGTAGCCAAACACCTGCGGGGTCAGCGCGCGCCAAAGGCCGGCGCGATCAACCGTCTCGAAGCCGTTCGCGAGCTCGCGCTTTACCGTATCGACGATGGGCGCCGCCAACACCGCGCCGCCGATCTCCCCGCCCGCGCCGCCGATCTCCCCGTCCGCGGCGCCGATCTCCTCGCCCGCGCCGCCAATTTCGCCGCCCGCGGCGCGCGAATTTTTTTCCAGCGCATCGCACAGAGCGCTGATGTCGCCGGCGCGCAGGCATGGGCGCGCCGCGTCGTGCACCAAGATCCAATCGTCTGCCTGCGCCGATGCGGCCAGGTACGCCAAGCCGTTCAGCACCGAATCCTGCCGCTGCGTCCCGCCGATCGTGGTCAGCAACTTGGGCGAATCAAGATTTTGCGCGACTTCGCTCCAGCGCTCATCGCCCGCGGCCAACACCACCACGATGCCGTGGATGCGAGGCTCGGTCAGCAGAGCGCGCAGCGACCACTCGAGCACGCTCTTGCCGCGCAGCGGCGCGTATTGTTTTGGAATGCCCGGACTGGCGGCGGAGGCGAAGCGTTCACCGCGGCCTGCCGCGGGAACGATGGCCCAGAAGCGGCGCGCTGCCCGCACGCTCATTGCGCGCGGGCGGTAACGGGTGCGGCGGGTGCGGCGGGAGCCGGCGTATTGGCTCTCACGACTTGGTAGAACGTTTCGCTAGCGGAGACCATTCCGAGTTCGCTGCGCGCCCGCTCTTCGAGCGCCGCGAGACCCGGCCTTGAGGTTCGCCACTTCGGCGCTCAATTGCCGATTGCGCTCGGCCTGCTGCAATTGGCCGCGCGCTGCGTCTCGACGGAGGCCTTAAGACCGCGATACCTCGCGCAATCCTTTGTCCCGAACCAGAGTCGCCACTGGAGCAAGATCAATATGACGGCCAACACAGCCGCGAAAATCCTCATGGGGACAGGAGCTTAGCATGAACTCTTAAGAAATTGGAACCGATAACGCGCGCAGCCCCGCATAGGATGCCTTCGACCCGAGTTCAGCTTCGATGCGCAGCAGCTGATTGTATTTGGCGATTCGATCCGAGCGCGACATGGAACCGGTCTTGATCTGCGTCGCGGTCGTCGCCGCCGCGATATCCGCGATGGTCGCATCCTCGGTCTCCCCGGAACGGTGCGACACGACCGCCGCGTACTTCGCCTTGAACGCCATATCGATGGCGGCCATGGTTTCTGTCAGGGTGCCGATTTGATTCGGCTTGATGAGAATGGCATTGGCGATTTTCTTGGCAATCCCTTCGGCAAAGATCTTGGTGTTGGTCACAAATATATCGTCGCCCACCAACTGCACCTTGCTCCCCAGTTTGCGGGTGAGAATGGCCCAACCGTCCCAATCTCCCTCGCTCATGCCATCCTCGACGCTGACGATGGGGTACTTTGCGACCAAGCCCGCCAGATAATCGGCGAACTCGGATGATTTGAACTTGCGTCCCTCGCTCTTGAGCTCGTACATGCCATCCTTGAAGAATTCCGTGCTGGCGGCATCCAGTCCCAGATAAATGTCCTTGCCCGCGCGGTAGCCGGCCTTATCGATGGCTTCCAAAATCGTCGTGATCGCCGCTTCGTTCGACGGCAGGTCGGGCGCGAACCCGCCTTCATCGCCGACCGCGGTGTTCAGTCCCTTGGCATGCAAGACCTTTTTCAGCGTGTGAAACACTTCGGCGCCGTATCGCACCGCCTCGGAGAAGGACGGCGCACCCAAGGGAAAGATCATGAATTCCTGGATGTCGACGCTGTTGTCCGCGTGCGCGCCGCCATTGATGATGTTCATCATCGGTACCGGCAGCGTCAGATCGCCGCTGCGGGCGAAGTGCCGGTACAGAGGCAACCCTGGTCAATCGCTGCCGCGTGAGCCGCCGCCAATGACACCGATAAAATCGCATTGGCGCCGAGATTCGATTTAGCGTCCGTGCCGTCCAATTGGATCATCTTGGCGTCGAGGCCGGCTTGATCCTGCGGATTCAAGCCCATGACGGCAGCGCGGATCGGGCCATTGACCGCGGCCACCGCCTTGAGCACGCCCTTGCCGCCGAAGCGCTTCATATCCCCATCGCGCAACTCGACCGCCTCGCGCGACCCGGTCGAGGCGCCCGAGGGGACCGCGGCGCGACCGACGCTGCCGGACTCCAGCACCACGTCCGCTTCGACCGTGGGGTTGCCGCGGGAGTCGATGATTTGGCGGCCGCGAATATCGACGATCCGACTCATAGCAATGATTCCTCGAAGGGTTGTCTTTTCACCGCGCCGTCCAACTCCTTAAGCGTGCTAAGAAGCGATCTCATGCGATCCAGAGGCCAGGCGTTTGGACCGTCCGAGAGCGCCTTGGCGGGATCGGGTGCGTCTCCATGAAAATTCCCGCGACACCGGCGGCGACGGCGGCGCGCGCCAGCACCGGCACGAATTCCCGCTGGCCGCCGGAGGCGTCGCCCTGGCCGCCGGGCAGCTGCACCGAATGCGTCGCGTCGAATACCACGGGACATCCGGTGGCTGCGCATCACCGCCAAGGAGCGCATGTCCGACACCAGATTATTGTAACCGAAGGAGAATCCGCGCTCGCAGACCATGATCTGCATATTGCCGGTGGAGCGCGCCTTGTCGACCACGTTTTGCATCTCCCAGGGCGATAGAAACTGCCCTTTCTTGATGTTCACCGGCTTGCCCTGTGAGCAGGCTGCGACGATGAAATTCGTCTGCCGGCAAAGAAAGGCCGGCGTCTGCAGAACGTCGACCACCGCGGCAACCTCCGCAAGCGGCGTGTCCTCATGCACATCCGTCAACACCGGCACGCCGATCTGTTCGCGCACCTTGGCGAGGGCCTTCAAGCCTCGCTCAAGGCCCGGACCGCGGAAACTCGCGCGCGAGGAGCGATTCGCCTTGTCGAATGACGCTTTGAAGACGAACGGAATCTTGAGCGCACCGGTCATCTCCTTGAGACGGCCGGCGACATCGATCACCAAGGCCTCGCTCTCGATGACGCAAGGGCCGGCAATCAAGAAGAACGGGCGATCCTGCCCGACCTCGAAGGACGTCAGTTTCATGCGCTCATGCGGTGGCGCGCGCGCCGGGCTGCAACGAGGCCCGAAATTCGCGCGCCGCCCTTACAAAGCCGGCGAATAGCGGGTGGCCATCGCGGGGTGTGGAAGTGAATTCCGGATGGAACTGGCTGGCCACAAACCAAGGATGGCCGGGCAGTTCGATGAATTCCACCAATCCGTCGGCCGAGAAGCCCGAGAAGCTCAAGCCCGCCGCCGACAATTCGTCCAGATAATGATTATTGAACTCATAGCGATGGCGATGACGTTCGAAAATCGACTCCTTGCCGTACAAAGCCCGCGCCAAGGATCCGGGAATCAACCTGGCCTCTTGCGCGCCGAGCCGCATGCTGCCGCCCAAGTCCGACTTCTCGTCGCGCACCTGTTGGCCGCGCTCCAGGTCCTGCCATTCGGTGATCAAGGCGATCACCGGATGATTGGTGGCGCGGTCGAACTCGGTGCTGTTCGCCCCCTTGAGCGCCAGCACATTGCGCGCGTATTCGATGATGGCGAGCTGCATCCCCAAGCAAATGCCCAGATACGGAATGCCATTCTCGCGCGCATAGCGAATCGCCTGGATTTTCCCTTCGATGCCGCGGTCGCCGAAGCCGCCCGGCACCAGGATCGCGTCCATTTTTTGCAGCGCCGAGGCGCCCGATACGCTCGATATCCTGCGATTCGAAATAATGGATGTTGACCCGGGTACGAGTCTTGATGCCGCCGTGCATCAGGGCCTCGTTCAAGGAAATATACGAGTCGCGAATCTGCACATATTTCCCGACCATGCCGATGTCCACCACGGCTTCGGGATTTTGCTTGGCCGAGACCACGGCCCGCCACTCGGCAAGATCGGTCGGCGGGGCATTCAAGCGCAGTTTGTCGATCACGATGTCATCGAGGTCCTGCTCGTGCAGCAGCAGCGGGATCTTGTAGATGTCGTCGGAATCCACCGCCGATATCACCGCGCGCTCTTCGACATTGGTGAACAAGGCAATTTTGCGGCGCTGCTCGTCGGGAAGCGACTTTGCGAGCAACGGCACAATAAAATATCCGGCTGAATGCCGATGCCGCGCAACTCCTTGACCGAATGCTGGGTGGGCTTGGTTTTGATTTCGCCCGGCGCCGCCCAGGATCGGCACCAAGGTCAAATGCATGTACAGCACCTTGTCGCGCCCAAGTTCGACGCCCATCTGGCGAATGGCCTCGAGAAACGGCAGCGATTCGATGTCGCCGACGGTACCCCCGATTTCCACCATGCACACGTCCGAATCTCCCGCCCCCATGCGGACGCGGTGTTTGATTTCATCGGTGATATGCGGAATGACCTGCACCGTCGCGCCCAAATAATCGCCGCGCCGCTCTTTCGCAATCACGCGTTCGTAAATTCTCCCCGTCGTAAAATTGCTGTTGCGCCCGGTGGTGGTGCGCACAAAGCGCTCATAATGGCCAAGATCCAGGTCGGTCTCGGTGCCGTCAGCGGTGACGAATACCTCGCCATGTTGAAATGGACTCATGGTTCCAGGATCGACATTGATGTAGGGATCCAACTTGACCATGCTGATCTTGAGGCCGCGGGCCTCGAGAATGGCGCCTAAAGATGCTGAGGCGATGCCTTTACCGAGCGAGGAAACCACGCCGCCGGTGACAAAAACAAATCGGATTCATAGTGAGTCACCGCCGATTTAATCGTTTGGTTCCGCCACTCAAAGCGGATAATCAAACGCAAGCCAAAGGGAACAATGGGAATTCGACGGGAGTTCAGATTAGCAGATCGCCGCGCACTCGACAATCCAATTACGTGACCAGTGGGGCATGGCTCCACGCGATCCCCAAGCCCCGGCGCATCCTTGGGCAAGCACCAATGCGCATCCAGCCACAAGTCCGCCACGGCGATTAATTCATCGCCCGCAAACACCAGCGGCAACGCATCCCGCATCCAGGGAAGCACGCCGCGCGCCTGACACAGGTGCTGCAGGGTTTGCGTTCTGGCCAGGGACGCGGGCTTGAGAGTTTCCCCGCCATCGCGGCGTCGCACGATGACGCTCCCAGGCAGCCGTTCGGCGGCGATGCCGCCGCGCTGTGCAATCCAAGTCAAATTTCCCAGCCCCGGGCCCAGTTCGACCGCGGAGCCTACCGCGGGAATCCAAGACTGCGCCTCTGACAAGCGCGGCGGATCGGCGGCGTGACGAACAATCGCCGGCGATAACGCCGCAGCGCGTGCGGCCCGAAAACGATTGCCGGCTGATGATCGGCCTCGGCATCGAACACCTGACGCAACGCCTCGAGGAGCCGCGCGGTTGAAGGCGCTTCCAGGCCCTGCTCGCTCAACCACAGGCGCACGACATTGACGCGCTTCAACGGCGGCAAGGCTCGCAAGCCCTGAATCGACAGCGCATTGCCGTCGCGCAGGCGCGCCACGTCCGCGCTCGCGGCCGCCTCCAGCAGCTGCTGCGCCTCCGCCATGTGCCGAGCGGCGCGCGTCAGGGCGATTGCCGCGCCCGGCCAGCGCTTCTGGATCAGCGGCCAGATCTGCGGTGCGCAGATAAACGCGGTCAAACCGCAGATCCTGGTTCATCGGATCGGCTGATGCTGATTGCCGCTCGCCGAACTGCAGCAAGTCGCTGTGCGCAACGTCGAGCAACGGACGCACGTGCCAACCTGAGCCCAACGGACGGCACACCGGCATCGCCGCCATGCCTTTGACGCCGGCGCCCCGCAGGGCCTGCAGCAACAAGGTCTCCGCTTGGTCCTCGCGATGATGCGCGGTGAGCAGACACTCCCGCGGCTGCATTTCAAGCCCGAGGGCCGCGTAGCGCGCGGCGCGCGCCGCCGCCTCGAGCGACACGCCGGCTTCGCGCGAAACCTCGACGGGCACGACGCGCAGCGGAACGCGCAGCTGTTCGCACAATGCGACGCAAGCGGCGCGAAATTGGCGGCGGCGGTTTGCAAGCCGTGATCGACGTGCAGCGCACGCAGCGGCAGTGCGCGAAAACTCTTGCCCAGCGCCGCGGCCGCGCGCAGCAACGCGGCAGAATCCGCACCGCCGCTCAATCCCACCACCAGGCCGCCGGCTTCGCGCCGGAACGGACGCCTCGAGCGCCGCGTGCAAGTTGCCGCGGAAAAGCTTGCAACCGTCGCGAAACGCGCCGAATCCGCGCAGGCGCGCCTGGCGCGCATCCAGCAGCTGTGTCATCGGCTTGTTGCGCAGCTCCCCCAGGTTTTTGATGATGCTTTGCTTCATGGTTTCCGCCATCAGCTGTGGATCGCGATGCGCCCCGCCGTGAGGTTCCTTGAGGACTTCATCGACCAACCTGAGCTTGTAAAGCCGTTCCGCCGTGCCGCCCATCGCCTCGGCAGCGATCTCTTTCTTTTCGGTGCTCTTCCACAGAATGGACGCGCAGGCTTCGGGCGAAATGACCGAGTACACGCTGAATTGCAGCATGATCAAATGGTCGCAGACGCCAATGGCGAGTGCGCCGCCGGATCCGCCCTCGCCGATCACAATGCTCAAGCACCGGCGCAGCCAGGTGCGACATTTCGAACAAATTGCGCGCGATGGCCTCACTCTGGCCGCGCTCCTCGGAGCCGATGCCGGGGTAAGCGCCGGGCGTATCGATCAAGGTGATGACGGGGACGCGGAAGCGTTCCGCCATCTTCATCAGGCGCAGCGCTTTGCGATAGCCTTCGGGCTTCGGCATGCCGTAATTGCGCCGTACCCGCTCCTTGGTGTCCCGCCCCTTCTGGTGACCGATCAGCATCACCGGAATACCCTCGATCCGCGCCAGACCGCCCGACAATCGCCAGGTCATCGCTGTACATGCGATCGCCGTGCAATTCCTGCCAATCGCTGAAAATCATCGACACATAGTCGAGCGTATAGGGACGCTGCGGATGCCGCGCCAGCTCGGTGATCTGCCAGGGCGTCAGGCTGGCGAAAATGCTGGTGGTCAGCGCACGGCTCTTGGACTGCAAGCGCTTGATTTCTTCTGTGATATTGACGCTGGCATCGCTGCCGATGAATTTGAGCTCCTCGATCTTGGCCTCGAGCTCCGCGATCGGCTGTTCAAATTCCAGAAAATTCATCGCCATTGACTGCTTTCCTCGCCGCGGACGTCATTTCGCGGACCATACACTAAATACCACCCCTCGCGCCCAACAAGCGCCGAAAGCCGGTCCAGCAGCTCACGTGTCGGGCGCACGCACCAGGCTTCGGGTAGGTTGACCTTGCCGCTGTATCCAGGGCGATTGATTGCCACGCTGACGCCGCACGGCCCCCGCAGGTAAGGTTTCAGCAACTGCTCGAATCGGTTCAGCCCCGAGGGTTCGTCGAATTCCGTTGGCCAGCGCAGCCACAGCCGGCGCGCGTAGCGTTCGCGCGCCCGGTCGATATCCATCAAGGACTTGCCTTGCAGGCGCCACGCCTCGATAAAATCATCGAAACGCAGCGTGCCATCGATGATCAGGATGGCATCTTTGACGATGATGTCGCGATGCTGCTGAAAGACTTCCTCGTACAGACTGACCTCGAGACGCGCGCTGCGATCGTCCAGAATCAAGGTCACTCGATTCGGCCGGCGCCGGATTTCCAGCACCAGTCCGGCAACGGTTGCCGGTTTGCCGGCCGACCAGCTGCGCGTCCCCTCAGCGGCGGCCACGGGTCTCGGGCCGCCGACATCGGCCAGCCGCGAGCTCACCAGGAATTTAAGATCCGGTTCGTACGGCGTGATGGGATGACCGCTCAAGAAGAGTCCCAAGGTTTCGCGTTCGCCGGCCAGGCGCTCCGCCTCGGACCAATCCGCCACGCGCCGTATTCTCCGCCGCGCTCAAGCCGAACAGATCCACTTGACCCGACGCTCAAGGCGCGCGAGTTCTGTTCGCCCAGGTGCATGGCACGCTCGAGCTCCGCGGTCAGAGAGGCGCGATTGGGCCCAATCAGGTCCAGGCTGCCCGGAACGAATCAACGCCTCGAAAACGCGCCGATTCACCCGCTGCAAATCGATGCGCCGGCACAGGTCCGAGAGACTCTCGAAGCCCCCGTTCCTGTCGCGCTCCTCGATAATGGCCTCAACCGCCGAGGCGCCCACGCCTTTGATGGCGCCCATGCCGTAGCGAATGCTATCGACGCCTGCGACGCGAAACGCATAGACCGACGCATTGACATCGGGCGGCAGCACTTTGAGCCGCATGCCGTTGCACTCGTCGATCAAGGTCACCACCTTGTCGGTCTTGTCCATATCGGACGACAGGACCGCCGCCATGTACGCCGCCGGATAATGCGCCTTGAGCCACGCGGTCTGATAGGACAACAATGCGTAGGCGGCGGAATGGGACTTGTTGAATCCGTAGCCGGCGAATTTTTCCATGAGATCGAAAATATGCGTCGCCTGCGCTTCGCGCACGCCGCGCGCCACCGCGCCGCTCACGAAGACGGAGCGCTGCTTCGCCATTTCTTCGGGTTTCTTTTTGCCCATGGCGCGGCGCAAGAGATCGGCGCCGCCCAGGGTGTAGCCGGCAAGAATCTGCGCGATCTGCATCACCTGTTCCTGATACAGGATCACGCCGTAGGTCGCCGCCAACACCGGCTTCAAGTCAGGGTGCAGATAGTCGATGGTCGCGCCGGTGGTATCGTGCTTGCGCGCGATGAAATCCTCGACCATGCCGGATTGCAGCGGGCCTGGCCGGAACAACGCCACGAGCGCGACGATGTCGCCGAATCGATCGGGCTGCAGCCTGCGGATCAAATCCTTCATGCCGCGTGATTCGAGCTGGAAAACGGCGGTCGTCTTGGTGCTCTTGAGCAACGCATAGGTTGCCGCGTCATCCATGGGCAACGCGTTCATACCAAGGGCGCTTCGCCCGCTGCAGCACGCTGCGCATTGATGTCGCGCACCACCCAATCGATGATGGTCAGCGTGCGCAGCCCCAAAAAGTCGAATTTGACCAGACCCGCGGCCTCGACATCGTCCTTGTCGAATTGCGTGACCGGCGTGCCGCCGCCCTCTTCGCAATAAAGCGGCGTGAAATCGGTCAAGATCGACGGCGCGATGACCACGCCGCCGGCATGCGTGCCGGCGTTTCTCGCCAGGCCCTCGAGGGCACGCGCCAGATCGATGAGCTCGCGCACCTCGGCTTCGCTGTCGTACAAGCGCTTCAGCTCTTCTTCCTGCTCGAGCGCCTTGTCGAGCGTCATGCCGATTTCCATGGGAATCAGCTTGGCGATTTTGTCGACGTAACCGTACGGATGACCGAGAACGCGGCCGACGTCGCGCACCACCGCCTTGGCGGCCAACGTACCGTAGGTGATGATTTGCGAGACGCGTTCGCGGCCGTACTTGTTCGCGACATATTCGATGACCCGGTCGCGTCCTTCCATGCAGAAGTCGACGTCGAAATCCGGCATCGACACGCGCTCCGGATTCAAGAATCGCTCGAACAATAGATCATGCTCGATGGGATCCAGATCAGTGATGCCGAGCGCATAAGCGACCAGCGATCCGGCACCGGAACCGCGGCCGGGGCCCACAGGAACGCCGTGCTCGCGCGCCCAACGAATGAAATCGGCGACGATCAAGAAGTACCCGGCGAAGCCCATCGCGCAAATGACGCCAAGCTCCAACTCCAGCGCGCTGCTGCGTACGCTGCGGCCGATGCGGCGACGCTGCGGCGGCGCTGCGGCGACGCTGCGGCGGCGGCGCTGCGGCCGACGCGCGGCCGCCGACACCGCGGCCACGGCCGCGGCTGCGGCTGCGAGGCGGCCGCCAGGCCGCGCCGGATTCCTCGCGCAGGAAATCCTCCGTGCTCGACCCGGCCGGGACCGGATAGGCGGGCAACATGGAGGCGCCCAGGCGAATCTCCAGCGAACAGCGCTTGGCGATTTCAAGGGTGTTCGCCAGCAGCTCCGGCGCATCCTGAAAAAGTTCGAGCATCTCGGCCGGCGTTTTGAGGTATTGCTCTTCGGAGTAACGCCGCGGCCGGCTGGCATCCGCCAGCTGCGCGCCGTCATGAATGCAGACGCGCGCTTCATGCGCCTCGAATTCCGCGCGCGTCAAGAAACGCACGTCATTGGTTGCGACCGCGCCGACGCCGCGCGATTGCGCCAGTTCCAGCGCAGCTTCCGAGCAAACTTGTTCGCCGGCCCGGCCGGTGCGTTGCACCTCGAGATAAAACCGGTCGCCGCAAAGGCCACGCCAGCGCGCAAGACAGCGCTCGGCCTCATCGTCGCGGCCGCGCGCAATCGCCTGACCAATGTCGCCCTCAAATCCGCCGGAGAGCACGATCAGGCCCTCGAGCGCCTCGCGATTCAGCCAGCTGCGTTCCAGCATCGGCACCCCGCGATGCTGGCCCTCAAGATACGAACGGGTCACGAGCTGAGTTAGATGCCGGTAACCCACAAGATTTTGGCAAAGGAAAACGATGCGCGAGGGCGGCGCGCGCTCGAGCGGCTCGCGAATCCAGGCATCGACGCCAATCAGCGGCTTCACGCCGGCGGCTTGCGCTTCCTTGTAGAACTTCACCATCGCGAACAGGTTGCTTTGATCGGTGAGCGCGACGGCGGGCATGCCCGCGGCGACGACCGCGGCCATGAGGTCCGGTACCCGCACGATCCCGTCGACCAAGGAGTACTCGGTGTGCAATCGCAGGTGAACGAATCTCGTCAAGGTTCGCACCGCAAGGCAAGGCGCACCGGTTCGAAGGAGCGTCGATGCAGAGGACAGGGCCCGTGTAAATTCAAAAGGCGCTGATGGTCGGGTGTCGCATAGCCCTTGTGGCTTGCGAAACAATATGCGGGATATATGATATCCATTTGATTCATATAACTATCTCTTGCCGTCTTCGCCAGAATCGAGGCGGCGCTGATCGCGGGCTCGGTGACATCGCCATCAATGATGGCGCGCGCCGTCAGCACCTTACCCAATCCGCCCAAATTGGGAAGCTGGTTCCCATCCACCAGCACGTGATCCGGCGTCAGCGTCATGGCCAGCAATGCACGGCGCATGGCCAGAAAGGTCGCTTGCAGAATATTCAGGGCATCGATTTCGACCTGGTCCGCCCAGCCAATCCCGAAACACAGCGCTTCCCGCCGGATCTCGATGCTCAGGCGCGACCGTTCCTCAGGGCTCAACGATTTTCGAATCGGCCACGCCTTCAATGGGCCGGCGCGGCCGCAAAATGACGGCGGCGGCCACCACCGGTCCCGCGAGAGGTCCGCGGCCCGCCTCGTCGATGCCGGCAATCCGCCTCACCGGGGCGATGCTGCCGCTGACTTGCGAGTGCTCAGAAGATCGAGAATGGCTTGCGCCGCGCGGGTGCCGGCGCCACGGCGCAGATTGCCATGGATGCGCGCGAACTCGCGTTCCAAGTCGCTGCGCCGTTCGGTATCGTCAAGCCACATCAAGAGCTCCGCCCCGATCGACTCTGGGATGATTTGGTCCTGAAAATATTCGCCGACGACGCGCCGATCCGCAAGTAGATTTGGTTGCGCAAAAAACTTCGATTTGACCAAATTGAAGTGTGTCAGCAGCCAGGCCGTCAGGGCGCCCAAGCGGTACACGACCACCATGGGACGCTTGCACAGGGCCGCCTCCAGGCTTGCCGTGCCCGACGCCACCAGGACCACGTTCGCGGCGCTCAACGCGGCCGTCGCCTGGCCTTCGATCAATTGCACCTCGAGGCTCGGCGCATCGCGTGCCAGCGCGCGGGAAAATATCTGCCGCGTTGCAGCGCTCGCCATCGGCGCAATGAATTTGAGCTCGGGGCGCTGCGCCGCCAGCCAGCGTGCGGTGGCCGCGAAGTCCGCGGCCAGTCGAGCAACCTCGCCGCGCCGGCTTCCGGGAAGCAAGGCGACCACGCTTGCGGTACTGTCCAAACCGAACCTGCGCCGCGCCGACTCACGGTCGATGTTTTCCGGAATGGCATCCGCCAACGGATGGCCGACGAACTCAGCGCGAATGCCATGCTCATCGTAAAAGCGCTTCTCGAACGGCAGCAGGCATAGCACCAGATCCACCGATGCTCGCATGTTGCGCGCCCGGCCCTGCCGCCAGGCCCAAACTTGCGGACTCACGTATTGCACCGTCGGAATGCCGGCGGCGTGCAGCCGGCGGGCCACGCGCAAATTGGTGTCCGGCGCATCGATGCCGATGAACACGTCCGGACGCTCCGACAGGAACATTCGCTTGATGCGCGCCAGCAGCTTCAAGAGCCTGGGCAAATCGCGCAGTACATCGAACAGACCCATGACCGCCAGGGATTCCGCCGGTTCCCAACTCTCGCAGCCCGCGGCCTGCATTTTCGGTCCCGCCACGCCGAAGAATTTCGCGTCCGGCGCGCGCCGGCGCAAGGCTTCAATGAGGTCGGCGCCCAGCGTATCGCCTGAGGCTTCGCCCGCCAGCAGACCCACTCGCAGCGGCACGCGCGTCAGGCTCCCGCTAACGGACAATGCTGCGTGAACTGTGCTTGATGAATTCGACGAAGGGCGCGATTTCCGGCTGCGTCGCCGCGGCTTTTTCCAGCTCTTCGATGGCCGCCTTCAATTTGAGGCCCGAACGGTACAACAATCGATAGGCGCGGCGAATATTCAAGATTTGCGCAGGCGTAAATCCGCGGCGCTGCAGTCCCACGGAATTGACGCTGTGCGGCTCGGCCGGGCGCCCCACCGCCATGACATAGGGTGGCACATCGCGGGTCACCGCTGCGTGATGCGCGATGAAAAGAATGCGATCCTACCTTGGTGAATTGGTGAACCGCGGACATGCCGCCCAGCGTCACCCAATCGCCGATCTCGACGTGACCGCCGAGCGTCGCGCAATTCGCCATCACAATCTGGTTGCCCAGCTGACAATCGTGCGCCACATGCGAATACGCCATCAGCAAATTGTCGTTGCCGATGCGGGTCACGCCGCTTATCGTGCGTCGTACCGCGATTCACGGTGACGGATTCGCGAAACACATTGCGGTCGCCGATCTCGAGGCGAGTCGGCTCGCCGTTGTATTTCTTATCCTGCGGCGCATCCCCCAGCGAGGCGAACTGGAATATCTTGTTGTTGGAGCCGATGCGCGTTGGACCGTTGATGACGGCATGCGGGCCAACCCAGGTTCCGGAGCCGATGACGACATCGGCGCCGATCACCGAAAATGGCCCGATGTGCAACGTCGGCGGCGATCTGTGCTTGCGGCGATACCACCGCCCGCGAATCAATCATCCCGCCGCTCCCTTTTGCGGCGGCGCCTTGCTCTCGGACGGCGCCTTGCTCTCGGGCGCGACCATGATTTCCGCCGACGCGACTTCTTTGCCGTCGACCTGTGCCAGGCAGTCGAATTTCCAAATGCCCTTGAAGGAGCGCTTGAGCTCGACCTCGGAGCATCAGTTGGTCGCCCGGTTCGACCGGTTTGCGAAATCGCGCATTGTCGATGGCGACAAAGTAAAAGCGCGTATTGACGTCGGGCACGACTTTGGCGGTCTTGAATGCCAAAATGCCGGCGGCCTGAGCCAAGGCCTCGATGATGAGAACCCCGGGCATCACCGGGCGGTGCGGGAAATGTCCCTGGAAGAACGGTTCGTTGACCGTCACATTCTTGAGCGCCAGGCAGTGCTCTCCGGCGACGCATTCCAATACCCGATCCACCAACAAAAAAGGATACCGATGCGGCAACTGCCGCATGATCGCTGCGATATCCAATCTATCGGACTCCGACATTACTTCTCCTATCCATCCAGCCGCCGCAAATGCGCGACCATCCGCCGCCATAAGCGCGTCTCAACGGCCGGCATACCACTCGAGTAGCTGCCTGGCTTTTTGATCGACGCGCTGACCAAACTGCACCCGGTGACCACCACGTCATCGGCAATGGTCAAATGTCCCGCAATCCCCACCATACCGCCAATCATGCAGCGCTGGCCGATCACCGCGCTGCCGGAAATGCCGGTGCAGCCGGCAATCGCCGTGTGCGCGCCGATGATCACGTTGTGACCCACCTGGATCTGATTGTCCAGTTTGACGCCGTTCTCGACAACCGTATCATCGATGGCGCCCCGATCAATGGTGGTGTTGGCCCCGATCTCCACATCGTCGCCGATTCGCACACTGCCCACTTGCGGCACTTTTACCCAACTCCCCGCGTTCAGTGCAAAGCCGAAGCCGTCCGCACCCACCACCGCCCCGGCATGCAGGATGCATCGCTCTCCCAAGGTCACCCCCGGGTATAGATTGACCCGCGACACCAGCACCGAGTCGGCGCCGACCCGGGCGCCGCGCTGAACGACGCAGCCCGGACCGATCGAGACGCGCTCGCCGATCTCGGCGTCGTCTTCCACCACGGCCAACGGGCCAATGTGAGCGGAGGCTGCGATGCGCGCGCGGCTGCTGACGACGGCGCTCGGGTGCTGACCCGCGGGCGGGACTTGAGGCAGGGTGCATCAGGGTCGCGATGCGCGCGTACGCGAGGTAGGGATTCGGATGGATCAATGCTGCGACCGGACAATGGGCTTCGTCCTCGGCGCTCACCACCACGGCGCTCGCCCGGGTGATCTGCAATTGTCTGCGGTAGCGCGAGTTCGCCAGGAAACTCAGGCTTCCCGGTTCCGCCCGGGACAGCGTCGCGACGCTGCGCACCACCAGCTCGGGGCTCACCCCGCAGCGTAAGCCCAAACCGCACCGCCAACTCTCCGAGACTGAATTCTTCCTGCACTCAGACAGTCTCCCCAGCACTCCTCAAGTGCAGTAGGCGGCTGCTTATTTGGCGCCGGAAGGTTTCGCCGGTGCCGCAGCTTTCGACGCACCGGAGGGCTTGGTCTTCAGCACTTCCAATACCTGCGCCGTGATATCGAGCTGCGGCTTGCCGTAGAAAACGCCCTCGCCCAGGACCAGATCAAATCCCTGCGCACTGGAATAGGTTCGGATCTCATCCAGCAAGTAGCGTTGCACCTTGCCGAGTTCTTCGTTCTTGCGGGTCGACAGGTCATCCTGGAATTCACCGCCCTTTCGCGAGAATTCGCGCTGCTGGGTGCGCAGCGCCGTTTCTGCCTTGACGCGATCCGCTTCGGCCATGATGGCGCCTTCCTTCTGCAATTTGTCATCGCGCGCCTTGAGGTCATTCTGCATGGCCACCAACTCGCGCTGGCGCGGACCGAATTCATTCTGCAACGCCTGCATGGCGCTCTTGACCTGAGGCGCCTCCGCCATGAGTTTTTGGAAGTCCACGTACCCGATCTTGATTTCAGCGCTTGCTTGCTGCGACACCATGAGTGCGCAAAGGCCAAGGGCCAAGAGCGGAATGCTGCGAAGATACGACATGTTGATCTTTAAGACCTCAAATTGCGGTCAAAACGCTTGACCGATGGAAAATTGAAAACGCTCCGTCTCGTCCCCGAACCGCACCGTATCGCCCGGGAACGGATTCAAAGGAACGCCGTACGAGAATCGGAACAGCCCCAAGGGCGCGAGCCACTGCACTGCAATGCCGGTTGATTGTTTTAGATTAGCATAATTGAAGTGATAGTCGACCGGCGTTATGTCATCGACCCCCAGGAATTTGACCTTGTTGCCGGTTTGGAAGACATTGCCGATATCGTAGAACCAGCTGACGCGCGCCGAGCTTTTCCACTTTTCCGGCACCGGGAAAATCAGCTCGTAGCGGTTGACCACGCGGAAATTGCCGCCGAAGGGATTGCCGATGCCGATGTTGTCCCTCGGTCCCAAGGTGCTTTCCCGAAAACCTCTGACGCTGTCGGGGCCTCCGGCAAAGTAGTTGAGGTAGGGCGGCAAGGAGGTCGTTTTCCCGAGCGCGGAGGCATAGTCCACGGATGCCTGCGCCGAGATCAAAAACTTGCGCCATAGGGGGATGTAGGTGATGAAGTCGAAGTTCGACTGGTAGTAGCGGACATCGCTCAAGGGCAGCGCATAACGCGCCGACAGCGTCACTTTCATGCCGCGGTCCGGGAACAGCGCGCGGTTGCGGCCTTCGTAAGACCAGCCGCCGGTCAGCTCGTAGGTATAGAAATTCGAGCCGTACACGGTGTAAGGGCTGTCCAATGAATTGATGACGCCGTCGCCGTTGGTATCGGTCAGTTCGCGCTGGAAGGTATTGCCGTTCTGCCTGACCCAATCGACCGATTGCTGCGAGCTGTAGCCCTGCGAGACCACCAGGCTGTTTTTGTTCGCCGAGGCGCCTGCGCTCAAGAACTGTATTCGCTGATCGGGTAAGACCACTGCATCGCGGCGGTGATCTGCTTGGTCGAGAACGCCGAAGATGCCGCGACGAACTGCGTGACATCGCGCAGCGTCAAGGACGTCGTGCGCGAGATGCCGTCGATGGTGGTGTAAGGATCCGTGTGCGCAAAGGTGTAGCTCTTGCTGTACAAGCCGGCATTGATCTCCAAGGCGATGCGATCACCCGTGCCGAAGAAGTTGCTGTGCACGAAGTTGCCGTTCAAGCTGAATTTCTGGGCTTCCGAGTAGCCGATGCCGCCGCCGAATTGACCCGGCAAGCCTTCCTTGATATTGAAGTCGACATCCACCAGATCGGCGCTGCCCGCCACCGGCTTGTTCTCGAACTCGACTTTCTCGATGTACGGCAGGCGCTGCAATCGCTCCTTGGAGCGCTCCACCGCCGAATTCGACAGCCATCCGCCCTCCATCTGGCGCATTTCGCGGCGCAGCGTCTCGTCGTTGATCGCGGTGGTGTTGTTGAAATTGATATGGCGCACGTACACCCGGTTGCCGGGCTCGATGAAAAACGTCAGCGCCACGGTCTTATGGACGTTGTCGGCGGTGGGCACCGGATCGATCTTGGCGAAGGCATAGCCGTCCGCGCCCAGCCGATAGCTCATCAATTGCTGCGTGGAAGTGACCAGCTTGCGTGAATAGGTTTCGCCGGGCTTGACCAGCAGCAAGCGGCGCAGCTGCTCCTCCGGCACCACCATGGTGCCGGCAAGCTTGACATCGCTCACCTTGAATACGTCCCCCTCGTTGACGTTCACGGTGATGTACATGTCGTCTTTTTCGGGCGCGATCGTCACCTGCGTCGATTCGATCTGAAAATTCGCGTAGCCCCGATCCATGTAGTAGGAACGCAATTTTTCCAGATCGCCGGTCAGCGACTCGCGCGAGTACCGATCATCCTGCTTGTACCAGGACAGCCAATTCGGCGTCTTCAGCTCAAAGCTGTCGAGGATGTCCTTTTCCTTGAATTTGGTATTGCCGACGATGTTGATTTGCTCGATCTTGGCGCGCTTGCCTTCCTTGATGTCGACGTTGATGTCGACTTTGTTGCCGGGCAGATCGGTGATCTTGGTATCGACGCGCACGGCGTATTTACCGCGGCTGAAATACTGATCGGTGAGGTATTGCTTCACCTCATCGAGCACCGAGCGATCGAATATCTTGCCGGTCGCGAGGCCGACATTGCGCAGGCTCTTCTGCAGATCCTCGGTCTTGATGTCCTTGTTGCCTTTGATCTCGAACTTGGCGATGGATGGACGCTCCACCACCACGACGAGGAGCGTGTTGCCATCGCGGCGCAACTCCACGTCGCGAAAAAATCCGGTCGCGTACAGGGCACGCATCGCTTCGCCGATGCGCGCACCGTCCAGGTGATCGCCGATGTTCACCGGCAGGTAATTGAATACCGTACCCTCGGAGATTCGCTGCAGGCCCTCGATACGAATGTCGCCGACGGTGAATTTTTCTTGAGCCGTTTGCGCCCGCACAATCGTACAGATTGGTTGGCTGGCCAGCGCCACCAACAAGGCTAGGCGAAATTCAAGCCGCACGCGGCGACGACCGGATGCAATTTTGATGGGCGACGCTGCGCGTGCAGCGCCGCTGGTACGGCTGGAACTTGGGTTTGATCATGTTATCCCGTTAATTGAAATGTCTTGATATGTCGTTATAGAAAGCCAAACTCATCAACACCACCAGCAGCGCGATGCCGATCTGCTGGCCAAATAGCTGGGTGCGCTCGGATAGCGGGCTGCCCTTGACCGCTTCCACCGCCTGATAAATCACTTGCCCGCCATCCAACAACGGCACGGGCAGCAAGTTGAGCACGCCCAGGCTCACACTGATGATCGCGAGAAACGCCATGTACGCCGTCGCTCCCAAGGACGCACTGATGCCGGCGAATTCCGCGATGCTCACGACCCCGCTGATGTTCTTGGCGGAAACCTGGCCGGTGAGCATGCGCCAGAGCATCTGCACGGTCAGTGCGGACATCTCCCAAGTCTTACTTACCCCGATAGACAGCGCATCGATGGGTCCCGAGCGATGAGTTTCGACCAGGCCCGGCGGCCAGACGGGCGCGCCCTCTTTGAGCGTTATCCCCAGCCGGCCAATGGGCTTGCCCTCTTCCATCACCTGCGGAACCGCCGCTACGATACGCAATCGTTCGCCGCCGCGCTCGACTTCGATCGAGATGTCGCGCTTCGCCGCGCCGCCGACGATGGAGCGGAACGCGCTCGAATTGGCGATGGGCTGCCCGTCCACAGCGATCAAGCGATCGCCCGGCCGCAATCCCGCATGCCCTCCCGCGCTGCCGGCGGGCACCGACTCGATGCTGGTGGCGGCGGTCCACGTGGCCAGATCGAAGCCCAATCCAGGCAGCATTTTGCCCGGTTCGGTCAAAGCTCGCCGATCCGCCGTGACCCGCAGCGTCACGGGCCGCTCGATGCCGTCGCGGCGCACGCGCAGCGGAATCACGCCATCGTCGGAAAACTGACGAATGAGCGCAATCTGCAGCTCTTCGGTGTCGTTGACGTTGTGCTCGCCCGACACGAACGATTTGGTCGCCGCGCTGCAGGCCGGCGAGGGCAGCCGGACTGTCGAGCCGCACCTGACCGACCACCGGTTTGACGATCTCGGTCCCGACCATGGCCAAAATCGCGTACAGCAGGGCTGCAAACAAAAGATTCATCGCAGGTCCCGCCAACAGCACTGCGATTCGATGCAAGATGGGCCGGCGCGTGAAGGACCGATGCAGCTCTGATGGCGCCACGTCGCCTTCGCGCTCGTCCAACAGCCTGACGTAGCCGCCGAGGGGAATCGCGGCCAAACAATACTCGGTGCGATCGGCATCCTTGCCGACCCGCGTCAGCAGCGGTTTTCCAAAACCGATGCTGAAGCGCAATACCTTGAAGCCAAGTTTCTTGGCGACCCAATAATGTCCGAACTCATGCACGGCGACCAAGATACTGATCGCAACCAAGAAGGCTGCAGGGATCATCAAAACCATCATGCGGGGGCTCCAGCGCTGTGCTCAATCATGGTAATCGCCAGGCGGCGCGCCGCAGCGTCGGCCTCCAAAACATCTTCCAGAGCCTCGACCGGAGATGCATTGAGCCGCTGCAGTACCTTGTCAATGACCGTTGAAATACCTACAAAGTTCAAGCGCCCATCGAGAAACGCCTGAACCGCGACCTCATTGGCCGCGTTTAGCACCGTCGGAGCGGTACCGCCGGCGCGCGCAGCGGCTCGTGCCAGCGTCAAACACGGAAATCGAACATGATCCGGCGGCTCGAATCCGAGATGTCCAAGCGCCAGCAGATCCAAAGATTGTACACCGGAAGCGAATCGTTCGGGCCACGCCAGCGCCTGCGCAATGGGGGTGCGCATGTCGGGCGCACCGAGTTGCGCCAGCATCGAGCCATCCGCGTATTCGACCAGCGAGTGCACCACGCTTTGCGGGTGCACGACGACGTCAACTTGAGATTCAGGCAGGCCGAACAGCAGCGTCGCTTCGATGACCTCGAGGCCCTTGTTCATGAGCGTCGCGGAGTCCACGGAAATCTTGCGCCCCATCTTCCACTTCGGGTGCGCACAGGCTTCATCGGGTGTGACGTGCGCCATTTTTGCCGCGCTGGTGCTGCGAAACGGACCGCCCGATGCGGTCAAAATGACGCGCGTCACCCCGCGTGCGGCATCGCCGGGCAGGTAGCCGCCGGGCATGCACTGGAAGATCGCGTTATGTTCGCTGTCGATGGGGATGAGTTCCGCGCCGGCGCGGCGCACCTCGTCCATCAACAGGCGGCCGGCCATCACCAGCGCCTCCTTGTTGGCGAGAAACACCCGCTTGCCGGCGCGCACGGCGGCCAAGGTCGATGTCAAGCCGGCTGCGCCGACAATCGCCGCCATGACCATCTGCACGTTGGCGGCGCCGGCAGCAGCGCAGAGCGCTTGTTCGCCGCTCTCGACCCGGGTCGTGCAACCCATCTCGCGCAGGGCGGCACGCGCGCATGCCGCGGCTTGCGGGTCGACCAGCACCACCGTTTCCGCGTTGAATTGCCGTGCCTGCTCGACGATGGCTTGCCAGCTGTTGAAAGCCCCCAGCACGGCGACCTTGAATCGTTGCGGGTGAAGCGCGATCACCGCAAGCGTGCTGCGTCCGATGCTGCCCGTCGACCCGAGGATGGCGATAGCCCGCTGCATGCTCAACGGATCACGCCGGAACCGAACAGGCCCAAAGCGTATAAGGGCGCCGCCGCCGTCACACTGTCGATACGATCCAACAGACCCCCATGCCCCGGCAGCAACGTGCCGCTGTCTTTGAGCGCCGCAGCGCGTTTGAACATGCTCTCGGTCAGATCACCGATGACGGAAAAAATTCCCACCCCGCATCCGAATACAACGCCGATGAGCGGCGGCAGGCCGAAATAGACGGCGCCGCCGGCAGCGACCAAGGCAACCATGGCCAGCCCTCCCACAGCGCCCTCCCACGTCTTGCCGGGACTCACGCGCGGCGCCAGTTTTCGTTTTCCGAAGGCGCGCCCGGCGAAGTAGGCGCCGATATCGGCCGCGCACACCATCAGGACCAGCCACAGCACGATGATCGGGCCGCGAGCAAACCCCGCCGCAGCAATCTGCAACCGAGCGAGCGCCACGAAAGCCGGCGCCAATACGGCCAGGCCGCAGACGAGCGTGAGCGGCGGCCGCGTCCACGCGGGCGCGAGCGTCAGCCAGCAGAAGGCGATGAGCCACCACGCGCACGCGGCGCTCAAAAGCATGCGCAGATGCGAGGAATCACCGGTCCAGCGCCAACTGCCGGCCAGGACCAGCGCCACGCCAAGCGTATACAAGGCCCGCGCGAGGGGCTTGCGCAACGCGCCAAACCCGGCCCACTCCCAAGCGCCGATGATGAACACCAGCGCAAATGCCAGCACGGCCCAAAACGGCGGCAGCAAGAACAGCCCCAGCAACAACAGCGCGCCCAAAATCAAGCCCGTGATAACCCGTGTCTTAAGCATGCGGGCCCCTATGCATCGGCTTTCGCCCCGAGCTGGGCCGAAGTCTTGCCAAAGCGGCGCTCGCGCTGAGCGAAGTACTCGAATGCCGCCTGCAGCAGCGCCGGTGAAAATTCAGGCCATAGCGCCGCGGTGAAATAGAATTCGGTATAGGCAAGATTCCATAGCAGGAAATTGCTGATGCGCTGTTCCCCGCCGGTGCGGATCAACAGATCCGGATCCGGAATTCCCGCGAGCGCCAACCGCGCACCGATGTGCTGCTCCGAGATTTCCGCAGCGAGCAGTTTACCGGCGGCGACATCCGCGGCGAGCGATCTGCAGGCCTGCGCGATGTCCCAGCGTCCGCCATAGGCCACGGCCACCATCAACCCCAGGCCCTGATTCGAGCCCGTCAGCGCCTCGGCGTCCAGCATTCTCTGCTTGAGCTCTGCGCCCAACGAATCCCGATCGCCGATGAAGCGCAGACGCACTTGATTGCGGTGCAGGTCCGCCACTTCGCGCACCAGCGCATCGAGGAACAAGCCCATGAGCACGCCGACTTCCTCGGCGGGCCGCAGCCAGTTCTCGCTGCTGAAGGCGAACAGGGTCAAGTAGCGGACTTTGCGCTCGGCGCACTCTTCGACGATCTTGCGCACCACCTTGACGCTGGCACGATGCCCCGCGACGCGCGGCATGCCGCGCGAGCGGGCCCAGCGGCCATTGCCGTCCATGATGATTGCTACATGCTGCGGCAAGTCGGCCATACGCGATTGAGACGATGCGGGTCCGCGAAAGTCAGACCTGCATGAGCTCCTTTTCCTTTTCGGCCATGGCGTGGTCGATATCGGCGACATGCTTATCGGTCAATTTTTGAATGTCATCCTGCCCGCGCCGCTCCTCGTCCTGCGGGATGAGTTTTTCCTTGAGCATTTCCTTGAGCTCGTTGTTGATTTCGCGGCGCACGCCGCGCACCGCCACGCGGGCATTCTCCGCTTCGGCCTTCACGACCTTGATGATGTCGCGGCGCCTCTCTTCGGTCAGCGCCGGCATGTGAATGCGGATGATCTGCCCCGCGGTGTTCGGCGTGAGTCCCAGATCCGATTTGTAGATCGCCTTCTCGATGACCGGCACCATGGCTTTTTCCCAAGGACTCACGGTTAAAGTCCGCGCATCCTCCGTGGCGATGTTGGCCACCTGGTTCAGCGGCATCTCGGAGCCGTAGTAGTCGACCTTGATGTGCTCGATGAGGCTGGTATGAGCGCGGCCGGTGCGCATCTTCTTCAGCTGCTCCTTGAACGCCGCAACGCATTTCTGCATGCGCACGGTCGCGTCCTTTTTCACATCCTCGAGCATGTAGCCCCCCAAACTTTAAGGTTCAGCCGATACCACGGTGCCGACGTCTTCGCCTTGAACAATACGCAGCAAATCGCCGGCGTTAAAGAGATTGAATACCTGCAAGGGCAAATTGTTTTCTCTGCACATGACGATGGCGGTCGCGTCCATGACATTGAGGCGATCATTCAGCACCTTATCGAAGGTCAGGCGCGCATAGCGCTTGGCATTGGGATTGGTGACCGGATCGGAATCGTAAATGCCGTTGACCTTGGTCGCCTTCAGCAGGATTTCGGCGTTGATCTCGATGGCGCGCAGACTGGCGGCGGTATCGGTGGTGAAGAACGGGTTGCCGGTGCCTGCGCCGAATATCACCACGCGGCCCTTCTCCAGGTGCCGCACCGCACGGCGCCTGATGTAGTCCTCGCAAACCTCATTGATGCGCAGCGCCGACATGACCCGGGCGTAGGCGCCGAGGCTCTCCAACGCATCCTGCATGGCCAGCGCATTGATCACGGTCGCGAGCATGCCCATGTGATCGGCGGTCACCCGATCCATGCCGGCGCGCGCCAGCCCCGCGCCGCGAAAGATATTTCCGCCTCCCAATACGACCGCGACCTGAACCCCCATCTGGGTCAGGTCGCGAATTTCCCCGGCGATGCGCTTGAGGATGAGCGGGTCTATGCCGTAATCCTCATTTCCCAGCAAGGCTTCGCCGGATAATTTGACTAGAATTCTTCGATAACGAGCCGTGCCGGGTTGCGTGGTCATAGTCGCTTAGTGTTTATTGCCCTTCACCTGCGCCATCACTTCGCCGACGAAGTCGTCTTGCTTCTTCTCGATGCCGGCGCCGACCTCATAGCGCGCGAACATCGTAACCTTGGCGCCGGCTTTCTTGAGCAGCTTTTCAACGGTCGTGTCCTCATCCTTGATGAAGGGCTGCCCCAGCAGCGTGATCTCCGCGAGGTACTTGCGCAGACGGCCTTCCACCATTTTTGCGATGATCTCGGGCGGCTTCTTTTCGCCCTTGGTTTGCTCCGTGAGGATTTCGCGCTCCTTCTGCAGCAACTCGGCCGGCACATCGCCGACATCGATATAGGCCGGGTTCACGGCCGCGACATGCATCGCGATATCGCGCGCCAAGGATTCATCGCCGCCCTGCAATGCCGCCACGCTGCCGATTCTGGCGCCGTGAATATAGGTGCCCAGGGGTCCCGGAGAGGAGACGCGCACGAAGCGCCGCACCGCCATGTTCTCGCCGATCTTGGCGATCAATGCCCGGCGCCGCTCATCCAAGGTCGAGCCCTCGTGCGCAACCTGGAGCAGTTCCTCCAGGCTCGAGGGCGCCGCTCTCAAGGCCGCCGCGGCGACCGCCTTGGCAAACGCCTGGAATTCGTCGCTGCGGGCAACGAAGTCGGTCTCGCAATTCACCTCGACGAGCGCGGCGTTGTGGCCGGATCGCTCGATCGCAACCGTGCCTTCCGCCGCCACACGGGCGGCTTTCTTGTCCGCCTTGGCGAGTCCGCTCTTACGCATGAGTTCAGCCGCGGCGTCCAAATCCCCTTGGGTTTCGACCAGCGCCTTTTTGCACTCCATCATTCCGGCGCCGGTGCGCTCGCGAAGCTGCTTGACTGTATCTGCCGTAATGTTCATCGGATCCTACAACCGCCGGCTTGGGCGATCCCTCATTGAGCTGGTTCAAATAAGTCTAAGGCGACGACTGCGCCCCTTAAGACTTCACGCGTTAAGTCTAAGCGCCGCGCGCCGGAGCACGTCGACCCGCGGGCCGACGGCGCGGCGCGCTGGCCGGCCGCGTTTCCGCGGGCGGTGTATCCGGGGCATCGACGTCGTCTGCCTCGACTTCCACCTCGTCCAGCGATGCCGCCACGGCCGCCACGCTGGGCACGACGGTAACGGCTACTTTGCGGCGAGGCGGCTGTTTGCGTTGCCCGCGCGAAGGTGCCGGGGGACGCCGCCCGCCTGCGCTGCGCTTCTTCGGATTGCCTTCCTCGTCCAATTCGACGAATTCGTCCTCGCCGACGGGAACCTCGGGCAGCGAGGCCTTGCCTTCCAGGACCGAATCGGCGATGCCGCCGGCGTACAACAGGATGGCGCGCATGGCGTCATCGTTGCCCGGGATGACATAGTCGATGCCGTCCGGCGAGCAATTCGTGTCCACCACCGCGACCACGGGGATGCCGAGTTTCTGCGCCTCATGGATCGCGATCTGCTCATGACCCACGTCAATGACGAACAGCGCATCGGGCAATGCCGACATATCGCGAATACCGCCGAGGCTTCGCAGCAGCTTGTCCATCTCACGGCGCAGCATCTGCGCTTCTTTCTTGCCGCGCCGCTCCAAGGCGCCGCTCTGCGCCATCTCATCCAGTTCGTTCAGCCGTTTTATCGACTGACGAATGGTCTTGAAATTGGTGAGCATGCCGCCCAGCCAGCGCTGATTGACGTAGGGCATGGCACAGCGGGACGCTTCCTTTTGTACCGCATCGCGCGCCGATCGCTTGGTGCCGACGAACAGCACTTTGCCGCCCGCGGAAGCCACGCCTTTGATGAAAGCCGCCGCCCGGGCATAAAGCGGCTGGGTCTTTTCCAGATTGATGATATGGATTTTGTTGCGTTCGCCGAAGATGAACGGGGCCATTTTCGGGTTCCAGAAGCGGGTTTGGTGCCCAAAATGGACGCCCGCTTCCAGCATTTGTCGCATGGACACGCTGGTCATAAAAAAACTCCTGGTCGGGTTGAGCCTCCGCGTGTCCCAATCGGCAACCCGGTTTCGCCTTGAAACGCAAGCCTTAGCCTTCATTTCAATGCTAACCGGGCACCCAGTCGATTGTGACGACACGCGTGCGGGGTTGTTAAAAATAGCCGCGCTTTATACCATGAACCCCTAGTGGAAACAAAGCCCGCCTACCCTTAGAGATTGCTCGACTTTCTTATGAATGTGACCATCAAAACCCCTGCGGAGCAGGTCAAAATGCGCGACGCAGGGCGCCTCGCGGCCAGCGTCTTGGACATGATCGAGCCCTTCGTACAGCCGGGCGTGAGCACCGATGAGCTCGACAAGCGCTGCCACGATTTCATCGTCGAGGAGCTGAAATCCATCCCCGCCAACCTGAATTATCGCGGTTTTCCGAAGACCATCTGTACCTCGGTCAATCATGTGGTGTGCCACGGCATACCGGGCGACAAGCGCTTGAAGAGCGGCGACATCATCAATATCGATGTCACCGTGATCCGCGACGGGTTCCACGGGGACACCAGCAGGATGTACCTCGTCGGCCACGCCCCCATCCTCGCCCGCCGCCTCACGGCGGCCTGCCACGAGGCGATGTGGCGCGGCATTCAGCAGGTCCGGCCAGGGGCCCACCTGGGCGATATTGGCCATGCCATTCAGACCTTTGCCGAAACCAACAGCTTCTCGGTGGTGCGCGAATATTGCGGTCACGGGATTGGGCGCGTGTACCATGAGGATCCTCAAGTGCTGCACTACGGCAAACCGGGCACGGGTTTGGAACTCATGCCGGGCATGACCTTTACCATAGAGCCTATGATCAATGCGGGCCGGCGCGATGTTCGCCTGTTGCCCGACGGCTGGACGGTCGTGACGAAGGATCAGTCGCTATCCGCTCAATGGGAGCACACAATTTTGGTCACCGAGGCGGGTTACGAGGTCCTCACTTTGGGCGCGAGTGTCAATGCGCCTGCGGCCGCGGCGGCTTCTTGAACGCCCACGGCAAGTTCCTAGATCAAATCGCCGACTGGCCCTACCTTACGGCAGTCCCCACCGCCCTCGAAGAGGGCCAATTCTCTCCCGTCACCTTCCGCCAAGTCCTCGATCAAGGCAGCGAGCTGCTCAAAGATCGTTTCGCGGCGGACGAGCCGATCGAAGATCTGGTGCGTGACCGCGCGCATCTGGTGGACGTGGCGCTGCGCGCGGCATGGCTCAATCACACCGGAAAGTTTGCCGCGGATTTGGGGCTGGTTGCCGTCGGCGGCTATGGCCGCGGCGAGCTGCACCCGAGTTCCGATATCGACATCATGGTGCTCCTGCCGAAGAGCGACTCGGCCGACTGGCAGCCGGACATTGAGCGCTTCCTCACATTCTTGTGGGACATTGGCCTCGAGGTGGGCCATAGCGTCCGATCGATCGATGATTGCCAGCGCGAGAGCCTCGCCGATATCAGCGTCGCAACCACGCTGTTCGAAGCGCGCTTGTTGGCAGGGCCGGAACCGTTGTTCGCCGGAATGCGGCGCGCGCTGGCGGCGGACCGGCTCTGGTCGTCGCAAGACTTCTTTGAGGCCAAGGTCAAGGAGCAGACCGAGCGGCATCATCGCTATTTCGATACCGCCTACAACTTGGAACCCAACGTCAAATCCAGCCCCGGCGGCTTGCGCGACATTCAAACCATCGGCTGGGTGGCGAAGCGGCATTTCGGAACCGATACGCTGGATGAGCTCGTGGCGCACGGATTTTTGACCCGTGAGGAACTGCGCAAGCTGCAAGCCGCGCAGTCGTTCCTCTGGAAAGTGCGCTTCGGCTTGCACGTGCTGACCGGGCGGCGCGAGGACCGGCTGTTATTCGACTACCAAATCAAGCTCGCGAAACTGTTCGGCTACGAAGATGCGAGCTTCACCCTCGCGGTCGAACAGCTCATGCAGAAGTATTACCGCACGGTCATGGATATCAGCCTTCTGAACGAAATGCTGCTGCAGCTGTTTCGCGAGGCCATTCTGACGCAAAGCGCGGCGCCGTTGGCCGTGAACGCGCGCTTCCAGATTCGCAATGATTACTTGGAGGTGACGCACCCGGAGGTGTTCGCACGCTACCCCTCGGCGTTGCTCGAGCTATTCGTGCTGCTGCAGCAACATCCCGAAGTGCGCGGCGTGCGTGCCGAAACCATCCGGCTGATCGGCACCCATGTCGGGCTCATCGACGAGGAGTTTCGCCAAAATCCGCGCCACCATCGGTTGTTCATCGAGATCCTGTGCGCGCCGGTGGGCGTCACGCACGAACTACGGCGCATGAATCTTTACGGCGTGCTCGGACGCTACATCCCGTCCTTCGGCCGGGTCGTCGGCCGCATGCAATACGATCTGTTTCACGCCTACACGGTGGATGCGCATACGCTGTTCGTCGTCAGCAATCTACGCCGTTTTGCCATGCCGAAGTTCAACCATGAATTTCCGGCCCTGAGCCAGATCATGCAATCCTTGCCGCGGCAGGAAGTCGCCTATCTGGCGGCGCTGTTTCACGACATCGCCAAGGGCCGCGGCGGCGATCACTCCGAATTGGGCGCGGTCGACGCCGAAGCCTTTTGCCTGGAGCAAGGGTTGGGCCGCTACGAAGCGCGCCTGGTCGCGTGGTTGGTGCGCAATCATCTGATCTTGTCGATCACTTCGCAGAAAAAGGACATCAGCGACCCGGACATCATCCAGGAGTTCGCGCGCCACGTCGGCGATCAGGTGCACCTGGATTACCTGTACGTGTTGACCGTTGCCGACGTGCGCGGCACGAATCCGAAATTGTGGAATTCCTGGAAGGCGCGGCTCTTCGAAGAGTTCTACGAGCGCATCAAGCGGGCGCTGCGCCGCGGGCTCGAAACGCCGATCGACCAGGAGCAGCTGATCCGCGAGACTCAAGATCAGGCGCTCTCCAAGCTGCCGGCGGACATCGTGCCGCAAGCCGCCGTGGTCTGGACGCAATGGACCGAAGCGTACTTTCTGCGCTACACCCCGGAGGAGATCGCCTGGCACACGGCGTTGCTCGCCGAGCGGCCGCCGAATGACGACACGCCGCTGGTCGCCGTGCGGCAACTCACCGACCGCGGCGGCACGGCGGTGCTGACCTACACGCCGCGGCGGCTGCGCAGCTTTGCGCGCACGACCGGCGTGCTCGATCAAATGGGCCTCAATGTCGTCGATGCGCGTCTGATTACCAGCGCCAACGGCTTCAGCCTCGAGACCTATGTGGTGCTCGAGGACAACGGCGCGCTCATTGCGGAGCCGGCGCGCATTCGCGAGATCGAGCGCGGCTTGTGGCGCGTGTTGCAGCAGGCCGAGGATTTGCCGCCGGCTGTGACGCGGCGGGCGCCGCGCCAGGTCCGCATGTTCAACACGCCCACCCAGGTGAATTTCAGCGTCGACACCCGAAACCAACGCACCATTCTCGAGCTGATCGCGGCCGACCGCCCGGGGCTCTTGTCGGAGGTCGGCAAGGTGTTTCGAGCCGAACGCATCGCAATCAACGGCGCCAAGATCATGACGGTGGGTGAACGCGCGGAGGACGTGTTCTACATCACACGCGAGGACGGCGGTCTGCTCAAAGAGGAGTCATGCCGGCGCGTGCAGGAATCGCTGATGCAGGCGTTGGATCGACGCGAAGCGCGACCTTGAATTCCCACGACGCTTTGCGCGCGACCATCGATGACGCCTACGAAGCGCGGGCGCAGCTCAATCCGCGCAGCACGCCGGCCGCGCTGCGCGCCGCGATCGAACAGTGCATCGATCTGTTGAACGAAGGGCAGCTGCGCGTGGCGCAGCCGGAGGGCGGAGCCTGGCGCGTCAACCAATGGCTGAAGAAGGCCGTGCTGCTGTCCTTTCGCATCAACGAAAATGCATCGATGCCGCGCGGGCGGCCTGAATTTCTACGACAAGGTGCCGCTGAAATACAGCGGCTGGAGCGCGGATCGCTTTGCCGCCGCGGGCGTACGCGTGGTGCCCCCGGCGACCGTGCGGCGCGGCGCCTTATCGGCGCCAACGTGGTGCTGATGCCCAGCTACGTCAACGTCGGCGCCTATGTGGACAGCGGCACCATGGTGGATACCTGGGCCACCGTGGGCTCCTGCGCGCAGATCGGCAAGAACGTCCATTTGTCCGGCGGCGTCGGCATCGGCGGCGTATTGGAACCGCTTGCAAGCCGAGTCCGACCATCATCGAAGACAACTGCTTCATCGGCGCGCGCTCAGAAATCGTCGAGGGCGTGGTGATCGAATCAGGCGCCGTCATCTCGATGGGCGTCTTCATCGGTCAAAGCACGCGCATATACGATCGCGAGCGCGACGAGATTCTCTATGGTCGGGTACCCGCCGGCGCCGTGGTGGTCCCCGGCACCCTGCCCGCGGCGAACGGCAAGTACGGCCTCGCCTGCGCCGTCATCGTCAAGCGCGTGGATGCGCAGACCCGCGCCAAGACTTCGCTGAACGAGTTGCTGCGCAATACCGATTAGCGCCGACTAACTGCGACTGGCGCGCGATTGGCGGCGACTGGCGGCGACTAACAATTCGCCGCGCGGCCAGGGTAAGATCGATTGATTCCCGCCGACGGCATTGAGAATGTTTCGAATCGAGCACGTAGCTTTTTGGACTGAGGAACTCGAGCGGCTCGTGGATTTCTACGCGAAATACTTCGATGCCGTGCCCGGATCCCAATACATCAATGCGGCGAAAGGCTTCGAATCGCGCTTCCTGAGCTTCGAAGGCGGCGCGCGGATCGAAATCATGCGAAGTTCAACATTGAATCCGCTGCAGCACCCGCCCGGCGCCCAGCGCATGGGCCTTGTGCACCTGGCAATCTCGGTCGGGTCGAGACAACGCGTGGAAGAACTGACGGAATGCTTGAGGAAGGACGGTTTCAAGGTGGCCCATGGTCCGCGGCATACCGGAGACGGCTACTTCGAAAGCGTCGTCCTGGACCCCGACGGAAACCGGATCGAGATTACGATTTAGGAGGTTCGCGTTTGAAGCGTGCCCATAGCGGCAAAACGCCCTAGAATCATCGGTGTGGTCACGACTCGAGGGGATCCCATGAGACGCGTCTTGACAGTTTGCGCTGCGCTGCTGCTCATTGGCTGCGGTTCAGCCAGCAATGCTCCGGCGCCCATACCCGCGGCGATTGCTGCGAAACCCGATGTGATCATTACATTTGACGGCGAGCGGCACACCTGTGTCGTCGCGCTGTCGAGCGAAGCCCAAGGCAGCATTGTGCCGTGCGCAGAGGTCATTCCCTTCATGCGGGACGAGCTTAGACTTGCAAGCGGATCGATCTACGACACCCGCACGATCGCGAAAACTGACGCTGCGGAAGTTGCCAAGACCACGCAGAATCTCAAAGACGCTGGCTATCGATTTATTGGCGGCCATTAGGCGCGGCATTCGGATCGAATGCGCAGAACCCTCCCTCCGACGCTCGCGCTGATCCTCGTGGTGCACACAGCCAACCCGCAGGGTGCAGATCATGGCGGCGGGCACAGCGGCGATGCCATTCGCTGCACCTCCGCCAAACCGCAAATCGCGGTGATTTCGTGCACCAGCATCATTGAGGACAAGCGCGAGGACGACGGCAAGCGCGCGATAGCGTTGCGCAATCGCGCGTTTCGCTATCAACAATTGGGCGACTTCGAACACGCCATTGCCGATTACACCACGGCATTGGATCGCCCCGCCGAGCACGCTGTCGCAGCGAAAACCTACCTGAATCGCGGCTTATTGTATTTCCTGGAGGGCAACGAAGCCGCGGCTTTGGCAGATTACGGCCACGCGCTGGCTCTCGATCCGAAATTGATCTCGACCTATGTCAACCGCGCAGCCATTTACATCAAGCGCGGCGACGATGATCGCGCCATCGCGGATCTCGACCAGGCGGCGCTGCTCGATCCGGCGGATTCTGCGCTCTTCGTCAGCCGCGGCACGATTTATTCCCGGCGCGGCGACCAGGGCCGCGCCATCGCCGACTTCACCCAGGCGATTCAACTCAATCCCGCAAATGCCACCGCGTGGCGAAACCGTAGTTTCGCGTATCGGGCGCAGGGCAATAAAGCGGCGGCCGCGGCCGATGCGGCGCAGGCCATTCGCTTGAATCCGAGTCTCGCGGAGGCGCATCTGGATCTAGGGCTCAGCGTGCAAGGACCGGATCGAGCCGCCCGGGCGCTCGCCGAATTCGACCAGGCCATCGCGCTCAACCCGCGGGACGCTCACGCGTTCAAGGCGCGCGGCGACGTGTATCTCGCGAGCGGCGATGCCGCGGGCGCGATCGCCGATTTCGGCCATGCCATTGGCCTCGACGCAACCCTCGCCGCTGCCTACATCGACCGGGGCGTCGCCTATATGAATGAGGCCGAGTGGGATCTGGCCATCGCTGACTTCGGCAGCGCCAT
Source organism: uncultured Gammaproteobacteria bacterium (assembly GCA_963782865.1). Classification (GTDB taxonomy): domain Bacteria; phylum Pseudomonadota; class Gammaproteobacteria; order Steroidobacterales; family Steroidobacteraceae; genus Bog-1198. The sequence continues at coordinate 94,412 of CAWALS010000005.1, read as the reverse complement.
CGCGCTGCTCCCCAAAAGCTACGCTTCCTATGTCAATCGCGGTCAAGCCTTCGGAGCCAAGCGCGAGCGCGCCCGCGCCATCGCCGATTTCAGCAGCGCGATTTTGCTGAACCCGGACGGCGCCGCGGCCTACCGGCAGCGCGCTTACTTTCGACAAGAAGCCGGAGACGGCCAAGGCGCGCTCGATGATTACAACCGAGCCATCGCACTGAACTCGATGGACGCCGAAGCACTTCGCGGCCGCGGGTTTGTATGGCTCAGCCGCCACAACGCCAACGCGGCCATTGCCGACCTCAGCGCCGCGATCTCGCTCAATCCTCACGATGCGCTCGCCTATCAATACCGCAGCGCCGCCTTCGCTGCGAACAATGATATGCGGCGCGCCAATCTCGATGCGGCGGCGGCGCTGCGCATCGAGCCTGCGCTTCGCTAATATTCCGGATGGCCTTATGCGCACTCGCGTGCCGCGAATAACAGGTTTCGCCAACACCCACCGTCGAAATCACCGGGGCAGGGTCTAGCCGAAGCGCCCCGTGATGTAGTCCTCGGTGAGTTTTTGCTGCGGATTGGTGAAAACCCGATCCGTCGGCCCGACCTCGACCAGATCGCCCATGTGGAAATAAGCGGTGCGCTGCGAAACGCGTGCAGCCTGCTGCATGTTGTGAGTCACGATGGTGATCGCATACTTATCGCGCAGCTCATCGATCAAATCCTCGATCTTGGCGCTCGCAATCGGATCCAACGCGGAGGTCGGTTCGTCCATCAGAATGACTTCCGGATTGACTGCGATGGTGCGCGCGATGCACAGGCGCTGTTGTTGGCCGCCCGATAGACTGGTGCCCGAGGTCGACAGACGGTCCTTGACCTCCTCCCACAGGCCCGCGCGCGCGAGACTGGTTTGAACCAGTTCATCCATGTCGGCGCGATTCTTGGTCAACCCATGGATTCGCGGCCCGTACGCGACATTGGCGTAAATCGAATGCGGAAATGGCGTGGGTTTCTGAAAGACGATGCCGACGCGGGCGCGTAGCTGCGCCACATCCTGGCGTTTATCGTAAATGTTTTGCCCGTCCAGAGTGATGGTACCGGCGACGCGCGCGCTGGGAATCGTGTCGTTCATGCGGTTGAGGCAGCGCAGAAAGGTGGATTTGCCGCAGCCCGAAGGCCCGATCAGCGCCAGCACTTGATTGCGCCCGATATCCAGCGTGACGTTGCGGACGGCGCACTTGTCGCCGTAGGTGACGCTGACGCTGCGCGCCGTCATGATGGCGTCGGACACTTTGTCGGTGACGGCCGCGGCCGGCCCGGACGGACCGTCAGTCATGTTCGTGTCATTCATCGGCATCAGCCAAATCGCCCGGTGATGTAGTCGTCGGTCTTGCGATTCTTGGGCGAGGTGAATATTTCGCTCGATGGCCCGATCTCAACCAGTTCGCCCATGAACATGAATCCGGTCACGTTCGACACGCGCGCCGCCTGCTGCAAATTGTGCGTGACGACCACGATGCAGTATTTTTCCCGCAATGCCTGCAAGGTTTCCTCGACGCGCAGGGTTGAAATCGGATCGAGCGCCGCCGTCGGTTCATCGAGCAGCAGCACCTCCGGCTGCACCGCGATGGCGCGCGCGATGCACAGCCTTTGCTGTTGTCCGCCGGACAGGCTGCGTCCATCGGCGTTGAGTTTGTCCTTGACCTCGTCCCAAATGGCCGCATCGCGCAATGCGGATTCCACGCGCACCTTAAGATCAGCGCCGCGAATTCCCCCTGCCAGACGCAATCCAAACGCAACGTTTTCGAACACCGACATGGGAAAGGGTGTGGGCTTCTGAAACACCATTCCCACACGATAGCGAAGTTCGGCGACATCCACGGTCGGCGCCCAATATGTCGCGCCCACCGATCAGCACCTCCCCCTGCGCTCGCTGCTTGGGGTACAGCGCGTACATGCGGTTCATCACACGCAACAACGTCGACTTGCCGCAGCCCGAGGGTCCGATGAACGCCGATATCGAGCGATCCGCCAGCGTCATGTTGATGTTGTGCAGCGATTGCAGCGCGCCGTAGAAAAAATTCAGCGAGCGAACCTCGATTTTGGGCGGTCCTAAGTCTTTCGCCGGTTCCGCGGCCACCGGATACGGCACGCGCATCTTCAAATGCTTTGGAGGTTTGGCCGATGGAATCATCGTCCCGCTCCCCGCTCGGCCTGCAGCAGTGCCAGCAACACGCGAGCGGAAATGCTCAGGATCAAAATAGTCACCGTGATGATCAATGCGCCGGCCCACGCCAGATCCTGCCAATCCTTGTAGGGACTCAAGGCAAATTGAAAGATCACCACCGGCAGGTTGGCCATGGGCGCATTCAGATCGGTGCTCCAGAATTGATTGTTGAGCGCGGTGAACAGCAACGGCGCCGTTTCTCCGCTGATGCGCGCGATCGCCAAGAGCAAGCCGGTGACGATGCCGCTGCGCGCGGCCGGATACAGCACGCTCAAAATCGTGCGCCAGGGATAAGCGCCCAGCGCCGCGGACGAGTCCTTCATGCCGATCGGCACGAGATTCAACATGTCCTCGGTGGTGCGCAAGGTGACCGGGATCGCGAGTATCGCCAAAGCCAGCGCGCCGGCGATGGCCGAAAAATGCCCCATGCGCACCACGACGATTTCATAGACGAACAAACCGATGATGATCGAAGGAGCGCTGAGGAGAACATCGTTGATAAAACGGATCAGCATGCTCAAGCGCGAGTTTCTGCCGTATTCCGCAAGATAGGTACCCGCGAGCACACCGATGGGCGAGCCGATCAGAATGCCCAGCAGCGTCATTATGCCGCTGCCATAAATGGCATTGAGCAGCCCCCCCTGGCTGCCGGGCGGCGGCGTCATCTGGGTGAATATGCGCCCTGACAGGCCCGCCACGCCGTGCGAAATCAAGGTGTACAGAATCGCGGCCAAGCAAGCGAGCCCGGTCAAGGTGGCGATCAGCGACAGCGTCAGGAACACGCCGTTCTTGATCTTGCGAAAAATGCGCCGATTCACGCCACGGCTCCGGTGCGCCGTTCGAGCCGGTTCAGCATGGCCTGCGCCAGGGCGATCACGGTGAAGGTGATCAGGAATAGCAGCAAACCGAGCGCGATCAGGGACGAGGTATACAAATCGCCCACAGCCTCGGTGAATTCATTGGCAATAGCCGAGGAAATGGTGGTGCCGGGCGCCAACAGCGAGGAACTGATGCGGTGCGCATTGCCGATGACAAAGGTCACCGCCATGGTTTCACCCAGCGCACGGCCCAGACCCAACATGATGCCGCCGACAATGCCGACGCGCGAGTGCGGCACGACGACATTCCAAATAACCTCCCAGGTGGTGGCGCCGAGCCCGTAGCCCGACTCCTTCAGCATCGGCGGCACCGTATCGAAGACATCGCGCATGGTGGCCGCAATGAAGGGCAGCACCATGATGGCGAGAACGACGCCGGCGCTGAGAATACCGATCCCGTAAGGCGGCCCTTTGAACAAATGGCCAACGGCGGGTATGTCGCCCAAATTGCGAATCAGCCAGGGCTGCACGTACCGTTGCAGCACGGGTGCGAGCACGAACAAGCCCCAAATTCCGAAGATGATGCTCGGCACCGCCGCCAACAGCTCGACCGCCACACCGATGGGTCTCTTCAGCCACGGCGGACACAGCTCCGTCAGGAACAGAGCTATTCCGAAGCCCGCCGGGACCGCCAGCAGCATGGCAATGATCGAGGTCACGACGGTGCCATAAATCGGCGCCAGTGCGCCAAATTCGTCGGTCACCGGGTTCCAAATCTCGCGGGTAACGAATGCAAAGCGGAAGTGAGCCAGTGCCGGCCACGCGCCGCGCAGCAGCGAGATCGCCACGCCGCCTAAAATCAACAACACCAAGATCGCCGCGATCAGCGTGGCGGAACGGAATATCCTTTCGAAAATCAGCTGCTTTGCGGCGTGCCCCGGATCTATGATCGCCACGATGTCAGTTCCGCTCCGCGTTGCGCTAAAGTAGGTCGGGCCCGGCATATTGCTACGCCGGGCCCGAGCTCCCGTATCTTAACTACCTAAATCCTGGCTGGCTAATCCGCGAGATCGCGTTTACTTGCCGCTCCAAACCGGGCGGCCGCCCGAGGTAATTTGCGCGGCCCAAGTTTTTTCCACCTGGGAAATCAATGCAGCAGGCAATGGCACGTAATCGAGCTCCGCCGCCATGCTGGCGCCATCTTTGTAGGCCCACGCAAAAAACTTCAGCGCCTCATGGACCGCGGCGGCATCATCCGGCTGCTTGTACACCAGGATAAAGCTCGCACCGGTGATCGGCCAGCTCTTTGCGCCGGGTTGGTCGGTCAATATCAGGTAGTAGCTGTCGGCGCCGGCCCAATCGGCCGTGGCCGCGGCCGCCTGGAACGACTCCGCGTTCGGCGCCACGGCATTGCCGGCTTTGTTGGTCAGCATGGCGAATGCCATCTTATTTTGCTTGGCGTAGGCGTATTCCACATAGCCGATGGCTCCATCGGTTTGTGTGGTCATGTTCGCCACGCCCTCGTTGCCTTTGGCGCCGATGCCGATCGGCCATTGCACCGAGGTGTTGGCACCGATGGTGGATTTAAATTTAGCGCTGGTTTTCGACAAATACTCGGAGAACAAAAAATTCGTTCCGGATCCGTCCGAGCGGTATACGGGCGCGATTGCGGTGCTCGGCAGCGAAAGCTTGGGGTTGAGTTTCTTGATCGCCGCATCGTTCCACTGGGTGATATCGCCCAGGTAAATCGCCGCGACGGTCGCGCCATCCAAGTGCAACTGACCCGGGCCAATGCCCTTGATGTGGACCACCGGCACTACCCCACCGATGATCATGGGGAACTGGATAAGACCGGACGCCTTCAAGTCCTCGGGCTTGAGCGGCATATCCGATGCGCCGAAAGTCACGGTCTTGGCCTTGATCTGCTTGATCCCGCCGCCCGACCCGATCGACTGATAATTCAGGCCGATGCCGGTGAGCTTTTTGTACGCATCCGCCCATTTGGCATAAATCGGATAGGGAAAGGTTGCGCCGGCGCCCGAGATGTCCGCCGCTGAAGCGGCCATGCTCAATGAGGCTGCGACCGCGCCGAGCAGCAAAAGGCGTTTAATTGTTTTCATCGATAGGATCTCCGGTTGATACCCGCCTTGGCCCTGCGGCCTAAAGGCGTTTTGGGGTAGCTGAAGATTATCGGGACCCATTGTGACGATTTTGTTACAGGCGAACTGGAACAAGGGCTTAAGCGAAGCTTCGCGCCCTGTCCAACCGGCGATGAGCCTTCGCATCAGCTTTGATAATCGGCCGCCACGGTTTGATCCACCTGGGTCTTATTCGCCGCCAGGGCGTTGAATACCGGCGTCAGCACGATCGCGACCAGCAGATTGAGGAGCACGCTGTACACCGCGCGTGTAGGCCGGAAAGGTGTGATCGCCCAGTGCAGCGGGAAAGTGTTGCCGAGTTTCGACCGCAATGGCCATCCAGGTCCCCGCAAAGGTGCCGACCGCCCACCCCACCAGCAGCGCCCAGGAATTGAACCAGCGCGTGTAGGCGCCGAGCATCACCGGCGGCAGCGTTTGAATGATCCAGATGCCGCCCAGCAGTTGCAGCTGCATCGCGTATTGGGTGGGCACGAATAAAATGAACACCAGCGCGCCGACTTTGACGATCAGCGACACCAACTTGGCGACCTGCGATTCCTGCTTGTCGGTGGGGTTCTTGTTGATGAACTCGCGATGCATATTGCGGGTATACAAATTGGCGGCGGCGATCGACATGATGGCCGCCGGCACCAGCGCGCCGATGCCGATGGCCGCGAACGCGATGCCGGCAAACCACGCCGGAAAGCTGTGCAACAGCAGCGCGGGAACCGCGAAATTATTGCCGAACTGCTTGAAGCCGGCCGCGTATTCGGGAAGCTTGTCGACGCCGCTGGCGATGACGAAGAAGCCGAACAGCGCGAGCAGACCCAGCATGAGGGTGTAGCCGGGCAGCATGGCGGCGTTGCGCCGGATGACCCTGGCCGCTGCTCGCGCTCAAAATACCGGTCAGAGAGTGCGGGTAAAGAAACAGCGCGAACGCCGAGCCCAACGCCAGGGTGGCGTAGGCACTGTATGCACCGGTGGTGTTCGGACCCGGCACCGCCAGCAGCAGTTTGTGCGCCGGTACCGCGGCGAATATCTTGCCGAAGCCGCCGAGCTCGATCGGGAACCACGATGACGGCCGCTATTGCGGTCACGTAGATCAGGATGTCCTTGACGATGGCGATCGAGGCCGGCGCGCGCAGACCGCTGGAATAGGTGAAAGCGGCCAGAATCACGAAGGCGATGAACAACGGCATATCGGCCATCAAGCCCGTGCCCGACACCCCGATCGCACCGATCACCACCTGCAAGCCTACCAGCTGCAGGGCGATGTAGGGCATGGTCGCGACGATGCCGGTGATGCACACCGCGAGCGCCAGCCAACGGTTGCCGAAACGGCCCTTCACGAAGTCGCCCGCGGTGATGTAGCCGTGCTTGTGGCAGACATTCCACAGGCGGCGAAAGACCAGGAACATCAACGGATAAATGATGACGGTGTAGGGCACCGCGAAAAATGCCACCGCGCCCGCGCCGAAGGCCAGTGCGGGAACCGCGATGAAAGTATAGGCCGTGTAGACATCGCCGCCGACCAAGAACCAGGTTATGACCGTGCCGAAGCGCCGGCCGCCTAAGCCCCATTCATGCAGCAGGTCCAAGTCGCCGCGGCGCCAGCGCGCGGCTGCGAAACCCAGCCAGGTGATGAATCCAAACAGCAACACGAAAATGATCAGCGCGGTCCAATTGAGTTCCACGGGCGCCCCCTGAATTTTTTCTTATTCTTCCACGGCAAAATAGACAATGGCCGTGAACACGGCGCTGACGATGACCCACAACATCTGGAACCAGTAAAAGAACGGGATTCCAAACAGGTAAGGGTCGGCTCTATTGTAGAGAGGCGGCCAGAGCGCCACCGCGAATTGGACCACGAAGAGCAGGTACCACCAGCTCCAGCCACCGCGTTTTTTTTCTTTGGTGTTCATCGCGTTCCCCTAAAGGATTCCGGTAGGAGCCTATGCTACGCGCGACGCGGTGGGCGTGTCGAGAAAGCCTTGAAACGCGCCAGCGGTGGCGCGCGGGACCCCCAGCGGCCATCGACCGGTCCGAAGACCGCATGGCCGAGAAACGGCCATGCGGTCAATTCCGGGAGCTTAGAACTTGAAGCGCACACCCATGGTCGAGGTAATGTCGGTGGTGTGAAAAATATAGCCGTTGGCCTGGCCGTTCTTCACGCCTGTGTACATCACACCCAGATAGGTATCGAAACGCTTGCTCATGTGCCACACGCCGTCCGCCGAAAGGTCATCGGTGGTACCGCTGCAGGTTCCCGCGATATTGGTGGTGCAGCCCGCGTTGGCGCCGGTTCCGTAGCTGTTCTGGTGGTAGCCGTAATAAGCCCCGGTAACTTCAAAGCTCGGGGTGATGAAGTACTTCACGCCGGCCCAGTAGACTTGCAGCACCTTGTCGTTGGGAAACGCCGCGTTGTTGACGAACGCCAGCTTGTAGCCGCCGATGTCGTCGAAACCCACCGGCAGCGGGCTGCTCGGATTGGCGTAGCTGATGTGCTCGTAGCCGGCAAAGAGTTTGAGCGGCACGACCGCGCCGAAATTGTACAAGGCCATCAAGGAGTACGAAGTGTTGTCGGAGACCGTTGCGGCCAGCGCTTTGTCCGGCGAAAAGCCCAGGCCCGGCAACAAGGCAACCTGCGCGGCACTCAGCGCGGATACGGCGATCTCATCGTGCGCTTTGACGTAGTACCCATCAAGCGACAGTCCGGCAAAGTTGCCGCCCACATCGATTTCAGTGACGTTATTCGCGATACCGTTGCCTGCATTGGGCTTGAACATGGCCCCCAGGTGTGCGACGCCAGAGAATGACACCGTGTATTTGATGGAGCCATCGAGACGGCGGTCTTGGGTATCGCCGGCGCCCGCGGTGGTTCCCGACAGGCCGATCAAGGAAAATGCCTGAGACGCCGCGTTGGGATCGTACTTACCGACGCCATCGGCCAGCAACGTGTTCTGACGGCCGAAGGTCAAGGTGCCGTAGGTCTTGGAACTCAAGCCCGCATAGGACTGCTGAAACACCTGCCCCGCGATGCTGGAATCCAAGTTCGTGGTTTGCGTGCCGGAGGCGACGCTGCGGCCGTTGTTCTGGGTCAACGACTTCAACGCGTCGCTGATGTTGCCCGACACCGGATTGAAAAACGTTTCCAGCTTGAACACGCCAGTCCAGTCGGCGAGGCCGGGCAACGGTTCCACGCCTTGCAAGCCGACGCGCGACTGGCTCAAGTTATTCGAGGTGACGCCGGTGATGGACTTGTTGCTGTTCTTCTGCACGATATCGGCGGCGCCCGCCGGGAAGTAATCATTGATCGGCGCGGCATGGGTTTCATTTTGCAGGCCGACATCCACGATGCCGTAGAGCGTGATCCCGTGCATGGTGAGACTGTCATCGGCCGCCGGCGCAGCCGCGCTCTGGGCATGGGCGATTCCCGTCACCGCCAGCAGGGCGCTCAGCATCAGCCCGTGTTTCTTGATCGCGTTTACGTCTTTCACTGCTTCCACTCCGATAGTTTTTCAATTGTTGGATTTAATCGACGTATTGTTACATCTATGTGACAGTTGCGTTGGTTCGCAATTCTTCTAGTACTGCCAATCAAGCTATATATATAACATACCTCGGCATTGCCGGGCGCGAAATGTGTCTTTTTAACAACAATATCTGCGTGTATCGAACGGGGACTGGAGCCCGATGGCCGTTTTGATAGTTCGCGCCGGCCGCCGCCCAGGCTCCCATATAAGGCATCATTTGAATGTGGCTTGCTTCCATTCTTGAACCGACCGATGAATCGAGCGCTGCTTAGGGAGTTGGATCCTCGGCACAGCTTGGTTGCCGGTCTCATCTGGCTCGTGGTTGCGCTGGCGGCAAGTTTTGCCGTTGCCGCCTCGGTCTGGGCCGGCCGGATCGCGCGCGAAATTGTGGTGCAGCAGCACGTGCGCCGTTTGGTGCTCGAAACCGATCAGCTGGCGTCGGACTTAGGTCAAGCCGTGAGCGCACGCCTGGCGGCGATTCGCGCTCTGGATGGGAATGCCGAGCCCAAGGAACTATTCAAGCGGCTCATCGCCGCTTATCCGGATTTGGGCTGGATTTCAATCGCGGATGGCTCCGGGATGCTGCTGGCGGCGAACGGCAGTATGCATCCGGGGAACAGCGCCGGCAGCAGCGCCTGGTTTCAGCAGGGCTTGAAGGGCCCCTGGGTCGGGGTGATCGAAGAATCTCGACGGTCCAGCGCCGGGCCGTTGCTCGGCGACCTCGCGGCGCCGCTGCGCGACTCCTCAGGCCGTGTCGTCGGGGTGATCGCGGCGCACTTGAACTGGCCTTGGGCAGCGGCTGACGTGCAGCGCTTGAGCGACACCCTGGATCGCCGCGGCTCCGCGCAAACGCTGATCTTGAATCGCGCCGGCATCGTGGCGGTCGGACCGGACCCACTGCGCAATGGACCCTGGAACGGCGCAGTGCTCGATGAGGCGCCGCCCATCGAACCTTCTCCCGTGCACTCCGCCGCGCCGCGCTTCGAGCGGCTGCCGAATGGCGACATCGTTCTGGTGACCCGCGCGCCGGTGAGCGTCGAAGCCGCGCAATTGACCGATGCGTGGTCGGTGCAGCTCAGCGAGCCGAAAGAACTCGTGTATCAGCGCGCCAATTCGCTGGCGATACGTATTTTGTGGATCTCTATCTGTCTTGGCGCGGCGATGGCGGTGCTGGGGACGTTGGGGGCACGGCACCTGACCAACCGGCTGAAGAATCTGACCCGCTCGGCTGCCGCCGTGGGACGCAATGAGGTCGCGCGAATCGAAGTGCCGCGGGGCCGCGATGAAGTCGCCCAGCTGGCGGCGGCATTCGCCAAGGTCTTGGACGATCTGCGGCTGGAGCGCAGCGAACTGCTCATGCTCAGCAGCGATTTGGAGCGCCGCGTTGCGGTCAGGACGCGCGAAGTGGAACGCCTCGCGAAGGAGTCGCGCTATGCCGCCATTGCGCGCGAACGGCTGCAAATCGCCCGGGATCTGCATGACACGCTGGCGCATTCCATGATGGCCATGCTGAGCGAGGTGCGCTTGCTGCGCAAACTTCAGGGGCACGATCCGGCTTCCCTGGGCGAAGAGTTGGCGCGCGCGGAGGAAGTCGCGCACGCCGGCCTCAACGAGGCGCGCTCGGCCATTGCGCAAATGCGCGTCAACTCGGTGCGCGATCTCGGACTCGGGCCGGCGATTGCCAAGACCATCGAGCGCTTCAAAGACCGCACCGGCCTGGCGGTCGAGTTCTCGTTCGACCCAGACTCCGCGCGTTTTGGCGACGAACGGGCGGAAGTGATTTTTCGCATGACGGAGGAAGCGCTGCGCAATATTGAGCGTCACGCACGCGCCACCCGTGTCTGCGTCGCTTTGCGCAGCGCCGATGCCGCGCACTTGCAGCTCGAGATAGCCGATGACGGCGTCGGATTCGATACGTCGCTGTCGCGGCCCGGGCACTTCGGACTGATTGGGCTGCGCGAACAGGCGCAGCTGATCGGCGCCGAGCTGCGGATCGAGAGCACCCCGGACTGCGGCACGACACTCACGGTGTCGTTGCGCATCGCCCCGGAAGCGCTTTAAGAACCCAACTTAAGTCATTCGCGGCCCGCCAGCGCGGCGGGTTTGCCTGCGACGCCCGGCATTAGCGCCCGGCATTGGTCAGGCCGAGGGAATTCACGACCTTCTTGACGCCAGGGGCTTGCAAAGCAATGGATTCGGCTTCTTCGCGTACCAGATCGGTGTTCACCATCCCGTTGAGATACACCACCCCGTTCAGGGTCTGCACGTTCAACAGTGCCGGCGGCCCCAATTCGGGATGCTGGGCGAACAACGCGTGTACCTCGGCGGTGATTTGCGCATCGCCGGGGCAGCCGGCGAAGCCGCATTTTTCATAGACGGCGCACCCGGCCAGCGCGCACGCCAGGCACGCGACAAGAGCCAGAGCGGCGGGCCGATTCAGCGTTTTCATGAAGATCAGAAATTAACGACTCTAGGATGCGAGCAGAAGTTCCAGGGTGCGCCGGTAAATGCGGTGCAGGCCGTCGATGTCCTCCACGCGAACGCATTCGTTCACCTTGTGGATGGATTCATTGATGACGCCCAGTTCGATCACCTGCGCTCCCATCGGTGCGATGAACCGTCCGTCCGAGGTCCCGCCGCCGGTGGTGAGCTTCGGGCTGACCTGCAACTGCTCTTGCACGGCGCGGGTGGCAGCCTGCGACAAGACGCCGGGAACCGTCAGAAACGGCAGCCCGGAAATGAACCACTCCAAAGTGAATTTGACACGGTGGCGCAGCAAGATTTCTTCGACAAGCTGCTTCAAGCCATCGACGGTTTGTTCGGTGGAGAAACGCAGATTAAATCGTGCCCGTAATTCACCGGGAATTACATTCGGCGCGCCGGTTCCCGCCGAAATATTCGAGACCTGAAAACTCGTGGGTTGGAAATGCTCGTTGCCGCGATCCCAAACGCGCGACGTCAATTCCGCCAGCGCGGGAGCGAGGGCGTGCACCGGATTGTCGGCGAGTTGCGGGTACGCGATGTGCCCCTGGATCCCGTGTACCGTCAGACGCCCGCTCAAGCTGCCGCGGCGGCCGATTTTAATGGTATCGCCCAGCGTGTTCTCGCTGGAGGGCTCGCCGACCAGACACCAGTCAATGCTCTCCTGGCGCTCGCGCAGCACTTCGACCACCCGGCGGGTGCCATCGACCGACGGGCCCTCCTCATCGCTGGTGATCAAGAAGGCGATGGTGCCGCGATGCTGCGGGTACTGCCCGATGAATTCCTCGCTGGCGGTCAACATGGCCGCCAAGCCGCTTTTCATATCGGCGGCGCCGCGGCCATAGAGCAGGCCATCGCGGATGACCGGTTCAAAAGGATCGGAGCGCCATTCATCCAGGGGTCCTGAAGGAACCACATCGGTGTGGCCGGCAAAGCAAAACACCGGAGCCGCCGCTGCCGCGTTTCGCCCAGAAGTTGTCGACCGGACCGAAACGCAGGCTTTCGACTTTGAATCCCACGGCCGCCAGACGCTCGATCATCAGAGCCTGGCAGCCATTGTCGGCGGGACTGACCGATTGACGCGCAATCAGCGCCTGGGTCAATTGCAGGGTATCGGGCATCAGAAGCGCAGCACCGGCGGTTGACGCCGCAGGTTGACCCACAATCCCCAGGCGCCCAAGACCAGGCGCTGATCAACACCCATGCGGGCATGGCGAGCCCGAGGAATTGCCAGGTGATCTTGGCGCACTCACCGGATCCGGTCAGCACCTTGACCAGCACTTCGCTCAAGGAAAATACTTTGAGCATGAAATCGAGCGATGCGCCGCACGCCGGCACGGCATCGGGCGGCAGGCTTTGAATGTAGAGGTGGCGCAGCGCAACGCCGCTGGTGGCGAGCGCCGCGAGCGTCAGCAGCACCGCGTATACGCGCCTGCCGAAGGCCTCGGCGGTCGTGCAGCGCCGCGATCAGGAAAATTACGCCGAGTGCGAATACGCCGATTCTTTGAAAGATGCACAGCGGACAGGGCTCCAGATGCATCACGACTTGCGCGTAGTAGGCGTAGGCCAAGAGGCTCACGCAAGCCAGGAAGCCGAGAAGGTTCCCGCGTCGCGCCGCCATCAGCGACGCATGAGGGCGTGCGCCGCGTCGATCTGCTTGGCGACGTCCTCGAGCGAGGAGTGGCGAATATCCTTGCCGTGCACCATGTAGATCACGTATTCGCAAATGTTTTTCGCATGATCGCCGATGCGCTCCAGGGCACGCACGATCCACATGATCTCCAGCGCGCGGCGAATGGTGCGCGGATCTTCCATCATGAAGGTAATGCATTGCCGCTGAATGGACTCGTACTCCTCGTCCACCATTTTGTCTTCCTGGGCGGTCTTCAGCGCCGCCTGGGAATCCATGCGCGCGAAGGCGTCCAAGGCGTCGTGCACCATCTGCGCCACCTGCCGCCCTAGATGCTTCACCTCGCGGTATTTGTCCGCCGGCCGCTCCATGGTGGCGAGACGCGAGGCGATGTAGCCGATTTTCTCGCCTTCATCGCCGATGCGCTCCAGATCGGTGATGGTTTTGATGATGGCGACGATCACGCGCAAGTCGCCCGCCGCCGGCGCGCGAATCGCGAGAATCCGGCTGCATTCTTCGTCGATCGACAATTCCATGCCGTTGACCTTGTAGTCGTCCGTGGCAACCGATTCGCCCAAACGGCTGTCGCCTTCGACCAGGGCGGTGATCGCCTTGTGCAGCTGCTGCTCGACGAAGCCGCCCATCTGCAGCACCTGATTGCGCACCTTCTCCAAGTCTTCGTTGAAGCGGCGGGAAATGTGATGGGTAAGATCGGCGGTTTCCATAGATTTGACCTTGAGGCACTTCTCATTAGTGTGCGTGCAGCGTTCGTTTACATCCGATTGCAGCGCTACGTCAACCGCATACATGATATTTGAGACTTTCATGCGCTCGCCGTGTTCCGCATCTCCAGCTTCCAGATACGTTGCTGCGGAAAATGACAGGTGAAGGTGCTGCCCTTGCCCTCGATGCTCTGCACGTCGAGCCATCCGCCGTGGCGCTGCAAGGCGTGCTTGACGATCGCCAGGCCCAAACCTGACCCGCCCTGCCCGCGCGAGCGGCCCGCATCGACGCGGTAGAAGCGTTCGGTCAGGCGCGGGATGTGCTCCGCGGGTATTCCGATACCGCTGTCGATGACCGAGAAATAGGCCCCCGCTTCGTCCGCTCCACCAGCGCATGCGAACCGTGCCCTCCCGCGGCGTGTATTTCAGGGCATTGACCAGTAGATTCGTAAAGGCGGATTCGATCTCGTGGGCCGATCCGTACAGGCCATCGCTGCTGTCCAGCTCGAGCAGCACTTGCCGCGGGCGATCGGGGCTGATCAGCGCATCGCGGTGCAGCCGTTCGAGCATTCGCGGCACGTCGATGGGATCGCGCGCCGCCTCGCCGTCGGCGGACTCCAAACGCGACAACTCGAGCAGGTCGGCGATGATGGTATTCATGCGCAGCGCTTGCGCCCGCATGTCCTTGATCGGCCCGCCCCAGGCCGGATCCACGGAGGGATCTTCGGCGAGCGTGTCCAAATATCCGGAAATCACCGTCAAAGGCGTACGCAATTCGTGCGAGGCGTTGGCGACGAAGTCCTTGCGCATTGCCTCCAGGCGCATTTGGCGCGTCACATCGCGCACCAACAGCAGCGACTGGCCGCCGCCGTAGGGCACCATCTGCAGCGCCAGATACATATCGAGCTGCACCGGCGGCCGAATCACCAGCGGCAGCGCAAAGTCATCGCCGTGCAGGTAATGCGCAAATTCAGGCGCGCGAATCAGGTTGTCGATTCGCAGCCCCACATCGACCGGCCTGCGAAGGCCCAACAACCGCGCGGCCTGGCGATTGAACCAGACGATTTCGCGTTGCGTACTCAAGATGATGACCCCATCGGGAAGCGCCGCGGTCGAGCGCCGCAGCTCTCGGTACAGCTGCACCAGGCGCTGCTTGTGGTACTGCTTGCGTCGATGCAGACGGATGACCTGCGCAATGATGTCGCCCCAGATCCCGCCGATATTGGGGGGATCGATTTGCGATCGCAGCCGCAGCCAGCGGTCGACGCGGTACAGATTCAGCAGTTGCCAGGCAAGATAGAAGCAGGCGGCGCCTAAAACCCACAGCCAAACAGGCCCCACGCAGCAGACCCAGGCACAGGCCCAACAGCAAGATGCCCGCGAGCCGCGCGAGCGCGAAGGTCCACATCGCTGCCATGGGCTAGGAGCCCTAGGCGTCTCGCGTCGAAAATCGATATCCCGCGCCACGCACTGTTTGCACCAACTTCTCCAGTGAGAATGGTTCGAGCGCCTTACGCAGTCTGCGAATGTGCACATCCACGGTGCGCTCTTCCACGTAAGTATTACCCCCCCAGACGCGGTCGAGCAACTGACCACGCGTGAATACCCGTTCCGGATGGGTCATAAAGAAATGCAGCAAGCGATATTCAGTGGGTCCCAAGGCAATTTCCCGTTCACCCGAGCTCACGCGGTGGCTCGAATCATCGAGTTTCAAGCCGTCGACCTCGACGATATCGTCCGCGCCGGCCGGTGCCGCGCGTCGCAACACCGCTTGAATGCGCGCCAGCAGTTCACGCGGCGAGAAGGGCTTCGTGATGTAGTCATCCGCGCCTCCCTCCAGACCATTGACCTTGTCCTGCTCCTCGGCCCGGGCGGTGAGCATGATCACGGGAATCTCCTCGGTATCCTTGGCGCGCTTGAGCGAACGGGTCAGCTCCAAGCCGCTCATGTCGGGCAACATCCAGTCAATCAGCATGAGATCAGGCCGCACATCCACGATCCGAGCGCGCGCTTCCCGGCAATCCTCGGCCTCGCGGACTTCGTACCCCGCCCGCCGCAGACCGAAAGCGATCATGTCGCGGATGGGTTTTTCGTCTTCGACGATGAGGATGCGCCTGGCAGACATAGCTTAGTCCCTTGATTCCAAAGCCGAGTATTACAGGCTTCGATTGTGACACTTCGGTTACGAGGGCGACCGCGCCGCCCTCTCTGCCTCCGTGAAGGCCACTTTATCTCTTAAGTACAGGGGCTGAAGATCCGCGGCGTCGAGGCCGCCTACGTCAAGGCGCAACGTCCCGAGGCGGGCGATCTCTCGGGCATTCGGCAAGGCAGTGCTGAGCGGCGCGTCGGTGCTCACGCCGGGAAGCGCTGCGAGCGCCGGATAAACCGAAAATCCCCGGCCAACCCCGGCGTATGGCGCGCTGGCGTCCAATGACACCTCGCCGGGTGGCCCCACACGCAGCGCACTGGTTGGGAGGACCCCGAGCGCAGCATCCCAGGCGAAACATCCCCAATAGACCTCTCCCATGCGGGCATCGAGGCAGGCCAAAGCGCGGCCGCTCGGATCCTCGAGCACTTGCAGCGCCAATGCCTCCAGTGTCGTGACAGGCACCACCTTCAAGTCCGCGCCGAACGCCAAACCCTGCGCGACCGCCACGCTGATCCTGACGCCGGTGAACGCGCCGGGGCCGATGCTGGCGGCGATACCATCGAGCATCGACAGAGAGACCTGCGCCTCGGCCAGCAACTCTTCAGCCATGCGCAAAACCATCACCGCATTGCTCTTGCCGGATTCAATCGTCCGGCTGATGAGCTCGCCGTTCGACAAGAGCGCCACCGAGCAGGCCTCGGTTGCCGCATCGAGTGCGAGTATGCGCATCAGATCGCCCGCACGACCGCGGCAGACGCCTGGCGACGGCGCAAGCGATCTTTCAGGAATTCCGCCGCCACGGCGACATCGTTGAGCACGGGACTCGGCGGCATCGACTCGAGAAACACCCGTCCATAGGCCTTGGTCTTGATGCGCGGATCGCCGAGCACGATCACACCGAAATCCTCGAAATCGCGGATCAATCGTCCGACGCCCTGCTTCAATGCCAGCACCGCCTGCGGCAACTGATATTCGAAGAACGGGTTACCGCCGCGCCGGCGAATGCCCTCGAGCCGGGCTTTGAGCAGCGGATCGTCGGGCGCGGCGAAGGGCAGCTTATCGATTGCCACGATCGAGAGCGCGTCGCCCTTGACGTCTACACCTTCCCAAAAACTGCCCGTGGCGAGGAGCACGGCATTGCCGAGATCTCGAAAGCGGTTCAGCAGGGCTTCACGCGGCGCCTCGCCCTGCACCAACACCGGAAAAGGCGGATTCGGGAAGCGCGCTTTCAGCGCCCGTACCCCGTCGGCCAAACCGCGGTAGCTGGTGTAAAGCAGGAACGCGCGGCCGCCGCAGGTTTCGATCAGAGGAGCACACGCCTCGATGAATTTTTCGGCGTAAGCCGGATGTTGCGGATCCGGCATGCGCGGCGGCAGAAATAGCCGCGCTTGATCGCGATATGCAAACGGACTGTCGATGCACAGGGTGCGCGCGTCGTTGAGGCCGATCCTCTCGGCGAAATGGGAAAAATCCGCGGCAATCGCCAGCGTCGCGGAAGTAAAGATCCACGCGCAGGGCCGGGACTCGACGTACTCGCGCAGCCGTTCGGCGATTTCAAACGGCGTGAATTGCAGTGTCAGTCCATTGGCGCCGGCCTCCACCCAGCGCAGGCCTGCCTCCTCCGAGAGCTCGCGCATACAGGCCAGGGCATTGGCCAGATGCGCGGCGCGGCGCGCGCAATTGGCGATGCCGGCGCCGCCGCCCAAGCCCTCGAGCTCCCCGCTCAAGGCGCTCAAGGTGGTTTCAATTTCCGGCAGTGCGTCTAAAAACGTCTCGGGCAGATCCGCCCACTCATAACGCCCTTTCGTAACATTCAGTGCAAATCTCAAGCCGTCGAGCTGGCCATCGATGGCCAGCACGGTCTCGACCAACGAGGGCGCGCGGATCGCCGCTGCGCTGAGCTCCGCGCTGGTGTCCCGCAGCAGCACTTGAACCTGGCGCACGGACCAGGTCTGGCCGAAGAACTGCGCCGCGATATCCGGCACTTGGTGCGCCTCATCCAGAATCACCGCTTCCGCGCCGGGCAGCAGATCGCCGAAACCCTCGTCTTTGAGGGCCAGATCGGCCAGCAACAAATGATGATTCACCACGACAATATCGGCCGCCTGCGCCTTGCGGCGCGCCTCAATCACGTGGCAGCGCGAAAACTGCGGGCATTCCTGGCCGAGACAGTTCTCGCGAGTCGAGGTGATGCTCGGCCAGATCGGGGATTGCTCCGGAAGGTCGGTGAGTTCGGCAAGATCGCCGCTCTTGGTGGTCGCCGCCCAGCGCGACACGCGCGCGAGCAGGCGTGCCGCGCCGCGCTCCGGAGCCAACAACGCTCCCTGCTGGGTGGCCAGCTCCAACCGATGGCGGCACAGATAATTCGTGCGCCCCTTCAGCAGCGCCAATTTCGCGGGCAATCCCAGCGCCTTCGCCAGCATCGGTACGTCGCGGCGAAACAGCTGGTCCTGCAGCGTGCGGGTCCCGGTGGAAATAATGACGCTGCGTCCGGAGAGCAGTGCCGGTATGAGATAGGCGAAGGTCTTGCCCGTGCCGGTGCCGGCCTCGACAATCAGGGGTTCGAGTCGAGCCAGCGCCGCCCCCACTGCTTTGGCCATCACCGCCTGTTCCGGTCGATAGGCATAGTCCGGCAGCGCCCGCGCCAGCGGACCGCCCATGGTGAAAATCTCTTGATAGTCGGTGTTCATTTGCTGACTGCTTGCATCGCTTAAGCGTAGCCGAAACGGCGCCGGCTATTTCGCGCGCGCGCGAAATCGCACGAACGCCACGGAATTGCCTTTCAACGGATTTTTCAGCTGCCAGCGGATATGGGTATAGTCGGCCGCGGTGGCCGCGCGCACTTGGCCGCCCGGCTCCTGGATTGTTAGGTTCTCGGGCGTATCGAAGCTGCGGCCGGCGTCAACCGAATAGCTGACTTCGGCGCCGGGACCGACCGCCGAATCGGGCAGGTAAGTCATGTGCTCTGGAACGGCGTAAGTGACGACGGGCCGCGCCACTGAGCTTTGCGCCGTGTTGCGCACCTCGAGGGTGTAAATGACCGTGTCGCCGGAGACGACCCGATCGGCCGAAATCAGTTTGGTGATTTCTCGGCCCTGGGCTTGGCTCGATCGCTCCACCTCCGCGATCGTTTTGATGCTAAGCGGATCCGCGGCTGCAGAGCGGTTGATGCCGCATGATCAGGCCGGCCGCGAGCAGCAATCCGCGCGTCCGGTAGAATAGCCCACTGTACATAGGCTCAGTCTAATCGATCGCGGCAGTCATCATAAAATATTTATAATCAATCAGTTATCGTGGATAATAAAGCCGGATTCTTTGCGCGGCCGGCGTTCGCGCGCGCCGCGCGCAAATTTCATTGTGGGAGATATCCCACGAATGGAGAGGAGTTGGCGCGCCCACACCCATCTGTCATCCTTATCAACCTATAAAGCCTTCTTCTAGGGACAGCCAATGGCCACCGCACCTCAGCACGTAACCCTCGCCTCGATGAATCATGACGTCGCGGCCTGGGTGGATGAAGTTGCCAAACTGACGCAAGCGACCAAGATTCATTGGTGCGACGGCAGTGAAGCTGAGTTCGAATCCTTGAAGCGTGAGCTGATCGCAGACAAGCAGTTGCTGCCGCTCAATCCGCAAAGCTTTCCAGACTGCGTCCTGTCGCGCTCGCACCCGTCCGATGTCGCTCGCGTTGAACACCTCACCTTCGTTTGTACGGCGAATAAAGAGGACGCAGGTCCCAATAACAATTGGATAGCACCGCAGCAAGCTCACGCGCAAATGGACGCCCTGTTCGCCGGCTGCATGCAGGGGCGTACGCTCTATGTGGTGCCCTACTGCATGGGTCCGATCGACTCGCCCTTCTCGCGCGGCGGTGTTGAAATCACCGACAGCGCCTATGTCGTGCTGAACATGCGCCTCATGACACGCATGGGCCGCGCGGCGCTCGAACGGATCACGCGCGACGGAACCTTTGTCAGAGGTTTGCATTCGACCGGCGATTTGAATCCAAAGCGCCGCTTCATCATGCATTTCCCCGAGGAGCTGTCGATCAAGAGCTTCGGCTCCGGATACGGCGGCAATGCCCTGCTCGGCAAGAAATGCCACGCGTTGCGCATCGCGAGCTGGCAGGCGCGCAGCGAAGGCTGGCTGGCGGAGCACATGTTGATCGTGGGCATCGAGAATCCGCACGGCGAGACCCACTATCTGGCGTGCGCTTTCCCTTCGGCCTGCGGCAAGACCAATCTGGCGATGCTGATCCCGCCGGCGAGCTACCCGGGCTGGAAAGTGTGGACTATCGGCGATGATATCGCCTGGCTGCATCCCGGCAAGGACGGGCGCCTGTACGCCATCAATCCCGAGTCGGGCTACTTCGGCGTGGTACCCGGAACCAACGCCAAAACCAATCGCAACGCCTACGAGATGATTCGCCGGAACACCATTTTCACCAACGTCGGTTTGACGGCGGACAACCAGCCATGGTGGGAGGGACTGACGGAGGGCAAACCCGTTACCGATTGGCAGGGCCGTCCTTACGATCCGGCGAACGGACCGGCCGCGCAGCCCAATTCCCGCTTCACGGTCTCTGCCAAGCAAAACCCCGGCTATTCAAAGCTGGCCGACGCCCCCGGAGGTGTGCCGATCTCGGCGATTGTGTTCGGCGGCCGCAGGCGTGCGCTCGCGCCGCTCGTGTACCAAGCACGCAATTGGCTGCATGGGGTACTCATCGGCGCCGGCGTGGCGTCGGAAACGACGGCGGCGGCCACGGATGCCGTCGGCGTGGTGCGCCGGGATCCCATGGCCATGAAGCCGTTCGCCGGCTATAACTTCGCCGATTACTGGGCGCACTGGATCAATGTCGGCTCCAAATTGAAGTCTGCGCCGCAAATCTTCCACGTCAACTGGTTCCGCCAGGACAGCGCCGGAAAATTCCTATGGCCGGGTTTCGGCGAAAATCTGCGCGTGTTGCGCTGGATCATCGACCGCTGCAAAGGCAAAGCGGGCGCACGCGAAACGGCCATCGGCCATCTACCCACGCTTGGGGATCTGGATCTGCGAGGATTGGAAATCGCTCCGGCCGCGCTCGAGGAATTGTTGGCCGTCAGCCCAAAGCTGTGGCAGGAGGAATTCGCGGGGATCGATCAGTATTTGAGCGGCTTCGGCGAGCGCATACCGGCCGCGCTCAGAACTGAACTTCAAGGCGCGCTGCAGCGCGTTCAGTCCTCGCAGGTATAGCGGATCACCTGCGAAGAATTGCTATCGGGTGCCTTGCCGAGCCCGATCAAGCCCTCGCCGCGAATCTGCATCGAATCGCGGCGCACGAACGCTTCCTCGCCGTCCTTGCCGACAACGAACGTGCCATTCGTGCTCTGATCGATCAGCATGAACTTGTTGCGATTGATCTCGACGCGCGCATGCAGCCGCGAGATGAGATTGCCCTTCACGACCAGATCATTTTCCTCGGCGCGGCCGATGGTGATATTGGCGCGAGTATCGTTGACCAGCACTTCCTGCCCCTGATAGCGAAGCCGCAGCCGTTGCGACTTGGCGCCCTTCTGCTCGCGGGCGGCGATGGCGATCGAGGGCACCATGCTGGTGACATCTTCGGGCTGCCATAGCACCTCGAACAAAGCCACCTCGCTGCTGCGCCCTTTCAAGGTAGCAATGTCGATTTGACGCACCTGCGCGCGCCATTCCGCGGACAGCCGGTCGACCATCGTGGCGGTCGTCATGATCTGGCCCGCCTTCGCCTGGCTGGTCATTCGATTCGCCGTGTGCACCGCGGAGCCGAAAATATCGCGGTTCTCGAGCACGACCGGCCCGAAATTGCAGCCGATGCGGATGGCGACCGTCTGTTCATCGACTTTGAGCTGCGGATGCGTGACGATCTGCTTCTGCATCTGGGCCGCGGCATTCAGGGCATCGTCCGCCGTGGGGAAGGTGGCCATGACCTCATCGCCCATCGTTTTGATGACCGTACCGTGATTCTGCTCGGTCGCCGCGCGCATCACGTCGATGCAAATCCCCACCATGTCGCGCGCGCGCAGGTCGCCCAGCAACTCGTAGAGCTTGGTGCTGCCGACAACATCGGCAAATAGGATGGCGACTTCGATTTCTTTGCCCATTGCCAAGCCTATTATACTTAACGTCAGGTTAAGGCGCTTAAGCCGATTACGCTGCAATACCCTGTTTTATGATGGGAAGGGCCGAAAACAGCGTCTCGGGTGCCGCTTCGGGGCGCGCCGCCACCTCGGAAAGAAATCGACGCCACGCTCGAGCACCCTCGCGTCCCGCCATGACGCCGTGCATGTGGCGCGTAATCGAATGCAGGCGCATGCCCCGCTGCGCACACGCTTTGGCATAGGGCACCATGCGCTCGACGATCTGCCAGGGCTCCGGAATCGGCCACTGCGGATCGATCAAACTTTGCTCGAGTTCGGCCAGCAGCGCGGGCCGATGATAAGCAGCGCGCCCGACCATCGCGCCGTCGACACCCTCGCGCAGGTGTGCGCCAATCGCGGCGCTGTCGCACAGCCCGCCGTTCAATATCACGGTCAAGTCGCCGCAGTCGCGTTTCAGCCGATGCACGAGGTCGGGTTTGAGCGGCGGAATCTCGCGATTTTGTTTGGGCGACAAGCCGCCAAGGACGGCGACGCGCGCGTGCACGATCAGTGCATCGATTCCCGCGGCGCGCACCGCATCGGCGAAAGCGCGGAAAAACTCGTAATCGTCACGTTCGTCGATGCCGATTCGACACTTGACCGTCACGGGCAAGTGAGTTGCATCCCGCAAACTGCGCACGCAGTCCGCGACCAAAGCAGGCTTCAACATCAGGCAGGCTCCGAACGAGCCATTTTGCACGCGATCGCTGGGGCAGCCGACGTTCAAGTTGATTTCCGCGTATCCGGCCGCGGTGCCGATGCGCGCCGCCTTGGCGAGTTCCGCGGGATTGCAGCCGCCCAGTTGCAGGGCAACCGGATGCTCGCCCGCGTCATGGTCCAGCAATTGACGCACATCGCCGCGGACGATGGCGGCGGCAACGATCATCTCCGTGTAAAGCAACGCGTGCGGGGCGTAAAGCCGGTGCAGAAAGCGGCAATGACGGTCGGTCCAATCCATCATCGGCGCGACGCACACGCGCCGGTCCAGCCGCTGCGCCGAGTCGGGCCTTAGGTGTTCGAGATCGCGCATTTGTCGTCAATCGCCCTATTTTCAAGTGCAGAGCCGGCATAGTCGCCGCAAAACGTTCGCAACTCAAGCGGCGGCCACGTAGTATTGATCACCTGCTGCCACCCACACGCAATTCATAGCGAGATCGCCGGATGAATCGACGTCAATTCGTTTATGTCATGTCAGCCGCGGCCCTTGCCGCATCCCGCCCTGCCGCGGCCAAGGAGAAAGCACGCCGACCGCTGCGCATCCTGGTGCTCGGAGGCACCAAATTTTTGGGCGTCCACATCGTCGAACTTGCGCTTCAGCACGGACATTCGGTCACCCTGTTCAATCGCGGCAAAACCAACGCCGGACTATTCCCGCAGCTCGTGCATCTCAAGGGCGATCGCGATGCACAGCTCGACGCCCTCAAAGGCAAGCACTGGGATGCCGTCATCGATGATTCAGGCTACGTGCCGCGTCACGTCAGATTGTCGGCCCAATTGCTGGCACCCAATGTGCAGCACTATATCTTCATATCCACCATCTCGGTGTATGCGAGCTTCGCGAAGCCCAATACCGAGGATTCGCCGGTCGGCAAGCTGGCTGACGAAACCACCGAAAAAGTCGACGGCGGCGCCTACGGACCGTTGAAGGCCTTGTGCGAAAAAGCGGCCGAGGCTGCCATGCCGGGGCGCGTGGCCGTCGTGCGTCCGGGCCTCATCGTTGGACCGCGAGACCCGACGGACCGATTCACCTACTGGCCCGCGCGCGCAGCGCGCGGCGGTGAAATGGTGGCGCCCGACAAGGCCAGCGACCGCATCCAATACATCGATGCCCGGGATCTCGCCGCATTCGTGCTTCGCCTGGTTGAGCGCAAAACCGTCGGTACCTTCAACGCTACCTCGCCTCCCGGCGTGTTCACGATCGGCGATGTCGTCGCGGCGAGCATTGCCGCGGCCGACGCCACGGTGAAGCCCAGGCCGGCGCCAAGTCCCGTATGGCTGCCGGCGGATTTCCTGGCGCAACAAAAAGTGCAGCCCTGGTCGGACATGCCTGTTTGGATCCCTGCTGCCGGCGAGTATGCCGGTTTTGCCGACGCCAGCGTTACGCGCGCATTGCGCGAGGGTCTCTCCATCCGCCCCGTTCAGCCGACTGTCAACGACACCCTGGCGTGGCACCTTACGCGTCCGGCGCAGGAGCGCGCGAAATTGGGCGCCGGCCTCACGCCCGAGCGCGAAAAAGCCCTTCTTGAAGCCTGGAGCGCGGCTTCAGGCCACGGAATTTGAGGCGCGATTCTCGGATCGCGGTCCTCGTTCACCGTTTGGTGGTGGTGCAGCCTGAAGAACTGCCGGCGCTGCTGGCGGCGTTCGCGACTCTGTTTTGCATGTTCTTCAGCTACACCATCCTGCGCCCCATCCGCGACACCATGGGCATCACCTCCGGGGTGGAAAAGCTGCCATATCTCTTCTGGGGCACCTTTATCGGCATGCTGGCGGTGCAGCCGGTGTACGGCTGGTTGACGTCGCGGTTTCGCAGGCCGGTTTTTCTGCCCTGGGTGTACGCTTTTTTCACCGCCAATTTGTTGGGTTTTTATCTCTGGTTCAATCTGCAGCAGGATCACACCTGGATCGCACGCACATACTACGTCTGGGTGAGCGTCTTCAATTTCTTCATCGTCGCGGTGTTTTGGAGCTTGATGGCGGACGTCTTCACCCGCGAGCAGGCGGGGCGCATGTTCGGATTCATCGCGGCCGGCGCCAGCACCGGGGGCCTGCTCGGGCCCCTGGTCGCGGGCCGGCTGGCGGTGCCGTTCGGCACCATCAACCTGCTGCTCATCTCCGCGGCCCTGCTGGCGAGTTCGCTCATTTTCATGAGGCGCGTCATCCGCTGGCACCAGCATTTCGGTTCCGGCACACGCGGCATCGAAGTGAACACGCCGCTGGGCGGCCACATGCTGGCGGCGTTTCACCAAGTGCTGCGCTCGCGCTATCTGCTCGGCATCGCGTTGTTCGTGATCCTGCTCTCCTGGGTGTCGACGTTTTTATATCTCGAACAACAGGCCTTCGTCGCCAAGGTGTTCGCGACGCGCGATGAGCGCACGCGTTTCTTTTCCGACGTGGATTTCTGGGTGCAGGGCTTCTCGCTGCTAACCCAGTTATTTCTCTTCGGCCGGCTGTTCAAATGGATCGGCCTTCGCGCCCTCTTGGTCTCCGTGCCGCTGATCATGACCGCCGGTTATGCAATATTCGCGCTGCTGCCGAGCTTTGCGGTCCTCGTCGGGGTGCTCGCCGTGCGCAGGGTGGGCGAATACGCGATCACCCGCCCTTCCCGGGATTCGCTTTACACCGTGTGCACCCGCGAGGAGAAGTACAAGGCCAAGAGCCTGATCGACACCTTCATCTATCGAGGCGGCGATGCCACCAGCGCATCGATGTTCCAACTGTTGACCAGCGGCTTCGGTCTCGGCCCCTCGGGAGTCGGCTGGGTCGGCGCATTCATTTCGGCTGTCTGGATGGCGATCGCATTGGCGCTCGGGAAATCACACGAGCGTACCGGCCCGGTGACCCTCATCGCAAAGACGGACGGCATCTAAAGCGCTCAGTTCAAGTCCCGCGATAGAATGAGTTTCAATACGACGTGATCGGTGCTGTCGGTGAGGCCCACGCCCGCCCCACCCTCGACGGTCCAGGTCTTGCCTTTATAATCAAAAACGCCAAACAGCTGATGCTGCTGGCGCGAGGCGGGATTGAAGCCGCGCAACGGGCCGAAATCGTCGTACTCTTCTGCGCCGAACGCCCAGGTCTTGCTGACGTTGTACGCAACACGCGTCGCCGGCGCGAAATCGAGGCGTGAAAAACCCTGGTAGGAATTGTCAAGAATGGGATTGACGATGACCTCAACGTCGCCGAGGTGCCAGCCCAGAATCGGGCGGATTTCCTGAGTGTTGCGCCGTTGATCCCAGTGCGCCGTGTTCCAGCTGAATTCGAAATTCACGCCATAGAAAAAGGTCCTGCTCGCCGCATCCGGCACGACGAACAGCGTTCGGACCTTGAAGCCGTTATAGGTCAAGCTGCCATTGCCGCTGAGGCTATACAAGCGGCAGATACAATCCGGCCTCGAACCAATTCGTGACTCCGTAGGCCCACTCCGGAACCCCGTTGAGCGTATGGTTGGGTACGATTCCCCCAGGGAAATCCGGCGCCGTGCGCCCGCTCGGCGTGTAGTTGTCATGCAGCGTCAGATTGAATACTCCGGGGGCCGCAATCTCGGCGTTATAGACCTGGATCTCATCCGTTTGGGCGCGCGCTACGCCAAAGCCGGCAACGCTCAAGACCAAGATCGCGACTATTTCGCGATGAATCATGGACCACTCTTCAGGCTGCGACGGGGTTACGGAGTACGCACGGTGTAGGCAAGCTGCCACCCATTCTTAACGGGTTGAAACTGCAGCGAGGCATCCTGCTCGCCGCTGCCCTGTCGATTCAAAACAAATCGCGCCGTCGCGATTCCCAGCGCCGATCCCGCGACAGTGTCCGACAGCCAGTGAACGTTTTCGCGCACGCGAATGTAAGCCGTGCCGGCGGCGACCCCGTAACCCAGGATGCGGCGGATCCAGCGATATTCATCATTGCCGGATTCCGCAAAAACGGTGCCAATGGCAAAGGCCGCGCTGACGTGCACCGAGGGAAACGCGTCCCCGCCCTGGCGCCACATGTTGGGCGAGGTGGTAGCGTCCGGCCGTTCCCGTCCCGCTGCGAGCGTCAAGACCTCGCTGGTCGTGACGCTGAACACGCCGGCCTCGAGCAAGGACCAGGTCTCTCGATATCCGTCGCGATCGCCGATCGCGCCGGCGTACAAGCCGGTACCGACAATCAGCGCCACCGCGGGCAGCGCATCGCGAGCGGAATTTTTGTCCGCGCCGTTCAACGGGTCCTTGGGATTGACAAAGTGCGTCCTCACCCGGCTGTCGAATTCATGCGACGCGCCGATCGCGGTCAGCGCGGCGCCAAAGTACAGCCAGTCCTCTGCATCCCAGCGCAACGGCGCCGTGTAGTAGAGCTTTGCGTCATTGAGCGCGTCACTAACCGAAAAGGAGTCGGCCATGCTTGCAGCCGGCCAGAACAGAATCCCAAGCGCCAGCACCGCCGTTAGACGCGTTGAGTGTTCGATGAGGTGTTCCGAGGGCTTAATGCGCTTCAGCAGCACGTTCTCCAAGGTCGGCGATGTGAAACGTGCGCCTGGTCTTGAAGCGCCGGTGCGCGAAACTTTGCCTCAGAGAGTAATGCGAGTCAAGACACGGGCTTCGCGCCATCCGCGCCGCGCTTCTCCGGCAGTGCGAATTGGCCGCGCAACAACTGCAGCGCTTGCGGGCTGTCCCACTCGCGCGCGCCGTATATCTTGCTGAGAATGCGCCCATCTGAACCCACCAAGACGGTGAGCGGCAGGCGCGACGCGCCGAGCATGCGCTCCATCTGCAATCGTTCATCGATGAAGTGGCTGACGGTCGAATGGGACTGCGCCAGCCAGCGCCGCGCCTGCTGCGGATAGTCGTCGGTTGAAATCCCGATGATGTTGATGCGCCGCGCGATCTCGTTCCACGCCAGTCTTTCCAGCGACGCCATCTCCTGCTTGCAGGGTCCGCACCAGCTGGCCCAGACGTTGATCAAGAGCGGCTTGCCGCGGAAATCCCGCAAATGCCGCGACGGGCCATTGAGTCCTTGCAGCGCGGCATCCGGCAAAACCTGACCGACTTGGTATTCGGTAAAACTTTCAGGCGACTTGGCGGCCGCGCTCATCATCAGGCCGCAACCCAGCAGGATGCCTGCCACATAAATAGATCTTGGCGAATATTGCAATGGCATTGCGCTCAAACGCCGCCGATGCTGCGCAGGAAATTCGCCAGCGCCTCGCGCCCGTCCTGCCACAGCGTGAACGCCGTCTTCAGGTCTTCTTGGGGCATGTACAAAGTCAAGCTGCGGCACGCCGCGATATAGTGCAACAGCGCAGGGTCGGCTGCATAGGCGCGTGGGATGACATCGCCGTGCGGCGGCACATACAGCGCACGGCTTTGCGTCAAACTGACCGGCATCCGCTCCACGGGCTGCAAGTCGATGACCCGTCCGTCCGCCACGATACGCAACGCGCCGGCGCTCTGGGGCGGGGGCGGCGCCATGCGCCGGTCCACGGTGGACCATCGATACAGCAGCAGAAAATCACGGTAGTCGCCCGAACGGTCAATTTCGGCCGCGACCAGCGTGGCGTAGTCGCGCGCATGCGCCGCGACATCCGAGCGCTCGCGCGCGAACACAAAAGGAACGCTGACCACGCTCAAGGTCATTGCGCTTTGCTCATCGAAAATCTCGTGCGGCGGCGCGGCGCGGTGCGACGCACAGGAAGCCAGCAACGGCAGCAGTACGGTGAGGCCGAGAGTTTTTCTCATGTTCGCCTAGAAGCGCAGCCGGTAGGCGACGGAAGCGTAGATCGAGCGCTGTTCGATCGCGCTCGACGGTGTTTGCCCCGCCGGCAGAGGCTGTTGCTGCAACGCCTGTTGGTTCTGCACTTGATAGCCGGCAATGATTTCGAATACGGAAAATCGGTTGGTCCAGTCGCCGCGGAGTTGCGGAAGATAAAGCATTTGCTTGCCGCCGAGCGTCGGGTCGTTCAATTGCTCGACGCTCAATCTGGGCCCGATGCCGCCACGCTCCCGGCAGCAGCGAAGCGCGCGTCCCAGGACAGCGTGACGCTGCGCGAGATGGGAGAATCATCGTAGCGCACGCTGAAAATTGCAAATCGCTTGCCTGCAGCAGGCTGGCGCCGGCCATCTGCATGCGAATGTTCTTGTCCAGCCGGCGGTTGGGTGGCGGGGCCGCGATCAGCTCCGTGCCGAGGGGATGCCGGCGTTCCGCTGAGTTGGAGCACCGCCGATGTCGGCCATGAACTGCCAGCGCTCACCCATGGGCGGTTGCCGAGAGCACCGATCGGTATTGCTGGTGGCGGTGCGATCCGAGCGCTATCTCCGGATCTGCGAAGGCGTCAGCTGGGTTTCGAGAATTTGCCAGGTCCGTAGCATTTTGACCAATGAGCGCATTACTCAGTTCGAGCAACGGGCTGCGGCGATGATCCGCATCGAAGCCGATGATCCAGTGTTCCACCTTACCAGTTGCCGATCAGGGTCGCGGAATTCAGTTTCTGAAATGCGATATCGTAGTCTGCGAGCACCACGGCCGATGCGGCCCGGGACCGAATAGCGGGTCTGCAAGCCCACAGAACGGCGCTCCGTCGCGCTGCCATTGGTTCATCGAATAAATAGGCATCGAAATACCCAGTGGTGCCGAAAGGGATCGAACTCTGCGTGAGACGTGCCGAATTTTTGACTGCTCGATACCTCAGAATAGCTCGTGTAGGCAGGCAGGCCTGCAGCGGCATGTCACGGACCACGCCGGATTGCTTTGATAGCCGAAGAAGATGCCGTCGAATAGACCAACCGACGCCTTCGGCCGCGAGCGATTGACGCCCCACCCGCGCCGTCAGACGCCAAACAATCGGTCAGTGAGTTCCGCATAGGCGGCCGTGGTGCGGTCCTGGCTGCCGCCCGAACCGTCTACCATATTGGCGTGTAGCCGGCATTCGACGCGGGCGGTAAAGTCGTAACGTCGCCCCGATCGCGCAGCAGCAGGTCCCCATATACCAAGGCGGATTCACGGATTGGTCGTCGTGCCGTTACGCACCGGCGGGCAATTTGATCCTGCCGTATTGATAGCCGACGGCGGCGCTCCCTAGCCAAGGTCAAGCGATTGCCGGGCCGTCGCCGGGCCGAACTCCCCGGTCGGCGGGTCTGAGCCGCCAGGGATGCCAGCGCGAGCAGCCTGCAAGCGCACACGGACGCGTGCCGCGCCCGCCCCTGCGGATACCGCTGCAAATATTCCTGGTACTCAGCCTTGGCTTGCGCCAGTTGGCCCGCCCGTTCACGTACCAGGCCCAGCAGCTCCTGTGCGTCAGCACGGGCCGGGTATTCCGGTTGGCGCAGCAAACGATTCAGCAAGTCGACTGCTTCCGGAAAGCGATGTGCCTGAGCGCCGTGTGCGCATCGTTCAAGATCGCCGCGCGCTCGGCGTCCGGCAGCGCTGCATCGGTGGGTCTTGCCGAGCGGGCTCGATTGCACGCCCGCCCTTTCGATCACCGAGAGGTCCGTATGTTCATCGTCGACCGCAAGCCAGGCGCGCGGATATTGTGCCTGCGCGATTTTCAATACCCGTTCGGCCTCGGCGCGCGACGCGAACGGGCCCACGCGCAATCGATACCAGTGCGCGCCCTCGATATCCGTCTCAGATACATAGGCCTGAGCCTGCAGCCCCGCGGCGGCAGCCGCAACCAGATCGCGCCCAAACTTGACCTGCGAAGAATCAAGATTCACCGCGTATCTCGCGGGCGGCGAACTGTCGGCAATGTAAGCATTGCCCTTGCGCCGATTGGTGTTGAGCAGCCTGACGCGCAATCCAATTCCGGAGGCGGTCGGCGCCATGACGAAGTCCAACGGCCGCGACCAAGTCAATTCCAGCGTCATCTCTCCGGGAAGGATCGAATCAACGCGCGCGCCGGTTACCAGCTGGCCGCCGCCGCCAACCAGCGGCAGCTCGGGGATCACGGCACTCGAATTGCGGGCCGCAGTCCGGCCCGAGCCGCAGCGTAATTTTCGTGCTCTCACCATGGCTCGCCGGCACGTTGGTGACGTAACGTACCGAACAGGCGAACTCAATGGAAATATCGGCGTGATCTTCCAGCTCTTGGGTGTCGATGAACTTGACCATCGGACCCGAAAGCGCACCGATCGCCTGCGGCGCGGGTGCCGCGAGCCCACTGGCCATATGCATCCATGCTAATCCTCCAGCAATCGCCGCGAGTCTTCGAGGGTTCGCAAGCGGGGTACCGGCGAGGTTCACTTCGTCAGACCGTTAGCCGCGCCCGCTGGCCTCCGCAGCAACGGACGCAGCCGTGGCGCGGGAGTCGAGACTGTCCAACTCAACGTATTGTGGCAGGTGCCGCAGTCGCCTGCGGCGATCGGGTGCTGCGCGGGTTTGCCCAAAGCCGTGACGCCGTTGTGGCACCCCTGGCAGGCTGAAGTGACACCGACGTGACTGAAGGTCGCCGGCGACCAGGCGATTGTGCCGTGGCAGGCGGCGCAGTCCTGCGAGGTTTGAACGTGTGCAATGGGCCTGCCGGGCGCAGTACGTGCCATTGTGACACCCGAAGCAGCTGCCGATCGGCAGATGATGCTGAAAACGTGCCGGAATCCAGCGCGAAAGTCGTATGGCAATCCGCGCAGGCGGCGTTGCTGGCGATGTGCTGCGGCGATTTGCCCGCCGCCAAGACGCCGTTGTGGCAACTCGCGCACGCACCGGTCACGCCGGCATGCGACAAGCTCGGGGCGCCGAAACTTTGCGCGCCGACCGGCGCGATGCTCGGCGCTGCGTTGCTGCTCGGCGCGTGCGTTGCTGCGCAGCGCTGCGTTGCGTCGCCCGTTGTCAGCGCAGTGATCGTGCTCGGCGTCGCAGCCGTACTCAGCCCCGCAAAAGTCCTCAAGCCCGCAGTCGCACTCAGCCCAGCCACGCTAATCCGAGGTCCTACAGCCGCTGGGTTTACGACGGTCGCAATCGTCGTGTGCGAGGTCGCCGGCGCGGTCGGCGCCGCCGGCGGCTTGCGTGCCGCGCCGCCGCCCCAATTGTTCGGATTGTGGCAGCCGCTGCAATCGTTGGTTTTCTTGCTGCCCGAATTGTGGTCACTGGGGCGCGTGGTCAAATTGCTCACTCCATAGAAGCTCAGCGCGGGTGTGACGGCGTTGTGACAGGCATCGCAGGTCTTGCCGATGACGGCGAACATCGCAGTGTGTTTGGCCGAAGTCATCGTCGTGCCGCTGAACGCGGTGAAGACAGTCGCCGTGTGACACGATTCGCACGGCGTCGTGCTGGTGGGGATGTGCACCGGCGAGAGCAGCGCCGACTTCGGCGTGTAGTTCAGATAAAAGACCGGTGCGCTCGCCGAAGGCGCGCCGTGACAGGTAATACAGCCGCTGCTGATCCCCGTGTGCAGCACGGCGTTGCTCGCCAGGGTTGTGGTGGTAAAGTCAGTCGGGGCTTTGGTATGGCAAACGGTGCAGGTTTGGTTGGCCGGATTCGGCATATGCCCCGCGGGAAGCGTGGTGCTGTTCCAATTCGCGGTGGTGTGACAGATGCTGCAGTCGTTCGGCGCCAGCATCTGGCCGGAATTGTGGTCCGCAGGACGGCCCTGCAATGCAGGGTTCGCCGCGCCCATGTAGAAACTCAAACCCGCCTCATGGCAGGTGTCGCAAGTCGTTGCCACGGCCGCGTGCGTGGCCTGGGTCATGTTCATGGGCCCGAAGGTGCCCATCGCATAGGTGCTCGAGGAGTGACAGGCGCTGCAATCCGCGCCCGCGAGATAGGGTATATGCGACGGCGTCAGCACCGCATCCTTGGGCGTGAAATTGTTGTACCAGGTGAGCGCTGCGGAACCGCCATGACACTGGCCGCAGTTGCCGCTGATCCCTGAGTGCAATACCGAATTGGCGGCCAATGTGGCGGTCGAGTAATCCGCGGGCGCCGTCGTATGACAAGCCGCACAGGCCTGATTGGCGGGGTTCGGCATGTGGCCGGCGGGCAGCGCCGTGCTGTTCCAGTTCGCGGTGGTGTGGCAAATGCTGCAGTCGTTGGGCGCCAACATTTGACCGGAATTGTGGTCGGCCGGCCGGCCCTGCAATCCGGGACTCGCCGCCCCCATGTAGAAACTCAAGCCCGGCCTCGTGACAGACATTGCAGCTCGTGCCGACGCCGGCATGCGTCGCCTGGGTCATGTTCATCGGACCAAAGCCGCCCACGACGTAGTTGGCGGCGTGACAGGAGCTGCAGTCGACGCCGCTGAACGCCGGGATATGCGGCGGCGTGAGCACGGCGGCCTTGATGGTCAGATCATTGTTGTAGAAGCTCAGCTGCGTGGAACCGCCGTGACATTGCGCGCAACCGGTGGTAATTCCCGTGTGCAGCACCGCGGTGCTGGCAAAGGGCGCCTTGTAGTTCGCAGGCGCGCCCAAATGGCACACGGTGCACACCTGGCCGCCAGGATTCGGCATGTGGCCGGCGGGCAGCGCCGTGCTGTTCCAATCCGTGGTCTCATGACATTGGCTGCAGTCATTCGGCGCCACCATGTTGCCGGTGGTGTGATCCGCCGGCCGGCCCTGCAGCACCGGAGTCGATGCGCCCAAGTAAAAGCTCAAGCCTGCTTCATGGCAGGTGTCGCAGGTTGTGGGCACGAAGGCGTGCTTCGCCGCGCTCATGTTGGTAGGACCGAAACCGCCGGCGACATAGTTGGCGGCGTGACAGGAACTGCAGTCGCTGCCGACCAGAAACGGTATGTGCGAGGGCGTGAGCATCGCCGCCTTGGGATTATCGTTGTTGTTATAGAACGTGAGCTGCACGCCGACGCCGCCGTGACACTGGGCGCAGTTGCCGCTGATGCCGGTGTGCAGCACCGCGATGCTCGCCAGCGTGTCATAGCTTGCGAGGGTGCTGCCGATCGCCGTGTGGCAGACGCTGCAGGCCTGATTGCCCGGGTTGGGCATGTGGCCCGGGGGCATGATGTTGGAGGACCAGTCGCTGGTTTCATGGCATGCGGAGCAGTCGCCGGCGATTTGCTGTGCGTTGCCGCTCGCAAGATGGTCCGCAGGGCGGCCCTGCAGCGCCGGTGTCGATGCACCCAGGTAGAAATTCAAGCCCGCTTCGTGGCAGGTGTCGCAGGAAGTCGGGACGAAGGCATGCTTCGCCGCGCTCATATTCGTGGGACCAAAGCCGCCGACGGCGTAGCTGCCCGATTGATGGCAGGCGCTGCAATCCGTGCCCGTGAGATACGGAATATGCGCCGGCGTGAGCAAGGCATCCTTCGGCGTGAAGTTGTTGAACCAGGTGAGCGCCGTGACATTGTTCCCGTGGCACACGCCGCAATTGCCGCTGATGCCGCTGTGCAAAATCGGGTTCGCGGCGAGCGTCGCCGGCGTGTAGTCGCCCGGCGAGGCCGTGTGGCATTGCAGGCAGCTCAAATTTCCCGGGTTCGGCATGTGCCCCGCCGGCAGGGCCGTGCTGATCCAATCCGTGGTCTCATGGCAGACCGAACAATCGCTCGAGGCCATGCGCGGATCGGTGCTGCTGACGTGGTCCGCGGGCCGCAGCTGCAGCGGCGTGCCGCCGCCGACATAAAAGGCCTTGCCGGTGTCATGACAGGTGTCGCAGGCCGAGGAGACAAAGGCGTGTTTGGCGGGGCTCATGGCGGTGGCGGGACCGAATCCACCCGCGGTATAGGCCGCACCGTGGCAGGCGCTGCAATCGGTGCCGGCAAGAATCGGGATATGCGGCGGCGCAAGCGGCGTGAGCTTGGTGGGCGATACGCCGGAAATCGACATCGGAATGTAGGGCGCCGGAATGCCCGCGTAGGTCTGGCCGGCATGGCACTCGAGACAATTGTTGACGTTCAGGCCGCTGTGCAGGGTTGCAATGCTGGCGGCCAGGACCGTCCAGGTTTCCGCGGCCGGATTGTTGCCGTGGCAAATGCCGCAGTCGATGAGCGAAGGAATTGGCGGAACGTGATTGCTGGGCTGTCCGGAGACAAAGCCGCTGCTGATCTTGACGCTGCCGCTGTGACAGGTCTGGCAAGTCGTCACGGTCATCTGCGTGTGATCGAAAGCCGACGGCGTCCAACTCGGCGTCTTGGTGCCGATGCCGGTGGTGTGGCAGTTCTCGCACACCGTGGTCGTGGGCATGTGATTGCCCTGCTTGCCGACCGCCTTGGTGCCGTTGTGGCAGCTCACGCAATTAGCGGTGATGCCGGTGTGGTCGAAGGTGGCGCCCAGCCAACTGTTGGTGAGATGACAATCGCCGCACTCCAAATTGGTGACGATATGCCCCACAGACTTGCCGGCTGCCTGCACGCCGTTATGGCAGATGATGCAAAATCCGGCGACCGCCAGCGGAATCTGCGTGTGATCAACCGTTTTCGGCGGGTTCCAACTCAGCACCGTATGGCAGGCTTCGCATGCTTGGCTGGTGACCGGATGGGTCGGCCCCTCGCCTTGCGCGATCGAGCCATTGTGGCAGCTGACGCAGCTGCCCATCACCTGCGTGTGATCGAAATGCACGCTGGGACGAAAGCTGACGGTGTCGTGGCAGGCAGCGCAGTCGTTGGTACTGGGAACATGCGTCGGCGTTTTTGGCGTCGCATCGAAGGTCGAACCGGTAATATGGCAAACGCCGCAGTTGCGCGGGGTTCCCTTGAAGATCGCATTGATGTGGCAGGCCTCGCACGCCAGATCGCGGTGAATGCCATCCAATTCGAAGCCCGTCGGCAGGTGATCGAACGGCACGGTCACGGGCGGAGCAGCCGCCCCGGGCGCCGCCGCCGCGAGCGGCGCGACCGCGCCGGCCCATAGTCCGGCGAGCCAAAATGCGGCGATGGCGAGATGCCACGCTTTTCGCGGCAATCGCAGGCTGATTTGTCGCATGGGATTCATGGCCTATTGGATCCGTGCATGTTTCCAAGAATCCGTCGAGTGACAGCGGTCGCATTGCGATCCGTATTCGCCGAGATGCCGGTCATCTTGGCGGTGGCAGCTCACGCAGACGGGCGAGGTCTTCGCGGTACCCGGCGCCTGGCGATGGCAGGCCGCACACTGCAGATTGGCGTGCCCGCCGGTGAGGGCGAAATGCGTTTGCCGCGCGTGATCGAAGCTCCATTGCGGCCAGCCGTTCGGCGAATGACAGGACTCGCACTTCTCCCCCAGCCCGCCCTTGTGCACGTCGTCGCGCGAGTGACAGTCGTTGCAGCCGCTGCGCGCGTCCTTGAAGGCCAGGGTGGCATGGCATTGCGCACAGCTCACGAGCCGATGCAGGCCCAGCAGGGGAAATTCGCTGAGGTCATGATCGAACTTAAGGCCGCTTTGCCAAGTCTGCTGTGCGTGGCACTTGTCGCACGCGTCGCCGAGCTTGCCGCCATGCGGATCCTCGGCGCGATGGCAATCCACGCAACGCTTGCCGAGTTTTTGCGCCGCCGCCACGGCGCTGTGGCAGGCGTGACAATCGAGCTTGGCGTGAACGCCCTGCAAGTCGAAATCATAACGAGCCGCGTGATCCAGACTCGCTATGCGCCAGTGCTCATTGTCGTGGCAATCGCCGCATTTCGCGCCGAAACGGGCCGCATGCGTGTCGTCGGCATGGTGGCAGCCATTGCAGTCCTCGGGAATTTTTTCCTTGTAATTGCCGCTGCGGTGACAAGCCAGGCAATCGATGCTGTCGTGTGCGCCGAGCAGCTCGAAGCCGGTTTCCTTCAAGTGATCGTACTTCGCGGTCTTCCACTGCTCGGTGGAATGACACTTCGCGCAGGCATCGCCGCGTGTGCCGCGATGCTCATCGTCAGTCGCATGACAAGCAACGCAGCTTTTCGGGGTCGGTTTGTAGACACCCCCGATGTGAC
Source organism: uncultured Gammaproteobacteria bacterium (assembly GCA_963782865.1). GTDB lineage: Bacteria > Pseudomonadota > Gammaproteobacteria > Steroidobacterales > Steroidobacteraceae > Bog-1198. The sequence goes on along the minus strand of CAWALS010000005.1, from coordinate 58,047 downwards.
AGGCGTTGCACGCCAGGCTGCGGTGGGCGCCGGTCAAGCGAAATTGCGTTTTGTCGTGATCGAACTTGGCATCGGTCCAGGCGAGCGAACCATGGCAATCGGCACAGGACTGGAGCTGGCCGCGATGCACATCATCCTTCTTGTGACAGCCGATGCAGGTTGGCGTGGCCTTGCGAAATGCTTCGCCCTTTGCATGACACGCCGCGCAATTGAGCGGCGCATGTGCACCGGTCAGCGTGAATTCGGTCAACCGATGATCGAACTGCAAACGATCAAGCTGCACGATGTCCGCCGCCCGGCCTTTGTGTTCGGTGTGGCAGGCGCGGCACTCGCCGGTGCCGGCATTTTGCATGCGCCCGTGATAGCCGCGCCGCTGCTGTACATCGGCCGCGATATCCTTGTGGCAGTCCAGGCATAACGCCGATTGCGGCCGCGCGTTGCTGCGGTCGTGGCAATTTGCGCAATTGGACTCTTGCTTGACATGCGCTTGGCTCACTTTGCCCGGCATCAATAATGTCTCTACGGTTACGGCATGCGCGGCCGCCATGCCCATCGAAAATACCGCCGCCGCCCAAATGACCGCGGCCCATTTGCACCCTCCGTGTGTGCGCATAAAGTTCGGTCAGTACACGTTTATCGCGATGACGTGCACGATTCCGGCGACCAACAACATGAAAAACAGCGGGACATGCAGTACGTGCCAATATGAAAACAAGCGGGCGTACAACTGATATTCGCTCATGCGCCGCCCCGCCTCGAGGCGCCGGTAAGCGTAGCGCCGGGCCAGCTCGCCAATGCGCTCGGCGTGGTGCGCAATCAGCGGCGAGTCGCCGCTGCGCGCCTGCTTCACTGCCTGCTCAATTTTCTCGCGCACCAAATAACGTGCCCGCGCGATTCGAATGGCACCGGTGAACAAATGCAGGACGCGGCCGAGCGGCGCCGCGGGCGGCACGATGAGCCGCTGTTCGACGCGGTCGAATTCTTCCACCAGACCCGGCAGCACCGCGATCGAGGTCGACTGTTTGCGCAGGCGCTCGCCGACCGCCTTCAATTGCTCCAGCGTATCCTCGTGGCCATCCAAATTGGCGTGCAAGCGGGTGTACATATAGCGCCCGATCACCCCGCTGCCTGCGACCAGCAGCATCGAGAACAGGGCAACATTGCTGTTCGCGGCGCCCAGCCGAAAATTGGCGTGGAACAAAATCAGAATCGGACCCGACCACGCCAAGCATCATGTGAAACTGGAACCAGGCCGGGATTCCGCCCATCCAACGCAGCCACATAAAGCGCTTGCGCGCCGAATAGATCAGCAGCAGCAGCATCATCGAGCCGCCGATGATGCCCAGCCAATAGCCCAGACCGCGTTGCGGGGTGATGTAGCGCTCGAGGTGCGCATGCACGCCCCAGAACAGAATCGCGGCAACCACGAGCGTCCATACCAGCGGCCAATGCAGCCGCGGCCCGGCGGGCGCGGCGATCTTGGTTTGCACGAGCGTGTTCACGGGATGATCCGATCGATGAGAATGTTGAGCGGGTTGTGCTCGGCGGGATCGATTGGACCGACCGAACCTTGCAGATCACCGCTCGCCGGCAACGGTTGGCCGCGCCGGGAAATCCGCGCTTCGATCATCACCGGCCCGGCGTTCGAGAGATTGCGGCCGGGCACCATGGCCAGCGAATCGTCCAAAGAAAATTTCAGCGGCCACTCGCCTACGGTGCCGCGCAGCACCGCCACCGGCGGCCCCGGAGAGTTGATCGATTTCGCAATGATGAACAGGGTTTCGCCGGCCGACACTTTGGCGGCCAACGGCGCAGCGAGGACGACTTCACCGCTCAACGATGTTCCCGTGGCGTTCGCGCCGGCGGGCAACTGATGCGCGCGGGCCTTGACGGCATCGGCGGGACGGCCCAAAAAATCGAATGATTTCGCGAGCAGTTCCCAATCGTCCGCCGAGCCGCCGCCTCTAGCGAGACGCGCTTCCAAACTCGCGACGGCGCTGTCCATCGAGCTTGCAGCGGGCTTCGGCGCGCCATCGCTTTTGGGCGACGCGCCATCGCCTTTGGACGACGCGCTGCTTGCGGCATCGAATGCGCGCACGGCAGCGCCGAATCCGCTCGATGGAGTGCCGGCCGAACTCGCGGCGATCGGCGAAATCTCGCTTCGCGGTGGCCGCAGCGACAGGTACGCGGCCAAGACGCACAGCGCCAGCACGCACACTATTGGTGCGCCAATCCAACGGCGCGCCAACAGCGCATTGAAACGCGATGACGTGCGCAACCACGGCAGAAGTATCACGATGACCGCGAGCGTCGCGCAGCTCCCAGTCAGCAGCCAAAATAAGGGCATTGCAGCCACCCGCTGAAAATTAGGCATCCGGCCGAAAAGTCGCCTGTTACGATCTGCGAGCTTTGTATTGGAAAGCATTGTAATGCTAGATTATCCAGGCACATTCATGTGCCCAAACCGCGACACTTTCACGCCAATCCGAATGTGATCAAAATCACAGCCCGTGATGAAAGGCTCAGTATTCTCGGCAAATGATGATTAGCCTCTGACGATTGCGGCGGTCGATAGGCGCAAATATGGACATATGGTGGTTGGTCATCTATGCGATGCCGTTCCTCGGGATCACGGCGTACTACGTGCGCCGCCAGCGCCGTGTTCATGCGCATCACCTGCAGACGCTGCAAGAGGCCGTCGCAGCCGGCATGACCGAGCCGGCATCGCTGCACCCACTGATCGATCCGAGCAAATGTCTGGGCTGCGGCGCCTGCGTCACCGCATGTCCTGAGACCTCTCACCACGATGTGCTCGGCCTCATCAACGGCAAGGCGGTCCTGGTCGGCCCCACCGAATGCATCGGCCACGGGGCTTGCAAAGCGGCGTGTCCGTTCGATGCGATTACCTTGGTGTTCGGCACGGAGCGGCGCGGCTTGGATATTCCGCTGCTCAAGCCCACTTTCGAATCCAATGTGCCCGGAATCTATGTGGCCGGCGAACTCGGCGGCATGGGATTGATCAAGAACGCCTTGACGCAGGGCCAACAGGCGCTCGAGGCCATCGCCGCATCCAAGGTAAAGCGTTCCGGAGCACTCGACGTGTTGATCATTGGCGCCGGACCCGCCGGTCTTGCGGCCTCCCTGGCCGCCAAAAAGCTGGGCATGAATTACCAAACCGTGGAACAGGAGAGGCTCGGCGGTGCGGTGTTTCAGTACCCCCGAGGCAAGCTGGTGATGACCGCGCCGGTCGAACTGCCCCTGGTGGGCAAGGTACATTTTCGCAATACCACCAAGGAAGAATTGCTGGAATTTTGGACGCGAGCCTGCAATGGCTTGAAGATTCGCTACCAAGAGCGCGTCGAGGCCGTAGAGCGGAAAGACGGCGCGTTTCATGTCCGCACCACATCGCAGCAATACATCGCAGCCAACCTGCTGCTGGCGATCGGGCGGCGCGGCACGCCGCGAAAACTCGGCGTGCCGGGCGAAGAGCTGCCGAAAGTGGTTTATCGGTTGATCGACCCTGAACAATACCGCGGGCAGAAAGTCATGGTGGTGGGCGGCGGCGACAGCGCGCTCGAGGCGGCCGCCAGCATCGCCGAGCTGGGCGACACCGAGGTGACTTTGTCCTATCGCGGCGAGGCGTTTCAGCGCGCCAAGACGCGCAATCGTCAGCGCGTCGATGCGGCGAAGAGCAAGGGGCAGCTCGAGGTATTGATGAACTCGCAAGTTCGCGAAATCCGGCCGCAACAGATCCTGCTGGAGCGCGGCGGCAGCACGGTTACGCTGCGCAACGATGCGCTGATCGTCAGCGCCGGCGGCATCTTGCCCAATGAATTTCTAAAATCGATCGGCATCGATGTTGAAACGAAGTTTGGCACCGCATGAATAAGAATTTTTGCGCACTGTGCCTCATCGCCGGCCTGTGGTGCACGGGCGCCGCGGCCGCGGCGGCCGCTTCCGGCGGCGGCAAAACCACCCCACGGCAGGATGCCTTGGAACCGGCGCGCGCGGCGCTGCGCACGTTGCAGTTCGACAAAGCCGCGGCGCTTTTGAGCACACTCGGCACTGCGGGCAATGCGGAGGCGGAATATCTGCTGGGATTGATGTACCTGAACGGCGTCGGGGTCATGCTCGATGAGGCGCGCGGCGTCACCTTGATTCGCGCGGCCGCCGAGCGCGGCTCCGCGGCGGCCGCCTATGTGCTGGCCGGCTATTTGAGCCGCGCCCCGGATGCCGCCCCGGGAGCGGCCCAACAATGGCTGGAACGATCCGCCCAATTGGGGTACTACCGCGCGCTCGACGCCTTGAAATCGGGCCGTGCGCTGCTGGCAAGCGAAACCCTGGGTGTATCTGATCCTAAACTGCTGACCGCGTGGGTCATCGATTGCGTTCGCAAGAGCAACACGAAGGAGTTGCGCCGGCTGGGTCCCGAGGTCGCCGCCGTTCACGACGAGTTCGGCCGCAGTGCGCTCTCGCTGGCCGCCGGCGCGCACAGCGTCGACGCGGCAGCCCTGTTGATCGAACTCGGCGCCGATGTTCGATCTGCCGACAGCGCCGGCGCCACTGCGTTGATGATTGCCGCCGAGGGCGGCGATGCCAGGCTGATTGATCTGCTTTTGAGCCATGGCGCCGATCCGCAAACGGCAGACCGCGAAGGGCGCACCGCGCTGTTTTACGCTGCGCGCGGCAATCACGCCGCGGCCGTTTTAGCGCTGCAGCGCGCCGGTGCCATTCTCGACGCGCACGATTCTCGCGGCTACGGCGCGCTCGATGCGGCGCTCGCCGTGGGAGCCGATGAGGCGGCAACCCAGTTGCGCGCATTGGGGTCGCATGCCGCTCGAGCCGCGGATCCAATCCATCAATCGGCAGGCTTTGATCCGGCTCACCCGGGCGAGATTTATCGCGGCTGGCCGCCGCTGGCCATCGCGGTGTCCCGCGATGACAGCGCCAGCGTGCAGCAGTTGCTCGCTGCGGGCGGCAATCCGAATCTGCGGCTGCCGCAGGGCGCGCCGCTGCTGCAGATAGCCGCCGATGCGCATGCCTTCAAGAGTTTGGCCTTGCTGCTGGCGCACGGCGCCGATGCAAACGCGGCCGACCGTGCCGGCCACAGCGTGCTCTGGCTCGCGGCGGCGCGCAACGATGCCGCGCTGCTCAAGGCGCTGTTGGCTGCGCATGTATCCGCGGACGCCCACGCGCCGGGCGAGCAGACGCCGCTGCTGGCGGCGATCGACGCAGTGCATCCGGCGGTGGCGCAAATGCTGCTGGAGGCGGGCGCGGACGCCAATGCAATCGATGCGCTGGGCCGTACTCCGCTCATGCTGGCCTGTGCGAGCGGCGCAGCGGCTCTGATCCCCAGTTTGCTGGCGCATCACGCCGGCATCGATGCCGCGGATCACCAACGCCGTACCCCCGTTTTGATTGCCGCCGCCGGCGGCTCGGGCGATGCGGTAACGCTGTTATTGAGCGCCGGCGCCAACCCCAAAGCGATCGACGCGCAGGGGGCGACTGCGCTTCACGCCGCGGCCCGTCAGTCCGGCGCAGGAGTGTTGACGGCGCTGCTCGCCAGCGACTTGCCCCTCAATCAGCGTGATGAACAAGGCGACACGCCGCTGCTGCTCGCCGCGGCCACCGGGAATGTCGAGATCGTGCGGGCGCTGCTCGCACGCTCGCCGGACTTGAACGTGCAAAACGGCGCGGGCGATACGGCGCTGATCGCCGCCAGCCGCGGCGGCCATCAGCAAATCTGTCATTTATTGCTGGCGGCCGGCGCGAATAAATCGCTGCGCAATGGCTCCGGCATTTCAGCCGGGGATGTCGCGGCCGCTCGCGGCTTCACCTCGATCAGCGCCGAATTGGCGAAAGGCTGAGGTTTGAAGCTTCAGCAAGGCTCGAGGATCAGGCCGCGCCATCAATAGGCGTAATAGGGCCCGGTAAACCCGCCGCCCGAACGCTGCTCGATGCCGATATAGATTGCACGGCCGTAGAAAAACGGCAGACCCCAGGTGAAACTGCTCGATCCGCCACCGCCCCCCAAATTCACGAAGGCCGAGGCCCCGACGATAAAGGCACTCGGATCGGCAATCGCAAATTGCACGGTGCTTACCGCTCCATTCGCGCCTGCGCCGGTATTGACGGCGAATAAGCTTTGCGGACTGACGGCCGGGCAGTAGTAGCCGACAAAGGCGCCGGTCGCGCACACCGCAATGCCGGGATCATCGAAGGAATAGGAATCGGTGGCCGAGTCGATCAGCGCGGGGAGCACGGTCGCACTGCCGTTGTAGGTGGCGGTAAAATCACCGTTCGCATCGGCGGCAAGCAGCGTCAGCGCCGTCACCGGCAGCGCATTGTCCGCCTGCGTTGCAATGCCAAAAGTAATTTCCCCCGAAAGAGTCGCATCGCCATTGGCGTTTTGCAGATTCGGCAGATCAATGACGACGCCGTTATTGTCCACGGCAAACAGCGCAATGGGGTTGGTCACCTGCGCGCTCAGGGCCACATTCTCAGCCGTGCAGGTGCCGGCGCCGGTGCATCCATAATAAATTGGCAGGGGCGTCGCAGCAGCCACGCAGGCCGCACCGCAGTCTTGAACAAACACGCCGATGCCGAGCACACCGTTCGCGCCAAATCCGGGAACGTCATTGATCAATGTGCCATTCGCTCCGCAGCTCGCCGGCGGCGGCGCACCCGCGGCGCTGTCGTCCATGACCTGCAGCGGCACGCTGGCTGCCGCTTCGCCCGCCATCGATACGTCTGCCAAAACCACCGGACCCCAGGTTTGTCCGCCGCCAAAGGTCATGCATTCTTCGATCGTTTGACTTTGAGCGTCGTGCTCGGCGCTCAGCGTGATGTTATTGGCGGCCAGCACGGAGCCGACCAGCCTCAAGCCCCAGGATCCGGTATCGAGCAGCACGTGGTCGATATTTGCGCACTGTGTCTGGCTTCCGGGAGCGCACACCTTGACGGTTACATAGGCGTGATTGATCTGACCGGGCGCGGCGGCCGGCCCGGAATCGACGATCACCGCCATCGTGTTCAGCACGGGCGGCGGGGGCGCGGGCGGCGTAGTCGCGGCATTGTTGCCGCCCAAACAGGCGCAAAGCAGCGCCGAGGCGCCAAGGATCAGGATTGCAAAGTTGAAACGTTTTCGCATCCTAAGCCCCGGCCTCCTATTTCAGATCGGCCGTCGATACGCCGTCCGGCACGCGCGCCGGCAGGTACGCGCGGCCGTGATAGGCACGCATATGCCCGCCGGATTCAACCACCAAAGCAGGCAGCGCGAGCCGTAGAGGCCGGCGCAGCTGCGGCGGCGTTTGCGCCATCCGGGCTTGATGGTATTGAACGAAATGGACGCCCAGTAGTTGCTGCAGATCCGGTTCCGCGGGGCCGCTCCACGCGATGGCAAATACCAGACCGTCGCGATTCACGAATTCCCGCACGCGGATGCCGTTGTCCGCGGTGATTTCCCGGATTTCGAATTGCGGCGACGAATAAACTTGGACGCTGCCTTTCAGCGCTTCGGCGTCCGCGATGATGCTGGCGCTATACCCGCCCAATCCCGCATGGGCGGCCCTAGGGCACAGCAAGGTCATACTGAAGCCCAGCAACAGAAGAGAACTCACGCATCGAAATCCCATTGCAGCATTGTGCCGCAACCGCGGGGGCAAATGGCGATGTCGTTCGGCGCCGACAGCCGTGATGCGGCAAGCAGCTCGAAATTGCCGCGCCGGCGGCTGCGATCGGCCGGGGTTGCTTGGCGGCCGACTGATGGGGCTGCGACTTGACAGCCGCAACTTTGCAATGGAAAGTCCGCCTGTGAATCTCGACCTGTATCCGGGCCTAAAAGCGATCCCGCTGCAATTTGGATGGCGCTTCTAGGTCCCATTAGTGTCGAGCCTCGCGGCAGCGATTTGGTGGCGGTGTGCTTCAGCGCCATGGCCAGTCCATGCGAGGTGCTGCTGCGCGCCTCGCAGTTGGCCGCGGCTCGCGAACTGGGCGCATGCGCCGCCGCGGAGGCTTGGCGCATCGAGGAAAAATACAGCCGCTATCGATCCGACAGCGTCATCTCGCATTTGCACGCACATCGCGGCGTGCCGATTGAGGTCGATGAGGAAACGGCATCATTGTTGGACTTCGCGCAGCGCTGCCACCGCATCAGCGATGGGATGTTCGACATCACCTCGGGCATCTTGCGCCGCGCATGGACCTTCGATGGTTCGGATCGACTGCCGCAGCCGGACGCCGTCGCGGCACTGCTGCCCTTCATCGGCTTTGAAAAACTCCAGTGGCGATCGCCAACCCTCGAGGTGCCCGCCGGCATGGAACTGGATTTGGGCGGCATCGGCAAAGAATACGCGGTGGATCGCGCCTATGGGTTGCTGAGCAAGAAGGTGCCGGGCCCCTTCTTGATCAACTTTGGCGGCGACCTGCGCGCCAGCGGCCCGCCGCCCAACGGTTTCTGGCAGGTGGGCATCGAAAGACCCGGCCATGATCGGGATGCAAGCATGATGCTGCATCTCAAGCAGGGTGCGCTGGCGACCAGCGGCGACTCACGACGCTTCGTGCTTCGTGACGGCGTGCGTTACGGACATGTGCTCAATCCCAAGACGGGGTGGCCGGTGCTGCACGCGCCCAGGTCGGTGACCGTTGCGGCCAGCAGCTGCACCGAGGCGGGGATGCTGTCAACGCTTGCGATACTGCACGGCGCCAAGGCACGCGACTTCCTCAGTGAACAGGGCGTGCGGCACTGGGTGCTGGAGTGAACCGAGGCGGTAAAATTCAAGCGATGGCAACTTTTGGCGCCGCCGTGGACTTATCATAGCGCTGATGCAGGAGTCGCGCGCCGAACTCGAGGCAGCCCAACAACAAAAATTCCGGGCGCTGATTCGCTATGCCGGCACGCGCGCACCCTATTACGCCAATATCATTCGCGAGCGCGGACTCGATGTGAATACCTGCAGGGCCGGCGACTTTCCGATGCTGACCAAAGCCATGCTCATGGCGAATTTCAACGACATCGTGACCGACCGGCGCGTCACCAAACAGGTCATCGCGGAGTTTCTGTCGCGCTCGACCGATCCGAAGGAGCAACTATTCAACGATCTGACCGTGATGCACACCTCCGGCACCTCCGGCGAGGTCGGCTACTTTTTGTATTCGCCCGCTGATTTTGGCAGGGTCCGCGCAGCCGCCATGCGCAACCGCAAGGCGTTTCGCGGCCAGTTTCCCGGGCTCGGATTTCGGCTGCGCCGCATCCGGGTCGCATTTTACGGGGCCACCGGCGGCCACTTCGCGGGCGCGACCGGCGTTGCGTCCATGCAGCGGGGCCTGCGCAAGCTTTTCATCGATGCCCGGGCCTTCGAAGTCAACACGCCGCTGCCGGAGGTGGTGCGGCGAATCAATGCATTTGAACCCGAGATCCTGTGGGGCTACACCACCGCGCTCAAGATGCTCGGCGATGAGCAGCGCGCCGGCCGGCTCGGCATCCGCCCCAAGGCGGTGATCGCCACCGGCGAAATGGTCACCCAGTCGGACCTGCAGTTTCTATCCCAGGCATTCAACGGGGCTCGCGCGCTCAGCCTGTATGCCTGCACCGAGCACATGATGCTCGGCATTTCGAATCCCGGCGGCAACACCATGACGCTCTTGGACGATAACTTGATTTTCGAGTTCTACGAAGATCATTGCATCATTACCAATCTCTTCAACTACACCCTGCCGCTGATCCGCTACCGCATGTCGGACATTTTGCGTCCGGTGAGTGCGCCGCAGGCGCGCCGCATCGTGATTCAGAATTTGGTGGGGCGCACCGAGCAGATGCCCGTATTCGTCAATGGCGAAGGCGCCAAGGACTTCATCAGTCCGCACATCATCAACGAGATATTCGTCAAAGGGGTGACGCGATTTCAAATGCAAATTACGGGCCCCAGCGCGTTTCGCTTTCTGATTTGCGTCGACGCCGGACTTGGCGACACCGAGCGGGCCGCCGCAGCGGCCGGCGCGAGGCTACGGCTCGCGGAAATACTGGCGCAAAAAGGCTTGAGCAACGTGGCATTCGAGGTACAGATCGTCGCGGATATTGCGCTCAATGAGCGCACCCGGAAATTTCAACTGATCGTCAGTCAAATCCCAGATTGAGCTGCGGCGTGTTCGGCTGCGGCGGCCTGAATAGCCGGGTGTTCAGTTCATGGCGCTCTTCCGCTCCGGCAAACCCAAGTTTGCGCTTCGCCAGATCAAACCGGGTGCGCAGCAATTCGGCATAGGGCCCGGTGCCGCGCATCCGGGTGCCGAATTGCGAATCGTAGTCCTTGCCGCCGCGCGATTGATTGATCAGCGACATCACGTGCTTGGCGCGGTCCGGATAGTGCTGCGCAAGCCACTCGCGAAAAATGACCTTAAGCTCATGCGGCAGGCGCAGCAGTACATATCCGGCGCGCGACGCGCCAGCCTGTTTCGCGGCCGCGAGGATATCTTCCATCTCATGATCCGTGATGGCCGGAATCACCGGCGCCACCAGGACGCCGACCGGAACGCCCGCCTCAGCGAGTTGCTGGATCACGCGCAGCCGCGCTTGCGGAGAGGCGGTGCGCGGCTCCAAGGTGCGCTTGATGTCGTTCGTCAGCGAGGTAACGCTCACCATGACGGACACGAGCTGGTCTTTGGCGAGATCGGAAAGCAAATCCAGATCGCGCACGATCAAGGCGCTCTTGGTGACGATGGTGAGCGGATGGCGGCAGCGCGTCAGCACCGCGAGAATGCCGCGCGTCACTTGCAGGCGCTTTTCCAGCGGCTGATAGCCGTCGGTATTGATCCCGAGCGCAATGGTCTTGCAAACATATTTCGGCTTCGCCAGTTCCGCTTCCAGAATGCTGACCGCGTCGGCCTTGTAGAAAAGTTTGGTTTCGAAATCCAACCCCGGCGAGAGCCCGAGATAGGAGTGAGTCGGCCGTGCGAAGCAGTAGACGCAGCCATGCGCGCAACCCCGGTAAGGATTGATCGACACCTCGAAACCGACGTCGGGTGAAGCGTTCGAGGTGATCACGCTGCGGGCGCGATCCGGCAGCACCGTTTCGGCCGGGCTCTCGACAATTTCGTCCTGGTACCAGCCGTCATCGGTCTTCTCCAGAATCAATGCATCGAATCGTCCCGCAACGTTGGACGAGGACCCTCTGCCCTTGAAGGCTTGTTGACCGATGAAGTGCCGCGGCATGCCGCAAACTTTACGCGCCGCGGCGGCGCGCGTAAATCCAGTAGTCGGACGCGCCGAGTACTGTATAAGACGGTTCACCTGGGGGGCTCAGCGCGCGACGAATGCACGCTCGATGACGTAATCGCCCGGCTCGCCCACATGCGGGGAAATCTTGAAGCCCCTCGCGTCCAACATGGCCGAGAGTTCCGTCAGCATCGCCGGGCTGCCGCAAATCATGACGCGGTCCTCCTTCGGATCGAGCGCGGGCACGTCGATGTCCTCAAAGAGCTTGCCGGTTTCGATCAGCGCCGTCACGCGGCCCTGATAGCGGAAGCGCTCGCGCGTCACGGTGGGAAAATAAACCAGTTTTTCGCGCACCTGCTCGCCCAGATACTCGTGATGCGTCAATTCCCATTCGATGTAATCGCGATACGCCAATTCACTTCGATAGCGGACCCCGTGCACCAAAATGACCTTTTCGAAGCGTTCGTAAACCTCCGGATCCTTGATGAGACTCATGAAGGGCGCAAGACCGGTCCCGGAGCTCAAAAGGTAGAGGCGCTTGCCGGGCTTGAGATCGTGCAATAACAGCGTGCCGGTCGGCTTGCGGCTGATGAGCACTTCATCGCCCGGCTTGACATGCTGCAGCCGCGAAGTCAGCGGCCCGTCCGGCACCTTGATGCTCAAGAATTCCAGGTGCTCTTCGTGGTTCGCGCTGGCGATGCTGTAGGCGCGCATTACCGGCTTCTCGTCAATCCGCAGCCCCAGCATGATGAAATGGCCGTTCTCGAATCGCAGTGCCTGGTCGCGCGTGGTGGTGAAGCTGAATACGGTTTCGTTCCAATGATGCACCGTCAAGACGCGTTCTGTTCCAATCGTAGCCATGGCTCATATTATCCGGACATGCCGCGTAACGGCATAGCTGCGGCGGGATATAAGGCCATGCCGAAACGATATTGACGTCAGTTCCCCCTATCTCTTTAATCGAGGATTGATGACTCAGCTGAACTCGCTTATCTGCCGTTGCCATTCGGATCCACGGCATAACGCGACCTCGCACCCTGGGAAAAAACCGCGCGCGCCGCGCGCATCGCTGCTCGGCGGCCTGGCCTGTCTCGCGCTTGGCATGCCGGCGGGCGCAACTGAGGAAATCGTCGTCGTGGGGACGACGCCGGTGCCGGGAATGACGGTGAATGTGGACAAAGTGCCGGGCAACGTGCAAACCCTGAGAGCGCGCGATTTGAGCCAGGACGGCTCGCCCAGCCTCACCGGGGCCCTGAGCAGCCGCCTTGGCAGCGTGAACATCAACGACGCGCTCGCCGATGCGTTTCAGCCCGATATTTTATATCGCGGCTTCGAGGCCTCGCCCGTTTTAGGCACTCCGCAGGGTTTGGCGGTCTACCAGAATGGCGTGCGCATCAACGAAGCCTTCGGCGACACCGTCAATTGGGACCTGTTTCCGGATATCGCCATCGATCGCGTCGATATCGTCAGCGCCAATCCGCTGTTCGGCCTGAACGCGCTCGGCGGCGCGATCTCGGTCACGATGAAAAATGGATTCACCTATCATGGCTCGGACGGTGAACTCGCCGGCGGCTCCTTCGAGCAGCGCCAAGGCGCGGCGGAATTCGGTGCGAATGACGGCGTGTTCGGATTCTACGCGGCCGCGCGGCTTCTGGACGAGAACGGCTGGCGGCTGTTCTCGCGCGACTCGGTGCGGCAATACTATGCGGATTTGAGCTTTCGCGAAGGCGGCGCGAGCGTCGATTTGAGCTATGCACATGCCGACAACCGGCTCAACGGCCCGGGCGCGGCGCCGGTGCAGTCCCTGGCAATCAGTCCAGAAAACGTCTTCACCGGTCCGCAAAATAACTTCAATACTTTGAACTTCGTCACTTTGAACGCCGAGGCGAGGTTTACCGACACGCTCGCCGTTCAGGGCGTGCTCTACTCCCGCGACTACCGCCAGACAGTCTCTAACGGCGATAATTCCGACTACACGGCGTGCGCCGACATGACGGCAACGCTGTGTCAGAGCGACGGGCTGACGCCGCTGACCGATTCGGCCGGAGGTTTGATTCCCGATATCTCGAATGGCGGCGCGGCGCTCATCGGACAAAATGACTTTGAGCGGATTCGCTCGGACGGTGGGGGCGGCTCGCTGCAGCTGACCAACACCGCGGCGCTGTTCGGCCACGGCAATACTTTTGCCGCTGGCGCGACGCTCGACACGGCGCGGACGAATTTTTTCTCCGGTACCGAGGTGGGAGTTCTCAGTGCGTCGCTTACCGTGCTGTCGTCAGGATGGTTCGTCGACACGCCCGAGGGAACGGACTTCTCGGCGACGCCGGTCGATCTGAATGCCAGCAACAAGTACTACGGTTTCTATCTTACCGATACGTTTGATCTGACTTCGCTGCTGTCGGTCACGGCAAGCGGGCGCTACAACATCGCCACCATCGACTTATCCGATCAACTAGGTACGGCGCTGCGCGGCAATAACCGATTTACTCACTTCAATCCGGCGCTGGGCGCGACTTATCAGGTGGCAGCCGGGATGACGGCTTACGTCGGCTATTCCACCAATAACCGCGCGCCGACCGCGAGCGAGATCGAGTGCTCCGACCCGCTGCAGCCCTGCCTGCTGCCCTCGAGCCTCGCCGGCGATCCACCCAATTTGCGCCAGGTCATCGCGCACACCATGGAGTTAGGATTGCGCGGACGCTCATCCTCCTCAGAAGAGCGCTTTTCCTGGAACGCCGGCGTTTTCAGGACAAATTCGGATGACGATATATATGGCATCGCAACTTCCGTCAGCAGCGGTTTCTTCCAGAACGTCGGATCGACCCGGCGGCAAGGATTTGAAGCGAGCCTGAACTACCGCGGCCAGAAATGGTCGGGATATGCTCAATACAGTTATATCGACGCGACGTTTCGCTCGCCCTTGCTGCTCAGTTCGCCGTCGAACCCCTTGCAGCGCGCCGGCGATATCCAGGTGCTGCCGGGAGATCGCCTGCCTCTCATTCCCTTGAGCCGCGTCAAGCTCGGCGCCGACTATTCGATGTCGCACGATTGGTCGCTGGGCGGCTCGCTGGTGCTCGCGACCGGATCGTTCTATCGCGGCGATGAGTCCAATCAGAATCCGCAATTGCCGGGCTATCGGGTGGTGAGCCTGCGCACCTCGTATCGTCTCAACCCGCAGGTCGAACTGTTTGCCAATGTGCAAAACCTGTTCGATGAACACTACTCGACCTTCGGCTTGTTCGCCGATCCTAGCGGCGTGGGGGCGCCGGGGGTGCCGCCCAACGCCGACGCCAATGCCCCCTCGTGTGGACAATCGATTCCAGAGTCCCGGCATGCCGCGCGCCTATTTTGGCGGCGTGAAAATCAGGTTCCACTAACGTATCTGGTACCATCGCCCGGCGAGTGCACGCCCGGCGGTGAATCATGAATGAACAAGTGACCGAGCTTCTGCCGTCTGCAGAGCGCAGTGCGGCGTTGCGCAAGCCCCTCCCCATCCAGCGCTCCTCCGTGCTGGGCCAGATACTGGCCATGCGCAAGGACCTGGTCGGCCATTTGATGGCGCTCGAGAAGATCCACGGACCGGCGTGGAAGATCGCCATCGGACGCGGCGGCATGATCAGTCTGTTGGGACCGGACGCGCTGGAGTTCGTGTGGAAGAACCGCGACGGCGCTTTTTCCAGTGCGCGCGGCTGGGAACCGTACATCGGCAAGGTGTTTCCCGGCGCCATCATGGCGATGGACGGCGATGAGCACCGCTACCAGCGGCGCATCATGCAAGTTGCGTTTCGCAAGTCCGCGCTGCGCACGTACCTGGAGCAGATGAGCCCCGCCATCGATTTGGGGCTCACGGCCTGGCTGCCGGCGAACGAGCGCTCTGCGCAGCGGTTGATGTTTCCGCTCCTGAAGCAGCTCACGCTGGATTTGGCCGCCTCGGTATTCATGGGCGTGGAGCTTGGGCAGAGCGCCAAGGCGCTGAATCGCGCTTTCATGGCGACCGTGGCCGCCTCGCTGGCCATTGTGCGCGTGCCCATCCCCGGTCTTTCGATGTGGCGCGGAATACGCGGCCGGCAACTGCTGGTGAAGCGTTTCCGTGCGCTGCTGCCGGAGAAGCGCGCCACTCACAGCAGCGATTTCTTCAGCGAGTTCTGTCATGCGCAAAGCGAGCAAGGCGAACGTTTCACCGACGATGAAATCATCAACCACATGATTTTTCTGATGATGGCGGCGCACGACACGACCACCAGCACGCTGACGACCATGATGTACTTGCTGGCGCGCCATCCGCAGTGGCAGGAGCGGCTGCGCGCCAACGCCGTCGCGCTTGGGCGAGCGCGGCTCGAATTCGATGATCTCGACCAGGTCGAGGAACTGTCTTGGAGCATGCGCGAGGCGCTGCGGTTAATCCCGCCCCTGACCTCGATGCCGCGCATGTGCGTCAAGGACACGGTCTTTCAAGGCTTTGAGATTCCGGCGGGCATGCTGGTCGGCGTTTACCCCATCCATGTGCACTACATGGATTCGCTTTGGACCGAGCCGTTCAAGTTCGACCCCGAACGATTCGGCCCTGCGCGCCAGGAAGATAAACGCCATGCCTTTGCCTGGGTGCCGTTTGGGGGCGGCGCACACATATGCATCGGGCAGCACTTTGCGACGCTGCAGGTGAAAGCCATCATGCATCAGCTGTTGCTGCGCTATCGATGGAGCATTGCGCCCGGGTACGTGATGCCGCAGCAGCTGGTGCCGATCGCCAAGCCGAAGGACGGCCTGCAAGTCACCCTGCAGCGCATCGCATGAAACGCTGGAGCGGCGCGCTCGCTTGGCCCGATCAGCGTGATCGACCGGCCCAGTCGGCGGCGTCGATCTTGAACAGGACGTTGGGGTGGCTGGGTTCGCCCGAATAGCTGACCGATTCCTCGCCGAGGTAGATGCCGCCGAGTTTCTCCATCGCCTTGCGCGAGCGCCAATTGTTGATCCCGACCTTGAAAATCACGCGATCCACGTGCCTGAAGGCGTGATCGAGCATCAAGGTCTTGAGCTCGCGGTTGTAGTGCCGCGCCCAGCGGCTGCGCGCGATGAAGGTGTAGCCGATGTCGATTTGGCGCTTGGCCTCCTCGTAATGGCTGTACCGGGAACTGCCGATCAGCTCGCCGTTGGTATTATCGATCACCCGAAACGCGCCGCCCGACTCCATCGCGCCCTTGAAGAAATTTTCGAACACCGGACGCTGGTACCGATCCTGACTGGGGTGCTGCTCCCAGATCAGAGGATCCGAGGCCACCGCGTACAGCTCCTCGAAATCGCCCGCCCGCAGGGGCTCGAGTCGGATCAGCTCATTCTGTAGACGGGGTTGCAGCTCGAAGCTCACGGGCCATCCTCAATAACCGAACTTATAATGAATCTGCGCATAGATCTGGCGCGGGTCATTATAGTGCACGCCGCCGAAAGTGAGGCTGTTGTCGATCAGCAAATGCCGATTGGTGAGATTGAGAATGGTCAACGAGGCTGAAAAGCTATCACTGAAGGATTTGCCGCCGCTCAAGCTGATTTCCGCATGACCCGGCAAATGGCTGGGCGGCGCCTCGCCATTGGCAAACCCGGAGCCGTAGTAAACGCTCATCGAGGCGAAGGCGCGGCGCGGCAGCTTCAGATCAAGGCCGGCATTGGCGGTGTTGCGCTGATCGTGATCCAGCGCGAAGCTGCCCGCGGGCGGGCTAAAGTCGGTCAACCCACCGCTAATCGCGCCAAAGCCATCCGCGGTCTGGTTTGAATAGGCGAGGTGAAACTGCCCGACATCCCACATTCTCGGCGAGCGTATCGTCAACTCATTGCCCTGAATCAGCGCGCCGTCGATGGTGAGCGGCAGAAACGCATTGGAATTTCCAATGTTGTTATGGTCGAAGAAATTCTTGGCTTCGGTATGGAAATGATCCACATCGACGGTCCAACCCTGAATCGGAATCGTCAGCCCGATCTGGTACTCCTCATCGCGCTCGCCGTGCAGCGGGATAAAACCCAGATCGTTGGCTTGCGCGAACTCGAGCAGCGGACCGCTCAAGGTGGTCAGCGGCGGCGCCTGGTAGTACTTCCCCCAAAAGCCCCGCAGCGTCCAGTTGATTTTCGGCAGCAGCACGCTCACGCCCAATCGCGGGCTGGTGGCGTTCTCAGTCACGCCACCGGCGAAATGGGTTTGCCGCGCGCCGACCGCGAAGCTGAGCCAATCCGTTGCCTTGTAGGTATCCTCGAGGTAGGCGGCGACGAGAGAGCCTGACGGTTTCAAGGTCTGGCTAATCGGCGCGTTGCTGCCGTCATTGAAGAGCACATCAAAGTTTTCGCTATCGCGCTGGCCAAAGCCCGTAGACCCGACCTGCAGGTCATGCTGCGCCACGTGCCAGCGAAGAGTTTCCTGGCCGCCGACGTAGGTTGAGGAGCGCTGATCCGTGGTGCTGATAGGGTAGTCGTTCGGCGCGCCGTCCAGATCGGCCTGATTCTGGTGAAAAAACAGCGAGCTGCTCAAGGAGGCGTCTGTGCCCAGTTTTCTCACCCAGGAGAGAATGGCGAAGGCATCGGTTTCGCGCTGCACATCATCGGCCTGCTGGTCCGGCGTGTTGGGGATATCATAGGTATCGTGGCGCGCGGAGAAGACGAAGCGAAACTGATCCTCCGGGGTCGCATTGAATATCAGCGTGCTGAAGGCGCCATAGCCGTTTTGCGCGTCGTGAATGATCTGCGCCACCGGTGTGCCAATGCCAAGATCGCTGCGATTGCCGTTCACGCTGGCGTAGTAAGCGAATCGGTCCGTATGGCTGCCGACGCTGAGATAATCGTTGGTCTGCCCGTAGGTCCGCCGCTGGCAACCAGTTCGCCCTGATTGTCGCGTTCGAAACCGGTGCGCGGCACGACATTGAACACGCCATAGGTGCGATCGCCCTGATCGGCCTCGTAGCTGCCGCGCTGCACCTCGAGGTAATCGATGTCTTTCGGGTCGATTTGCGGACCCAAGTTACTCGCGATGTTGGTGTTGGGAATCTCCACCCCATCGACCGCCCACGTGGTCTGGTGCCCGCCACGGACATGCAATTGGTCGTGCACGACATAGGCGCCGGGGACGAAGTCGGTGATCATCGCCAGACTGTTGCTGCGATCCGCACCGGGCGCGCGCGCAATATCTTCTCGATTCACGATGGTCGTGGGGGTGGCGGTATTGAGGACCAAGGTCTCCGGGGATGCAGTCACCGTCACTGAGTTCAGTGCCGCGCCCTTGACAAGCTGCACATGGGCAACCGGCGAGGAACCCGATATCACGGTGACGCCCAGCGTCGCGGGTGCGAAATCCGCGGCGCTGAAGCTCAACACATAGTCGCCGAGCGGCACCGTCATGAAGGAAAAATCCCCGCGCGCATCCGTCGTCGCGGACTGGATCCATGTCGGAGGTGGCGGATTTCAGCGCCACCTGGACTTGGGCGAGCGGCCGGTGCTGCTGGTCATGCACGACTCCCCGGACGCTGCCCACATCGGCGGCGCGCAGCGGCGCCGCTTCCAACAACAACAATGCTGCCAGCAGCAAAGCTCGCAGACTCATCGGCTTCAAAGAAATCATGGACCTCTCCCCGCTCGCAATTGATATGCACGCGCCTTTCGAGGAAAGGCGCGCATCAGACCGGTATCAATTCAGGCGAGTGGGGGCGGTCCGCGGGGTTGGTGGGCGCGCTCTGCGCGATCGGTGATTGCGGGAGCCTCGAAGGCAACCGTCCGCTGGGAAGGCGCAGGCCCAGCGGATACGAAATCAATGGGATGCGAAATGGGTCCCGCGCCAGGAACGCTGCCAAAGGGGCACGATTCGAACTGGGCATGCGTCCCCGCGTGGTGATGCAAGTGCCCTGGCATACCCGGCATTCCGGCCATGGCGGCGGGACATAGTTGCAGCGCAAAGGGTACGCCGTCCGCCGGCATGAAGCCCACGGGAACATAGGCACGAAACAGCAGCACGGCCAGTACCAGGATGCCGGCCCAAGCGCCTCTTGGCCTACCGGCACCTCGCGGTCTACCAGGGCCTCGCGGTCTACCAGGGCCTCGCGGTCTACCAGGGCCTCGCGCCTTACCGGAGCCTCTTGGGCTAGATTTGAAAACCTTGTGCATCCCTCAAGCCGCGGCGGGCGCCTGCGCCAAGGGCCTGAATTTCTTGAAGGCCGCGATGCCGAGTCCGACGAATAAGATCAACAAAATCAGCTGCGCGACGGCGAAGGGTGGTTCCTTCTGGGTCGGCGCCAAGGCATGGAAGAAGGCAATTTTCTGGAAAGACTGCACCACCAGCACGAAGCAATTGAAGTACAGGGCGAGAGTCGCGCTGATCACGTAGATCCCGCGCCACGAACCGGCCAGCTTGTAGCGGTACAGCGCGAGGATGGCGAGCATGAGAAAAATCAGGGAAATGACGCCGACAATCTTGGGCGGATCAAACGATCCAATCACGCGCGGCGCATCGGCCGGGGTCGCGAACATGAAGCCGGTGACGCTGGTCACGACGGTGGTAATCAAAAAAAGCGCCGTCATGCCCGGCATGCGTCTGGCACCCAACAACCCGAAGGCAACGATGATGCCGCTGATGATGGCGATGAGGCTGATGATCACATGAAACTGGGTAAATGCAGCGACCGACATTCCAAGAATCATGGCGAACCCCTCCTATGCTGGCTTATTCTTGTCCGGCGCAATGCGCCGCCCGGCCCAAGATTACGCCGTTCGCAGCAATTCGTCAGCGCAGATAAGGAAATTCGCGCGTCGAGCGGGGCTTGGCGATGTAAAAACCCTGGGCAAATCCGATCCCTAAGCGGCCCAGCTCGGTCAACACCTCCGGCGATTCGACCCGCTCGGCGATGGTTTGAATCCCCATGGCATTGCCGACCTGGCTGATGGCCGCGACCATGCTGCGATCGACCGGATCGCGGGTGACATTTTCGACGAATTGGCCGTCGATTTTCAGGTAGTCGACCGGCAATGTTTTCAGATACATGAACGATGACAGGCCGCTGCCGAAGTCATCCAGCGCGAAGTGGCAGCCGCGATTCTTGAGTTCGCGCATGAAATACACCACGTTGCTCAAGTTCTCGATGGCCGCCGTTTCCGTGATCTCGAAGCACATTGCGCCGGGCGCCAGTTCGCCGGCGCTGAGTTCGGCGATGAGGAACTCGAGAAACCGCTCATCGTTCAAGGAGGTACCCGAGAGATTAACCGCCACGGTGAAGGGCTTGACGCCGGACTCGATGCGATGCACGACTCGGTCGAGCGCCTGGCGCACCACCCAGCGGTCGATCGACGGCATGATGTTGTAGCGTTCGGCGGCGGGAATGAATTCGGCCGGCGCCACGATGGTGCCGGACTCATCGCGCAACCGCAGCATCAGCTCGAAGTGCTCGCGCTCGTGCGGCCCAGGCTGGATCGCCACGATCGGCTGATAAAACAATTCGAAGCGGCTCTCGTCGCGGGCGCGCGCCAGCTTCGAGACCCAATGCATCTCCCGATGCCGTTCCGGCATGTCATCGGGCCGGTAAAGCTGCACGCGGTTTCGGCCGGAGTCCTTGGCGGAATAGCAGGCGACATCGGCGGCGCTCATGACGTTGGCCACGGTGGGTATCTCGTTGGTGATTTCCACGATGCCGATGCTGGCGCCGACGGCGAGCACCCCGCCCTGCCAGGTGAATCGATAGTCGCGGATGCCCTGACGCAGGGTTTCCGCAATACGCAGGGCCTGATCGCGCGCGCAGTCCAGCAACAGGATCCCGAACTCATCGCCGCCCAAGCGCGCGAGCGTGTCGCCGCCGCGCACGCGCGACTGGATGACGCCGGTGATTTGCTTCAGCAGCAAATCGCCGGCCGGATGCCCGCAGGTGTCGTTCACCAGCTTGAATTGGTCCAAATCCAGGTACAAGAGCACGTGGCGCGCCTGCGGGTTCTGCCGTGCGTCCTCGACGGCGACGGTCAGGCGATTCTCGAATTCGCGCCGATTGATGAGCCCCGTCAGGGCATCGTGGCTGGCCTGGTAATGCAATGCGCGATGCAGGCGCCGCTCCTTGCTGACATCATGGAACACCATCACCGCGCCGATGAGATTGCCCGCCCGGTCGCGAATCGGCGCCGCCGAATCCTGGATGGCGATTTCCTGGCCGCGGCGATTGATCAGGACCGTATGTTCGGCGAGTCCCAGCACCCGACCTTCGCGAAGACAGCGCACCACCGGGCTCTCGCCGCCTTCCCGAGTGATCTCATCCACCACCGTCAAGACATTGCCGATGAGCTGTCCTTGCGCCTCGCGATTTTCCCAGCCGGTCAGGCTTTCGGCGACCGGATTCATGTAGTCAATACGCCCTTCCGAGTCGGTAGTAATCACGGCGTCGCCGATCGATTGCAGCGTAACTTGCGCGCGCTCCTTGGCTTGAAAGACCGCGGTCTCGGCTTTTTTGCGCTCGGTAATATCGGTCAACGTGCCTTCGAAGCCGCACGCCCGGCCGTTGGCGTCGCGCACCACGCGGCAGTTGTCGACCACCACGAGCATCGAGCCGTCCTTGCGGCGCATTACGTATTCTTCGTTGCGCAGCTCGCCCTCGAGTTCGGCGCGGCGCGCGAAGTTCTCGCGATCGTTGGCGTACCAGTACAAGGCGCCGGCAGGCACTTGATACAGTTCTTCGGCGGAGGCATAGCCCAACAAGTTCACGAAGGCCGGATTGGCGACGAGAATGCGGCCGTCACGCGTCGTTTGATACACGCCCTCCATGACGCTTTCAAACAGGCCGCGAAACTTCGACTCGCTGTCGCGCAGCGCGTCTTCGGCGGCGCGGCGTTCAATGGCGATGCCGGCAATCTGCGCCATGCGCACCATGAGTTCGTGATCGCGCGATGAGGGAATGCCGACTTGCCGGCGATACACGGCAAAGGTACCCACCACGTTGCCGTCCGATGCCACGATGGGCGCGGACCAGGCGGCCCGCAATCCCGCCTGACGGGCGGCCTCGCGCCGATATTCCCAGAGTGCGTCGGTCTCGACATCGGCGACCGTGACCAGGCGGCTCAAGTAAACCGCCGCGGAACAGGAGCCGAAGCGGATACCGATCGGCGCATAATCCATCGCCTGCACGAATTCACGCGGCAGGTTCGGCGCCACGCCGAAGCTCAAGGCTTGCTTGTCGCGATCCAAGAGGTTGATCGCGCAGCAGCTTTCGGGCATGGCGCGTTCGATCAATCCGCAGATCGCCTCGAGCGCCGCGTTCAGCGGAGCATTGGCGGCGATTTTCTCAAAGACGCGCCGCTCCCCGGTGGCGATCGCGTCCGCGCGCTTGCGCTCGGTGATATCGATGATGCTCGCGCGGATCAGGCGCCCGTTGGAACTCGGCAGACGCACGAATCGCACTTCGCAGGGAAAATTCTGGCCGGCGGAATCGCAATGCAGCCACTCGAACACCGGCACCTCGCCGGCCAGAGCGCTTTCGATGTAGCCGTGCGAGACGCCGAAGGAAGGCGTGCCGTCGGCTTGCGTCGCTGGGCTGATTTTGTCCGGCCCGCTGGCGAGCAACGCCGCCCGGCTCATCTTGAAGAAGCGGCACGCGTTGTCGTTGACGTCGACGAACTTCCCGCCATCGACGTCGAATACCACGATGGCCTCAGGAGCATGCTCCACCAGCGTTCGATAGCGGCCTTCGCTTTCGCGCACCAACACTTCGGCGAGATGCCGCTCGGTGATGTCGCGAATGCAGACGATGTAGCCGTCCAAGCCATTGAGCTTGGCCTTGCTGACGGCGAGCTCGATGGCCACGCGGCTGCCGCCCCGGACGAGACCCCAGGTTTGCGTGGCGGCCAAGTCCACGTGCGTATCGTCGATCTTGGTGGCGAGCCGCTCGAGGTAGTCGCAGGGACGCTTGGCATCCACATCGGCCAGCAACAACCCGACCGAGCGGCCGAGAATCTCGGCGGGGGCATGGCCGAAGATGCGCTCGGCCGTGTGATTGAATGATTCCACGCGGCCGGCGTCATCGACCGTAATGATCGCATCCTTGACGTTGTCGAGGATGGCTTGCAGGTGAGTGGCGGTTTGCTCGCGGATCTCGCGAGTCATGGCCTGCGCCTCATCGGACATCAGCTGCATCGAGCGCACCACGCCGCGCCGTTCGGCATCGAGCCGATCGTAATGCGCGCTGATGGTCTTCAGGAGCTGATCGAGATCAGGCGCACCGCTGCGACCTCGCGTCTCCGCGATTTGGCGTTCCAGCAAAGGGTTGAGGCTGTCTGCAGACGGCGCAGGCTCGCTGTAAAGGGCAGCCGCGGTATCGCGTGACAAGACCTATGATCTCCCGCACTTGAGCCGGTGTTTCCCGGCACCTGAATAGGCTAGATGTTAGGGAGATCCCTGAGCGACGGCGTGACGCGCGTCTCGGTTCGGTCAATATTTCGTCAAATTCCCTGATCCACGGTTTCACGCTCGGAGCGCTTGCGGTCGGTTGCCTTCAAATTGCGTTTGCGCAGGCGCACCGAGCTTGGGGTCACCTCGATGAGCTCGTCGTCATCGATGAACTCCATGGCCTGCTCCAGGGTGAAGCGAATCGGCGGGGTGAGAACGACATTTTCGTCCTTGCCGGCCGCGCGCATGTTGGTCAACTTCTTGCCCTTCAGAGGATTGACCACCAGATCGTTGTCGCGGTTATTGAGGCCGATGATCATGCCCTCGTAGACCTCTTCGCCCGGACCGATACACAGCCGGCCGCGCTCCTGCAGAGTGAACAGGGAATACGCCAATGCGGTGCCCTGGCCATTGGCGATGAGCACCCCGTTGGCGCGTTGGCCGAGTTCGCGCTGCACCACCGGACCATAGTGATCGAATACATGGTGCAGCAGTCCGGTGCCGCGCGTCATGGTGCGAAACTCGGTCTGAAAGCCGATCAAGCCGCGCGAGGGCACCATGTAGTCGAGGCGAATCCGGCCGCGGCCGTCGGCCTGCATGTCCTTCAACTCCGCGCCGCGGCTGCCGAGCGCCGACATGATGTCCCCTTGTGCATCCGAATCGGCATCCACCGTGACCTGCTCATAGGGTTCATGCGCCATGCCGTCGACTTGCTTGACCACCACGCGCGGCCGCGAGACGGCCATTTCAAAGCCCTCGCGGCGCATGTTCTCCAGCAACACGCCGAGATGCAGTTCGCCGCGGCCGAAGACCACGAATTTGTCCGGGTCGGCGGTCGGCTCGACGCGCAGCGCGACGTTGTGGATGGCCTCGCGCTCGAGGCGCTCGCGAATCTGGCGGCTGGTGACGAACTTGCCTTCGCGGCCCAAAAAGGGCGAGGTATTGACCTCAAAGGTCATGCTGATGGTGGGTTCATCCACCGTCAGGCTGGGCAACGGCTCCACGGTTGCCGGATCGCACAAGGTATCGGAAACCTTGGGCTCCGCGATTCCCGCGAACGCCACGATGTCGCCGGCCCCGGCGGATTCCACTTCAATTCGGGTAAGGCCATGGAAGCCCAAAATCTGCGTAATTTTTTCCGGAGCGCTGCTTGCCCTCGCGCGACACCACGGTGACGGTCATGCCGCGCTTGATCGTGCCGCGCTTGATGCGGCCGATGCCGATGGCGCCCACATAGCTGGAGTAATCGAGCAAGGTCACTTGCAGCTGCAGGGGCCCGTCGACGTCCACGTCCGGCGGCGGACAGTGCTCGACGATGGTTTTGAATAGCGGCTGCATGTCGCCCTCGCGCACGGTCGAGTCGAGGCCGGAGAAGCCGCGCAAGGCCGAGGCATAGACGACGGGAAAATCCAATTGCTCATCGGTGGCGCCCAAACGGTCGAATAAATCAAAGGTCTGATCCAGCACCCAACCGGGCCGCGCCTCGTCGCGGTCGATCTTATTGATCACCACGATGGGCCGCAGGCCATGTTTGAAGGCCTTCTGCGTGACGAAGCGCGTCTGCGGCATCGGACCGTCCACCGCATCCACGAGCAGCAGCACGCAATCGACCATGGCGAGCACGCGCTCCACCTCGCCGCCGAAATCGGCGTGGCCCGGCGTGTCGACGATGTTGATGCGATAGTCGCCCCAGGTGATCGCGGTGTTTTTCGCGAGAATCGTGATGCCGCGCTCGCGCTCCAGATCGTTCGAATCCATGACGCGTTCTTGCAAGTCCTTGCGCGCATCGAGCGTGCCGGACTGCCGCAACAATTGATCGACGAGCGTGGTTTTGCCATGATCGACGTGCGCGATAATGGCGATGTTGCGAAGTTTCTGAGTCACGATGAGGCCTTTGAGGGAAACTCACCATTATAGGACGTTCAGGCGCTCTGGCGCCTTAAGTTTCAGCGCAGCGCCTCAAGGTTTCAGCGTTCGGCGATGATGGGGATCGAAAAAACCCGCTGATCGACCACATCGTCATGCTTGAGCGAGACCGTCACGTCGAGCACCACCACGCCTTCGGCGTTGGGCGTGACATTCACGGTCTCGCGATAGACTTCGCCGGCTTGCGCCGACGGAATATCGAATTGACCCGCGCCGGGAGCGACCGAGACATCATCGGCGCCCTTGACCTGGATCGTCGCCGGGCTGGCCTCGATTTGCGCAATCAGCGCAAGATTGATGTCGAGCGGCTGCCCTACCTTCGGCCGCTGTGCAATGTCGAACTTCAATTCGACCGGCACCGTCGATTTGCCTTGGGCAGACGCCTGCACCATTCCCGCCGTTTGTTCCGCCGCCGTGGCGCCGGGTTTGGGGGCAACGGGCGCCTTGGGTTTGAAATGCGGCAGCGCATTGGCGGCAGGTCCTGAGCTGTCGTTTCGGTTGCAGGCCGCCACGGCCAGCACAAGCGCCGCGCATAGCAGCAGAACCTTCGCCCTGCTGGTCATTTGCCCGCCGCCATCTGCTTGCCCGTCATCATCGAGTTGCCAGGTCATCTTCCTATCATTACCAAATATGCCGTTGATCACAACAGCGCCGCGCCGTGCCGCCGTCACAACTCCAGCGGCGGCTCGAGCACCGCGGCCAGTTGGTCTTGCAGCGAGCGGTGGTGCTGCTCCCAATAGCGCGGCTCCGCAAACCACGGAAAAGCCTTTGGAAAAGCCGGATCGTGCCAACGCCGCGCCAACCAGGCGGAGTAGTGAATCATCCGCAAGGCGCGCAGCGGCTCGATCAGGTCGATCTCGCGCCGATCGAACGGCAGGAACTGCTCATAGCCCTTGAGCAGATCCGTAAGCGCGGTGCGCATTTCCTGATGGCCGCCGGCCAACAGCATCCACAGATCCTGAATGGCAGGTCCGGTCAGGCAATCGTCGAGGTCGACGAAATGCGGCCCTGTGTCGGTCCAGAGAATATTGCCGCGGTGGCAATCACCCAAGATGCGTCCGAGCCGGGCGCCGCCCCACTCGTGCGCGCGCGCCTCCACCGCCTCCAGCAGCTCATCCGTCACCTCGGCGTATTTTTCCGCCAAGTAGTCGGGCATCCAATCGCCCTGCAAGACGAAATCGCGCGCATTGCGGCCCAGCTCATCCATGTTGAGCGATGCGCGCTCGTGGAACCGCGCCGCTCGTCCGACCGCGTGGATGCGTCCGAGGAACCGGCCCACCCATTCACGCTCATCGCTGTTGCCGAGTTCCGGCCAGCGGCCGCCGCGCCGTGGGAATACGGCGTAGCGAAAGCCGTGAAGCGAATGCATGGATTCACCCGCCTGCAACAATGGCGCGACCACCGGGATTTCCTGCGCCGCAAGCTCCAAGGAGAAGGCGTGTTCCTCGCGGATCGCGGCATCCGACCAACGCTCCGGGCGGTAGAACTTGGCGACCACCGGCGGAGCGTCTTCGATGCCTATTTGATACACCCGGTTTTCGTAGCTATTGAGCGCCAGCGCCCGGCCGTCGCAGCGAAACCCCAGCGCCTCGATGGCGTCGAGCACGGTCTCGGGAGAGAGCTTCGAATACGGTGCGTCGCGACTCATGCGGCCGATTGTACAGTTACGACCGAGTCACTCCTTTTTGACTCCTACACGCTGCTAGAATGCCCGCCATGCGATTGCCGCGACCCAAGTCACTGAGCGGACTGATGCTGATCGGCTTCACGATCGTGGCCGCACCGTTGCTGTTCGCCATCGTGAATGCCGCCGTGCAGATGAATCGCTTGTCGATCCGCAGCCAGCAACTGGTGGCTCACGGCATGCAGGGAACCCGCAGCAATCAACGCATGTTCGAAGAGATTGAAGCGTTGGATCGTCAAGCGCGCTTGTATCAGGTGACCGGCAGCGCGGACCTGCTGGATGTCTACGCGCAGCATCATGCCCGCCTGATCACCGCCACTCACGGTCTGCTCACGCTGCCGTTGGACGACGCCTCGCAGGAAGGAGTGCGCGCGGTGGAGTCCAAGGCCGATCAATTGCTGCAAGAATTGCGGCATGCGGCCCCGAACTCCAGCCGCGTGGCGGAGGTGATCGCGGCCTTTCCGCAATTGTTGGAGGCGGCATCCCTCGTGTCCGATCGGATCAGCCTGCAGATCGACAAGGAAACGACGGGCCTGGTGCATACGACCCAACGCGCGCAGCAGAATCTCGTCTGGCAAACGCTGCTGCTGGTGCCGATGACGCTGGCCGTGGTCGGCGTCTTCACCTACCTGTTCGGCCGGCCGATTCGCGCCATCGATCGCGCCATCAGCGAACTCGGGCGCGGCACGTTCTCGCGTCCCATTGCGATTCGCGGGCCGGCGGATCTGGAGCGATTGGCAGCGCAATTGGAGTGGCTGCGGGGCCGGCTGCTCGATTTGGCGCAGGAAAAGAACCGATTTCTGCGACACATGTCGCATGAATTGAAAACGCCATTGGCAAATATCCGCGAGGGGACCGAACTGTTGATGGACGGGGCGGTGGGCGAGCTGCAAAGCGGCCAGCGCGAAGTCACGGCAATCTTGCGCGAGAACGGCATGAAGCTGCAGCGATTGATCGAAAATCTTTTGTCTTTCAGCGCTTGGCAAGCCAAGAGCGTCGGCTTGGAGATTTCCGAATTCAAGCTGCGCCCTTTGATCAAGGGCGTGCTCGAGAATCAGCAGCTCACGCTGGTGGCGCAACGCGTACGGCTCGACGTGCAGGTGGAAGATCTCACGCCGCTGGCCGACCGCAGCAAGGTGCGCTTGATTCTCGACAATCTGCTCTCCAACGCGGTCAAGTTCACGCCGCGCGGCGGCACAATTTCGCTGCACGCGCGCGCCGAGCGCGAGCAACTGATATTGGATGTCATGGACAGCGGTCCGGGCATTCCCGCGGAGGAACGCAATCGAATTTTCGAAGCGTTCTACCAGGGAAAAACGCCGCAAGGCGGCCACGTCAAGGGCACGGGAATCGGCCTCTCCGTGGTCACTGAGTTCGTCAACGCGCACGGCGGCAGCATCGAGATCCTCGAATCGAAAAGCGGCGGTGCGCATTTCCGCGTCCGCCTGCCCTTGCGCGCGGCCAGCCCCGCCGCGGCGCGCGAAAAAGCTCATGCCGCATAACGGCAATCGCATTGCAGCATGCGCCTTCCTTTCCCTCTGGGCAGCCGGCTGTGGAATGCTGGGCAGTCCCAAGGCGCCCCCTCCGCCCCCACCCGAGCATCCACAGCAGGACCCGAGTCCCGTGGCGCCGCTGCTGGAGATGATGAGCAACCTGCCCCAGGGAGACCCGGCGCGGCAGGCGGAAATCTTCCAGCAGGCCAAGGACGCGGCGGAGCTACAGCCGACGACCAGCAATCGACTGCGCTATGCGCTGGCCTTGGCGACGCCAGGCTATAGCGGCGCCGACCCCGTCGCAGCGCAGCGACAGTTGGCGGAACTGTTGGCGAGGCCTGAGACTCTGCTCCCTGTGGAGCGCCTATTGGCCACGGTACAGCTCAAAGAGGTCGAACAACGACTGATCCTGCAAGCTGAGAATGCGCGAATGCGCGACGCCGTGCCCAACGACTCGCATGACAAGCTGCAGGCGATCAATCGTCGTCTGGCAGCTGAAGCCGACGAAAATGCGAAGTTGCGCAAGGCCTTGGATGAGGCTAGGGCTAAACTTGAGGCGGTAACTCATATCGAGCAACGATCTGTCACCGACCGCGGAACCGGCGCCCCGCACACGCCATAACGCCTAACCGGAGAGACTGCACTGAACGCCTATTCGATTGCTGCCACCACCCCTCTGTCGTTCGGCCTGCAGCCGGGCACCCGCGATTCGCTGACGCCGCAAAAGCGCAAAGCGCGCATCCTCGTGGTCGACGACGACCCGGGTCTGCTGCGCCTGCTGACGATCCGTCTGCGCGCCGAGAATTACGAGGTCGAAGCGGTTGAAAGCGCCGCGGCGGCGCTGGCCGCCTGCGTGCGTTTTCGCCCCGACCTGGTGATCACGGATCTGCGCATGGACCAGATGGATGGCATTGGATTGCTCAAGGAACTGCAAAGCCGCTGGCCGGGCCTGCGGGTCATTATCCTGACCGCACATGGCACCATTCCCGATGCCGTGCACGCGACGCAAAGCGGCGCCTTCGGCTTCCTGACCAAGCCGGTGGACAAGCAGGAACTGCTCGATCACGTGCAAAAAGCACTCAAGGTGTCGGGCTTCGCGCACGTCGATGAGGATTGGCGCGCCAATATCATCACGCGCAATCAGCTCATGGAAGACAAATTGGCCCAGGCCAACATGGTGGCCGGAACCGATGCGCGGGTGTTATTGACGGGCGAGAGCGGCACCGGCAAGGAATTGCTGGCCCGCGCCATTCACGAGGCGAGCCCGCGCCGCAATAAGCCGTTCGTCTCCATCAATTGCAGCGCGATGGCCGAGAATCTGCTGGAGTCGGAACTCTTCGGTCACGAGCGCGGCGCGTTTGCCGGCGCGACCCGCGACCAAAAAGGTCTTTTCGAAACCGCCGACGGCGGCACGCTGCTGTTGGACGAGGTCGGCGACATGCCGATGCGCCTGCAGGTCAAACTGCTGCGGGTGCTGCAGGACAATGCCATTCGGCCCGTGGGCGGCGCGGATGCCGTGCAAACCAATGTGCGGATCATTTCCGCCACGCATCGCGACCTGCACGAATTGATGGTGGCCGGTCAGTTTCGCGAAGATCTTTACTATCGGCTGAATGTGGTGCACATCGAGGTGCCCTCGCTCGGGCGCCGCCGCGAGGACATCCCATTGCTGGTCGCGCACTTTCTGGAACAGATCGCCAAGGAGAGCGGTCAGCGCAAGATCTACGCGCCGGAAGCGGTCGAATTGCTGGCGACAGCGGAATGGCCCGGCAACGTGCGGCAGCTGTACAACGTCGTGCGGCAAAATGTCGCCCTGTCGCATGGGCCGATCATCACGGCGGAATTGGTGCAGCAGTCGCTCGGCGGCAACCCCACCCGCCTGCCCTCCTTCGACGAGGCGCGCGATGAATTTACGCGCAATTATCTGTCGCAGATCCTGCAGATCACCACCGGCAATGTCAGCCAGGCCGCGCGTCTGGCGAAGCGCAACCGCACGGACTTCTATAAATTGCTGTCGCGCCACCAGCTGCTGCCGGACGACTTCAAGAAAGGCTAACCCGCGGCGCTGCGGGCCGCGGCGCTGCCATAGAATTCGGCGACACTCGCGATCACATGATCGAGCTGCGCCGGGGTCAATTCCGGGTAAATCGGCAGCGCCAGGGTCTCGGCGGCGGCGCGCTCGGATTCCGGAAAATCGCCGGCGGCGTGGTTCAAATAAGCAAAACACTGCTGCAAATGCAGCGGCACGGGATAATAAATTTCCGTCCCGATGCTGCGCGCGGTCAAATGATCCTTCAGCGCATCGCGGTTTTTCACGCGCACGACGTACTGATTGAAAATGTGGCGGCCCGGCACTGCTGACTGCGGCGTGATCAGATGATCGCTCAAGCCGGCGGCCGCAAAGGCGGCATTGTAGTAGGCGGCATTTCGCTGCCGCGCCGCGGTCCAACTGTCCAGATACCTCAGCTTCACGCGCAGCACCGCGGCCTGCAACTCATCGATTCTGAAGTTGCCGCCAATCACGGCATGAAAATATTTGGGCTTGCCGCCATGCACGCGCAGGACGCGCATGCTTTCGGCCAGCTCGGCATCGTTGGTCGTGCACAGTCCGGCGTCGCCGAATGCACCGAGATTCTTGCTCGGAAAAAAGGAGAAGCAGCCGATATCGCCGATCGAGCCGACGCGCACGCCGCGGTATTCGGTGCCGATGGCCTGCGCAGCATCCTCGATCACCTTCAAACCGTACTGCCTCGCCACGGCCATTAGCGGGTCCATGTCGGCCGCTTGACCGTACAGATGCACCGGCATGAGCCCTTTGATGCGGCCGCCGGTGGCACCATTGATCAAGTGGCCGCCCTGCACGCTGCAGTGCCGATCGATGAATTCGGCCAGCGCGCGCGGCGATAGGTTGAACGAGACCGGGTCGATGTCGCAGAACACCGGCCGCGCGCCGAGGCGCGCGATGGTTCCCGCCGTGGCAAAAAAGGTAAAAGGGCTTGTAAAAATTTCATCGCCGACGCCCACCCCTAGGGCCATCAACGCAAGCAGCAGCGCATCGGTGCCGGAAGAGACGCCGATACCGGCGGAACTCGCGCAATAGGCGGCCACCTCGGCCTCCAGCGCCAGCACGTGTTCACCGAGGATGAAGCGCTGACTTGCGCATACTTCCTCTATGATGGGTATTACTTCGGCGCGAATCTGCGCGTACTGTGCCTTAAGATCGAGTAATGGAACGTTGCTCATAGGCGCCTAGAATATCATTCGGACGACGGCCCTAGGCGTTCGCGCTGCAAGGGATATCAGATGATCCAGCCGGTCTTGCTAAAACAGAGTTTCCTGATCGCGCTGCTGACCGGTGTCCAGGCGGTGGTGCCCGCGCTGGTCGCGATCGGCTCGCTGTACGCCACCATCGTTCTATTCGGACATCATTTCGATCCATCTTCGGCGGCCATCGTCATCGTGGGGGTCCTGTGCCTGGTGCTGGTGCAGCCGCCGCGCGAAGTCGGCACCCAGCTGACCACAGCGCGCCTCTCCGACGTCGCGGACGTGATCCTGCGCTGGATGATGATGCTGCTGGTGCTGCTCGCCGTCGGCTATGTCACAAAAACCTTCACCCTTTATCCGCGGCGGGTTTTTCTCACCTGGGCGGCGGCGACGCCGGTGGTGTTGATTGCGGTCACCCTGGCCATGCAGGAACTGCGCCGCCGCTTTCTCAGCAATGCGTTCGAGTCGCGCAGCGCCATCATTGCCGGATACAACACCACCAGTTTTGAGCTCGCACGCCGTTTGAAATTCAATCGCGACACGCGCGTGGAACTGGCCGGTTTCTTCGACGACCGCAGTGAAGATCGGCTCGGGATGGACGGCGAGGCCAAGCTGCTCGGCTCCTTGAGCGACATGTCGCAGTACGTGAAAGAAAACCGCGCGGATGTCATTTTCATTTCTCTGCCGATTCGCCACGTCAAGCGGGTGATGGACCTGTTGGACGAGCTGCGCGATACCACGGCATCCATCTACTACGTGCCCGATATCTTCGTGTTCCATCTGATTCAGGCGCGCCCGAGCGAGATTCACGGCATCCCGCTCGTGGCCATGTGCGAGACGCCTTTCTACGGCTATCGCGGCGTGGTCAAGCGCGTCACCGACGTCGGCTTCTCAGCGCTCATCCTGCTGCTTTTGCTGCCGTTGCTGTTGCTCATCGCGCTGGCGATCAAGCTCTCCTCGGCCGGACCCATCATATTCAGGCAGCGCCGCTACGGTCTGGACGGCAGAGAGATTGCGATTTACAAGTTTCGCACCATGCGGGTGACCGAGGACGGCGAGCAGATCCGTCAGGCGTCCAAAACCGATAGCCGCGTCACCCGGATCGGCAGAGTCCTGCGCCGCTCATCGTTGGATGAATTGCCGCAGCTCATCAACGTGCTGCAGGGCCGGATGAGCTTGGTCGGCCCGCGGCCGCATGCAGTCGCTCACAATGAGGAATATCGAAAGCTCATCAAGGGCTACATGCTGCGTCACAAAGTCCTGCCCGGCATCACCGGTCTTGCGCAAATCAATGGCTGGCGCGGCGAGACCTCGAATCTGGAAGATATGGAAGCTCGGGTCAATTACGACCTCGACTACCTGCGGCATTGGTCGCCGCTGCTCGACATCAAAATTCTGTTTTTGACGATCGGCAAAGTGTTTCGCGACGACAAGGCGTATTGATTGCTATAGCTCGGCCCGGTGATTTTGACCGGTTGCTGTAGCGCTCAGGCCGAGGCAAAGTTGATTTCTAATCGCGAAACTGTGCGATAATATCAAACGCAATTCGCGGAGTGCTCAAGCCGGTGCTGCGGCCAGCGCGATTGCGGACGTGATGAATTGCTCGTGGAATAAATACTGACCTTGCAGCGGCAAGGCGGCGTTGCGTTCGAGCTCGATGCTGCGATTCGCGACGACCTTGAACGCTCCGCGCTTCTCACCCCACGCCGGCAGTTCGACCGAGACGTCGTGAAAGCCCAAGCGTTCTTGCGTTACGGCGAATTGGCATTTGTAGAATGCCTCCTTCGCTCCGAAGATCACGGTTGCCGCGGCGAATTGTTCAGGTTGCGGCAACGCGCGCAGCCAAGCGGTTTCCGAAGGCGTGCAAATCCCCCGCCACAGCTCGGTCTTGACGCTGCCCGCGATTTCGGTATCGATCCCCACGGAGCGCAGGCATTTTTTGGGGGCCACCACGGCGGCGCAAAAGCCTGTCGTGTGGGTGATGCTGCCCACCAAATCCTCGGGCCACAACGGTTGGCGATGGGCGCCGACGCCAATGGCGAAATGCTGGATGCCAAATTCGTGCAGCAGCAAGCGGGCGCACAGCCTTCCCGCCGCGAATTCCTGCGCGCGTTTGCGCACGGCCCTTTGCAGGTGCCGGGCTTCCTCCGGATAGAGCGCATCAGGATCGCCGGCGCCGCGCAGCTCCGCCGCCAATGCACCTTGCGGGAACAGCTCGCACAAGCTCGACAAACTCGCGGGATTGGTTTCGAGGCTAGGCACGGAAATCGCTCAAGAATGAAGCATTTTGACAGAATGTTTACGATGCGTTGTCGAGCCCTCGCCCGCCGCTGCTAGAATGCCGCGATGAACTCACTGTGGGAATCCATTTCATCGAGCGGCCCTGCCGCCGGCGCTTTTCACGGCCGTGCGGGCTCGGTTGCGCTTCAGAGCATCGCGGCCGGCTCCATACTCGGCGACGATCTCGAGTCGTTTCGGGGCCGCTCGGTGCTGCTGGCGATGCACGAGCAGCTTAGCACCGCGCTCGCTTTGCTGGAACTCGACGGCGTGGCGCGCCGGCTGGTGCTTTGCACGCCGGACTTGACGCCCGAGCAACTGGCTGCGGTGAGCGCCACCGCCGAAGCCGACATGGTGCTCGATCGCGTCGCGGCGCAGCCCACGCCTGCAACTTTGCGGCGCCGGGCCAGCGAAACCACCGAATGGATTTTGCTGACCTCCGGGACAACCGGCGTGCCGAAATTGGTGGTGCACAGCTTTGAGAGTCTCGCCGGCGCCCTGCCGCGCCATCCCGCATCCACCAAGCCCCTGGTTTGGAGCACGTTCTACGACATTCGCCGCTACGGGGGCCTGCAGATTTATTTACGCGCCGTGCTTTCGGGTTCGCCGCTGGTGCTCTCCAGTGCGGGAGAGCCGACGCGTGAATTTCTGGCGCGCGCGGGCGCCGCGGGGGTCACGCACATATCGGGAACACCCTCGCATTGGCGTCGGGCGCTGATGAGCGGTGAGACGGCGCTCATCGCGCCGGAATATGTGCGGCTGTCGGGCGAGGTCGCCGATCAAACCGTGTTGGATAATTTGCGCGCCGCCTATCCGCAGGCGCGTATCGCGCACGCATTTGCTTCCACGGAAGCGGGCGTGGCCTTCGATGTCAATGATGGTCTCGCGGGTTTTCCGCAGACCTGATCGGCGATGCCGCCAACGGCGCTATCGCCCTGAAAGTTCAGGATGGAACGCTGTGGATTCGTTCGCGGCGCAATGCCACGCGCTACCTTGGCAGTGCGCCGGCGCCCATCATCGGCGCGGACGGCTACGTCGACACCGGCGATCTGGTCGAACTCAGCCATGGACGCTTCTATTTTCGCGGCCGCAAGGGCGGCGTCATCAATGTCGGCGGACTGAAGGTGTTTCCGGAGGAAGTCGAGTCGGTGCTCAATGCCGACCCGCGCGTGCGCATGTCCCTGGTGAAGGCACGGCGCAATCCCCTGACCGGCTCGCTGGTGGTGGCGGAGGTCGTGCTGGCGGATGCTGAAAGTTCGGCCGATGCCAGCAGGGCGGATCAGATCAAAAGCGAGCTCTTGAGCGCCTGCCGCCGCACGCTGGCCGCTCACAAGGTGCCCGCTCAATTGCGTTTCGTGCCTGCCTTGGAGTTGAGCGGCGCCGGCAAGCTGGTGCGCCCTGAGAGCCGGTCTGCTGGTGCGTAACGTCATCGTCACCGGCGGCAGCCGCGGCTTGGGACTGGCGATGAGCGGCGCGCTGGCCGGCGCGGGTTATCGGGTCATCGCGGTCGCCCGCAAGATGAGCGCCGAGCTGACAGCGGCGGCCGCGACAGCGGCCCAGGCAGGCCGCGGCGCGATCGAATTTCGTGCCTGCGACCTGTCGGATCTGGCGGCGCTCGCGCCGCTGGTGCGCTCGCTGCGCGCGGATTTCGGCGCGCTCTACGGGCTGATCAATAACGCGGGATTGGGCACGAGCGGCATTCTGTCGAACATGCGCGATCAGGAAATCGAGCGGCTGATTCAACTGAACACCGTCTCGCCCATCGTGCTGTCGAAGTACGTGGTGCGCTCCATGATGACGCAGCGCGAAGGCCGGATCGTGAAT
The DNA here is from genome assembly GCA_963782865.1 of uncultured Gammaproteobacteria bacterium. Taxonomy (GTDB): domain Bacteria; phylum Pseudomonadota; class Gammaproteobacteria; order Steroidobacterales; family Steroidobacteraceae; genus Bog-1198. The sequence goes on along the minus strand of CAWALS010000005.1, from coordinate 21,985 downwards.
ATCGCCTCCATCGTCGCCTCGACCGGCTACAGCGGCTTGTCGGTTTACAGCGCGACCAAAGCCTCGTTGATCGGCTTTACGCGCTCGCTGGCGCGCGAGGTGGGCCAGCTCGGCATCACCGTGAATGCGCTCGCGCCCGGCTTCATCGCCACTGAAATGACGCATGAGCTCAGCGCTGCGCAGCGCGAAAAAATCGCGCGGCGCAGCGCCCTGCATCGCATGCCCGAGCCGGTCGATATCGCCCACAGCGCTGTGTTTCTGTTGGGTGAGGGCGGCCGAAACATCACCGGCAGCGTGATCACCATCGATGCGGGAAATACGGCTTGAGCGGGCTTTCCCGGGAGTACTGGGTTTGAGACGCGCTCGCGGAAGACATCACCCCGTTGCGCCGGCGCAATCGCGCCTCAGACCAGCGTATTGATTTTGATACTGAGGGCGATTTCAGCTTCGCTGAGACTCGATCCACTCACGCTGGCGCCTGGAAGATTTGGAACCGAGAGCGAGTAGGTTCCATTGGCCTGCGAAATGTTGGCCGAATAGTTCTTGCCGCCGACGCTGGTCGAATACGTCGAACTCGCTAAAACCGCAGCCGCTGTGCTTATCGCGGAAGCCGCAGATTGAATCGGTGCGGAGCTCTGCCCCGACGCAGGCGTCGGCGCTGGCGATGCACTCGATGCGGCCGACGACGTCGCGGCCGTCGAATTGACGACGGTCGGCGACACACTCGCCGTTGTCGCGGCGGCGGCACTGGCGGGCGCGCTCGTGGCAGAGGTGGACTTGGCTGAACTGGTGGTGGCGGCGCTCGACTTGTTTGCAGCGACGGACGCTACGGTCGAAATGCTGTTGATTTGCATGATCGAGTGCCTCTGATGCTCGAGAAGGAGCTTGCAAACCAGGTTATCGGCAGGCAGGTCGAATCCTTTAGAGGATGCTGGGGGAAGAATCGGTGGGGCTGCGAGCAATTGAGCAACGCGACCCCAAGGCCGCTGCCGTGCAAGCCATTGTTTTTGCGGTATATCTGATGAGTTGGTTCGCCAAGCATGCGCAGGATGGTTGGGCACCCTGTCCAATCACGCAAAGCCGGTGTGTCCGTAGCAACTGACCGACATTTATCTGCTTGCCCTCGCCGTTCAGCATGAAGGAAGGCTCGTTACTTCGATACCGGCATTCCGCTTGCCGCGGTCAGGAATGCGATGACGCAGAATGTGTTGATTCTGTAAGCAGCATTTAGACGCCAGCACAAAAGATTGCGCTATCGTCATCGAAACGAAGATCGCCGTAAGTCAACGCAGCCGCTGCAGTGCCGTTAACGTTGCATCGATTCGAATGATTTCGAATCCAACGTACCAACTGTGGGAGCGGGAGCATCGTATGCGTAAATTACTAGCGGCATCGGTGTTGGGGTCAGCTATCGCCGGCATCTTGTCGGCCTGCGGCGGCGGTGGCTACGGGGGATACAACAACGGTCCTCCCCCGCCGCCCACGCTCGAGAGCTACCTCGGAACCACCGGCGTATTCGTCGCCTGGGCGGATGATGCGAGCGCGACGTTCTCGGAGGCCACAGTGGGCAGCTACGCCGGCAAGAAACAGTCCCTGCGCGGTAGCATCGACTTCCTCAGCGGACAGCCGCTGGGCCAGCCGGCCGGCGTCGAAATCTACAAGGGCAGCGACGGCTTCATTCACGAGGTCGATCTCACTTCGACGAGCACGCCTGCTGCGCAACAGGTCTCGAGCGAGAACGCGGCGACGATCGATGACACCTGCACCTTGTCAGGCACCGCCGTGGCGGGCGCAAACTACGATTACGTCGGCGTGTACTTCACGGCCGATCTGGTCACGCCGACCAATTCCTCGTACATCTACCGCCTGCCGGGACCCGACGGCGTGTGCGACACCGCCGATGACGTGATTCACATGGTAAAGACCGGGATGTCGCCGGCGGATGCGCCCACCGTGGCGACCGGCATGCCGGTCGCCACGGTGCGCACGGCGCAAGGTGGCATTATGGGTTTCGTGGTCAAGGACGCCGCGAGCCTGGTACTGGTCGATGGCAACTTCGAAAATCCGGTCGTGCTCGGCACATTCGCCGCGCCCATCGGAGTTGCGGTTGCGTTGCCCGTCGGCACGACGCAGGGCTATCCGTCAGGACAGCTCTACGTGGTCGACGGCAATATCGTCTACGTCGATTACGCGGCACACACGGTGTCCGCGTCGCTCTTCGCCATTCCGAAGTGGACTCCCACCAACGCCAAGGCGTTGTTTGCTGCCTCGCCAAGCTCGTTGTATTTCTCGATCAATACGCCGGCCGCGGGCGCCACACCGGCATCCGCCGCGATCTACGCGATGCCGGCGGACGGTTCGGCGGCGCCCACGATTATCGACAGCGAGGCAGGCAGCATCGCGACGCTGCTGTTCCCGGTGGCGGGCGCCAATCTGCTGTGGGGCGTCGCGGATCCGGGCTATACCATTCGCACCTTGCCGGCGTCGGGCGGTACGGCGACTACGCTGGTTACCGGGGCCGGCAACGGCGGCACATTCGTCGCAACTGCGGCCACGGTGTACTACGAAACCTGGACCCAGACCAACGACACCACGACGAAGGTGCTGACGCGCAGCGGCACTCAGTCCGGTATGGTGGGCGTCGACGGCACCGTGATCCAAACGCCGCTCGCCAACTCCACCTTTGTGAATGGCGGCGAACAGCAGCCCTGGCCCAACGACACCGTGACCACGACCACGCCGTACGAGACACTGTTCCAGGTCACGGGATTGACGCCCGTGACGGTCATGAATGCCGCCACCGGGTATCAGTACGTCGAGGATGGAGTGAGCGGCGGAACCTTGGTGGCCGTCGACGCGACCTCCAACCAGCCGGGAGCTACCGTCGGGACCTTGCCGGCGAGCAAGGCGGTGAGCTTGAGCGGTACGTTCCGCGACGGTGGCCACAGCGGCTTTCTCGAAGCGTCGAACCCGATATCTACGCAGGATCCTGCCACGCGCGATCTGTATATCCTCAACTCGCAGGAGACGCAGAGCCTGACGCGAGTGACCAACTCGCTGTAAAGAACCGGGCCGCCGTTTACCTGAGGCGACGGCGTCCCGAGGCGCATGCGGTGGCGGATTTTGTACTTGACAACACTTAAGCGCTGAGTATTCTACGCGGCTGTCTTGCCGCCCCGCGCGGCGAGAGCCGTACAACGGAGAAGGCTATGATCGCAGGGTCTATGAAAATGATGTGTAGATACTTATTGAAGTGACCGCTTCGAGCCGATGCCTCGATGCGCCATGCTTCGAGTCAGACGGCCCCGTCATCGCGACGAAGCCCCTGGCGAAATTTTCACCAGGGGCTTTTTTGTTGCCTTAAGTGACGACCATGAAGGGATTGAGATTCGACTTTGAGAGAAGCCTCGGCGAGGCGGACTTGCCCATGCATCTGTCGCTGCGCGGTGATCTCTCCGACCCGGGCGAGACGCTGTTGAAGCTGCGCGCGCTGCAGTCCTTCGATCGAGGCGCCGCGCGCTACGCGATTCACCGCACGGTGCGTTGCGCCGTGCGACGGCCTTTGGACGAGGTTTTCGACGATCTGGCGTTGCACGCCGATCTTGCCGCTCAGCGCATGGGCAGTACATCGTTGCTGTTGGACGGGCCGGGGGTATTCATCAGCGTCGAGGGCAACCGCAAGATCGATTACGGCTCCTGCACTTTTCACATCTGGGCCGATGGCATGAACCGGCTGGACCAGGCGCGCGCGAAGATGTTGGCGATCGTCGGCGAGCAACTGGTGCGCCACGAGATGTTTACGATTGACTGGCATTTCTCCAGCCGTCAGGGCCTCTCCAGCGCCTCGTTCGACGAGATGGCAGATCCAGCGCCTTACGACGAAGCGTATCCGACTCTGGCGGAGCCGGTGGCCAACTTCATCGCGCGCTACCTCGGGTCGCGCGAGACCGTGCTGATTCTTCAGGGCGCGCCGGGCACCGGCAAGACCAGATTGGTGCGCGCCATACTGGCCGCGATGTCGGCGCGCAAGGCGGATAGCGCGCAAGTGCTCTATACCGCTGACATGCGCGCGCTCGAGACCGATGAGATTTTCGTCGATTTCATCACCGGCAACCACGATGCGTTCGTGATCGAAGACGCGGATCACTTGTTGATGGCGCGTGCCAACGGGAATGTAGATTTACACCGCTTCCTGGCAGTGGCGGACGGAGTGGTCCGGGCGCAGGGCCGAAAGATCATCTTTACCACCAATCTGCCGAATATCGGAGATATCGACGAGGCATTGGTCCGGCCGGGCCGCTGCTTTGCGACGGTACGCACTCGAGCCCTGGAGCGAGGCGAAGCAGCATCGCTGCTGGCGCGGATTGCAGCCGCACGTGCGGAACGAAATGAGCCGGCGAATACGCTGGCGTTGGCAGCAGATATGCGCTCGATAACGCTCGCTGCGTTGTATCGGCTGGTGGATCCTGAGGGCCGAGCGACAACGACGCGGCGCTGAAATAGGCTCAATTGCGACATGGGTTTGAGATCTATGCGCCAATAGCGAAGTTTATGCGCCATCCATATCGGTTTATTGGCGCATGATTTGCTTTATGCGCCAACTAACGCTATCTTGCTGGCGCATGAATCAACTTGCGCCAAGTAAGCGTGATGGCCAAACGACTCCCCGTTGACCTGCTCGAACAAGTGCAAGCGGCGCTGCGCGATCATCCGGCGGGGCTAGCTTTGCGTGAGCTTGAAGCGCGCCTGACCGGCGTTGCAAGCCGCCGCTCGCTACAACGAAAGCTCGACGGCTGGCAGCGCAAAGGCTTGGTTCGGGCCGTGGGCATCCGCCGTGGACGCCGCTATTTGCTCGCATCCCCGCTTGGGTCCGCTGCCGCAACGGCGGCAGCATCCGCCACAGCAGCACTCAGTTCGACCGACGACGATGGCATTCCTCTTTCAACGGCGGGCCGTGAACTACGAGCCATGGTGAAGCGGCCGATGGCAGATCGCGCGCCGATAGGATATCAACGCGAGTTTCTCGACGGCTACATGCCTGGTGTTACTCAATACCTCATGGAATCGCTGCGGCGACACTTGCATGAACTCGGGCGCACGCCCGACGATCAACGCCCGGCCGGAACCTACGCGCGCGACATCTTGAATCGCCTGCTGATAGATCTGTCGTGGTCATCGAGCCGGCTCGAAGGCAATACGTATTCGCTGTTGGACACCAAGGAACTCATCGAGCACGGTAACGCAGCGCCCGGAAAGGACGCCAAAGAAACCCAGATGATCCTCAATCACAAGGCAGCTATCGAGCTATTGGTCGACTCGGCCGAGGAGATCGGTGTCAATCGCTATACCATTACTAACTTGCACGCCCTACTTGCCGACAATCTGTTGGACCAACCCGCGTACGCCGGACGTCTGCGCGAGACACCGATTGGCATCAGCGCCTCGAGCTATATTCCCACGGCAATTCCGCAACTGATCAGCGAAATGTTCGAGTTGCTGCTCACCAAAGCCGCGGCGATTCGCGATCCGTTCGAGCAGTCGTTGTTCCTGATGGTGCAATTGCCCTACCTGCAGCCTTTCGTCGACGTCAACAAGCGTACATCGCGACTGGCCGCCAACATATCGCTCATCAAAAACAATCTTGTGCCGTTGTCGTTCATCGACGTATCCGAGTCGGTCTACATCGATGGCTTGATTGGCGTATACGAACACACCCGAGTCGAACTGCTGCGCGATGTATTCGTCTGGGCCTACGAGCGGTCATGTCGCAGATACAAAACCGTGCGTGATTCGCTCCCGGAGCCGGATCGATTTCGTCTCAAGTACCGCGACGCGCTCATCGAAGCCGTGGGCGAGATTATTCGCCGCGGTCTAAAGCCCACAGCCGAAGAGATCGATGCGCTGGCCGTGCCGCTCGTGCTCCCTGAAGATCTGGAACAGTTTCGCGACCTAGTCCTTGTCGAGATCGCGCGGTTGCACGAGGGCAATATCGCGCGATTTCGGCTGCGCCCCAATGAATTTCGGCGATGGCAATCACGATAACGCGAAAGGTCGGCGGCCTAGAACGGGAAACAGCTCGACCACGGCGTCTCTCTACGCCTCGATACCCGTGCGGACTGCAGGAATCGCCGGGGCTACGGGCACCGCGCACGTACCATCATCGCTGCCTTGACGAGGATTCGCCGCCGCGTAACCGGTGGTCGGTAAAGAACTAATAAGGTCACACCACCTTGCATAACGACAGGCTTCAATCGTTTGGTGAAATGATCTTGGGAGATTGCAGGGCAGCGCTTATGCCACGTGATGATGAACAGTCTACGTGCCGCGTGGCGCGCTGTTCAGGATCATTGACAACTTTTCACGATCGCGGAGAAGCAAGCAGTGTTCCACCCAAAACTCCTCAGTAAAGCAATAGAGGATTTAGTTGCTTTGTTCCATCCATCCGACAGCTAGACGAAATCGAATATCAAGATGAGTAGGTTCGTGGATCTTGCTTTGGGGCCGACTCTGATCCGATCATTTTAAAGACGGAGACGCCCTCGTCGCTCGGGAACTTTGCAGCCCATGTCCCAAAGGACTTCGAACGCAACGTCCGTAAGTCATTAAAAAAATACCGGGAAACGCCGCCGGATATGGCGATAGCAAAATTGTGAATTTCCGGCCGCAGAAGCGGGCGAAATTTTCGAACCCCTGAAATTTCTTGCGTTTACAGCGCCTTACGATGCGCATCTGGCCCCGCGCGGCGCGTCTCGTTCTCGAGTGAGGCCCTCCCGGGACAAGCGGTTGCCTCGTTTGCACGCAGTCACTAGTCTCACTTGTGAGTCTGCCAGACTGTCTTGACGTGTCCGGCGCAATAAAGGCATCAGATCTTGGATAACCCTCAGACATTCTCCGGCACAGGAGTGGATCCGCGCGAAGAAGTCCGGCGCCTGCTGTCCTCTCTGAAGGCGGCGCGGCCGCGCCTGAAAGAGCTTCTCGAGCGCGGCGGCCGCTTCTGCTATGAGGATGCGGTCTACCGCTTCTACCATGGCAGCTTCAAGGTCTACGCCCTGCAGCGCATGACGTTGGCCATCGTGGAGGCCCTCGTCGCGCTCGCACCTGAGCGGCCCTTGAATGCGGACTTCAGGTGCATCATCGCGGCGGGCACGGGCAAGGTGTTCGCTCTTGAGTACAACGAGCGCTGGCTCACCGAGACCCGCCCGATCATCGAGGCCTTCTTCCACGCGCGCTATTTCCTCGAGATGGCCGTTCACTACGGGCAGGCGCTGGATGAGCCCCCGAACGCCTTGCCGAGCGGGTGGGCCGCCCTGCTCTATCTTTTCAACCTGCGGTAGGCGCGCGCGCCCTTTTCCCCGACATGGTTGGCAATTTGATCATCGCAAATTCACCCCTGCGGTGAAATCACCATATTGGCTAATTTTATAAACTTTAGCTAAAATAGGTACATTCTTAACGGAGTGACGCCATGACCCGAGCATCTAGTATTCAACGCGTTTTGAAGCCGCGGCAGGTCCGTCGCGCCCATAAAGTTCCTGAGCAAGTCCAGGGGTCAAAGACAATCAATGCGACGCGAGCCAAGAACGCCTTCGGCGAGATCATGGAGAGCGTGCGAAAGTCCGTGCCCGTCTTCATCGAAAAGCACGGCAAAACTGAAGCGGTCGTTCTCAACGTCAGCCATTACCGAACGCTTGTGCGCCAAGCGCGAACTCCCGACGAAGTGCACCTGGATGGATTGCGAGAAGACTTTGAAACTCTGTATTCGTCTATGCAAGACGACAAATCACGTAAGGCAGTAGACAGCCTGCTGTCGGCATCAGCGGCGGATCTCAACAAAACCGCCGCAGATCGCGCGAGAAGGCGTGGCTAGACGTCCCGGGCGAATCCTCGTCGCAGCTGGCACCGATGGCGCCGGCAAGAGTGCCATCGTGGGTGAATTTCTAGCCGCCAAGGGCGGTGAGTACTTCAATCCCGACCTGGTGGCTCGAGCGCTCATTCAAAAGGGAGTGCCGACCGAGCAAGCCAACGCAAGTGCCTGGAAGCTTGGGTTTAACGCTCTACAACGAGCCATCAACAACAACCAGGACTTCTCCTTCGAAACTACGCTCGGCGGTAATACGATTGCCCGCGAACTGCACCAAGCGATCAAAGCCGGGCTTAAGATTTACATTTGGTACGTCGGTCTAGCGTCACCGGAACTGCACATCGCTCGTGTGCGGGCGCGGGTAGGTCGAGGAGGCCATGAGATCCCTGAGGCCAAAATCCGCGAGCGATACCCGAAAAGCCTAGCAAACCTCGTTTCTTTCATCGGTGCAGCAGCCGAGGTTCACTTGTTCGACAACAGCGCCGAATCCGCGGACGGACTCCCCCGAACAATGCGTGTATTCCGCATGCGCGGCAAGAGAATCATCGAACCGGATCTTGAAACTCTGATGACCCAAACACCCAATTGGGCAAAACCGGTCGTTGCGGCCGCTATCAAGGTACATACGGCACGACGACAGGCGCGAAAGAAGAAATAGCCAAACCCACCGACATGGGAATAACGGGCTTCGGACGCCGCCAGATAAAGTTCGAACCCCTATAATTTCTCGCACTTACAGAGCTTTACGAAGCTCTTCTGACAGACGCGTAGGAAGTGGCGTCCCGTGTTAACCCACGTAAATACCGGGCGATCCATCCCGCCTGACACGTGCGAATACAATCCAAGTTGCAAACGACCAGTCTATAGACTAGTCTTTAATTGTCAAATGGAGGCAGTTACTCATGAAGATTGAAATCGGCGCATACGAGGCAAAAACCAAACTCCCGGAGTTGTTGCGCCAAGTCCAGGCGGGCAAACGATTCACCATTACAAATAGGGGCAAGGCCATCGCGGATCTCGTTCCGAGCGAGGGCCAGACTGCCAAAAACCCGGCGGCGGCCATCGATCAATTTCTTGCATTCAAGAAAAGCAATCCGGTACGAACGAAAATCGACATCAGGGCCGCCATCGAAGAAGGCCGGGAATGAGATTTGTTCTCGACGCCTCGGTCACGTTGTCCTGGTTACTGCGGGACACCGCCCCGCGCGACGAGGCTTACCCTTTGGCAGTTTTGAATGCCCTACGAGATCCCGACACCGTGGCCATGGTGCCAACGACATGGGGACTCGAGGTTGCGAACGTTATCGCGCGCAGTGAAGCCAAAGAACTGGTGACCGCAGCACAGAGCGGGTCGTTCATCTCGTTGCTCGAAGGCTTATCGATAGAAGTCGATGCCGATACGTTCACGCATGTCCTTTCCGATACCCTGCAGCTGTCACGACGCTATCGGCTCTCGTCCTATGACGCATCGTATCTGGAGCTTGCCTTGCGCAACGGCGCCCCGATAGCGACTCTTGATTACGACCTACGGCGCGCGGCGATTAAAGCAGGCGTCAAGACATTCAAACCGACATGACGCGGCGTTCAGCGCATTGGAATTCCCCTGATAAGACGGCGGCGCGTGAGCCTGAGCCCTGCAAAATGGCGGCTTAGATGCCATTCTGCGCCTCACAATGGCATTTATACCGCGATTCCTCAGACCTAATCGTGACCACTTCTTTCTGCTCGGACCGCGCGGCACTGGCAAGACCCTCTGGTGCGCCCAGCAATATCCCGACTCGCTGCGAATCGATCTACTGGACCCGGCAACGCTGCGACAGCTCTCCGCGCAACCCGAACGCCTCACGGAATTCGTTGCGGCCACTCTTCCTTGCGATCGATAGTCAGGCGGGTACTCCAACTGACCCCCCAGGTAAGTGCCGCGCGGCGGTGGCAATTTCCAAGACTGGACCAATGATGCGTGATGCGCTAACATCTGATGTATGAGAACGACGCTCGACATTGCGGACGATGTGATGCAGGCCGCCAGAGAGCGGGCTAGGCGGGAGCGGAAGACCATCGGCGAGATGATCTCCGAGCTAGCTCGGCGCGCTCTGACGACTCCGCAAGAGCCGCTCTCCGTGAAGGAACCTAAAGCGGTTTATGGGATCAAGCCCTTCGCGCGGCGTGGCGGTATCGTCACGAATGAGTTGATAAACAAGCTTCGTGACGAAGACGCCTACTAGCTGCCGCGTGCTCCAGGTTGGCCCAGTGCGCATCTTCCCGCTACGAACGCTCGAGATCGGCGGACCCTAAGTAGTGCGCGCACTATTGGATGTGAACGTGCTGATCGCGTTGCTGGACTCCGACCACGCATCCCACGATACGGCGATTCGTTGGTTTGCGAAGCATGCGCGGGAGGGTTGGGCATCATGTCCCATCACGCAAAACGGGTGTATCCGTATCATGTCGAATCAGGGTTATCCGAACCCACTACCAGTCCAGGCTGTCATTGAGCGCCTAGCCGAGGCTTGCAACGAAGACGTCCATGAATTCTGGCCGGATGAAGTCAGTCTATTGGATTCGGATGTCGTGGATTCGACGCGAATCCATGGACCGCGGCAACTGACCGACATTTACCTGCTTGCTCTCGCGGTTCAGCACGAAGGAAGGCTCGTAACTTTCGATAACGGCATTCCACTTGCCGCCGTGAGGAGAGCGACGAAGCAGAATGTATTGATTCTGTAAGCAGCAATTGTGGGCCCTGCATGCGGCAACCAACCGCAAATTCCGGCGAATGCGACCCGTTTAAAGTGGCGTCCCCACGGGGATTCGAACCCCGGTTCTCACCGTGAAAGGGTGGTGTCCTAGGCCTCTAGACGATGGGGACGCATCGACGAAATCAAATCAACACTCGCGTCAAGAATCTGGTGGAGCCAGGCGGGATCGAACCGCCGACCTCTTGCATGCCATGCAAGCGCTCTCCCAGCTGAGCTATGGCCCCACATGGAGGCGCGGGACGTTACCTGACAGGCGCCAATTCGTCAAGAAAATGAAAGAACTACGCGCCCCAGAGCGCCAGCGCGCGCGCCAAGCGGGACAGCGCTTCGGCTTTTGCCGAAAATGGCCAAGGTGGCGTCGATGGGCGGCGATACGGTACCACCGCATACGGCCAGCCGGATGGGTTGGGCGAGCTTGCCGAGCGAAATGCCCTTTGCCGCCGCCAGGCCGCTGATCGATTCGTGAATCGCCGCCGCATTCCACTCATCGAGCCTGCCGAGGGCCGCCGCGGCCTCGGCCAGCAACGCCGGAACGTCCGGCGTGATGTGCTTACGCACGGCCTTCTCGTCATAGCTCGCAGGCGCTCGGAAAAAGAATACGCTGTTCGCGCCATTTCGCGCACCGTCTTCGCGCGCTCGCGCAGCGAGAGACGATTTGCTCGAGTTTCGCCTCATCGTCAGCCTGGATACCTTCGCGCTCCAAGTGCCAGCGCAGCACCGGCGCCACGCGGGCTGTCGGGGCACGCATCATGTGTTGCTGATTGAGCCATGCGAGCTTCTCGAGATTAAATGCCGACGCCGACTTGTTGACGTCGGCAATATCGAATAGCGAATCATCTCCTCGATGAAAAGATTTCCTGATCGCCATGCGACCAGCCCAAGCGCACCAGGTAGTTGAGCACCGCTTCCGGCAGGAATCCTTGGTCCCGATACTGCAGCACGCTGACCGCACCATGACGCTTCGAGAGCTTCGCGCCGTCCGCGCCCAGAATCATCGGCACGTGTGCATAGACCGGCGGCTTATGGCCCAAGCGCCAGCAGCATGTTCATCTGCCGCGGCGTGTTGTTGAGTGATCGTCGCCGCGAATCACGTGCGTGATCTGCATGTCCATGTCGTCGACGACGACGCAAAAATTATAGGTGGGCGTGCCATCGGAGCGGGCGATGATCAGGTCATCGAGTTCGCTGTTCTGGAATACCACGCGGCCGTGCACGACATCCTTGACGACGACTTCGCCGGTGAGCGGATTCTTGAACCGCACCACCGGGGCACGCCCGGCAGAGCATCGGTGCGCTCGCGCCACGGCCTCGTAGCGCGGCTTCTCGCCGCGTGCCATCTGGCGGCGCGCATCTGCTCCAGCTCCTCCTTGGTGCAGTAGCAACGGTAGGCCTTGCCGGTCGGCCAGCATCTCCTCGATGACTTCCTGGTAGCGGTCAAAGCGCTTGGTCTGAAAAAACGGCCCTTCGTCTTGATCGAGACCGGCCCACTCCATGCCGTCGAGAATCTGCTGGATCGCCTCCTCGGTGGAGCGCTCGCAGATCCGTGTCCTCGATGCGCAGGATGAACTTGCCGCGCATGACGGCGCGCGTACAGCCAGCAAAATAGCGCGGTGCGCAGCCCGCCGATATGCAGGAAGCCGGTAGGACTGGGCGCAAAGCGGGTACGGACAGTCATAACTACTAAGAGAATTCCAGGGGCGCCGAGTTTAGCAGAGGCTCTGACTGCGGCCGCGCCGTTTGTTTTAGCTGCGCAGCCGATGTCATACTTTGCGCCCTGATTAGCGGGCGGTTAGCTCAGCGGTAGAGCACTGCTTTCACACGGCAGGGGTCACAGGTTCAATCCCTGTACCGCCCACCATCACCAACCCGCGCTTTTCTGACGTTTTCCAACTTTTTAAAATTCTCCCGAGCGGATCTCATGTACGCGACAGGTCGCGGGGCCATCGTGGAACCGAACCACTTTCGCATCGGCGACCGCCGTCTTTTTTTCGAGATCGCGCCTGCACCGCAATCCTACATTTCGATGATCCTACGTTTCGCTGATCCTATGTAGCACGTTTGTGCAATCACGCATCAGATCGCCTCTTCGTACCATTGCTGAATTGGCGATCGCCGAATTGCCGTTACGGCTTGTCGCCGCAACGCGGAAAATTATTGATTGGCATTTAAAAAAAACCTGCGCGCAATTTACGATGCGGGAAAAAAAATAATTGTCTCTCGATGCAGACAACAGAGTTCGCGCACTTCAGCCAATGAGCGGATGTCAGGTAAGGGATTTGCTTAACGTCGCGGCGGTTCATCGGAATGCAATAATTCTGTAAAGCTCAAAAAACGCCTATTTTTATAGGCTATTTCGCGCTGCGAAAAACTTTTCGTACGGCTCTCTCAAGGTGATGCAGCGTGTCGCCAATGCGCGACGAAAACTTGCGCGTGGAGGTTTTGCAAATTTTCAAAACGCGAATGAACTTAATCGTGCACCAGACATATGTAGTTTGCAAATGGCGACAGGTTGGCGAATTCGAAATATCGAATGAATATGTGATCTCAAAGATTGCGGATGAAAGGAATCACCGCTTCGCGAAAAAGTTGTCGCAGTAAATCTGGGGAGACGCGTAATGGGTTCAATTCGCCGCAGCCGCTGCACAAGGTTTGCGTTCGCGGTGAAATCCTTATTCGTATTGACTGTACTTGGCGCGCTCGCTGCATGCGGTGCGAGTTCGAACGCACAGACATCGAGCAATCCTGCATCCAGCGACCCCTCGACCAGCAGCGCGCCCACGAGCACCGCAGCCAGCACCACCGCGCCCCCCGTTGTGGCCGCCCCACCATTGGTGAGCCTGAAGGCCAGTGAAAGCACCGTGGCCGTAGGCGCATCGGTGGCGCTGCAGTGGAGTGCCACTAACGCCAACAGCTGCGCCGCGTCGGGGGGCTGGAGCGGTACTGTACCGACCTCCGGCAGCACCACGACTCCCCCGCTGTCCGCCCAAACCAGCTATACCTTGACTTGTAGCGGATCGGGCGGCACCACGACCCAGTCCGTCGCTGTGTCCGTCGCCACACCCGCGGCACCCGCTGCGGTGTCCGTCATATTGAGCGCAACGTCCACGACGGTGAGCAGCGGCGGCAGTTCGACTCTCACCTGGGAGTCCGCCGAAGCCAGCGCCTGCACGGCCTCCGGTGGCTGGCACGGCAGCGTGCCGACCAGCGGGACTTGGTCCACCGGCGCGCTGACCAACACCACCGAATATGAATTGACCTGCACGGGAGCCGGCGGGACTGCCATGCAGTCGGCAACCGTCACGGTCTCCAGCAAAGCACCGATTGTCGCCCTCAACGCGAGTCCCGGCAGCGTGAAAGCAGGCGAGTCTTCCACACTGCATTGGTCGAGCAACAACGCGACCGCCTGTACGGCGTCGGGCGGCTGGAGCGGCAGCAAGGCGGTCAGCGGTTCGCAAACCACCGGCGCGCTGTCCGCCAACGCGACCTACTTATTGACTTGCACGGGATCCGGCGGCAGTGCCACTCAATCGGCGACGGTTTCCGTCAACTCGCCTGCGCCCACCGTTCTAATCAGCGCGGCTCCCAGCTCGGTGACGAGTGGAACGAGCTCGACGCTCACCTGGTCTGCCACCAATGCGACGGCCTGTGCGGCATCGGGCGCCTGGAGCGGCAGCAAGGCGGTCAGCGGCACGCAATCCACCGGCGTCCTCTCCGCCAATGCGACCTACACGCTGACTTGTACGGGTGGTGGAGGCAGCGCTGCACAGTCCGCAACCGTCTCCGTCAAGGCGGCGGCGCCCGCCGTCACGCTGAGCGTCGGTCCAAGCGCCGTGAAGAGCGGCGGCAGTGCCACGCTAACGTGGTCGGCGACGAACGCAACCTCCTGTGTGGCTTCCGGCGCTTGGTCCGGAACCAAAGCAGTCAGCGGCACGCAGTCCACCGGGGCACTCACCAGCACTTCCGCCTACACCCTGACCTGCAACGGCGCCGGAGGGACGGCTGCACAAACGGCGACCGTCACGGTCAGTGCAAATCCGACGGTCACGGTGAGCTTCAGCGCAAGTCCCAGCACCATCAACAGCGGCGGCGCATCGACCCTGACCTGGTCGTCCAATAATGCGACTTCGTGCGCCGCCTCAGGGGCCTGGCAGGGCGCCAAGGCCCTCACGGGGTCGCAATCCACGGGCGCACTCACCGCGAATGCGACCTATACGCTCACCTGCACCGGGTCCGGCGGCAGCTCCGCGTCGCAATCGGCAACGGTCTCCGTCACGCAGCCCGTGCCAACCATTAGCCTCGGGGCAAGCCCCAGCACGGTCGCCAGCGGCAATAGCGCCACGTTGACCTGGTCGGCGACCAACGCGACGGCGTGCACGGCCTCGGGATCCTGGTCCGGTACCAAGGCGGTGAGCAACAACACGAATGTAGTCGAGTAGAGGAAAACGTATTGCTATACAGCCAAAGCGTTTGGGGGCCGACAGTTCAGCGTCTTGAAGCTACTTTCGGAGAACGGATTGTCGTTGGAAATGTGCGGGCGGTTGGGCGATCGGGTCACGCCGAGATCGGCCAGCAGGAACACGGTGCCTTGGCTTTTATTGGGCTGCCCCGATCGGCGTGCAGGGTGAGCTGACCGGGCGTCACGTTGTGTTTGATGATCGCATCGTCGAACAGCGGCTTGAACAGAGTGGCACTCTCGGCATCGGCAATGCACCAGCCGACCACGCGGCGGCTGAAGATGTCCAGGATCACGTAGAGATAGAAGTAGCTCCACTTCGCCGGCCCCATCAGCTTGGTGATGTCCCAGGACCAGACTTCATTGGGCTTTTCCGCCAGAAGTTCTGGCTTCTGGTAAACCGGATGACGCAATTGCTGGCGCCGTTCGCGGATTTCGCCGTTCTGCCCGAGCAGGCGATACATGGTGCGGATCGAGCAGTGATAGACGCCCTCGTCGAGCAATGTGGCGTAGATCTCGGCCGGCGCCTGATCGGCAAAACGTGGCGCGTGCAGCAGGTTCAATACCGCCTGCCGCGGCGGCGCGTCAAGGCATGCGGCGGTCTTGGTCGGGCGTGCGCGATCACCGGCGGCGCGGTCAGCCTGCGGCGCCGTTCCACCGTCGCGCGTGAAACCCCAACGCGGCGCAGACCGCGGAGGTCATGCCGTTGATCGGCGGCATGGCCAGCACGGCCGCCGTCAAGGCACGCCGCCGTCCGGCGTCATCGGGATCCCCAGCAGGTCGGCAAGTTTTTTTGGACCGCAATGATCGCCTCGGCGCGGGCCAGACGTCGGGTGAGATGGTCGTTATCTCTCCGAAGTGACGTCATCTCCGCCGTAAGCAGGTTGGGTTCAGCGGTTTTCGGACCACGCTTGACCGGGTCAGCGCGCCGAGGTGCCGGCGTCACGTTGTCGGCGCCAGTCACACAGCGTCGAGGAGTAGATGCCTTCACGGCGCAGGATCGCGCCGATCCCTCCCGTCTCCGCCGCGCGATCGGTCGCGGCCAGAATGCGCAGCTTGTCGCGGGCGGTGAACGTTCGCCGCCTGGGCCGGCCCGATAATTCCGGGGATACCGAGGCGGGTGCCGCCACGATCGTCGGCCTACGGTCTCCGTTCGGGGCGGCACCCGCCTCGACATCATTCTCTCGGGACAGCATGGGCATGGATGAGGGAATCCTTCCGCGCCTTCGGGTCTAAACTACCGGGGGGTAGATGTCTCATCATCATTGGCACGGAGGGTCCACGATCTCTGGCGGCGAACCCCAGGAACAAGATCATCCCGTCGCGGTAGCTTCGGATCGTGTGTTGGCTCATGCCGCGAAGTGTCGGGAGGTATTCCTGAAAGAAGCGGACGATCGATCGGCCAAGGCTGGTGGGTTGGTAAGTTTTCATTCCGGTGACTCCTCGACAAGGTGGCCGAAGGCAGCTTCAAAACGGTCGCTGGCAAGCTCTCTCATCGTCGGTACAAAGTGCAGATAGTGGGCGGTCGATACGATTGAGACGTGACCCATGTACATGGCCAACCGGGGCAAATGAGATTGCGTATCAACCCGGAACGATACCAACGAATAAGTGCCTGAATTGCGAAGTTGTGCCTCACGTCATGCACGCGTGGTCGGCGGCCTTCATGGTCGACCACGTTGGCGGCCACGAACAGGCGGATGATTGCCTCCCCCATTCCCCCTCCGGTGTATCGACGGTCGCCACGCGGACCCCAACAAAGCAGTGGAGCGCGCTGATCCGTGTCGAACGGTGGTGCGAGGCGTCTGCGCAGATAGACCTGAAGTTCCTCACCTGCCTCCGCTGATAATGGCACCAGCCGTGACTTGTGGAACTTCGAAGCCTGGATACGCAGGACTCCCGTTCGCGGCTCGACATCGTCCAGGGTCAACCGTACCAGTTCGCCTCGACGCAAGCCGGCGATGTACAAGACAACCATGGCAAAGCGCATGACCGTCGGCAGCAACGGCGAGTTTGTCGTGGGTGTCAGATTGTCGGCGGCGACAAGCAGCCTCGCGATGTGTGTGGCTCGATGATCACAGGCTCGCGGTAAGGACAGGGCCGGACGAAGTAAAGCGGATTGGGCACGAAACAGCGCGGTTCCGTCCGCTGGCGATAAAGGCAGAACTTGCGGACGATCAACTGCTGACCTCGGCGCGTGGTGGCCGAGAGGTGACGGGACGCATCACACCAAAGATCAAAGCCGGACTGATCGAGATCGGGAGAAGGGATGGTTTCGACAAACCTCCGCAAGTGCTCAAGCACCCATTCTTCGCGGTTGTAGCCGCGACCCAGCGCGCGCTGATGAGCGAGCCAGTTTGTGATCCACTGGTCCAAAGCCGCCGTCGACGAGGGATTTCACTCATGATTGCCTCCCCACACGGCGGTGATGCGGGGTACTGGCAAGGCAACGGTTCGCAGCATGTCGGCATCGACCCGCAAATAGACGCAGGTTGCTTCCAGGCTGCGATGTCCAAGCAGATCGCCGATCGCTTTGATGCCAACGCCGCGTCGAAGCAAGCGCATCGCGAAAGCGTGTCGCAGCGAGTAGGACGATGCCCCGTTGAGCGGAAGGCCACTCTTCCTGGCCCGGTAGTTGAAGACCTCGATAATCCCATAATGCGTCATGGCTTTGATCGGGCTACGGACACGCAAGAATAGGTGTGGCAAATTGCTGTTCGGCCTCCCCGCCGTCAGGTAGCGACGCAGGAGGCGCAAGGTCCGATTGGTGAGCGGCAACACGAGCGTTGAGCGTGTCTTGCGCTGTTCGACCCTCAGCGTTCCTGCCTTCCAGTCAATCGACGTGAGGCGAAGGGCCGCGACTTCTGATGGCCGCAGACCGTAACACGCCATGAGGTGCAGGATGGTGTAATCCCGCCAATCCCGGGCCTTCCGGCGGCGGATCGAAGTGAGTAGCTGTCGCACGACACGCCAGTCCAATGCCCGTGGAGGCAGTTCCTCCCGATAAACGCGGGGCGTATCGATGACGTCGAGGCCAGAGGGCGCTTCGCCATGGGTACCGCAATACCGCAAAAAAGCTCTCAGGTGCGCGACGACGTGCTGCAGCGATTGGCGCTTGTTCTCCTTGCTCTTGAGTTGGACGTACGCCTCGACATTCATGGCCGTGAGTCCCGGCAGGCCGCGGTCGGTCGACACTCCGCGCGACAGAAAATCGGCTACCGTCGACCCGTGGTGTTTGAGCGTCTGGCTGGAAAGTCCTCTCACCTCCGCGAGATAATGGCGATAGCGACTACATAGAAGGGCATTCGCGTCGACAGTCTCGACCGGAACCAGGCGGCCCGTGGCCGCCAGGAATCTGAGAAAGATACGTCCGGTGAATAAATATAAATATGCATCCGTACCAGAAACGACGAAAGCTTCCCGGACATCGTCCTCTTTGAAAGTTGAGCCAGACTGAAATTGATCTGAGTGATCGAGAGCCTGTCTTGCTCGATACAGATGAAGGCGCAACGGATGCCTCAGGTGGCCTTGCTCTTCCAGCCAGCCGGCGAACGCCTCCAACTCGGCCCCGCACCGGGACCCCTGGTACTGACGATGATGCCTGGGATACAGATCTCGCAGCATGACCCACTCCTTGGTTGCAAAGGAGTTCCACGCTATGACCACTCAGTTATGTTGAAGTTAGCCCTGCGAAATGCCGCGTCAAGGGCCGAAAAGAGGAGCCCACTCCACGTAAGTGCCGACGTCACATTAGTCAATTAATGTTACGCGTAACATTAATCGACGAATTCGGCTACCTGACGCTTAAGCCCGAACAGGCCAACGCCTTCTTCCGGCTGATGGATCAGCGCTACAACCGCGTCTCGATAATCATCACTACAAACCTCGATCTGCCAGACTGGTACGAGCTGTTCGACAAGAAGTCTCTGGTCGATGCGCTGCTCGATCGGCTCCAACATCACTGTATTACCATCCGTATCGACGGTCCGTCATTACGTAGTCCAGAGCCAGGTTCCACAGAGCCACCGCCGCAATCCTCGGCCAATCCGCCACTTCGGGCGGCCAAGGCAAATCCACGGTGACCGACGCGTCATAATCTCCGGCCTTCGTCGCAACGCGATGCAGGCCCCCACCTGATCCAAGTGTGACATGACCTCAGCCGGCCCTCAATGACGCTGCGCGCCGCGCAAGCGCGCGGTGGCCTTGCGGCCATCATTGACCGCCGGCTGAGGCCATGTCTCGCGGAACCCAGGTCGGGGCGGAGGAATGGTCCCTGCGATCGAACAAAGGAATAATTGCTTTAAGAGCAGGTCGGATATCGCTTGGTCTCGCCGACTGACCACAAACCTATGCGCACTCGCTGGGTCAATTCCGGTGAGCAGAAGTGGGTCCGTTCCTGTGGGCGTTGAGGGCTGGTCATGCGCGCGAATAAATAATTCACGCCACAGAGGGGTTACCGCGCGCTCAACCGTGCGCAAACTGACGACGATGTTCTTCTCTCGCGCCAGTTCTTGGCGCACCATGTCCGTGTCACCGTTGTGGAAACGCAAGCGCTCACGTAGCCAGTCCGAAAAACCATCGAGCTTGCTTGGCCGCGACGGCGAGGGCAAATGGGCGCCACTCACCTCGCGCCAACCAACTTCGCACCGTTTTTCGGGAACAGCCAAGTTCGACCGCAATGCGCTTCAGCCCCCACCCCAACGCCTTTAATCGTCGCATGACTGCGACATCCTCTTTCGTCTTCATCGCATCACCTCCGCTGCCTAGGTCAGCGATCTCGGCTCAGAATTCCCGGCGACGCATCGGCACAGGATTTAGGCACCGCCCATTTAAGGCGCGATCCGGCTCAGAAGTTCCGTCCCGATCGAATGGAGCGGAGGCCCGAGGGGATGACCACACAACGCGAATGGAATTGGCCTAATCAGTCATCGGCGCGCTGCGATCCGTGAGGCCCGTCCAGCGGCGGCTCGTCTCGAAGGACTGGGCGCCGCGAAGGCTGCTTCGCTACGGTGGATTGAGTGGCGCCGCAGTGGCCGTCGGCTTGCTCGCAGCGGATATCACATCATCGAAGCCCGGCTCATCGCAGCGTCCTGGTTGCCACCGAGCACGACATCCGCCGCGGAAATTGGTAAAGTTGCCAGCGCATCCGGCGGGAGCCAAGCGAATGTCTCCGTAATCAAGATGTCCACGCCAAAAGGCAAACCGACTAGCCTGCCCAAGACGGCGGCGCTGACCGAAGCGCAGGCTGAACACAAGGCATGGCTAAAGGCTCATGGGATCAAGGTGACCAAGAACACGCTTCGCACTTGACGCCCGACCAGCAAATCGGGTTCGCCGGGGTCCTGTCATCGCGACATCGGCGAGGCGATCAAGACGCAGGCGAGCACCCATCAAGCCGATGGAGTTCCGGGTTCGCCCAAATCCCACCATATGCCGGTGTAGGCCATTATTCCTTCGCGTGCCGGGGCCACCAGCAAATGCTCGTCCGGTCCGTGTTGCTTGCAGCCGTTGTAGCTGTGCGGAATCCAGACCAGCGGAACACCGAGATAGTCCACGAATTCATCGCCCGGAAGTCCGCCCGAGGAGTTTGGGATCACCTGCACCCGCTTGCCCAGCGACTTTTCCATACTGCTAACAGTCCAGCAGACCCACGGGTGCCTCGGATTGGTCCGGCTTGCGGGCATCCGCACGGAAGCGTTCTCGACGCGGACATCTGGAAATCCTTGTTCGTCCAGGTGTTGACGCAATGCTGGTTCAAAATCGGCGGGATCGCTATCCACGGTGTAGCGAATTTGGCAGTGCGCTGCCGCATTCGGGGCAACAGCATTGACCGGGTTCTCCGGTCTGCCAGAGAGCATCGACAACACGATGAAGCTGTTCCAGCCGTAGATTTTCTCGGCAGAGGTAAGGCCGGGTTCACCCCAGTCGGCGTCGATATTGGCGGCTTCGCCGCCGCCACCAACCGGGCAGCCGCCGAGTACCTGCTCGCACGGCCGCCGGGACGCCATTCGGCGGTAGCCAATCACGCACCAGGATTTTCCCTCGTCGGTCGATAATGACGCCGAGCGCGTGGCTGAGCACTACGGCGGGATCGGTCGTCAGGCCGCCCCAATGGCCGGAATGGACGCCACCAGGGCGCAGGTCCACCACGAGGTCAAAGTTGAATATGCCGCGCGTGCCGGTGGCGATCGTGGGGACCTCGGGCATCACGCGCGGGCCGTCGCTGGCGATCAGCACGTCAGCGACCAACCGGTCGGCCTGTGCGGCGACAAATTGGCGCAGGCCAGTCGATCCGCGTTCCTCGCTGGTTTCGAGCACCAATTTCAAGTTGAAGCCCAGAGAGCCGCCGCGTTCGGCAAGGACCGCTTCGAGCGCGGCGAGGTTCAGCGCATGCTGACCTTTGTTGTCGGCGGAACCTCGGCCGTACCAGCGGTCACCTTCCTCTGTCAGCGTCCAAGGGGACAACCCCGCGCGCCATTGATCGTCCAGGCCGCGCACGGTGTCGCCATGTCCATAAGAAAGGATTGTCGGTCGGTCTGGTCCCTCCAGCCGATCAGCAAACAGGATCGGGCCGAAGCCCGTGGTCGGGTTGGGGTGGATTTCGACCGCGAAGCCCATCCGCTCCAGCCACGGCTGGATGGCGTCGGCCAGATACCGCTGCACGTCGGCTTCGTGTCCTGGGTCCTGGGAGGTGCTGGGGATTGCCACGAGTTCCGCCAGATGATCGCGGAACCCGTTGGAGTCGAAATGGGTCAATGCACGCGCCAAGGCGCCGTCCCGCGATGCCATGTCTCGCTCCTTGGCTATGCGCCTAGCGTACCAGACAACCGCTCTTCGGCAAACCGGCTCGGGTTAGGTCACGCAGGAGAATTTCTCGGCAAAGCGTCGCAACGTCATCGTAAGGGACGGGTG
>CAWALS010000004.1:0-19838 GCA_963782865.1 uncultured Gammaproteobacteria bacterium | reverse complement strand
CAACAATTTGCAGCAATATGATGCCACCTGGTATCACAAGTTCTCGAAGTCGTGGCACATGGCTACCGAGACCTGGTACATGTATGAGCGCGACGTGCCGTCCCTGAAAGGCAAGATTCAGCCGGAAACAGGATCGAATGCCGCGTATTGCCTGCCGGGCGAACCGCGTTGCACGGCTCCAGAATATGCCGTGGTCAATTTCCTGCAGAAGGAACTCTCGCTGCATGACTTCCTGTCCTTTCGCAGTGACTTCCTCGACGACAAGAAAGGCCAGCGGGACGGGCCACCCTTTGTACCCTTGCAGATTTTGCTTTATGCTTTGTTGTCGCCTCCTTATTGGGAATATACCCAACCGCGTCGGCTCCGCCTCGCCTGAAGCGGAATATGCCTTAGGTAAGGCCACGTTGAATACTCAGACAGGCTCCCAGAGCATAACGCACCGGAGCGGCTATAATACAAACCCCTCAAGCTTCCGCGAGTCGCCTTATGAGTGTCCCGAGCGCTGCAGCGCGCGCGATGATCGAGCGCCTGATCGCGTTCAACACGGTGTCGCGCGACTCCAATCTGGGATTGATCGAATGGGCGCGCGATTACTTGCTGGGATTCGGCGCGAAAACCCGGCTCACATATGACGCCTCTGCCAAGAAGGCCAACTTGTTTGCAACTTTGGGAGACTCGGACAAGCCGGGTTTGATTCTTTCAGGTCACACCGATGTCGTGCCGGTCGACGGCCAGGACTGGGATACCGATCCGTTCGCGGCCATCGAGCGCGACGGCAAGCTGTACGCGCGCGGTTCGGCGGACATGAAGGGATTTATCGGCATCATTTTGGCGCAGGCGCCCAAATTTGCGGCGGCGCTCAACGAGCGGCGGCTCGACGCGCCGCTTCACTATGCGTTGAGCTACGACGAAGAGGTGGGCTGCCTCGGCGTGCGCGGCTTGATTGCCGATCTGCAGGAGCAGGGGATTCGGCCGGCCGGGTGCGTGGTGGGCGAGCCGACCTCGATGCAGCCCATCATCGCGCACAAGGGCACGCACCGGTTCCGTTGCGCCGTACACGGCCGCGAGGCGCACTCGAGCTACGTCACGCACGGCGTGAATGCAATCGAATACGCGGCGCGTCTGGTGGTATTCATTCGCCAGCTCGCCGACCGCCTGGCGCAGCTCGAGCAGCGCGATTACGGCTTTACGGTGCCGTACTCAACGCTGTCCACCGGCTTGATTCAAGGCGGCATTGCCGCCAATGTGGTGCCCAAAGACTGCGTGTTTCAATTCGACATGCGCACGCTGCCGCAGGCCAAGCCCGATGCGCTGTATCAAGAAATTCGCGGCTATGCCGAGGCGCTGGCGGCGGAAATGCGCGGCATCGACGCGAGCGCCGGGATCGATTTGCAATGGGTGAGCCAAACCGTGGGACTCGCGGCGGCGGAGAGCGATGCGATCGTGCAATGGGCCATGCGGTTGTCGAGGAATGCCAGCGTCGGGAAGGTGTCCTATGGCACGGAAGCAGGACTTTTTCAAAGGATGGGCGTGCCGACCGTGATTTGCGGACCGGGAGACATTGCCGAGGCGCATCGCCCCAATGAATTTGTCGCGCTCGATCAGCTCGCGCAGTGCGAGCGCTTCATGGAGCGAATTTTAGAGACAGGCTACGCGAAGGCGTAAGCAATGCTGTCCTCAGCAAAAGCTGCGCAAACGCTCGAGGCCGCGACATAGCGCGCATGCACGGCGCAGATGCCGTCGCTGCAGCGAACCGCTCCGAAGGCTGAACTCAAGCAAGACAGACCGGGCAGCGCTGCCTCCAATTCCAGGGGCTGGTTCTGAAAGTGCGTGCACCGCCCGCAGGAGGGCGCGGCAGCATGGCTCACGGGCCTGGTCCCCTTCATTGGCCGAGCCGATTCCAAAATCCGCCGAACACTTCGGTCGAGAGCACGAAGCCCAAGATCACATTGACCACCACGCCGATCGTGAACGCAACCAAGGGCCGCGCGCCAATCGATGCGAATTCGCGCAGCCGGGTGGTGAGTCCGATGCTCAAGAACGCAAACGTGAAGGCCCAGGTGCGCAAAGCCTGCAAAGGAGCTACCAGTGCGGGTACCACTTCCTTTTTGTAGGCGGCATAGTCAACGCCGCGCGTCACCAGGGTCAAAACGGCGGATGCGGCCAGGAAGCCGAGTACGAATTTGGGAAATCGATGCCAAATCTCGGCGGCGCTCGACTTGCTCTGCACCCCGGTGCGTTCCCATCGCGTGGTCGCGATCAGGGAGAGCACAAAGGCCCAGACGCCGATCCAGACGTCGCGCCCGATGACTTTCATGAGCGTGAAGGCGCTCACCGCGGCATCCGGGCTGCCGGTAATTCCCGGCACGCTGCCGGCGTAGCCGCCATAGGTCTGCGCCGCCGCCAAGCCGGCGGCGTCCGCAAATTCCGACGTGCCGATCCACGCACCGGCGACGCCGGTGGACAAGCCCAGCGCTCGGGAAACAAGCGGCAACACGAAAATCATGATGATGGCGAAGACCACGACCAGTGAGATGGCGACCGAGACTTGTTCTTTTTTGGCGCCCACCGCGCCGCCCACGGCGATCGCGCCCGAGACGCCGCACACCGCGCCTCCGGTGCCCAGCGTGGCCGCCAACCGCCGGTCGAGTCCCAAACCAACAGCCGACGCATAGATCACGCCGAAGGTCGCCAGCGAAACGATGGCCGCCTGAACCATGGCCACGGGCCCGGCCCAGGCGATCAGCGTCAGCGGCAGGCCGGCGCCCAACAACACAATGCCGGTTTTGATGTAGAACTCGACGCGCAATCCGGGCTCGAGCCAGCGCGGCACGCCGAGCGTATTGGAGATCAGCAGCCCTAGACCCAAGGCCACGAGCGGCGGTTCCAAATTGTAATGCGCCGCCTGCTGCCACTGCCCCAGAAAATAGAGCGTGCCGGCGGCGAGGTACACCAGCAGAAACGCAGGCAGAAATCGGCTGATTTTTATGCCCAGCGCGGCCGCGCCGATGCCGAATGCCACGGCCCAGAGCACGAAAAGCGCCGCGTATTGCACGCCGTGTACTTTGAGCTGTTGGCTCACCTCGGAGAGGCGGCCCCATTTCTGCGGCGCTACAGCGATCCACTTGATACTGCCGCCGCCCGCAAACAGAGCCACGGCAACCGCGATTAGGCCCACTCCAATCCAGACGGCCCACCAGTCTTCCTTGCGCAGCAACTCGCCCCAGGGCGAGCGCCGGCTGAGCGCGCGATTATCAGCAGCGTGGGCGATTTGCGCCATAAGGACTCCGGCTAACGATGCGCAACGCTAGCCCTTAAGTCCTCACCGCGTCGAATAGTTAGATGGCATATCCAAGTTACGCGCGGTTATGACGAAAGAAAGGGGGCTTCAGCAGCCCCCGTGTTGCGGTATTTGGAGCACCGCGGCCCTGACCGATATCCGTATCAACGACCGATATCGGTACCCTTGTGATAGTCAGGATAGGGAGGGATCGGCGACACCGGAACAGGATGTTCCTTCAGCTGTTGCATGACGATCGCAACGGCGCGCTCCAGCTGCGCGTCATGTCCCGCCGCCACATCCTTCGGCAGTTCTTCCACCATCACGTCCGGCGGAATCCCGTGGCCTTCGACTTCCCATTCGCCATTAAGCCCATAGATTGCATAGCGCGGCGCGGTCACGGAGCCGCCGTCGATGAGCGTTGGATAGCCGCCGATGCCGACCAAGCCGCCCCACGTGCGCGTGCCCACCAAGGTACCGAGCGCGGCCTTACGGAAGTACCAGGGCATGGCATCGCCGCCCGAGCCGGCGGACTGATTGATGATCATCGCCTTGGGGCCGAAAATGGCGCCCTGCGGATCGTGGACCGGTTTGCCATCGCGCTCGATGGCATTGCTCAAATGCTTCTGGCCCAGAACGTTGACGATATAGTCAGCGATGAGGCCGCCTTGGTTGTAGCGCTCATCCAGAATGACGCCTTGCCGGTCCAATTGGGCATAGAAAAAGCGGTTGAAATTCGTGTATCCCGCGCCCGCGGTATTCGGCATATACACATAGGCAATTTTGCCGCCGGAGAGCGCGTCGACTTTGCGCCGATTGCCGTTGATCCAATCAAGATTGCGCAAGCCGTATTCGGAAGCCGTCGGAACCACCGTGACATCGCGCGCACCGCTGCCATCGGCGCTCTTGCCCACGCGCAGCACCGTTTGTTTGCCGGCCGTGCCGTCGAAGAAACTATCCACGTTATCGGTGGCGTGCAGTTCGCGGCCATTGACCGCCAGCAAATAGTCGCCCACGACGATATTGATGCCCGGCAACGTCAAGGGTGCGGTCAGCGAGGGGGTCCAATTCTCGCCGTTATAGATCTTCGCAAATCGATACCGGTCATGATCGAGTGCGTAGTCGGCGCCGAGCAGTCCGGGCTTCGGCGCGTTCGACATCGGGCGCGGCCCGTTCACGAACATGTGGCCCACCCGAACTTCGCCCAGCATCTCATCGCACAGATAGGTGAATTCAGCGCGCGAGGCCAAATTCTCGAGATACGGGCGATACTTGGCTTCGATCTTGGGGATATCCAAACCCTGCGTGTGCGGGTCGTAGAGAAAATCGCGCTGCAAACGCCAGGTCTCGTGATACATCTGCTTCCAGGCGCTGCGCGGATCGAGAATGGCCATCATGCCGTGATTGTTCACAGGCTTGCCCGGATTGGCGTCGGGTGAACCCGGCTTCAATTCCGCAGTCGGCGCGAGAAACCAATTGTCCTGCCGTTGATAGAACAATTTTTCGCCGTCGAACGACACTTTGAAACTCGTCAGCCCGCTCAAGATCTCTTCGGTCTGGCGCTTCTCCGTGGTGAATCGCCACAGAGCGCGGATCGGCGAACCGGGATCCTCGGCCGAGCGCCCGACCGGCGGTCCTTCGGCAAGAAACAGCACGCCGCTCTTGCCGGCGGCCAGCTCAGTGTAGTTCCTCGAGGGGATCGGCAGCGATAGGATTCGATTACCGATGTCGGCCAGATCGATCACCGTGGGCTTCGCCTCCGCCTTTTTCTTGTCGGCCTTCTCATCAGCCTTTTTCGCGTCCTTCTTGGCATCGCCCTTCTTATCATCGTCCGACTGAGCAGCACCCTCATCCGTCTTGTCGTCCTTTTTCGATTCCTCGTCCTTCTTTTTGTTTTCATCATCGCTTTCAGGAGGAATCGGCGAGGCGCCGCTGCGCGACAAGACTGCCACGTAGACGCCGGCATTGATGCTGCGATCCAAAGACGACAGATCGATGCCGGCATCCGATGGGCCATTGTCGGTCGAAGCGGTAAAGTACAGGTACTTGCCGTTCGGATCGAACACGGGATTGGCCGCGTTGCTCATGCCATCCGTGATTTGCGTCGCGGTGTGCGAGGCCAGGGAGTACAAAAATATTGCGTGCAGTTCGCTTTCCAAATCGCGGGTGTAGGCGATCCACTGCGAATCAGGCGACCAGCAAATCTGAGTCGTCGCGCCAAAACCGCCGCGCAGTCCCGTGTCGATCTTCACAGGTCTGCCGCCGGCGACATCGACGTACCAGATCCGCAAATGCTTATCGGTGTAGGCGATGCGTTTGGAGTCCGGCGACCAGTGCGGCGCGTAGAAAAACGACGGATCCGGACCCAGATCGATCACCTTGGGCGGCGACAAACCGTCTTGGCCGCGAATGTACAGTTGATACTCGCCCGACGCGTCGCTGAAATAGGCGATGGATTTTCCATCCGGCGACCACGACGGATCGCGCTCCGCGCTTCCGGGTGTTTTGGTCAGATTGCGGATGTCGCCCTTTTCAGCGGGCAGCGTAAAAATGTCGCCGCGCGCTTCGGCCACGATACGCACGCCGGTGGGCGACAGCGCGATATTCTCAACCGCCGCCGGCGGGACGCCCGCAAGGTGCGGTTCGAGCGCGGCAAGTTCGCCGTGTATCGACACCGACACCACCCGATCCTGGCGCGAACCCGGATCGTAAAAATGCAGCGAACCGAACTGCTCATATACCAAGCCGCCGGGACCTGCGCTCAAGGTCTTCAGATCAAGCCCGCGATTATCGAGGACCTGCTGAACTTGTTTGGTTTTGGTGTCGTACTCAAACAGCGAAACCGGGCCGTTGCGGTCGGATAGAAAATACACCGTGCTGCCGAGCCAAACGGGGTGCGAGTCGTTGGAATTCTCGCGCGGCACTTTCTCGAGGTCGAGCGTCTTCATGTTCACCAGCCACACCTGCGAGGTCTGGCCGCCTCGATAGTGCTTCCATGCCGCCTGCCACTGGCGCACCGGCACGTATGCGAGCGTGCTGCCATCGCTTGAAAAACTGCCCTCATCGACGCTGGGTAGGGGCAGCACT
This sequence comes from uncultured Gammaproteobacteria bacterium, assembly GCA_963782865.1. Classification (GTDB taxonomy): domain Bacteria; phylum Pseudomonadota; class Gammaproteobacteria; order Steroidobacterales; family Steroidobacteraceae; genus Bog-1198. The sequence goes on along the minus strand of CAWALS010000004.1, from coordinate 13,471 downwards.
TCCGCAGGCCCAACGCCATCGGCGCGAATTTTGAACAGCCGGGGGTAAACCGACTTGCTGGCATGCCCGGAGGTGAACAGGACATCCTTGCCGTCCGCAGTCCAGCCCGTAACCAGGCTGCCGGTGGGCTCCCAAGTGAGGCGCCGCGGCACGCCGCCGTCGCTGCTGACGACGTATACATCGGTGGTTCCGTGTTCACGCGCCGAATAGGCAACTTGCGAACTGTCGGGCGAGAAAAAGGGTCCGGCGCTCACCGCGCCGACCGAGGTCAGGCGCCTGGCATCGCCGCCCTGGCGTGGCACCGTCCATATGTCGCCGCCGTACAGAAACGCAATCCGCTCCTGGCCCAAGCTGGGGTTTCTCAGCAACAGCGGCGCGGCGCTCGCCGAGGCGCAAAGAACCAGGCTGGCGATAACACTGCAAGCGGCGCTGACAATTACGCGCGAATTCATGTGCACCTCGAAAAAAAATGAGAAAAAAAATGTGCGCAGACTATACACGATGACCGGGTCGCGAACCCCCGATCGGGCCGGTTATCATAGCTTGACGCGTTATGCGGGGCGCGGCATTCTGCGGCGTCTTAAGGTTAACTTCTCGCCTGCAACTCAAGGACAAAGCATGCGCCCACAAAAAATTGCCGTTGCCGTGGTTCTGATGCTGGCGGTCATGTGGGCCGCGGGGCAATTGGGTGCCGCCGCGGCTGCGGCTGGCGATCAGTATGTCGGCATATGGAGGGGCACCTGGGAGGGTGCGGGTGCGGTCGGGCGCTTTGATCTGACCTTCGCGAAGGAAAGCGACGGTAAACTGAGCGCCAGCGCATCGGTCGGCACCGATGCGGGCGATTACAACGCGAAGTTCAGCACCGTGACGGTCACGGGCGACAAGCTCGCCGGCGCGTATGACTATCCGCCCGATCCGCAGGGAGAAGTAATCATCACCGGTTCATTCGATCCCAAGAATGCCATCGGTACCTGGTCGTTGGGCGCGAAAGGGCAGCCGGGCGGTCAGGCGATCGCCGGGACCTGGAAAGTCACGAAGCAGTAAGCGTGCGATGCGCCGCATCGCGGCGCCGGCACTCGGCGCCTGTCAGTTCGACAACGCGGACTGCAGCAACAGCGAATCGGCGGGATTCAAGAAACGAATCACGCCGTCATCCAGCGCGCCGAATTTTAGGCTTAGGACGTCCTTCACGTAATTCTGGTGCAGCTTCCAAGGCGTCTTGGAACCTTGTTTCGGCAGCTTGTCGGCTGCGCGCAGAATGTACCCGGAGTTCAGATTCAGCCAGGGTTCCGGCTTCACGCTCGGATCATCGTTCTGCGGCACGCAAACCTTAAAGCCGTTCGCCTCCATGTGATTGAGGACGCGGCAGATGTAGTCGCAGGTCAATTCGGCCTTCAGCGTCCAGGATGCGTTGGTGTAGCCGAACGTCGAGGCCAGATTCGGGATCCCGCCATACATCGTACCCTTGTAATTGAGCGTGTTGGCCGGATCGACATGACGGCCATCGACGCTGATTTGAATGCTTCCCAGCGCGACGAGATTCAATCCGGTGGCGGTGACGATGATATCGCCCTTAAGCTCCTGGCCGCTGCGCAGTCTGATGCCATTCTCGGTGAAGGTATCGATTTCGTCGGTGACGACGGACGCCTTGCCCTGCTTGATCGATTCGAACAAATCTCCGTCGGGAACCAGGCACATGCGCTGATCCCAGGGATTGTAGCGCGGCGCGAAATCCTTATTGACATCGTACTCGGGCCCCAGGGCTCCCTTGACCCGATCGAGAATCCACTTCTTCACCTTTTCCGGACTGCGCTTGCACAGTCCGAAGAAATAGATTCCAAACAAGATGTTGCGCCAGCGCACCAGATTGTAGGCAAGCATTGGCGGCAAATGGCGCCGCAAAAAATTCGCCAGCGCGTCTTGCTCTGGACGCGCCACCACGTAGGTGGGCGAGCGTTGCAGCATGGTCACGTGGGCCGCCGTCCTGGCCATCGCGGGTACCAGGGTGACTGCGGTCGCGCCGCTGCCAATTACAATGACCCGCTTATCTGCGTAGGCCAAATCCGCGGGCCATTTTTGCGGATGGACCAGTTGGCCGGCGAAGCGCTGGCTGCCGGGGAACACCGGGGTATAGCCTTCCACGTAGCTGTAGTAGCCGCTGCAAATGAAAAGAAAATCGCAGCTGAAGCGCGCCGTTTGCCGCTCGGGTCCGCATTCGGCCTCGACCGTCCACAATGCCTCTTTGGACGACCACGAGGCGCGCACGACCTGATGATGAAGACGAATGTTTTTGTCGACTCCGTAGTCCTTTGCGGTGTCGTTGATGTATTTGAGTATCGAGCCGCCGTCTGCAATCGCCTTGCCTTCGACCCAGGGCCGAAACGAATAGCCCAGGGTGAACATGTCGGAATCCGAGCGTATTCCAGGATAGCGGAATAAATCCCAGGTACCGCCGATGTGCGCGCGCCCTTCCAAGATGGCGTAGGTTTTCTTGGGACAGTGAGTCGTCAAACTGCAGGCGGCGCCGATGCCGGACAGGCCGCCGCCCACGATCAGCACATCGAAATGGTTGCTCGACACTTGGATATTCTCCACTGCAACGACGCTCTCAAGCCGCACTGCGAGCGCCGATGCTTTTGGCAAATGCGGTCACGGTGGCGAAAGCGTCGCGGGCTTCGGGCAACAGCGTCACAAACACCGGCCAGACGTGGGGCAGCCGATCGCGCACGATCAATTGAACCTTGACGCCGGCGGCTGAAGCGCGTTCCGCCAAGCGCAGGGTGTCGTCGCGCAATATCTCGTGACGGCTGGCAAACAATAGCATGGGCGGTAATCCTGCAAGGTCCGCGTACAGCGGCGAAGCGCGCGGATCGCGGGCATCGGCGCCGGCAAGGTACATTGCCGCGGCCTCGCGAACGCCGCGGGGTGTGAACATGGCGCAGCTCTTCGCATTAGTCTCCACCGATGCGCCCGTGACCGCCAGGTCTGAATACGGCGAGAAAGCCACGATGGCCCTCGGCAGTTTGAAGCCGGCGTCTCGAACTCCGACTGCGGTCGCGATCGCAAGTCCAGCGCCGGCTGAGTCCCCGCCCAGCACGATATCGGCCTCCGGATGGCGGGTGAGCAGCCATTGATAGGCCTTGGCCGCGTCTTCCACGGCGGCCGGGAATGGGTGTTCGGGCGCCAAGCGGTAATCGAGCCCGTACGCTGGGGCCTGGAAGGCTCTGGCCATCGCGATCAATACCTGGCGATGAGTCTTGGGAGAACCAAACAGATACCCCCCGCCATGCAGATACAGCACGATGACGGCGGGGCGCTCGGATGCGGGTTGCGACGCGTCCGCTACATCGAATTCCAGACCCTGCTCGTTGCGCAGACTCTCCACCGTATAGCCGGCCGGGACCGCCAAGGCGCTGCGCGGCGGATTTTTGCCCATCGCCCGCAGGCGCTGCAGATTGAGGGGCTTCTTGCCGTGGCGTTTCATGGTAAGGCGAAAAAACCCATTCAACAGCATGGCTTGCCAGCTCAGCATCAGTAGCTCCCCCTTTAAGGATCCGCGCCCCGAGAATTATGCACCAGGCACCCCGCAAAGCGTGAAATTGTCCGAACGCTGCACCCCGGACGGCGGCGCCGTTCGTATTCCTAGCAAGGCTCGAGGGATATGCCCTTTAAGGCCGCAAATAGGAGATCCGTCCATGAAGATGCGAATGGTGATGATTGCGCTGGCGTGCTTTTTAGCGCCGGGACTGGGGGCCGCGCAAGACGCCAAGCTCAAGCTGCCCGAATTCAGATCTCTGGCAGGCAAGGCCACCGAGTCGGTGAATATCAGCCTGAGTCCCTGGCTGCTGCATATGGCCGGCTCTTTCATCGACGACAAGGATGAGGATAGCGTCGCGACCAAGCATCTGCTCGCGGGCATAAAATCCATCGATGTACGCAGCTACCAGTTCGCCAGCGACAATGCTTATTCCGCCGCGGATATCGATGCGGTGCGAAGCCAACTGGCCGGCTGGAGTCAAATCATGCAGGTTCATCATCGTGAAAAGAGCGAAGATGTGGACATGTACGTACTTATTGAGAACAACGTAACCAAAGGGTTCGCGTTGATCGCCAGCCAACCGCGCGAATTTACGATCATCAACATTGTCGGCTCCATCAGTATCGACGACTTGCCGAAGCTGCAGAGTCACCTGCATTTGCCCAAAGTCGCTGATTCGCAGATCAATTTGCTGATGTAGCAGCCGCGCGCTTGAATGAGGATTTCACGGACCCTTTGGACGAGCAGCTGCAGAAGGCGCGCCGCGGCGAGCGCGCGGCGCTCACGCTGCTAGTCCTGGCGCATCAGCGCTCAGTCTACAGTTTGGCGTTGCGCATGCTCGGTACGCGAGATCTTGCAGAAGACCTGACGCAGGAAGTTTTCATGCAAATGAGCGGCAACTTGAGCACGATCGACTCGAATAGGCACTTGGGCTTTTGGCTGCGGCAGGTGACCTCCAATCGGGCGATCGATCAATTGCGCCGGCGGGCACGCGTGCAGATGACTTCTCTGGATGAGGAAACGCAGCTGTTCAGCAGCGAGGAAGGCTCTGATCCGCTGTTGCAACGGCACCTGCAGGCCTTGCTTGCGGATTTGAGCGCGGCGGCACGCGCCGTGCTATTGCTGCGCTATCAAGAAGATCTGGATCCGGTGGAGATTGCGCGAACGCTCAACATGCCGCTGAACACGGTGAAGAGCCATTTGAAACGGTCGCTGGAAAGCATGCGGGAAAAAACCACCGGCATGCAACCCATGCGCTGCGAGGATAGGTCATATGAGTGAAGATATTGAGTCTGAGCTGCGCGCCGCGCTGCGCGCCGTCGCGCCCCGCGAGGAATTCTCGCAAAAGCTTGTGGCGAATGTGACCGGCCAGCAGCCGCGAGCGCCTCAATGGCGCCGCGGCGCCGCGCGCCGGCACCCTCTGGCCTGGTGGTTTTCCGCGAGTCTTGCCGCCTCGGTGGTCGTGGCGTTCGGCGTGCATCAGCACCTGCAGCAACAACGTTTGCAGCAAAGCGGGCTCGAGGCGCGCCGCGAAGTCAAGGAGGCGCTGCGCGTAACGAGCCAGAAACTGAACCTCGCATACGAAGCGGTGAAGAGCCAATCGACATCGCTGACTGACGAAGGAAATTCGGCATGAGACAGCGCACCTTGCTTTTGAGTCTCGCGCTCCTGGCGCCGGCGCTGGCGCTCGCGGCGCCGAACCCCAAGCTGGCGATCCCCAGCTTTAGCGCACTGGCGCAGAAGGCGACCGAGTCGGTGACCATCACATTGGATCCGGGATTGCTGGGATTGGCGGCCAAGTTTCTCGACAGCAGCGATCCGCAAGATGCCGCGACCAAGGAGGTCCTGAAGGGGTTGCAGGGCATCTATGTGCGCAGCTACACGTTCGACAAGGATTCTGTCTATCAGCAATCCGATATCGATGCGGTGCGAAGCCAGCTGGCGGCGCCCGGTTGGAATCGGCTGGTGGAAACGCGCAGCCGCAAGACGCACGCCGATGTCGATATCTACATCATGCTCGACCACAACCAGGCCATTGGCCTGGCGCTCATTGCCAGCGAACCGCGGCAGTTTACGATCGTGAACATTATTGGATCGATTGACCTGGACAAGCTGCATAAGCTCGAGGGTCAATTCGGTGTGCCGAAGCTCGATATTGACCCTTCGAAGGCGGCGCCAGCCCCGCGGAAATAGACTCAGCGGGCAGACTCAGCCTAACGGAAACAGACTCGAGCCCCGCGGAAACAGACTCGAGCCACGGAAACAGACTCGAGCCTAACGGCCCTTGCCACGCGGCCCGACCGGGCTGATCGAGGCGAGTTCTTTCGGCGGCAGCAAGCGCTCCTTGCAGGCGCGCAGAGCTTCATTGTATGAAAGGCTGCGGTTGGCAGACATTCGTTTGCTCATGCACTCGCTGAGTTGATGTCGGGCGAGGACGGCGGGACTCTCAGGCTGTGCGCTTAGCGTCTGTGCGCCCAGGATCAAGCTGCTGCAAGCGATTGTCCGCAAAAAAAACTTCGCTGCCAGGGCCTTCATGGCGGAACAGTTTGGTCGCGCTGCGAGCCGGCGGCAAGGGCGCAGAGTCGTCATCGCTTGTCGGGGTTGCGCCGACCTTAAGTGCGCCCGAAGATACACTGCGCCCTGCGCGTGAGCGCAGGCTTCTCATCTATACAATACCTTAGATAACATATCTATTTGATTGATAAATATTAAAATATATTCGCAAAGGAGCGGGCGGACATGAAAATTGCTGGAACTGGGATCGTGATTACCGGCGGGGCCTCCGGAATCGGTCGGGCAGTCGCGCGGTCGATGGCCGAGAAAGGCGGGCGCATCGCAATTTTTGATCTCAATGAGGCCGCCGGGCAGGAAATGGCGAGGGAACTGGGCTCCGGCGCGCTCTTTGCGCAGGTCAATGTCGCGGACGAGAGCTCCGTTGCCGCGGGCATTGCCAAAACCATGAGCGCATTTGGCGCGATTCACATCTGCGTCAATTGCGCCGGGATCGGCAGTGCGCACAAGACCTTTGGCAAGGACGGCCCATTCCCGCTGGCAGCCTGGAGCAAAACCATTGCAGTCAATTTAACCGGCACCTTCAATGTCGCCCGGCTCTGCGCGGAACAGATCGCGAAGAATCAGCCGCTGGACTCGAGCGCAGCGCGCGGCGTGATCGTCAATATTGCCTCGGTGGCGGCCTACGATGGACAGATCGGCCAAGTCGCCTACAGCGCGAGCAAGGCCGGGATCGTCGGCATGACTCTGCCCATGGCCCGCGACTTGTCGGGCATCGGCATTCGCGTCAATACCATTGCCCCTGGATTGATTGAGACCCCGCTGCTGGGGGGCCTGCCCGCGGAAGTTCTGGAGGCGCTCGCCAAATCAGTGCTGTATCCGAAAAGACTGGGTAAACCCGAGGAAATCGCGCAACTGGCGCTGGCCATCGTCGAGAACGATTACATCAACGGCGAGTGTATTCGTGTCGACGGCGGAATCCGCATGCAACCGCGCTGAGCGAAGACGCGCCGCCATTGACCGGGCATCGTGACCGCGTCAATGGCCCCGGGTCAATGGGCCTTGGGGGCCAATGGCCTCAAACGATGCAATGCCGAGGATCAGCGGCAAATCCCGAGGATCAGCGGCAATGATCGTCGTGTTCGCCGCAATCATGCCATCCGTTCTCATGCCAGTAGCGATGGTGATCGCGATCGTAGTAACCCTCGTGGTATCCGGGCCCTGCGACGACGCAGGCGGATGAAAGCGCTATGAGTCCCAACAGGATCCCGCCCCGCAGAATTCTTTGTATATTTGTCATGGATGCTCCAGTTTCGAAGGCTGCATGATACCCGCGGCTGAGTAGCGCCACCGTCGGCGGCCTCCCGCCCTGCGTGTAAGCGATGGTCTACAGCGCTCAAGATTCGCCGCGCTGCGTCGATAAGCTGCGGATAGCCCTCACGCCACCTGCAGGTCCATCTCGATGCTCGAGCGCAGCAAATTGGCAGCGATACTGATGGCAGTGCAAGCGCTGGCGTTCGCGCCTCACGCGCTCTCTGCCGATACGCGCAATCTCACCGGATTGCCCGCGTATCCTAATCTCAGCAGCGCCGTGATGGACGGCACATTCAAGACCGATACGCTGGGGCATTGGTGCATGCGTTTTTGGGCCGATACCGCGGATTCGCTCACCACCGTCGAGGCTTGGTACCGCAAAGCACTGATCGGCTCGAGCGAAATCGACCTGACGCACGATAAAACCTATAAGAAGTACAGCGGTGTCGTCGGCGTCAAAATCGTCCTCGGCATCGACTATGTCGTGGTGTACAAAACTTCCAGCCAGGCATCGACCTCCATCGATCTATATCGCTGCAGTCCGCTCAGGTAGCGCAAGTCTTCAGGCTCGCCGTGCAAAAAAAGGCCGCCTCGGGGCGGCCTCTTGCGCAGCGCTTCGCAGCTGCCTGTCAGCGGAATTGGAATCCGACTTTGCCGTAAATGAACCGGCCCCGCGGATCACCATAGGACAAGTCGTAGCCGCCGACGAAGTTGTTCGCCGAAGCGGCGTAATTGGCATACGGCGGGGACGTGTCGGCGATATTGATCACGCCCGCGGTGAGGGTCCACGCTTTGTTCAGGTGATAGGAGGCCTGCAGGTCCAAGGTATCGTAAGCGCCCACCATGCGAGTCGCTCCGGTGACGTTGGCGGCGGAGTCGTGATACTTCTTCTGGAAGTGCTCAATCAGCGCCGCGTCCCAATTGCCGATGTCATAGACCAGTGAGGCGGTATGGCGCCAACGGGAAATAACGCCGGACTCGGTGGTCACGCCCTTGTCGATTTGGCCGGTCCAGCTACCGTTCGGATTTTGCGTGGCATATTTATAGTAGTAAGTGCCATCGAGCAACAGGCTGATTCGCCCGTAATCGCCGACGTCGAAAGCGTATTTGAAATCGACATCCGTACCGCTGACATTCACTTTGAAGAGATTGGCGTTGGTCTGGCTGATGAAGACGATATTGCCGTTCGCATCGCGAGTAATCAGGCTGGCAAACTGCGTCGCGGAAGCGGCATTTTGCAAAATCACCGATACCGGCAGACCGCCAACGACGATCGAATCCTTCAAGTAGATCCAAAAGGTATCCAAGCCAAGGCTTAAGTTCTTCGTCGGTTCAAACACCGTACCGAAGGTTACGGTGTCCGACTTCTCCGGTTTCAGGTTAGGGTTGCCGCCCGTTACGGTAGTGAATTGGAAGCTGCAGGCTGGATTGTTAGGGTCGAACGTCGGGCACTTGATCGGGTCCCGCGTACCGTTCGACGTGACGCTGGTGGCCTGCGCCGCGTATAGGTCAGTCAGGGAAGGTGCGCGGAAGCCAGAGCCCACCGAAGCGCGCAACAACCACCAATCGAAGGGCTGAAACTTCAACGAGCCCTTGGGGTTCACGGTGCTGCCCACATTCTGGTAGTGGTCATAGCGAACCGCCGCATCGGCATCCAACGCGTGCACGATCGGCATGTTCACTTCAAGATAGGCCGATTCGACACTTCGCGCAGCATTTTCCGGCAACTGGTTGCCGCCCTCTCCGGTGATATCGCCGGTTTGAATCGGGGCGGATGGATTGTAGATGAAGGTTTCACGGCGCACTTCTGCGCCCACGGCGGCGCTAAACGGGCCACCCGGCAGATCGAAAAGAGCACGACTGGCCGAGCCCGACAGACTGGTGAGCGAGGTCTCGGAGCTCCAGTCCTGACCGACGAATTCCGCGGCCTTGGCCGCCGCCAGTGCTGACGGGTCGGTGGTCGGTCCAAACGGATTGATCGTGCCGCTGTCCAAGAGCGGCATGATCTCGGAATATAGCGGGAAACCGGACTTCAGGTCTTCCTTCACCTTGACCTCGCTGTAGAGGATCGACGTGTCGAAGTCCCAACCCAAGATGCTGCCCTTCCAACCGCCGACGGCTCGCGTGGTGTTGGCCGTGTCGTCCTCCAAGCGAGGGCCATTGGCGAAGTCGCGGTAGATCAAGTTCAGCGGCAAACCCGCCATGCCGTTGGCGGCCGCGAAAGCCGTCGGATAGTACGGGCTGGTGGGCGGCAAAAGGAACGCCGCGGCGGTCGGCGTGATGGCCGGGTTGTGGTAGGTCGGATATTGCGTCGCCAGCAAATTGGCCTGATACGCGAGAAACGGATTACTCGACAGCAAGGGGTTCTGATAAGAGAGCGGAACCGGCTGCACCTGCGTGAGGGTTTCGACCTGCGCGAAGCTCAGTTCGGCGTACAGCTGAGTGGTTTCCGTGAGCTGGTAATGCGCATTCAACAAGCCATTGCCCTTCTTCGTGTCGGGCTGCACCGAATCGTAGGGCGAGTTGTCAAATCGGCATTGGGCCGGATAGTTCACGTCGTTGAGCGATGGCGCGCACGCTCCCACGGCCGGATTGATCGTGGTCGGCTGGCCCGCGGTTTTCGGAAATACCGCGATGTTCGCCGGAAAAGCAAACGACGAGGTGACATCGTTGCCGAATTGCGGGCTGTAACGCGTCGCGAAGGGCCGCGTGGCGCCGAGGATGTCTTGCGTGTGGTCGAAGCTTAGGCCCAAGGTGACATTGTAGCGATCGGTCTTCAAATCGCCGATGCCGCCGAAGAAGTTGCCTTGCTGCTCGGTGCCGCCGCCGGACCGGGTCGGAGCGCCGCCATAGACGCTGGCATCAACGCCTTGGAAATTCTCGCGCAAAATAAAATTCACCACGCCGGCGATGGCGTCGCTGCCGTAGATCGCCGAAGCGCCATCCTGCAAGATTTCCACCCGTTCGATGGCCGAGATGGGAATGGAGCTGATGTCGACCGAATTGCCGGCGGTGCCGGTCGATCCGCCGCCGTAGGGGGCGGAACGCAGGCCGTTGATCAAGATCAGGGTTCGCGCGGAGGTCAAGCCGCGCAGAGAAATGGTGGAAATCGAGCCGGTCTGGAAGCCGGTGGCCTGGGCCTGGACCGTGCTGCCCGAACTGCTGGCAGAACTGATGTAGCGGAACAGATCTTCCGCGGAGGTCGCACCCGTTCTCGCGATGTCTTCGGCCTTCAGCACCGTCACGGGCAACGCACTTACGGCGTCGAGACCCCTGATGGAAGTACCCGTGACCACGATTTCGGAGAGAGCGGAATTGGCATCGCTCGATGTGGTGGTCGTTGTTACGGCAGTTGGATTCTGCGCAGGTGTGGCCTGCGCTGTCGTTGCAGCGGCCTGCGCGAGTTTGATTTGCCTGGCCCGATGGTGCCATCGCGGCAGCCAGCACGGTATCGGTAATTTTTTGATTTTCGCTTCGCGCCGCTGCTTTGCGCTCAGCGGGTCCGGTGATGACCACCGTGCTGCCGTCCACAACGTCGTAGTGCAGCGCCGTGTCCTTCAGCAGGATCGCCAGCGCGCTGCCGGCGTTGAATCTGCCGACGACCCCCTGGGATTGCTTACCCTCCGCAAGCTGACCGGGGACGGTGACTTGGATGTCCGATTGCGCCGAGAACTTCAGCAGCGCAGAGGAAAGCTGTTGCGGCGCGATGTCGAACTGTCGCAGCTGCGCAAGATCAATCGCCGCGAGGCTCGGCTCGATGCCGGCGAGCGTTATGCCTAGGACGGCAAGCAGCGCTGCCACGCCGCGTAGCAACCGTTCGACGACTCTCTTGGCGATCATTAGCTTCCCCTTACGCGGCTCGATATCCGCTTCTTAAGGTGTTAGACGAATGAGAGTTTGAATACGGGAATGGATTTTGCCGCTTTCATTAAATAATTTCTTCCTGTTGCGCCGCCGTCACAGGCGCTTCGCGGTTCGCTTCGAGGCGGGAACGGGATGCTAGAACCGCGGTGTGGCCCGCGGGCAACAAAAGACGTGATTCATCCATGCCGGGCCGGATTGATGGTCAAATGGGCAAAAGAAAGCTCGCTTCCGGGCGGAAGCATGAGACGCAACCGAATACATTCCCGTTTTCAGTCCCTCATTCGTCTAAGCTAGACTCGAGTAGCTAAAAAAATCCTCATGGTGATTGCAGTGAGCATGCCGCCTCCGAACCCTCAGCAGGGGGCTGGACCTATCGCCGATGGCGAGGAATCGCGCGCCAGCGTGGTGGAGCGGCTGTTTCGCGAACACAATGAGGCGTTGATTCGTTTTCTGCGCGGGCGGGTAGGCTCGCGCAATGAGGCCCTTGAGGTTGCCCAAGAAGCCTATGTGCGGCTGTTGAGCTTGGATCAGCCGGGCGCCGTCAGTTATCTGCGCGCTTTTCTCTTCAAAACCGCGGCCAACATCGCCATCGATCGGCGTCGCCGGCATCAAAACTTCGACAAAGTCGCCGGTCGCCAGCTGTTTACCGAATTGACAGAAAACCGCACGCCGGAACGACAACTTTGCGGCGAGCAAACACTGCGTCACCTCGGCGTTCTGATCGAGAAGATGCCGCCAAAGTGCCGGGAGTCCTTCGTCATGAATCAAATCCAAGGACTTGATGCCGAGACCATCGCGCGCCGGCTCGGCATCACCGACAGCATGGTGCGCAAATACGTCGTCAGGGCATTGCTTCACTGCCGTGCGCACATTGACTTCGAACGCAATGGCTGAACGGCGCATGCCAGGCTCACACGATATCGAAAATGATCCCCTGCACCTGGCGGCGGCCGATTGGTTCGTGCGGCTGCAGAGCACGGAGGTATCGCTCGAGGAAACCCTCGCCTGGCAGGCGTGGATTCACGAACACCCCGCCAACGCAGCGGCATTTGCGCGCATCGAAGAGATATCGCAGGCCTTATGCGCTGTGCCCGCGCCGGCGGCGGTGCCGCCGGCGCTGCTGGCGCGCGATCGCTACGATGCGTCCGTTGCCATTGGAGACTGGAGACCTCGACGCGCGCGGCGCTGGCCAAGGGCCGCGCTGGGGGTCGCGGCGTCGTTCGCCCTGGTTGCGCTCGTCTTTGCCTTCTGGAAAACGCCGGCCGAAACCAACGCGTTTGAGACCGCGATCGGCGAGAATCGCAGCGTGACTTTAGCCGATGGTTCGATCATCGCGCTGGGTGGCGATACGCGTATCGAGGTGGCGCTGTCTGAAAACGTACGCGCCATCGAGCTTACCAAGGGCGAGGCCCTGTTCAAGGTGGCGAAGGATGCGGCGCGCCCGTTCAAGGTGCGCGCCGGCGATGCAACCATCATTGCGGTAGGAACGGAGTTCAATGTCGAGCGGGACAGCGATCGTGCCGTCGTCTCGGTCACCGAAGGTCGGGTGGTGGTCAAGCCCGTCGTCGGCCTGCTGCCCTTGCTGGGCGGGTTTAAGCCTAAGCTACGCAGCGTGCGCGTGAGCGCGGGCCAACAGACCACGGCCGGCAGCGCCGGCATCGAAGAGCCCACTAAAATGGAGGATCCGGCCACCGGATGGCAGATCGGGCATCTCGCCTTTCGCCTGCAACCGCTGCGTTACGTGTTGGAGGATGTGAATCGCTATGCTCACAAGCCCATTGTGCTGGAAACCGAGAGCATGGGTACGCTGGTCATCACCGGCACGGTAGAACGCGAAAATATCGGCGGGTGGATCAAGAGCCTGGAACACGCCTTTGATCTTCAGGCTACGGAAGAGGCCGACCAAATCATCCTGCGCGCGCGCTAGCAAATGCCATGACGATTCGTGCAGCGGGATTGGCGGATGCCGTCGCGATCGCGCAGTTGCACACCCGCAGCTGGCAGAGCGCCTACCGTGGAATTCTTCGCGACGATTTCCTGCAGGGCCCGTTGGCCGAGAACCGTCGTGCGCTGTGGCACAGCCGCCTCGCGGCGTCCGATCGGGCCGACCAGTTTGTGTTGGTGGACGATGAGGCGGGAGCTATCCGCGGCTTCGCCTGCGCATATCTCGAGGCCGATCCGCAGTGGGGTTGTTTGTTGGACAATTTGCATGTGGTTGCCGATTTGAAGGGCCAGGGCTTGGGC
>CAWALS010000003.1:0-158460 GCA_963782865.1 uncultured Gammaproteobacteria bacterium | reverse complement strand
CTACCGGGAGGATCCGATCGGGCGCTTCCGGAGGACGGCCGCCTTCGTCGATGCGACGACCTTCGGCACGACCGACGATGCGCAACGCGCCATCGACAACGTGCGCCTGGTCCACACGATGATCTCCGGCACCTCGCCCGACGGGCGCCCCTACTCGGCCGGCGACCCCGACCTGCTCACCTGGGTCCACGTGGCGGAGACCTGGACCTTCCTGCGCTCGGCCGAGCGCTACGGGCCGCGGCGGCTGAGCCAGGAGGAGCGAGATCGGTACTTCGCCGAGACGGCGCAGATCGCCCTGGCCCTCGGCGCGGGAGTGGGTGCCCACCAGCGAGGCGGAGACGGAGGCCTATTTCTCCCGCCTGCGTCCGCACCTGTACGCCGGGGCCCAGGCGCTCGAGGCCCGCGACTTCCTCCTGCGCGGGGTGGCGCGGCACCCCGAGGACCGGGCCGTCTACTCGTTGATGGCCGCCGCGGCGGTCGGCCTCCTCCCCGACTGGGCGCGCCGGGAGCTGCGGATTCCGGCCCCACCCCTGCTGGACCGGGTGGTGGTCACACCTGTCGTCCGGGGGTTGTGCACCGGGATCCGTTGGGCCACGGTCGCCTGAGGGTTGGGCGGGGTCAGCGGGGATTCAGCCGGCGCGGATTGCGGGGGGGCCGGTGGGTCAGTGAGGGCGGATGCCCCACGACCCGATCCACGAACCTCCCGGCTCGAGCGTGACGAGGTCCCTGCCTGACCGGAAGGCGTCGGGCGGACAGGTCATCGGCTCGACCGCGATCGCCCGGCGACGCCGGCCCTCCTCCAGGGTGTCCCCGGTGAAGCACATGAGGTGCGCGAATTGCTCGCTCACCCACAGATCGACCGACCGCTCCCCGCCGGAATCCCGCAGCTCGACGGTGGCCCGTCCATCGTCGTCCCGCCGGAGGTCCGTGTAGCAGGTGTCCAGGCAGACCGGACCGAGCGGCCGCACGGTCGTGAAGTCGTACTCGGTCCCGAGCACCGAACGGACCTCGCCCGTCGGCAGCCCCCGATCGTCGGCCACCAGCCTCGACGCGGCCGGGACCCGGAGCGAAGCGGAGTCGACCCGGGAGGTCCCGACCGTCAGGTAGGGGTGGAACCCGAGCCCGAAGGGCAACTCCTCCGACCCGGCGTTCCACGCCGTCGTGGTCACCTGCAGCCCTTCCCGGCCGAGGTGGTACTGGATGCGCAGGGAAAGCGTGAAGGGGTACCCCGGCCTCGGATACAACATGCAGCTCACGACCAGCATGTTCTGTGCCTTGGCCTCGAGCCGCCAGGGCATCCATCGCACGAGACCATGGATGGCGTTGCCCCGCTCTGGCTCGTCGAGCGGCAGCTGGGACGTCTGGCCCCGAAACGTGTAGCGACCGTCCCCGAGCCGGTTGGGCCAGGGGGCCAGGACCTGCCCCCGTCCGCCCTGGGACCACTCGCCCTCGGTGAAGCCGTCGACCACCGGCTCGCCGCCGAAGGAAAAGGAGCGCAGAGTGGCGCCCACCTCGGTGATCACGGCGGTCTGCCGCCCGTGGCCGATCTGCCACGACTCTCCCGTCGGGCTGGTGATGGGGGATGTCGTTCCTGGTGGCATGGGCCCAGATGGCATTGGTTCGGTGGCGTTCCCCGGATGCCTCGTCGAGGCGGGTGGCCGGTATCGTACTGGCGCGTGCGCATCCTGGTGACCAACGACGACGGCGTGCACGCCCCGGGACTCGCGGCGATCGCCCGAGCCCTGTCCGACTGGGTCGGGCCGGACGGCGACGAGCGCTACGAGGTCACGGTCGTGGCGCCACTCAACAACTACAGCGGGGCCTCGGCGGCCGTCGGCACCGTCTACGAGCGCGAGCAGATCCCGTACCAGGCGATCCGTCTCAAGTCGGCTCCGGACGTGCCGGCGTTCGGTGTCGACGGATCGCCGGCCCTGGCCGTCATCATCGCGGGGCTGGGCGCCTTCGGGCCCCCGCCCGACCTCATCGTCTCGGGCATCAACCTCGGGGTCAACGTCGGCCGCTCGATCCTGCACTCGGGCACGGTCGGAGCCGTGCTGACGGGTGCCCAACGGGGGTTGAACGGACTGGCGGTCTCGCTGCGCTCCGGCGGCGACCCGCCGTGGGAGACGGCCGCGACGCTGGCCGTGCCATTGGTGCAACCGCTGGCCGCCGCACCCCCGGGCACCGTCCTCAACCTGAACGTCCCCTCCCTCCCGCTCTCGGAGGTCCGCGGCGTCCGGGCCGGCCGCATCGGGGGTGCCGCCATGATCCAGGGCGCCTCGTCGGATCCGGCCACTCCAACCCCGGACGCCTCGACGGACTCGGGCGCTACCCGCCGGGACACGTCGTCGGTCACTGCGATCCCCTCGGGCGGGTCCGGCGCGCCCGGCGTCCTCCCCGACGAGGAGCACGAGGGCTACCTCGAGCTGCGCCTGGGCGCGGCCGTGCCCTCGCTCGGCGACGTGCACGACGAGGATCCGGCCGACGACGCGGCGCTCGTGGCGGCGGGCTTCGCCTCGCTCACCCCCATCGTCGGGGTGCGCGAGGACACCGGTCCCGGGGCGGCCGACCTGCTCTCACGGATACTGCGCCCCGAGCCCGACCCCCAGAGGGCACCGACCCACTGAGGGCACCGACCCACTGAGGGCACCCACCCACTGAGGGCACCCACCCCCTCAGTCCTCGTCCGGCGGCCGGCGGCTCCGCTTGCGCTCGGAGCGCTGACGCTTCTCCCGGAGGCGCCGCTCGGTCGCACCGAGCGTCGGAGAGGTCGGGACGCGCGGAGCCCGCGGGCGCAGCGCCCCTTCGATGCGACGCGCCAGCCTCTCGAGCGCCAGCTCCCGGTTGCGCGCCTGGGAGCGGTGCTCGCCGGCCACGGCCCTCACCACCGGACCCAACTGGCCGGTGACCCTCGCCCGCTGGCGCGGGCCGAGCCACGCGGCGTGCTCGACGTCGACGCTCACCTCCACCCGGGTGCTCCGGCGGTTGGCGTGCTGGCCTCCGGGCCCGCCGGGTGAGGTCGCCCGCCAGCTGATCTCCTCCCAGGGGATGGAGACGGATCTCGTGACCCGCAGACCGCTTCCGTGCTCGCCGTGCGACGCGGAACGCCCGGTCGCGGAACCTCCGGTCGGGGAACCGCCCGTCGCCACGGCGCCAGAGTAGGAGCCGGCGGTCCGCCCCGCGCACCGACCCGACCGGGGCGGGCCGTGCGGCAGTACTGTGCCGCCCATGGACTACCGGCACCTCGGGCGCAGCGGGATGATGGTCTCTGCCATCTCGTACGGCAACTGGATCACCCACGGCGACCAGATCGAGGAGGAGGCCGCGACGGCCTGTGTCCGCGCCGCCCTCGACGCCGGCGTGACCACCTTCGACACGGCCGACGTCGTACGCCACCGGGGCCGCCGAGGAGGTCGTCGGCCGCGCGCTCGCGCGGCATCCCCCGGCAATCGATCGAGCTGTTCACCAAGACCTATTGGCCGGTGGGCGACGGCCCCAACGACCGGGGCCTGTCGCGCAAGCACATCATGGAGGCGTGCCACGCCTCGCTGCGCCGCCTCGGCACGGACTACGTGGACCTCTACCAGGCCCACCGCTACGACTACGAGACGCCGCTCGAGGAGACCCTGCGGGCCTTCGACGACCTGGTCCGGCAGGGCAAGGTCAACTACGTCGGGGTCTCGGAGTGGACGGCCCAGGAGATCGCCGACGCCTTGCAGATTGCCGACGACATGGGCTTCGACCGCATCGTCTCGAACCAGCCTCAGTACTCGCTGCTCTGGCGGGTGATCGAGCCCGAGGTGCTCCCCCTCTGCGAGCAGGAGGGCATCGGGCAGATCGTCTTCTCGCCGCTGGCCCAGGGGGTGCTCACCGGCAAGTACCTGCCGGGCACCGCACCACCCGAGGGGTCGAGGGCCACCGCGGGGTCGGGGGCGGAGTTCATCTCCTGGCTCCTCACCGATCAGGTGCTCCAGCCGGTCCAGCGTTTCGCCGACCTCGCCCGGGAGGCGGGCTACACGCCGGCGTCGGTCGCCCTGGCCTGGATCCTGCGCAACCCCATGGTCTCCTCGGCCATCATCGGTGCGACCCGTCCCGAACAGGTCAAGGAGAACGTCAAGGCGCTCGACGTCGTGCTCGACGACGACCTGCTCGCGGCGATCGACGAGGCGCTCGCGCCGGCCATCCTTCGCGACCCCGGATTCACCTTCAGTCCGAAGACGCGTCCGTGAGCGCCCAGAGCTTGTAGCGGAGCGCCCCGGCGCCCGAGCAGGAGGGCGGTCGAGCGGCAGGTGCGCAGCAGGGTCCCGAAGCCCTGCAGGATCACGAGGGGCCGCCCAGCACCGACCTCGAGGTGGGACAGGGTGGCCGACGGAGGGCGGGCCGGCCGGGCCACCGTCGATTGGTCGGACATCGCGCTGCCAAGGTCGCGGAGGGCCCTTCGAACGCGGCGTTCAACGGTCGCCCCGGCGAGCCCGGAGCCGGACCACCTGCGCTGCGACGTCTTGGATGTCCCACTGGTCCGCGGCTCCTTCGAGGAAGTCCTCCAACGCCTGGCGTCCGGGATCCGCCAGCAACACCTCAGTGCCCAAGCGGGGCAACAGGTCGATCAGCGGATCGACGTGGCGCCGCTCGTAGAGGACGTCGGCCGCGAGCACCAGGTCCCAGGGTCCGCGATCGACCAGCCGCTGCGGCGAGCCCCAGTCCACCGCCTCCACGCGGAGACGCGCCCCGTTTCGGACGGCGTTGCGCCGGAGCACCTCGACGGCGTCGATGGACCAGTCGACGGCCGTCACCTCCGCCCCGCGGAGCGCCGCCACCAGGCTCGGCACGCCCAGCCCGCAGCCGAGCTCGAGCACGCGACCTTCGATGTCCGGCGCGAGCGCCTCGGCGAGGGCCCGACCCGACGGCCACAGCTCTGCCCAGTACGGGATGAACTCGTCCTTGCGGAAGGACTCCTCGTCGATCAGCGCGTCGAGGTCGCGCGGCCGGAGGAGGCGCAGCTCGAGGCCGGCCACACGCACCGTCTCCTCGACCAGGTCGAGCGACGCGGGACGAGCTTCGCGCCCACCGGCCGCCTCACCCGACCGGCGATCGTCGTGCTCTTGCGACCCGCTGATGGGACCCCCCGCTACGAGCAGCCGCTCGTCGTCCCGCAGCTGGCGCACACGTAGCACGACCCGGCCCGCTGCATCACGTTGCCGCAGCTGTAGCAGAAGGGCGCGTCGCGCTGCTCCGCACGGGCCAGTGGGGCGCCGGCCGCCGCCGATTGCGCCGTGGCGGCCCCGCCCGTGAACTCGACGACCGGCGTCGGCGAGCCGGGTTCGACCACGCCGTGGCTGGGTGTCGCCACCTCCTCGACGCCGGGGAGCGTCGGTTGCGCCCGCTCGGCCGTCGAGAGCACCCCCAGCTCCTGGCGCTCCTCGGGCTTGAGGTAGTCGAGCGCCAGCCGGCGGAAGATGTAGTCGACCAGGCTCGTCGCGATCCGCAGATCGGGATCGTCGGTGATGCCCGCGGGCTCGAAGCGCATGTTGCTGTACTTGCGCACGTAGGTGGCGAGCGGCACCTGGTGCTGCAGGCCCAGGCTCACCGAGATCGAGAAGGCGTCCATGATGCCGGCCAGGGTGGAACCCTGCTTGGAGACCTTGATGAAGACCTCGCCAGGCCGGCCGTCCTCGTACTCGCCGACGTGGACGTAGCCCTCGCAATCGGCCACCCGGAAGGCGAAGGTGTTGGACCGCCGCCGCCGGGGGAGCCGCTCACGCACCGCACCGACCACTACCGGCTGGCTCGTTCGCGCCCGCTCCTCCAGGGCGGCCTCGAGCTCCTTGACCCTCGCCTCGAGCTCGCCGATACGGGGCTGGGCCTCGAGGCCCTCGGCGGCCAGGCTCGCCACCGTGGCGGCCTCCGACTTGGTCGTGGCCAACGGCTGCGCCACCTTGCAGTTGTCCCGGTAGATGGCCACCGCCTTGATGCCGAGTCGCCAGGCGTCGATGTGCAACTGCTCGACGTCCTCGACGGTCACGTCCTCGGGCACGTTGCAGGTCTTGGACACGGCGCCGCTGATGAAGGGCTGCACGGCACCCATCATCCGGATGTGACCCAGGTAGTGGATCGTGTTGTCGCCCATCGAGCAGGCGAAGACCGGAAGGTGCTCGGGCTGAAGATGGGGAGCCCCGACGATCGACTTGTGCTCGTCGATGTACGCGGTGATGTCGTCGATCTGCTCGGGCCCGTAGCCGAGCCGGCGCAGCGCCCGTGGGACGGTCTGGTTGACGATCGACATCGTCCCGCCGCCGACCAGCTTCTTGGTCTTGACCAGGCCGAGGTCGGGCTCGACGCCCGGTGGTGTCGCAGTCCATGAGCAGGCCGATGGTCCCGGTCGGCGCGAGCACGCTCGCCTGGGAGTTGCGCACGCCGTGCTGCTCGCCGAGCTCGACGGCGTTGTCCCAGGACTCCTGGGCCGCCGAGAGCAGCTCGGGGGGCACGAGCTCCTCGTCGATCTTGGCCACCTCGCTCTGGTGCATGCGCAGCACGTTGAGCATCGGCTCGGCGTTCGTCGTGGAAGCCGGCGAAGGGCCCCATGCGGGCCGCGGTGCGGGCCGAGGTGGCGTAGGCGTGGCCCGTCATGAGCGCCGTGATGGCACCCGCCCACGCACGGCCCCCGTCCGAGTCGTAGGGCAGGCCCTGGGCCATCAGCAGCGCACCGAGGTTGGCGTAGCCGAGACCGAGCTGGCGGAAGCGGCGCGAGTTCTCGGCGATCTGCTCGGTCGGATAGTCGGCGTTGCCGACGAGGATCTCCTGGGCCGTGAACACCACCTCGACGGTGGCCTCGAACCCGTCGACGTCGAACGACCCGTCCTCGTCGCAGGAACGTGAGCAGGTTGAGGCTGGCGAGATTGCAGGCGGAGTTGTCGAGATGCATGTACTCGGAGCAGTTGCGGACGACGATACCGTCGACGACGTAGGAGTGGTTCCGCGGTTCGGAGAGGTTGTAGGTGAGCTCGACGCCGTCGTCCGTCCGCTCGAGCAGATGAGCCGTGGTCCTGGCACGATAAGGCGCCCGCGGCCGACCCGTGACGGCCTCGGAGAGCAGCGCCGCCTTGCGTGAGAGGGAGAACCCGACGTAAGCGGCGAATCGTTCGATCGAACCGGCAGTGATCCGCAGGTCGTAGCTCGCCGAATGCCCATGGCGATGGACCTCCCCCTTGCGGTCCAGGTACGAGAAGGGTCCGTCGCTCGCCCGTCCTTGACCTTGTAGACGCGGCTCATGATGCCGAAGGTCGTGAGCAGCCGCTGCACGCCGAGGAGGAGCGACGGAGACACCGAGCCAAGTCCGACGTAGGAGCCCTTCGGCGGTTCACACGACGCACCCGTCGGCGTCGAACAGACCCCGGAGGAAGGCGGCGACCGTCTCGGAGGGTGCTTGCTCGATCGACCAGGGGACCGTCTTCTCCGGGCCCTTTGCCCGACCGACTCCGAGGGCTTCGAGGAAACGCTTGAACGGACGCCTCGAGATCCGCAGCTGGGCCGTCCCGTTCTCCTGCTCGGAGACCTTGAGCGGGCGGTCGCCGTTGATCCACTCGAGCAGCTCGGCGTGCCCGGGCAGAATCTCGGCGCGATCCTCTGCGCTCCCATAGATGGTGGTCGCCACGGCGCCGGACGTGCTGCCGTCCCCGATCAACCACCCGAGATAGTGGGCGAACTCGTCGGTCCACTCGTCCGGAAGTCGCAGGAGCGCCGGTGATCTCCCTTCTCCTCGTAAGCGGCGACGTCGGAGGTCACCGGGATGACCGGATCCGCGTTGACCGGCGGGCGCCGGCAGGTCGAGCACCTTCACCTCGTCGTCGAAGGTGAGCTCGCGTCGCCTCGACGTAGCCACGGTTGTGGTGAAGATCCTGTGACCCGGGGTGCAGCGGAGCTCCATCCCGTTGTCGAACCGCAGGCGAACGATGTCGTTGTAGCCCGGTGATCATGAACGCCTCGGGCGAGGTGAGCACGACGCCTCTGCGACGGGTCAAGCTCGTTGGTGGCGTCGTGCGTGTACACGCCGAACGACTCGCCATCGTTGACCCGGTCGAAGAGCTCGGAGAACGGGATCAGCCCCTTGTCGGTGTGCACCCGCGCGCTCCCGGGGAAGCACGGGTTGCTTCCGTTGATCCGGCCGGCGTTGGGCGCCGTGTGCCAGCGGTTGATGGTGGTGTCGAATTGCATGCCCGGATCGGCGCACTCCCACGCGGCCTGCGCGATCTGCCGGAACAGTGTCGCGGCCGGGACGGTCCGCACCACCTCTCGGGTGGTGCGGGCGGTCAGGTCCCAGTCGCGATCGTCGAGGACGGCCTGCATGAACTCGTCGGTGACCCGGACGGAGTTGTTGGCGTTCTGGTACTGGAGCGAATGCGTCGAGCCCGTCGAGGTCCATGTCGAAGCCGGCGTCGCGCAGCACGCGGGCCTTGCGCTCCTCGAGGGCCTTGCACCAGATGAAGTCCTCGATGTCGGGGTGGTCGGCGTCGAGGATCACCATCTTGGCCGCACGCCGGGTCTTGCCACCGGACTTGATCGTGCCCGCCGAGGCGTCCGCACCCCGCATGAAGCACACCGGGCCCGACGCCGTGCCGCCGCCCTGGAGCCCCTCGACCGACGACCGGATGCGCGAGAGGTTGACGCCGGCGCCGGAGCCGCCCTTGAAGATGATCGCCCTCCTCCCGGTACCAGTTGAGGATGGAGTCCATGGAGTCGTCGACGGCGAGGATGAAACAGTTGTGGACCCGCAGGCTGGCGCTCAGGTACTCGCCGCTCTCGGTCTGGATGTCGTAGACGTCCAGACGGCCCAGGGACTCGATCCGCTCGATCTCCAGCCGCTTCGACGGTCGACTCGGCTGTCCGGGAAGGTCGAGACTGTCCTCGAGCTTGCCCGCCTTTCCCGATCGATGAACCCGATCTCGTCGGCGAAGGTGCGCCGATCCGCCAGTGTGCGGATCGCGAGCGACCAGCATCCCTTTCGATTCTCACGCTTGTCCGCCTTGAACCGAACACGGGAGAAGATCCCGAACCGCGTGAGCAGCGCCTGCGCCCCACGGACGATCCCCTCTGAGATCATGTCCACCGAGATCACGGCGCCGCGCTCCTTCAGGGTGACGGAACCTTCGGCCTGAAACAGGCTGCGGAGGTAGGCCACGACCTGGCAACGCTGCGGCGAACAGGTGCTCGGGAACCGTCATCTCGGCGCCGCGGGATCGGAGACCCCAACGCTCCACGAAGTCCGTGAGCACGTCGCCGTACAGCCGGGTGCGGCGACAGTCGAGGGACGCGATCGTTGGTCTCCACGCTCCGCTCGTGCCGGTGCACCTCGGGAAACACACGATCGATAGCGGCCAAGACCCACGCGCGCTCAGCGCCGTCACCGTCATCGCTTCGATGGTCAACGACCGGTCGGTCCCCTCGTACTGGCCGACGAATCCGTCCGACTGCAGCCACCCGGCAAGGGCAGCTTCGGCCATGTCCTGGCGCGAGTATCTCCTCGCCACCCAATGATTCGCCCCGACACCACGGCAGCTTGTCGCCGGGACGGAGCTCGGACCGGCCGGGACGAAGCGCCCGTAGCTCTCGTCGACGGCGCTTCCAGACCAGATGGTCCGCGGTGACGTCGAGCCGGTGGCCCGCCTTGGTGTGGATGCGCAGGACCTTCTTCTTGCCGTTGTGCTTGACGGCCACGATCGCGTGTCAGCCCGAACGCGTCGATCACCTTGCGCCCGACCGCGTTCTCCTCGACCAGCCGGCCGATGGGAACGAGGCCATCCGGGGTGCTGACCAGGGCGTCGTACGGCTGGCACGCCGCGCCCTGCTGCGGCACGCCCTGCGACGCCGATGTTGAACCACACCGGGGAGTTGAAGGCCGCCTGCTGGTGCACGATGATGTGCTTGAGCTCGTCGCGGAAGATCTGCGGCCTCGCGCGTCGTCCTCGAAGTAGCCGTCCTTGACGCCCCAGTCGGTGATGGTGTCGACCACCCGGTCGGCCACCTGCTTGAGCGACGTCTCGCGCTCGGCGGTGCCCGGGGTGCCCCGGAAGTACTTCTGGGCCAGGATGTTGGTGGCGTTGAGGCTCCAGCGCTCGGGCACCTCGACGTCGAGCTGCTCGAAGGCGACGGAGCCGTCCCGGAAGTCGGTGATCCGGGAGTCGCGCCGCTCCCAGCGACCTCGTCGTAGGGGTGGACCCCTTCGGTGGTGAAGTGCCGCCGGATGCCGATGCCGGTCCGCTGCGGGGCGATTGCCATGCGCTCCTCTGTCCTCACACCTTGTCCTGGTTCCCAGCGCCCATGGCCCAGCACGACCAGTCTGCCGGGGGCTTGTGACACCGCCACGACCCGGCCGACCAATCCCGATTCGCGACGCTCACACCACAAGATGTTGTGGTTGGAGCCCCGAACTCAGCCACGAGATGCAGGGCTATTACAGCACTGTAGTTACGAGGTGTCAATGGATCTCGACTCCGGTCGGCCCTGGTGCGCGAGCCGTTCGCGAAGGTTATGCACCCCGGGACCCCGGCAGGGTCGGGCCGTCCGGGCGGCCGGCCATGCCGGGATAGGTCGTCCGTGGCCTGCGTGATCGCCATCGATGCCGGGACGACGGGGTCCGGGCCCTGGCCGTCGACGAGGGCGGCCGATCGTCGTCGACGTCCCGACCGCGAGCTGACCCAGCACTTTCCCCGCCCGGGTGGGTCGAGCACGACGCCGACGAGATCTGGACCGCGGTGCCGGCCACCCTGGCGAGGTGGCCGCGTCGACGGAGGCAGGCGGGACGGTGGCCGCCATCGGGCATCACCAACCAGCGCGAGACGGTGGTGGCCTGGGACCGCCGCAGCGGGAGGTCCGCTGCACCGGGCCATCGTGTGGCAGGACCGCCGGACGGCCGACCGCTGCGACGAGCTGCAGGGCCGCGGGGCACCTCCCGTTGGTCCGGCAGCGCGACCGGGCTCGTCCTCGACCCCTACTTCTCGGCCACCAAGATGGAGTGGCTCCTCGGAGACCGGGTGGGGTCGGCGGTGACCGCGTCGACCTGGTCCTCGGCGACCGTCGACGCCTGGCTGATCTGGAACCTCACGGGCGGGCCCGACGGCGGGCGTGCTCGCCACCGACGCCACCAACGCCAGCCGGACGCTGCTCTACGACATCCGCCGGCCGGCAGTGGTCGGACGAGCTCTGCGCAGCTCTTCGGCGTGCCCTCGCGCGTCCTGCCCGAGGTCGCGGCCCTCGTGCGGGCGCTTCGGTGCGGTCGTCCGGCGACGCTCGACGCCCGCGCGCTCGTCCTCGCCGGGCTGCCCGTGAGCGGGTGGCCGGCGACCAGCAGGCGGCCCTGTTCGGCCAGGCCTGCTTCGCCCCGGGATGGCCAAGGTGACCTACGGGACCGGCAGCTTCGTCCTGACCAACTTCGGTGCCGCGTGCCCGCCGGCCCTCGAAGGGCCTGCTCACCACGATGGCGTGGGACCTCGGCGAGCACGGCGGCTCGTCACCGGTGGCCTACGCCGCTCGAGGGCGCGGCGTTCGTCACCGGGGCCGCCATCCAGTGGCTGCGCGACGGCCTCGGGATCATCGACGAGGCCGCCGAGCATCGGCCCGCTGGCCGCGCTCGGTCGACGACAGCGGAGGGCGTCGTCGTCGTGCCCGGCTTCACCGGCCTCGGCAGCCCCTGGTGGGACCCGCGGCGCCCGGGGCACCATCGTCGGGCTCACCCCGGGCGTCGGGCCGGGCCCATCTGGCCCGGGCCGTGGTCGAGGCCATGGCCTTCCAGGTGCGCGACGTGGTCGACGCCATGACCGGCCGGACCGCGGAGGTGTCCGAGCTGCGGGTCGACGGGGGGGCGTCGGTGATGGACCTGCTGCTGCAGACTCCAGGCCGACCAGCTCCGGCGTGCCCGGTGGCCCGGCCCCGGTCGGCCGAGTCCACCGCCCTCGGGGCGGCCATCCTGGCCGGTCTGGCGGCCGGACTCTGGGGGGCGCTGGACGAGCTGTCCGCCCTATGGCATCGGGACCCGGGTTCACGCCTTCGGTGGACCGATCGGTCGCCGTCTCTGGTACCGCCGTCAGCGGGAGCGAAGACCGAGGTTGGAACCGTTAGCCGTCTTACACCAACTTGGCTCCCGTTGGGCCAGTCGAGCCGCTCCCGTGGGCCGGTGGCACAACAACGATCGGCGTAGCCAGTCCAGGACGTCACTCGGTCCGAGCTCCCGCCACCCGGCGAGATCTCTCCACCGCCGCCCCGTCCACTTCGTGGATCTCCGAGCGCAGGAGCCCGACCAGCGTGTCTCCCGGGTCCAGCTCGACCACGAAGTCATCGATGGCCGCGCCTTCGGACCGGCTCAGGATGTCGATAGACACGATGTCTGCGCCCACCGGCCCGATGCGGCTGGCCACGAGCCCCCAGGGCGCCGGGTCGGTCGGGTAGACGGATCCGGAGTCGGTACAGGGCGCACCCCTTCACGCTACGCCGAAAACATCGGACATCCTGTTTCCACCAGATGACCAATACGCGACCGGCCGCCCAGCAGCCGACACCTCTCGCTAATCGGACGCCGGCCGGGGCGCCTGACGGGTTTGCGGCGGGGAGGGAGCGGCCGGCTTTGACCGCGATGCGTAGGTGTCGACGTAAGGAGATCCCGACAGCCGGGCGATCTCGTGCATCAGATGGTCAGTGAACGAGCGCAACTGGGCATGTTCATCGTCGACGTCCTCGAACGACCCGGTCCCGTCGGGGGACTGGCCACTCTCGTGCGCCGAGGACGAGCCTCGGGCCACCGAGCTGTGGGACCCGGCGCTGTCGAAGAAGAGAGGCTCGCCGATGACGATGCGGACTTTCTTGAAGGGACGGAGCAGTCGCTTGCCGATGGGCTGGACGGCCTCGGTCCCGTTCATGCCGACCGGTATCACCGGGACCCCATGAGACTGGGCCAACCGGGCCGCTCCGGTACGGCCCCGATGGACCGGCTCGATCGGGCGATCGGGTGCCCTCGGGATAGAGGCCGACCATGCGGCCCTCTTCCAGCACCTCACCGGCTGTGTGGATCGCTCGTTCGGAATCGGAACCGCCGCCACGCCGGATCGGGATGACCCCGGTCGCACGAAAGAACCAGGCGATCCGCCAGTTCTCTAGGTACTCCACTTTGGCCAGATAGACCAGCCGGCGCCGAAGGATCTGAGGCAAGAACCACGAATCGCACGCCGCCCGGTGGTTGGCCACCACGATGGCGGCGC
Organism: uncultured Gammaproteobacteria bacterium; assembly: GCA_963782865.1. GTDB lineage: Bacteria > Pseudomonadota > Gammaproteobacteria > Steroidobacterales > Steroidobacteraceae > Bog-1198. The sequence continues at coordinate 145,216 of CAWALS010000003.1, read as the reverse complement.
CGTCGTCGGGGACGTTCTCACGCCCCTCGACGGTGACTCGAAAGAGCATCAGGAGCGGCTTCGTGACGTACAGCGCGATCCAGTACCCCATCGCCCCTCACGCTACCGTCCGAGGTGGCGCCTGTCCTGTGGTCGGCGCGCTGGTCGGCAAGCATCTGGGCCTACACGGTCCGTGCTCTCGTGGCCGTGTCGGTGGGCGTACGGGCCGACCGACCCGGTCGCACGTGACGCCCCCAGGGCCGAGACGAATCCGGGCGACGCCCTCAGCCGAGCTTGGTCAGAGCCCGCCGGAGGTTGCGGACGGCCTGGCCGATCCGCTGCTCGTTCTCGATGAGGGCGAAGCGGACGTGCCCGTCGCCCGCCGGGGCCGAAGCCGACGCCGGGCGAGGTCGCCACCTCGGCCTCGCTCACCAAGTACTTGGAGAACTCGAGCGAGCCCATCTCCCGGTAGGGCTCGGGGATGGGCGCCCAGACGAACATCGTCCCTTGGGCGGCACCACCGGCCAGCCGATGCGGTTCAGCCCGTCGCACAAGCGCGTCGCGTCGGGCCTGGTAGATCCGGCTGATCTGCGACCGGGTAGTCGGGCGCCTCGTTCATGGCCACGATGGCCGCGATCTGGATGGGCTGGAAGGTCCCGTAGTCGAGGTAGCTCTTCAGCTTGGTCAGGGCCTGGACGATCTCGGGGTTGCCGACCAGGAAGCCCGACCCGCCACCCGGCCATCGAGAACGACTTGGTCAGCGTGTAGAGCTCGACGGCCACCTCCTTGGCCCCGGGCACCTGGAGGATCGACGGCGGCTGGTAGCCGTCGAAGCCGATGTCGGCGTAGGCGAAGTCGTGGACGAGGACGACTTCGTGCTCGCGGGCGAACGTCCACCAGCCGCTCCATCCAGGCCAGGTCGACGCAGGCGGTGGTGGGGTTGTGGGGGAACGACAACGACGATCACCCGGGGCTTGGGCCATGCCGACTCCCAGGCCTCCATGAGCGCGTCGAAGAAGTCGTCGCCGGGGCTGACCGGATCCGCTCCGAGCGCGCCCGGCGCTGGGGTCCCTCGAGCGGACCTGGCGGACGTCGGCCCCGGCGAAGAGCGGGGCGTAGATGTGGATCGGGTAGGACGGCGACGGCACGAGGGCCGTGTCACCCGGGCCGAGGAGCACCCACATGAGGTGGGACAGGCCCTCCTTGGCCCCGATGGTGGTGACCACCTCGGTGTCGGGGTCGAGGCTCGACGCCGAACTTGCGCCGGTAGAGGTCGGAGATGGCCGAGCGCAGCTTGGGGATGCCCCGGCTGGCCGAGTAGCGGTGGTTCCGCGGGTTGCGGGCGGCCTCGGCCAGCTTCTCCACCGCGACCGCCGGCGACGGCAGGTCGGGGTTGCCGAAGCCGAGGTCGATGACGTCGCGGCCGGCTCGCCGGGCCTCGAGCTTCAGCGTCGTTGATCGTGTCGAAGACGTACGGGGGCAGCCCGTTGATCCGGCGGAACTCCACCCATCAAGCGTACCGCCCCGGTCGCGGTCGACCGGACCGTTACGTCCCGGACCGCTGGCCCCTCGGCGCCCGCACGCGATCGGCGAGCCGGCGCACGCCGCGACGAGTGTCGCTCCCGTGGGGCCGCCCGGCGAGGAGGGCGGCCCCGATCGCCCCGGCCTCTTCGCCCAGTGCTGCGGGGAGGATAGCGACCTCCGGGCGGGTCCCGCGGCCCTCGACCAGCGACGAGAACGCCTGGCGCGCCGGGGCCATGAGGACCTCTCCCGCTGCGGCCAGGCCTCCGCCGACCACGATGCGTTCGGGATCGAGCAGCGCCGTCAGGTTCGCGAGCCCGAGGGCCAGCCACCATCCCGCGTCCTCGAGCACCCGACGGGCGCCCGCGTCGCCGGCGAGGGCAGCGTCGGTCACGTGCTCGCCGCGCACGCTCTCGGGGTCGCCGCCCGCGATCGTCACCACCTCGGGAAGCAGTCCTGCGGCGGCCGCGTCCCTCGCCATCCGCCCGAGTCCTCCACCGGAGGCGTAGCGCTCCCAACACCCACGGCCCCCGCACGGGCACGGCGGGCCGTTGCGGTCGACCACCATGTGGCCGATCTCGCCCGCAAATCCCGTCACCCCGGTCACGACGTTGCCGTCCACGATGAACCCTCCCCCGATACCGGTCCCGAGGGTCACCATCACCATGTTGCGTGCACCCCTGCCAGCGCCGAGCGCGTGCTCCGCGCTCGTCGCGCACGTCGCATCGTTGCCCGCGGCGACCTCCCGGCCGGGGAGCCGGGCGGCCAGCATGGTCGGAAGATCCGTCCCGGTGACGCGCGGGAAGGTTCGGCGAGAACCGGATCACTCCCCGTTCGTCGACCATCCCCGGGGCCCCGACACCAAGGGGGACCGTTCCCTGGGCTCCTTCGGGGTCGAGCTCCGAGACGACCTGGGCGACGACCTCGACGACCTCGTGTGCGATGCCCGACGTGGCGCCCGATCGGACGTCAGGCCGCCCGCCGCTGCTCATCCCCTGCGGCGTCGCGAGCCGGGACCGAGCCACCACACGATGCTCGTCGTCCACGAGCACACCCAGGACCTTGGTGCCTCCGATATCGACTCCGAGGCGCACGTGCGCCCTCGTGGTCAGATCGACCCCGCGGTCCTTATCCGCCGGCCGGGCGCGACCGTTGACCGGCCTCCCGGCCATCCCAGGAGGTGGATTCCGCCCGCAGGCGCAATTCCCGGAGGGCCGTGGACATGATCCTGCTCTGTGCCCGACGCTTGATGAAGCCCGGGATCGGCACCCGGAGTTCGACCTCCAGCCGATAGGTGACCTCGGTGCCGCCACCCTCTGCGGGCCCGAAGATGTAGCTCCCGTCGAGCTTCGTGGTGATGTCCCCCTCGACCAGCCGCCAAGAGAGCACCCGGGGCGCCTCGGAGTAGTCGTACGCGAGCGTGTACGTCGTGCTGCGACCGAAGGCGGCCAAACGGAACCGAACCCTCGCCGGCCGTCCCTCTCCGTCCCGCTCGAGGACCTCGACGTGCTTGATGTCCGCGGCCCACTCCGGGTAGCGCTCGATGTCGGCGATCACCGCGAAGCACCGTTCGGGCGGCGGCGACAACACCGTGTGCTCGGTCGCCAATTCCGCCACTGTCATCCTCCTGTCGGCCAGGTCCCGTCCCTCGACGGGACCAAGCAACGGGGCCGGCCTCCGCTCAGCCTCCCACTTCTCCGAGTGCGCTGGCCAGCCTAGGTGCGAGACGGGCGTAGTCGAAGTCTGTCTCGACCCGGCGTCGGGCCGCGAGCCCCATCTCACGTCGGCGGCTCTCGTCCGAAAGGAGCTGCCGCAGCGAGTGCGCCACCACCCCCGCATCGTGTGGCCGGTCGACAACGAGCCCGGTGACCCCGTCGTCGACCGCCTCGTGGGCCCCCCCGCTCTGCCCGGCGATCTGCGGGACACCCATGGCCGCCGCCTCGAGAAACACCAGGCCGAAGCCCTCCTGCTCGAGGCCCCACCAACGAGAGCGGCACGCCATGACAAAGACGTCAGAGGCGCCGAGGAGAGCAACCTTGTCCCGTTCGGACACCCGACCCAAGAGCCTCGCTGGCGCCCCGGTGGAGCGGACGATCCTCGCCAGGCGGCCCCGGTCGCGACCGTCGCCGGCGATGACGAGCCGGGCTCTCGGAAACGAGGGGACGAGCCTCCCCACGGCCTCGATGAGCACATCCATCCCCTTTCGCGGCACCAGGCGGCTCACGGAGGAGATCAACAGGTCTCCCTCCTCGATGCCGAGGCGTCGGCGGGCGCTGCAGCGCTCCCTCGCGTCCAGGGGAGCGAATCGGGCCGCGTCCACTCCCGGCGGCACCTCGACGACGGGGAGATCCGGCCACGCGACCAGGCGGTGGGCCTCCTCCGCGGGATATCCCCCCGCCGCGACGATGAGCGAGGCGCCCTGGACGACGTGGCGGAGCGTCTCACGCGTCACCGGGAGTCTCGCGGGCACCGCCACCTCTGCTCCGTGCAGGACCACCCCGTAGGGCAAGCCCAGCCGCAGGCCAACCGGGCCGAGTGGAATTGCCGGATCGATCAAGACCAGGCTTGCCCCGATCTCCTGGGCGACCTGGCGGACCCGGGTGACCAGACCAGGAGTCGGGAGTAAAACCCGCCCCGGTGTCCGCACGATCCGGACTCCTCGCTCGCGTTGCTCCGCGTCAAACGCGGCGGCGCCGGGATCGGAACTGGCCGTAAGGACCGCGAAGGTCGAGGGTTCGAGGCGGCTCCAGAGCTCCCAGAGGTAGTTCTGGATGCCGCCGACCTTGGGTGGGAAGTCGTTGGTGACGAGGAGGTGGGTCACCGGCGACGGTCGCCTGCCTCCCAAGCCGATCGGCGAGCCTCGGCGTCAACCCGCCTGCTCCTCGAAGCGAAGTCGAGGCAAGAGACCGGCACCCTCGAGCAGGCGCATGGCTCTCGCCTCTCGGGCGTCGATGACGACTGCGTCGTCTGGCTCCCGCCGGAGGACGAAGTTGACGACACAGTCGTCGCAAGCACTTGTCCCCTGCTGCACGCACTGCCCACAGTCGATGACCAATGACGAGTCCGACACGGTCGCTCCCTTCCTCGCAAGTCCGCACTCCTCTGCCGATGTGGGCCAGTGTGACGGGGGGCTGTGACATCGGCGTCGGTATCAGCGGTGACATCGGCAGCGAGATCGGCGGCGTCCACAGCTTCGAGCTGGAGCTTCAGGCCAGCAGGCGAGCCCTCCCAAACTGGTCGAGCACGTTGTCCACCCCCCATGCCACCCCCTCTCGGACGACGGTGCGAGCGTCGCGGTGAACGACGACGAAGAACGGAGCCCCCGTCACTCGGTAGTCCGCCCATGCGTCGTCGGACATCACGACCCTGCCGCGCGACGGGCAGACCCTGGCAACCGCCGAGGGGTCCTCGTTGCCCGGGCCCCTCGTCACGGCCACCACCGCCGTCACCACGACCGGGGACTCGCCAGTGGTCGACTCGGGCACGCCGGCGCATACGAGCGCCCACAGATCGGCACAGCCGACGCAGCTCGTCGAGAGAAATACGAGGAGCGTCCACTCGGGCGCGAGTGGACCCCGGACGGGCACCGAAAACCCTGCTCCCGCGCAATCGGTGCCCACGATGTCCACGGCCGGCGTCTGGGGCTCGCCGACTCCCGTCGGGATCGGTCGCGCTCGCCGGAGCACCTCTTGGGCCTCGGTCTCCGAGAGACCGTCAACCCGGTGGGCTCTCGCCGGAGGATCGACGTCGGGCTCGTTCATCGTCGCCGCGGTGGCGCCGGCCGGCGGGCACGGTTCGACGAGCTCACCGGGCGCTCGATGGCGACGCCCCCGTCCTTCTACCCGAGGGACGTCGCCACGGGCACGGCTTCATCCGCCCGTCTCTGCGGATGCGGCATCGATCTCCTCCACGGACGACCCGTTGCCGCACCAGCGGCACTGCACCTGCTCGACTTCCTCGCCGAGCAGCCTCTCCTCCTCGACGACCAGCTCCCCGCCCACCGTGTAGTGGTGGAAGGACTGGGTGCGACGCCAGGAGACGACGTCGAAGCGGGTCAGGTTTCCACAAGCGGTGCAACGGTAACGAACGGCGGTCACAGGCAAAACGGTAGCGAAGCCAGGCCACCGTGGAAACGTGCCCGGCGGCCGACCCAGGATCCGGCCGGGCACGGCGGGATCGATTCCCCGCGACCCCGACGGAGGGCCCTCATGGCGCGGAGGGTCACGTCCCGCACCCCGACGGGGGTCCGTGACCTGGTCGATGACCCACATCCCGCCGCTGAGCAGCGTGATGACCAGGGATCCCACTCGCAGCAGACGCTCGAGAAAGGTCTGGCGCGCCTGCACGTGGAGCACGCGTTGCAGCAGCACCTGGCTGCCTGTCGTCGGAGGGGCCCACGTACGAGCAAAACCCGGGCGTCGGTGATGACGAGCGACTGCTCCTCCACCAGAGGCGCACCGTCGCCGCGACGATGCCGGTGGCTGCCGCTCTGGCGATCCGGCAGAGACTCCCCGTCCCGGCCCGACTCGTCACGCGGTGGGACAGGGCATGGCAGCATGTGGCCTTTGACCAGCCCAGGGGCCGTAGCTCAGTGGTCAGAGCAGGGGACTCATAATCCCTCGGTCGTGGGTTCGATCCCCACCGGCCCCACCAGGTGAGACCCAGTTTTTGGCCTCCACCTTGTGGTACCCATGGGCATCCCATAAACTACTAAGCTTGCAGCCGTGGCGCAAGGCTCCAAGCGATTGCGATCCGGAACCCGTTCTCGTGGCGTCTGGGAGTGCCGCGTTTTTCTCGGCAACGACCCGATCACGAAGAGGCCGAAGTACCGGTCAAGACGGTGCGGTGGAGTCGGTGACGCCGACGAAGAGCTCCGCAACATGCTCAAGGAAGCCAGGACAACGCGCCATGCCGGCGGCGACACCACCGTCCGGCAGCTCCTCGCCCGCTGGCTGACCCACATCGAGCGCGTAGGGCCGCTCCCCGACCACATGAAGGGCTACAAGCGGCTCGTGAAGGTCCGGATCAACCCGGTTCTCGGCGATCTCCCCCTCAAGCGCCTCGACGCAGATGCCCAGCGTGTTTTCTTCCTCCGGCGGCGACGGTCACATTTGCCACGAAATCTGCCAGGCGCTGGCGCTGGCGCCGCGGGAAGTCTCGCCGACCCGCTTCTCGAACTCCGTCCACAACGTCGCGGCCGGCTACTGGAGTATCGCCACCGGATCCATGAGGGAGTCGAATGCACTGTGCGCTTTCGACGCCAGCTTCGTGGCGGGACTGTTGGACGCCATGACTCAAATTGCGGTCGACCGGCAAACCGTGTTGTTCGTGGGCTACGACACGGAATATCCGCCGCCGTTGCATGCCAAGCGGCCGATACCCGACGCGCTCGGCGTTGCCATGGTTCTGACACCCGAGCGAACCGCGAGCTCGGTGGCCGGCATCGAGGTGACGCTCACCGATGAGAGCGCCGATGCAATGGCGGATCCGCAACTCGAGGCGTTGCGGGTCGGCGTCCCTGCCGCGCGCGCTCTGCCGTTGATGCGGCTGCTCGCCCGCCGCGCCGCTGGGCGCGTGGTTCTCGATTATCTGGATGTGTCGCGCGCCGCCGTGCGGGTCGAACCATGCGTATGAACCGCGCGTGGATCGAGGCGCGCATTCCCCATCAAGGCCGCATGTGCCTGCTCGATGAAGTCATCGCCTGGGACGCTCATCACGTCCGCTGCCGCACCGGCTCGCATCGCGCGCCTGACAATCCGCTGCGCTCGCACGGCCGGCTGGGAACTGCCGGCGGTATAGAATATGCCGCGCAGGCGATGGCTCTGCACGGCGCGCTGGCGAATGCTGCGGCAGGCGCGAGCGCCGCGGCAGGCGCGAGCGCCGCTACGTCGCGGGTGGGCCTGCTCGCCGGCGTGCGCGATGTGCGCCTGCACGTGCTCAGATTGGACGACATCGAATCGGATCTGTTCTGCGAGGTCACGCACCTGGCCGGAGACAACTTCACCGCGATGTATGAATTCGCCTTGCGCGACCAAGACAGAGCCTTGCTCAGCGGCCGCGCCTCGGTGGTGCTGGATGCCGGCAGACGGTTGCGGCTTTGAACGAAATCGCGACTCGTGCGTTGGTCACCGGCGGCAGCGGCGCGATCGGCGCCTGCATTTGCCGAGCCTTGGGCGCACAGGGCCACTTCGTCTACGTGCACGCTCACCGCGGCGTTGCCGCGGCTGAATCGATCGCCGCGGCGATCGTTGCCGCGGGCGGCCGGGCGCGCGCGCTGCAATTTGATCTGACCGATGCGGCCGCGGCGCGCACCGCGATCGATCAGGTTCTCGAGGAAGGCCCGATCCAGGTGCTGGTCAACAATGCCGGCGTGCACGACGACGCGGTGTTTCCGGGCATGAGCCCGCGGCAATGGCATCGCGTCATCGACCTGACGGTCAACGGATTTTACAACGTCACTCAACCTTTGATACTGCCCATGATCCGCACCCGCTGGGGCCGGATCATCAGCATCACCTCGGTGGCCGCGCTTCTCGGCAATCAAGGTCAGGTAAATTATGCCGCGGCGAAAGGAGCGCTGCATGCGGCCACCAAGGCGTTGAGTCTCGAGATCGCGAGCCGCGGCATAACGGTCAACGCGGTCGCACCCGGCATCATCGCCGCCGGCATGGGCAGCGCGGCTTTTGATGATGCCGCCATCAAAACCCTCGTGCCGATGAAGCGCGCCGGATCGCCCGATGAAGTAGCGAGCTTGGTGGCGTATCTGGCTTCGCGCGAGGCGGGCTACATCACCGGACAAATCATTTCGATCAACGGCGGCATGATCTAGCTCGGCACTGTGATTTTGACCGGTTGGTGAGCGCCAGTCAGGAAGGGAAGAAGAATCAGGCGCGAAGGCGGCAGCGCCTAATTTTCTCTCTTCCTGACGAGTTCAGAGGTCACACCTGAGATTAGTCCGTTGCCTATGGTGGCAGGGATCATCGTCTTGACCCATCCTTCCAGGCCATGCGCGAGCCGCTCAAACTCACAGCGCTAGGCATAGGCATCGAGCAGGCCGCTCGCGCTTCGCGACAGGGATGCCGCGGCCACGATGGGAGCATCGCCGCCGATCGAGGGCGCCGTCTCGTAGGCTTGCGACTGCGGCGAACGCTCTTGAAACGAGCGCTGCGAGATATCGACGCTCACCGATGAAAAGCCTTGCGAGCCCAACATTTCGCGCAGTTTCGCCGAACTCGACTCCAACGCGTCGCGCGTCACCGCGCTGTGGCTCAAAAACGAAACTTGCGCGTGTCCGCCCTGCAGGGCGATGCGCACTTCGATGGGACCGAGAGCCGGTGGATTGACCTGCAGTTTGGCGCTGGTCACATTGCCGTCCATCATCAGCGATACTCGATCGGCGACCCCTTGCCCGAATTGCGCCGTGTCCACGCCGGCGGCGACTTTGAATGTCGGCGTCGGTGCGCTATCGCTGGCGGTGTTCGAGGTCAACAGCTGCGCGGCGCCGGCGCTGCCGTCATTCGATGCGCCGGCAAGCGTCGGCTCGGGGCCGTTGCCGTGTGAGCGCTTGTCGGTTGCGCTGGCGCTGGCAGCCGCGGAAACCGCCTGCGCCACGGAGGCAGCCGTTGCGGCGGTCACCGCCGCCGATATTGCCGCCGCCGATTGCTGCGCCAAGGCCGCTGCGGCTGCGCCGGTGGCAGGACCGCTGACGGCCGCCGCGCCTGGCGGCAGGTCGGTATCGGAGGTCGACAAATCATCGGTTGCGGCCGAATCCGCCCTAGGTGCGCTCGCGCCCTGCGTAATCGCGGCCGCCATGAGGGCTTGCGCCGCGGCATCGGTGCCCGCCGCAGCAGGCGCATTGCTCAGGGTCGAATCGCCCGGCGCGTTGCCGGAAGATGGCGCTGCATTGGCCGCTGCAGTCGTCGCCGGCTTCGCGATGGCGTCGCTCGGCTTCGCCGCAACGGTGCCCGCGGTCGATGTCTCCGCCGTTGCCAGCGTGCGCAAGCCGGCTGGATGCGGCAGGCTCAGGCCGGAACCGGCGGCGCTTGGGCCGTTGGCAGAAGGCGCAGTCGTCGCGTCGGCGCCGGTCGCGGGGCTCGGCGTAGCCGTAAGGCCTGGCGAAGCCGCAGAGCCCGGCGAAGCGGCCGCGCCCGGCAACGCCGTCGGGGCTGGGGCAGCCGCGGGCTCAGGATTCGGCAAACTCAAAATGATCGTGGCGGCGCTGGCACTGGCCGGGGCGGTCGAGGCGGCGGTGATTGCACCGGGCACCGATCCCTGCGCGCTGCCCTGAGCAGCTTTGACGGTGGCCGCAGCGTCCGCGGGGGCGGGCGCAGGCGTGGCCGCGAAAGACGCCGTCTTTGCCGGCGGCGGGGGGTTAAGCGTGACCGGCGGCTGGTTGCCGGGCGCCGGCAATGGACTGCCGCTTGAAGCAGGGCCTTGGTGCTTGTTGGCCGCGCTCTTGCGCGCCGGCTTGCCGCCCGCATCGCTCAAAGCCGCGGCGAAATCCTGGCCCGCGGCGCGCATATTCGCCGATGCGGCCGAGGCCGGCGCATCGGGCTGGACGGCATCGCTCAAGGGCGGTGCTTGAAAAACCGGCGGAGCTGCATTCATACCGCCGGAAATTGCAAGCGACGTGCCAAATCCAGAAAGCCGCCCGTGGCGGCGCTCCTATTTCAAATATTTGTCAAACCAAGCGAGCGTGCGCTGCTCCGCATCGGCAAGATGCGCCGGATCCCGCAGACCATGGCCTTCGCCGGGATAGATCATGATGGAAGTCGGCACGTTCATCGCCTTCATCGCGTGCCAGAATTCCTGGGTTTGCGGTGCAGGACACTCGATGTCGTGTTCTCCGACGTAGGCGAAGGTCGGCGTCTTCACATTGCGGATGTAATTGATCGCCGATGACTGCGCATACACCGCCGGATCGTCGTACGCCGATGCGCCGAAGTACGGAATCATCCAGGCATCGATGCCGTTCTCGCCGTAGTACGACAGCCAGTCGCTGATGCCGGCGGCCGCGACCGCGGCTTTGAATCGGTCGGTCTGGGTCACCGCCCACATGGTCATGAAGCCGCCGTAGCTGCCGCCGGTCAAGCCCAGGCGCGCCGTGTCGATGGGCGCGGCTTTCGCCGGCGGCGTCGATGCCGGCCAGAATGTCGCGCAAATCGCCGTGGCCGAAATCGCGCACATTGGCCGCGTGAAGCGCTCGCCCTGGCCGTAGCTGCCGCGCGGGTTGGGCCGAAACAGGGCGTACCCGTGCTCCAGCAGCGCGGTGGCAAGCCCGGGACCGGGAAGCCGCGGCGCCACCGCCGCCGCAGGACCGCCGTGAACCTGCGGTGACCATGGGCATCTTGCCGCTCGGTATGCTCGCGGCAGCAGCAGCCAGCCCTGAACGTCGAACCCGTCGTTCTTCCACCAGACGCTTTGCACGCGCGCCGGCCAAGCTCATGCCCGGCATTGACCGCGGTCAGATCGCGCCAGTGGCCGATCGGTGCCGATTTCGATCTCCGGCGCCGCCGTGAAGGACTCGTGCGCGTCGGCCGTCATTCCCGACGGGCATGCGGTGGATATGCCCGCCGGCGCGATCGCCGAACGATTCCTCGCCGCTCCACAAGATGCGCGCGGGCGTCGGCGCGAGCCCCGCGCCCAAATCCACGAACTGAGTTTTGTCGCCGGCGAGCAGTTCGGCCTGCAGATGGCCGTCGCAGTCGCCAGGACAGCGCGGTCGCCGAAGCATGCGATATCCGGCGTCAAATTCGTCGCCGCGCCGCCGTCCAGCGCGAGCGTATAGACGTCCCCGCCGGTCGAGCCGAAGTCGCTCATGATGCCGGCGATGAACGCGACCATGCGAACCGTCGCGCGATACCTTGGGCATCGCGAGCTGTTGCCGAGCGTCGGCCGGGCTGTAGATGACGCGCGCACCGGTGCCGCTCTCGGGGAAGGCATACAGCTTGGCGCGTCCACCAATTGTTGTCGCCGTCGCCGGGAGCGGCCGTGCCGACGAAGCCTTTGCCGTCCGGCGCGCCAGTCGTATTCGTAGACGAACAGATCGGGCGGCGAGACCCAGCGCAACGCCCCTTGTTCCAGAACCGCGATTCGCTGCTCCGGCGGCGGCGCGTCCAAATCGCCGGCGATCGCCGCGCCGGCTTCCGTCGCGCCGACCTCCTTGGTGGCGTTTTGCGGTCGCCAGCATGGCGAGCCGGCCATCCGGCACATAGCGTAGGTCGTCGATGGTGCCGCTGAAGTCGAGCAGCTTGTGCAAGCCGCTGCCGTCGGCGCGCCACTGCGTACAGCGAGCGCGCATGGCTGCCCGGGGTGCGCAGCGCGAAGCTCAGGCGCTTGCCGTCGGGACTCCAGGCCGGCGAGTCCGGCCAGCATTGCGGCACCCGGCCGCAGGGCATCGCGACGGCGATGGCAGCGCCGCCGGATGCACCGCCGGATCACGAGATCCCGCACCGTGGGCGCCCCGCCGCTTCTGCGACGAGTCGCCTTCCACGGAGGCGACCAGCTCGCCGTCCGGCGAAATCTCAACGTCGAGATAGCGATGCACCAGACGTTCGTAGGGCTTGCGCAGCTGCACCCCCAGCCCAGCCCATGCCAAGCACCGCGGCTGCAGCTACCGACCTCATGTTTTCCCCATTTGCACATTGATGCGGCTCATGCAGCCGCGATTGAATTTCAGTACCAGCGTCGCGCAGCCCAAGAGACCCAGCGCCCTCGATCCGCGCCAGCAGCCGGTTCATGTTGCCGGTAACGCCGAATTTTGCGGTCGCATGAACCGCGCGATGCGCGAGCCAGCCGTATCCCGTCAAAATGCACAACTCCGGCAGCATCGAGGTCGCCGCAAGATCAGCATTTGCGGCACCACCGGAATTGCGCGGGTCGATGAACTGCGGCAGCAGCGCCAAGAAGAACAGCAGCGCCTTCGGATTGGCCAGCTGCAGCGTCAGCGCCCCCAGGTACACGCTGCGCCGATCTTGCTCCTTCCCGGGCAGGACTGCCATCCAGCGCGACCGCATGCATCGAATTGGCGGAGAGCAATGCCTTCAGTCCTAGGTAAATCAAGTAGGCCGCGCCGGCCCATTTGGCGATGGAAAAAAAGCGCGCACTGGCGGCGATGATGGCGCCCAGACTGGTGGCGGAGAGCGCGAAATAAATGCCATTTGCGGTCAGGATTCCGGCCGCGGCCGGCAAGGTGCGCCGCAGCGCGCGTACGCCTTGCGATACCGTGTAGAACACGGCGGGACCCGGCGACAGCGACAGCGCGGTTTCCATCGCCAAAAACAACAGCCACGTCTTGAATGTCATCGCGAGCCTGTCGCGGCATTCGGCAGCTGCAAGCCGGGCCGGCCCCTGGCGATCCCCGCCAGAAAGCCGGCTACATGCTCGTTCAAGAATGCGCGGTCCGCGGGCGATGCGCCGGCGCCGGCCGGATGCCCCCACAGAGAAGGGATGATCGCCAAGGTGCAATGGGGGATGAACGCCGCTTCGTAGCGCGCATCGGTGATTGGAAAGTACAGGTCCGTTTCCGAGGGCATGTACAGCACCGGCACTTTGATGGAGCGCAGCGCCGTCTGCACGTCGCCGTAGAAGGGCGGGGTCTTGCCGACGTCATGGTGTTCCCAGGTGCGCATTTGCAGGATCAAATTGTTGGCATCGGCCCCGGGAATGAAATTCGTCCGGAAGTGTCCACCACCTGATCGAAGCGTCGTGCCGAAGGAATCATTGGTCCGCCACAGCTCTTGCCGCCACCACTCCTGCGAGATACAGCCACCCGGCCCATACCATGGCGAATGCTTGGATGCCCTTGGTCGGCGGCGCAGTGTAATCGCCGCCGTTGAAACGCGGGTCGGCGGTCAGGGCGGCGATCTGGCCTTCCAGGCTGACGATGCCGTGGCCATAGGTTTTCGCCGTTCCCGAGGTCGCCACGATGCGGTCCATGATAGTCGGGATAGCTCACCGCCCATTGAAATGCCTGCTGCGCGCCCATCGAGAATCCGATGACGGCGCGCACATGCGTGCATCATGCAGCTGTTCGGTCAGCAGTCGATGCACGGCCTCGACGTTGTCGCGGATGGTGTGATCGGGAATCGCGGCCCGTGAAACGGTTCCGGCGTGTTGCTGGGCGAGGATGAGCGGCCATTGCCGAATAATTCGCTGGTGACAGAAACAACTTGTTCGGATCGAGCGCGCTTGCCGGTGCCGATCAGCCAGCCGTAGCCGCGCATCTCGGCCATGTAGTGCGACGGCAGCAGAACGGCGTTGTCGCCTTTCGCGTTCAACTTGCCGTAGGTGCCGTAGACGATGCGCGCCTCGGGAAGCACCGCGCCGCTTTCCGTCTTGAATTTCTTGATGATGAATTCGTGTTGGACGGGCTCCGCGCCCGCGGCGGGTGCTTGCGCGAGCGCCGCTTGAACCGCAAATAACAGCAGGATTATCGCCATGAATCGCACGCAGCTTCCCCGGCCTCGAAATGGATCACGAAGCATACACCAGCATGCCGGCGCGAATCTGCTAGCGGCGCAGCGTCGCGGCATTGTCGAGGCGGCTGAATACGCTTTGCATGCTCTGCACGCGCTCAAGATACAGGCGCGCCGCATGGTCGCCGCAACGCTGCCCTTCGGCCAGCCTGAATCTGCGCCGCGCGAACTCATCGCCGGCTCCGGCGCCGCACAGATGGATCAGCGCGGCCAGCATCTGCTTTTGCAGCAGTGCCGCGGAGCTCATCCGGTGGCGCTCCAGAATGAGCGCGACGCTTCGATCCAGGTACGCCGAGGTCAGCTCGACCGCGTCGCTGGGTATGACCCGGGCATACAAACTGTTGAACCAACAGGAGCGCCAGTCATTCCAGGGACCGTCCGCGACGACCACGTGGTCGTGAATGCAAAAGCGCCGCGCTTCCGCAAAATTCCCGTCGGTTATCTGGTACATACCGACTGCGCTCGAGGCCGGCCGGTACACTTCGAAGGGCTGCGATGACCACGACCAGCGCCAATAGGTGCGCGCCACGGGATTGCCGGAGCCCTCAACCTGGGCGACCGCCGCGAGGAAGTCGGGCGTCATGACTGGGGTCGAGAATTTCTTGAAGATCGGCCCGTACTCCGCCCACGTTTCGGCCGGCGACTTGTACAGGGTTCCGCTCACGGGAAAAAACAGCTCGGAGGGCTTGCGCAAGACTTGGTAGATCCAGTTGATCCCGAGCCACAGCAGCAGGACGATGAGCGCTGCCATGATGAACTTCGCCGGCCGCGGCGCAGGACGCCACCAACGCCGAAAGCGGCGCCATCTCTTGACGCTGCCGCGCCAAACTTTTTTCATGCGGCGCTCAGGGCTGCCTGTGCGCCGCGCGCGCTTAGCGGGCATAACTCACCCGGGTTTTCGACTGACCGCGATGGTCACGCTCTCCGATTCAGGATCGAAAACGATCTTGGCCTCGCCGCGTTTGAGCTGGCGCACGACCCGCGCCACCTTGTCCTCGAGCGCCAATTCCCTCTCGCCGTAGTCCGTGCCTTCGCGCAAGACGAAGGATTCGATCACGGCGTGCAGCAGGTCCTTAGGCAATTCGCCGTAGGGGACCTCGACCGGTTCGGGAGCTTCTTCGCTGGGCATCGGCGCCCAGGGTATCACGGCCCTTTAGGCGTTCCCGGTGTCGCTCCGGGTTGCGAGCATCACACGCATCGCCGCATCGTCGCCTTCGCGCTGTTCACGCCGATCGGCGGCGCTGCGCTCCTCCTTGCGAAACCGATCGACCACGCGATTGAGCGACTCGGCTTCGATGCGCTTCTCGCTCCATTGCGCGCGGCGCCTATCGAATTCATCGCGGGCGAGATCCAGTGATTTTTGATGCTGACTCAAGGCTTCGCCCAGCCGCTCGAGGAAGGAACGATAGTTCTGCAGCTTGACCGCATCCATGGCGCCATTGGACTGTGCGGAGTTGCGCACATATTCGTCACGGTAGATCTGAAGCTGCTCGAGCTGGCGCTCCAAGTCCGCAACCTTGCGGCCCGCGTCGCCCATGAGACGGCTTAAGTCGCGCGCCGAGGTCGAGGCGATTTCGTGGATGGGCTCAAATCGTTTGGACTTGATCATGGTTTTTCAGACAGCACTATCGGCCCGTTGCGGCAACCGGCGCCGAGAACTGCGTCACGAGTTGTTTCAGATCCGCGTAACTTCGCTCGATTCCGACCGGTTCGTACATGTCCTGACGCAGGAATTCGAGCATTTTGGGCCATTGCTCGACGGCGAGATCCACCCGCGCATCGGAACCGCGCCGATAGGCCCCGACGGTGATCAAGTCGCGGTTCTGCTGGTAGGTCGAATACACCTGCCTGAAGCGATTCGCGAGATCGAGCTGTTCGCGCGTTGCAATTTGATGCATCGCACGACTGATGGAAGCCTCCACATCCATCGCCGGGTACAAGCCGTTCTCGGCCAGGCGGCGCGACAGCACGATGTGACCGTCCAAAATCGCGCGTGCCGCATCGGCGATGGGATCGTTCTGATCGTCGCCCTCCACCAGCACGGTGTAGAACGCCGTGATCGAGCCGACGCCGCGATCGCTGTTGCCGGCACGCTCGACCAGCTGCGGCAAGCGGGCGAACACCGAAGGCGGATAACCCTTGGTCGCGGGCGGCTCGCCGATGGCCAGCGCGATCTCGCGCTGCGCCTGCGCGAAACGCGTCAGCGAATCGAGCAGCAGCAATACCTTCATGCCCCGGTCGCGAAAATATTCGGCGATGGCGGTGGCAAGCCAGGCGCCGTGCAGGCGCATGAGCGGCGGATTGTCGGCCGGCGTGGCGACGACCACGGCGCGGCGCATGCCGTCGGGACCCAACGTGTTGCTGACGAAATCCTGAACCTCGCGGCCGCGCTCGCCGATCAATCCGACCACGGTGACATCCGCCTTGGTGTAGCGCGTCATCATGCCGAGCAGCACCGACTTGCCCACGCCGGAACCCGCGAACAGGCCGATGCGCTGTCCGCCGCCGACCGACAGCAGCGCGTTGATGGAGCGCACGCCGACATCGAGCGGATCGCGTATCGCCCGGCGCATGAGCGGATTGAGCGGCTCGCCGGTCAAGGACACGCGATCCGTGCAGCGCAATTCGCCGAAGCCGTCGAGCGGCCGCCCCGCGCCGTCCAACACCCGGCCGAGCAATTCGTCTCCCACGGCCACGGAAGACTCGCTGTGCGTCGGGATGACGCGCGCGCCGGGCATCAGACCGCGGATATCGCCGGTCGGCATGAGAAACAGCTTGTCGCCGGAGAAGCCGACGACCTCCGCTTCGATCTGCTTGCCCTCCGCGGTGTCGACCAGACAGCGGCCGCCGACCGCGGCCTCGCAGCCCACGGCCTCCAGCGTCATGCCGACCATGCGATTCAGCGTGCCCTCGACCACGAATTCGGCGGCGTTCGCCATGCGCTCGCGCGCGCTTGCACCAGAGCCTCCGCCCATCGTTTCGGCCGCGCAGCTGCGCGTCACCCAGCTCAAGCCGTTCCGCCGCGCGGCGGCGTCGTCTGGCGTTCGGTGCCCAGCAGCTCGCTCAAGATGCTGCCCAGGCGCGTCTCCAGACGCGCATCGATGCGCGAGGTGTTGGTGGTGACCTGGCAGCCGCCGCGCGCCATGACCGGATCCTCGATGATGGCCCAGGCGCGTTCGCTCTCGGTCGGGGCGAGATGCTGCTCGCACCACCGCGGCATCCTCCGGATGCAGATGCACGCGCACATCGCGCGCCGCCACCGGCAGCGCCGCGATCGCTTCGCGGATGATGCCGATGATCTGCGTCGGATCGGTCTTCAGCTCGCGGCGCACGATTTGCCGCGCCAACGCCATCGCCAGGCGTCAGCAGCTCCCGCTCCACCTCGGCATCCAGTGCTTCGAACGGCTTGGCGAGGTCGTAGAACATGCCCGCCAGCCGCTCGACTTGCGCGCGCACTTCGCGCGCGGCCCGCGCTCGCGGCCCTCCGGCCAGTCCCTGCTCGAAGGCCTCTTTGTGCGCCTCCGCCTGCAGATCGGCGAGGCCGGCCGACCGTCGCCATTTTTTGCTGCGGAGCCGGGCTCCCCATGTCGGGAGCCGTCCACAATGCGCGCCGGCCGCGGCCGCGCTTTGGCGTTGGCGTCAGACAAACTCGCCGCCGCCCTTGCCGCCGAGACTGATGGTGCCCTCTTCGGCCAGGCGCTGCGCGATCACGACGATTTCCTTTTGCGCCGCTTCGACGTCGGTGAGCTTCACCGGGCCGCGCGCCTCCATGTCGTCCTTGAGAATTTCCGCGGCGCGCTTCGACATGTTCTTCAGGATCTTCTCCTGCACTTCGGGCTCGGCGCCGCGCAACGCCACCGCCAGGGTATCGGAACCCACCTCGCGCAGCAGCGCCTGAATGCCGCGATCGTCGACGTCCAGCAGGTTGTCGAAGACGAACAGCAGATCCTTGATCTTGCTGATGCATCTCGCCGTCGGCTTTCTCGATCTTGCCGAGCTCTTCGCCGCTCTTGTCGCGCTCCATGGCGTTCAAGATATTGGCGACCGTGCGCGCGCCGCCGATGCGGCGCAGCGGCGCCGGGCGGCGCGACATTCGCCTGCTTCTCGACCAGCTGATCGAGTTCCGTCAGGGCGGACTGCGGCACTTCGTTCAGCGATGGCGATGCGCATCAGCACTTCGGTGCGCATCTCCTCGGTGAGCAGCGGCAGGATCGCGGCCGACTGCTCCGGCTCGAGGTGCGCGAGCACGATGGCGGCGATCTGCGGATGCTCGCCGCTGATGATTTGCGCGACGGCCTTGGATTCCATCCATTTCAGCGCCTCGATGCCCTGGCCGGTCTGGCCGCTCGACTACGCGGTCGAGCAGCATGTCGGTCTTCTGCTTGCCCACTGCCTGGGTCAGCACGCGCCGCACGTAATCCTGCGATCCGCCGGCGATGTTCGCCTTGGCGTCCGCCACGCCGATGAACTTGTCGAGCACCGCGGTCATCTGCTCGCGCGATACTTCCTTGAGCTCGGCCATGGCGATGCCCAGTTTCTGCACTTCGCGGGCATCGAGCTGCTTCAGCACATTGGCGGCGTCCTGCTCGCCCAGGCTCATGAGCAGGATGGCGGCGCGCTGCGTGCCGGCAAGATCGTCGGCTTGTTAGCCATCGGCGGAGACCCAATCCTTCACGACTTGTGCGGCCCGCCGCGGATCCTGCCCCACCAAGGTTCGCGCCGCCGCGATCTGCTGCTCGAAACTCGGCGCGAGTTTGATGGCCTTGCCGCCCTGTCCCGAGATGCTCACGCGGTCGCCGGCGAAGTCGCCGCCTCGGCGCCGCCGGAGCATGCCGCGTTGACGGCTTGGTCAGCGATTTCATCAGCGGCCGCAGCACCAGGAACGCGACCAGCAGCACCAGCGCCGCGCCGACGATTTGTTTGGCGAGCTGCGTCAGCCAGGGCGCCTCCCACAGCGGCGGCCCCTCGACGGGCGGCAATCGGCGCGTTGCTCTTGAACGCCTGATTGAGCACGTTGATCTGATCGCCGCGGTCCTCCTTCAGGCCGATCGATTCGCGCATGAGCTGCGTGAAGCGCTTGACGTCGGTCGTCGCTCATGGGCGCGGTGGTGACCTTGCCGTCCGCGTCGACTTTCTGCCAATCGTCGAGCACCACCCCGACGCTCAGGCGCTTCAGGTTCGCCGACCGGCTGCTTCACGTACGAGAGCGTGCGATCGACCTCGAAATTGCGCGTGCTGCGCTGCGAGCTCGAACTAGGCCCGCGCCGGCGGCGGCGGCTTGGGCGGCCCCGCGTCTGCGCGGCGTCACCGGGTTGCCCGGCGTGGCTGCGCCCGGAATCGACGGGCGCACCCGAGGTGCCCGGCGGCTGATTGCTCAGCGCGCCGGGGATGCCTTCGGCGCCGTCGCCGCCCTTGCGCGTCTCGTTGCTGGTCTGCTCGCTGCGCACCGCCGTCTTCTGCGGATCGTAGTTCTCGTGCGTCTCCTCGGTGACCGTGAAGTCCATGTCGGCCGTGACGGTGGCGCGCACGCGGCCGGCGCCGACCATGGGTTCGAGCAACTCGATGATGCGCTGCTGATAGCTTTCCTCGAGCTTGCGCGTGTACTCGAACTGCCGGGTGCTGGCGGCGGCTTCCGCGCTTTCGTCCGGGCGAATTGAGCAAGGATCCGGCCTGATCCACCAGCGTCACGTCGCTCGCCGCCAGTTCCGGCACGCTCGAGGCGACCAGGTGCACGATGGCGGCGACCTGGCCGGGTTCGAGGCGCCGGCCGGGATACAGCTGCAGCATCACCGAGGCGGTCGCCTTGTGCGCATCGCGCAGAAACACCGAGGGTTTGGGCAGCGCCAGATGTACCCGCGCGCTCTGCACGCCCTGAACCTTGACGATGGTGCGCGCGAGTTCGGTTTCGAGCACCGACTGGTAGCGCGCGCTCTCCATCATCGAGCTGCGTGCCGAGCGCCGAATCCTTCTGAATCATCTCGATTCCCATCGAATCGCTTTGCGGCAGGCCCTGGCTCGCCAGACGGATGCGCGCCTCCTGCACCTTGGATTCCGGCACGGACACCGCGCCGGAGGGGTTGAGCTTGTATTCGATGCCCGCCGCCGTCAGCGCGTCCATCACCTGGCCGCTCTCGCGCTCGGAAAGCTGGCCGTACAGCACGGTGTAGTTCTGCCCCTGCGACCACAGCACCAGCCAGATCGCCGCGGCAATCGCCGCCGCGACGCCGGCAAGCAGGCCGACCTGCTTGAGTCCGGGAATGCTCGGCAAGGCCGCGCCGGAGCGGAGCTGGGTACGATGTCAGCCATGGATTAAGCCTCGCGGTCGTTTAGACCGACATATTCATTACTTGCGTGTAGGCGTCGACGAGCTTGTTGCGCACCTCGGTCATCGCGCGAAACGCCAGTCCCGCCTTTTGAACTTCCAGCATCACCTTGGTGAGATCGACGCTCTTGTCGCCGGTCTCGTAGGCATTCGCGAGCGCGGTCGCCTGGTTCTGCATGCCGGCGATGTGATCGACCGAATCCTTCATCAGATTGGCGAAATCCGAGGGCTGCGCTGCCGCGGCGGGCGCTTCGGCAACATGCCGGACGCGCGCGCCTGCAGCGCGCGCATTTCGGCCAACACCTGCTGAATTTGCATGCTGCTCATGGTTACACCGTCACGAATTGCTGATGGACGCGCGGCACGCTGACGCCCGCGGCCTTGAGCTGCTGCAGCTTGTGGCGCAGCGTGCGCGGGCTGATGCCGAGGCGTTCGGCGGTGAGCTTGCGGCTGCCGCCGGTGACGCGCAGCGTCGCCAGTATCAGCTCGCGCTCGCGCTCCTTCAGGTCGCGGTCCAAGCCCGAATCCAGCGCCGCGGCCGCTGGGCCACTGCGTTTGCGCCGTCGCTGCACCTCCCGCCGGTGCGCTTCCGCCGTCGCTGGTTTCCTCAGCCGCTGCGGCGGCCGTGCCGGTATCCAGATCCGGCGGCATCGATGCTGCCGCCCGCAGCGAGCCACGCCGCGCGCTGCACGATGTTGGTCAATTCGCGCGCATTTCCCGGCCAGTCGTGACTCAGCAACTTGCGCTCGGCGTCCGGGGAGATGCTCAGGGCCGCCTGCCCGCCGCGCGCGCATGCCTGCATGGCGCGGCGCGCCAGCGGCAAAATGTCGCCGCGGCGTTCGCGCAACGAGGGCAGCCGCAGCGACATCACATTGAGCCGATAGTAAAGGTCGGCGCGGAAGCGCGCGGCGCGCACTTCCTCGGGAAGATCGCGATTCGAGGTCGCGATCACGCGCACATCGAGGGCTGATGGTGCGCGTGCTGCCCAGACGTTCCACTTCACGCTCCTGCAGCACCCGCAGAATCTTGGCCTGCAGCCCCAGGTCCATCTCCGAGATTTCATCGAGCAGCAGCGTGCCGCCCTGCGCCTGTTCGAATTTTCCGGCATGCGCGGCGAGAGCGCCGGTGAAGGCTCCCTTCTCGTAGCCGAACAGGCGTCGCCTCGAGCATGTTCTCGGGGATCGCGGCGCAATTGATGGCCACAAAGGGCTTGTCGGCGCGCGAGCGAATTGTCGCGGATGAAGCGCGCGTACACCTCCTTGCCCGTGCCGCTTTCGCCGGTGATGAGCACGGTGGCGTCGTTCTCGGCGATCTTGCGGGCCAGACCCACCAGCGCGCTTCGACTCGGGATCGACGGCGACCAGTTCGTTGGGCGTGACGCGCGCGGCCAGCTGGCGCCGCGCCATGTCGATCAGGGCCGGCGCGTCGAAGGGCTTGACGATGTAGTCGGTCGCGCCGTCGCGCATGGCCGCCACCGCTTGTGCGACGGTGCCATAAGCGGTCATCAGCACAACCGGGAGGTAGGGCCGCATCCGCTTGATCGACGACAACAGTTCATAGCCGTTCGGCCCCGGCATCTGCACGTCGGAAACGACCAGGCCGATGTCTTCGCTCGACAGCAACTGCAGCGCCGCCTGGGCATCCGCTGCGCTGACTGCGGCAAGCCCCGCCGCGCGCAGAGTATCGAGCAACGCCTCGCGCAGGGCGGCATCGTCCTCGACCACCAGTACCGCATCGTTCAATTTGCTCACTGGCGTACCTCTCATGAATTTTCCTCTGCCGGAAGCTCGATGATGAACGTGGCGCCGCAGGCCGAGTCGGCGAGATGTACGCTGCCGCCATGCGCCTCGACCACGGATTTGACGATCGACAGACCGATGCCGTTGCCGCGCGCTCGCGTGGTGAAGAAGGGCTCGAAGATGCGCTCGCGGATTTGCAGCGGCACGCCAGGACCGTTGTCGCTCACGGCGATCTGCGCCCGGCCGTCCGCCGCGCGCCGCGCCAGCAGTTCCAAATTCAGCGGCGCCGTCGCGGCCTGCAGGGCATTGGTGGCGAGATTCAATACCGCGGACACCAGCGATGGCGCGTTGGCGCGCACCATCAGATCCGGCGCCAGCGTGCGGATGGTCAAACGGATTCCGTCGCGCAGCGCCGGGCGCAGCCACTGCGCTACCTGTTCCAATAGCGCATTGACGCTGACCGCTTCGCGCGCGGCGCCGCCATGGGCGAAGGCCAGCATGTCATTCACCAGCTTGTCGAGTTGTTTGAGGCTGCCGACGGTCTTCTCCGCGCAGCGCGACAGATCCGCCGGACTGAAGTCCGACAGCGTCATTTGCGAGGCGTACAGCAAGGCTGAGCTAAGCGGAGTGCGGATCTGATGCGCAAGGCCCGCCGCCAATTCGCCCAACGTCAGCAGGCGTTGTTGACGCGCCAACAGCACCTGCATGAGGTGCGACTCGGTCACGTCCGTGAGCAGCACCACTTCGCCGCCGTTGTCGAGCTCGCGCCGGGACACATTGACGAATCGGCCGCTGCGCAGTTCCGTATGTTCGCCGACCTTTGCGGGATTGACGCTCGAACGCGCGCGCACGGCGGAAAAGAGCTGCCCGAGCAGCGGCTCGCCCAGCAACTCGAGCGCTGCCGGATTGAATTCCTGAATCAGCCCGCGGCCGTCGAGAACCAGCACGCCGCCCGGCAGGCCTTTGATCAAGGCCGACAGGCGTGCGGCCAGATGCTCCTTGCCTGCATGCGCCTCCGAAAGATCGGCGCGCAACTGCGCCACCTCGCCGCGCAGCGAATCAAAGGCGCCCGATAATTGGTCCGAAACCGATCCGAAGGCCAGGAACGCGGCCTGAAGTTCGGAGCGACGGTTTTCGATCAGCTCGAGTTTTGTGGCTGCCATGCCTCAGGGAGAAAGCAACTTCTGTGCCTCGGCAGTATTTGCCCTGCCTATCAACTAGTTACGAAATGATCGCTGCCGGCTCAAACGGCGGCGTCAATAATTTGTCAGGCGCTGAGACGGTATTTGCGCAGCTTCTCGACCAAGGTCGTGCGCCGGATACGCAGCAGCCGCGCCGCGCCGGCGACGGTTCCATCGGCTTCCTCGAGGGCCTTGCGGATGAGACCGATTTCAATCGCCGACATGTGGTCTTTCAAATCGATGCCGCCGCGCGGCAGCTCGGTATCCAGCATTTCATATACGACCGCGTCGGACTCCCGTTCCTGCACGGATTCCGGTTCCGGCTCTGGCGCCTGTACGGCGACCTCGATCGGCTCGCAGCGTGCATCGATGCGCGGCTCGCTTCCCAGCCATCCCACCGCCGCACTGCTGCGATAGCGGTCCGGCAGGTCAACGGCAGTGATCATCTGCGCGGGAAACAATATCGCCAGCCGCTCCAGCAAGTTGGCCAGCTCGCGCACATTGCCGGGCCAGCGATTGCGGGCAAGACAATGCATCGCGCTCTGATCGAACTGAATTGCACGCCCGGCGCTGTGGCCCTGGCGCTGCACCAGATGCTCGATCAACACGGGCAAATCATCGAGCCGCTCGCGCAGCGGCGGCATCTGCAGCGGGAACACGTTCAGCCGGTAGTACAGATCCTCGCGGAACCGGCCGGCGATGATGGCCGCATCCAGGTCGCGGTGGGTCGCGGCGATGATGCGCACATTGCAGCGGATGGTCTTGTTGCTGCCGACCCGCTCGAAACTGCGCTCCTGCAGCACCCGCAGCAATTTCACCTGCATTTGCAGCGACATGTCGCCGATCTCGTCCAGGAACAACGTACCGCCCTCGGCAAACTCGAAGCGCCCGAGCCGCGTCGACAGGGCGCCCGTGAATGCCCCTTTTTCGTGGCCGAACAGCTCGCTTTCCAAGAGGTCGGCGGGTATGGCGCCGCAGTTCACCGGCACGAACGGATGCGCGGCGCGGCCGGACAGCTCGTGAATGTGGCGCGCCACCATTTCCTTGCCGGTGCCGGACTCCCCCAGGATCAATACATTGGTATCGAACGGCGCGACCTGTTCTATCAAACGGTGCACGGCGCGCATCGCCTTGGATGCGCCGCTCGGACGGAATCGATGGGTGCCCGGTTGCGTCGGATGGCCGCTGCGCACGTTCTGCGCCTGATTCAGCACGGCGGACAGGCGTCGTTGCTTGACGGGCGTCTCTAAGTGAAACCAGGCCACATCGCTGCTGGTCTCGGCGATTTTGGGGAGCCCGTCGGCGCTGATGCAAATGATGGGCAGCGGTTGGCGCAGGGCGCGAAGCTGCGTCACCAGCTCTGCGCCTAACGCGGTCACGGTCTCGCGCCGCGCAATAACCGCCACGCACTCAGACGTGTTGCAGTGCGCCGACGAACGCAACTCCGCCAGATTGCGGATCAGGACCGGTTCCAAGTCCAAAAAACGCAAAAGAGCCTGGAGCGCCGTCGCCTCCGAATCTGAGGGCTCGATCACAATAACTTTTGCTTCAACCACGACTGGGACTCCTTCCCATTAATCAAAGTGTGACGGAGCGCACAAATCTCGGGTTCCGTCTTAAGCTTTTCGTCTAACCCTTTGACATAGCTCAATCAATTGCGAGCACAGGGACATACTAACTGATGAACTTGAGAGAAAAGCAGTTGGCAAACCCCCGTAAAGAGCGTAGGGGCTTCCCGCAAATCTGCCTGCAGAGTTTGTCCCGGAAATGGGCTCGGGGTTTTACGCGCCCGCGTGTTTTGCGCCGGCGACCAAGCGTCGATGATGGCGAAAGATCAGCTTCTCGAGCATGTCGATGACTGCGTCGCTCAATCCTACAAAGCGAAACCGCGTGGCGCGCGCGCCATCGACAGCAGCCTCGCCGACCACGATGCTCGGAATCTTCAGCGGCTGCGGCAAGGCCGAGTTGATGTAGATCGACAGCAGGCCGCTGGCCTCGGGTCGAGCGGCGTGCTCGCCGAACCACTCCAAGGCGCGCGAGGACATGCGCACCCGCTCAGGCGTCGGCAGCGCGCTGCTGCGCAGCGCGAGTTCCGCGGTCAGCCGCAAGAGAATATTGACCTTGTACTCGAGGCGCTGCAGCTCGTGCAGCAACGCCGGCGATTCGTCCTTCAGAGCCTCATGCACCCGCACGTCGTCCAGGGAAGATTCGGCGCCGAGCAACTGGTGGTTGTCCGCATTGAGCCGCGCAAGCTGCACGCCCTCGGCGAGAGGCCCCGGCGTGAAGACCACCGGCAGTGAATCTTCGAATATCAAACCATCGCCCAGAAACGCTTCAGGCATGGCTCCCCAACCTTTTGCAATGATTCTTAGCGCCGCGGCCGATTGTCGGCGTAGGCTGCAACCGCCCGCCGGCCCACGGCCGCCATATCCAGATCCCGGCCCTTGCTTCGCAGCCGATGCTCCAACAGTCCGATCGCGCGCTCGTTTGCGGCGTTGATTTGCGCGAGCAGCGCCTCATCAGCCGCGGCTACCCGCTTGGTGCCGTTGCGGAAGGACTTTAGCAGTTCCATTCGCTCGCGGTCGAGCGACGCCAAGGACAGCAAGTCGCCTGTTTCCGCGGCGCTCAGCATCTGTTGCGAAAGGGCCAAAGCGCGCGCCAGGCTTGGGTTGATTTTACCGTTGCTCATCCGGGGCTCGCTGCTCATCCAGCCTCGACGATCTGATCCCAGCCAATCTTCACCTTTTGGATCAAGGAGGCGACCTCCGCGACGATCTGCAAATCATTCGTGACATTCGCCTGGTGAGCCGCGCCAGCATGTACACGTACAAGGCACGCAGATTTTCGGCGATCTTTTGCCCTCGCTCCATATCGAGGGTGTTATTGAGCTGATCGATCAGGCGAATCGCCTTGCCCATCGCCTTGCCCTTGGCGATCACATCATTGAGGGGCAGATTGTTCTCGATGCGCCCCATGCAGCCCTGCGCCGTGGCGAGATGCGCCAGAATCTGCTCGAACATGATTTGCACCAGCCTTGCGGGACTGGCTTCGGCGACCAATCCGTGGCTGCGCACCGAACGATACTGGGCCGCCCCTCGTTGCGAGTACATGGCTAGCCGCTGGTGCCTAAGGTGCCGCTTCCCAAGCTGGTATTGCTCTGCGAGGTGCCGGAAGCCGCGTTGGCTGTGGGGTTGAACTCGGCGTTCAAATAGGTCTGTGTTTGCTTCAAGAGCGCAACCGCGGTGTCCATTGCATTGTATTGCGCAGTGAGCGTCGCCGAGTACGCTGCCAATTGCGCGGCGAGCGCGGTCTGCTGCGCGGAAACATTGGTCAGGCTGGTTTGCAGACCCTGATTGATGGTATCGAGCAACCCGCCGGGCTTGGTATAGCCATCCACCAAATTGCTGATCTGCGTGGCAATGCCGTTGGTGCCGCCGAGCAGGGCTGCCAACCGACGCGAGGCTGGCGCTCAAGGCGTTTCCGAGCGTTGTGTCATTGGTGGTATAGGTGCCGTCGGTACCGGCGCGTGATGCCAAGATCGGTAAGCGATTTGACCCCGCCGCCGGCGTTCGAGAACCGTGCCGAGAATGCTCTGCAATTGATTTTGAAATGCCTCGAGCGTGACGTTGCCGTTCAGCGGGCCTGCTGTCTGCGTGGAAGGATCGTAGCTCGTCAAGGTTTGGATGCTGCTCAGCACGCCGTTCACCGCGGTGACGAACTTGTCGATCGCGGCTCTGCGCCGCGGAGGTATCCGGGCTCATCGTCAGAGTCGTCGGCGTGGCTCGGGGCCGAGGCCTGCTGTAAATCGAGGGTCACGCCGCTGACGGCATTGGCGACCACGTTGCTGCCGCTGGTGGCCGCGAAGCCGTTGATCGTGTAGTTGGCATCTTGCGCGGCGACGGTCGTCAAAGCCAGCGATGCCAAGCCGCCGTCACCGCCCGACGGGGTGACCGTGATTTGATTGGCCGCACCGGTGCTGGTTCCGGTCAGCACCAAGCGCGAGCCGCCGGTGGTCGCGATCACACTGGCGCTGACACCGGCGTTGGGCGTGGAATTGATGGCGGCGGCGATGCCTGAAAGCGTGTTGTCGGTCGAATCGATGGTAATCGCGGTCGAAGAGCCGCCTACCGCAATGGTCAGCGTGCCTGTGCCCACCGCAGCGGTGCTGGACAAGGCGGCCGAGGTTGCCGTCGCAACCGTCGCCAGATTGTTTACCAGCAAGGAATAGGTGCCGGCGACGGCATCCGAACCGGTGTTTGCACTCGCAATATTCTTGTCGGCTACCGTTGCCGAAAAAGCCGCCAATTGGCTCGGATCCTCGAGCGCCGGAAGCGCGAGCTGCAAGGTATCGAGTGCGGCGGTAAATGTTCCGTATGCCGAGACCTGCGCGTCGAGCGTGTTTTGCTGATTGGTCAGTTGGTGGTCTGCGCCGCGCCGTACGCCGCTGGTCAACGAAGAGACGATCGCGCTGATATTCAGTCCCGAACCGATGCCGGTGGAAGTGATCAAGGCGCTGGCGCTGATGGGGTGCTGCCGCTCGAGCCGCTGGGAGAAATGACTGAACTCATAGGATTTTAGTCCGCGCGTTACGTTGCCCGATTTATCGGCAACTTCTCGCAAGACTTAAGCAAGCGGCGTACCAATGCAGATCAAGAACCTCGCCCGATTAGGCGTAGTTTATCGATGACGACGCCGGAAATGCCGACGCTGCGCGCCAATGCCGCGAACTCGATGGCCGGGAACTCGCCAATGACTTCGCCATTGGCGGGATTGACCTGCTGAATGAGCTTGTTGTCCGAGTCCGGGGTCAACGCGAAACTGGTCGGGTTTGCCCGAATTGTTGAGGTACTTATTGAGCAGCTGAACCTGCGCTTGCAGGTGTGGTTCGGCCGGCGGCGCCGCGGGCCTGCCGCTTGGCGGCAAAACATTGCCGCTGTGTTGAACTACAACCGTTGTAGGCGCCTGACTTCCGTGCACGAGGCTCACCGCCGGTATCTTTACCGGCTGTCCGTCGCTAGCCATGGTTACACCTATTACTGAACGCAATACCTCTAACGTTTCGTTTCGAGCTCCGTTCGAAGACCACGGCCCGACCGAGTTCGGTCGGGCCGTGGGATTTTCCTACACTCTCAAAGCTATCGGCTGTTACGCCAGAAGCTTGAGAATCAGCTGGGGCTGCTGGTTGGCCTGCGCCAACACCGAGATACCCGCCTGTTCCAACACCTGAGCCTGGGTCAGATTCGCCGTTTCAGCGGCGAAGTCGGCATCCTGAATGGTGCTGCGCGACTGGGTCAGGTTCTGTGCAGTGGACTGCAAGTTGCCGACCGCTGCCGTGAAGCGATTCTGGATCGCGCCCAATTGACTCTGGAAAGCGCTGACCGTAGTCAGTGCCGCATCGATGGAGGAGATGGTGCTGTTGGCACCGGCCACCGTCAGTACGTTCTGATTGGCCAGGGTGGCCGCCTGCCCACCTGCCTGACTGAGCTGAGTCGCTACACCGGTCGTGAAGCCCAAATCGGCCGAGCCGCCGCCGCCGCCGCTGCCGGCGTCGGTGAAGGTCACCGGCGTCGAGTCAGTCACCGTGATTGAACCCTTAAGGCTCGAGCCTGTACCGCCCGCCGCCAGGGTGGTTCCTAGACCGGTGCCGGCACCCGCAGCGCCCGCAGCGCCGCCCGTGCTCCCCGCCACGCCGAGGGCGATGGCTTGAGTGGTTACGATGTCGCTGCCGTCCGTGTTGCTGAGCACGACCTGGCCGCTGGTGTTGACCGCGGCAGTAACCCCGGTGGTGCCGGTGAAGAGGTCAACCTGCGTCGCGACCTGCGCACCGGTCAAAGTCTGGCCCACGGCCACGTTGCCGCCGCCGGCGAAAATCGTAGTGCCGTTGATGGTCAAGGTGTAGGAGCTGGCCGTGGCGCCCGTGCTGCCGGCACCGTTAGTACCGCCGCTGATGGTGTTGAAAGCGGTGTTGTCGGTCTGGACTTTGGCGGCGCTTGCCGTCAATCCCTGCAAACCGGCGCCGTTGATGGCCGCGGCCTTGGCATAGGCGGAAGTGGCGCCCTGATAGGTCGTCGCACCGATGTAGTTCGCCGTCGGTCCCACCGTCGCGGTGGAGGTACCGTCGCTAACCGTGACGGTGTTGATGCTGGTCAAGGCGGTCGCATTCACCGCAGTGCCCGTCTGCTGTGAGAACTGACCGATCTGGTTCGCCGCCACGCCCTGCTGCAGGCTCACCGCAATGGTGTCGCCGACATTGGCGCCGACTTGATACACCGTGTGCCGCTGCTGCCGTTCAACACGTTCAAGCCGTTGAAGGTGGTCTGCTGCGCGATCTGCGAGATTTCCGCAATCTGCTGCTGCACCTGGTTGTTAAGAGCCGCGCGATCCGAAGCGCTGTTCGAACCGTTGGCCGATTCGACCGCCAGGGTGCGAATGCTCTGCAGGTTGTTCACGATGGTGTTCAAAGCGCGCCGCCGTCGTCTGCGCTTCCGACACGGCATCGTTCGCATTGCTGACGGCCTGATTGGTGCCGTTGATCTGCGTGGTGAATTGCTGACTGATCGCAAGACCTGCGGCATCGTCGGCGGCGCTATTGATGCGCAAACCCGAAGACAAACGCTGCAAGGACTGCGATAACTGGCCTGCGAACTCGACAGGTTGTTCTGCGCGTTCAGCGAAGCGATATTGGTATTGAGTACTAGTGACATTGATGACTCCTGAAAGTTTAACCACCGGCCCCTCTTAGGCCCCATGTGTTCACTTCACCCACCTGGGCGGACCGGTGACACATTCAAAGTCTTTATCGGACCGAAGCTGGGGTTCTTGAGGACCGCCGACGTTACTGAGCGGAGTTTTACTTGAGCCAAGTCGCAGATTTCGCTCTAAAGAATTTGACAGTGCGAAATGGCTGAAACCACGGCGGCATGGCCGCTGACGCCCATTTATCGGCCGCCAGGGCCTGGAATTGAAGGCCCAAATTCCGTCGGCTTTGGAGTACAATTCCGCCCCCTCCGCCACTGTCGAAATAGCGTGAAATCCGTCAAACGCAAAAGCCCCAAGGTGGGCTTTGTCAGCTTGGGCTGCCCCAAGGCACTGGTCGATTCCGAGCGCATCCTGACCCGCCTGCGTGCCGAGGGGTATGAGGTGGCGCCGAGCTATGGCGCGGCCGATCTGGTCGTGGTCAACACCTGCGGCTTCATCGATTCCGCGGTGGATGAGTCGCTGGAAGCCATCGGCGAAGCGCTGGCCGAAAACGGCAAGGTGATCGTCACCGGCTGCCTGGGCGCCCAGCCGCAGAAAATCCTCGATCGGCATCCGCAGGTGCTCAAGATCACCGGCCCGCAGCGCTACGAAGAAGTGGTCGCGGCGGTGCATCAATATCTGCCGCCGAAACACGAACCGTTCGTCGATCTGGTGCCGGCGCAGGGCATCAAACTCACGCCGCGTCACTATGCCTATCTAAAGATCTCCGAGGGCTGCAACCATCGCTGCAGTTTCTGCATCATCCCGTCGATGCGCGGCGATCTGGTCAGCCGGCCCATCGGCGAAGTGCTGCGCGAGGCCGAGCACCTCGTGCGCGCCGGCGTCAAGGAAATCCTGGTGATTTCGCAGGACACGAGCGCTTACGGCGTCGACCTGAAATACGCCGCGCAGCCTTGGCGCGACGTGCAGCGCCGCGCCCGCTTCTACGACCTGGCCGAAGCGCTCGGCGAATTGGGCGTGTGGATTCGCCTGCACTACGTCTATCCCTATCCGCACGTCGATCACGTGATCGAGCTCATGGCCGGCGGCAAGATCCTCCCCTATCTGGACATTCCCTTTCAGCACGCCAGCGCGCGCATCTTGAAATTGATGAAGCGGCCGGCCGCCGCTGAAAACACCCTGGAGCGCATCGCCGCCTGGCGGCGCGTGGTCCCGGACATCACCATTCGCAGTACCTTTATCGTGGGTTTCCCCGGCGAAACCGACGCAGGACTTCGAGGAATTGCTCGACTGGCTGCGCGTGGCGCAGCTCGATCGCGTCGGGTGCTTTGAGTTTTCGCCGGTCGAGGGTGCGGCGGCCAACGCGCTTGCGGAAACCGCCGTGCCGGCGGAACTCAAAGCGGAACGCCGCGCGCGTTTCATGGAACTTGCGGCGCAGATCAGCGCCGCAGCGCCTGCAGCAGAAGGTCGGCCGCAACATGCCGGTATTGATCGACCGCATCGATCGCGACGGCGACCTCGCCGTCGCACGCTCTGCCGGCGATGCGCCGGAAATCGACGGCACGGTCCGCATATCGGGTGCTCGGCGCGCCGGCCCGGCGCTCACCGTGGGTTCGATCTCTCAACGTGCAGATCACCGCGGCGGGCGACTATGATCTCGAAGCGCGATTGATTGATTGACTGATTCTTGGACGAGTTGTAAGCCCGGTGCACCCGCGCCCATTTCGGAGACCCCCGTGGAAATTTCTGCAGATAAAGTCGTTCTGATTCATTACACGCTCAAGGATGACGCCGGAGCCGTGATCGACAGTTCCGCCGGCGGAGAACCGCTTGCCTATATTCAGGGTCACGGCAACTTGGTCTCCGGTCTCGAGAAGGCGCTGGAAGGCAAATCGGACGGCAGCCAGGTCGAGGTCTCAGTGAGTCCCGAGGAGGGCTACGGCCGGCATGAACCCGGATTGATCCAACGCGTGGCGAAGCGCACGTTGCAGGGTTCCGGCGAAGTGAAGAAAGGCATGCAATTTCAGGCCCGGACCGCCGACGGTATGCGCCTGTTTACCGTGACCGGCGTGATGGGCGATATGGTGACCCTTGACGGCAATCACCCGCTGGCCGACCAGACCTTGCACTTTGACGTGCAGGTCGTGGGCGTGCGCGAGGCGACCACGGAAGAGTTGCAGCACGGCCATGTGCACGGCGCCGGCGGCCATCATCACTAGACATCCCTCGGCACTGTGAATTTGACCGGCCGCCCGTATGGCCTGGCCGTTCACGCAGGACCGCTCAATCTCACAAGTGATGGAGAGACGAGTCTCGAATGGGCCACCATCGATCGGTGGCCTCATGGACACTCGTAGGACGCAATATCACGTGTCGCTCAACACCCACCGGTAGCGCCAGCTCGTGATATTGACCGACCCGAGCTTTCGTCACGACCCGGTCAAAATCGCTGGGCCGAGGTACTGGGACTACAGGTACTTGAACAGCGACAGTCCCTGCGTCAGCGAGAAGGCCTGCAACGCCGCGCTCAACGTGGTGTTTTGCTGATCAAGGGTGGTAATCGCCTTGGCGTAGTCCAGTCCCTGCAGATTGGTGATGGACTGCTGCAATTGGGTTTGCTGGCTGGTTGCAACCGATTGCTGCGTGGTAATGGAATTCAGGCGTCCGCCGATGGTGGCACGCACGTTGGAAGTCTGATTCAGTGCCTGATCGATGTTGTTGATCGAGCTGTTGATCGAATTGTTGAATGCGGTCGAGGAAGCCGGCGAGGTCACGCCGGCTTGCAGCGTGTTGACCAAGTTCTGCACGGTGGTGAATAGGCTCTGATTGGCGCTCGGCGCCAGGCTGAATGAGTCGCCGGTGGCCGGCTGCCCGTTCAAGGTCACCTGCACGCCGTTGAATGCAATGCTGCCGCCGTCGCTGTAAGTACCCGTTGTCACCAGCGTCGCGCCTTCAGTCACTTGGTAGGTGCCCGGCGCGGTAAAGGTGATCGCGTAGGTGCCGCCGTCATAGGCGGCCGGATTCGACACCGTCGCCGCCCCCACTACGCCGGATCCTGTGTTGCCGGGCGCCGCGGACACCGTGAAGGTGCCATTGCCGGTTTTGATCTGATTGAAAACCGTATCGCCATTGTCGCCGTCGGCGACCGTCTGGCCCGCCGCGATCTGCACCTGGCGCTGTCCCTGGTCGCCGTTGTACGTCGCGCCGCTGGCGCTCAACGTGAATGGCTGCGTTTGCGCCGCGAAGCCGGCGAAAATATATTCGCCGTTGCCGTTGGTGGTATTGGCCAGCGCCAGCAAGCTCTTTTGAATCTGCACGGCCTGCGTCGCGATGGCGCTCAGGTTCGAATTCGTCAGCACACCGCTGTTGGCTTCGAGCGCCAGATCGCGCAGCGACTGCAGCTGAGTCTGCACCTGCGACAGCGCACTGTCTTCGGTGTTCAAGTTGGTCTGCGCGCTGGTGGCATTGGTGCCGTACTGCTGGCTCTGCGCCAGGGCCTGATTATAGTTGTCCACCGCGCCCGCGGCCGTCGGATTTTGCGAAGCTGTCGTGAAACTCAAACCGCTCGACATCTGATTCGAAGTCTGATTGATGCCGGATTCCAGCGCATTGACCGCTGCCAGAAACTGCGTTTGCTCGAGGCCTTGTGTCACACGCATGGCGGTCTCCTTAGGTAAACGTGCCGTTCACTGAATCGATCAAGGTGGTGAACAGACTGTTGCCGATGGTCAACGCCTGCGCCGCCGCCTGATAGGCCTGTTGCCACTGCAAGAGGCTCGCCGCCTCTTCATCCAGGTTCACGCCGCTGGTCGACTGCACGCTGCTGAGCGCTTGCGCGTTCACCGCGGCTTGCGCGGTTTGGGCGGTGTTGATTTGCTGGGCTTGACTGCCGAGACCGGTGATCAACGCACTGACAGCGCCGGTGATGCTGGTCGTGCCGTTTTGCAGCACGCCGACGTTTTGCGCGTTGGCGGCAAGGAGCGCATTGCGGTTGTCGCCCGTGCCTCCGGCATTGCTGGTGACCGTGAAGCTGTCGCCGCTGGCCGGCACGCCGCTGATCTGCACCTGCCAGCCGTTCACCGCGATGTTGCCGCCGCTGGTGTAGGCATTGGGCGCGCCGCCGTTGATGGTGTAGGTGGTCGGACTTGTGAAGGCAATGGTGACAGGCGCGAGCAAATTGGGGTTGGCCGAATCGAGCACGGTGCCCGGACTGATGATGGCCGCACCGGTGTTCGTGCCCGCAGCGGCGGTCACGATGGCGCCTGCGGCTGCGATTTGCGAGGGATTGGTCATAACGACACTGATGCTCGAGGCCGCGGTCGCGGTGGGCTGAATCAGGAATTGATCGCTCGCCGCAGGGGCTCCTGACAGGACGATCGACACGCCATTGGCCACGTAAGGATTGGCCGAAGTGCCGGCACCCGTCGGCGTCGAACTCGCGCCCGTGGTGGTATCGGTCAGCGTCGGCGTGCCGCCCTGGAACGACAAGATATAATTGTCCGATGTCAGCGCACCCAAACCGTTCGCGTTGACGCTCACGCTGGCGGTAACGGCGTCCGTGTTATTCGAGGATGCCGTAGCCGACGGCGTGCCCACCGAAAAGATATTGAGGCCCAGGTTTCCGTTCAAATCCAGTCCGTCGCCTTGCTGTGCATTGACGGTCTGACTGAGTGCCGTGGCGACTTGTCCCAATTGACTCAATGCCGGGTTGATCACTTGGGCGCGCGCCGCCAATAGACCGCCCAGGTCACCGGAGGTGATACTGCTGCTGATCACGTTGCCGTTGGAGGCGGCGGTCGAGATCTCCAATTGCGAGGCGTTGAACTGATTCGGCACTGTGGTCAATGCGGTGGTTACTCCCTGCAGCACCAAGGGCTGCCCGTTGCCCACGAACACATTCAAGGCGCCGTCCGGGTCGCTCGTCGTGGAGACGCCGACCAATTGCGACAAATTGGACACCAGCTGATCTCGCTGGTCGAGCAGTTCATTGGGCGGCTGGTTGCCATCTTGCGCGGTACCGACGACGATCTGTTGGTTCAACGTGGAGATCGCCGATGCAATGGAATTGATCTGCTGCACATCCGCCGTGATGCGCGAATTGACGTCGGTATTCAGCGAGCCCAGTTCCGAACTCGCGCTCTGGAAGCTGGCTGCGACCGCTTGCGCCTGGCCCAGCAAAGCCTGCCGCGATGCCGTTGACGTCGGATTGTTGGCGACATCGGAAAATGCGCTGTAGAAACTCTGCAGCGTGGTGCTCAACCCGCCCACCGTGGTGCCGAACAGATTGTCGATTTGGCTGCTGTAATTCTGCAGCGCATTCAGCTGGCCCAGGCTGCTCTGCGAGGTGTTCAGCTGATTGGCGGCAGCCTGGCTGATAGGCGCGGCTGATCCCGGCAACGACGACGCCGGCGCCGACGGTGGCGGCGCCGTTCGATTGCGGAATCGCTTCGGTCAGGTTCACCGATTCTTTGTCATAGCCCGGGCGTGCTGGCGTTGGCAATGTTGTTGCTGGTGACGTTGATTGCCTGTTGAAACGCCTGCAGCGCCGAGACACTGATTCCAAACACATCTGACACGTTTCTTCTCCGCGACGCCGTCAGGTCGAATTCACTCGACTCCCGCAATATCGGCATGCACGGCGATTTCTATAGTTTCGCGACGCGGGTCGCCAACGCCGACTGCAAGGCACCGCTGCCGAGGATTTGATTTAACTTATTGCCGTACTCGGGGTCGGTGGCATAGCCCGATTTGCCGATGCGCGGCGATGTAGGCACTGCGGCATTGCCGCCGGCCGGCGACTGACGTCTCTGTACCGCGGCGAGCTTTTGCAGTAGGTTCGCGAAGTCATTGATGCTTTCCTCGATCGAGCCGTAGGCGCGAAAGGCCGTGCGGCGCGGCGTCGCCACACCGCCGATCACCTCCATGCTATCCGCGGTTGCGCGCGCTCCGGTCCAGCTCATTGCCCGCTTTGATGCCGAACAGGTTGTGGCTGGAGGTGCCGTCGGCAGCGCGCGGCATGACGCTGGCCCCACCCGGTCTCGAGTGCCGCCTGCGCGAGCATCCCGCAGGATCGACGCCCAGCGCGCTGGCCGCGCGTTGAATCGCGGGCATGCACGCCGCTCACGAACTCCGCCGTCGCCAGTGCGCGATGGCCGGCCGTGGCGCGCTCGCGTGCCGCTCGCCGTGCCGGCCGGTGCTGGCCGCCGGTGCCGAGCCCGAATTTCACCGTGGCGGGCGCTGACTTGCCAGCCAATTGCCGCTTGAGCAGGCGCCCGATGCCTAAATCGGCATGCTGGCTGATGCTCAACGCGACCTGCTTGTCGAACATGTCCTGATACATGCCCATTTCGTTGCTGTCGGTTTCCTCCGCCGGCGGTCGCGTCGCGCATGCTCTTCAGCATCATCTGCAGAAACAGGGCCTCGACTTGCTGCGCGACTGCGCTCAAGGCCTCGCGGCGAATTCGGATCGCGCTTCAGCGCCGCCAAGCCGTTGATGTCCGTGTAGGTGGTCGCGGCGGACGTGTCGAGCGCGGCCGCCCCGGGGGCATTGCCGAGCGACAGCAGGGGGCTGTTGATGGGCGGCAAAGTAGTCATTTAAATGACCACCAGCTCGGCCTGCAGCGCACCCGCCTCCCGCAAGGCTTCCAGAATGGCGACCAGATCGCCGGGAGCGGCGCCGACATCGTTCACGGCGCGCACGATCTGCTCCAATTCGACGCCGGGCTTGAACAAGAACATGCGATTCGAGCCCTGGTCCACCTTGATGCTCGAATTGTTGAGGACCACGGTTTGCCCAAGCTTGGAGAGCGGGTCGGGCTGGCTGACCGTCTGCTCCTCTTTGATCGTCACCGACAACGAGCCGTGCGACACCGCCGCGGGGGTCACGATGACATGGCTGCTGATCACAACCGTGCCGGTGCGCGAGTTGATGATCACTTTGGCGGCGCGCGGCGCCGGGCTCCACTTCCAGATTTTCAACCATCGACAGAAACGCCACCCGCTGCGTGATATCGATCGGCGCTCTGACGCGGATGGTGCCGCCGTCCATGACGGAGGCGATGCCATCGCCCATGCTCTTGTTGACGCTGGCCACCAAGCGGGTCGCGGTGGTGAAGTCCGGATCGTTCAAATTGAGGGTGATGGCGTCGCCTTGAGCGATCTGCGAGGCGACCGCTCGCTCGACCGTCGCCCCGTTGGGAATGCGGCCGGAGCTCGGGACGTTGACCGTGAGCTTCGAGCCGTCCGTCGCCCTCGACACCGAAACCGCTGACGATGAGATTTCCCTGCGCAATCGCGTAGATTTGTCCGTCGAGTCCGTGCAGGGCCGTGACCAGCAGCGATCCGCCGCGAAGACTCTTCGCATTGGCGATGGAATTCACGGTGATATCGATGGTTTGGCCGGGCTTGACGAATGCCGGCAGCACGGCATGCACCGCAACCGCGGCGATGTTCTTGAGCTGCGGCACGACGCCGGTCGGGACCGTGACGCCCAGTTGCGCCAACATATTGTTGAGCGACTGAATGGTGAATGGCGCCTGACTGGTCTGATCGCCGCTGCCGTCGAGACCCACGACGAGTCCATAGCCGACGAGTTGGTTGGTGCGCACGCCCTGTATTTGCGCCATGTCCTTGATGCGCTCCGCTTCGGCGAGCGGCGCACTCAACAGGAGCGAACACCGGGATCCAAGGCAGACCGATGAAATGCCTGGCGCGCATGGTCAGTACGGCGCGAATACGGAGTTGAAGAAGCGCGCGAGCCAGCCCATCTGGTTGGCACTGTTGATCACGCCTTTGCCGTAATAACTGATGTGTGCGTCTGAGACCCGGTCGGAGGTGACGGTGTTGTCGGCCTGGATATCGGCAACGCGGACGACTCCGGAGACATGCACGAACTCGTCGCCCTGGTTGAGCTTCAAGGTCTTGTCCCCCTGAACCACCAGGTTGCCGTTGGGCTGCACTTCCATCACGGTGACCGTCAAACTGCCGGCCAAGCTATTGCCCTGGGTGCTCGAACCTTCGCCGTCGAAGCTATCGGCGCCCGCCAATGTCGTGGTGAAAATCGGTACGCCCGCCGCGGTGATGGTTCTGCCCATCACCGTCGGGCCGGTGTTGTTCACGGAAGTGGTCTTGGTGGTCTTGGTGACCGCGCTCTTGCTGGCATTGGTCACTTCGGTGAGTCGAATGGTCAGCACGTCGCCGACGCGGCGCGCCTTGAGATCCGCGAACAGCTCGATCTGCTGGCCCGATTGATAGATGGCGCCGTCGGTGCGCGGCGTCGGCGGCGGCAGCACGCGCGCGACCGCCGGATCCGGTTTGGGACGCACGTGGGGCATGAGCCCGCACGCCGACAATGCGCTGCACAGAACCAGCTGCAGCAGCATGGCGCGCCAAGAGAGGAGTGTTGCGGCATCATGACAGGTTGGTCGTGAGGAACTGCAGCATCTGATCGGTGGTGCTGATGGCCTTGGAATTCATCTCGTAGGAGCGCTGGCACTCGATCATCGAGACCAGCTCCGTCACCGAATTCACGTTCGAGGTCTCGAGTGCGCCCTGCGTAACTGTGCCGAGCCCGTTGGTGCCGGCCGTGCCGACTTGCGGCGCGCCGCTGGCTGCGGATTCCACCAGCAAGTTATTGCCGGTGGGTTGCAGGCCTTCCTCGTTGATGAAATCGGCGAGCTGAACCTGGCCGATTTTGGTTCCGTTGGGGTTGCTCGCCGACGTGGCCGTCACCGTGCCGTCGGCGCCGAAGGTGACCGACTGCGTGCCCGCCGGGATGTTGATGGCCGGCAGCAGCGGATAGCCGCTCGCGGTCACCACATTGCCTTGATTGTCCAAGGAAAAGGTGCCGTCGCGCGTATACGCGATGGTACCGTCGGGCATCGTGATCTGAAAAAATCCGCGCCCGATTACCGACATATCCAGGGCGCCATTCGTCTGATTGACGCTGCCCTGGGTGTAGTCCTTCTCCGTGGCGACGATGCGCACGCCGGTGCCGAGCGTGAGGCCGGTGGAGTACTGCGTGTTCTGCGTGCTCTGCGCGCCGACCTGCTGAATGTTCTGGTACATCAAATCCTGGAATGCGGCGCGGCCCGCCTTGTAACCGGTCGTATTGGTGTTCGCCAGGTTGTTGGCGATCACCGCCATACGGGTGTTTTGCGCGTCGAGACCGGTTTTCGCGGCCCATAATGCAAGATTCATCGGATATTTCCTTTCGCGTTAGCGAGGTCAACATCATTTTTTCCGCACTTTGCTCATCGGTGTCGGTCGAGTTGATGCTCTTGATCTGAAATTCATACAGACGCTGCAGCTCGATCATGCTGATCAGCGACTGCGCGGCGTTGACATTGCTGGATTCCAGCATTCCGGAGGTGATCGGTCACCGTCTCGTCGGTCTTCGCCTTGCCGCCCGACTTGAGCCGCAGCAAGCCGTCATCGCCCTTTTGCAGAGTCTGCTGTCGGCGGGTTCACCAACTTGATTCGATCCACCGGGGTGATTGCGAATGGCGCCGAACCCTGCGGCTGCGCCGATACCGTGCCGTCGCTGCCGATGTTCACCACCGTGGAAGGCGGTATGACCAGGGGCCCGCTTTCGGTCAACACCGGCAAGCCGCTGGCTGTCGTGACCGCAGCCGGTGGGCGAGACTCGTAAATCGCCGGCGCGCGTGTACGCTTCCTTGCCGTCGGCGCCCTGCACCGCGATGAATCCCTTGCCGTTCACCGCAATATCCAGATCGCGCCCCGTGGCCTCCATGGTGCCGGCGGAAAAATCGGTGCCGGCATCGCCCGCCACGGCATTGACGCGCGTGGCATAGCCCGGCCCATAGATCGGCTCGCTGGCGAAGCTTACCGAGTCCGCCCGAAAACCAATGGTGCTGATGTTGGCGATGTTGTGATTGTTCACGGCCTGCGCTTGCATGATTTGCTTCGCGCCGGTCATCGCCACGTAGATTCCTCTGTCCATGGTCTGAGTTTCTGCCGGGTCTAGTGGTGATGCAATGACGGTCTGGGAGTCTGATTCGCGGTGGTGATCACCTGCGCGTTCGCCTGGAAGGCGCGCTGCGCGGTGATCATGTTCACCAGTTCCGTGGTCAGATCCACGTTCGAAGCTTCGAGGGCGCCCGATTGGATGGTGCCGAATCCTGCGGAGCTCGCCGTGCCGTGAACGTCGCGTGCCCGAGTTGAAAGTTTCGGCCCAGTTGGTGTCGCCGAGTTGTTTCAAGCCCGCGGGTTCGGGAAAGTTCGCCATCGCCAGCTGACCGAGCTTGGTCGATCGACCGTTGGTGTACACCGCCGATACGACGCCCGTGGGATCGATCGAGACGGTGCTCAGCTGGCCGGTGGCGAATCCGTTCTGGATAATCGATGTCACGCCGAAGCCGCCGCCGAACTGCGTGTCTGGCCGAAATTGAAAGTCATGTTCATGGCGCCGGCGCCGTCGGTCGGCGTGAAGCCGGGAAAGTCAGCGCGCCGCCCACCGGCGCGGTGACCGCGCCGGTTTGGAGAATGTCAGGGTCTGGTCGCCGCGCCGACAGCAGTGCCATCGACGGTCATATTGACGTTCCACTGATCGGGCACGGCGGTCTGAGTGAAATAGAACGTCGCCGGCTAGCGAGTTGCCCAGCGAGTCATACACCGTGGTCGAGGTCGACTGATTGTACGTGGCCGGATTCGTCGGATCGAAGGGCACCGCCGGTCGGCGCCGTCGAGCCCGCGGGCAAATTCAGGATCACGGAGCCGGTGGTGGTTGCCAGCGGCGCGCTCTGCGCGGTCTCAAATTAAGTCGGTCAGTGCGCCGGTATTGAAGCCGCCGTTGGCGGTGTGGCGGATACACCTGCAGCGCCTGCCCTGTGGCGGTGACGACATTGCCGTTCTTGATCCTCGGTAAATTGGCCGTTGCGGGTATAGACCATGCCGCTCGCGTCCTGCAGGTGAAGAATCCGTCGCCGCTGATCGCCAAGATCCAGATTCGAGCCCGTCGTGCTGACGTTGCCCTGCGTGAACTGCTGCGCGGTGGCGTCGACGCGCACGCCTTCGCCGACCGACGGACTGATTGAGGTTGACCGCGCCGGCGGCGTACACGTCGGCGAACTCGGCGCGCGAACTCTTGAAGCCGACCGTATCGGCGTTTGCGACATTGTTCGCACTCACGTCCAGATCGGTGCTCGCCGCTGTCAGTCCTGACAATGCGATGTTGAAAGATGACATGCTCGTACTCCTGAATGAATTAGTTGGATATCTGCTGAACGCTGCTGAACGGCACGCTGCCGATCCCGGCCACGTTCAAAGTCATTCCCGTCGATCCGGCGCCCATGCTGACGCTCTCCACCGTCCCATTGACCAAGCGTGGTCGCGGCCGTGCCGCCGGACGTTGCGCCGGCGTACTGCGCGGTGAGCGTGTAAGTTCCCGGCCGGCGCCTGCGACGCCGTTGCCCGCGGTGCCGTTCCAAGAGAAATTCGCGAGGCCCGCGGATTGCGCGCCCAAGATTGATTTGACTCACCAGGCGCCGCTGCTGTCGCTGATGCTGAGCGTCACTTGCGAGGTGGTCTGCGGAACATTGACGGCGCCGCGTGACCGTGGCGCCGGCCGCG
Source organism: uncultured Gammaproteobacteria bacterium (assembly GCA_963782865.1). GTDB lineage: Bacteria > Pseudomonadota > Gammaproteobacteria > Steroidobacterales > Steroidobacteraceae > Bog-1198. The sequence goes on along the minus strand of CAWALS010000003.1, from coordinate 103,710 downwards.
ATCGTGGCGGTGCTGCTGTTGACCATCGCCTGATGACCCAGTAATGAGGACGCCTGCAGCGCCTGATTCGATGACAGCGAATTCGACAAGGCGCTGAACGAGGTGTTGAGCGAGGTGATGCCCTGCACTTCGCTGAGCTGCGCCAGCTGGCGTCAAGAAGGTATTGCTGTCCACCGGACTGGTCGGATCCTGATTTTGCAGTTGCGCCAGCATCAGCGTGAGGAAATCCGTTCCCCCCAAGGTCGGCGCGGCGTTGGTGGCGCCGGCAGCCGAGCCCGTGGCTCCCGTGGCCGGTGCCGCCGGTCGCGCCGGTCGTGCCCGTGCCGGTGGTGGGCCAGTCGTGCGGGGTGGTGGCGTGTGTTCCGTTGATCAACATGGTGCGTTCCTAGTTCTAGTGGCCCATCGAAATGGTTTTGAGCAACAGATCCCGCGCCGTGCTGATCGCATCGACGTTGGTGGCGAAGGTGCGGTTGGCCGAGATCATGTTGGTCATCTCTTCGATCGAGTTGACGTTCGAGCTGAACACGTAGCCGTCCTTGTTCGCCGCCGGATTGTCCGGCTGATATCGCATCAACGGCGCCGCGGTGCTTTCGACAACGCCGAGGACACGCACGCCCACGCCAGCATCCTCCTGATCGAAATTGGCGGCGGAGTTGTCCATCATGGTTTGAAACACCGGATGACGCGCGCGATAGACCTTGCTGGGATCGCCGTTGACGCTTTCGGCGTTGGCAAGATTGCTGGCGGTCGTGTTCAAGCGAATGGTCTCAGCATTCAGTGCGCTGCCGGCGGTATTGAATACGTTGAAAAACGACATGTTGTCTCCTTAGCGATGCTACTGGCCGTTGATGGCCAGCGTCAGTTCCGCGATCTGTCAAATTGATGAATCCCAAGCTCGCCTGATAGCGCACGTTGTTTTCCGCGAAAGCCGCTTGCTCAACCGGCATTTCCACCGTATTGCCGTCGAGCGAGGCCTGATAGGGATTGCGGAACTTCAAGTCGGCGGAAGGCGTCGCCGGCGTCATTCAGCGCGATGTGCGCGCCGTCGGTGACGCTGAAAGCGGCAGCGGCGCCGCATCGCTTTTGCTGAGCACCGCGCTGAAATCGATGTCGCGCGCCTTGTAGTTCGGCGTGTCGACGTTGGCGAGATTCGTCGCCAATATTCCGACGCGCTGCCCCTGCAGCAGCAGCGCTTGCTCATGGATTCCAAAAACGCTCTCGAACATACGGTCGCCTCCTGTCGGGGTAGCAGTAGCAAGAGGTGTGCCAACCGCAAAAGCCCGCGCAGAGGCGTCAAACGGCGAGCTCCAAGTCGCGGGCGAGGCCCTCGGGCTCCAATTTGCGCCCGAAGCCGGCTGCCGGCGGCAAGATTTTGCCGCCGCAAGGCGCTTGCGGCGGCGGCGCGGCCGGCGGGCTGCTTCCTTAAGCCCTACGAATGGCACGACGCTTGCTTATTGAGTTATACCTATGCGAATTGCGCCAAATTTTCGTCGCGGCCATTTACCTCGCCGCATGGCCCTCGCCGCGCGGCTGCCAACACTGGCGCTGACGCCGACGTTCGCGCTCGTGCTCGTGGCAGCGCCGGTGCTCCTGCTCGCGCCGGCGCCGGCGGGCGCGCAGATCGCCGATCCGCGGGACATGGCTCAGATGGAAGCGCTGGCCAAATCGGAGGCCGCACTGCAATTTCCCAAGCTCACCGACCGGCAGCGCTTTCTGGTCGGCCCCATCGAGCCCCGTCTGCAATTCGACAAGTGCAGTCGGCCATTGCAGCCGGTGGTCGCCTCGCCGCAGCACATGAAAGATAGAATAATGATCGAGCTGCGCTGCCCGGATCCAAAGCCCTGGCACCTCTACGTGCCGGTCAGAATTGTCGGCACCTCGCCCGTTGCCGTCGCGGTGCACGCCATTGTCGCGGGTACCGTGGTCAAAGCCGCCGACCTGAAAATCGAGGAACACGACATCTCGGAACTGCCGCTGGGGTTCTTGGATGATCCCGCCATCGCGGTGGGGCTTATCGCCAGCCGGCCGATTGCGGGGGGCGCGTATATCACCAATCAGCAGCTCACGGCCCCGAAGGTGGTGCAGAGGGGTCAATCCGTGACGCTCCTGGCCGATGCCGGCGGGATCAGCGTGCGCATGGCGGGCCGGGCTTTGAGCGATGGCCTGATGAATCAGAGAGTTAGGGTCCAGAATCTGTCATCCGGCAAGATAGTCGAGGGAATCGCGCGTTCCGAACAGGTCGTGGAAATTATTTTGCAGTAGCCCTTAAGTGACGCACGTCACAGCCGATAACGAGGGTAGCGGCGAGGTCTTGGGGCGGATTCGTTAAAGTTCATCCAAACCCTGACGATAACTATGCATGGGCACATCGTTTGCCCCAGGAGATTTCGGTGAGTGACAAAATCAGTGGAATATCAACAAACGAGCCGGTCGCGAAGCCCACGGGCTCGGCGCGGCGGCGTTGTAGCTGACAAGTCGCAGGGCGAAGCTTCCGCGCCGGCCGCAACGTCGCAGACTCAGGATCATGTCACCCTGACCGACTCGGCGCGCTCCTTGCAAAAGATCGAAGAAGCCGTCGCCAAGACGCCGGTTGTGAATGCAAACAAAGTGGCCGCCGCGAAGCAGGCCATCAGCTCCGGGACTTACACGATCAATGCGGGTCGAGTCGCGGGCAAAATGTTGGCCTACGAGCGCGGCCTGAAGTAGCCCATGATTCCGGATGCCCGCCGCCGTCTCGAAGATTTACTGGATCGCGAGATCGAGCTTGCGCAAGTCCTGAAAGCGACCTTGGCCGCGGAGAAGACCGCCCTGACCGGGGATTCTCCGGCAGCAGTCGAAGAAAACGCCGCGCAGAAAATTCGCGTTATTGAAGCCATCGAAAAGCTGGATCAAGAACGCCGAGCGCTGTGCGCAAGTCCAACGAGCCCGGGGATTGCGGCAACCGTCGTCGAGCGCTGGCGCAGCCTGATGGCGCTCATGGCCGGCTGCCGCACCGCAAACGAGGTCAACGGCCACATCATCCACGTGCGCCGCCACCAAATCCGTCAATTGCTCGACATTGTGCGCGGCGGGCCGTCGCTCACCTATGACCCGCAAGGCAAGACCTTCGCCAAAGCGCTGCGCGCCCTGGCCCGAGCCTAACTTATGCTAGTACTCAGCCGCCGAGCCGATGAATCCATCGTCATACAACCCGCGGACGGTGTTGACGCCAATATGACCATGGCTCAATTGTTTGCCAATGGTCCCATTCAGATCACGCTGCTCGGCGGGACCGGCCGGCGGGTCAAAATGGGCATAGAAGCTCCCGAGCAGCTCGCCATCCGGCGAAAAGACGTCGCGTAGGGCCAAGCCGATCGTTGACCACCTTGCGGTCGGATTTTACTTATCTGCAGGGCGGCTTAACTTTCCAAAGCGCTTCGCTTCCGACCCCTTCGCTATCGCCATGGCGATGTGCATAATGGCATTCCTAAGAACAATTCAACGGAAGAGTCGTACGGATGGAGCGTCGATTGCACACCCGCCACCGCGCGCGCACCACTGTGTACGTGGTCATGTCCGGCCGTAAGAGCCGAATTTGCAAAGCCAAAAATTTGAGCGCCAACGGTGTCTTTGTCGAGACGGAAAATCTGGGTCTTCGCAAAGGCCAACAAGTGCAGTTGGCCTTCGCCATCAATTTGGGATTGGTGACGAAAATTCATAGACGCACGGCGATCGTTGCGCATGTCACACGCGGCGGCACCGGTCTCATGATGGAGCAGTTCGCGGGGCGCTGAGAGCCTGTCTGAGTTTTCCGCATGCGCCCAGGCCGCCAGGCTTGACACATCCTGTAAACTGCAGGAATGCCGCCCTTCGATCCTCCCCGCTCGGATGCCATCCGCATCCGCGGCGCCCGCCAAAACAATCTCAAAAATCTCGATCTTGACCTGCCCCTCAACGAACTGATCGTCGTTACCGGCGTCAGCGGCTCCGGAAAGTCCTCGCTGGTGTTCGATACGCTGTATGCCGAGGGCCAGCGCCGCTACGTTGAAACCTTTTCGCCGTATGCGCGCCAATTCCTGGATCGCATGGACAAGCCGCAGGTCGATCGCATCGATGGCATTCCGCCATCGATCGCCATCGACCAGACCAACCCGGTGCGAACCTCGCGCTCCACCGTCGGCACCATGACGGAACTCAACGACCATTTGAAATTGCTGTTCGCCAGGGCCGCGGTGTTGCATTGCCGAGGTTGCGGGAAAGCGGTGCGGCGCGACACGCCTGCCAGCGTCCAGGAACTCTTGAGCGTGTCGGCGCACGCTCACGGCGATCCAAAACTGCTGCTGACCTTTCCGGTGCCCATCCCGAAAAATTTCACCGAAAATGAAATCAAGGGGTTGCTGGCCGCTCAAGGGTACACGCGGATTCACGAACAGCGCGGCGACACGCTGCAGGTGATTCAAGATCGCTTTCGCTGGTCTGGCGTCGACGCGGCTCGCGCCGCCGATGCCATTGAAGCGGCGCTCAAAGTCGGCCAAGGGCGCATCGATGTTTACCCGGAAACGGCAGGCCCGGACGGCAAACCCGACGCGCCGTGGCGCTTCTCGACCGGCCTGCATTGCGCTGACTGCGACATTCAGTACAAGGATCCCAGTCCCAGCACCTTCAGCTTCAATTCACCCATCGGCGCCTGCGATACCTGCCGCGGCTTCGGCCGCAGCATCGGCGTCGATTACGGCTTGGTGATTCCGGACCAGGCGTTGAGCCTGCGCGAAGGCGCCATCAAACCCTGGCAGACCGAATCCTATAAGGAATGCCAGACCGACCTCATGCGCTTCGCGCGCAAGCGCGGCATCCCCGTGGACACCGCTTGGCGCGATTTGACCGACGCACAGCGCGCCTGGGCGATCGAGGGCGAAGGCGAATGGACCAAGAACGTTTGGTACGGCGTGCGGCGCTTCTTCGCCTGGCTCGAAACCAAGGCGTACAAAATGCATATTCGGGTGCTGCTGTCGCGCTACCGCTCCTATACTGAATGCGGCGCGTGCGGCGGCGCTCGTCTCAAACCCGAAGCGCTGCTCTGGCGGGTCGGCACGCCCGGCGTGACCATCCGCGAATTGATGCTGCTGCCGATCGACGCAAGCCTGGACTTCTTTGCCGCCCTCGAATTGCCGGCGCTGCAGGGTGAAGCCACTGCACTCTTGCTGCGTGAGATTCGTGCGCGCCTCAAATATCTGACCGACGTGGGCTTGGGATACCTGAATCTTGACCGTCAGTCGCGGACCTTGTCCGGCGGCGAGGTGCAGCGGATCAACCTCACCACGGCACTCGGAACCTCGCTGGTCAATACCTTGTTCGTGCTCGATGAACCCTCGATCGGACTGCACCCGCGCGACGTCGAACGCATCGTCGGCGTCATGCATCGCCTGCGCGACGCGGGCAACACCTTGGTCGTGGTCGAACACGATCCCAAAGTGATACAGGCGGCGGATCGGGTGCTCGATATCGGACCGGGACCCGGAGAGCATGGCGGCGAGATCGTGTTCTATGGACCGCTGCGCGAGCTGCGCGGCGCCGCAGGATCGTTGACCGCCGATTATTTATTTCGGCGCAAGCGCGTGAGGATGGCGCCTCTCGCGCCGCCCGGCGCGGCGCCGGTGCGCGGCGCGGCGTCGGTGCGCGGCGTGGCCCGGGTACGCGGATCCTTGCAGCTCGAGGGCGTCAGCGAGCACAATCTCAAGAGCATCGACGCGCTGATTCCGCTCGGGCGCCTGGTCTGCGTGACCGGCGTCAGCGGCTCGGGAAAATCCACGCTGGTGCACGATGTCCTGTTTCCGGCGCTGCTGCGCGCCAAGGGCAAACCCACGGAAAATCCGGGCCTGCACCGCGCCTTGCGGGGCGCGGAATTGATCGACGCTGTGGTGATGGTGGATCAGAGCCGTATCGGCCGCACCACGCGCTCGAATCCGGCAAGTTACGTCGGCGCGTTCGATGCCATCCGCGCCCTATTTGCGCGTTTGCCGCAAGCTCGCGAGCGCAAGTACAGCGCCGGAACGTTCAGCTTCAATGCCGGCAATGGCCGCTGCCCGGCATGCGGCGGCAATGGCTTCGAGCATGTCGAAATGCAATTTCTCTCGGATGTGTATTTGCGCTGCCCCGACTGCGACGGCCGCCGCTATCGAGCCGATGTGCTGGACGTCAAATTGACTCGGGGTGAAAGCCCGCCCAAGAGCATCGCCGATGTGCTGGACTTGACCGTCTCCGAAGCGCTGGCGTTTTTTTCCGCGGACCAGGAAGTTTGCCTGCGGCTGGCGCCCCTCGCCGAGGTCGGACTCGATTATTTGCGCCTGGGCCAACCCGTCCCCACGCTGTCCGGGGGCGAAGCGCAACGCCTCAAGCTCGCCGGGCATTTGGCGGACAGCGCCAGCCGTCAAGCGCTTCCCAAAAAAGGTGCCCGCGCCGCGGACGGCGGACGGCTCGGACCGCGGCTCCTTGTTCTTGTTCGATGAACCGACAACGGGCCTGCATTTCGACGATGTCGCCAAACTGTTGCGGGCGTTTCGACGGCTGATCGACGCCGGGCACTCGCTGCTTGTCATTGAGCACAATCTCGACGTGATCCGCGCTGCCGATTGGATCATCGACTTGGGACCGGAGGGCGGCGCGGCCGGCGGACGCATAGTGGGGGCCGGCACGCCGGCGGAGATTTCGAGCCTGCCGGGCTCGCACACCGGGCGCGCACTCATTGAAGACGATGCGGTCGGCGGGGTAGTGCGCGACTCAGGCACATCGCCCTATGCAAACGCGGCGGCGCGCCGCGCAATGCCGCCCTCCGCCATCGAGATTCGCGGCGCCCGGGAGCACAATCTCAAAAATGTCGATGTGAACTTGGACCTCAATAGATTCACGGTCATTACCGGCGTTTCGGGCAGCGGCAAGAGCACGCTGGCATTCGATATTTTGTTTGCCGAGGGCCAGCGCCGCTATCTTGAATCTTTGAACGCTTACGCGCGGCAGTTCGTGCAGCCCGCTTCTCGCCCCGACGTCGACGCCATATTCGGCATCCCGCCCACGGTGGCGATCGAGCAGCGCACCAGCCGCGGAGGGCACAAGAGCACGGTCGCGACGCTCACCGAGATCTATCACTTTCTGCGCCTGCTGTTCGTCAAGCTGGGGGCGCAATATTGTCCTGAATGCAACGCGCGCATTGAACCGCAATCGGTCGATGCCATCGCGGGCCGCCTGCTCACAGAATATCGCGGCAAGCGCATTACCTTGCTGGCGCCATTGATTGTGGCGCGCAAGGGCCTGTATACCGCGCTCGCCAAGTGGGCGCGGGGTAAGGGCTTCACGCACCTGCGCGTCGACGGCGGTTTGATCCCGACGAAGAAGTGGCCGCGCCTCGACCGCTTCGTCGAGCACAACATCGAATTGCCGGTGGCTACACTTGCGGTCAGCGCCGCTGGCGAAGCCGCGCTGCGCGAACAATTGGATATAGCACTGCAGCACGGACGCGGCGTGGTTCACGTGCGAACCGAGACCGATGCCGACTCCGCTGCCGGCGTTTTCTCGACCAAGCGCGCCTGCCCGAACTGCGGGACCGGCTTCCCGGAGCTCGATCCGCGGCTGTTCTCGTTCAATTCGAAGCACGGCTGGTGCAAGAGTTGCTTCGGCACCGGACTGCAATTACCCCAGTTCGACGCCGAGCAAAGCGGCGAGGAATCGGTGTGGCGGGAAGACGCGGATGCGCCGCTCCAGACCTGTCTGCAATGCCTGGGACAACGCTTGAATTCCGATCGCGCTGCACGTGCTATTTCGCGGCCAGTCCATCGCGGCGCTCGCGGACCTGCCGGTGCAGGACTTCTCCGCTCAGCTCGCCAAATTGAAATTGGCCGGCCGCGAACGCGACATTGCACGCGATCTGTTGGCGGAACTCGCCGCTCGCACCACTTTTCTTTGCGATGTCGGCCTGGGGTATTTGCAATTGAATCGTGCCGCGCCGACTTTGTCCGGCGGCGAGGCGCAGCGCATTCGTCTCGCGGCGCAATTGGGATCGAATCTGCAGGGTGTGTGCTACGTGCTGGACGAACCGACCATCGGCTTGCACCCGCGCGACAATCTCATGCTGCTCGATACCTTGGATCGGCTGCGCGCCAAAGGCAACACGCTGGTCGTCGTGGAACACGACGAGGACACGATCCGCCGCGCCGATCATGTGATCGATCTGGGTCCCGGCGCGGGAACCCGCGGCGGACGCTTGGTCGCGCAAGGCACTGCACAGCAGCTGGCGCACCTTGAGAATTCAGTGACCGGCCGATGTCTGGCAGCGCCGCTGATGCATTCCCGATCGCGTCGGCGCCCGATTGGGCGCGAATCACCCATGATCGAAATCGACGGCGCGAACCTGCACAACCTGCGCAAAATCAACGCGCGAATTCCGCGTGGACGGCTCACCGTGATAACCGGTGTTTCGGGATCCGGCAAATCGTCTCTGGCACGGGATGTGCTGCTCGGCAATTTAAAGCGCCTGTTGGCGCGCCCGCGCCGCGGTGAGCGCGAGCCCGAGCAGCGAGCGCGCGCGCAAAACCGACGTGGCGCTCCAAGGATGCGATTGCATCGCCGGTTGGCGGTCCATCAGCCGGGTACTTGAGGTCGATCAAACCCCCATCGGCAAAACACCGCGCTCGTGCCCGGCGACCTACGTCGGATTCTGGGATTCAATTCGCCGCCTGTACGCGGACGCCACCGAGGCACGCATGCGCGGCTACACCGCCAGCCGCTTTTCCTTCAATAGCGCCGGCGGCCGCTGCGAAGCCTGCGAGGGCCAGGGCATGCAGCGTATTGAAATGAGCTTTTTGCCCGATGTGCAGGTGCTCTGCGACGTCTGCGGCGGCAAACGCTTCAACCCGGAAACCTTGAGCATTCTGTTCAAAGGCAAGAATATCGGCGAGATCCTGGCGATGAGCGTCGAGGACGCACTGCCGTTCTTCGCGGCGCAGCGCAGCGTGCATCATCCATTGAGCCTGCTCGCCGATGTGGGCTTAGGCTATCTCACCCTTGGTCAGCCCAGCCCGACGTTGTCCGGCGGAGAAAGCCAGCGCATCAAGCTGGTCACCGAACTTTCCAAGGTGCGCACCGACGAACTCGGGCAGGACATCGCACGGCGCGAGGGACAGCACACGCTTTATGTGCTCGATGAGCCCACGGTGGGACTGCACATGGCGGATGTGGAAAAACTGCTGCGCGTACTGCATCGGCTGGTCGATACCGGCAACACCCTGGTCGTGATCGAACACAATCTCGACATCATGGCGGAAGCGGACTGGATCATCGATTTGGGGCCGGAAGGCGGCGCGCGGCGGCGGGCGAATCGTGGCGCAAGGGTCGCCGGAAAGCGTCGCCCGCAGGCCTGAAAAGAGCCACACCGCGAAAATCCTCGGCAAGTTTCTCGAGGATCGCGGCGCCGAGTAGCAGCCTGTTTTAAGCTCCTGGCGCTTGAGCGCGGGCGGGCGTCGGCTCCATCAACTCGATGCGATTGCCGAACGGATCGTCGACATAGATACCGTTGATAGCCCTCCAGAGGTTCGTCTTCCTTCAGGATGCAGCCCGCCGCCTTGAGTTTCTCCTGAAGCTTGGGCAACCCGGTAACCAACAAGGCCAAGTGGGCTTTGCGCGCCGGCCTGAAGTCGGCCTCGACGCCAAGATGAATCTTGAGATCGCCGCGCTCAAACCAGCACCCGCCGCGCTTCGCAAGATGGGCCGGCTTCGGCGTCTCGCCTATTCCTAAGACGCCCGCGTAGAAATTCCTGGCCAGATCTTCGCCGCCGGCAGGCATGGCCAATTGCACGTGCTCGATGCGTGTCACTCCCACAGCGTTGTATTATCCCCAAATAAACGACGCAGAGATACCGATGAAGACCATTCTCGTCACCGGCGGCACGCGCGGCATTGGCCGCGCCACCGCTCTCAAATGCGCGCGCAAGGGTTGGAGCATCGCGCTCAACTACGTGAGCAACCATGCCGCAGCCCAGGAGACCGCGCGCGAGGTTCGCGCCGCCGGCGGCCACGCGATCACCTTGCAAGGCGATGTCGCGGTCGAGGCCGAGGTCATTTCGATGTTCGGCGAAGCCGAATCGAGGCTCGGCCGCCTCCATGGTGTGGTAGTCAACGCCGGCATTGTCGCGCCGTCGTTGCCGCTGGCCGACATGGACAGCGCGCGGCTCAAACGCGTGTTCGACGTCAATGTCTACGGGGCGTATCTATGCGCTCGCGAGAGCGCTCGCCGCCTGTCGAAAGATCGCGGCGGAGGCGGCGGCACGATCGTCCTGATCTCATCGGCGGCGAGCCGCTTGGGTTCACCTTTTGAATATGTCGACTACGCGGGGTCAAAAGCCGCCGTCGATACCTTGACCATCGGTTTGGCGAAGGAACTCGCGCAACAGGGAGTGCGCGTGAACGCGGTTCGTCCGGGGCTCATCGAGACCGACATCCACGCGAGCGGCGGTCAACCCGACCGCGCGCGGCGTATCGGTGCGACCACGCCGATGGGCCGCGCAGGGCGTCCCGAAGAAGTCGCCGAAGCAATCGTTTGGCTGCTGGACGATGGCGCCTCTTATACGACCGGCGCAATACTCGACGTGGCCGGCGGACGCTGACCGCATCGGCTCATCCGGGGCTTAAAGGAATCCGCTTCGGATGAGGTACTCCCTTCGTCACTCCAAAATCCGCCGGCAAAGGCGGTATGACCTGATTGGGGTACCAAAACGTCAAGTGACAGCTCTCGCACACGCCGTCCATGGCCGCGCCCGCGTTCATCATGCCGGTCGGATCCTTCTTGTCGACCGCCGTGAGCATTTGCGTGCCCGCCTCGCGCAGCGCCCGGGCAAATTGCACGAAGGTCGCGTGCTTCGCGTCGAAGAGCTTTTGCCCTTCCTCGGCGCCGAGCACTCCGGAAGTACCTTGGTCGAGCACCGGGCTGCCGGGAGCCACGAGCTTGCGGCCATCCATGACGAGTAAATTAGTACCTTCGATCAGTGCGATGGCATGACGCCTCGCCTCCTGCCATTCTTCATCGGAATGCGGCTGGTGAAAGACGGTTCCCTTCGCAGTCGAGGTAATGCTGACCGAATCCCAAAGCGCATCCGCCGACGGATCGATGATCGCATCCATCAGTTCTTGGATGCTGGCCATGATTAGAAATGGCGCCGGCGCCGCTGCGGCGCGGCCGCGGCCGTGGTCATGGGCGCGGGCGCAGCCGCAGGCACGGCGCCCGTCACTTCGCTTTTCTGGCAGCCGCTGAGTCCTGAATAAGCGAGGACAATTGAACACACCAGCAATCGCGGGCTTTTCACGACAAACCACTCCCATGTGCGGACTGCAATTTCCGACAGCGCTCAGTCTGAATCTTCGGCGCCGAGAACGCCAGCCGGCCCGCTATTTCAAAGGCCGGTCATGCCAGGCGAGCATGCGATCACTTGCCCGCCGGAACATCGACCGGCGGCATCTTGACCGGTTCGCCGGCATGCAATCCTTCATCTTCGATCAGGCGCCGGCGCACGTACAAAAAGCGAATGGTCTCGTATTCGAAAGGCGAACCGCTCGAATAGTAGCGAAAGTCGATGTTGGCGCGCTGATCGATCGCGTTGACTGTTCCCAAGCCCCATGAGACGCCGCCGCGGTACAATCCCGCGACATTGATGCCGTATTCCGCGCCGTAGTCGGCAAGAAAGCCGACGCCGTCGCGCAGCGTCGAGGGTCCCAACAACGGGATCACCAGATAGGGTCCCGGATGCATGCCCCACTTCGCCAGCGTTGTCGCAAACCCGGTAGGCTCGCCGGGCAATTTGAGTTTGGTGGCGACGTCGAATAAGCCGCCGATGCCGATGGTGCTGTTGATGGCCAAGCGCGTCAGACTGCGCCAACCATATTTGAGCCGCCACTGCAGCGTGTAATTGATGACGCTGTCGATCTCGAGAAGATTGCCAAAAAAGTTATGGATGCCCGCGCGGATAGGCCGCGGCGCACGCCGGTAGGTATCCGCCACCGGCAAAAAAATGGCCTCGTCGAAACGTGCATTGAATCGATAGGTGAACCGGTTCAGGCGCTCCCACGGATCATAGGTGTACATGGGCGGCGCATCGGTCGGCGTCACCAGCGGCAGCGCAGCCGCGGTTGCCGTGCCGGCCCGGCGGCCGACTCGGCTGGCAATCGCCTCGGCAAACGCCGCGGCATTGGCGGCGGCCGCGGCGTTGTCGGCCGCGGGCGTTTGCTCGGGAACCGTGCGGATGGACAGTACATGCGAGGCGCAGCCCCCGAGCGCCCCTGCGACAACGACGGCGAAAAGCGCCGCTTTCACTGCGCGCCCCGCGGCCATCGGCCGGACAGCATGTCGAGCATGTCGGCCACTTGCTGTCGATCGCCGATTTCGCCCAGATGGCCGCCGTGATCGTAGACCATGATTCGCGAACCCAGCGTATCCTGCAGCCAGGCGAGTTCGCGATTGTTGAGGATCAAGTCGTTGCGGGTGGTCTGGGCATAATAATCGCCGTCGTCGCGCAAGGCGTCGGTGATGATGTCGAGACGATTGGACGCAATCAGGGAGGCGCTGGTCGCACCCGGCCGACGCTGGAGATAGTAGGGAGCAAACACCCGCGAAAAATAATCGGCAAAGGGTTTTGCGCGCAGTTCACGCTGGATATCCTCGAGCGAGTCACCCACCTTCGGCGGATGCGCCGGATCGGTGATCACCCCGGTCTTGGCGTACAAGTCGCCGATAAAGAACATATCGACCAACTGCAGACGAAATGTCAACGCAATCGCCGCGGAAAAATCCGCGTCGCTCTTCAGGGTGGCTGCGAAAGCGCCGAGCAGGAAATCCTCGTCCAGCTCGAGACGGTCCGAAGCTCGATAAAGATTCGCGATTCGCGCATAAAGCCTGCGATAGAGAAGCTCCATGCCCTGTTCGCCCGGGCCGATCGTCGCTGCGAAGAGCCGGTCGAGGCGACCGACCGAGGAGAACAGGCTCACCGGCGGATTGATCATCACGACGCGGTGGATCTTGAGTTTGTGCTCGACCGCATCGATCGACTTGACGATGGCCGCGTTCGCACCCCCTAAGCTGTAACCAACCACGTCGATGTCGGTGATTCGAATCTTGCGCGGCAAATGCGCAATGATCTCTTGCATGGCGGCGTATAAATCCTTTCCGTCGCGCATCAAATCGCCCGCAACGCCGGTGCTCGATGCCGCGACGATGAAGCCGGGAAAGGTGGGCGACGGCATGGTCAGAACGTGGTAGCCGGCACCGTACAGCGCCGCGCGCAGGTCGGAGATTGTTTTGGTGTTGCCATCGCTTCCGGTGCCGGAAATGACAATGGCCAAAGGAGCCGGCTTATCTTGCGCCGAGAGCCATACCCGCAGCTTGGCATCGAACCAGAGAATCTGCGGCACCGGCAGGCGCCACGGCAACTGAGCGTTGATTTCAGAGAGCGGTACCTTTGCCGGCAAAGCCGCCATGTCCTGCGGCGGGGTGCCGAATACCGTGGCGCGAAGCCCGGCGGAGTCGGCGAGACCGATGATGGCGCCGGCAACCGGCGCTGATGGCGGCGGCTCGGGCTCGGCGGCCAGGGCGGCAGCCGCAGTCAAAGCCAATGCGAATGGAATCAGTCTCAGGCCGGCGCGCATCGTCATTCGCATTGTTGTTACCATAGCAGCAACAGCGCGCAGTATCGACGATCGCTGCGCGTAGGACGCGGCCTACCCGAACTTAGGGGCGGCCATGCGCGCACAGCGAGGAATAACTGAATGCTCAGCAAGCAGCGGCGCGCTTCACCATTGCGCACTCCAGCCATCGCCGCGCTGCGCACGCTGCTGCAAACGACACGCGGCCGGGGTTTACCGCTGCCGCCGAAATTGTCGCGGCTGTACGGCGCATTTCGACTGCCCGTGCCGCGCGAAGGTCCGCTGGTCTACAGCAATTTCGTCAGTACCTTGGACGGCGTCGTCTCGCTGCAGGTGAAAGGGCACAGCGGCGGGGGCGATATCAGCGGGTTCAGCGGCGAGGATCGAATGGTGATGGGCCTGCTGCGCGCCGCGGCCGATGCCGTCATCGTCGGTTCCGGCACGCTGGCTGCCGATCCGGAGCACCTCTGGACTCCGCAAGCCATTTGCCCTGAACTGGCGGACGAATATCGCCGGCTAGCCCACGCGATGGCCAAACCTCGAGCGGCCTTGAATGTAATAGTGAGCGCTGAAGGCTCGGTCAACCTGCGCCTGCCGGTTTTCACCAGCGGCAAGGTCGCCGCGATGATCATTACGACGCAGCGAGGTGCGAAGCGGTTGTGCAGGCAGCGGGTGCCCGATGCGCTCCAGATCCGCGCGATGCGGCGGCGCTCGGGAGAAATCTCCGCCGCCGAGATTTTGCAAGCCGTGGGTCGAGCCATCACGGGCCAACGGGTCCTGGTCGAAGGCGGACCGCGGTTGCTGGCCACGTTTTACAAGGAGCGCCTCCTCAATGAGCAATTTCTGTCTCTGGCGCCCCAGCTCTCGGGCCGGGAAATCGGCGATGCGCGCTTAGGGCTGGTGATGGGCAAAACATTCGCGCCGCGCGATCCTTTATGGGGGCGACTGACCGATGCCCGGCAGGGCAGTCGATTGCTGTTTCTGCGCTATACCTTTTGACACACCGCGCGCGCACCAGCTGCGTCTGCCGGCTAGCTCTGCGGAGGCGCCTCCGGCGCCGCCGTTTGAAAAGCGGGCAGCTCTCTGCACGCGGCATCGATTGCCAGGATCCGCGGAAAGGAATTCATATCGACCGCGAAGCGCCGCGCATTGAACACCTGCGGAACCAGGCAGACGTCCGCCAGCGTCGGGGAATTTCCATGGCAGAACCGCCCGGTCGCCGCGTCTCGGACCAACCATCGTTCCAAAGCGTCAAATCCAACGCTCACCCAGTGCCGATACCACGCATCGCGCGTCTGCTTGTCCAAAATCAGCTTCTCTTCCAGATAGCGAAGCACGCGCAAATTGTTGAGCGGGTGAATATCGCTCGCGATCGCCTGCGTGAGCGCGCGAACCCTTGCCCGCGCCAGGGGTTGCGCCGGCAGCAGCGGCGGATTCGGATAGAGCTCGTCCAAATATTCGATGATGGCTACCGATTGCGTCAGCACGACGCCATCGTCGAGCTGCAGCGCGGGAACGAAACCTTGAACATTAATCTGCAGAAATTCCGACAGACGGTGCTCGCCGGCCCGCAGGTTCTTGATGATCGAGGTGTACCGCAGTTTCTTGATGGCCATTGCAATCCGTACCCGGTACGAAGCCGAGCTCAAGCCATAGCCATATAGAATCATGGGTGGAGTATATTGCCTAAGATCGATTCAGACACAATTGGGACTTCATCCATGCTTAAGATCAGCCTCTTGGCATTTGCTTTGTGCGGCAGCGTCGCGGCCGGCACATGTCTCGCGCATGCGAAACTGCAGAGTTCCTCGCCCGCGGCCAATGCTCGATTGACCGAGGCGCCAAAAACGCTGACGCTCAAATTCAGCGAGGCCGCTCAGCTAGCGGTGTTGAAACTGGTCCGCGACGGCAAACAAATTCCGGTACCCCTCGACAAGAGCGCAAAGGCAGGCCAGACATTCACGCTGACGCTGCCGGCATTGTCGCCGGGCAACTACACGGTGCAATGGGCAGCCGTGGCAGCGGATGATGGTCACCTCACCAGAGGCTCGTTCGTATTCTCGATCACCTCGTAACAGCGCCGCCGACCGGGGTTTGAGATGCAGATCAGCGGCTGGGACGTCGCGGCGGTGTTCGCGAAGGCGCTCACGTACGCGGCTACCTTCGGCGCCGCCGGCGCGGTATTTTTCTCGCTCTATTGCGGCACGCTGCTGCGCGATCCGCAGCGCGGCCTGATCCGCCGGCTTATCGCCATCCTCGTGGGCGTAGCGGCTGGCGCCAGCGTCTTGCGAATCTTGCTGCTTGCCGGATCAATGAGCGGGGATGCGGCGGGCATGTTCGACAGTACCTTCGCAGCCATGATCCTGCGCGCCGGCGAGGGCCGGGCGAGCGGCGTGCGAATCGTCGGACTTATCCTCACTCTATTCGCATTGCCGAAGAACCCCGTGTTTCGCGGACCCGCGATTGTGGGCGCGATGGCCGCGTCGACATCCTTTGCCTGGGTGGGACACATTCATGCATTGGTGCCGAGCACCGCGCCGAGCTTGCTGCTCTGTCTGCACCTCTTGTGCGCGGCCTTTTGGCTGGGAGCGTTGCCGCCGTTATTGATTGTCGCGACAGGTGCCCACCAGCCGCAGATCGCCGCGGCTGCGGCGCGCTTCGGAAAATTCGCATTGCGAGTCGTGGCGCTGCTGATCGCAGCCGGCGCGAGCCTGCTGCTCGTGTTGATCGGCAGCGCCGCGCAATTTTGGGCCAGCGACTACGGACGAATGATGGCCGTCAAACTGCTGGCGGTCGCCGCTCTGTTAAGCCTTGCCGCCTGGAATAAACTGGCTTTGACGCCCAGGCTGTTGCAGGGCGACGCGCGGGCGATGGTCAAATTTCGACGCTCACTGGTGGCGGAAATGAGCGTCGGCGCGCTGATTCTCTTGACCACCGCAGCGTTCACCACGCTCACCGGACCGCCGTAGCCGCGCCTGATTCACGGCGGCAGCACGTAGTCCACGTAGACGCTGCCGGGCGTTCCCGAAACGCAGGCATCGACCTGAAAAGCGGAACGTATCAAGGCGGGCGTCAAAGTTGCCGGCGTAGCTCCGTCGCCGGCGACCCGGCCATTCGACAACGCGAAGATGCGGCTGGCAAAGCGGCCCGCCACGGTCAGATCATGAAGCGAAGCAATCACCAATTTGCCGCTTTTCGCCAACAACTGCAGGCGGCGCGCGGTATCGAGCGCGTGCTTGGGATCAAGACCGGCAATGGGTTCATCGACGATCAACGCGTCCGGATCCGCGACCAGTGCGCGGGCAAGCATGGCACGGGCGAGTTCTCCGCCGGAAAGTGTGGTTGCGGGTTGTTCGCGATGATCGAGCAGATCGCACGCTTGCAGCGCCTGGGTAATCTTCGGAGCAAAGCTCGCAGGCAAACCGCCGAGTGCCGGCAAGGTGGGCGTCAAACCCAAGGCGACCAGTCTTTCAACCGAGATCGGCCATTCGCAGCGGGGATTCTGCGGCAAATAGGCGCGGCGATGCGCCAACTGCATGCCGGAGAGCGCGCGAATGGAAACGCTGTCCAACCTGACGCTGCCGGAATCCGGCTTCAGCAATCCCGCCAGCACCGACAGCAACGTCGACTTGCCCGCTCCGTTCGCACCGATGACGGCAACAAAATCGCCCGACTCAGCATGCAGCGAAACGTCGTCGAGAATCGCGCGGGACCCGCGTCGCACGCAAATCTTTGATGCATCGAGGACGCTCATGTCGCCATGCCGATCACGGATCAACCGAACTTGCTGAAATCCGGCGCTCGGCGTTCGGAAAATGCCGTGAAGGCTTCCTTGAACTCCGCGGATTTGAGCTGCCGGACGAAGTGCCCGGCTTCTTGGCTCATGCGTGCCAATAAAACCGCTTCCTCGCGCATCAGGGCTTTAGTCGCGGTCACCGCGGCGGGGGCGCGCGCGGCGATCGCAATCGCCGCGGCCCGAGCGACGGAATGCAGCTCGGCGGCCGGCACCGCACGATTCGCGATCCCCCAATTCACCGCTTTTGCGGCAGTCACCGGTTCGCCGAGGACGAACATCTCAAATGCGCGGGCGTGGCCGATGCGCAGCGGCATCAGCAAGCTCGAGCCTGCCTCGGGCACCAACGCAAGATTGACGAAGGGAGCGATCAGCGAGGCGTCCTCAGCAAGATAAACCATGTCGCAATGCAGAAGCATCGTGACGCCGACGCCGACTGCACGGCCATTGACCGCGGCAACGATCGGTGTGCGCGCTTTGGCCAGCGCCGGAAGCAGCGGATTGGCATCTTCCGGCTTCGGCGCCGAGGTCGAATTGCCGACCGCCGCAAAATCGGCGAGATCATTGCCCGCGGTGAACATGTCGCCGTTGGCCTTGATCAATATGCAGCGAATGTCAGGATCGGCGTCTGCGGCGCTGATTTCCGTCGCCAGGGTCTTGTACATGGCCCGGGTCAGCGCATTCTTCTTTTCCGGCCGGTTAAGAGTCAGTATCAACAGCTTTTCGGTCTTCTCCAGCAGAACATGTTCGGTCACAAAAATTCTCCTTCGCGTATTTTTTTAGGGTGCCGTCTTGCGCAGCCGCACGACCAGCCAAAAGAAAAAGGGCGTTCCAATCAAGCTCGTCAGTACGCCAAGCTTCAGTTCCGGTCCGACGTGAATCAAGCGCGTTGCGACATCCGCCAACAGCAGCAACAGCGCGCCGGACAACGCAGCGGGCAACAGGATGCGGCTGGGCTGATGCCCCAGCAGCGGCCGCACCAGATGCGGCGCGATGAGGCCTACAAACCCGACTACTCCCGTCACCGCCGTCGATGCGCCGATCGCCAGCGCCGTGCCGAATACGGCCAAAAAATATAACCGTCCAATATTGACGCCGAGGCTGCGGGCTTGCGCCTCGCCCAATGTCAGGGCGTCAACCCCACGGGCGGTGAACAGCAGCATAGCGCAACCCAACAGGATGAATGGTGTCACGAGAAATACATGGTTCCAGCTGCGGTCCGCGAGCGATCCCATTAGCCAGGTCATGATTTCGTACGCGGCATAGGGGCTGGGAGCGAAATTGAGCGCCAGGGCAATTCCTGCCGCCGCCAGGGCCGAGACAGCGGCTCCGGCAAGCACCAAGGTTATCGTTCCCCCGCCGCGGCCCAGTGCAAAGGTCGAAACGCTCGCGAGCAGTGCGCCGATCAAGCCGAGCAACGGCGCGGCGGTCGTGAAATGCGCCGCGATACCGAAATAAACGGCAATGACGGCACCCAGCGCGGCGCCGGCCGAAACCCCCAGCAGTCCGGGCTCCGCCAGGGGGTTGCGGGTCACTCCCTGCAGAACGGCGCCCGCCAGCCCCAAGGCGCCGCCGACTTCGAGGGCGAGGACGGCTCGCGGCAGGCGCAGCTGCGTGACGATGGTTGCCGCGAGATTGACATCCTTGGACCCGTGGTCCAGGGACCACAAGCCATCCCAGACTTCTCCGAGCGGCAGCCAGACGCGGCCCGCCAGCAGTGAGATCACGAACATCGCCGTGACCAGCAGCAGCAGAACGATACTGACTGTCCAGTCTCTGTGCATCAGGCGTAGCTTCTGCTGACGAACCAGAACACCCCGAGCGCCACGAGAAACGCCGAAGCGACATCAACGAGGATGGGGCGCGGCAGTGCAAGCTGCAGACGCTTCAATCCCAGCACCAGCAAAGTCGCACCGACCACGAGCGCCAACTGACCCACTTCGACTCCCAAATTGAAACCCACCAGCAATTCGGCCAGCCGTTGGGTAGGCAGCTGCATTTCCAGCAGGTCGGCGGCAAAGCCAAAGCCATGTATCAAGCCAAACACCAAGGTGACTAGTATCCGCAATCGGCCGGCGTCGCGTATGTTGCCGGATATCAAAAGATAGTTCGCGGTAAACAACCCGGCGCCGAGCAACAGCAAGCTCGGCAGTCCGCCGAATCCCAGCATCTGCAACAAGGCCATCAGGCACAGGCACGCACCGACGCCCAACGCCACCAATTTCGGCTGCCGGGTCTGAACCACTATGTTTTCCGCGCCGATCAGCGCAATTGTCAGAGCGACCAGTGCGTCGATATATTCGGCGTGCGGCCTCAATATGCCGGTGACCGCCAATGCCAGCGTCAAGCTGTGACCGATGGTAAAACCGGTCACGACGAAGACCAGATCGCGGAGACGGCGCGAGATCAGCACCAAGCCCAAAAGAAACGACATGTGATCGACGCCGGTGAAGATGTGCATCATCCCCATGCGGATGAACTCGAAAAAGCCGGCATTCTTGAGCCGGCTGCCCTCGCCGCCGGTCACGTCTATCGTTTGGTGCTCGTTCGTGATGAGCTGCTCGGTAAATTCACCCGTCGCCGCATTTTGTACCTGCGCGAAATTGGTGTGGCTCGGGACCAAATCGAAAAAAGCGCCGGAGTGGATTTGCAGGTTTGCCGCCGCATCGCACTGAAAGGTAAAGTCGAATTTACTGAAGCCGGCCAGCGCCGATAAAATCTCCACCGGCGGAATCAGCGCACAGCGCTTGCCCGCCGCGAGCGCGTAGGTCTTCTGCGTCAAGTAGTCTCGCAAGCGTTGCGGCGTCGCGGGACTGGCATCGCTGCCAAGCCGTTTCGCCTCGATATCCGGAATCGTGACGACCACATCGACCATGCGCCCGTTGATTTCCCAAACCGAATGCGACTGGCTGCGCACATGGGCATGGGCGGGGGCGCCGGCCCATGCCGCGCAAATCAGCAGAACAACCGCAATCCGCCTCAACGCAAGTCATCCGCGATCAGCACATTCGCGCGCTTGCGAAGAAATGATTCGCCGCTCGATTTCAGTTTATCGACCGCCTGACTGCGATAGTCGCTCAAGACCTGCGCGCGCGCCGCGGCAAAGCCGAAGGGAACCGGCCGCTTGTTGTACTGCATGTCAAGAACGTGAATTCCATCGGGCAGCGGGATGGGCGTCGAAACCGCGCCGTTGGCCAGATCTCGGGCGGCCGCGAATAGCCCATCGCCCAGATGGATTTTCACCGCGAAATAAAATTCATCGCCCTTGGTTCTGCCTGAATCGCGGCCGTTGAGCCGCGCCAGCGTCTGCGCATCGCTGACTGCGCGCTTGAGCGCTTCCGGCGCAGCGGGCAATTCCGGCAGCGCGGCGCCGGGGAACACCAGATCTCGGACTCGCATGACGCCTTCGCTGACGTAACGATCCTCATGAGTCTCGAAAAATTGGCGCAACGCCGCCTCGCTGGGCTGCGAAGTAATCGCGTTCTCGGCAATTTCCAGCTCGACCGCGTTTACCAGCGCGCTGCGCACATCGGGGTCCGTCGCGGCAACGTCCAACTCCTTGCCCCGCTGCACGAATAGCTCTTCCCGGATCATGTCGTCCAGAACCTTGTGGCGCTGTTCCTGGGTGGCATGGCTCAAGTCGACTCCGTACAAAGTCTGCAGCAGCGCGAGGTAGTCGGCGCGCGAGACCGGCTGCTGATTCACCAGCGCGACATCCTCGGCGGGAACAATCAGCGTCGAGGCGCTGCGCGCGGTGAAGAGCGAGTACCCTGCCAGCAACAGACCGATCAGCACGCCTGCCCCCATGAGCACAAAAGATCGCGCATTGCTGATCTGCGAGGGATCGCGCCAGGGTGCGCGTTTGGGTTCTTGATCAATAGCCATGTTGAATCGCACCGGGGTGTGAAATTGAATAGACATACAAAGCCAGCTCGCGGATGCTCGCGGCGCTCAAGCGACGGATCCACGCGGGGCATACGCCCTGGCGGCCATAGGCGATGGACATGTGCAGCGCCTCGCGGCTGCCGTCTCCGTAAAGCGTGATGCCGTCGCTGAGATTCGGCGCGCCAATCGCCGAGTCGCCCTTCGCATCGAGCGAATGGCAGTCGTAGCAGCCGCCGTGCCCGGCGAATACGCTTTCGCCTCGCGATGCGGCCGCTGGATCCGCCTGCCGCCCCTGCTGGCGCATGAGAAATTCGATCACGTCGTCGATATCGCCCGGCGCCAAAGGCCTGATGTTTTTGTCGGCGGGGTTCGGCTGCGGCCGCGCATAAGCGGGCATGATCGCGAGATTCCACGCCCTCGGATCGTGCGAACGAATCCCGTGGTCAATCACCCTTTCGATCTCCGCCGGGCGCCCGGTGCCGTAAAGCCAATCATCATCGGTCAGGTTCGGAACGCCTTTGGCAGGATCGCCCGTGGCGGAAGTGCCATGACAGGCCGCACAGCGTGCTTCGAAAAGCGGTCCACCGCGGCGAACGGCAAAGCGCAGCAACATCGGATTGGCGGGCAATGCATCCGGATCGGCGCGCAGCAGTTGTCGCGTGCAATAGCCGTCCGCCGCGAAAACGGCCGCCACCAGCAATGACGCCATGATCAGGACGATGAGAAAGCGCATCACTTGATGATAGCGCTTAGGCCGTCTCGCCATCGGGCGCATATGCAGAGCGCAACCAACGCGTACCGCGGCGAATCGGGCGCTCGAGACTTAAGTCGTGAATCCGATCCAGCGCCCCGCCGCGACAATCGTGGTCCACAGCAGCAACGACGTGCCGCCTGCAAATTTGGCCGCGCCTGGCGGTCGACCCTGATCCCAGGCTGCAAGGTGGCGCGTGCCCAGCCAATGAAACATCAGCATGTTGATGCCGGCCAACAGCAGGCAGATCATTTTCAATCGAAATGGAATGTTGCCGTAGTAAGTAAGCGCCTTGGATGAAAACATCAGCATGCCGGCGAGCGCGGCGATGGCGAAGGCAACCCACGTCCAAGGCAGCATTTCGGCAGCGACTTGACTGTATGGACGTTCCTTGTGGGCAATTCCCAAGAGCCGCAGGTCGACGGTCATGATGGTGCCGACAACCAGTACCAGCGCGAAGACATGTACGGTCTCGATGCTCGGAAACAGCCAGTCAGACTCGCGAATCTGCGTTGCAAAGCGCAGGTCCTGCAGCCGCGCCAGGGCTTGTTCCAGGGCCATGGGCTCTAGCGCGCCTCGGGATTTGCATTACACATAGGCGATCCAGCGTCCGGCGGTCACGATACCTGCGCCGATGATCACCGCGGTAATGCCGACGGCGCGCGCCGCGCGCCGCCGCGCGGGCGATTCGGTCCAGTACTCGGGACTCTGCCGCATGCGAATTTGCACGAGCAGCAGAATTGCGGCGAGCGCGATTACCATGAGCATTTTCACGCGGAAAACCCAATTGAGCAGCTCGCGCGCGGGCTCCGTGATGGTAAGCAGAATGCCGGTAGCCAGCAGCACGCAAAGAGTTATCCAGACCCAAGGTGTTGATTTGGCAATCAGAACCGCCAACGGTTGCCCTCCCCGTGTTATTCCGATGAGGCGGAAGCTCACCACGTAAACGGAAGTCAGGAGAATGGCGATGCAGATGATATGCACGGTCTGCACCGTAGGCACGAACCAGTTGGCCGATTGAAAAGCCACGCTGACATTCGTCTTCGACAACCAATCACAGAACTCTTGGATCACATGCTGCCTTAGGATCTATGGAGCGACTACTTGGAGAGGCGCAGCAGAACATCCTAAGCTATGGGCTCGCGTAAAGTATAGTCGGCAAATGCGCTTTGGACTTTCGAAACAACCTCCCGCGATGATTGCCTGGGTCGGGGTGGCGCTGCTGCTGGCATGGTGCGTCGGTATGTTCGGCCGCGGCTACTGGACTCCCGACGAGCCGCGCGAGGCCGACATCGCCTGGCGCATGAGTTGGCAGGCCGACAAAGCCGTGCCGCTGTTGGCCGGCGAGCCCTTCTGTGAAAAACCGCCTTTGACCTATTGGCTCGCGGCCGTGCCCATCGCGTTATGGGGCGAGCAGGCGTGGATCGCGCGGCTGCCCAATTTGCTCTATGCGCTCATCACAGCACTCGGCGTCGGCTTGTTGGCATCGCGCAGCGCCGGCCGATTCGCGGGCCTGGTGGGTGCCGCGACCATCAGCACCTTCCTGCTGTCGTACCAAGTCGCCATTTGGCTGGCCACCGATGCGCCGCTGCTCGCAAGCGTCTCGATCGCATTGCTCGGCGCCTACGTCGGCTTCTATGCGACGGCCAGCAAGGAGCGCCTGCGCGGCTACTTTTTGATGCATGCGGCGCTGGCATTTGGATTTCTGTCCAAGAGCGCGGTCGCCTGGATGGTTCCGGCCCTGGCCATTGTGACCTTGAGCATCTGGGAGAGGCGCTGGCGCGAACTGCTCCGATGGGAATTATATGCGGGGTTGCTGATTCAAGCGGCGATCATTCTCACCTGGGTCTGGTTCGTGTACCGCGGCGCAGACGGACCGCAGCACCTGAAGATATTTTTCTGGAACAACCTGGTCGGCCGCTTCGCCGCGGTCGACGCGCCGCCCGATCTGCAATACGCGGCAGCGCATCGCAATTCGCCGGGCAAATACCTGATCGAACTTCCCATGTATCTGTTCCCATGGACATTGTTGGCTCTGGCGGCGGCGCGGCGCGCTTGGCGGCAGCGGCAGTTCTCGCGGCACGACAATCGCGCCGTGCGTTTCGCCATCGCCGCGTCGGTCCCGCCTCTGGTCGTGTTGTCTTTGGCCGCAACGGCGCGGAATATCTACTTCGCACCCGCGCTGCCCGGAATTGCGCTGTTGATCGCATGGTGGGCACGCGAGATCCTGCCGGGCCCCGATCCTTGGGACGTGCGGGCGCTGCGCGCCACGGCGGCGCTGCTGCTGCTCGGCATTGCCGTATTTGCCGCGGCATTGACGCTGGTCGGCGCCGATTCCTGGAGTGCCATTGCCCATCACGGGACTTTTATTGCGATCGCAGGCGTTGGATTGGCCGCGGCGGTCTTTTTTTCCGCTCCGCGCATGGGCCGCTGCGCGCGATCAGGTCGCTTATTCTCAATGGGCTCTGCTCCTCGCCTATTGCGCGCTGCTGATTGGACCGGCTTCGCAAGTTTACCGGCAAGTGGACCGCTGGCAGGACCTGGCGAAGATCAGCCGTGCCATCGAGCTTGAGGACCGCAGGACGACCGCTGATCTTGCTCGCGCCCGATGAGACCACTCGCGCTGTCATCGACATGTACACGCGCATTCCCGTCGACAGGATTGCGGGTCCGTGGGATGCCGCCGGACTTGAGCGCGTGCGCGCAGCCGCCGCCGCGGCGCCCGACGGTTTTTTCCTGGTGCAGTTTGCGAGGCAGCCGCCGCCGGGGTTGCCGTGGCGGCCGAGGCCGCAGGATGCAGGTCCGCCGGCGTGGATCCAGGCGGCGAATCTACGCGTCATCGAAACTTACTCGGTGCCCTACGGGCGGCGCTACGCGCTGCTGCGGCTCAAGGATTGAGCAAACGGCGGTACAAGGAATCGTATTCCTTGATCTGCCTGGTCCACGAGAAATCCTTGGCCATGGCATTTTGCATTACCGGCAACCAGCAACGCGGATCGGCGTACCAGTCGAGCACGGTGTTGATCGCCCAGCGCACGGCCGGTGCGTCGTAGTCGTTGAACACGCAGCCGGTGCCGCGGCCCGTGCTCGGATCGAAATGTTGCACCGAATCCGCGAGCCCCCCGGTGTTGCGCACGATGGGAATGGTTCCGTAACGCAAGCTGTACATTTGATTCAGCCCGCACGGCTCATAGCGCGAAGGCATGAGGAAAATATCGCTCCCGGCTTCGATCAAATGCGCAAGAGGCTCATCGAATCCCGAGCGATAACTCACGCGGTCGGGAAAGCGCTGCGCCAGACTCGTGAAGAAGCCGGCATACTTGGGATCTCCGCTGCCGAGCACGGCCAATCCGAAATCGCGCGCCCGCAGCAGCCCGGGAAGAGAATCAAACAACAAGTCGATTCCCTTTTGTTCGGTCAACCGTGTCACCATGCCGATGAGCGGCTGCGTGGTCGACAGCTTCAGTTGCAGCGTCGCAATCAGCATTTCCTTGTTGATGAGCTTGCCGCGCAAATCCTGCGGGGCAAAATGCGCGCTGAGGTGCGGATCTACGCGCGGGTCCCACTCCTGATAATCGACGCCGTTCAATATTCCCGTGACGCGATCGGCGCGGTCGCGCAAAGCGCCCTGCAGACCCATGCCGAGCGGCGTATCGCAAATTTCCCGCGCATAGGTTGGACTCACCGTGCTGACGCCGTCCGCATGCCTAATCCCTGTTTTGAGCGAGTTGATGACGCCGAGCGCAATGTCGGCCTGATCCAGCATGGACGCAGCCGCGCCCAATCCAAGATCCGCGGCCAGGGTACTCGGTATCACGCCCTGATAACCGATGTTATGGATCGTCAAGAGAGATTTGGCCCGCGCCAGCAACGCGTCGCCGCGGCACAGCGTCTGCAAGTACAGCGGCAAGAATGCCGTGTGCCAGTCATTACAGTGAAATATATCAGGGCCGAATCCCAAGCGGCGGCAGCCCTCGAGCGTGGCGCGCGTAAACAGCAGGAAGCGCCGATGTTCATCGGGGTCGCCGGTATATAAGCTGCCGCGATCAAACAGCGCCGGGCAGTCGATGAAATATATTGGGATGTCGCTGTTTGGGTAGTTTGCGGTCAACAGCGAAAACCGGTATTCGGTATTGCCGATGATCAGCGCCACATTCTGCGCGCCGCGCACCGGCTTGAGGGACGGATGGTTGCCGCGGACGACGCCATAGAGCGGCATGAAGGCGCGAACGGTGTGCCCGAGGGCGCCCAAATTACGCAGCAACGCGCCGGCGACATCGGCCAAGCCGCCGGTTTTCGCGTACGGCACGATCTCCGAGCTCAAAAGACACAGCTTCAACGCCGTCATGAAACCAGTCTAACAAACGCCGCCAACGCCCAGGAGAAACCTGATGCAGGCGCGGTCTGAGTGTGTCACGCTTCGCTTAATGCGACACGCTGCCCGCAATAACACCGGACGCTACGTCAGCCGTTTGACCAGTGGAACCCTCGCGGTAGTCATGGCGGGAGGCCGCGGCGAACGCCTCAAGGCTCTCACGCAACATCGCTGCAAACCGGCCACGCCGTTCGGCGGAAAATTCCGCATCATCGACTTCGTGCTGTCGAATTGCGTCAATTCCGGCATCCGGCAAATCGCGGTGCTGACGCAGTACAAATCCCAATCGCTGATCCAGCACATCCAGCGCGGCTGGAGCTATCTGCGCGGCGAGCTCGGCGAATTCGTCGAGTTGATTCCCGCGCAGCAGCAGATCGGCAAACACTGGTATCGCGGCACCTCGGATTCGGTGTATCAAAATTTGGATTTCATTCGGTCGCATCATCCAACGCATGTGCTGATCCTGGCCGGCGATCATATTTATAAGATGGACTACGGCCCGATGATCGCGTACCACGAAACCTGCGAAGCGGATATCACCGTGGGCGTGGTGGACGTACCCCTGGAACGCGCCAATGAATTCGGCATCATGACCACCGACGATACCAACCGGGTGATCAAATTCGCCGAGAAGCCGCAGAATCCCGACCCGATCATCGGCCACGAAAAATTTGCGCGCGCCTCCATGGGAATATACGTCATTGCCATGGATCGCCTGGAGAAGCTGTTGACCGAGGACGCGGCCAATGAAGCGACCAATCACGATTTCGGCCGGAATATCATTCCTCCCGCCATCGCGCGCATGCGCGTTTTTGCCTACCCCTTTCATGACGTCGAAACCCGCGCGCAGAATTACTGGCGCGATGTCGGCAACGTCGACGCTTTTTACGAGGCGAACATGGAATTGGTTTCCCTGAATCCGGAATTGAACATTTACGATCATCAGTGGCCCATCTGGACATATCAGGCACAGCAGCCGCCCGCAAAATTCGTCTTGGACGACGATGGCCGGCGCGGCATGGCCGTGAACTCGATGGTTGCCGGCGGCTGCATCATCTCGGGCGCCTACGTAAGGCAGTCGCTGCTATCGAACGATGTGCGCATCGAGGAAGCCAGCGTGATCGAGAGTTCCGTGTTGTTGCCGGGAGTTACCATCGGCCGGCATTGCAAAATCACGCGTTGCATCCTCGACGAAGGTTGCGTGATACCCGATGGTTTGCAGATTGGGCTGGATCATGCCTCGGACGCGCAGCGCTTCTTCATCACCAAGCGCGGCGTGGTGCTCGTGACGCAGGATATGCTGCGCGCAAGCTGAGCGCCGCGCCAAGTCGCCAAAGTACGCCGCGTCAAGTGCCGCGCAATCGCAGCGCTGACCAGGCCGCGATCACGCTGCTCGCCTCGATGCCGAGCATATTGGGTTCCCCGTCAATTTCGCCGGTGAGCAGCTGTACGTCGGCTCCCGCCGTACCCCACGGCCGATAGAGAGACGGCAACGCTTTGCCGAATAGTACGACCTGCGGACAGCCGACCGCCGCCGCGGCATGCGCGGGACCCGAGTCGACGGTCACGAGACCATCGGCTCGATCCAACAACGACACGAGACGTGGAATCGGCAGGTCATCGGCGACGTTGTGCAATCCGCTTAATTTCGCCAGCGCGGCGAGTTCCCGATTGAGCTGAAATTCCGGGCCGGTGCCCAACAACAGCAAAGCATGCTGGGGATGCCGTTCGCGCAGGTAGCGCAGCACCTCCGCCCAGCGCTCATTGGGCCAATACTTGTTGTTGACCGCGAGACGGCGCGGGCCGCGGCGCATGGTGCGCTTATTGCCGATCTGCACGAGAATCAAAGGTTGATCGGCCAGACCCTTCGGTTTCAGCCAAGCGGCCAGTTGCGCCCGTTGATCCTGCGTCACCTCCAGATAACATCCGGAAAGCACGGCATCGATGTCGGTGCGGGCGGCTGTGCCGTCGCGAGCGGCTGTGCCGGCGCGGGCGGCCGTGCCGGCGCTGGGCATGATCTGCGCCAGGCGCCGCCACTGCTGCGTTGCGTGTTCGCCGGGCAACAAGGGGTGATCTTTGACATCGACGATGTACTGATTCGGGATGCCGGCACGCTCGAGTATGAGCCTGGCCGACTCGTCCCCGTCGCAGAACCAGGTGGGACCGGCGCCGCGCGCGCGCAATTGGCGCACGACCCGCTGCTGATCGACGCTCATCCAGTAGGGTGTCTTGCGGCTGCGCACGCTGAAGATCTCCCCCACTCCCGGCTGGCCGCGCAGCAGCGGCGCGCTCCAGGGTCCTGAGGTCACGACATCGACGGGTGCGCGAAATTCCGCGTGCAGAACTCGAATCAGCGCCGTCAGCAGCACCATATCGCCGAAGGCGCCGCAGCGCAGCGCCAGCGGCCGCTTAAGGTATCGCGGCGCCAACGCGGCCACGGGGAATACTCAGACAGGCTCCTGCATGACGCTGTCGCTGAATATTTCCATTTCCTCCAATTGCGGACTGAATTGCAGCAAGAGAAGATCGACGCCCGCCTGTTTGAACTTGCCGATCTGATCCTGCACTTGCGCGGGCGTACCCACCAGGCCTGAGCGCAAGCCGCGGTTCGATACGGAATATTCCTGAATCGACATTTTTTGTTCGAGCTGCGTACCCTGCAGCCACTGCTGGTAATTCGCGTAGCCCTTGGCATTCTGCTTGACGTTGGTGATGCGCTCGACCTCTTTGGCCACTTCACTGTCGGATTTGCGCGTGAACGCATAGCCGGCAACGCCGAACTGCATTCGGCCTAAGCCGAATTTTTCGCGCCGCGCGCT
Source organism: uncultured Gammaproteobacteria bacterium (assembly GCA_963782865.1). Classification (GTDB taxonomy): domain Bacteria; phylum Pseudomonadota; class Gammaproteobacteria; order Steroidobacterales; family Steroidobacteraceae; genus Bog-1198. Next base: position 74,431 of record CAWALS010000003.1, on the reverse strand, counting down.
CATGTCGGCAATCTTGCTGCCCACGCGCTCCGGCGAATCGCCGTGCATGACGTAGGCATCGCACTTTTGCGCGATGAGGTTCTTCGCGGCCTCCGATTCGCCGCCGGCATAAATCGGCGGCCGCGGCAAGCGCACCGGCTTCGGCTCGAGCACGGTGTTCTCGGTTCGGTAGTACCTGCCCGTGTGATTGAAGCTGGGCTGCGACCAGGCGCCATTGACGACATCGAGCCATTCCGAGGTTCGGCCGTAGCGATCATCATGGCGCTCGAATTCGACGCCATACATCTTGGCTTCCTGCTCCCACCACGAGGAGACCACGTTGAGCGCGAGACGGCCATTGCTGATGCGATCGATATTCGCGGCCTGCTTGGCAAAAAGCGCCGGCAAATGAAACGTCGGCCGCACGGCCACCATCAGCTCCAGCGTGTTCGTGACCGCGGCCAGGGCCGCCGAGGTCGACCAGGCATCGAGACTGGGGGCGTCGATGCCCTTGATGTCGTTCATATTGAGTTCCGCAATCAGCGAAAGGTCGAAACCGATCCGCTCGCTGCGCCGCGCCAGCTTGCTGGTGTACTCCCAAGTGGCCTGCATCTGCTCATCATCCACATTGCGCAGCCAGCCGCCGAACACGGGCATCCAGTAGCCGTAGCGAATTCCTTTTTTATCCGGCACGGCGGATCTCGTCCTCTAGATAATCGGCGAGATTCACCACCGGGTTGAAACCAATCACCCGCGGCGCATCCGCCACGAAATTCGACAGCGCGTTGATGTCGTAGTAGTAAATGTTGCCGTCCCGATCATCGATGATGTACTCGATTCCCCCGACATCGATGCCGGCGGCGCGCGCGATACGCTCGATGTCCGCAGCCACCTTGGCCGGCGCCTCATAACCCTCGACCTTGAGCCCGGCCTTCGATGCTTCCACCGCACAGGCGTTTTCCAGGCTTTGTCCGCCGGACGTCTGGCAGATATCGGCCGGGCACAAGTCAAATGTCTCGCCGCTCAGGTGCACCTTGATGGCGTAGAGGTACTTGCCGCCCAAGGTCTCCACGCGGGTGATGAAACCGCCGCGCGCGGGAACGAATTCCTGCACCAGTGCGACGCTGTCGTAGCCTAATTCCAATTTTCCCGCCGCGACCGCGGCAGCCAATTCGCCCTTGGTGTTGAAGCGCGTGATCCCCTTGCCGCTGCCTCCGGTGTTGGCCTTGACGATGATGGGATAGCGCAACCCTTCCGCAGCCGCGGCCGCCTGATGAGGGGAATGAATGATGCGCGAGGGCAGGAAGCGAAGATCCAACGATTTCAATAACGAAGCCTGGGCCGCTTTGGATATTTCATAGCGAAATGCCTTGGCTCCGTTGATGACGCGCACGCCTTGGAGCTGTAGATGCTCAAGATAAGCCAGGGTGTGGAAGATTCCCGAGCCGTGCTGCCGGCTGTTCGCGGAAGGGCTCATGCGATTGAACAGAACTTTGCAGGCTGGCCGCTGCGGGCCCACTTCGTAAAAAAAATCCGGTATGAAGATCTTCTCGAAAGCAACCTTGCGCCGCTGCAACTCGGCGAATATCTGCTCGAACCACTGCGGGTGCTCGTAAAGAAACGCCAGCGCGGCACGATCAACGTGCTCACTCAAGGTCATGGCCACTGCACCGCTCGATACCGACATGAACCGCTCCTGCTCAAAGAAAGCCGCCCGAACCGAAAATCATGCCCCAGCGCCGCGCTGCTTTGCAACACGGACGACGGCGGCGATTTCCCGCCGGGGAAGCGCGTCCGCCAGGCGGGCGAGATTGGATTTTCAGCAGTATAGTCGCGAGCGCGCCGCCAGCAGCGGCGCGCGAAGCAAAAGTTAAATGGCGGGCGCGCCATTGCCAGCGCCGCGCCATTTCGGCATTCTCCATGGTGGGGCCTTAGGAGAAGAGGGATGAGTTCCGAGGATTCGCCCGCACGGCCCGAGTATCCAATTGACACCGATGCGCCTAACGGCCTGCGGTTTGCCGCCTTGTACAGCGATTTGCGGCAGCTTGCCGAGCGGCAGCTGCGCCGCAGCGCCGGGGCGCCGATCAGCCCAACCACCCTGCTTCACGAAGCCTACCTCGACATGTCGGGAAAAGGCGCGGTATTTCCCGATCGCGAGCGTTTCATCGGCTATGCGGCCAGAGTCATGCGCGGCCTGATCATCGATTTGGTGCGCGAACGGCGCGCGCTGAAGCGCGGTGCGGCTTTTCATATCACGCAATTGCCGACCGAGTTGGGCGCGCCCGAAGGCGACGAGACGGCGCTCACCCGCCTGTCGGACGCGCTGGACGAGCTCGCCACTCACGATGCCCGGCTCGCGGAGGTCGTGGATCTGAAATATTTCTGTGGCTATACCTTCGAAGACATAGCGGCACAGCGGGGCACGTCGAAAAAAACCGTGCAGCGCGACTGGGAAAAAGCCCGGGTCATTCTCTTCAGGCAATTGACCGACGATTAAGCGGTTGCGCGAAATTCTCCTGCCCCTGGCAGCCGCGTTTGCGGCACTGGTTGGCTCGCAAGCGCAAGCCTGGGGCGATCTCGGCCATGAAGTCACAGCCCTGATCGCCTACCGGCACCTGTCGCCGGCTGCCAGAGCGGCGTTGGACGCCATGCTGGCGAGCGACGCCGACCCGCTCACCGGCGGCGATTTTGCCAGTCGGGCAACTTGGGCGGACAAATACCGCAACTCACATCGCGAGACTGCCGCCTGGCATTTCGTGGACATCGAGATCGACCAGCCTGATCTTGAACGTGCCTGCTTTGGATTTCCGACTCCGTCGAGCACGGCATGGGCGAGCCAAGGTCCCGCGCAGGATTGCGTGGTGAACAAGATCGACGAATTTGCGGCTGAGCTGAAAAGCCCATCCACGCCGCCGGCCGAACGCATTCTGGCGCTCAAGTTTCTCATTCATTTGATCGGCGATCTGCACCAACCGCTGCACGCCGCCGATCACCACGACCGGGGCGGCAACTGCATCTCCCTCGTTCCCCCCGTGGGTGCGCAAAACAATCTTCATGCCTATTGGGATGTGAGCGTCGTCGAGGCGTTGGGTCAATCGGCCGCGCAAATCGCCGACCGGCTGGAGGCGCGCCTCGGCGCCGCCGACATCCAAGCGTGGTCGGCGGGCTCGCCGCGAAGCTGGGCGCTGGAAACGTTTGACATCGGCCGGCGCGATGCCTATGCGTTGCCGTCCACGCCAACCTGCCAAAACGGCGGATCCGTAGCTCTGTCGCCGGCCTACCGTGCCCAAGCCGAAAAAGATGCCGTCAAGCAGCTGCTCAAGGCGGCGGTTCGCCTGGCGGCGGTGCTCAACGGGGCGCTACAGAAGCCCGACTGACTATTCAACGCGGCTCACGCTGAATATTCAGACAGGCTCCTAGTGCAGCGACACTGGCGCCATTTCGGCGCCGACAAGCTGTAGGTGCAAAATATCCGCCAGCGTCGGCGCAATTTGCCGCATGTCGATGTCCCCCAAGACTTTTGCCTTGAGGATGTGCGGCCCAACGATGAAGAAGGACGAGCGCATTTCTGCGCGCTCCGGCACATAGCCGTGCATGCCAAGATTGCCCGGCTTGGTAATGAGCGGCATGGAAAGACTGTCTGCCATTTCATAGCCGATCTTGAGCGACACCAAGAACGCGGCATCCGGGAAGCCTCGTCCTCGACGAATTTCCTGCTGCGACCAGATTCGGTCGATGCCATTGGCCGGCTCGCCGGCAAGCTTGTCGAGCAGGGCCTTGACGCGGGCTCGAAGCTGTTCATCCTTCGGGTCGGCGAGCATCACCGCGGCGCTGCCGCCGGCGGGCCAAAGCATTGCTTTCCAGTCCGTCACCTTGTTGTCCTTATCGATGCTGAAGAGTCCCGCCTCGAGGAACGCAGCGTAGAGATTCACGTCGTGCTCTACCGCGGCAAACCCGTGGTCGGACACGACGCAGACCGTCGCGCGTCCCGGCGCCGCCTTTTCGGCGGCGGCCCGCAGCGATCCGACAACGGCATCCAATCGCTCCAGCGTTTGGTTCGATTTTGCGCTGAACGGACCGGAGGCGTGCTCTTCGGTGTCCAGTCCGGTCAAGTACACGGTCAGGAATCCGGGATGCTTTTCCTCCAGCAGGCGGATGGCGAAGCGCGCGCGGATCTCATCCTCCGCGACTGTTTCTTCCATTCCGCCCGGATAGCGGCCGAGTTCGGCCGAGAGTTCCTGCTCCAATCCTGGGGTGCTCAAGGCGCGCTGCAGTTTGAGATCATCGTCCGTGCCGGCGCGCCAGATCTGCGGCAAATTGTAGGTAATCTTTGCTCCCACGCTCACCGGCCAATAGATGTTGCCGGTCTTGAGCTTGGCCGCGGCGGCGGCATCCCATAGCGTCGGCACCTTGATATCTTCGGCATACCAGTACCAACCCTTTTGATTGCGCAGTTTAGGATCGAAGGTCGTATTGTCGATGATGCCGTGCTTGGCCGGCGAGGCGCCCGTCAACAACGTGGTGTGGCTGGGATAGGTCAGGGTCGGCAGTACGCCGCGAACGCCTCGAGCATACGCACCATCCGCCATGAAAGCCCGCAGGTTCGGTACTTTGAGACCGTGGCTGTGTGCATCGATCACGGCTTCCGGCTTCATCCCATCGACCGATATGAGCAAAAGCAGCGGCGCAGCGGCCGGATCGTTGGTGGCCGCGTTCGCGCTCGCGGCCTGCGCGCAGATGAGCAGCAATACGCATGAGAGCGGCAATACGCAGGAGAACGGCAGGCCATACTTCATTGGACACCCGGATTTGACAGACCTCGGAACAATTGCAGAAACTCCTCGGCCGCGGCATGCACGTTGCGCAGCCAATCGTCGGCTGCGGCGTGATCAGCGCCGTCGGTCACATATTTTACGCAGGCAAATCTTGCGTTTTCGTGCCAGCACACTTTAGCCAACGCGTACGCTTCCATGTCGATCACTGCGCAATCCGCTGCGATGTCCGCAGTCGCGAACGAGTCCCCGCTGCCGCAGACTGCGGCCGGCAGCTGAGTAAACACGGGGTCGAATCGCAGTGATGCAGGTGCCTCGTCGTACGGTGTTACCCCGAGTGCGAAGCCTAGGCCGCTGACATCCATATCGCGCTGGACGAACTCCTGGCACGCCACCAGCGTTCCGGGCGCAAAGCTACGGCTGCCCGCGGAGCCAAAATTCACGACCAACGGCATGTCCTCTCCCTGATGCGAATAACGCGACAACTCCTTGGTGAGCGCAATGGCTGCGTTGACCTTGCCCACGCCGCAATACAGCACCGGCACGCCGGCCGACTCGAACACTCCCGAGGACTCCACGCGCAACGCGATCACGATCACGACGCCCGGCAATTCAGACATCACGGCCATTCGGCGCTAGTAGCTGATGGCGGCGCGCAGCTGCAGATTCCGCCAGGAGAAGTCCTGGACAATGCGCAGATCGATCAATGCCAGGAGCGCCTTGAGCTGATAGCCCGCGCGATCGCACAGGTCGGCGGCAGCCCTCATGGTACCGCCGGTCGCCAGGACGTCATCGACGAGCACGACTTGGCCGCGGCCGTTTTGCATCTCCAAGACGCCCGAGCCGTACTCAAGGTCATAGGCCACATCGACCACCGGCGGAGGCAACTTGCCCTGCTTGCGTACCAGCACGAATCCTTTGCGGCGGCGATGCGCCAGCGCTGCGCCCAGGATGAATCCGCGCGACTCGATTCCCGCCAGCGCATCGACGTGCTGCCATTCTTCGGCGCTCAACAGTGCGTCCAGCGCATCCACCGTGGCCGCGAAGTGGTCGCGCAGCAAGGGCGCAATATCGCGGAACAGGATTCCCGCGCGCGGGAAATCCGGCACGTCCCTGATCGCCTGCTTCAAATCGGGCATAAGTCCTCGCTGGCGGCATCCCGGTCTTGAGTTTAGCGGCTAGCCGACCAAGATTCCCTAAAACCCTTACCCCGTCCGCGATGTTATCCTGCGCGCTTGAGGCGGCGCGACGACACTAGGAGCCTGTCTGAGTATTCAACGTGGCCGCGACCGTGGCAGATTTCGCTTCAGGCGAGGCGGAGCCGACGCGGTTGGGTATATTCCCAATAAGGAGGCGACAACAAAGCATGAAGCGAAATCTGCAAGGGTACGAAGGGTTGGCAGCGGGAGGGCCGTCTGCGGCGTTGCGCGGCTTGGCAGTGGGGGCCGCCACGGCCTGCACCGCGCGCCTTGCATCCGCCCCCTCGCGCTGCCAACGCGGCTCACGCTGAATACTCAGACAGGCTCCTAGGGTATTAAATTACGAATGATTCTGGTCATCGATGTCGGCAACACGCGCCTCAAATGGGCCTGGCTCACGAGTACTGGACTGTCCGACCAGCAGGCCGTGGTCCACCGCGATGCCAAGCCGGGCATTTGGACCAGTACGCTGTTCGAATCGGGTCAAAGGCCCCGCCGGGTATTGGTCTCGAACGTCGCCGGCCCCGTTATGGCAAAGACGCTCGCCAAGCTGACCAAGAAAGTATTTCGTGTCGATATCGAGTTCATCACGGCAGCGCGCGAATTTGACGGCCTCACCAGCGGCTATCTCGATCCTTCACTGTTGGGCGCGGACCGCTGGCTGGGGCTGATCGGCGCGTGGACCCGGGCTCACGGCGCGCTTTGCGTGGTGGACGCCGGCACCGCAGTGAAGGTCGACGCGGTGGATTCCAATGGCCAGCATCTTGGCGGCCTGATCGCGCCCGGCATCCATATGATGCGCGAAGAGCTGATGAGCAATACCAGCGACATCGCCAAAGCCGCCGCCAACAGCACGCCGTCGCTTGCCGGCGTGCTGGCGAATAACACCATCGCCGCCGTGTCGCGGGGGGCCGTGTTCGCGCTGGCCGGGATGGCGGACCATGCCTGCGAGGTCATCGAACAAAGCACCGGCACCGCGCCCAAATTATTCATCACCGGTGGAGATGCCAATATGATCGCGGGAACCATTCGGGCGCATGGCGAAATCGTGCCGGACCTGGTGCTGCAAGGATTGGCTGTCATCGCGGCACGGCCACGCTAGGCTGGCCGTGTTTCGCCCGGGACCTAAGAATCTCATTACCGATGTCGCGGGCCTTAAGGTAGGCCACGCCAGCAACGAGGCTGTCCGTACCGGCGTCACGGCCTTGTTATGCGAGACCGGTTGGGCGGCGGCCGCGGACGTGCGCGGCGGCGGTCCCGGCACGCGCGAGACAGAAGCGCTTGCGCCGGAAAACTTGGTGGGACGCGCGCACGCGGTGGTGCTCGCGGGGGGTTCAGTTTTTGGTCTGGCCGCGGCTGATGGCGTCGCGGTCGCCCTGTCGGCGCAAGGCATCGGCTTGCAATTGCGCCCGGGGTCGCCGGCCATTCCCATCGTTCCATGCGCCGTGTTGCACGACCTGAGCAACGGCGGCGATAAGAACTGGGGCCTGGCGCCGCCGTACCGCGACTTGGGACTTAGCGCATCAAGCGCCGCCCAGCGCGATTTCGCCCTGGGGTCCTTCGGCGCAGGACGCGGAGCGCTGGCAGGTGTGCGCAAAGGCGGCATCGGATCCGCGTCGCTGGACTGCCATGAGGGGTTGGTGGTCGGCGCGCTGGTGGCCGTCAACTCCGTGGGATCGGCTTTGATGCCGGATGGCAAGACCTACTGGGCTTGGCCTTTCGAGCTGGAGAAGGAGTTCGGCGGCAGCGGTCCCCCACAGAGCGCGATGGACTTGAGCGATCCCGCCCCAGACCAGGCGCGCCTGTTGGGCATGGGCCGCCTGCGGCCGGGCGCCAACACCACGATCGCCGTGGTCGCGTGCAACGCCGACCTGAGCTCTGTGGAATGCAAACGGGTTGCCATGATGGCTCAGGACGGAATTGCGCGCGCGGTGCGTCCGGCACACACTCCCTTCGACGGCGACACGGTTTTCGCCCTGGCCAGCGCAGAGTTGGCGCTCGACGAAAATCTCCTGCGCGCTGCGCAAATCGGGCGGATCGGATCTGCCGCGGCGGACTGCCTGGCGCGCGCCATCGCCCGGGCGGTGTATTCGGCTAAACAATTCTGAAAGGATCCCGTGGCAGCGCAGACCGCGGCAATTGAAACTGCAGCAATTGGCTTCTCTCCACACTCGGGTTGGGCGGCCATGGTCGTGCTCCGCGGCAGTGCAGCCGCCCCGGAATTGCTGGCGCGGTCCCGCGTTCAATTGATCGATGCTCAAGATCCCGAAGCCAAGCAGCCCTATCACGCCGTCGAATTTCTCTGCGTCGAGGAAGCAACCGGCCGTTTGGATGGATATATGGCGGTCGCGACCCGCCTCGCGCACGAGGCCATTCGCGGCCGGTCTGAGCAATTGAATCGGCTCGGAATCGTCTTAAGATCCGTCGGCATCGTCGACTCATCGAGCCGTAAGCAGGTTTCGTTGCCGGCGATTCTCGCCTCGCATGCCCTCATTCATGCAGCGGACGGCGACCACTTTAGAAACGCGCTGTTCGTCGCCGCGGAACAATGCCGGTTGGAAGTTTGCCGAATCCCGGCCAAGAGCCTCGAAGCTCATGCAGCGAAGTGCCTGCGCCGCCCCGTCAATAAAATACTCGGGATCGTCAACAACCTCGGGCTGGGAAAAGGGCCTCCCTGGGGCGCCGATCAGAAGAAAGCTGCACTGCTGGCTTGGACACTGCTAGCACGGTGACTTTAACTGCATGGAGTAGCGCTCGTCAGGGAAGCTTGAGCCGGTCAATATCACGAGCACCCGGCGCGAAGGTCAAGGGTGATAGGAAGGCTTCGAGGCACTGTTCTTCCGTGCCTTGAAGCTTCCTATCACCCTGGGCCACCGATTGCCCCCGCCAGTGCGGCTTCAAAATCGACGGCGGCGGTCCGCAACCGCTGCAATTCCTCCCTTGGCCAGACATGCTTGAGCTTTCCGTCGATCAGCACTCCCGCGCGATCCGCATAGTGTTCGACGATATCCAGAGAATGCGTGGCCAGGAGCAAGGCGGCGCCGCGCCGTTCAATGCGGGCTCGCAAATGCCGCTTGAGAATCAGCGCGCTCGCCGGGTCGAGCCCATTGAACGCCTCATCGAGGACGATGAGCAGCGGATCGCCCACCAAGGCCAGGAGCACCGCAAGCTTTTGACGCGTGCCGAGAGAAAGCGTATCGACAAATGCCTCCAGGTAAGGCGTAAATCGCAACTCGTCCGCCAGGGTAAGCAGATCCTCGCCGATCGCGTTCAGTCGCTTTGCGGCTGCATGCACCTCCAGGCATTGACGCGCGGTCAGCAGCGCCGGGAGAACATCGGGCGCGCAGCCGTACCCAAGCTGCCGCTTGGCCTCGAAAGCAGCTTTGCGCAGCGAATGTCCGGCGATGCAAATCTCGCCGCCGGCCGGAATCAAGCGGCTGACCACGCAATCGAGCAATGTAGTCTTGCCGCAGCCATTGGGACCCAGCAGCACAAACCATTCGCCCGGCGCCAGCGCCAGCGAAATATTTTCGAGCACGATGCGCGGTCCGTAGCCCGCCCGCAGTTCGCGGATTTCGAGGATGGGGTTGATCATGGCCGCCTTCTTCGCCCGCGGCCGCGGGGAATACCCAGCCAGCTCCAGTTCCAAATGAGGCCGCCGCTCAACGAAACGCAAGCCAGCACGGCCGTCCAGGCACCCACCTCGGCCGCGGCGCGATGGGAGACGTTGGCCGCCAACAGCAGCAGCGCCTCGATCGTACTGGCAGCGACGATCACCGCGCAGGCCGGCAGCAAGAATGCGCGAATCGCTTCGGCCAGCCGCACCGGCAGGGGCGCTAACCAGCGCCGCGCCAAGCGGCTGACCAAAATGCCTCCCGACCACACCAGCAAAAGCGCGCCGAAAATTCCAAATATGGCAATCACCACCAGGGCCGAGTCGGCCGTCGTACCCAGCGGCATCATGACGAGGATCGGAATGATCGCGCGCGCGACGGTTTTGGGTTGTGCCCAGGCAAACGCTTGACGAATCGGCCAACTTCCGAGCGCGCCTAGAGAAGGCCGAATCTTCGCGGCGCGTTGCAATTTTTGATGGGGAACGTAGCGCGAGCCGGGCGGCAGATCCTGGGGTCTCGGCTGCGGCACGAGAAAGCTGCCGAGCGCGCCGAGCGCAATTCCGCCGCTCAAAGTGGCCCCTACTGCGAAGGGCGCAAAAACGTCGGCGCTCTTTGTAATCATGAGAACCAAGGCGTACGAAATGCTCGCGATCGCGAGCAACCCGATGGCGGCGATCGCCGGGATTGTTTCAATGAGCAGCGACTCCCAACGCGCAGTCGCTGCGCTGACCGGAATCGCCGCCAACCAGGACCGTGCGAATTCAGCCCGTTTGAGCGCCCGCCGCCGCGCGATCAAGACCGCGCTGGCAACTGCGGCAAGGCCGGCGCAGAGCAGAGCGTGCAGACGCAGCCATTTGAGCGGAGATGCGACACTCGCCTCCACCCAAATCAAGGCGATCAGCACGCCCAAACACAGGCAAACGGCGCCGGCCTTGGCCCCGGCGCGCGTGCGCCGATTGAGCCGGATCAATCTCGCAGCGGCGAGCCGGGGAGCGCTCACTCAGGAGCCTGTCTGAGCATATTCACCCGCAGCTTCGGGCTGGCCGCAACCAACGCTTGGGTGTAGGGGTGGCGCGGCGAGTCGAACACGGCAGCCGCCGCACCTTCCTCGACGATTCGCCCCTGCTGCATCACATAAACACGATCGGCAATGGCTCTGATCACATTCAAATCATGCGACACGAAAAGATACGCCACCTTGAGACGCTCGGCGAGATCGGCGAGAAGCTTGAGAATCTGCGCGCGGATCAGCACATCGAGCGCGGATACCGCCTCGTCGAATGCGATCACGGCGGGCTCCGTGACGAGGGCTCGTGCAATCGCAATCCGCTGACGCTCGCCGCCCGAGAATTCCCGCGGCAGACGCTGCGCAGCGGCTGCGGACAATCCCACCTGCTCCAGAACCCCGGCCACCTTGCGTCGACGCTCCGCATTCGAAGGAGGCGAGCTCAACAGAAAGAACGGCTCGCCGATCAGCTGCTCCACGGTCCACCTTGGATCAAAGCTACCATAGGGATCTTGAAAAACCACTTGGATGGAGCGCCGCAGGCGCCTTGCCGCAGCGCCGCTTGCGCTCGACAGCGTCTCGCCGAGCAGGCTGACCTCCCCGGCCTGGGCCCGTTCGAGCGCGAGGATGACTCGGAGCAAGCTCGACTTGCCGGACCCCGACTCGCCCACCAAGCCTACTGTCTCGCCCGCATGCACGGCTAAGGAGACTCCATCGACGGCGCGCAAGGGCCTGAGCCGATGCCACAGCGAGGTACGTCCGCGCGGATATTCGCGCACGATGCCGCGAACCTGCAAGATGGCCGGCGCGGTACCTTGCCGCGTCGCTGCGCGCCTCGGCTGTAACTCGGAGGCCGCCAACAGCTCTGCCGAATAGCTGTTGCGGGGCCGGCGCAAAATTTCCGCCGTCGGCGCCTGCTCGACGATCTCGCCCTGATGCATCACCGCGACACGATCCGCGAGCTGCGCAATGACGGCAAGATCGTGCGTCACTAAAATCATGCCCATGTTTCGAGTGCGCACCAATCCCTGCAGAAGCGCGAGCACTTGCGCTTGCGTAATGACGTCCAATGCCGTGGTGGGTTCATCCGCGATGAGCATCTGCGGCGACAGCACCATCGCCATTGCAATGGCCACGCGCTGGCGTTGACCGCCGGAGAGTTCGTACGGCAGCCGCTCGAGCGCGACCTGCTCCGCCGGCAATCCCACGAGGTCAAGGGCTTCGCGCGCCAAGTCTTGAGCTTCCCGGCTGCTTGACTGACGGTGCGCTCGCACGGTCTCCGCCACCTGATCGCCGATGCGCATCAGCGGATTCAATGCGCTCATCGGCTCTTGAAACACCATGCCCATGTCGCGGCCGCGAATCGCCTGCATCTGGGCCTCGGATTTTAGGCTCAAGGTCTCGCCGTTCAAGCGCATGACGCCCGAGGACGAGGCGGTTGCGGGTAGCAGCCGCATGATGCCAAGCGCCGTCATCGATTTACCGGACCCCGACGCACCGACCAATCCTAAGATTTCGCCGCCACGGACCTCGAGCGAGACGCTTCTGACGATCTGAGCTGCGCCGATGGCCACGCTCAGGTCCAGGACTTGCAGCAGCGGCGCGGCGCTCATGCGCCGCGCCCGGCGCGGCGGCGCAATCCCTCGCCGAGCAGATTCAATCCCAATACGAACAGCAGCACGGCGACTCCGGGGAACAGCGCGAGGTAGGGTGCCAGCGCAGTCAAGGTTTGCGCCTCATTGAGCATTCGGCCCCAGCTAGGCGTCGGCGGTTGGGCGCTCAAGCCCACGTACGACAGGCCCGCCTCCGCGAGCACGCCCAGTGAAAACTGGATGGTTCCTTGCACGACCAGCAAGCCCAGCAAGTTCGGGAGAATATGTTCCCAGGATATTCGCAGCGGCGCCTTGCCGGCGACGCGGGCAGCCAGGGTGTAATCCCTCGTCCATTGCTGCAGCGCCCCGGCCCGGGACACGCGCGCGAACACGGGTATATTGAAAATGCCGATGGCGATGATCGCATTGATGGCGCCGGGACCGAACACCGCGGTAATGAGGATCGCGAGCAGCAAGGCCGGAAAGGCAAATATCAGATCGTTGGCGCGCATCACGAGCTCTTCGGTCGCGCCGCGCCGTGCCGCACTCACCAGCCCCAGCGGAACGCCGACGCAGACACCGATGATCACCGAGAGCAGCGCCACGCCGACCGAGGTCTGTGCCCCCAGCATGATCATCGACAAGACATCGCGGCCCAGCTGATCGGTGCCGAACCAGTGCTGCGCGTCGGGCGGCCGCAGCTTGTCGGCGATGTGCAGAATGCGCGGGTCGTACGGCGTCCAGAACCTCGCGATCGCAGCCACGGCGACGAACAGCAGCGGTGATGAGGGCGCCCGCGCCGAGGCTGCAAGTTGCGTGCCGCAGTCACTCATGTATCGCCGGCCCGCAATCGAGGATTGATCAGCACGTAGCAGAGATCTACCAGGAAGGTCACGCATTACCACGGCAAACACCAGGACCACGACCACGCTTTGCACCACGATCAGGTCGCGCTGCACGATGGCTTGAAATACCAGCCGGCCCAGCCCCGGCAGAAAGAAGACGTTTTCGATGATCACGCCGCCGGCGAGTAGAAAAGAGAATTGCATCCCGAGGATGGTCAGCACCGGCACGAGGGCGTTCGGCAGCGCATGGCGCCAGCAGCACGCGCCGCTCGCCGACGCCCTTGGCGCGCGCGCTGCGAATGTAGTCCTCGTGCAGCGTATCAATCAGCGCGCCGCGCAGGACGCGCGCCAAAATGGCGGCCTGCGGCATGGCGAGTGCAATGGCCGGAAGCGTCAGCGCCCGCACCGCCGTCCAGAATCCGGCCTGCCAGCCGGGGAATCCGCCGGCGGACACCCAGCGAAGCGCGATCGCAAAGGCCAGCACCAGCAGCATTCCCAGCCAGAAATTCGGCACCGCGAGACCCAACTGCGTTATGCCGCTGACGATGGAATCGCCGAGCCGTCCCCGCCTCGCCGCGGCGTACAAGGCGCTTGGAAAAGCCACGGCGGCCGAGAGCAGCAACGCGTACAGGGCCAGCGGCAATGACACCTGCAACCGCTCGGCGAGCAAGGCACCGACTGGAATGCGATAGGTGTAGCTCAAACCGAAATCCGCGTGCAGCAAGCCGCCGAGCCACGCGCCGTAGCGCTGCAATGGCCCCGCGTCCAGTCCCAGCTGATGCCGCATGGCCGCTACCACGTCCGGGTCCGCCTGCAGCCCCATCATGTAACGCACCGGATCGCCAGGCACCACCTGAACGATGACGAACACGATGGCGGTGGCGGCAAGCAGCGTCGCCAGCAGCACGACGGCGCGCCCGGCAAGATAGGCACTGCCGAAACGACGCAGGCTCAAGATCACTAAGATCAGGGTTCCCGCCAAAAAAAGGCCGCCGGCAAGCTTGAGTGAGGGCAGCCGGATTGCAGCCGCGGCTTCGTCGTCGTGACGCGCCGGCGCGGCGGCATCGAAATAGGCGCGCGTGACATCCACCACACCGAGCACATTGTCGAAGCCGATGCCGTGCACATGCGCGTTCCAAATGTCCAATCGTGGATATTGGAACAAAAACCCGTTGACCGCATCGGTGGCGAGCTTGCGCTGAATCTGTTGCAGCAGATCCTTGCGCGCCGGCGGCGTCAATGGTATCGTCCAGTGCGGCGATCAGCGCCTTGAATTCCGCATTCGAATAGCCGAAGTAATAGTCATCGCGGGCATAGATGTCGTAGTCCATGGGCTCGGCATGCGCCACGATGCTCATGTCGAAGTCATGACGGGTGAAGACCTGATCGAGCCACTGCGCCCATTCGAGATTTTCGATCTGGCATGCGGATGCCGATCTGCGCCAGCTGCGCAGCGACGATCTCCCCGCTGCGCCGCGCATAGCTCGGCGGCGGCAGCTTCAGCGTGATCGAGAAGCCGTGCGGATAGCCGGCCTGCGCCAACAGCGCTTTGGCCTTGAGAGTATCGTGCGGATACATGCCCGTCAGATCGACGTAGGCTGGATTGTGCGGCGGAAAATGACTGCCGATCGGCGTGCCGTAGCCGAACATCGCGCCGTCGATGATGGCGCGCCGATCGAAAGCGTAAGAAATCGCGCGGCGCACCAGCACATTGCTGAGCGGCGGCACACGTTTGTTCAGCGCCAGCACGGTCTCCATCTCGGTGCTGCCGGCTGAAGCACCTTGAAGCGCCGATCATGCCGCAAACTGCGCAAAGCTCTCCGGCGCGGGATAGTTGGAGAATGCATCGACATCGCCCGCCATCAAAGCTGCATAGGCCGCGGTCGGATCGGTGATGAATTTGAAAGTAACCTGGCGCAAGAGCGCGGGCGGACCCCAGTAATCCGGATTGCGCTCCAAGGTGATGCGAGTCCCCGCGCCGCCAGCGTACAGAATCGAAACGGGCCCGTGCCGATCGGCCGCACTGCATTGGCGGCGGCCGAGCGCGGCTACACCATGACGAACGCTCCGAACGCCAGAGATTGCAGCAACCCGCCGGAGCGGCGGCTGAGCAGCACCCGCAAGGTCAATGGATCGACCGACCTCGACCGTGCGAATCGCGCGCAGGCGCGCTCTTTGCGGATTGTGCGAACCGGGCGCCAGGACGCGCTGCAGCGAGAACATTGCGCCGCCGCGGCATCGAATGCGGCTGCCGTCGTGAAAGCGCACGCCGCCTGCGCAGATGAAACACGTAGGTCAGTCCGTCGCTCGAGATTTCCCATGACGCGGCGAGCCCCGGCAGCACCGAACCGTCCGCGGCGAATTGCACCAGCCCTCGAAGACATTGCCGTACAGCACTTCGGATATCGCGGCGGCGGGATTCGCGGTCGGATCGAGGACCGGCGGCTCGAGCTGCATGCCGATGATCACGCGTTCGCGCGCCGTGAGCCGGACGACGCCGCGAGCAGCACGGCGCCGAGCAGGGCGAGCGCGGCGAGTGCCGGGCGCGTCAACGGCGCCGCCGAGTCGGGCTCATGCGCCAAGCAACGACGAGGCGGCCAGCGCCATGACCTTCGCAGAGGCCACCATATCGTCGATCAGCACGTACTCATCCGGCTGGTGCGCCAGGTCGAGAATTCCCGGGCCGTAGGCGATGCAGTCGCGCAGCTTGCCGATGCGATCGATGTGCTTCTGATCGTAGGTGCCCGGCGAACAGACGAACTCCGCCTCGCGGCCCATCACGCGGCGAATCGCGGCGGCGGTGCTGCGCGCGACCGGGCCGTTGCGATCGGCCAGCGTGGGCTGCACCTCGAAAATATCGCGAAGCTGTAGCTGAAACCCGCGCGCTCCGCTACCAACCGTTCCAGCAGCGCGCGCACCTCGCCTTTGACGCTGTTCATGTCCTCCTCGATGAGCAAGCGGCGGTCGATCACCATCCGGCAGGAATCCGGCACGCAGGGCGCGGGAAAGCCCGAGGTCTCCGCCTGGCCGCCGTGAATCGAGTTGATGTTCAGGGTGGAGTGCCGCGCGCCGGAGGGCACCACCGGCATGTCGGTGCGCCGTGCCGCGAGCTTCGGGTAAAGATCGCGCTCCAAGCGATCGATGACGGCGTTCATGTGGCGTACGGCGCAATCGCCCAGAAACGGCATCGATCCGTGCGCCATGCGCCCGTGTGTTTCGATCTCGGCCCACCATACGCCGCGGTGGCCGATGCAGACGCGATCCACGTTCAAGGGTTCGGGAATGATCACGTGATCGACGCGCGGCGGGGAAAACCAACCGCGCTGCGCCAGATAGTGAACGCCGCCGTAGCCGCCGGATTCCTCGTCGACGGTGCCCGATATCTCGAGCGCTCCCGGCAAATCCGCTGCGCGAATCGATCAGAGCCTCGACCGCGATGATGGACGCGGCGAGTCCCCCCTTCATGTCGCAGGCGCCCCGGCCATAGATCCTGCCGTCGCGGATCACTGCGGCGAACGGGTCCAGGGTCCAGCCCGCGCCGCTTTCCACCACATCGATGTGGCTGTTGAAGTGCACGCAGGGCCCGGCAACGGCGCCTTCGCGCCGCGCGATGACATTGATGCGCGGATAGCGCTCGCTGTCGCCGGGCGCGCCGGCCGCACGCACATAGCTGACGGCGAATCCGCGGCCGCTCAAGCGCCGGCCGATGAATTCCGCGCAGGGCTGATACGCCTCGCCGGGCGGATTGACGGTCGGGAAGCGAATCAATGCCCGCGCCAAATCGACCAATTCTTCGCGGCGCGCCTCGATCATCTCGAGCAGATTATCCTCAGACGCGCGCGTCATGCGTCTCTCGGGGGATGGCGCGCGCGCGTCAATGCAGCGCGGCTGCGCGCCTGATCGGCCAGGGAATGCAAGCCGAGCTTCGCATAGACCGCGGCCAGCGCCGCGTTGACCGGCACGCCGTCAGGATCCGCGCTGCGCCGCAGTTCGAGCATGTGCTGCGCCACGGCATGCGGCCGCTGCGGCGCGCCGCATCCAAGAGGATCTGCTCGAACAGATCGCGCTGCGCGTGGCTGCCGCCGGCCTCCGCCATGCGCGGCACCGCGACGCTCAAGTGCCGCCAGGCGCGCTCGAATTCGCCGCGTGCGTAACTATACAATCCCTCGCAGCCCGGCAGCGCCACTTCCCGCCATACCGTGCGCGTAAACGGCGGCGCACGCTCGGCGTAGTCCCGCACCCACTCGAGCAGCGTCTCGGCTTGCGCGCGGCGCGCGCGCGCCAACCCGTACAGATATTGCAGCGTTAGGAACGGCTGCATGGTGTCTTGTGCCCGCGCCCGCAGATGATCGCCGAGATCCGCCCAGCGTGAACCGACATCCATGCCCGCGATTTCGAACCTGGCGAGCAGTGAGACGGCGCCGACTTGATCCTGCGAATAATTCTTCGCGATGCCCCAGCAGTGCTCGTCATAAACCCTCAGCGCTTCGCTCTCGCGGCCCTGGCTCAAATAGAACAGGGCCAAGTGCCACCATATGTGCGTGAGCATGAAGGAGTTCAGTCCGGACCAGGTGTTCGCGGCGTCCTCCAGGAATTGCGCGCCTTCGTCGATGCGCCCGCGCGTCAAGAATACATGCGCAAGGGCATGCTGCGCCCAGGGCTCCTTGCGGCGCATCGCCAGCGCCGCGCGCGCCTCGGACTCGGCCTCGTCGAGCAGATGGCACTGCTCGTAGGCGAAGGCCTTCATGCCATACACGTAGGGAACATCGCTGTTGGCGGCGCCGACCTTCAGGGCGACGCGCAGCATTTCGGGAGAATTGCCGCGGTTGAATTCGAAATACTGATGCGTCTTGACGATCGCGAGATCGCGCGGAAACTCATCCGACACTTGATCGCACAAGCCGATGCAGCGCTCAAGATCATCCTCGACCCACGCGCGCAGCATGGCGGCATTGAGCTGTTCGCGCCGCGTCGCGCCCGGCGCCGCAGCTTCGGCCGCGGCCAGGTACTTCGCGGCGCGCGCCGCGCCCTCCGGCGCCTCCAGCAGCATCCATAGCATTCCCGCGTACACGTTGGCCATGCAGGATTCCGGGTCCGCCGCGGCAGTCATGAGGATGCGTTCGGCGCGCGTTTCATAAGCCAGGTAGCCTTCGATGAATTCATCGATTCCGCGCAGCGTACTGTCGCGCTCGCCGCTGACCGGATTACCCAGATAATCGCGCATCTTGGGATGATACTGGAGCTTTGGGACGGACCGGAGCTTTGCGGCGGTCGCGCCGCGGCAAGCTCAGTCGGCGCGCGGCGCAGCGGCTTGATTTGCCTTCAAAAAGGCCGCGACGTCCGCCGCCGAACGCTGCGGAATTTCGAGCTGCGGCAGGTGCCCAACTTCGGGGTAGGTGATCAATTTCGATCCGCTGATCGCCGCGGCAAATTTTTTAGCCGCGTTGGGCTCGATGAGCGGGTCGCTCTCTCCCCACAAAATCAAGGTGGGAACCTTGATGGTCGAGAGCAGCTGCGGCGTCGAGCCGGCGCGCGGGCCCATATTGACGCCCATCAAAATTTCGCGGTGGCCGGGGGCCCGCTGAAACTCGGCAAAGCGATCCACAATAAACGGCGTGATCAGCGATTTATCATGGACATCGGCCTTGAGTCCCTGTTCGATCAGAGGACGATTGTCGATTTTGCTGAGCACCATGCGGCCGAGGCGATAGCGCAGGATCACGAATCCCCATGGCTGCTTGCCCGGTTTGTCATTTGCAAAACCCGCCGCATCGACCAAAATCAGCGCATTCACCCGGTCCGGATGGCGCACGGCGAGTTCCCACGCCGCCCCGCCTCCCATGGAATTGCCCGCGACCGCAAACTTCGGCAGCGTCAGTTTCGCAGCGAAGGCATCGACGAAGTCCGCCAATTTATCGCCGCTCAAGGAGCTGTCCTTCGGCGCGCGGGTTAAGCCGTGACCGGGAAAATCCAAGCTGATGATGTGGAACTGCGGCTTGAGTTCCCGCACCCAGCCATCCCAGGTCGTGAAGGAGTCCGCGAATCCGTGCAGCAGCACGAGCAGGGGTGCGTTCGGATCGCCGTTTTCGCGATAATGGACGTGATAGCCGCCGGGTAAATCCACGAAGTGCGAATCTGCTGCGGCGTACTTCGCCTCCAGAGTCTCGAAGGGAATATCAGGTCCGCGCAGCCAGAGCCAAGCGCCGATCACGGCCAGGACCAGGAGCCCAATAATGACGCCGAGAATTCTACGCATGGCCGTGGCTCCTCTTCTAGTATTTATAGGTCAATCGGATACCGATCGTGGTGGGTTCGCCGGCCGCGGCGACTTCGCTGCTCGGCAGGAAGAAATTCCTCGTAAGGTCATAGGATTTATCAAAAATGTTTCGGCCCCACAAGGTCACCGTCCAAGGCGCGCCGGAGGCCGGCGCCAGCGTCAGATTCGCATTCGCCAGCCAGTATTTCGGAATGGTGAAATCGTTGCTGCCCAGCAAGAAGAACTGACTGTAGGTGTCGTGAAAACTGTAATTCGACTCGGCCGTCAGACTGAAGGCGCCCAGATTCCACGAATAACTCGCATCGCCGCCGTAGCTCCATTTGGGGAAGCTTTCCGGCTGTCCGTCGTAGTCGACCGGCGGCAGCGCCGGGTTCAAGGGAACATCGAGCAGCTTGCTGGTGTAATAGCCTTCGGCGAATCCAGCGTATTGGGAAATCGACACCCCAGCCAGCGGCCGCCATTGCAAATCGACTTCGCCGCCGCTGATGCGCGAATTCGCATTGACGAATCGGCCGATGAAGGACTGCGAAGCATCGTCGAAGACCTTGCCCAGGATCTGCTGATCCTTGTATCGATAGTAGAACACGGAGGTGTCCACTCGAAACGTGCGGGTGAGGTCCGATTTCAGGCCAATCTCGTAGGCGGTGAGCTTTTCCGGCTCGAACGGGTCCGCCGCCGGGGCAGTGACGGTATTGTGCGCGGTGAAGCCGCCCGATTTGACGCCGCGGCTGATGCTTGCATAGAGCAGCGTGCTCAAGACCGGCTTGTAGTCCAGCTCCGCTTTTCCGGAAGGCAAATTCGATGTGATCGAACCGCCCAGCGCACCGCCTGTCAACGAGGGCGCCCCCGGCAGAAACGCGGTGTTGAGCCCGATCAGCTCGCGGCTCTCGTGATCCTCGCGTACTCCGAGCGTCGCCTTCAGGGTATCGGTGAGTTGATAGTTGCCCTGCGCGAAGACCCCCAGGGAATTGGCGACTTGCTCGTAAGTCGTCACCGCGATGCCGCCGAGCCGATCGGTCAGGTCGGAATAGAAATTCTCGCGAAGATCTTCGTGGGAATAGAAGATGCCGCTCACCCAGCCGAAACGCCCGTCGTTCCCCGCCAGCCGCAGTTCTTGAGAGAACACGTCAAGATCGCTGTTCAAGTATTCGTCCGAGTCGTCGAATTGCGTGGCGTCCCAATCCGCATATTCACGCCGGATCAGTTTGTTGTACGCGGTAATGCCGGTGAGTTTGGCGCCCCCGAAATCGACATTGGCGGTCAGGTCGACACCATCGTTGCTGTTATCGAGACCGGGCTTGGAATTCGCACTGATGCCGATCAGTTTCGCGAACGTCGGATTGAGGCCCCAACCGGTGGCGTATCGCGAGGTGTCCGCGGGGATGGACGGCGGACCGCTGCCCGGCGTAAATGGCTGAAGCAAGTAAAGGCCCTGCTCGTCGGATTTATCCTGCGCCCCGTGAACGCCGAGCCGAAAATCGACCGCGGCCGAAGGATCCCATTGCAACTGGCCGCGAACGGCAATCTTGTCCTTGTCGCCGAGCGACTGTCCGGTGACTCGATTGCGCTGCCATGCACCGCCCTGTTCCGTCGCCACGGAGAGCCGTCCCAGCAGCCCGTCGGCAATGCTGCCGGACACGAATCCTTCGGCGTTGAGCTCATTGTGCGAGCCGTATTCCAACGAGAGTCCCGCATGCGGGTCCGCGGTGGGCCGATTGCTGATGAAATTGATCTCGCCGCCCGTGGTATTGCGGCCGTATAAAGTGCCTTGCGGCCCGCGTAAGACTTCAACGCGGTCGATGTCGAACAGCTGCCCCTGAGTTTGGATCGGCAGAGCGAATGCAACACCGTCCAGGCTTACCCCCACGGGCGAGGTATTGTTCGAGGTGTAGTCGATGAAACCGACGCCGCGCAGACGAAACTGCGGCTGACTGCTGCCGAACGCCGGCTCCACTTGCAGGCTGGGGACGGCGTTTTGCAGATCGTTGACATAGCTGATGGACTTTTCCGAGAGGCTTGAGCCCGAGAGCACCGACATGGCGATACCGACGTTCTGCGCCGACTCCACACGCCGCTGCGCGGTCACCACGATTTCCTCCAGACCGCTGTCATCGCTTGCCGACGACGAGGACGTCGGCGTAGCCAAGGCGCCCGCAGTGATGAAAATGGCCCCGGCGCCCGCGGCAGCGGCCATTGACCGAATGAACATCCCAAGTCTCCTGATAGCCGGCAGCCAAGAATCTGCGCGCATCATCCGTGAGGCGCAGGTCCTTTGTGAAGTGTCGTGTGTGCAGATGCTGATGCGGAAACGGTATCGATTCCAACAGATATAGCCTAAACGATAACTGTTCGCGATTGGAAACGAGCATCCCGTGCTTGAGCCGGCAGACAGCCTCGGAGCTGTAGAAATTACACTTGCGCGCCCGCACGATTTCTTCTATGGCGATCCATGCGTAAACTAGCGGCTATAAGTTTCCTCCAGGCGGCCCATGCTGCGGATTTTCCCCATGCTTCTTGCGTGCGCGTGGTTGCTAGCCGCGCCTCCCGCGAGCGCTCAGACTTCGCCCATTCCGGCCGCGGACTACAAGGTGGCCAAGTCGTGGCGCATCGGCGGAAACAACACTTGGGATACTTTGGCGTTGGAAGCCAGCGGCGGCCGCTTGTTCGTGACCCGAGACGACCACGTCGATGTGATCGAAACGGTCAGCGGTAAACTGACCGGCAACATTCCGCGCACGTCCGGCGTGCACGCGATCGCCTTCGCACCTGCGCTGAGGCGCGGTTTTACCAGCAATGGCCGCTCCAATTCCGTCTCAGTATTTGAACTCGACACCTTGCGCGTGGCTTATGAAGTACCCATATCGGGGACCTCGCCCGGCGCCATTCTTTACGAGCCGCAGCAAAATCACATTTTCACCGCCAATCGGGACAGCGCGAATCTTTCGGTGCTCGACGCCGGCACTCTCCAAGTCGTGGCCACCGTGGCGCTGCCCGCGCCCCCGGAGTCCATGGCCACGGATGAGGCAGGGCATGTTTATGTGAACATCAACACGGCGCCGGGAAGGCTCGTCATGGTCGACGCCAAGTCGCTGATGGTAAAGGCCAAATGGCTGCTGAAGGAATGCGCTGGACCGACCGCCATTGCCATCGACGTGATGAATCATCGCTTGTTCTCGGTGTGCGCAAATCAAGTCATGGCGGTAACCGACTGGTCTCGGGCAAGGCGATCGCCCAAGTCGTGATCGGCCGAGGATCCGATGGCACTGTCTACGATCCGGAGCTGGGCTTGGTGTTCAGTTCCAACGGCATTGATGGCACGCTGACCGTGATTCATCAAGATACGCCCGATGAGTATCGGGTCGTGGCCACCGTCACGACTCAGGTAAGCGCCCGCAGCATGGCGCTCGATCCGGCCACTCACAAAATCTATCTGGCCGCCGCGCAATTCGGTCCGCCCCCCGCAACGAGCGCGGAGCAGCCGCGGGCGCGCGCGACCGTCGTGCCCGACAGCTTTATCATTCTGGTTGCACAGCCCAAATAGGCTAATTTTATGAGCGAGCGAAGCCAAGTGGTTTGCGGACATTGCGACGCGGTCGTCGGCTTGCCGAGCGATCGGTTGAAGGATGCTCCGCGCTGTCCCAAGTGCCATTCGCCTTTATTCGACGGCAAGCCGATCGAATTGACCGAGGCGAATTTCGACAAGCACTTGAGCCGCGGCGATCTGCCGCTGGTGGTGGACTTTTGGGCGCCCTGGTGCGGACCGTGCATTGCCATGGCCCCCTTTTATGAAGCCGCCGCGCGCCTGATGGAACCGAAGCTGCGCTTCGCAAAGCTCAATACGCAGGATGAGCCGGCGCCGGCCGGGCGCTTCAACATCCGCGCGATTCCCACCATGATCGTGTTTCGTTCCGGCCAGGAAATTGCACGCCAGACCGGCGCCATGGACTCAGCCAGCTTGCAGCGCTGGCTGAGCTCAGTGACTTAGAGCTCAAGGCCCCTTGCGAAACACCAGGACGAATCGGTCTGTTTTGCCGAGCGCCGGACCCTTGTAGCTGATAAGGTCGCGCGCATCGTCCGGTCTTCTGAGCAAGTCGCTCTTGCCGACTACTCTAAAGCCATGGGCGGTAAAATCCTGAACGGCGAACGCCTCTTCAATGCGATGCAATGAGCCCGCGTCGGACTTGCCGTGGCCGGCCTTGGCCGAATGATCGATCAACAACAGGACGCCGCCCGCTTTGAGCGACCGCGACAATTGATCGAGCACGGAGCTGACATCGATCTTCGGCCAGGGACTCTTGGGATTGGTATCGACCCAGTACATGTCGTGATATACCTTGACCAAAAGTATCGCGTCCAAGCTCGCAGGCGGCAATTTCATATCGTTCAGATCGACGGTCTGCTGCGTCACATTGGTCAAGCGGCCGCCAGCCAACCGGTCCTTCAAGGCCGGCTCGCTCCAATTGTCGAATGCCAGGTTGTCGATCAGTACACATGGCCCGTCGGGCCCACCGCATAACTCAGCAACTCGCTGTAATAGCCGTCTCCCGCCAGCACGTCGGCAACCTTCATTCCCGGCTTGATGCCCGCGAGACGCAGCATCTCCGCCGGATGATCGAGCGCATCGCGCGCTGAGTCCGCCGCAGGACGGCCCGGGTGCGTGAGCGCCGCGTCATATGCATCGGCACCCTTGGCGTGCGGGCTTGCGAGGAGCAATGCTGCGGACAGCACCGCGGAGGTAAAGCCAAGAATGTGCTGATTCATTTGATCTGACCCTTGATGAATATCAGAGCAAGAAGCGTGATGAGCCCGCCCGCCGACAAATAATACCCGACAAAGGCCAATCCGTAGTGAGTCGCCAAATAAGTTGCGATGGGCGCCGCGAGCGAAGCCCCCAGGATTCCGGCGAAATTGAACGCCAGCGAAGTGCCCGTGTAGCGGACCGGGGTCGGAAACAGCGTCGCCAAGGCGCTTCCCAGCGGCCCATAGGACAGGCCGCTCAAGCCGAACCCGCACGCCAAAAACACCGCTACCGCCGCCGTATCGTGCGCGCTGAATAAGGGCTTGAAGCCGAATCCGTAGGCAATGATCAGCGCCGTGGCGATCATCAACATGGTGCGGCCGCCGATGCGATCCGCCAGCGACCCCGCCACCGGTATCATCAGGCCAAAGAACACCGCAGCCAGCATTTGCATGACCAAAAATTGCTGCCGCGGGAACCCGAGCGCATTCGTGCCCCAGCCGAGGGCGAAGATGTTCGCCAAATAAAACACCGCGAAAGTGCTCGTCGACCCCAAGGTACCCAAAAATAGCTGCAGGGGAAATTTGCAGAACACCACGTTGAACGGCAGGCGGACGCGTTCACCTCGGGCGATGCTGCGCCTGAACGCGGCTGTTTCGACCAGCTGCAGACGGATATACAGGCCCACGGCCACGAGCACGGTACTGGCCAAGAACGGCACGCGCCATCCCCAGCTGAATAATTGCGCCTCGGTTAATTGATTGCTGATGAGCAGAAAAGCGCCGATTGAAATCACCAAACCGAGCGGCGCGCCGAGCTGCGGAAACATGCCGTACCACGCGTGCTTGCCCGCGGGCGCATTCTCCGTCGCCAGCAGCACGGCACCGCCCCATTCTCCGCCCAGGCCGATCCCCTGGCCAATGCGGCAAAGCGCCAAAAGCAGCGCCGCATAGACGCCGGCGGAGGCGTAGGTCGGCAACAGTCCGATACAGATGGTCGAGATGCCCATGGTCATGAGCGCCGCGACCAGGGTTGTCTTGCGGCCGATACGATCGCCGAAATGCCCGAAAATCGCCGCTCCGATGGGCCGCGCGACAAAGGCCAGCGCGAAGGTTGCGAGCGACTGCAGAGTCGCGACCGCCAGATCGCCTTTTGGAAAGAACAGGCGTGGAAAAACCAGCACCGCGGCGGTGGCATAAATGTAGAAATCATAGAACTCGATGGTGGTTCCGGCCATGCTGGCCAGAAGAATGCGGCGCGCGGCCTTCGCATCCGGCGCAAGGTTCGAGTCGAGCAAAGGGGGTCCCCGGCATTTCGTTATGAATTTTGCCGATACTACACGAGCGCTCGAGCCGATAATCAGTGCGCTCTGGATCGTCTGGGAATGGACGGTGCCGCTCGCCCCGCGGGCGCCGGGCGGTAAGCCGGCGCGCGTCCGCGGCGCCCTCGGTCGCCTGGATGACCGCGATAGTCGTCGCGATGACCACGCCATCCCCATGGGCCCACGTCGTAGCCGATGCCCCAATCGCCGTAGTCATAGCCGTATGGCTCGTAATAGCCGCCGTCGTAGTAGCCAACGCTGCCGTCAACTCCCACGCCCGTTACGGCGCAGGCACAAAGCATCAGCGCCGTCAGCGCGCCAAAACCAACCGCCGTCAGTCGACTGCGCAGGTCTTTCATCGCGGCTCCGCCTTGCTGTCGCTCTCGCTCCACTCCATCACGCCGAACGGCGCTCCTGCGGGATCCGCGACCACCGCGAGCATTCCGCCATGGCGATCGACGCGCGGCTGAACCAAAACGCGGCCCCCCAGCGCCGCGACTTTGGCGGCGGTCTCCGCCGCATTTTCAACGCGCACGAAATTCAGCCAGTGAGAATGGCGACGCGCAGGAATACGCGCCAGATCATTCGCGCTGGCGCGCGCATAGTCATCGGTAGACAGGATCAAATGTTCCAAGCCATCGTCGCTCGGCAGGTCGAATACGTCGTAGCCAAGCAGATTCTGGTAGAAAGCTGCTTCCGCTCCCGCATCCTTGGCGTGCAGTGAACTCCAGATCCAGTCGCCGGTCGCCGCCAAGTAATCCGGCGGATCGCCGCTGCTCGAGGCGAGCAGCGCGAACACCGCGCCCTCCGGATCCGACAGCACACATTGCCGGCCGCGCAGTGGATAGCTCTTGATGTCGGCCAGGACTTTTGCTCCGTGAGCGACGGCAAGCCGCTTCGCGCCGTCGATATCGTTCGTCGCCAGAAAAGTCAGCCACGCCGGCTGTCGGTGTGTACCGGCCGGGATCGCCTTTTGAACCAGTCCGGCAATGGGCCGGCCGCCCTGCATTACCACTGCATAGTCAACGTCGCCGGCGCGCAGGCGCTGAAAAGTCCAACCGAATAGTCCGCCGTAGAACCTCTCGGCGGCGGCCAGATCCGGAGTGATCAAGTCAGCCCAAATCATTTTTCCGGGGTGATGTTCGCCGCTGGCCGGAGAATTGAGGGCGGGCAGCTGGAAATCCGCTGCACGCACCTGCGCTGCGCCGCCAAGAAAGAGCGCCGAGACGATGAGACTCGTCAAACCGCGCCGCGGCCGGTATGTGGACTGCATCGCTCGATACTGCGCGCCGTGACTGCGATATGCTGTACGGGCGCCGCGAACAGCGGCTGTCAGAAATCGCTTACTCCGGCGGAAACAGCATGCGTATCCAGTCGACTGACTATCGAGTGAGCCCCGGATCCGCAGTCGACCTGAAGAAGCGCCCGACCGCGGTCCGCCCATCGTTCCGAACCGATCGCGAATACCGCGACCTGCTGAGCGCGCACATCAAGGAATTGGCTGTGCAGCAAGAATTGCTGTACGCATCGAACCGCTACGCCCTGCTGATCATTTTTCAAGGCATGGACGCCGCCGGCAAGGACGGCGCGATTGCGCATGTCATGTCGGGCATCAATCCGCAGGGTTGCCGCGTGTTCAGCTTCAAGCATCCCAGCGCCGAGGAACTGAAGCACGATTTCCTGTGGCGCACGACCCGCGATCTGCCCGAGCGCGGTCAGATCGGCATCTTCAATCGCTCTTATTACGAGGAGGTATTGATCGTGCGCGTGCATCCTGAAATTCTTCGGGCGGAGGGTCTTCCCGGCGAGCTCATGGATGCAAAAAACACTTGGCGCGATCGGTACCGCTCCATCGTGAGCCTGGAAAGGCACCTGATTCACAACGGCACGCGGGTGATCAAATTTTTCCTGCATCTCTCCAAGCAGGAGCAGCGCAGACGCTTCATCGAGCGGATCGACACGCCGCAAAAGAACTGGAAATTTTCCGCCGCCGATATCGCGGAGCGCCGCTATTGGAGGCAGTACATGAACGCGTACGAGAAATGCCTGAGCGCCACCAGCACCCGCCACGCCCCGTGGTATATCGTGCCCGCCGACGACAAGCCCAACGCCCGCCTCATAGTGTCGCGTATCGTGCTCGACACGCTTCAGGAGCTGCGCCTAAGCTACCCCCATTCCAGCGCCGCCCGCCGCCGCGAATTGCGCTTGCTGCGCAAGCAGCTGGAGGAATAAGCCGGTCAGGCCCCGGGGCTCGCTGGGAGCCTGTCTGAGTATCAGACAGGCGCCTAGGGTTTGCGGGCGCCGACCACGATGAGTACCACGCCGACTACTACGGCGGCGCCGCCTGCCCAAGGCGGGATCGCGTGTTCCTGCGATACCTTGGCTTCCACATCCCCGATCTTGAGCACGCTCTTTTCGCTCGAATAAGAGGGCGACTTGATGAGCACGAACAACCCGCCAAGGATCAAAATCGCGCCCAAGATTTGCAGCACACGCATGTGAAACCTCGACACCTAAGAACCGTGAGCGGCAGTGTAGCGCCAAGAGGCCTCGCAAGTTCGCGTGTGTTGTTTCGAATCTGATGATATGTTTTGAGCGTTATGGCACCCCTCCGGAAAACCGTCAGTGTGGCTGTGACGATCGACGCGCCGCCCGGGAAAGTATTCGCGGTCTTGTGCGATGTCGAGCGCTGGCCCGAATGGACATCCACCATGACAAGCGTACGGCGTGTGGATAGGGGCCCTTTTGCGGTGGGCAGCAGCGCTCGCGTTCGCCAGCCGAGGCTGCTTCCCGCTGTGTGGCAGGTCACCGAACTCACGGATCAGCGCAACTTCACCTGGACGACCGGCTCGCCGGGGCTTCGCATGACGGCCGGCCACTCGGTCGAACCGAAGGACGCGGGCAGCCGCGTGCTGCTGTCGTTGGAACTGTCGGGCTTCATCGCGCCGCTGATAGCGCGGCTGTATGGCGGCCTGATGGAACGCTACATTTCCACCGAGGCGCAAGGACTGAAGAAGCGTTGCCAACACTTGTGAGATTGAGCGACCACGTGAACGGCCTGGAGGGATGGGAAGATTCAAGGCACTTGTTCTTGCGTGCCTTGAATCTTCCCATCCTTCCAGGCCATATGCGCAGCCGGTCAAATTCACAGTGCCGAAGGCGCTAGTTAAACGACTGGCGGACGCAGCCGGTCGCGGCAATAGATGAACAGGCTATTGCCCGCAATGCTCACGGCGAACAGCGCGAGGGACATCGGAATCACCTCGAATACCTTGTGCAAGCCCAGCCAGCTCACCGGCGAGTCCCACCAGTGCAAAAAGGCGGCAAAATATCCTGCGCCATCGTCTCTGAGGCAGCAGCGCATCAATCCTTCTTTGATGCCGTCGCCCATGCCGATATGGGTCCATTCTCCCTGGCGAAACCAGCTGTACAGCTGCATGCTGATGAGATAGAGAAATGCCGCGAGACACCCATAGCCGATGAGGGCGCCGATGAGGCTCGTAACGCGCAGCATCGCGGTTCGCACGCTCATGTCGGCCCTGCCGCAGGGCATCCCTTGACCTCGAGGCGAACGATGCGGCCCGATTCTCCCTGCAGATCGGACGGATTCAGCAAACTGTCGGTGGGCTTCAAGTCGATATCGATCCAATAGACATTGCCGGTGCGTTTGCGATCGGCGATGCCCGGATTGAATCCTAATGCCTGTGCCTGAGCCACACGGCTCTGAGCTCGCTTCGGTTCGCTGTAAAGGCCCAGGGAAATCACCGAGCCCTCGTTCGGTCCCGGCATTTCCAGGGCATCGTCGATGCCGCCGGCCTTGAGCTTGGCCAAGGTCTGTTCGGCTACCGAGCGCGAGGCCGGCAGCGGCAAGTACACCCAAACACCGGCCCAGACCTCGCCGTCGGCGACGCGCTGGCGCGGATCGTATCCGCCGCCGCGCAATGTCGACGCCGCATGGGCCGCTTCCGATACGTCGCGAAACGGTCCGACGCTGATGCAGCGCTTCACATTGGTCAAAAGAGCGGAGTTGCCGCCGTCCCGCGCGCCATCCGCTGCTGCGGGCGCGCCGGCCGTGGCGGCCGGCGCAGCTGCCGGCGTGCCGCTCGATTCAGTGCGCGCCGCGTCGGGACTTTCCGAGGCAAGTTTCAGTGTCGCCGGGGCCGGGGACGCCACGACAGCTTCGGGCGCCTTGGCAATGCCGTGCTCCCACAGGAAGTAGCACACGTTGGCCAGTACCAAGCAGACGACGAGAGTCTTCAGTAGCGTCAAGTCTCACCCATGAATCAAGCGCAAACTCGCCTCGCCGGAAACGAAGCGCTGCATGCGATCCGTTGTTTCGAGCAACAGCGCGCCTTCAGCATCCACACCGCGAGCGATACCCGATACCGCGTGCTCCCCAACCATCACTCGGGCGGCGCGGCCGTTCAAGCCATCGAGCGCCGCCCAGGCATCGCGAAACGCGGCAAAGCCAAAACGCTCGTACTGCAGCAGCATACTCAAAAGTTCGTCCAAGATGGCCCCTGCCACCTTGTTGCGCGAAACGGGCTCCTTGCAGGCATCCGCCACGGCGGCCACCGCCGCCCCGCGGGCCTCGATTTCTCGGCGAGCCTGCGCCGACAGCGACACATTGACGCCGACGCCGATCACCACATGCGCCGGGCCGCCCGCCTCGGCGCGTAATTCAATCAGTACGCCGCCGAGCTTGCGGTCTTCGAACCAAATATCGTTCGGCCATTTCAGCTTGACGCCGGCTGCGCCGGCGCGGGTCAAGCCCTTGGACACGGCAACGCCGACTCCCAAACTCAATGCCGGCAAGGTACGCACCACATCGCTGCACGTCCAGCCCAGCGACATGGCGACGCCGCCGCCGAAGGCTGCGATCCAGCGCCTCCCCAGGCGCCCGCGCCCGGCGTGCTGCAGTTCGGCAAGGCAAACGTCCGCCGTGCCCGGCGGCGGCGGCGCGCTGCCCAGCAGACGGCTGTTGGTCGATCCGACCTCGAACAACAACTCCAGGTTGTGCAGGTGCGCGCGGCGATCATCGGCCAGCTCGGCGCGGATTCGGCTGATATCGAGCAGTTCCAGCGGTCTTGCCAAACGGTAGCCGCGGCGCGCCAGGGCCTCTACATCGATGCCCAGCGCGCGCAGGCGTGCAACGCCTTTCCACACCGCAGCGCGGGTTTGACGGAGCTGCGCCGCCAACGATTCGCCGGAGTGCACGTCGCCGTCCGCCAGCAGCGCAAGCAGCGGCGGGTGCGTCGTGACTACGCCGCTCGCGATCGAAACAGCCATAGACGCCGCACACGATTTTCTGTGCCCGCACGCATGCGCGCGATGTTGCCGCGATGGGTAAAGACGACGAAGACGGCGACCGCGGCACAAAACGCGCAGAGTGGGATGTTGTTCGGTTCGAGTACCAGCACCGCCAGGGCGAGCGCAAGCGTCGACAGCATCGTGGCGAGACCCACATAGCCGAACAGCAACAACACGATGATCCAGGTCAACAGCAGCGGCACCAGCAAGCGCAATTCCATCGCGGCGATGACGCCGACCACGGTCGCCGCACCTTTGCCGCCGCGAAAATCGAACCACACCGGATAGACATGCCCCACGATCACCGCAAATCCGCATGCCATGGTGAGCCACTCGCGCGCGACGCCGGCATCGATGCCGATTCCGGGCAACGCGGCAAACGGCAGCCACCACACGGCAATCATGCCCTTGGCGATATCGATCAGCAGCACCAGGAATCCGAACAGCTTGCCCTGGGTACGCAGGGCATTGGTCGCACCGGCATTGCCGCTGCCCATGCGGCGAATATCGACACCGCGTATCCGGCCGAGGAGCAAGCTGCCGAGCAGCGTGCCGAGCAGGTAGGCAATGAGAATTTTGACGCCGAGTTCCAGCATCGGGCGATTATGCACTCGCCGTATCGCGCTTCGGCAAGTGAATCTCCGCAAGCATGCAGCGCACCCCGCCGCCGCCGACGCGTTCGATGGTGGGGATCGAGACCGGCACCAAGGCGGCGTGAGATTCCAAAACGGCGCGCTGGGCCCGATTCAGGCTGTCCAAGGCCGTCGTCGATAGTGCAACGAGCCTGGCGGTCGGCGACGCCAATTCCAGCACATTGGCGGCGAATTGCGCCATTTGCGCCAGGCTGACTTCGACGATTTCATGGCCGGTGGAGCGCAGCTTGGACAGCACGGCCGCACGGTGTGCAGCATGCACGATCGACGCGCCGCAGACGACGGCAAAGCCGCTGCCGATCGCCATCAAAACGTTGGTGTGATAGATGGCGGCGCCGCCGGCATCGACGGCATCGAATGTCATCAGCTCATAGTCCAGTTGTTGCGCGAATTCGCCGAGTACATCCAAATCTGTCCGCGGCGACAAACTCGCGTATGCGATCCGGTGAACGCGGTCGAGAACGACGCTGCCCGTGCCTTCGAGATATTTGCCCTCCGACTCGCGATGCGTGAGATCGACGGTCCGCGACACGTGGAATTTTCCCTGCCGCACGACCTGCTCGAGGATTTCATCGCGGCGCTCCCAGCGCCGGTTCGGCGCCAGCATGGGATACAGCGTCACGGTGCCGTCGCGATGAAAGCTGACCCAGTTATTCGGGAATATCGCGTCCGGCTTGGCGGGCTGTTCGCTGTCGGGTGCGATGAGCACTTGCACGCCGGCGCGCTCCAGACCCTCCGCCAGCGCGTGGAATTCATGCAGCGCAGCGTCCTGTAGGTCCCTTCCGGCAAGCGCCGCGGGCTTCGCTTGGAAGGCATTGCTGGCCGCCGTTTGCGGATTGCAGTCAAATCTCGCCGGCCGCACCATGAGCACGGCGCCGGCGCTTTGTGGCTCCCATCCAGGGTGATCTGCGACCGACATAGTGGCAGGCACTATACTAGCTATTTTTGGGGGGACGCTTTGCGGGGATCGATTGCCAAATCAATGGCGGTGCTGACGTTCGTGATTGCCCTGCAGGCTCACGCCGCCAAGGCGCCCGCTGCCGCGAAACCACGGGCTATGCCCGCCGCGAAGCCGGCGGCGACCTACCCGTTCAGCTTCGATATTTTGCTGGAAGATGCCAAGCGCAGGGCCGCAGCGCCTTACGCGCCGCCGCGCAACAGTGAACCTTCGGCGCTGGATAAACTGAGCCCGGAACAGTACCGCAGTATGCATTTCAATCCCGACGCCGGTATCTGGCGCGCGGAAAAGTTGCCCTTTCGGCTCGAACTGCTGCGGGCGGCGCCCAACCTGCCGACGGTTACGGTTTCGACCGTCGAGGACGGTCTCGCCAAAGACGTGGTGGCCTCGCCGGCGATGTTCCAGATGTCCGGGACCATGCCGGCCCAGCTCGGCCGGGTATCGCTGCCGCTGTCGGGTTTCCGGGTTCGCAGCCGCATCAACTCGAATAAGGTGTGGGATGAGTTTTTGGTGTTCCAGGGCGCCAGTTACTTCCGCGCGGTCGCCAAGAATCTCTTGTATGGTTTGTCGGCGCGCGGCCTTGCCATCGATACCGGCGAGCCATCCGGCGAGGAGTTTCCGGTATTCACGCACTTTTGGATTGAGCGGCCCGGCCCGCGGGCCAACGCCATCGTCATCTACGCATTGTTGGAGAGCAAATCCACCACCGGCGCCTACAAGATCACGGCGCAACCGGGCGTGGAGACCCTGACCGAGGTGCAACTCACGCTGTTTCCGCGCGCCGAAATGCGCGTGCTCGGCATCGCGCCGCTGACATCGATGTTTCTATTCGATGAAACCAATCGCGGCCATCTCGATGACTATCGACCGGAAGTTCACGATTCCGATGGACTGCAGATCACGACCAAATCGGGAGAGCATTTGTTTCGGCCGCTGGCGAATCCGCTCAAGCTGCAGGTCTCGAGCTTCACCACGCAAGTGCCGCAAGGCTTCGGCCTCGTGCAAAGATCCCGGCAGCAGAGTGATTTTGAAGACTTCGACGCTCAGTATGAGCGCCGTCCCAGCGCTTGGATCACGCCCAAGGGCGACTGGGGTTCCGGTGCCGTTGAACTGGTGGAAATTCCTTCGGGCCGCGAAACCAATGACAACATCGTCGCCTTCTGGCGTCCGGCGGCGCCGCTGCTGCCGGGGCATCCTGCGCAATTTGGCTATACCATCAGTTGGTGTGCCGAACCGGTCCTGCCCAAAGGCTTGGGAAAGGTGATCGCGACCCGTTCCGGCGCCAGCATCGACCGCAAGCGGCGCGTCTTCGTGCTCGATATCGTGGGTGCCGGTGAAAAGCTCGATGGCTTGCGTCTCGATCTGAGTGCCTCCGCCGGCGCGATTTCCAACTCGGCGCTGGTTTCGAACGGCGAGTTGCACGGCCTGCGCGCCAGCTTTGAAATTGATCCCAAGGATGCCGATGTGATCGAGATGCGTCTGCGGGTCATGCGCGGCGACGCGCCTGTTTCCGAAACCTGGTTGTACCGATGGACCCCCAGCTAAATACCAGCGCCGCATTCGAGATCGACGCG
This sequence comes from uncultured Gammaproteobacteria bacterium, assembly GCA_963782865.1. GTDB lineage: Bacteria > Pseudomonadota > Gammaproteobacteria > Steroidobacterales > Steroidobacteraceae > Bog-1198. The sequence continues at coordinate 40,593 of CAWALS010000003.1, read as the reverse complement.
CCTGGCGGCATGCCGCCGGAGGCGCCCGTGAGCATGCCGCCGCAGGATTTGCGCTACAAACCTTGGCGGACCGAGCGGCATCTCATTTCTCCCGAGGTGCTGTACGCGCGCTTCATCCTGATCGTGATGACCGTGGGCGTGACCACGTATGGTGTGTATCAAATGCTGCAAGTCGTGCGCTTCGCAAGCATGACGCTGCTGCAAGGCACCATGATATTTTTCTTCGCCATCTCCTTGGGTTGGATCGCATTCTCAGCGGGGTCGGTTTTGGCGGGGGCGTCGAAACGGCGCGATCCGGCAGCCCCCGAGTCGGCGCCCATCGGCGCCTCGCTGACGGCGCTGGTGATGCCCATCTACAACGAAGATCCCACGCGCACCGCCGCCGCGCTGCAGGCGATGGCGGAGGCATTGCAGCGCATCGATGCGCAGCGCGGATTCGAGATCGTGATGCTCTCCGACTCCACCGACGCCGATGCGTGGATTCGCGAGACCCTGAGGATCGCCAAGCTGCGCAGCGCGTTGCAATCGATCATGCCGGTTTGGTATCGACGGCGGTGGCGGAACGTAGCGCGCAAGTCCGGCAATCTCGAAGACTTCGTGATCCGCTGGGGCGGGCGTTACGATCATATGATCGTACTCGATGCCGACAGCCTCATCGATGCGCCCACGCTCAAGCAGCTGGTTCTGGCGATGCAAGCGGATCCCAAGCTGGGCATCTTGCAAACCGCGCCGCAATTGATCGGCGCGCGGACTCTATTTGCCCGCTTGCAGCAATTCGCCGCTTGCGTCTACGGGCCGGTCATTACACGCGGGCTTTCCGCCTGGTCGGGCGACACCGGCAATTACTGGGGTCACAATGCCATCATTCGGGTGCCCGCGTTCGCTCAATATTGCGGACTGCCCAAACTCGAGGGCCGCAAGCCGTTTGGCGGTTTCGTGCTCTCCCATGATTTCGTCGAGGCCGCCCTTATGCGCCGCGGCGGCTGGAAGGTGCGTATGGCCACCGATTGCGGCGGCTCCTGGGAGGAATCGCCGCCCACGCTCATCGATATTGCGGTTCGCGATCGCCGCTGGGCGCAAGGCAACCTGCAGCACATGAAAATCATCGGCAGCGCGGGCTTGAGATTCATCAGCCGCATGCACCTGGGCGTCGGCATCATGAGCTACCTGTCGTCACCCATGTGGCTGGTGATGATCGGCATCGGCTTCGCACTCGCGATTCAGTCGCGCCTGATCCGTCCGGAATATTTCAGTCACGATTTTCAGCTGTTCCCGACCTGGCCGCGATTCGATGTTGCACTCATGATGGCCCTGTTTTGGTTCAGCATGGTGGTGCTGTTGATTCCAAAGATGCTCGGGCTGATTCGCGCCTTGCTGTCGCGCCGCATCCGCCGCGGCGCCGGCGGGGTCATCGGAATAGCGGCGAGCTTTCTGCTCGAAGTCATTCTCTCGGCGCTGTATGCGCCGATTTTGATGATCGTGCAGTGCCGCCATGTCTTCGAGGTATTCATGGGCCGCGATTCGGGCTGGAAGCCGCAGCGCCGCGACGCTGGCCACACCACCTGGGCCGAAGCCTGGCGCTTTCATCGGCGCCACATGCTCTTGAGCTGCGTCACCGCGGTGATCGTGTACTTCATCTCGCCCCCCTTGCTCGCTTGGGTTTCGCCGGCGCTTCTCGGCCTGTTCCTGTCGGTGCCGCTGTCGCAATTCAGCGGCAGCGAGGCCTTGGGCAGATTCTTATCGAGACTCGCGCTGCTGCGCACGCCTGAGGAAGTGGATACACCCGCTTTGGTTCTGCGCCGCGAGGCATTGGTACGAGCGAGCGACGCGTTGCCCACGGATGGCCTGCGGTTCCTGGCGCGGCACCGCGAGGCGCGCGTTTCGCACGTCAATGGCAATCTGCCGCGCCCTAGCGATCCGCGCGGCCATCCGGATCCGCACGCCTTCACTGCGGAACAGAAATTGATGGATGCACGATCGTTGGATGAGGCCTTGCAATGGCTCACGCCGGCCGAACGCGTCGAGGTTGCCGCTGACGCGCGGTTCCTCAATCAGTTGGCCCTGCTCCCCGACTCCGTTCAACCCACGTTCTCGATTTAGGATTCCAAACCCATGGTTCGTCGACGCGAAATCTTAAGAACTGCGATTGTTTTGGCCGCCGGGCAACTGGCCGGCGCCGATCTGGCCGCTGCCGCCGCGCCGGCAAAGACCCCGGCGCCGCAACCCGCGGCGCCGCCGTCTCGGGACTGCTCAATCCGCGGCTCCTCAATCGGCCGCTGCGGCCGGATCAGGACCGGCGAAGCCTTTTGATTATGCGTGGCTCAAGGGCCAGGCGCGATTTCTGGCCGGCAACGCCTTTCAGGCACCCAAGGAGCAGCTGCCCGCCAGCATGGCAACCTTGAGCTACGATCAGTACCAATCGCTGCGATTTCGCGGCGATCACGCGCTTTGGGGCGACGCGGGCCTGCCATTCCGCGTGCAATTCTTCCACGTCGGTCGCAGCTTCGCCCAGGCCGTGCATCTCTATGAGGTGCATGAGGGACAGGCGCGCGAAATACTCTACGACCCCTCTATGTTTGAGTTCGACAAAGCAGGCATCGACCCTGCGGTGATGCGCGATCACGCCGGCTTTGCGGGGTTTCGCCTGCAGTTCGTGACGGACTGGAAGGACGACGTCGCCGCATTCCTGGGAGCGGCCTATTTTCGAGCCGTCGGCGGCGACACGCGGCAATATGGATTGTCGGCGCGCGCACTCGCCGTGGATACTGCTTACCCGCGGCCTGAGGAATTCCCGCGTTTCACGGCCTTTTGGTTCGAGCGGCCGGCGAAGGCTTCCGGAACTCTGACCATGTACGCGCTGATGGACTCGCCCAGCATTGCGGGTGCACTGCGCTTTCTCATCGCGCCCGGCGCAACCCTGACCATGGACATCGATTCGGCCTTTTATCCGCGCAAAGTCATCGAGCGGTTGGGCGTCGCGCCGCTGACCAGCATGTTTTTCTACGGCGAAAACGATCGGCGCACGGCGAACGACTGGCGGCCTGAGATTCACGACTCCGACGGACTGTCGCTGTGGACCGGCGCCGGCGAGTGGATTTGGCGGCCCCTGAGCAATCCCGCGCAAAGTCACTTGAATTCTTACCTGGACGATAATCCCCGCGGTTTCGGCTTGCTGCAGCGAGACCGCAACTGGGATCACTACCAGGACGACGGCGTCTACTACGACCGGCGGCCGAGCCTGTGGGTCGAGCCCAAATCCGGCAGTCATGGCGGCTGGGGCAAGGGGGCCGTGCAGTTGTTCGAAATTCCGACCACCGATGAGACTTCGGACAACATCGTGGCATTTTGGAACCCGGCCGAAAAGACCCGGGCCGGCCAGGAGATGCTGTTCAGCTACCGCCTGTACTGGGGCACGCACATGCCCTACTCATCGCCGCTGGCGCAAACGCTCGCCACGCGCACCGGCATCGGCGGCACCGTTGGCCAGAGACGCCAGTACTACTCGTGGCATTTCGCGGTCGACTTCTCGGGCGGCGAACTCGGCGCGCTGCCCAGAGACGCGAACGTCGAAGCGGTGATCACCGCCTCGCGCGGCAGCAGCATTGAGCACGTGACCGCGCACTATGTCGAGGAGTTCAAAGGCTATCGTGCGTTGTTCGATGTCAGGCCGCCGGACGACAGCAACGAGGCCGTCGATTTGCGCATGTACCTGCGCATCGACGGCAGACCGCTGACGGAAACGTGGAACTATCAGTGGATTCCGCTGCCGGTGAAGGATCGCAAGTCGGCGCTGGGCTAGCCGAACTTCGCGGCTAGCCCGACGCTCAGCTGCCGGACTTGGGAAACTTGAGCAGCCGCAGTTTCTGGGTGTCGCCCGCCGGGCGGCGCAGTTCGGTCTCGCGCTGCAAGTGCGGCAGGGCCTGCTTCGGGTTCAGGATGACCCATCGCCATTCGTTGAGCTGATGCTTGAGCAGCGGCAGCAACGCCGGCTCCGCTTCGGAATTGGCATCTTCGCCCGGTATCAGCGTCGTGCAATACAGCTCGAAATACTCCGCGAAGAGGGTCTCGTACTGCACCATTGGATCCAAAAACGCAGGATCGCGGACCAGATCGGTACCGAGATGGCTGGCGCACAGCAAGCTCGCCGATTTGCGCATATAGACGGTGTGCTCGGCGACGACGGCATGCTCGTACACCAGTGTGCGGTGGAAGTGGGCCAGTATCTTGGCGCGCACCTGACCGCGAACATTGTGCTTCTTCAGATATTCAAAGAGAGCCTTGCCGTGAATCAGCCGCAACGCGGCGTGCCTCAAGGCCACGGCTTGATTGCGCAATACAACGAAGTCAGCTACCTGGCGCATCAACCCCGAGTGTTCGAGCTCCCAGGCACTCCAAGATCCCGGCGTCGCAAGGATCCGCTGGGCGACCAAGTGCTCTTTGGAATCGCCGCTGCGCAGCGCGCTTTCGATGCGGTGGGTGGATTCGCGCATGAGTCTTGCATGACTGAACGCGCTGCGTTGCACCAGTGACTTCTCCCCGCGACGCCGACTCAGGATCGCAGTGAATATGTTGAACGCTTAGCTTAGGCGCAATCGTTGGCGGTGATAAGCGTCGCCAATGCGCGACGTCGGAGGCTCACGCGCGATACGCGGAGGTCCTAGGCCAGCACCGGCGGGGCGAGATGAATCTGATTGCGTCCCGACCGTTTTGCAACATAGACGGCGGCATCGGCCTGGGCGAGCAGGGGCTCGCCCCAGATGCCGAGCGTATCGCTCGCGGCAATGCCGATGCTGCACGTCACGCAGATGGGTGGTTCGCCGAACCCGGACACGCGCACGTCGGCGACGCGCTCCACGATGCGCTGCGCAATAGGAGTCGCCGCGGCGGCGTCAGCGCTGCTCAAGATCACCACAAACTCTTCGCCGCCGTAGCGGCCAATGACGTCGGATTGGCGCAGTTCCGCATGAATTGGCTCGATGATGGCGCGCAGGCACGCATCGCCGGCTTGGTGCCCATAGGTGTCGTTGATCTGTTTGAAGTGATCGAGATCGATGAACAACAGCGCAATCGGCAAGCCGCGCGTCTTGGCTCGAGCGCACGCCGCATCGAGCCGCTCGATCAAGGATCGGCGATTCAGTACGCCCGTCAAGGGATCGGTCTGCGCGCGGCGCTCCGCTTCGGACAGCGCCACTCGCTGCGCCCGCAATCGATCCGCGACGCCGAGGGCAATCAAGATGGACGCAGCCACCATCGACAGGGGGAGCCCGTAATAGTCCAGCGAATCGGAACCCACGGAGGAGGTCATCAGGAATCGCAGCGCAGCGGCAATCGTAAATCCCTCGAGCAGTGCCCATGCGATCAAGAACCAGCCCGCCGCGCGATTGCCGCGCCGCCACGCCATGACGCAGACGATCACCGTGAACACGGCCGCGATGACAAACATGAGATTGCCGATGATGTTGACGAGGGGCAAGAAACCAACGTACTTGGCGACGTTGGCAGCGGTGATGATGACAAAAGCCACGGCAAGCCAGCCGAAAATCGAGTAGACGCGCGGCGAGAAATGCTTGAGGTCCGCGATCTCCCGCGTGAACAGACAGGCGACGGCACCGCTCAAGCCCACGGGCACATTCCACGCGAAAGAATCGAGCGGTACGGCGCAGGACAGCCACGGCCAGTCGAAGCCCTGGCCTGAAAGATAGGCCACGTACAGCGCCTGCAGGCAAAACATCGTTGCATATAAAATGAACAGCGGGTCCTTGAGGACGAACCAGATCAGGAGCGCCGCGAGCGATACGGCCATGAGGGCGCCAAATGTCAGCGCAATCATGCGGGCTCGTTCGGCGCCGAGTGCCAGCGTGCTTTGCAATGCGCCCTGGGAAACGCTGAGGTATTGCGGCTCGCTGCTGCCGGAGGCGAGGTGCGCATACAACGGCTGAGTAGGGGGTACGCCCTCCGGCACGATGAATACCATGTCGTGTGCGCCTAGGAACGCCGGCAGATTTCCCGCGAGGATCAGCGGTACGACCTTGCCGTCCCGATACGCCACAAGCTGCGCTTGCAAGCCGCGCGTGGCATTCATGATGAGTACCGGCGTGCCGTCGACGCTTGCAGGCTCATGCGGGATGAGCTTCAGCCAATAGTCGCGCCAGTGATTGTGCCCAGGCGCTTTGGAGAACGGCTGCAGCTGGTCATCGAGCGAGCCGCTCGCGACCGCCTGCGGCGTTGGCGGAACATCCGCGGGCGCAAGCGCTCGAATCCTGACCGCCGTGTCGGCGGCCAAGCTTTGCGCCTCAGCGGAGCTTCCGAGGCATATCAAAAAGCCGGCCGCTAGCAGAGCTCGCACGGGATTCGGGCGGTCAGTACTGTCGCGACAGGAGCCAGTGGGCTAAGGAGCGCAGATCGTCGGCGCGCTCGCCAAATGGCGCGAGTGCGTGGATGGCTTGATTGTGCAAGAGCCTGACCCGCTGTTGCGATGCCAAGATGCCGATGATCGCAGGGTGGGTCGGTTTTGCACGCTCGCTATCGGCGCCCGTGGACTTGCCCAGCATCGAGGCATCGCCCGTGACATCCAGCAAATCATCTTGGATCTGAAATGCAAGGCCGACAGCATTCGCAAACCGCGATAGCGCTTCGTACAGGTTGTAATCCAGCGGCGGCGCGCATTCCGCCGCCATGAGTACGCTGGCGCGAATGACGGCGCCGGTCTTGCGCGCGTGCATGTCTTCGACCTGGCTGATGTCCAGCCGCCGGCCCTGCACGGCCAGGTCGATTGCCTGTCCGCCGGCCATTCCCGAAGTGCCGATGGCCTGCGCCAGCATCTCGATCAAACGCAGGCGGATTGCCGGGGATGCCGGCAACTTCGGATCACACGCCAGCAGCTGAAACGCGAGCGGCTGGAGCGCATCGCCGGCCAGCAGCGCCGTGGCCTCATCGTAAGCTTTGTGGCAGGTCGGCCGGCCGCGGCGTAGATCGTCGTCATCCATGGCGGGCAAATCGTCATGCACCAGCGAATACACGTGCACCAATTCGATTGCGCAGGCCGCGCCCTCGACGTCGTCCTCCGTGAGTCCGACCGCCCGAGCGGTGGCAAATACCAAAGCCGGCCGTATGCGCTTGCCGCCGCCGAGAACGCTGTAGCGCATCGCTTCGTGCAGCCGCGATGGTACAACCTCGGCTTCGGGAAGCCGAACCGCCAACGCGGATTCCATGCGCAGCCGCCACGTTTCTAGCTGCCCGCTGAAATCGTCCACATCCTCTTTGAGGATGCGCCGATCAGCCGAGTCGTTCACGGCCCCCGGCTCACGCGCTTGACGTCGCTGAGCGGAATCGCGGTGACGGCGGCGTAGCGCGCGCCGCCATCGGTATATTCAAATGGCAGCTCGGGAGCCATCGGGCCCGCCACGCGCGGTCCGCGCAACGAGGTCAAAAGCGCCTTGACGGGATTGCTGAAGGCGTCATTGACCGCGGTGCCCTCAAAGCCGCAGTGCGCCATGCAGTTGTCGCATCGCGGGTTTTTACCGACGCCATATTTCTCCCACTCGGTGTCCTCGATGAGGGCCTTGTAAGTCGGGGCATAGCCTTCGTCGGACAATAGGTAGCACGGCTTCTGCCAGCCGAAAACGTTATAGGTCGGATTGCTCCAGGGCGTGCACTGATAGGTTTGGTTGCCCGCCAGAAAATCCAGAAACAATGCCGAGTGATTAAATGACCAAGCCGGCTTCCCGGATGGGCGGCGGCGGCGGCTGAAGATGTTGCGGAACAGCTGCTTGCTGGCATTGCGGCCGAGAAACACGTCCTGCCGCGGTGCGTGGTGATAGCTATATCCCGGAGAGACGGTGATGCCTTCGACGCCCAGTGCCATCGCCGTATCGAAGAACTCGGCCACGTCCTCCGGATCTTCGCCGTTGAACAAGGTGCAGTTCACCGTGACGCGAAAGCCCTTGCTGCGCGCCAATTCGATGGCGGCAACGGCCTTCTCGAACACCCCCTCCTGGCACACCGACTCATCATGGCGCGCCTTGTTGCCGTCGAGATGGATCGAAAAGGTCAAATAGGTCGAGGGCTGATATTCGTCGATGTGCTTGGAGAGGAGAATCGCGTTGGTGCACAGATACACGAACTTCCGCCGCGCCACGATGCCGGCGACGATCTGCGGCATCTCCTTGTGAATCAGCGGCTCGCCGCCCGGTATCGACACGATCGGCGCGCCGCACTCATCGACGGCGCGCAAGGCGTCCTCGACCCCGACCCGCTTTTGCAGGATCTCCTTCGGATAATCGATCTTGCCGCAACCCGCACAGGCCAGATTGCATTGGAACAAGGGTTCCAACATGAGCACCAGCGGATAGCGCTTGTCGCCGCGAAGCTTACGCCCGGCGATATAGCGGGCAACCTTGTACATCTGCAGGAGTGGGATGGCCATGAGCCTATATTACCAGCACCGTGTGCCGGTGGTCGCGCCAGATTCGGGCCCATTCCAGCATGAACCAGGGGGTAAAGGTGCGGCCGCCCTGAGCGGCGATTTCCCTTTGCAGCGCCTCCGGGCTGATCCAACGCCAATCGACGATCTCGTGGGAATTCACCTTAATCGGTTCGCGGCACCGTCCTATATACACCGAGCACAATTCGTTCTCTGCGCCCGTGGCGTCGAATTGCGCCTGGTACTGAAACTTGAACAAGAATTGCAGGGGCAGCGAATCCCGAGTTCCTCATATAAGCGCCGCTGCGTGGCCGTCTCCAGCGACTCATCGCCGCGAGGATGACTGCAGCAGCTATTCGACCAGTACATCGGCCACAGCCGTTTGCCGGCGGCGCGCTGCTGTATCAACAACTCGCCGCACGCATTGAAAATCAGCAACGAGAAAGCGCGATGCAGAACGCCGCGGCCTTCGTGACATAAGGCTTTGCTCAAGAACCCGAGACTGCGATCGGCCTCATCGACCAAAATCAGTGCGTCCGAATCTGCAACATTGCTCATACGAGAATCTTAGCGGCTCCCAATACAGACGTCAGCGCCGCGCGGCTACTGCGGTAACGTCTACTGCAGTAACGTCTACTTCAACAATCCGTTGTCCCGAAACCAGCGAATCGCATCCTCGAACGCTTGCACCGGCGGCCGCCATCGATAGCCCAATTCTCGCGCCGCTTTGGCGCTCGAGAAGAACATCTTCTTGCGCGACATGCGCACACCTTCCAAGGTGAGGCGCCCGCTGCGGCCGGTGATTCTGGCGAACCCTTCTGCCAGGTAGGCAATCGGCAGAATCACCCCGTAGGGCAGCCGCACGCGCGGCGGGCTGCGGCCTTCAAGACGCGCGATGACCTCGAGGATCTCGCGCAAGCTCATGTCCTCGCCGCCCAAAATGTAGCGCTCGCCGGCCTGGCCGCGCTCAAATGCCAGCAGGTGGCCGGCGGCAACATCATCGACGTGGACGATGTTCAATCCCGTATCAACGTAGGCGGGCATTCGCCCCGCGGCGGCATCGAGCACGAGTTGTCCTGTGGGCGTGGGCTTCACGTCGCCAGGGCCCACCGGCGTCGATGGACTGACGATGACCACGGATATGCCGCACTGCGCCGCTTCCCGCACGACTTCTTCGGCCAGGTATTTCGAGCGCTTGTAGTGGCCAATCATCTTTTCGAGCGAATTCGCGCTCTGTTCATCGCCCGGGGTGCCGTCGGCGGGAATGCCGATGGTCGCGACGCTGCTGGTGTAAACGATTCGCCGCACGCCCGCGCGATTCGCCGCGCTCAGGACATTGCGCGTGCCTTCGACATTGGTTCGATACAGCGGCGCAGGATCGCGTGCGCCCAAGCGATAATCCGCGGCGACATGAAACATTCCGTCGCAGCCCTGCGCCGCGCGCTGCAGCGAACCCAGGTCGCTGAGATCGCCTTCGGACACCTCAACATCGAGAGCTTGCAAATTCCGCCGATCCGAGCCGCGGCGCGCCAGGACCCGAACCTGCCATTGCTCGCGCAGCAACGCCCTGGCGACGGCCGCTCCGACGAATCCGGTCGCTCCCGTCACCAGCGCCTTCATGCGAGATGCGCGCCGATGACGCGCAATGAGCGCATCGCGATTCGATAGCGCTGCGCAAGCCGAATCAGCGAGGTAATCTCGCGCGGCGCCAGAATCAAGCCGCCGACCAAGCGCGCCAACCGCACCCGCCCCGCTCTGCTCGCCGCGACCACCGCGCGCGGCAGCACGTCGTAAGCGGTATCGACGATGACTCGCACCGCGATGAACGGCAGGTTGTGTTCGGCGGCGATTTCCGCCACGGCTGAGCTTTCCATGTCGACGGCCGCCGCGCCGGTATTGCGGAACGCCGCAGCCTTGTCCGCCGGCGTCTCGATCGCGTGCGCGCTGCTCAGCAGATTGCCCTCCGTCACCGCGCACAAGGGACTGACGGCGGCGGCCACCTGTTCTCGCCATACGCGGCAGGCAGCGTAGCGGGCGCCGTCCATCGAGAGCAGCTCGCACGGGATCACGACGCTGCCGGTCTTGAGTGCGGGATCAAGGCCGCCGGCCATGCCGAAGGTCATGAGCGCCGAGACTCCGGCGTCAACCAGCGCGTGAGCCGCCGCCGCCGCGGCAACGCAGCCGATGCCGCTCAAGGCCAGCAACGAGCCTTCGCCCAGCAGCGCGAGTTCGCTCAAGGGCGGCTCGCCGCCGCGCGGCATCGAGGGGCCTAAGGCGCGCGCTTCTGATGCGAGCGCCGCAACGACGCCCACTGCGCTCAACGAGGCGGCCTGGGGCTCAATGAGCGCTTCCGCGCCGCGTCAGATTCCGGTAGGCGGCCAGCGCCCACAGCGGGAAATAGGCCGAATAACCGTGGTAGCGCAGATAAAACACGCGCGGGAATCCCGGCGCCGTATAGCTGGGATGACTCCAAAGTTCATCGACCTGGCGCGTATGCAGCAAGTAATCCGCGCCGCACCGCGCCGCATCGGATCCCGCCTCGCCCGCCGACAACAGTCCCAACAGCGCCCAGGCGGTTTGGTAGGGAGTGCTGCCGAAATCCTCCGGGGGGCGCGCCTGCAGCGCATAACTGTCGTTGCTCTCGCCCCAGCCGCCGTCCGGGTTTTGCTTTTGCTTGAGCCATGCGACTGCGCGCTTCACCATGGGATCATCCGGCCCGATGTGCGCCTGCGCCAACGACATCAGCACCGACCAGGTGCCGTAAATGTAATTCGTTCCCCAACGGCCGAACCATGACCCATCGGCTTCCTGTTGCTTGCGCAAATAGGCGATCGCGCGGGTCAGTGCGGCCTTATCCTGGGGCCTGCCGATGCGCGCGAGCACCGTAACGACCCGCGCGGTTACATCGCTGGTGGGCGGATCCAGCAAGGCTCCATGATCGGCGAACGGTATTTTGTTCAAGTAGTAGCAGGTATTGTCGGCGTCGAAGGCCGCAAATCCGCCGTTGCGGCTTTGCATCCCCACCAGCCAATCGAGTGCGCGGCGCATGCTTTCGGCGTACCGCGATGAATCGCGCGCCTGGTGCATAGCCCAGGCCACCACGGCGGTGTCGTCCAGATCCGGATAGAAGCCGTTCGCGAATTGAAACGCCCATCCGCCGCCGGCCAGATGCGGGCGGCGCACGCGCCAATCGCCGGGTTCATCCAGCAACTGCTGCCCCTTCAGCCAATCGAGCGCGCGGGTCGATGCGTCGCGCGAAACCTCGTCGCCGGCCTCTTGCATGGCGAGCGCGGCGAGCGCGGTATCCCAAATCGGCGACACGCACGGTTGGCAATAGGCGCTCGAGGGGCCCACCACCAATAGCTTTTGCAGGGCGCGCTTCGCCGTGACGCGCCGCGGATCGTCCGCGCGGTAACCTAAGATCACCATGGCTTCCAGGGCGTTGACCATCGCGGGGAAAATGGCGCCGAGGCCGTCCTCGCCGTTCAGCCGATCGAGGAACCATTTCTCGGCGCGCCGCGTCGCGCGCTCGCGCAGCCCTGCGGGGACCAAGGGGTCGATCAAGCGGCCGACGTGGTCGAACAGCAGGAATGCTTTCGCCAGCAACCCGGCGCGCCTGAAGTAATGCCGCTCTTTCTCGGGCGGCGTCGTGAACAGCTCGCGGATGCCGATGTTGCGCGGATTCTTGGCCTTCGGTTGGCGCGTGCACAAGATGAATAGAGGCACCATCACCGTGCGCGACCAATAAGAGACTTTGTCGATGTGAAATGGAAACCACTTCGGCAGCAGCATGATTTCGACCGGAATATAGGGCACGCCGCGCCACGGCAGCTCGCCGAACAGCGCAAGCGCTATTCGGGTGAACACATTGGCGCGCGCGGCGCCCCCGCGCTGCAAAATCGCCGCGCGCGCTTTCAGCATGTGCGGCGCCTGCACATCGTCGCCGGCGAGTTTCAGCGCGTAGTACGCCTTGACGGTGCAGCTCAAGTCCAATTCGCCGTTGTGATACAGGGGCCAGCCGCCATGCTCGGCCTGCCGCGCGCGCAAGTGATTGGCGATTTTCGCCTGCAGCGGCGCATCGATCTCATCCAGGAAGTGCATCATCATGATGTACTCCGCGGGAATGGTGCAATCCGCTTCCAACTCGTAGAGCCAGTACCCTTTCGCGCTTTGCTGCGCGATGAGCGCGTCGCGCGCCGCGGCAATGGCGCGGTCCAGCGGCGAAGAATCGGTTACCCGCTTCAGCGTCAGCGGGACGATGTCGCTGCGCGCGTCCGGCGGCTCCGCTGGAAACGGAGTGGTTTTCGGCGCGGTTCGATTCACGACCCTGAACTCCCATATCGCCGCGGCGCCTGCTCTAGTTCGCTCTGCGCGTCGTGCGCAGGCAGGACCGGCGCGGCTCGCGGCCATCGCTGCTCGGGAAGCCGTGCGAGCGGCAAGCCGTGTGCCGCGCGGGCGAATAGGCGCCTCAGCATCCAATCATTGCCGATGAAGGTATTGGTCATGAGCATGGTCATGCTGACGGCGGTTCTCGTCACCTTTACTTGCGCGCCGGCGGTAAAGCCGGGGTTGTGGGCAATCTTACGCAAGGTCAATACGGCAAGACCAATCGCCCACAGACAGAAGCGGCGAATGCCCTTCTCTTTGCCCGGAATTAACAATGTGTAATCCAGCGCGTTGCGCAAGTGTGCATGCGCAACGGCGACCAATTCGATGATTCCCGCCCTGAAGCGCGGGTCATTGGAGTCGCTGGAAACTGCCGCAAGATCGATGCCATGGCGGGAAAAAACGTCCTGCGGCAGCCAGCAGGCGCCGCGGCTGCGGTCCTCCCAGATATCCTTGAGGATATTCGTCATCTGCAAACCCTGGGCAAACGAGGCAGACAGGGCGCTCAAGCTGGTCCGGTGGCGTGCGATCTCGGCAGAATAGTCGCAAAACAGCTCCGTGAGCATCTCGCCCACGACTCCCGCGACGTAGTAGCAATAGTCGTCCAAATCGCTCGAACGCGGCAGTCCTTGGACGCTTGCATTGAACTGGAAGCGCGGCATGCCGTAGCACATGAGTTCCACACAGCGCTTGATGGCGGCGTGTTGGGCGGCGCCAAGGCTGGCGCTTACCCGGACGACGCGATCCATATTGCTCACCAGATCGCGCTCTGTCGGCAGGGTGCGCTCCGAGAGTCGGTGCGTAAGATCGCGCGCCAAAGCCGCAGGTTCGGCGCTGCCGCCCACCACGGCGCTGAATCGCTGCAGGAAAGCCAGTGTTTCGGGTGCCGACAGCGCGGGCTCATCCTCGATGGTATCGGCAATTCTGCACAGCAGATATGCGCTGGTCACGGGAATGCTCAAGGCAGGCGGCAGTTGCGGAATGGTCAACGCAAAAGTGCGCGAAACATGCGGCAAAATCTGATCCTGGTAGACCTCATCGGAACTGACGGAATCCATGCTGGCAGTATCTCGGAAACCCGCAAAAATAGCATCATCTCAGCCAGTTAGGCCTGGTGCAAATCCGCAACATCCCTTTGCAGTCAATTGCCACGATGAGGGGCCGGCAGTATAAACTGGTGTGCTATGGACGTCCCGCCCGCCAGCTACCCGCTGCTCGAAACTATCGCCTCGCCCGCGGACCTGCGCAAGCTGCCGGCAGCAAAATTGAGCGCCCTGGCGCAGGAATTGCGTCAGTTTCTGATCCATAGCGTTGCGACCCGCGGGGGTCACTTCGCGGCCGGCTTGGGCACGGTAGAACTTACAATTGCGCTGCATTATGTGTTCAATACCCCCGACGACCGGCTCGTTTGGGATGTGGGGCATCAGGCCTATCCGCACAAGGTATTGACGGGGCGCCGCGAGAAGCTGCACACCATTAAACAGGACGCAGGGCTCGCGCCGTTTCCGACGCGCAGCGAGAGTGACTACGACACTTTCGGAGTCGGCCACTCCAGCACATCGATCAGCGCGGCCCTAGGCATGGCCGTCGCGGCTGCGCAACGCGGCGAGGACCGCAAAGTCGTGGCCGTTATTGGCGACGGCGCACTCACCGCCGGCATGGCATTCGAAGCCTTGAATCACGCCGGCGCGCTTCCCGCGGACCTCTTGATCGTGCTCAACGACAACGACATGTCGATCTCGGAAAATGTCGGCGCACTGTCGAATTACCTGGCGCGTGCGCTCTCCGGCCGCATGTATTCGCACCTGCGCGAAAGCGGCAAGAAAGTGTTGCGGCAAATGCCCAGCGTTTGGGAACTCGCGCGGCGTTCCGAGGAGCATTTGAAAGGCATGGTGCTCCCCGGAACCTTGTTCGAGGAAATGGGTTTCAACTACATCGGCCCCATCGACGGGCATGATGTCAAAGCGCTCGTCAATACTTTGCGCAATCTGCAAAAGCTGCGCGGTCCGCAGTTCCTGCACGTGGTGACGCGCAAGGGCAAGGGCTATGCGCCCGCCGAAGCAGACCCGATCAAGTGGCACGGGCCTGGTCCATTCGACCCGGCGAGCGGCATGATCTTCAAGGAAGCGAGCAGCGGTCCGACTTATTCGCAAATATTCGGCAAGTGGCTCTGCGACATGGCGGATCGCGACCCCGCAATCGTCGGCATCACCCCCGCCATGCGCGAAGGCTCAGGAATGGTTGAATATTCCAAGCGCTTTCCGACGCGCTACTTTGACGTTGCGATCGCCGAGCAGCATGCCGTGACTTTGGCGGCCGGCATGGCGGTAGAAGGCTTGAAACCGATCGTCGCGATCTACTCGACCTTCCTGCAGCGCGCCTACGATCAGCTCATCCACGACGTCGCCCTGCAGAAACTGCCGGTGGTTTTCGCCATCGATCGCGCCGGCCTCGTCGGCAGCGACGGCGCCACGCATCAAGGCAGCTACGACTTGTCGTTCCTGCGCTGTATTCCCAACATGGTCGTCATGGCGCCGGCGGACGAAAATGAGTGCCGCCAGATGCTGTACACCGGAACCACCTTGAACTCGCCGTCGGCAATCCGCTATCCGCGCGGCTCCGGGCCGGGCGTGCAAGTTGTCGCCGAGATGACGGCCGTGCCGGTCGGTGTCGCGCAGCTGCGCCGCGAAGGACGCAGCGGTTTGGCGATTCTCGCATTCGGTGCCCTGGTCGACTCCGCGCAAAAAATAGCGGAGCGCCTGGACGCAACCATGGTGAACATGCGTTTCGTGAAGCCCCTCGATGAAAAAATGATTGTCTCAATAGCCGCGCGCCATCGCGCTCTGATCACCATCGAAGAGAACGCCGTCATGGGCGGCGCCGGTTCCGGGGTCAGCGAAGTGCTGGCTATCGCAGGATTGCAGCTGCCGACGCTGCACATCGGCATACCCGACCGATTCATCGAGCACGGCACGCGCGACACTTGCCTTGCCCGGGCGGGTCTTGATCTGGCGGGGATCAGCGCCCAAGTCGAAACCTGGTGGGCGTTGCAATCACAGGCACGCATCCGCTCAGTGGGCAGCGCCTAACACTGGTGGGCAGCGCCTAACGCTCCTGGCGAGCTCCGGCTTGCTCGAGCAATGCCGCGACATCCTGCAGATTTCTTTTCGTTGCCAGCTGCAACGGTGTGTGACCGGCGTTATCCGCGGCATTGGGGTCGGCGCCTCGCGCCAGCAACAAGCGCACGATCTCGAGCTTGTCCTGGGTCACCGCGAGCATCAGTGGCGTGCGGCCCGCCTCGTCACGAGCATCGATGAGCGCCCCTTGATCCAGCAACGAGGCGGCCTGAGCCACGTTGCCCTGCGCGACGGCCGATTGCAGAGTCGCCGGCTTGAGCGCGTCGTACCCCCCAACGAGGCGATCGGCGCTCGCGGCGAGTGAATTGCTTGCAACGGCGTGAGACGACAAATCACGCGCCCTAAAGGCTGCCGCCGGCGCCGGCGGCGCCGCGGCCAAGGGAGCGGCCGAAGGCGGCACCGGTGCGTAGTTCTGCGCCACGCTGGACGGCGGCGGCGGCGCAGGCGCGGCAAGATTCAGCGAGCGCGCACCTGCGGATTCAGAACTCTTCTTGCGGGTCCCCGTTCCGGCTGAATTTTGCAAGGAATTCGCTTCGCTGGGCGATTGCCGTGCCGGCGCGGGCGCGGGCGCGGCCGCCGTGTTCACCCGCGCGCTGGGAGCGTTTTCCCAGTAGCGCGGCGCAAACAGAAGTGCGGCAAGCAGCACCGCACCGACGGTGCCGAAGGCCGTAATTTTCCAGCGCGAATCGTTGGCCGCCGGGCGCGATACGTCAATTATTTGCGGCGGCGCTCGCTTCGCGAGCTCCGCGGCGACGCGGCGGCTCTCGGCTAGAATTGCCGCGCGCACGGCCTCGCCGGGACCGGGCGCATCCGCGCTCGCCTGCCGGTAGCGAGCGAGCAATTCCTCGTCTCGAGTGTCGTCATTCGGGGTCATGCGTATTCCCACAACAGCTGCCGCAGTTTGGCCCGGGCATAGCGCAGCCGGCTCTTGACCGTTTCGAAGCTCGACCCGGTGGCTTCGGCGATTTCCTCGACGCTGAGGTCGCCCTCTGCCTGGAGCAGAAACGCGAACCGTTGCTCCGCGGGCAACTGCGCGACGGCGTCCAGCAAAGCCGCGGCCTCATCTTGTGATTGGACCTGCGCGGGCGGTTCGAGTTTCGCCGAAGCGGCGAGCCGTTCCAACGGACTCGACGCCTCCGGTTCCGCAGCATCGGCGGCATCGAGACTTTGCAGTCGATGGTTGGCGCGATACATGTCAACCGTGCGGTTGTGCGCAATGCTGAACAGCCACGTCGTGAATTTCGCAGTCGGCTGATAACTTGCGGCGCCGCGCACGACTGCAAACCAGACCTCCTGCATCAGATCATTGGCAGCGGCCTCGTTCTGCACATTGCGGCGCAAATAGCGAAAGACCCGTGATTCATGCCGCCGATATAAGAATTCGAACGCGGCGGCCTCGCCGCGTCCGAAGCGCAACATCAAGTCCTCGTCAGTCTCTTGCGCCAGCCCCATTCACTCCATTATCAGCCGCCGGGCGGGTCCGGTACATACCTCTGGATGGGTGAATCGGGGAAGGGATTGAGGCGCTGCCATGCGGGGCGAGTGCGCACAACACCCATGGCCAGCAAATTCTCGTAGCTATCGTAGCGAATCTTGATGAGTTCGTTGGGCGTGCTCGAGAGACGATCGAACGTCGTGTCCTGCACATAGGAGGTTTCGCGTGCGCCATGCCCGGTACCGAGCTTCTGTGCCGGCGCTGTATACGCAGACACCTCAGACGGTTTGACCTCCGCCAGCCTGGGCGCCGAGGCCGCCGCTGCCGGACTTGGCGGCGCCGCCACGCGCGCGGCGCTGTCCAAACCGCCTTCGAGGCGATTTTGTGCGTATCCCGACTCCTCGTAGCGTCGATCGAGTGACTCATGGCGGGGTACCAGCGCAGGACGCTCGAGAAACAGCGCAACGCCGATGACGCCGACGTTGGCGGGGCGTCCGGTTCGGTCGGCGTAGGAATCGCTTGCGGCGGTAAAATTGAACGCCGCGATTTCCGCGTTGCTCTTGCGCCAGCCGGCGATTTCGTAGCTCTCGCCCGGATTGAATACATAGCCGCTTTGGCTCCAGGCGCCCGTTTCCCCGCTGATGACATTGATGCCGTCCACGGCGGTTACCGCCAACAAGCGCTCGCCGCGATGATTTTGGATCATGATCGAATAGCGGGCTCCGGGCCTGCCCGCGACCCAATATTCTCCGTGGCTTCGATACATCGGCAATACGCTGCCGCTGTCGCGGTCGACGATTTGCACATCCGCGAGCGTGCCGGCCGCACGAGCGTCCGTTCGCACGCCAAGCACTCCCAGGCCAATCAGCACGATGCCAATTCCAACGCATTTCATGTGGATCTCCGTTATGGCTGCTCCCCCCTGAATCGATGCGGCGCGAGGAAAGGGGTTAAGATTCGCGCGGAGATTTGCCAGGAGCGGGAATGCCGGTCAGCTTCACTTCACATAACATTCGTTTGGACGATGGCTCCTATACGAAGCCCGACGCCGGCTATTCCATGGACCTGCATCCGTGGTTTCTCGCGGCAAAACGTATCTTGGATGCAACTTTTCCCGGCGATAAGCGCCAGGTGCGCATTGCCGATTTGGGCTGCCTCGAGGGCGGCTACACGGTTGAATTCGCGCGTCTCGGTCTGCAGGCGCTCGGAATCGACGTGCGCGAATTGAATATCGACGCCTGCCGCTACGTTCAGTCAAAGGTCAATTTGCCGAACCTGGCATTTGTCCAGGACGATGTGTGGAATGTCGCCGCGCATGGCACATTCGACGCCGTGTTTTGCTGCGGACTTTTCTATCATCTGGACAAGCCGCGCGAGTTCCTCGATCTACTGTCGCGCGTGACCAAGCGCCTATTGATCCTGCAGACGCATTTCGCCGAGGCCAAGGACTCGCCGAGCTTCATTCAGCCGCGGCGGTTTCGACGCGCCCTGGCCAGGGTCTTGCCGCTCAAGAACACCGGAACCACCACCCACAAGCTGTCGTTTCTGACCGAGCACGAGGGCTTGCCCGGCCGCTGGCTGCCCGAATTTCGCACCAAGCGGGCCTTCCTCGATCGCGAGAATCGACGTTGGGCATCCTGGAACAACAGACAGTCGTTTTGGATACAGCGTGAATACCTGCTGCAGGCGCTGCGTGATGCGGGATTCGACCTCGTGCTCGAACAATTCGATGGTCTCGGACCGGATATCGCCTTCGAAATGACCGCGGGAAGCTATCGGACCTCCGGACGCAGCACATTTATCGGCATCAAGACCGCGTACGTCGCGGACCAGGCGCCCGCGCTGGCGCCGGGCCTGCGTCAAGCTTAAGTTGTAACGTTGCACACCTGGAAACACATCATGCATTCAAAGCCAATCCAGATTCTCTTTGGCGCGATCGCCGCCGCCTTGTGGATCAGCGCCGGCGCCGCCGCGCTCGCAAATCCCGCGCCCACCCCGCCGCCGGCGGGCGGCGACATCCCGGCGAATTTCAAAATTCCGACAGACGCCGACGACTACGTCAAGCGCGACGTCATGATTCCGATGCGCGACGGTGTGAAGTTGCACACCGTCATCATCATTCCCAAGGGCGCGGCGCGCGCGCCCATGATTCTCGATCGCACGCCATACAACGCCAGCAAATTCACCAGCGGCGCGGAGAGTCCGCGCCGCGCGCTGATCTTGCCTTTGAGCTACGGCGAGCTCGCCGACGCGGGCTACATCATCGTGGCTCAGGACGTGCGCGGGAAATACAAATCCGAAGGCGACTATGTGATGAATCGGCCGCTGTCCGGCGACTTGAATCACACGCCGGTGGATCATTCCACCGACGCCTATGACACGATTGATTGGCTGGTCAAGAACGTGCCGGAATCCAACGGCAAAGTCGGCACCATGGGCACCAGCTATGACGGCTTCACCGTGCTCATGAGCCTGGTCAATCCGCATCCGGCATTGAAGGCAGCCGCGCCGTTCAATCCGATGGTGGACACGTGGAAGGGCGATGATTGGTTTCACAATGGCGCCCTTCGTCAAACCTACGCGGACTACATTTTTGCGCAAACCGCGAGCAAGGATTCGGAGGACAAGTGGATCGCGCCCCGCTACGACGCTTATGATACGTGGCTCGCCATCGGTTCCGCAGGCGCGCTGGGCAAAGAGATGGGCATGGATCAATTGCCTTTCTGGCAACGCCTCACCCAGCACCCCGCTTACGATTACTATTGGAGCGAACAAGCCGTGGACAAGATCCTCGCCGCGCGTCCGCTCACCGTACCGACGCTTTATGTGCACAGCCAATGGGACCAAGAGGACATCTACGGCGCCACGGCGGCCTATGCGGCGACGCGCTCGCAATCCGGAGCGGGACACGACAATTCCTACCTGGTGATCGGGCCGTGGCGCCACGGCGGCGGCAACGGCGACGGCTCTTCGTTGGGCGCGATCAAATTTGACGGCGACACCGGCCGCTGGTTTCGTCTGCATGTATTGCTGCCCTTCTTCGATTCGCATTTGAAAGACAACGCGCCGAAAGCGGATATCGCAGCGGTCACCGCGTTCGAGACGGGCGCCAACGTTTGGCGCCGCTACGACCAATGGCCTCAGTCCTGCGCGAGCGGCTGCCCGTTCAAGTCCGCGCCGCTGTATCTGGCGCCCGGCGCCAAATTGAGCTTCGACAAGCCCTCTACGGGAGCCGCGTTCGATGAATACGTTTCGAATCCGGCGAAACCGGTCACCTACCGGCCGCGGCCCATCCGCCCCACCTATGCATCCGATTCAACCTGGAGGCGATGGCTGGTCGATGACCAGCGCTTCGCGGCGGATCGTACCGATGTCCTGACTTACACGTCCGATGTGTTGACCGCACCGCTGCGCATCGCGGGTCAACCCGTGGCGCATCTGTTCGCCTCGACCAGCGGAACCGACGTCGACTGGGTAGTCAAGCTCATCGATGTCTACCCGGACGAGGTCGCGGGAGACGTGAAGATGGGGAGTTATGAATTGCCCATCGCCATGGACATCATGCGCGGCCGCTATCGCGACAATTCGGCAAAGCCAACCGCCATTCCGGCCGGTAAAGTCATCGGCTACACGCTCAAGCTGCCCAACGCGGATCATGTGTTTTTGCCCGGGCACCGAATCATGGTTCAGATTCAATCGAGTTGGTTTCCGCTCTACGACCGCAATCCGCAAACCTTTGTGCCGAACATTTTCTTCGCCAAGCCCTCGGACTATGTCAAGGCAACGCAGCGCGTGTTTCACAAACCTGACGCCGCGAGCTACGTGGATCTGCCGGTGGCCAGGTGAGATTCGGCTCGCGCACAGGGTCGAGGCACGGATGACAGCGGCGAATTTGCTGGTGTTTGCCTTGGCGCTGCTCGTCGCCGCCGGGTCTCCCGGACCGAGCATAGCGGCGCTGGTGGCGCGGGTTCTCACCGGCGGCCTTCGCGACGTGCTGCCGTTTTTGGCGGCCATGTGGCTGGGCGAAGCGCTCTGGCTCACATGCGCCGTCGCGGGTCTCGCGGTGGTGGCGCGCATGCTCGGGATGGTGTTCGTGGCGATCAAGTTCATCGGCGTCGCATACTTGTTGTTTCTCGCGTGGAAGATGTGGTTTGCGCCGGCTCAGGTTTCAGAAGACGAGCTGCCGTCGGGCCGGTCGCGGTGGCGCTTGTTCGGCGCCGGACTCGCGGTAACCCTGGGAAATCCGAAGATCATGGTGTTCTATCTGGCGCTGCTGCCGAGCATCGTCGACTTGAATCGCGTCGGCACGGCTGCCTGGATCGAGCTCACCGCCGTGACGTTGCTCGTGCTGATGTCGGTTGATTTAGCCTGGGCGCTGCTGGCGGTGCGCGCGCGACGCCTGCTCACGAGCCGCAAGGCGGTGAAGATCGTCAATCGCACCGGCGCGACCATGATGGCCGGTGCGGCGGCGGTGATCGCCGCGCACTAAGCAGTTGAATCCTCGCCGAGAACACGAGGCATGCGGCTGGCGCGTGTCCGGTGGGTTCAACCGAGGAACAATTCGCCGATCGCGCGCCGGAATTTTTCGGCACCCAGGCTGAGACGCTGGGCGTAAGTCTCCTGGGCATCGAGGCCGGCAACATAGGTGACTTGATCCTTGTTGTCGGTGGCCGCCTCCCACACGGCGTCCGCGATTTGCTCGGCGCTCGAGCCTTTCTCGCGGCGCTTCGGATCCATGAAGGTCTTCATGGTTTTCGCGATCGCTGCCGCATAAGCGGGGTGTTGCGTGAGCACCAAGGAACGCGTCGCAAAATCGGTGCGGATTCCGCCCGGCGCGACGGTCTTGACCTTGATGCCGAATTTCCCAAGTTCAAAGGCCAGGCTCTCGCTCCAGCCCTCGAGACCCCATTTAGTGGCGTGATAAACGCAATTGAACGGGAAAGTGACCAGGCCGCCAATCGACGTGGTGGTGATGATGCAGCCCGAGCCGCGTTCGCGCATGGCCGGCAAGAACGCCTGGGTCACCCGCATGACGCCGAGCAGATTGGTATTGATCTCAGCGGTCAGTTGCGCATCCGTCGCGGCTTCGAAAGGACCGGCGAGTCCGTAGCCGGCATTGTTGAAGAGCACATCCACGGGCCCAAGCTCGAGCGCCCGTTTTGCGGCTTGCGCAATCTGCGCAGGCTGCGTCACATCCAGCGCGAACACCCTTACCCCCGGCACGCCGTGCAGCTCCTTCTCCTTCGATGGGTCGCGCATGGTTGCGATGACCTGCCACCCCTTACGGGCGAAAAGCAGCGCCGTCGCCCGGCCCAGGCCGGTTGAACTGCCTGTAATGAATATTGTCTGAGCCATGGAATTGCCTCCGGATTCGATGCATCGCGATATCATCGTGCTGCCGATCAGACGCGAGTATGCCAGCGAATTGAACCGACGCCGCCTTGCAACACTAATTCTCATGGTGCCGGGACTGCTCGCCGTCTTCGGCGCATCGTGGCAACGCGTCGGTCCGCGCTGGCGCGGCGTGCCGACCGTCACGATTGTCGGCCGCGAAGATGATCCGCGCCTGCCGGCGGTGCGCGACGCGGTGGAGTTTTGGAATCGCACCCTGGCCTCTCTGCCGACGACGTTTCGATTCGGCAAGGTCGCACGGGTCGACGGCAGCGTGCCTAATCAGGTCCTGCGCGATCTTTCAGAGTCGACGCTGCGCGCTTCGTCGCAGCATGCCGATGCCTTCGCACCTTTCCCCGGCGATCTCTTGATCGTGCTTTCCGACGCAGAATTCGTTTCATTTACCGCGCGCATCGGCAACCGCATGCTCATCGCCATCAAAAGCGGGGCGACCCCGCCCTTGAATCTGCCCAATGTCTTGCCGAATGTAATTGCGCACGAGCTGGGTCATGCCCTGGGCCTTGCGCACAATTCGGATCCCACGACGCTGATGTGCGGTCGCCCCGCTTCGTGCCGGCCCGCCGCTTTCCTGTCCGATTCTGCGCGCATGTTTCCGTTGACGCGCGCGGATCTGTCGCGCCTGCGCGAGTTGTACCCGGTGCACTGGTCCCCGGAATAGTGCGCCCAACAATATGGGCGGCGGGCCGACGCCGATCGCGCCCTCGGCGAGATCGATCGCCTGCTCTGATCGAAGCGCGGCGATGGTTATCGCACAGCCGGCGTCGCTATTGTCATGGCCCGATCGAGCACCGGGTCGACGCCCGCGCGCCAGTCTTGGAAACTTAAGGGCACCACCTCGTCGGGGTCCAGCGACTTGACCCGCAGCGCAAAGAAATAATTCAGCCAAAAACAGGCGGCCCAATCGTCGCAGGAATGTTGATAGTCATGTTTGCCGGTCTGATAGGCGACGCACAACGGATAATTTGGCAGGCAGGCGCGGCCGCCCTCCGAAAAAAACTGCAAGCGATCGCCCACCGGCTCGCCCACGATCGCGACCTGGTTCTGGCCGGCGTGTTTAACGGCTGCAGCGGTGGAAATTCCGGCCGAGAACGTCGCAGGGCCGGTGAGAATAATGACCCGCCCCGCCGGCGCAATCAGTCTCGGCAGCTCGCGCGCGAAGCGATAAGTGTTGGTGTAGTCGCCGCCGCCGTCATAGCGCAAATCGAATATCAGACTGCATGCTTGTGCTTGTCGTAGGCGCCGTTCGGTGCTTGACAGGAAATCCCCGATGCTCTGGCTCCCTTGGTCGGCGTTGGACTTGAGCTGCACGAATTGGATGCAGGTTCCCGGCAGGCGCCGATTTCGAAATGCTTGATCAAATTCGGTCAGCGATATCGGCAGGGGCCGGTCGGGCTGGACGGCGCGCCAGAATCCCTCCATTCCTGCCAAGGGCTCGCTTGACAGCCAGCGCATCGCCGGCACTTTCGGCTCGGTCGCCGCCGGAGCGTAGGCC
Source organism: uncultured Gammaproteobacteria bacterium (assembly GCA_963782865.1). Taxonomy (GTDB): domain Bacteria; phylum Pseudomonadota; class Gammaproteobacteria; order Steroidobacterales; family Steroidobacteraceae; genus Bog-1198. The sequence continues at coordinate 16,309 of CAWALS010000003.1, read as the reverse complement.
TCCAGCCTTCTCGTGATCGTCGCGCCGGCCAGAGTTTCGACGGTCCAATTCGAGTGCTGCATGTCGGGCGCCACGTCAATGCCGAACAACATGTCCTGCAGGGTCAGATATTGCGAGGCGTGTAGGCGCCGCCAGCCGGCCGTACCGCCGCGCAGCTGTTCGAGTTTGCTCATGACCGCGTCAATTGACTGGCCATCGACCGCTGTTACTCGGCCGCCCAGCAGGTCCGCATTGTTCTCGGTGGCGCGCATGACAAATAAGCCATCCGAAAAAGCGGCCACGCGCACCGGGAGTTCCATTGGCGCGGCCCTCGGTTCATTCTCAACTCTGGAATGCCCGTTATCCGCCAGGGCGTCGATTTGCATCAAAGACACACGCAAATGCGGCCGATCGAGCACAATGGCGAGCGCCTCGAGCGCATTGATGCGTCGCTTGGCTTCAGCCCGGGCGGCCGGCGCAAATGAGCGGTCCATGGCGATGAGCCGGCGGAAATAGCGAATGTCCTGGCGTTGCGCATCAAGCATGCTGACGGCCGGTGGATAGCCCGGGTTTGGAGCGGATGGGTGGAAGTGTCGGTGCATGGCTGCAAAGAATAGAGACACGCCTATCAGGATGAGTGCGATCAGCCCCAGCGCAGTGACGCCGATTTTCTTAGCCGCAGATTTCATGCCGGTATCCTGTCAGTCCCATCAGCCAACAACACCGCGCAGGCGCCAGAGTTACACTGGGGCGAAATAAAGCCAACCGAGAATCGCATCAGTACCACGACACCGTCTGGTTTGCCGGTTCGACATGTCGTCGCAGTCGCCCTCGGCAACGCCATCGAATTCTATGATTTCGTCACCTACGCGTTTTTCGCCGCTCAAATCGGCCGCGCATTCTTTCCCTCCGATACGCCCGGCACCAGCTTGTTGGCATCGCTTGCGACTTTCGGCGCGGGTTTTCTAACGCGGCCGCTCGGCGCCTTGGTATTGGGAAGGCTTGGCGATCGCATTGGCCGCAAGCCGGCCATGATCGCCTCGTTCACCTTGATCGGCATCGGTGTGACGGGCCTGCCGCTGATACCCCCGTACGCGTCGATCGGCGTCGCCGCGCCCATTCTGGCGATTTGTTTCCGGCTCATCCAGGGCTTCGCGCTCGGCGGCGAAGTCGGTCCGAGCACGGCCTTCTTGATGGAGGCGGCACCGCCTTTGCGCCGCGGGCTGTACATTTCACTGCAAGCGACCAGCGCCGATGTTGCCGTGATGGTCGCGGGGACGGTCGGCGTAGGCCTGGCAAGCTCATTGGATCCTGCCGCGCTCAATAGCTGGGGCTGGCGCGTCGCGCTGCTCGCCGGCGCGGTCATTATTCCGTTCGGCTTGCTGCTGCGCCGGACGCTCGGCGAAACATTGCAGCCACTGCATGATCGGCACGATGTCGCACCGATGCGCAGTTACTTTCGTATCGCCGCGGCGGGGTTGGCGCTGCTGGCTTCCGGCACGACCACGAGCTACTTGCTCAACTATATGACGACCTACGCCAATTCCACCCTCGGCATGCCGGCCAGGATCGCCTTTGGCGCGACCGCCGTTATCGGTCTGTGCGGGGTCGTCTGCGATCCATTGGGAGGCTGGCTTTCGGATAAGGTTGGACGCAAGCGCGTGATGATCATCCCATGGCTGTGCCTGGCGCTCGCTGTCTTTCCCTGTTTCATGTTGCTCGAGCGCGAGCGCAGCGGCTTCGCGCTCTATGTCGCCTGCGCGGTCCTGGCCTGCGCTTCGACGCTGTCCGCCTCCGCGTCGTTGATCGCGGTGAATGAATCGCTTCCGCATCGAGCGCGTTCAGGCGCGTTCGGCATCATTTATGCGCTATCGATCTCCATCTTCGGCGGCTCGGCGCAATTCATCGTCGCGTGGCTCACGCGCGTCACCGGCAATCCGCTTGCCCCGGCGTGGTACATGATCGGCGGTGTGATCGTCGGACTGATTGCTCAGAATGTCATGCCGGAGAGCGCGCCGATCAAAGTCGGATTGGATGCGCGGCGCGTCATAGGTGCCCGCCCAGAAATGCCTCGAGTTCCTTGACGTGAAGCGTTCATCCAGCGCATGGCTTTTGGCGCTCTATGGGTGCGTCGACAAACGCTTCTCGCCGCGTCGTTTCGCCGTTTTCTTCGTCATCAATGACTCTATCTTGTCCGCGTCGACAGGCGTCGCTGGATTGTAGACGACCAAGTTGAGATCCGGCCGGCCATCGACCGCGAAGGCGGAATATTCGAAGGCGATCGGTCCGAGTACCGGATGCCGTATGTGCTTGACGCTCTCGCCATGGCTTTGCAGATCGTTGTCCAGCCACAGCGCCTTGAACTCTGGGCTGAGCCGGCAGAGCTCATCGACCAGAGGTTCCACCTCCGCCGCCGCCCCGGCGCGAGCCGCATCCACCCGGAACGCGCTTACTACGTAGCGTGCCACGCTTTCCCAGTCGTACTGGGCAGCGCGGACCACAGGATCAAGAAAGATGAAGCGCAGGACATTGCGCTGCTTCGGCGGCAGCGATCCATAGTCGGTCAGCATCACCGTTGCGGCCCGATTCCAGGCGATGACGTCCCATGTAGCAGTCCTGATGAGAGCAGGGCTCGGTTCCAGCGCATCGAGCACGCGTTGCAGCCGCGGCGTGACGACTTCATCCTTGCGGTAGCGCACCTCGGGCGGGCGGCCGAGGCCGAGCAGGAAAAGATGCTCACGCTCGACGTCCGTCAACATCAAAGCCCGCGCAATCCGATCGAGCACGTGAGCCGAGGGCGCGCCTCCGCGTCCCTGTTCGAGCCAGGTGTACCAAGTCGGGCTGATATTCGCCCGCTGCGCCACTTCTTCGCGGCGCAAGCCGGGTGTGCGGCGACGCGTGGGCACGAAGCCAAGCGCCGCCGGATCGAGCTTCGCGCGGCGATGCTTTAGGAAGTCTCCAAGCAGGCTCTCTGCTGCCATGTTCTAGGCCATCCTATTATCAATTATACCCGGATAACGTCACTACTTTACCGGAATAATACAAGAGTCGACACTAAGCGCCAGCCAGTAACGAACCGGAGATTTTCCATGCGCATATTTGTCACCGGAGCAACCGGTTGGGTCGGTTCTGCCATCGTCAAGGACCTCATCGCCGCCGGTCACAAGGTGCTCGGACTGACTCGCTCGGACGTCGGGCGCGAAGTCCCTCGCCGCGGCGGGCGCCGAAAGTCATCGCGGCTCGCTCGCGGATCTGGACAGCCTCAGCAGCGGTGCGGCGCAATCGGACGGCGTGATCCATACCGCCTTCAACCACGACTTTTCGAAATTCGCCGAAAACTGCGCGGAGGACCGGCGCGCCATCGAGGTGATCGGCGCGGTGCTCGAAGGCTCCGACCGACCGCTGCTCGTCACCTCCGGCGTGGCGCTCCTCGCCCCCGGGCGCATGGCGACCGAGGAGGATGTGCCGCCGCTCAACTCTGACTCCTATCCGCGCAAATCGGAGGCGGCGGCGGCTGCGCTCGTGGCACGCGGCATACGGGCAACGACCATCCGGCTCGCCCCCTCCGTCCACGGGCACGGCGATCACGGCTTCGTGCCGATCCTGATCGGGATCGCGCGCGCCAAAGGCGTGTCAGCCTATATCGGCGATGGGCAGAACCGCTGGCCCGCCGTACACCGGCTTGACGCCGCCCGTGTTTATCGGCTGGCGCTGGAGCGCGGCGCGGAAGGAGGTCCCTTCCATGCGATTGCCGAGGACGGCGTGCCATTCAAGAAGATCGCCGAAGTGATCGGCCGCCGCCTCAACATTCCAGTGGTGTCGAAGGCGCCCGAGGAGACTGCCGAGCACTTCGGTTGGTTCGCCATGTTCGCAGGCATCGACGCCCCGACATCGAGTGCGCGCACCCGCGCGACGCTCGATTGGAAGCCCGAACAGCCAGGGCTCATCGCCGATCTCGATCATCCGGCCTATTTCGCGCAGCGCGCAGCAGGTTCCTTTGCGATGGTCAAAGCTGGTTAGAGTATTCGCACGTTTGGCCATCGCGCACGCACCATAAACGGCTAACAAAAAGAGACAGCGACGTACATGAGTGCCGCGGCTCGAATCTGGGGTTGCGCACGGAAGGTTGCGCAAGGGAGCTGGACGGTGTGAGGCTCTACTTCGCGTAGAGCGTGCGCAGGCCTCGCACTACAGACGTTCCCATCACGTCGGTGTGTCCCATCCCGGGGTGGAACTCGACCGTCAACTTGAGGCCGGGGTAATGGCGGCTGGCGAGCATTCCGGCCAGGTGCGACATCCCGCTGACGATCTCTCCGGTGCCTTCGAGCATGGGATCTGTCACTTCGAGCCCGCCTGACGCGAAGTAGATGCCTACGGCAAGATCCTTGTGGGTCTTTGCGTAGGCTGCTTCCTGCCTAAAGATCTCGCCGCGTCCGTAGGCCATCGCGGGGCTGGAGATGATGTACTTCGTAAACGGGGTGTTCGGCTGGAAGATCACCCAGGATGTGAAAAACCCACCGGCGGAGAGACCGAAGAGGCCGAGCTGCGCGGTGTCGATCGGGAACTCGGCGGCCAGCAGCGGAATCATTTCGGTCGCGATTGCCGTGAGAAACTTCGCCGATCCACCGGTGCAGCGGCCCGCCGGGGACTTGAAATGTTTGCAGGTGTCCTCGACGAGCTGGCCGAACTTGTCTTGCCGATCCCAGCCGGGTGGCGAGAACTCATAGATCCGCCGCCGGGTGTGCTCATCTTCGCCCTCCTCGAGCGAGGTCCCGACGCTGATGATGAACAGCGGCGTGATCGCTCCCTCGAGCGTGGAGGCCTGGTCGTAGACGTTGCGGAAGACGAAATCCCCGTCCGTGACGATCAGCGCGGGATACTTCTTGCCATCTCCTGCCTTGTAGCCCTGGGGCAAGCCGACGTTGAGGGAAAAGCGCACGCCCATGGACGGCGACTCGAACGTGAACGACTCGACGCCGGGGTTGGGGACCGGCCGCGGCTGAAGCTGGGCTCTCGCGCTTAAGGAGGCCAGGGCAAGCAAGAAGCCCGCGGTGAGGGTAGCTGTTTTCATGATTGCCTCGATGCTAGTCCACGCCGATCATCACGTTGGATGCTTTGATGATTGCGTAGGCCTTTGCGCCGGGCTTAAGTGCGAGTGTTTCCGCCGACGATTTGGTAATGATCGAGACGATCTCGACTCCCGGCGACAGTTCGACGACAACTTCTGTATCTACAGCGCCCGGCGTAATTTTTTTCACGGTGGCGGACAGAATATTGCGTGCACTGATTTTCATTGCCTATAGCTCCTCATGGCTTGCCGAGGCAGCAACGAGTTTACCGAGTCTGTCGTTGAGGTGGTCAAAAATGCCGCAGTTCAATGCAACTCGCTGAATGCCGGTGACGTTTCGATGACAAGGAACCGGATATGCACCGAGTTATGCACCGAGAATGGGGAACAATTCGTGAGAACAGGAGTTAAAGCGTGTCGAGGATGGCGCCGGCGATTCTTTTCTCGACTTCCTTTGTTTGTTCGAGAGTGGCCTTTGGGACTTTCGCGCTAATCACGAGGAATACGGCACCTTCCTTCACGCTCAGCGAGGGAGAAATGGGGAATGTCATTTTCCCGCCGTGGTCCGCGCTGTAGGCGTCATCGCCGAGTCCGGTAATGGGGGTTTTGGTCCAGTTGGGTATTGCTGTCTTGCCCATTTCAAAGGCTTGCGCTTTGCTGAGATTGACCTGCAGCAACGCGGCAACGGAACCTGGCGCTGCACCCTTTTGGATCCAACGGCACTCATTCGGGCCGATGAGATTTTTGCCCGCGTCCACTTGGACGCCAAGGATGGTGCCAACCTGTCCCACAGACAGAAGCGCGCAGGCGTTGGTCGGCGCGGCAGCCCAGGCCAGTGGGATCGCAGTCAGCAGAAACAAGACGGTGATCGTTGCGAGTGCTGTCCGACTGATTTTATTTAGGCACATGGTTGTTATCTCCCGGCAGTGTGTTTGGTCGCCCCAAAGCAACTTTGCGCCGATCTGTTCGAAAATGCAGCAGATCAACGCAAGCAGTTGATTCGAGGTTGCGTTTGAGTGACAAGCAACCGGTTGTGCACAGGCTTATGTACTGGAATGGGGATGGTAGGATGTCAAGAAGAAAAAGAAGCGGGTTTGAGATTTCATGCAGCAAGACGCAATTCTCATCGGCGTTGCGGCGTTTCTGGTCTTGGTGGTTGGGCCGCTGCTGTTCGGTCTTAGGGGAATCACTAGGTTCCGCGGATCCTCGGTCGGTGCGCTGCGCCCAGTGCACACATGGAATTGGAACCTTACCGTCACTTCGGCGCTGTTCTATGCGCTTGCCTTTAACCTGATTTTCCTCATTCAGGAGCTGTTTCTAGTGATCCCGAAGGCATTGACGCCGGGGCTTCGGCCGATTCTCTTTCACAACAATCACACCTGGTCGGGTGAAAACCCGCTGGCCAGTCTTTTTCAGGGTACGGGGGCGCTCGCCATCTTGTGCACGGGCGTTATCTGCGCTCTGCTGCTGAAACTTTGCCCTGCCTGCTCAGCCGGCGTGCGGTTGTTGCTCATTTGGATGGTCTACAACGGGTTTTTGCAGTCGCTGCCTCAAGTCGTCATCGGCTCGGTGGAACCCAAGAACGATGTGGGCATGGCCATGTGCGTATTCCGGTCGATTGTGACCGGGCATTCCGATTTAACGTGACCGAGGATTCCGAATTCGCGTGACCGCCGATTCCGATTTGGCGTGACCGGGTTTTGGGGTCGATCGGAGAGGATGGCGGGCAGGACCCGCCGGTGAAGTGCTCAAGGGATACCCTCGACGGTTTTGGACCGGAGAGGGTCGATGCCGACAAGAGCACTGCACATGCGAAAGGTAAGAGAACTAATCAGGCTTAAGTACGAGGCGCGCCTCTCGCACGAGCAGATCGCCGGGGCACTGGCGATCTCCAAGGGGGTCGTGGCCAAGTACGTCGCCCGGATCGAGCGCACAGGGCTGGAACCGGGCGCCCTGATGTCGATGTCGGATGCCGAGGTGATGGCGCGCATTGCGCCGGCGCCCCGGCCGGCGAGCTACGGCGGGCGGATCAAGCCGGATTTTGCCCATCTGCACGCGGAGCTTAAGCGCCCGAACGTGACGCTGACGCTGTTGTGGCAGGAATACTGCGCGGCGCATGCCGGCGGCCTGACCTACCGCTTCTCCCAGTTCGCGGATCTGTATCGCCAATACGTGGCGACGCTGCGCCGCTCGATGCGCCAGGTGCACCGCGCCGGCGAGAAGCTCTTCGTCGATTACGCCGGGCAGTCGATCGGCTACGGACGCGAAGGCGACCGAGCGCAGATCTTTGTCGCCACCCTCGGCGCCTCGAACTACACCTTTGCCTGCGCCACCGCTCATCAGCGGCTGGTGGACTGGACCGGTGCGCTGGTTCGAGCCCTGGAATACATCGACGGGGTGCCGGCGCTGATCGTGCCGGATAATGCCAAGGCCCTGATCGCCGATCCCGATCGCTATGAGCCGCGGGCCTCGGCGACGATCGAGGATCTGTCCCGCCACTATGGCACCGCCGTGCTGCCGGCCCGCCCATACCGACCGCAGGACAAGTCGAAGGTCGAAGTCGGCGTGCAAATCGTGCAGCGCTGGATCTTAGCGAGGCTGCGGGACGGCAACTTCGCGACCCTCGCCGCGGTGGATGCCGCCGTCGGTGATCTGCTCGATGACCTGAACACCCGACCGTTCAAGCGGCTGCCGGGTTCACGGCAGAGCGCGTACTCCCAACTCGACCGACCTGCGTTGAAGGTGCTGCCGGTCAGCCGCTACGAGTTCGCCCGCTACCACGAGGCGCGCGTCAATATCGACTATCACATCGCCATCGACGAGCACTTCTACAGCGTTCCGCAAGCCCTGGTGCATCAGAAGGTCGAAGCCCGGGCGACTGCCCGCAGCATCGAAGTCCTGCACCGCGGAGAACGGGTCGCCGCCCATGCCCGCTCCTACGTTCGGTTCGGCTACACCACGTTACCGGAGCACTTGCCGGCCGCGCACCGCGCGCACCTGGAGTGGTCACCGGGTCGGCTGATCCGCTGGGGTGAGAAGCACGGCGGCGCCTGCGCCGAGGTGATCCGCCGCATCTTAAGCAGCCGCCCGCATCCGGAACAAGGATACCGCGCCTGTCTGGGGTTGCTGCGCCTCGAGCGGCAACACGGCGCGGTACGCCTGGAGGCCGCCTGTGCTCGGGCGCTGCTGTTGGGCAGCGCCACCTATCAAACCGTCGGCTCGATCTTGAAGCGGCGCACCGAAAACCTGGCCGTCAGCGAGAAAATCGACTGGGCCTCCCCCGACCATGCGCATGTGCGCGGACCGAAGTATTACCAATAACACAAGGAGACGGATCGATGATCGTGCAACAGACCCTGACCCAGCTGAGAACCTTAAGCCTCGATGGCATGGCCCACGCCTTCGAGGAACAAATTACGCTGCCGACCAGCAACGCACTATCCTTTGAAGATCGCTTCGCGATGCTCGTCGAACGCGAGGCCGCTCACCGCAACGACCGGCGACTGACGCGCCTGCTCAGCAAGGCTCGACTCAAATACGGCCAGGCCTGCCTGGAGAATCTCGACACCCGCGCCAGCCGTGGACTCGACGCCAGACTCATCACTAGCCTTGGTCACGGCGAATGGATCGAGCGCGGTCAACCGTTGCTGATCTCCGGCCCCACCGGCGTCGGCAAAACCTGGCTCGCCTGTGCGCTCGCGCAAAAAGCGTGTCGACTCGGCAAGAGTGCGCTCTACGCCCGGCTGCCACGGCTGCTCGAAGAACTGCGTGTCGCCCGTGGCGAGGGTATCCACAAACGCCGGCTCATGGCGCTCGCCAAAATCGAGGTCCTGGTCCTCGACGACTGGGCGCTGCAGCCGTTAGAACCTTACGGTCGAGAAGATCTCCTGGAAATTATGGACGATCGTGCCGAAAAGCACGCCACCGTCATCACTGCCCAGTTGCCGATCGAGCACTGGCACGGATGGATCGGTGACGCCACGATCGCCGATGCCATCCTCGATCGCCTTCTGCATCACGCCCACCGCCTCACCCTCAAAGGCGAATCGCTACGACGTCCCGGAAAGACACCCAAAACCCGTACCGATCCCGAGACCATCGTGACCGACTGAGTTATCATTTACATCGAGCACTTCACCGCGCTCCAGACCGGTCACGATAAATCGGAACCGCCGGTCACCATCATCGGAATACGCACCTGCTATAGCGCGGGTCGAAGTTGCTGCCGATCTTTCTTACCAGTGTAGCGGTGGCGCGTGCTGGCGACGCGACGGAAGTGCGGTTCTTAAAACCCAATGCGCGCGCTGCCACTACGCGGCGACGGCAAGTGATTAGACAACCCCATCGCGACGTTCCGAGCCGGCTCCTATCGTTCGAAATAAGCCTCGCAACCAGCGAATCGCCGGATCCTTGTCGCTACGATCATGCCAAACAACAGACAGGTTGAGACTGAAGTTAGCAAATGGCAATCGAAGCACCTGGATTGGCAAATCCTTCGATGCAGAAACGGCGAGATCAAGCGGGACAGTTGCAATTAAATCAGTTTGCGCCACGATCGTAGGCATAGTTAGCCATGTCGGGACTTGCGCGGCCTTGTTGCGTATATGACCTAGCTCAGCAAGCATACTATCGAGCGAGCGATCAATGAATGAGGCCCGATCCCCCCGGCCAAGCGATAAGCAAAGATGCGGCGAATTGACATAATCCTCTAGTGAGATCTCATCACGAACTGTCTGGTGGTTCCTGCTTACGATGCAGCACACTTCGACGTTCATGAACGAGAACCTATGCAAGGATTCATCGACATCGGGCAAGTAGCCGATGTTCAAGTCGACCTCTCCGCTTTCCAGCCGTTCGCGAAAATCTAAATCCGGGACGTAATCGACCACGATTGAAATTCCGGGGGCTTGTTGGCGTACCAAAGCAATCATGCGGCCGACTGCGATATGAATAGAGTAGTCATTGGCTTGGACACGAAAAGAACGCATGCAGGTTGCCGGACTGAATACTGAAGTTTTGGCATGGATGTCGTCGAGCCGACTGACAACGTCAGCGCAGAGCTCGGCCAGTGCCATGGCACAGGGCGTGGGATCCATGCCGTTCGCGGTGCGAATGAAAAGCGGGTCGCCGAAAACTTGGCGTAACTTCGCGAGGGAACCACTCAAGCTTGGTTGCGAGATACCCAACACGGTTGCTGCTTTCGATACATTGCGTTCGTCCACCAGAATCTTCAGGTAGCGCAGAGCACGGACGTCAATGTGGCTGAAGTCTTTTGTCATCCGGACCCCTCCTCTTTTCCAACTGGTTCCGGCTGATTTATCGTACGTTCGACTCTCGAATCCACCCCTCTTCGGCAGTTCGGGTCGCTTGCCAGGCCATCAACTGGTTGTCTTTGTCGTGATGTGTGACTATACAACACCTTTGATGGACAGCGGGTGTTGAGCTTTAGCGGAGTAACCATAGCGGCAATTTCATGAGCCATCGATCGGCTATCTTGCAACCTCGCTGCGGAGCGCAGAAATTGCCGAGTTAAGAGCGTATGGTGGATTCGATCATTTGTACCGGTTTGAGGTTGGAGGGGTCCATGCGCTTCATTGCGTTATCTCTGTTTGGCGGTTCTTTGGCTGTTGCTCTGTTGCTGCCTTTCCTGCCTTTCTTGAACATACCGTCGCGTGCGATACCTGCGATGATGGTTTTATCCGCACTGAATCTTCTCGGTGCCTATCTCACGATGCGTCGCTTTGCAGTGGTCTGACTCTAGCAAAGTATCAATGGACCCTTGTTTCGGCTGTGCAATCTGATAAATCGCTCCCGCTGTATAACCTCGGCATCTTTCGCCGTAAATATTTTTTCGATCCCATCATCGCTTCAAATCGCGGCAAGGAGCTCATTTTGACACCGGATGTTTTCTTTGCTGACCGAGCGCCATCATCACGCAACAGGGTATGTCTACAGACCAGTACGAGACTCGCGTGTGAAAAAAACGTGGCAAATTGCGCGTTAACCCGAACTCGTTGGAAACATATCCCCGCGAGTATGGTCTTGATTCTGGGTGCTGTCCGTCTTCCCATGATCGCGCGTCTGGCAACTCGTTAACTCTCGATCCCCGCAGGTCCTCTTGCATATTGGTTGTGCGTCTAAATTCGGCATCCGCTTTTGTCATGCCTTAGGACCTCGTGCAATTTCTCGGTCTTACAGCTTTCTCGCAACTTCGACCTTCTGCATCATTATGTCGCGCAACCCACAGTGCCCATGTTTTGGCACTCACAGATGTTACACATGGCAGAAGCCTTTGGAGCCGACCCGCCCTGGGCCTGGAATATCGACCGAGGGGTGCGCCGCCACCGCCCCAGTATCGGTCCGCTATCTGGGTATAGGGATATGGAGATGGCGTGCGCGCACAGATTGTCCGACCATGTCGGCCTAGCCTGGGCGATTGCTTTTCATAGCGCTGGAAGGGCCGCCTTAGATGTTAGTGAACCACCGAGTTTTGATCCGAAATCTTTGGGCTGCAAATCACCACTATGGATTCCACCGTACTGCTTGATACATATCGGCTAATGCTGCTGAGTCGTCGCTTTGATGAACGTTGCGGCGAGATATTAAAGGCGGGGAAAAAAATCCCGCACTATCACTCTGGTATCGGTCAAGAGGCGCTAACTGTTGCATCCGTGTTGCCGCTTAAGCCAACGGATCAAATCATCTACTCTCATCGTGGATACGGTCAGCTGTTAGCAAAAGGGATTTCCCTGACCGAGATTGTTCTCGACACATTTATGAAGGCGGGCGGTACCAATGACGGGCTCGGTGGTGTAATGCATGTGCACGATCCAAAACGTGGTGTGCCGGGCCGAGAAGGGGTTTTCGGTGGACGATTCGGTATTGCTGTTGGCCTAGCGCTGGCGTTCCGTCTAAGGAACACAGATGACGTCGTGGTGTGCTATTACGGCGAGGCCGCCGGTGCAAGAGGGATTCTTTACGAGAGTTTGAACATGGCTGTGCTATGGCATTTGCCGGTGGTTTTCATAGCCGAAAACAACGGCTGGTCCTTCAGTTCGCGAACGGAATGGCTGTTTCCCGAAGGTAGTATGTCTCGTGTATGGCGAGGATTTGAGATCCCGGTGGAAAAAATAGACGGCAACGATGCTGAAGTCGTCTATGAATCGGTGCGCAAGGCGGTGTTGCATGCGCGAGCCGGGAGAGGTCCGTCGGTGATCGAGGGCATGACCTATCGCGTCGAGCCTCATATATGGTACGACGATGCCCGCTATCAGCCGCCTGCGGAAATCGCGGCCTGGAAAGAACGAGACCCGCTGACGCGTGTCGCCGAACGTATTACAGCTATGAAAACCGGACCCAAACTGCTTATGACGGCCGATGACTGGGCGACTGACCAGATAAAAAAAGCATTCAACGCACTCGCCGACGCCCCCGATGCCACATGGGCGGACACGGCGGAGGAGTTGATCCCTTGGCAGTCCTGACCACTCGAGAGGCACTGAACACCGTTCTTGAACAAGAACTTCGTCGCGACAAGGAGACCTTGTTGTTGGGTGAAACTGTGCGAGGTATCGGTGCAGCTGGCGTTACGGCTGGATTGTATGACTTGTTCGGACCGACTCAGGTGATCGAAACGCCGGTATCGGAGAATGGTTTTTTCGGGGCGGCTCTCGGGTTAGCTCTATCTGGATTCACGCCAATCGTCGAGATCTATTCGGCGGACTTTCTCTTCGCCGTGGCAAACGAGATAATAAATGACATGCCTAAATGGCGCCACCAACAGCCCAGGTCACGGCCGATTTCGGTCACTGTACGAGGATGCATGGGCGCCAATGGCGGGCTGGGGCCGGAACATTCGCAGTGCATGGAGCACTACTTGCACCACACACCCGGACTCACTGTTATGTGTCCGGGCACGCCAGCTGATGCGGCAGGGCTTCTAAGGTCCGCGATTCGTTTTCCGGGTCCGGTGATTTTTCTCGAGCATCGACGCGTTTATGACCTGATTGGAGAGGTGCCCGACGATCCTGACTTTGTAGTGGCCATAGGGCGCGGTACCGTGATTCATAGCGGTAATGATATCACTCTTGTCGCGTGGGCTTGGATGAGACAAGAGGCCGAGCGAGCGGCGCATGTGCTCTCGCTGGAAGGCATCTCAGTGGAGGTGATTGATCCGCGGACGATCGTGCCTCTCGATTTTGATTTGATTATCAACTCAGTACACCGTACGGGTGGATTGGTTATCGTCGAGGAAGCGCCAATGAATGGCAGTATCGGCGGCGAAATTATTGCGCGAGTAGCCGAGGCGTCACAAGGTCGACGGATAAGAGCATCCCGGGTTGCGATGACCCGCTCGATACATCCTTACAGCAGCAGCATGGAAAGGGAAGTGTTACCCAACTCGGAAGCGATCGCTGCAAAAATTCGAACTATGGTATCTACGGAGCGGCAACAGTCGGCAAAGAGCGAGGGCTATTCAAGCGACCGGTCCCGCGACCGTATACCCCCGCGCGAGTAGACAACGAACCTGGGCATCGTAACCCCAAGGCGCTCGGCAGCTCTCAGCGGCTTCAAGGTAACGGTCCGGTCTGGGCACATAGCTTTGAATAATCTGATCACGTAAGTCTCGCGCGCGGCATTTGCCGTGTGGTGGAGAGCGTGATGGAAGTAAATGGCAACGGGTTGGATCGGCCGAAGAAGGCTCAGCGGAGATCCTGGACGCCTGCGCAGAAGCGGCAGATCGTCGAGGAATCGTACGCTGCGGGAGCCAATGTGGCGGAGGTCGCGCAGCGCCATGGGTGCGACCCGCGTTGTTGGCGTCGTGGCGTCGGCAGCAGGCAAGAATGGCGACATCCTCCAAGCCAGCCGCAAAGTTCGCCGCGGTGCGCGTGGCCATGGCGGCGCCGACCGAGGGCGTGATCGAGATCGATCTTGCCGGTGGTTGCGTGCGGGTTCGCGGCATCGTCGATGCCGGGATGCTGCGCGAGGTGCTGGCGGCAGCGCGATGATCGGACCGCCGAGCGGTGTTCGGATCTGGCTCGCGTGCGGTGTCACGGATCTTAGAAACGGTTTTGATGGACTGGCTGCAATCGTGCAGACGCAGTTATCCGAGCATCCGTACTCGGGCCAGCTGTTCGCCTTCCGCGGCCGACGTGGTGATCGGATCAAACTGCTGTGGTGGGATGGCGATGGTCTGTGTCTGTTCTCGAAGCGGTTGGAAAATGGCCGCTTCGTGTGGCCGAAGGCGAGCAGCGGGACGGTGCATCTGACGCCGGCACAGTTGTCGATGCTGCTCGAAGGCATCGACTGGCGACGACCGCAACGGACTCACGCACCGCAACTCTCGGCGTAGCGAAAAGTACCTACATTTATAGGCATTTAGTTAAGTAATGATGGGCGGCTTGGCGTACACTCGAGGCCATGCCAAGCCGCCCACTGCCGACTGACATCGAGAGCTTACAACGCCTCGTCGTCGAGCAGCGCGCAGCCCTCGAAGCGGCCCGATCGACGTTGCTCTCTCGCGATGTCGAGATCGAAAAACTCAAAATCGAACTCGCCCGCTTAAAGCGCATGCAGTTCGGTCGATCCTCCGAACAACTCGATCAAACCATCGCGCAGTTGGAGCTCAGTCTCGAGGAACTTGAAGCGAGCGCCGCGAGACCGCGCCCGTCCTGGACGCCGAGCCGGCCGCTGAAAAAGCCAAACCTGCGCGTCGTGCGCTGCCGGAGAGCCTGCCGCGTGAGACGGTTGTGCACGAGGCTCCTTGCGACTGCCCCGCCTGTGGCGGGGCTCTGCGGGCCTTTGGCGAGGATGTCGCCGAGATCCTCGAGTACGTGCCGTCGCGGTTCAAGGTGATCCGCCATGTGCGCCCCAAGTTCAGCTGCACGGCCTGTCAGCAAATCGTTCAAGCGCCGGCACCGGGGCGGCCGATCGCCCGAGGGCTTGCAGGTCCCGGTCTCTTGGCTCACGTACTGGTGTCCAAATACTGTGACCACCTACCGCTGAATCGCCAGAGCCAGATCTATGCCCGCGAGGGTGTTGATCTCGATCGCTCGACGCTTGCCGACTGGGTCGGACAAGCGAGTGCGTTGCTGAGACCCCTAGTCGATGCCTTGCAGGAGCATGTGCTCAGTGGCAACAAACTTCACGCCGACGACACGCCGGTGCCGGTCTTGTGTCCCGGTCGCGGCACCACGAAACAAGGTCGATTATGGACCTATGTTCGGGATGATCGACCGTCCGGGACGGCAGCGATCCGCCGGCAGTGTGGTTCGCATACTCGCCGGATCGCAAAGGGCTGCATCCGCGAAATCACTTGCGCGACTTCCGCGGCATCTTACAAGCCGATGGCTATGCCGGCTTCGATAAGCTGTACAACGATGCAAACCCGAATCATCCGATCAAGGAAGCTGCGTGTTGGGCTCACGTGCGCCGCAAATTTTACGACATCCACGAAGCCACGAATCGCCGCTGGCGATGATCGCCATGCAGCGCATCGGTGAACTGTACGGCATCGAGCGAGCAAATCCGCGGTCAAGTCACCCGATATCCGTCGCGAGATCCGCCAAGCCAGATCAGCTCCGTTGCTGGATGCCTTGTATCGATGGTTCAAAGACACCTTCACGCAGGTATCGGCGAAATCCGACCTTGCGGTCGCGATCCGCTATGCGCTGTCGAGATGGAAAGCGCTCACGCGCTTTGCCGCCGATGGCATCATCGAAATCGATAACAATGGCGCCGAGCGAGCGCTACGCGCGGTTGCACTCGGAAGAAAAAATTATCTCTTCGCTGGGTCCGATGCTGGCGGTGAACGAGCCGCTGCCATCTACAGCCTCGTCGGGTCTGCCAAACTGATCGGCCTCGATCCGCAGGCCTACTCTGCGGCATGTCATCGAACGTATCGCCGATCATCCAGTCAATCGAATCGACGAACTCCTGCCGTGGCGCGTCGACCTTCAGCCGGATCTTGAAGCCGACTCGCCGCATAGCGGCGACTTCACGCCTTCCTCGGCGTGGCCGCACATCGAGGAGTTCGTCGAGTCCGGCGGCAACATCCACATCGGCCCGATCGCCCCGATCGAATGCGCCGCGGTCGCCGCCGATCCACACGGCATGATTGCCGCCTTGGTACGGCGCAACGGCGAATCCTTCAACGACCTGGTCCATCGCCTCGATCATGCCGTCGATATGGCCATGAATCATGATGCGCCCACCGACGAGATCAACAAACGCTAGTCAATGTGCCCAGACCGGACGGTTACG
>CAWALS010000002.1:0-160950 GCA_963782865.1 uncultured Gammaproteobacteria bacterium | reverse complement strand
GTCGTGTGTTTTGCCAAGGACGGTTCCCGACTCGTGGGGGCCGCCCGCGCATTGAGCGACCGTGAGTATCACGCAACGATTTACGATGTCGCGATTCACCCTGATTACCAGCGGCGGGGCGTCGGTGGCAAACTCATGAATGAACTCATGGCCACCTTGCCAGTCTGGCGGGTGCTGCTGGTGGCTGACGGTGAAGCCACAAGGTTCTACCAACGCTTGGGCTTCGGGCCTTTCGGAGACGTGATGGCACGCTTCGATCGGACTAAGCTCGTCGATCCTCCCGAAGGATCGGTGTGATACGGCAAAGTTCGGCATGCTGAACTCCAAGCGGTAGCCGGCGAGGTCCGCTTTCGCATTGCCCAGTCCAGCCAACTAGGCACCAATCTAAGAACTCGGAACACAATTTAGGAAACTCGGAACACCGACACCTATTTAAGGGCTTGCTTGAGTTTCGCTGAAAAAACCCGCTATTTTCAGCGGAACTCGCCCCAAGCATATGTGGAACGGCATGCTTGCTGCGGTGCCGCAGCGCTTGTTGGTGACACTAGTATGACTTATTGCTACTATTACCTACCAGACAGGAGGCATCTATGGCAAACGTGGAAAAGTATCTACAGCATTGCGTTGCCGGCCGACATGGCAACGTTGGTTCGCAACGCTGTGGAAACCGGCGACTATGCATCGAGTAGCGAAGTCATCCGAGAGGCGTTGCGCGAATGGAAGGCTCGGCGCGCCGCGCGGTCCGACGCGATCAGTGAAATTCGCCGGCACTGGGCCGAGGGTATTAAGGAGCGGACCCAGCAAGGATTTCGACGTCGCCGCAATCAAGAAGCGCGGTCGCCAGCGCCTTCAGGCGGATCGCAAGTAGAAAATCGCCGCTGGACAGGAAGATGTCGCGTATTCGGATTACCGCGCTCGCCGACCAGGACTTGGTGGAGATTTGGTATTTTATCGCCCAGGATGATCCAGTAGCGGCCGATCGACTCCTGGATTTGCTGGAGGAAAAATACAAACTCCTCGCCGACAATCCGCACATGGGACCTGCGCGACCAGATATTGCGAAAGAGCTGCGTTATCACCCGGTGGGCAACTATCTGCTGCTATATCGCGTAATTCCCAACGGGATTGAGTTGGTTCGCGTAGTGCACGGAGCGCGCGACCTGCAGCAGCTATTCGAAATTCGCCGTGGATTTGACCGCCAGTGGACTGCTACACGCGTCTCGGCAATCTGTTGGCGTTACCGGATCGCGAAGAAATCCGGGAATTCAGAGATCTTTGGTATGGGTGGGACGAGCCTCAAATTAGTCCGCCTTGGGAAAGCGATTGCTGATCTAACCTACTTTTGGTGGCGGTAATGCGTAACCGTTCGAAGGATCATCACCGAAGGCCACTTCTTTGGCGAGTTCGCAGGATTGGTTAGGGTTTATCGATCTCGCCCTGGGCGGGCCCAGAGCCAATCAAGTCGCTATAACGAGGATGCGTCGCTACCGCGACACTCTGTCGGCACGTCTATCGACGACAATCTTTCCTCCCACTAGAGTGAGCACCGCTTGCGTTTTAGGCAATTCCTGAGGCGGCACGGTGAAAATGTCCTGGGATAACACGGCGAGGTCCGCAAGTTTCCCTACCGCGATGCTGCCTTTGTCCTGTTCCATGAACTCCGCGTAAGCCGAGGTCAGAGTATAGGCAATCACCGCCTGTTCCCGCGTGATGGCCTCGGATGGGTGATTCGCATGAATGGTGGCGAACAGGATATTCAGATAGGGGTTGGTCGGTCCGTCGGAGCCCAGAGCCACCGGAATGCCCGCTGAGAGCAGTGATTTCAACGGTTGGGATAGATCAAATGCCGAGCGATCGGGCAGGCCGAGTCCCATGAAGTGCGAGGGGTTCTGCACGACGACGATCCCGAAATCCTTCACGCGTGCATAGAGATCCGGGAAGATGCCGTCGCATGCTCAAAGCGCACGCGCCGGGCGCGCCAGAACGCGGGACCGCCCGACGCATCCATGGCGTCGAGCATGGCCTTGGCGGCAATGTAGCCCGATACATGTACAAGCAGCTGGTCGTTGTTCGCGACGGATTCCCGCAGCATCGCCGCAATTTCCGTTACCGGGAAGGTCAGCGGCAATTCCCGAAATATTTGGTCAAACGGCGGCGCCGGCGGCATGTGCACCGCGTCGCGGGGGTGAACGTTCCCTCGATTGGCACACCGTCGATCATCCATTTGGTGCCGCTGACGGTGATGAGGGGACTCTGATGGCGGGGCACGCCCAGGCCTTCGTCGATGTTGCGGGCCCCAACCGTGGTTCCGGGCATGCGCATCACGCGCAGCCGAATAGATGTCGGAACTTTTTCAAACAGCGCCACCGCTCGGGCCGGAGCCATGTCATTCGACATATCTTGGATCGACGTGATTCCATAGGCCTTCGCTTCGTCCAGCGTTTCGCGCAGTTGTCTAAGAGCCTCAGCTTCGGGAACGGAATCTGCAGCCGTTCGCGACATATCGAGGCCGGCGTATTCACGCACGACGCCGGTCAGTCGGCCCGGGGCGTCACGCTCGAAGCGTCCACCGAGCGGATCCGGCTGGTTCTCGGCGACCCCGTAAGCACGCAGTCCCGCCGTATTGAGGATGAATCCATGGCCGGTGATGGTGACCAGCATGACCGGATTGTTCGGCAAAAGAGCATCGAGGAAATCGCGGTTTACTGTGGTGTCGTAAAAGATGGCCTGGCCGATCGAGGCCTCCAGCAGGGCGCCCTTGGGCGCTTTCGCCGCTGCTGCGGGAAGTTCTTTGCGCAGATCCGCCGTAGTTGGGTTCCGCGCTTGGAACTCCACGTCGATCAGATTCGCCGGATGGAGTTCGATGTGCTTATGTGCGTCATTGATACCGGGAATTACGGTCCGGCCGCCGAGATCGATCCAGCGCGTGTCCGCAGTACCCAATGCCTTGATCGTGTTCGAATCGCCAACGGCAATGATTCGATCGCCCCGGACCGCCAACGCCTGAACGTAGGGGTGATCCGCGTCACTCGTGAAAATCTTTCCGTTGAAAAGAACGAGATCGGGCGGCGTTGCCTTAGCCGTTACAACGGCGGTCCAGCCCAATGTGGTGACGAGAAGGGCCACCACAGTCAAACCTATCCGTGGTTTCAATTCATACTCTCCCGAAGGTTACGATTTGGAATCTTGCCCGCCGGCCTCAAAAAAGACTCGTTGTCGCGAAGCTTCTGAAGCAAACCCCCTTGCGACGACAGCCGAAACAATACCATGCACGCCGCCCCGGGCGAATGTCCACTTCGGAGCGGCCAGTTCGGGATCGTCACCGGCTGGTCATGGGCCGATTACAGCCAGATTCAGGCGTTACAAATGATGCGGCGCGTCCATCCGCTCATGAAGGATGCGAATAATCGCGATGCCGTAGTCGGTGATGCGGAAATAAATCATATGCCGCTCGACATTGCGGCGGCGATAGCCCGGTCGAATATGATCGCAAGCCGGAGCGGACTTCGGCGCTTCGGCCAAGACTTTGAATGCCGCGGTCAGCAAGTCGGTGTATCGCTCAGCCTGCTCAGTCCCCACTCTCGGCGCGTGTATTTCCAGATACCTTCCAAGTCGCGCTCTGCGGCGGGGGAAAGTCGGTACTCAACCATTTACGCGGCGGAGCCTACGCTTGAAGGCGTTTGCGTCGAAGCGCTTTGGCTTTCCGCTCTTTTCACCTTCAATTAAGGCCGAGCGAACCCTTTCGATCTCTGCGCCACGCTCTTGCTCTCGCCGAATAAGGTCACGGATGTATTCGCTATCGTTGGTGTAGTCACCACCTTCGACCTGCGCCTTGATCCAGTCATCTTGCTGATCCGTCAAAGTAATAGTTTTGCGGACAGTCGCCATAAAGATCCTCGTACGAAACGCACCAATAGTGTGATCAGATCATACCATTGGTGTCGATGCCAGCCAGAGCGCCGGGCCGCAAATTGGGGCTGTTTTTAGCTGCAGATATCACATGACATATTGATATTATTGATTTTTTGTGGTTTGCCGGCTGAGGGATTACTCGGCGCTGCGCGCCTCGCCCCTGCGGGGCCGCCGTCGATGACGCCGGCGTTCAACTTCGCCTGACGGCGAAGTTGTCGAACCCATCTTTTTGTCTGTCGGGGCTTCGAATTGAGACCGGCATGCGGTGGAACGTAACTTTGCGTTCTCCGGTTTTCGTGGGCGGGGGTTTGCCGGCTGAGGGATTCGAACCCCCGACCTACGGTTTACAAAACCGTTGCACTACCACTGTGCTAAGCCGGCCCGGGAGCAGGGCCCCATTATAGCGGACCCCTCTTCCTGGTAGTTGCGTCTTAGGCGGGCGTCGGCCGCCGCGTCAGTTTCATCAACAAGTGGTCCAACGAAACGGTACCGGCCCCCGCGATGGCAAGCCATAGGAACAGGGCGAGGTATTCAAATTCGTCAAATCCCAGCAAGGTTTCGAGCGAATCGACGTCGCCCCATTTGGCTGCTTTGATCGCCACGATCATGGTCACGCCCAGCGCTCCAGCTGAAATGCGCGTCAACAATCCGAGCAACAGAAACAGCCCGCCCAAAAATTCGATGCCTGAAGTCAACGGTGTAAAGAAATGCGGGAAAGGGATTCCCCAGCCGATGAAATTCTCGGTCACTTGCGGCAGGTTGTTGAGCTTGCCCCAGCCGCTCAACAAGAACACCCAGCCAACTGTGATGCGCGCAAACAGCGGAGCCAGCCACATCAAGTGTTTGGCAATACGTTCCGGCCGCGCAATCAGCCAATCGATCAATAGCCGCATGAATCAATCTCCTGCGTTGAGTTCCTTAGGATGAGACCGGACCTAAACGCGAAACATAACAGCTAAGTCGGCGATGCAGGCTTGGCCCCCAGAAGATCAACGGCTTGTTGATAAAGTTTCGCGCGCACCAAATAGCGCTCATTGGCGCGCGTGATATAGCGCACCGAGATTTCCACGCCTCCGACCACCGGCTTTACATTGACCCCGGGTGTGCCCGAGAACGACTTGCCGCGTTGTGCGGGCACGGCGCGTTGCCACTCTTGTTCGGCTTGGTGCGAGCTGTCGGCGGTCGCTTGCACCACTTCGGCAGTTATAGCCTCGACGATGGGATAAGGATCGCGTCCGATCGGAACTACCACTTGCAATTCATCCCAGAGCCATTGCCCGGACGTTGAAAAATTGAAGTAGTGGCCTTCGATCGCAAAGCTGTTCGTGAATGTCACGCGCCTGCCCGTTGGGTGTCCGGGGTCGCTCCAATTGCCGGTTTCCAGCAGCACGGTATGAAACATGCCGAGCTCCGTGACTTCGCCGCTGACGCCGTTGATTTCGACCCAGTCGCCAAGGCGGATGCCATTGCGGCCCATCAATACCAGCCAACCGAAGAAGGCCACGATGAAATCCTTTAATGCCACCGTCAGGCCCGCGCCGACGATGCCGATGGTGGTGGCGAACTGGCTCGGCATGCCGATGACGACCAACAGAATGATCAGCACCGCAATCACGCGCAAGCTCATGCGCGTAATGCTGCGCAGGGTTTCGACCTGCCGGCGATCCAATTTCGGCCGGTCCAACAGGTGCTGCAGCCAGCCGTCGAGCAACAGCAGAAGAATCAATACGCCGATGACGATCAACGCATCCAGCAACACCCCGTGAGCCAGTGTTTGCACTTGCAGGGCTGCGACTGAAGTCCATTGGCCGTATACGCGCGCGAGTTGGTTTTGGTCCGCTATGCGTCGATTGACCAGCGTCAATATCGCCTGATCCGCGGCAATTGCCTTGGTGCGTCCAACCAGCGACGCCGCATCTTCGTGCGAGTGTTGCACATCTGGTGTTGCGGGCGGAGGCAGGGTCCCGTCTTTTGCAGCCTTGGTATGCAGGGCGAGTTCGGGAATGCTGCCCTTGGTGGCATCGAGTTCGCTCGCCAGCGCCGCGTGTCTGGCGCTGAGCGCTTGAGCCTTCAGCTGCGCGGCGTATCCCGCGGCTTCCAGTGCCCGTTCTTTCTGCCTGAGCTGCCACCAGTCGCGAAATTTCCCGATTGATCCTCCTTGATCATCCGCAGCCGCTTTTGCCGCAGGTAGATTCGGATGCGCCTTGGTCTGTGCATCGTGTTCCTGCACCATCGATTGGATTTGTTGCCGTGGATTGCCGCCTGCCTCAACCAAGTTTTGGTTCGATTCGTCCAACTCGTCCTTGTCCAGTTCCAATTGCGACTGCGCAAGGTTTAACGGGTCTTGAACCTTGTCCTTCTGGTTGGCCTTCGCCTGCGCGAGCGCAGCGGTGAGGTCATTTACCCGCTGTTGATCGGTGCTGAAGAGCGCTTGAGATCTAGTGATGCGCGCTTGAATGGCGGCGGCATCGGCAGTCAATGTGGGCGGATGCGCTTCGACGTCGCGAAGCGCTTGAGTGAAGGCCAGGTCGAGCTCATGGTCGGCGATTCGCAGCGCCGATTGGCTGAATGACTGCTCCTCGGGTGTGTCCGCAAGTTGCGCCAATCGTTGTGCGGTTGTGTACGTGCTTTGATCCACAAGGTTGGTGGCAGTAATCGCCGCATTGGGTTGTCGGGATTGAAGCGCGGGCGGCGCGGTCTTCCACCAGCCTATGCCGGCCGCAATCAGCAAGAGTCCAAGCGACGCGCTCAGAATTTTTTCGGTGAGTGTCAGGCTATTCACGCCGATTCTTAGTGCCAGCTGGCGACCGCTTCTCGTGCCGCCTGATTGAGGGGCCGCGCGACCAGTCCGCTCTGCGATACCTTGATTTCATAGAGGGCGCCGTCCGCCATCGGCAGGAATGTGGCGCTGCCGTAGAGCGCATCCAGCCATGGTACCCACGCGCGATAACGATGCACCAACTCCCAGGGATCGACGCGGCTCGGCGCATGCAAGTCGTATACGGTACGCGGCAGGGTACGCTCATCCTCCACGCGCGAGTAGCGGCCGCTAATGCGCTCCAGGCGGTATGCGGCGTCGAATCCGACCAGGTTGGCAAAGGCATGCCATTTGAGGACTCGCGCATCGACTTGCCACTCATCGCCGCGCAGGAGAAAGCTCGCGCGCTCACCGTCGGGGTAGGTCAAAACGGCGTCGAATTGCCGGTCCCCATCCTTTGTCAGTTGCAGTTCGCCGGCAGGTTGCTCATACGCCAATCGTTGATAGGAGCGCAGATTGGTGCCGATGAGGACCGCACATGCAGCCGCCAGCAAGAATACAAGTGCAGCGGCTCCATGCGCCATTCCGCCCAGAACCCGGCGCCGGCGCAAGCGGCGGATCGCGGCGACGAAAAATAGCAGACCGAAGAGCGCGCAGACAGCTATTAGGGCGGTGAATGTCATGGCGTGGATCTTAACGGGAACCGGAACCGAACCTCATGGGACTAACAAAACACTTAGCCCGGTTCCGGTGTCTCGTTGCAGACTGGTGTAGTTTGCTTTGTTTCCAATGATTTGCAAGTGCCGTGCACACCGAGAACGGCATCACAGGCCGCGTGGACACGCACTTGGACGTCATTGGGCCAGCGCCGCAGGCGTCCCGTGGAATCTAAATTTTCGCGCGTGCCGGCTTGTGCAAGCTGTCGATCGCAACAGCGGGCGAGACGGCGTTCGATTGAACGAAGTCCACGCCGAGCGCGGTCAGCCACTCTTGTTCGGCTGCCGTATCGGTGCGCTTGGCGACGGTATGCATGCCTAAAACCCGAGCCATTTGCACGACTGCGGTAATCGCCGCCTGCGAAACCTTGTCGCTACGCATTCTGGAGGTAAGTTCGGACGCCAGTTTCACGTAGCGCACGCCGGGCAGGCGCAGCAGATCAAAACACTCGGTGCGCAGCGCGAAATCATCCAGCACCAGAGGGCAGCCGAGGCGATGCAGCGCCGTGGCCACATCGCTGATCTTGTCGGCCAGGGTGAGTGCGGTGGGAGCGTCGATTTCGAATGCGATCATCCCCTTGGGCAGCGCTGACTTAGCCAGGCACAGCTCGATGAATTTGATGAAGTGCTCGTCATGCAGTGCGGTGATGGTCAGATTCACGGAAAACATGACTTCGTTTGCTTGCCATGCATCGGGATGGCGCACCAGCCAACCGATCAGTTCGGTGACGACGCGGCGGTCAATCATCGAGCCCAAGCCGTTTTCGACAGCGGCCCGGAGCATCGCATGCGGCGCGGAATTGGGCGCCTCCTCGGAACCTGAGCGCAGCAGAACTTCGTAGCGCCTCAGTTGGCTGCCCTTGCTCAAGGGCACGAGGCGCTGAACGTGCAGCACGATGGGACTTTTGCGCATCGCCGCGTTGAGGCGGTCAATTTCCGGTGGGACCCCCTTGTTGGACGGCTGCTTTTCCACCGCGTCTTCCGCAGGTACGACCACGGCGACCGCGGGACGCGCGGGCGGCGCTGTGGCCGGAGCTGTGGGCCTGGGCGCGCGCGCGGCGCCCGTCGCAGGACCAGGGCTCGCGGCGTGTGAGGCGCTCGCCGCGGGACTGGAGCCGGCGGTTCGGGGGGCGCTCACATGGCTGACATAGCTAGCGGGACGCGAGACGGTTGCGGCGTCAAGCGTGGTCGTTCGCACGGTGCCGCGCGAGACGATCTGCTCGAGCTGAGCTGCGATGGTCCTGGGCCCGACGGAGAGTGGTGCAGGCACGAACGGCGCGCTCGCGGCGCGTGCCGCTTTTTCCGGCGGGACGCGCGATGCCGCGGGGGAGGGCGAGGGTCCGGGCGCAGATGCGCGGGCAGGACTTGGCGGTGGTTCCGGTGGGGCCGCAGGCGCGCGATCCGGGCGCATACCGGCGAACTGAACCAGCGCCCGCTGCAATTTCGGGGTCATCAGTTTCGGCGCGCCTTGCGCCACGATGCGCGTGTCCATCACGATCATGATCAATCCGACGATGGCGCGTCGTGCATTCACTGCTCGAACCATCACGGCCGACTTCGAGTCCCCCAGATCAAAAGACAGAATAGGCGCGGCGGCCGGATTGGTGAACGCTTCCGCGGCCTCACGGACCGCATTGTGCTCATCCGGTCCCATCGAACTCTCGCTCAGCCACAGCACATCGCCTGTCTCGTCGTGCAACGAAACGGCATGGGTACGATTGGGTTCGATTGCCGCGCGCACTTTTTGACAGACGGCATCAAAATCGACAAGCGGACTCTCCGATTGCATCAAGGGTTTGCCCTGCTCCATAGATCCGCTACTTAAGGTGAATACGCGTATATCTACCGTACCGGCCCCGTCCTTGATGTGATGTCTTCGCCAAAACACGACAGTAGCGCGTCGCAGTGCAACCGGCTTTACATATCGCCCGCAAATAGCTCTGCCAGCGGGCTACACTGGCGCGCTATGGCCAGCCACTCGCATCACCGCCAGTTCAAGTATTACGACTTCGTGATGGCCGCCTACGTCTGTGTGTTGCTGTGTTCCAATCTGATCGGACCTGCAAAAGAGACCACCATTCCCCTGCCGTTCGGCGGCAGCCTGACCTTTCTCGCCGGTGTCTTGTTCTTTCCGATCTCGTACATTTTCGGCGATATCTTGACTGAGGTGTACGGCTACGCCCGCGATCGGCGCGTGGTTTGGGCGGGCTTTGCGGCATTGGCCTTTGCATCGTTGATGGCGGCGATGGTCGTGCATCTACCGCCCTCGGCAAGGTCGCTGGCCGATCAGCCGGCGGTGGAGGCGATTTTCGGCAACACGCCGCGCGTCGTGCTGGCATCGATTCTGGCATTTCTTTGCGGCACCTTCGTCAACAGCTACGTGCTCGCCAAGATGAAGATCTGGACGCAAGGACGCTGGCTGTGGACGCGCATCATCGGCTCGACCCTGTGCGGCGAGCTGGTGGACTCGGTGATTTTCACTTTTCTGGCGTTCTACGGCCGCATGTCCTTGCCGCACTTAGCCCTGATCACCTTTACTCAATACGCACTGAAAAGCGGCTGGGAGATCATTGCCGCGCCCCTGACCTATCGGGTGGTCGCGTTCCTGAAGAAGGCCGAACAAGAAGATTATTACGACATCGGCACCAACTTCACTCCCTTCTCGCTGAAAGCGTGAGCGGCATATGGCCGCTGCTCCTGCAATTCGTCGCGGCGTCGCCATGATTTGCCACGACTCCATCCTCTGACCGCCCGAATGCGGGGCCGTAATGGCTCCCATGGGGCGGCGGTCGCCGCCTCGAATGGCGAGGAGCGAGGAGTTTGTCATGAGCACGAGATATTCCAGATATTCCAAGTGGGTGTGGACGATAGGATTGATGGGGCTCAGTACCGCAGCCTTTGCGGACGATCCAAAACCGCGGCCGCCGCAGGAACCGGTCGGATTCGTGGCCGGCGGGGTGATCGGCGCATTCGCAGCAGGCCCGATTGGCGCGGTGGTGGGCGCCGGGCTTGGCGGCTGGCTTGGCAATCGAGTCCATCGGGCCAGCGACGCTAAAAAAGCCGAGGCGCAAGTGGCGCTGCTGGAAAGCGACAAATCGCAGCTGCAGAGCGAGAAGTCGACTTTGCTGAGCGAAAAGACCCGGCTGGCGGAAAGTAACCAGGTCTTGAGCGCCAAGCTCGATGATCTTTCGCAGAAAGTGCAGACGGCCCAGTCCGCCAAGCAAGATGCCTCGGAAGTACTCGATGGCTTGCAGGGCGATGTGTTGTTCCGCACTGGCAGCGCGGATATCACGCCGGATATTGCGCATCAGATTCAGGTCCTGGCGCAGGCCGTGTCGAAGTCCCCTGAGCTGAAAATTCGTGTCGATGGCTATGCCGACCCGCGCGGCACGGTCGACACCAACATGAAGCTCTCCCAAGAACGAGCCAACGCAGTGCGCGATCTGTTGCTGGCCTCCGGGGTCAACGATGAAGCGCTCGAAGTCAACGCCTACGGCAAGAGCCAGAGCACCGCGGAAGACAGCGACGGCTATGCACTGGAGCGGCGCGTCCGGCTGACGCTGCAGATGGAATCCGGCGCCGCGGTCGCCCAGGTCGGCAAGAATGAGTGACGGGTGAAAACCAAATCGAGGGGGCGGCGGCCCGGAGCCTGATGCTCTGGGCCGCACTTGTTTCCGCGCGCGCCCTCAGCCTACGATAGCGCATGAGCGTGCCGCCCAAGATCGTGGTTCTTGATCGATATCAGACCGGAGAGTCCGCGAACCCGTCGCATGAAAATATTCTCGCCGGCATTCCGCGCACTCGAGTATCGAATCAATACACCGATGCGAGCAGCGAATTTTTTTGCGGAATTTGGACCAGCACCGCCGGCAAATGGCGCGTGCGCTACACCGAGCACGAGTTCTGCGTGATCATCGAAGGCCGGATTCGCATCGAATCGGTGACCGGGGAGAAGCACGAGCTGAAGGCCGGCGACGCATTCGTGGTTCCGGCAGGCTTCGAGGGCGTGTGGGAAGTCAGCGAGCCCTGCAAAAAGTGGTACTCGATTTTCGAGCCGAAATCCTGACGGCGGCGAATTCACCGCGAATCAAACGGCCTCGCGGATCAATCGACCTCGCGGATCACCGTGCCTAAAGTCTCGACGATGCGTTCGATCTGCTTGGGCTCGATTACCAGGGGCGGCGCCATGGCGATGGTATCGCCGGTCTGACGCACCATGACGCCCCGCTCGAAGCACTTGAGGAACACATCGAAGCCGCGCGCCCCGGGTTTTCCCTGCCGCGGCTCCAATTCCACCGCGCCGATCAAGCCGTAGTTTCGTAGGTCGATGACGTGCGGCAATCCGCGCAAGGAGTGCACGGCGTTTTCCCACGGGGCGCTCAATGCGCCGGCCCGTGTCAGCAGGCCCTCTTTCGCATAGATGTCCTGGGTCGCCAGGGCCGCGGCGCATGCGACGGGGTGCGCTGAGTAGGTGTAGCCATGAAACAGCTCGATCGAATTCTCGGGACCCTGCATGAACGCGTCGTAGATCTTTCGCTGCGAAAACACAGCGCCCATGGGCACCGCGCCGTTCGTCAATCCCTTCGCGGTGCTGATCAAATCCGGCGTCACTTCGAATGCCTGCGCGGCGAAGGGCTTGCCGATGCGGCCAAAGCCGGTGATCACTTCGTCGAATATCAGCAGGATGTCGTGCTTGTCGCAGATCTCGCGCAGGCGTTTCAAATAACCGGCCGGCGGCAGCACCACGCCGGCGGAGCCGGAAATGGGTTCTACGATGACCGCCGCAATGGTCGAGGCATCGTGCAGGGCGATCAGGCGTTCCAGTTCGTTCGCCAGATGCGCGCCCCACTGCGGAATGCCGCGCGAGAACGCATTGTGTTCGATATCCAGCGTATGCGGCAGGTGATCCACGCCCGGCAACATGGATGAGCCGAAAAACTTGCGGTTATTGACCATGCCGCCGACCGACATGCCGCCGAAGCCCACGCCGTGATAGCCCTTTTCGCGGCCGATCAACCGCGTGCGTTGGCCGGCGCCGCGCGCGCGATGGTAGGCAATGGCAATTTTCAGCGCGGTATCCACCGATTCCGACCCTGAATTGGTAAAGAAGATTCGGTCCAGACCCGGCGGCGCAATCTTCGCCAGGCGGTTCGCCAGTTCGAACGCGATCGGGTGACCCATTTGAAAGGTCGGCGCAAACTCCATGGTCTCGAGCTGCTGCGTGACCGCCTCGGTAATTTCGCGCCGCCCGTGTCCCGCGTTCACGCACCACAGGCCCGCGACGCCATCGAGCACCTCGCGGCCATCGGAGGTGGTGTAGTACATGCCTTTCGCGCGCGCCAACAGCCGCGGATTGGCTTTGAATTGCCGATTTGCCGTAAACGGCATCCAAAAGGCGTCAAGTTCGGGATGCGTCGCAGCGGCAGGGGTGAGACGGGCATTCATGGCATTAGGTCCTTGGAGAGGCAGGGCGGGGCAATGATAAGGAAAATCAACACTAAGCTCAATTTCGGCACTGCATCAGCCAAATCCGTCTATTATAATAGACACGATGAGCATCGACGTCGGCACCCACTTGAAAGCCGTAAGGCAGATGTACGGTCTGTCGCAGCGTGAGTTGGCAAAGCGCGCGGGCGTGACCAATGGATTGATTTCCCTGATCGAGCAAAATCGAGTCAGTCCTTCGGTCAGCTCGCTCAAGAAAGTGCTGGACGGCATTCCCATGGCGCTCGCCGATTTTTTCACCTTGGAATTAGGCGGAAAACCGCAGGTTTTTTTCCCGCGCGAAGAACTGGCGAATATCGGCACCGCCAATGTGGAGCTGCGTCTGGTCGGGGGTCGCCTGGCCCAACGCAGCATGTCGATCTTGCATGAGCGCTACGCCGCCAATGCGGATACCGGCGAGGAAATGCTGACGCACGCCGGCGAAGAAGGCGGTGTCGTCGTGAAGGGGAAGATCGAATTGACCGTCGGCGGCGAATCACGCGTCTTAAGCGCGGGCGATGCCTACTACTTCAAGAGCTCGGTGCCGCATCGGTTCCGCAACCTCGGCCGCGAGGAATGCGAAATCGTCAGCGCGAGCTCGCCCCCGAGTTTTTAGGGGCTGACGCCCCGGATATACGGGGTCGAAGCGACCCCGCTCGATAGTTGAAATTCAAAGATCGGGTAGCATAGACACTCTATGAGCACAGTAACGGTAGCGGCCACACAAATGGCCTGCAGTTGGGATCGCGACGCCAACATCGCGCGCGCCGAGAAACTCGTGCGCGAGGCCGCGGCCAAGGGCGCAAACGTGATTCTGCTGCAAGAGCTGTTCGAGACGCCGTACTTTTGCAAGGACCACATCGCCCGGCACTTGGAACTCGCGCTGCCGCTCGAAGGTCATCCGGCGGTCGAACATTTCCGCAACGTTGCGCGCGAGCTCGGCGTGGTGTTGCCGATCAGCGTATTCGAGCGCGCCAACAATGCGTTCTACAATTCCATCGCCGTCGTCGATGCCGATGGTGCGGTCCTCGGCAGCTATCGCAAATCGCATATTCCGGAAGGGCCCGGGTATCACGAAAAATTTTATTTCTCGCCCGGTGACACCGGCTTCAAGGTGTTCGCGACGCGTTACGCGAAATTGGGAGTCGCGATCTGTTGGGATCAGTGGTTTCCCGAGGCGGCACGGTCGATGGCGCTGATGGGCGCCGAGGTGCTGCTCTATCCAACGGCCATCGGCTCGGAACCTCAGGATGCCAGCATCGATTCCAGCGGCCATTGGCAGCGCACCATGCAGGGCCACGCGGCAGCCAATGTCATGCCGGTGGTGGCCTCAAATCGCGTCGGCACCGAAAAGGGCGAAAAGTACACGATGAATTTCTACGGCTCCTCGTTCATCGCCTCGCCAACGGGCGAAAAGCTCGTGGAAGCCGACCGGGAAAGCGAAACCGTGCTGACCGCATCGTTCGATTTGGACGAAGTGCGCCGTTATCGGCAGGCGTGGGGCGTATTCCGCGACCGGCGGCCCGATCTTTACTATCCCTTGCTGTCGCTTGATGGACGCGGCTGACACACTCGCATTCGTTGATTTGGAAACGACCGGCGGCAATCCCGCCTATGATCGAATCACCGAAATCGGCATCGTCCGAGTGCAGAACGGCGTGCTACTAGAAGAATGGAGCTCGCTGGTCAATCCGCAATGTCCGATATCGCCCTACATCGAGGCCTTCACCGGCATCAGCAGTGAAATGGTCGCCGCTGCGCCGCTCTTCGCCGACCTTGCCGCCACCGTGTTCGAGAAGCTGCGCGGCGCGGTTTTCATTGCGCACAACGCGCGCTTCGATCATGCGTTTTTGCGCAGCGAATTTCGCAAGGCAGGCATGGCTTATTCCACGGACGCGTTGTGCACGGTCAAATTGTCGCGCCGCCTCTACCCTGAGCACCTGCGTCACAATTTGGATGCGGTGATCGAACGCCATGGCCTGAACTGCAGCGCCAGACACCGCGCGCTCGGAGATGCCCGGGTGCTCTGCGACCTGTGGAGCAAGTTGCAGCGCGAAATCCCTTCGCAGGTATTTGCCGCCGCGGCAGCGCACAGCGTATTGAGCCACCCCAAGCTGCCCGCGCAACTGCCGCCCGGTCTCGCGGATGAGCTGCCGGAATCGCCGGGCGCCTATCGTTTTTACGGCGCCGCAGGCGAGTTGCTGTACATCGGCCGCAGCAAGTCGCTGCGCGCCAAGATTTTGTCGCAACTCGCCGCGCCGCGCTCGGGCTCGCGCGAGCAAAAATTGGCGGCGCAGGTGCAGCGCATCGATTGGCGGCAGACCGCCGGTGAACTGGGCGCGATGCTGCTCGAGGCAGAATGGATCCGGTCGCAACAGCCGCGCTACAGCCGTCAGACGCGCAGCAGCTTGGAATCGGTGACCTTGAGGCATGCGGAGGCGTCGGGCCGCGTGCGCATTCAGCGTCTCGACATGCTGGAGCCGGAAGAGCTGGCCGAGAGTTTCGGCGTATTTCACTCAGAGAAAGATGCGCGCAAGGCGCTGACTGATATCGCGCGCGCCTCGCAGCTCTGCCTCAAGGTGCTCGGACTGGAAGAGAGCGAGGGTTCGTGCTTCGCCCTGCAAATGGGCAGGTGCCGAGGCGCTTGCGTCGGCAAGGAGCCGCTGATGCTGCATGCCATGCGCCTGAAGTTGGCGCTCTCTGCGCTGAAAATCAAAAGCTGGCCGTTTCCGGGACGAATCGCGCTGCGCGAGCGCGCAACCGGCGCCTTTTCGCCGGATGGCACGCGCGGCGGCGAATTTCATGTGCTCGATCGTTGGACGTATCTCGGATCGGCGCGCTCCGAGGAGGAACTCGCGGTCCTGGAGCTGGCGCGTGGCTTGCCCGCATTCGATGTCGATGTGTACCGGATCTTGCAGCGCTATTTCTCGAATCATCCCAACCTCGACTGGCATGACCTGCGCGCCCCCAAAACCGCCGCCGTGCATTGAGCATGAACGACAACGTCCGCTATTGGGTCGCTACCGCGCCGGTGGGCGCCGCTTCCGTTTTGGCCGAGGAACTTGCGCAGTTCGGCGCTGAGGATATCCGCGAGCGCAGCCACGATGTGAAATTCCAAGGCACGCTCGAGGTAGGTTACCGGACCTGCCTGTGGTCGCGCACCGCCACCCGGGTACTGCTGAGCCTGGGTTCCATCGATGCGACGAGTTCCAAGAGCGTCTATGAGGCCGTAAAGCGCATCGATTGGCGCGAGCACCTGGCGCCCGGGGCAACCCTGGCGTGCGACTGCAGCGGCGGCAACGAATCCATCCGGCATACGATCTACGGCTCGCAACTGCTCAAGGATGCGGTTTGCGACAATCTGCGCGAGTCCACCGGTGAGCGGCCGAACATCAAACCCGAGCGCCCCGATGTCCTGCTGCATCTGCATGTGGAGGGGCCCACGGCATTGGTATCGTTGGATTTTTCCGGCGAGAGTCTGCACCGGCGGGGCTACCGCGGCGAAGGCGGCCGCGCACCGCTCAAGGAGAACGTGGCCGCCGCCGTGCTGTTGCGCGCAGGGTGGCCGCAGATTGCCCAAGCGGGCGGAACGTTGCTCGACCCGATGTGCGGATCCGGCACTTTCTTGACCGAGGGCGCGTTGATCGCGGCGGATGCCGCCCCGGCCATGGATCGAGAGTACTTCGGATTTCTGAAGTGGCACGGCCATGATGCGCCGCTCTGGGCACGCTTGCGCGCGGAAGCGCTGGCACGGCGTTCGGTACGCGCGGTGCGGCGCTGCATCTTCGGCTCCGATATCGACTCCGAAGCGGTGCGTATGGCCATTGCCAACGCCGCCCAAGCCGGCGTCGCGGATTGGCTGCACGTGGAAGAGCGCGCCCTCAGCGATGTGCCCCGGCCAACGGGTGAGACAGGTTTGGTCGTCGCGAATCCGCCCTATGGGATCAGAATCGGCGCGGAGTCGGGGTTGCCCGCGCTGTACTCGGAACTCGGCACACTGCTGCGCGATCGCTTTCAGGGCTGGCAGGCGGCGATTCTCACCGGCAATCCGCCGCTGGCCCGCAATCTAGGCATTTACGCCAAGCGCACGCACCGCGTATTCAACGGCACCATCGAGTGCCGGCTGCTGCGCTTCGATCTGAACGCCGCGAGCGCGCAGCGTCCTGCCGAAGAAGTGCGCGCCGATTGGTCGGGGCGGCCCGGCGCGCAAATGTTCGCCAATCGCTTGCGCAAGAACCTGCAGCGCTTGGATCCGTGGGCCGGCGGCGAGCATATCGATTGCTTTCGGGTGTACGACGCGGACATGCCTGAATACGCCTTCGCCATCGATTTGTATGGCCGCGAATCCCGGCATGTCTATGTGCAGGAATATGCTCCCCCCAAATCCGTGAATCAGGAGAGTGCGCGCGAGCGCCGCCGCGAAGCATTGGCGGTGCTGCCCGAAGTCTTCAGCGTGCCGCTGCCGCGGGTGCATACGCGCGTGCGCAAACCGCAGAAGGGCGCCGATCAATACGAGAAGCGCGACAGCGCGGCGGAGCGCCACGCGGTGCAGGAAGGGGGCTTGAAATTCTGGGTGAATTTTCGCGACTACTTGGACACCGGGCTGTTTCTCGATCATCGCATCGTGCGCGGGATGCTGCGTGCTTGGGCCAAGGACGCGGATTTCCTCAATTTGTTTTGCTATACCGGCAGCGCCTCGGTGTATGCGGCCGCCGGCGGCGCGCGCAGCACCACGGGTGTCGATTTATCGAACACGTATCTTGACTGGGCGCATGAAAATCTCCTGCTCAACGGATTTCGCGGCGACAATCACCAGCTGTACCGCGCCGATTGCTTGGCCTGGCTCGAGGAGCAGGCGCCGCGAGGTGCGCGCTTCGACTTGATCCTGTTGGATCCGCCGACTTTTTCCAATTCCAAGCGCATGCAGGGGGTGCTCGATGTGCAGCGCGACCATGTCGGCATGATTCGCAGGTCGCTGAAACTGCTGCGGCCTGCGGGCCGCCTGGTGTTTTCCACCAACTACACGCGCTTCAAATTAGACGAGGCAGCGCTCGCGGATCTGGCGATCGAGGACATCAGCGCCGCGACCGTCCCGAAGGACTTTGAACGGCACGCGCGGATTCACAAGTGTTTCGTTGTGGGATTCAAATAGGGTAATCTTTAGGTACATGAAACACCCCATCAGGCGCGCGCTGCCGGCGACGATCCTCGCCGCGTTAGCGGGCGTGACGCTGCCGGCGTTTGCGGCCCAAGCGGCCGCCAAGGACCCGATCAATCCGCCTCCCGCGCTGCGCGATTGGCAGGCTCTCGCCAAGCTGCCGGACTTCAGCGGCGTATGGACGCCGGTCATCAGCGATCAAGTCGCCCAGGAGCGCACGAATCCGCCGCCGTGGAACGCCCAGACGGCCAAGCAGATAGAGCATATGTACGCCGAGGAAAAGGCGGGCCGCCCCTTCCCGGTCATCGATCACTGCTTTC
The DNA here is from genome assembly GCA_963782865.1 of uncultured Gammaproteobacteria bacterium. Classification (GTDB taxonomy): domain Bacteria; phylum Pseudomonadota; class Gammaproteobacteria; order Steroidobacterales; family Steroidobacteraceae; genus Bog-1198. The sequence continues at coordinate 142,602 of CAWALS010000002.1, read as the reverse complement.
CCACCGGCATGCCGAGCTACATGCTGATCACCCACAATGCATTCGAACTGCTGGTCACGCCGGGCAGAGTCACCTTGCTGGGCGAGGGCGACGGCAATCGATTGCGCCGCATTTACACCGACGGCCGGCCGCATCCCGACGACCCTGATCCGAGCTTTCACGGTCATTCCATCGGACATTGGGAAGGGCAAACGCTGGTGGTGGATACGATCGCGCTGCTGCCGGAGGTTTATCTTGCCGTCAACGAAGCGGTGGGAGTGCCGAACAATGGCGACATGCACATCGTGGAGCGCTTGCATTTGCTGGATGCCGAAACGCTGGCCGATGATTTGCAAATAACCGCGAACAAGCTGTTGTCCAAACCGTGGAAAACCACGCGCAAATATCTACGGCAGCGATCGCAGAAATACGACATCGCCGAAGGCGTCTGCGAACAGGGCAGCTTTAACGAGGGCGTCGACAAGAATGGCAATTCGATTTTTGTGCCCATCAAATTCCACAACGGCGTTCCCGTAGGCTCCGACTCGAAGTGACACAGGTACCCATGAATTCATTCCGCATGAAGCTGGCGCTTGGCGCAATCATCCTCGCCGTTGCGGCCGCCGCTGCCTGGACGCCGGCATCCGCGCATCACTCCTTCGCGGTGTATGACCGATCCAAGATCTTGACCCTGAAAGGCAACGTCAAGAGCTTTCAGTGGACCAATCCCCATTGCGTCATATGGGTCCTGGTACAGCCGGAGGGCGGCGGCGAGCCGCAGGAGTGGAGCTTCGAGACCACCAGCCCGGGCGTGCTGACGCGCGGCGGTTGGACCCGCAATTCGGTCAAGCCGGGCGATAAGGTTGCGGTGGATTTCTACCCGCTGCGCGACGGCTCGCACGGCGGCGGCTTGAATGCCGTTACGCTGGTCGATACCGGTCAGAAACTGTCGGCACACTTCGCTTCGGAAAAGTCCGAGCTGAAATAGCGGATTGAGGAGCGTTCAATCCTCGGCGGTCCGAGGTTTGCCGCTACAGTAGGTCCCGCAGCCGGTAGTAAAGCATCGCCAGCATCAGCGACGGCCGGCGCAGCAAAGGGCCGCCGGGGAAATCGCGGTGCGGTATGCGCGCAAACACATCGAAGCGTTCGGCAGTGCCCGCGATCGCGTCGGCCGCCAATTCGCCGGCCAATCCCGCGAGCGCCACGCCGTGTCCCGAGAACCCCTGCAGGTAGTAAACATTCGGCGCGAGGCGCCCGAAATCAGGCGCGCGGCTCATGGTGATGTCGAGATACCCGCCCCAGGCCTTCGCGACTTTGACGTCTGACAGCGACGGGAACACGCGCACCATGCGCTGGCGCATGGATTCCGCGAGGCGCGGCGGCTGCACGGAGCTGTAGCTGACGCGGCCGCCGAACAACAGCCGGTGATCGGCAGAGCGCCGGAAGTAGTCCAGAATCCAATTGATGTCGGCCACCGCCGCATTGCTCGGCAAGAGATCGCGAGCGCGCTCCGCGCCCAAGGGCTCCGTTGCGATGATGTAGGTACCGACCCCGAGAATGCGCCGCGCCAGCGAGGGAGCGACGGCACCGATGTAGGCGTTTCCGCACAGCACCAGGTGTGCGCAGCGCACGCTGCCTAGCGCCGTATGCGCGCGCACTTCGCGGCCGTCTCGTAGCGCAAGATCTCGGAGTTCTCGTAGAGAGTCACGCCGGCCGCCTCGGCGGCGCGCGCCAACCCTCTGCGTGTACTTCAGCGGCTGAAGATGCCCGCTGCGCGCATCGAGCAGTCCGCTCAAGATAGCGATCGCTGCGTACGTGATCCCGCAGCTCGTCGCGATTCAACGAGCGTACCGATGCATAGCCGTAGTCCGCGTGCAGTTCCGCCACCCATTGCGTCAGTTCCTGCACCTGGCGCGGCTTCACCGCGACGTGCACATGATTGGGTCGGTAGTCGCAATCGATGGCGTATTCCCGCATCAGCGATTGCGTCAGCTCCAACGCCTCGACTGAAAGATCAAACAAACGCCGCGCATCGTCTCGGCCGACCTCGCGCTCGAGCTTCTGCTGACTTACCGCCAAACCAAAAATGGTCTGGCCGCCGCTGCGGCCGGAGGCACCGTAGCCGACCTGCCGCGCCTCGAGCAGCGCGACCTTGTAGCCCCGTTTCGCCAAATGCAGCGCCGCCGAACAGCCGGCGATGCCGCCGCCGAGCACCGCCACATCGACTGCACCTCGCCGCGCAACGTCTCGCGCCGTGCGCCCAGGCGTCGGTCGAAGCGCGTAGTAGGAGGGGGCGGGCGGGAAGGACAGGCGCATGGGTGCTTTAAGCGAAAGTGTTTAAAATTTTAGTGGCTATTGACAGAATTTCGGGCCTGTGAGCCTACCGAGGTTTTCCAGCTCGAATGCAACATTGCTGCAATGCAGCAAACGAGCCTAAGTGTTGGAAATGCCTAAATCTTAGCCCTTTTTGCGCGTCGTAGTCGAGACGGGTCATGCGCCGGTATGGTGTAATAGCGGTCGTTCTTTAAAGCCCGATCGTCCATCTCGGACGTTTAATATATTAAACATGTCTCGCCTGCCGCTCATTGGAATTCCGGCCGATCGCCGGCTGTATGGGAAGCACTATTTCCACATGGTCGGCGAGAAGTACATCGAAGCCGTCGCCGCACGGCGCGAACGCGGTGCCGGTGCTCGTACCCGCCTTGGGGTCCGAGATTGATCTGCCGTCGCTGCTGGACGCATGCGACGGGTTGCTGCTCACGGGCAGCGCGTCGAATGTGGAACCTCAACACTACGGAGGACCGGCCAGTGAGCCGGGAACACTACATGACCCAAATCGGGATGCTACGACGCTTCCGCTGATTCCGCGCGCGGTCGCCGCCGGCTTGCCGGTGCTCGCGATCTGCCGCGGATTTCAGGAAATGAATGTCGCCTACGGCGGCACGCTTAACCCGCGCTTGCATGAGGTGCCCGGCAACCTCGATCACCGCGACGATGAATCCTTACCTCTGGACGTGCAATACGCTCCCGCGCACGAGGTGCTGCTGGAGCCTGGAGGACAGCTGCAAAAAATCGCCGGACAGGATCGCCTCAAGGTGAATTCCCTGCATTCGCAGGGCGTTGAGAAATTGGGTGCGGACTTGGCGGTTGAGGCGCGCGCGCCGGATGGCGTGATCGAGGCGTTCCGCGTTGCCGATTCACCGAGCTTTCGCGTTGGCGCTGCAATGGCATCCGGAATGGCAATTTGCGACAGGATCCATTTTCGAGCGCGCTGTTTGCCGCATTTGGTGAGGCCAGCCGCCAACGCGCAAACGCTTCAAGGTGATGTATGGCGAGCACGATTCAACAATTCTTGAAGAGAACACGGCATTTCGGAGGTCGAAGCGATCATTCCGGACATGGCCGGGCGTTGCGCGCGGCAAGCTCATGCCGGCCGAAAAATTCGCCGAAGAGGAAGGCATGCGCCTGCCGGAGGCGATCTTCCTGCAGACGGTGACCGGCGACTATCCGGAAGATCAAAGCGCGATGAACCCGTCGGATATCGACATCGTGCTTGAAGGCGGATCCGAAGACGGTGCGCGTCGTGCCCTGGGCCGCCGAGCCCACCGCGCAGGTGATTCACGATTGCTTTTACGGCGACGGCCGCCCGGTCACCATGGCGCCGCGCTACGTGCTGCGGCGGGTGCTGGAGCTGTACGAGGCGCAGGGCTGGGAGCCGGTGGTGGCCCCGGAACTGGAGTTCTTCCTGGTCGAACCGAACATCGATTCCGACTATCCGCTGAAGCCGCCGGTGGGCCGCTCCGGCCGCCCGGAAATCGGCCGGCAGGCCTACAGCATCGCGGCCGTCAATGAGTTCGATCCCGCTGTTCGACGACATGTACTCGTTCTGCGAAGCGCAGGACATCGAGATCGATACGCTGATCCATGAATCCGGCGCGGCGCAGATGGAAATCAACCTGCTGCACGGCTATCCCGATGAGCCTCGCCGACCAGGCTTTTCTGTTCAAGCGCACGGCGCGCGAGGCGGCGATGCGGCACAAGATGTATGCGACCTTCATGGCCAAGCCGATGGCCAAGGAGCCCGGCAGCGCCATGCATCTGCATCAAAGCATCATCGATTCGAAGACCCGCAAGAACATCTTCAGCAACCCCGACGGCTACGCCGTCGGCGCTGTTCTTCGGCCATATCGCCGGCCTGCAAAAATATCTGCCGGGCGCGATGTCGCTGTTCTGCCCCGAACGTGAACAGCTACCGGCGCATCAGCCGCTATTCATCGGCGCCGATCAACGTGCATTGGGGCTACGACAACCGCACCGCCGGCCTGCGCGTGCCGATGTCGGGGCCCGACGCCAGGCGCGTGGAGAACCGGGTCGGCGGCGCGGATGCCAATCCGTACCTCGCGATCGCCGCCTCGCTGGCCTGCGGCTATCTCGGCATGATCGAGGGCCTCAAGCCCTCCGAGCCGATCGCCGGCAGCGCCTATGACCTGGCGATCGCCCTGCCGCGCACTCTGGCCGAGGCCTTGCGGCTGCTGCGCGAGTCCAAGCCGCTGGTGGACGTGTTCGGCGATCGCTTCGTGCTCGCGTTTACCGCGGTCAAGGAAGCCGAGTACGAAACCTTCGCGCAGGTGATCAGCTCCTGGGAGCGCGAGCACCTGCTGCTGAACGTCTAGACGCCCAGGAATCCGCGGCGCGGCTCTGTCGCCCGGCGCCCGGCTGGGATATAACTAGCGCTCTCGCAACGAGCATAGGGGAAGCGGTTCAGATGTCGTGAGCGGCGTGGTCGGGCGTGGGGCTGCGATTCTGGCGCTCGGTTGCACGCGGTTTTATCGGCATGCGGGCTGGCAAGGGTCCCGCAGCCGCGGGCGAGGCCGCCGGCGACGACCGCCGCGCCGGTCGGGCAAGGTCCTGAATCTGTACATCTGGTCGGACTATCTCGCGCCGAACACGCCTGCCGGATTTCGAGAAGCAGACCGGCATCAAGGTGCAACGTCGCCTACTTCGACACCAACGAGACCCTGGAGACCAAGCTGCTCGCGGGCAGCAGCGGCTACGACGTCGTGGTGCCGACGGCCTCGTACTTCGAGCGGCAGATCAAGGCCGGCGTCTATCTGGCGCTGGACAAGTCCAAGCTGCCGAACCTGAAGAACATGGATCCGCAGCTCATGGCGAGGGTCGCCCAGCACGACCCGGGCAACGCCCATGGCGTCATCTATATGTGGGGCACCAACGGCATCGGCTACAACGAGAAGATGGTCAAGGCGCTGATGCCCGATGCGCCGCTCGACAGCTGGAGGCTGGTGTTCGATCCGGCGGTGGCCGTCCAAGGTCGCCAAGTGCGGCATCAGCGTGCTCGATTCGCCCGCCGAAATGATGCGCGCGGTGCTCAGCTACCTGGGCGCGATCCGAATTCGCAGAAGCCCGAGGATCTGGCGGCCGGCGGAGGCGACGCTCGCTCAAGATCCGGCCCTACATCCGCAACATCAATTCCTCGGAATACATCGAGGCGCTCGCGAACGGCGACCTCTGCATTGCCGTCGGCTACAACGGCGATGTCATGCAGGCGCGCGATCGCGCCCGCGAAGCCAACAAGGGCATCGAGATCAAGTACATGCGTGCCCAAGGAAGGCTCGATACTGTGGTTCGACATGCTGGCCATCCCGAAGGATGCGCCCGATCCGGACAGCGCCTATGCGTTCATGAACTACATCATGGACTCCGCAAGGTCATCGCCGACATTTCGAACTTCAAGCGCTACGCCAATGCCAATGCCGCTGCGCAATCGTTGGTGCTGCCCTCGGTGAAGGACGATCCGGCGATCTACCCGCCGCCGGAGCTGCGCCAGAAACTCGCCGTGCAGCTCGCCGATTCGCCCGATCAAACCCGCGCCATCACCCGCGTCTGGCAAAAATTCAAGACGGGCCAATAGTCGATGGCGCATCCGCCGGAGCCGTCAAAGCCGCCCCCTGGAAGGATCCGACGGCGCGCGCCCTACGTGCGAGATCGAGCGCATCACGCAAATCGTTCGGCGACTTCAAGGCCGTCGACGATGTCAGCCTGAAGATCTACAAGGGCGAGATTTTCTGTCTGCTGGGCGCCTCGGGCTGCGGCAAGACCACGCTGCTGCGCATGCTGGGCGGCTTCGAGACGCCGACGCTCGGGACGCATCTTCATCGACGGCGAGGACATGACCGGCGTGCCGCCGTACGAGCGGCCGGTGAACATGATGTTCCAGTCCTACGCGCTGTTTCCGCACATGAACGTCGAGCAGAACGTCGCCTTCGGCCTGAAACAGGACCGGGTGCCCAAGGCCGAGATCGCCGAACGCGTCGCCACCATGCTCGATCTCGTGAAGCTGCGGCAGCTTCGCCAAGCGCAAGCCGCATCAGCTGTCCGGCGGCCAGCGCCAGCGGGTCGCGCTCGCGCGCTCGCTGGTCAAGCGGCCCAAGCTGCTGCTGCTCGACGAGCCGCTTGGGCGCGCTCGACAAGAAACTGCGCGAGCACACGCAGTTCGAGCTGATCAGCCTGCAGGACAAGCTCGGCGTGACCTTCGTCGTCGTCACGCACGATCAGGAAGAGGCCATGACCCTGGCGAGCCGCATCGGCGTCATGGATCACGGCGAGATCGTCCAGGCCGGCACGCCGTCCGAGATTTACGAGTTTCCGGCCTCGAAATTCGTCGCCGATTTCGTCGGCTCGGTGAACATCTTCGAGGGCAAGCTGCATCGAGGACGAGCCCGAATACGTGCGCATCGCGCTCGGAGGAACTCGGCGGCACCATCTACGTGAGCCACGGCATCAGCGCGCGCGCCCGAGGCCATCGTCTGGGCGGCGGTGCGGCCGGAGAAGATCTTCATGTCGACCGCGCCGCCCGAGGCGCAGCCGACAACGTGGTGCGCGGCGCGGTGCAGGACATCGCGTATCTCGGGCGACCTGTCGATCTATCTGGTCAAGCTGCCCACCGGCAAGGTCGTGCGGGTCACCCAGCCGAACACCTCGCGCCACGCGGAGGCGATCACCTGGGATCAGCAGGTGTATCTGTCGCTGGGACGCCACCAGCCCGGTGGTCGTGACCCGTTAGCTCGCATGAGACGCTATCGCGCACCTCGCGAAGATGCGGCATCACGGGCCGCGGACTCGTGGTGGCGCTGCCGTATCTGTGGCTGCTGCTGTTCTTCGTCGTGCCCTTCGTCATCGTTCTGAAGATCTCCTTTTCCGACATCGATCTGGCGATCCCGCCCTACAAGCCGCTGCTCGAGTGGGTCGGCAAGAACTCGCTCGCCATCAAGCTCAACTTCAACAACTACGCCTTTCTGTTCACCGATCCGCTTTACCTGCACGCGTTCCTGAACTCGATCAAGGTCGCCTTCATCTCGACGCTGCTGTGTCTGCTCATCGGCTATCCCATGGCCTACGGCATCGCGCGCCGCCGGCCAGCGCCGCGCAACATGCTGCTGCTGCTGGTGGTCCTGCCGTTCTGGACCTCGCTGCTGCTGCGGGTCTACGCGTGGATCGGATTGCTCAAGGCCAATGGCGTCATCAACAACGTGCTGATCTGGCTTGGGCTGATCCACGAGCCGCTGACGATGCTGTACACGCCGTTCGCGATGTACGTCGGCATCGTGTATTCCTATCTGCCGTTCCTGATCCTGCCGCTGTACGCCAATCTCGAGAAGATGGACTGGCAGCTGCTCGAGGCGGCCGAGGATCTGGGCTGCCGCCCCTGGCAGGCGTTCTACAAGATCACGCTGCCGCTGTCGCGCAACGGCATCCTGGCCGGTTCCATGCTGGTGTTCATCCCGGCGGTGGGCGAGTTCGTGATCCCGGCGCTGCTCGGCGGTCCGAACGCGCTGATGATCGGCCGGGTGCTGTGGGACGAATTCTTCTCGAACCGCGCCTGGCCGGTGGCGAGCGCGGTGGCGATCCTGCTGCTGCTGCTGCTGGTGCCGTTCATGATGTGGTACCAGAGCGTGCAGGCGCGCGAGACGGCGGGTGCGCGATGAACTACCGCCGCTCGTATTTCATCCTCACCTGCCTCGCGTTCGGCTTCGCGTTTCTGTACATCCCGATCCTGTCCATGGTGGTGTTCTCCTTCAACGCATCGAAGCTCGTGACCGTCTGGGATGCGGCGAATTCGCCGACGCTCAAGTGGTACTACTCGCTGCTGAACAACGAGGAGATCCTCGATGCGGCGTGGATTTCTCTCAAAGTCGCGGTCATCAACGCCTCGGGATCGGTGATTCTCGGCACGCTCGCCGGCTTCGGGCTGGCGCGCTTCGCGCAGTTCCGCGGCCGCTTCACGCTCAATGCGATGACCACCGCGCCGCTGGTCATGCCCGAGGTGATCACCGGATTGTCGCTGCTGCTGCTGTTCGTGGCCCTGGAACAATCGATCGGCTGGCCGGCCGGCCGCGGCATCACCACCATGACCATCGGCCACATGACTTTCTCCATGGCCTACGTCACGGTCGTCGTGCAGTCGCGCCTCGCGACCTTCGATATCGCGCTCGAGGAGGCGGCCATGGATCTTGGGCGCGCGGCCCGCTGAAGGTGTTCTTCGTCATCACGCTGCCGATCATCTTTCCGGCCATTCTCTCCGGGCTGGCTGCTGGCCTTCACGCTGTCGTGGGACGACCTGGTGATCTCGAGCTTCACCTCCGGTCCCGGCAGCAGCACGCTGCCGATGGTGGTGTTCTCCAAAGTCCGGCTCGGCGTCAGTCCCGAAATCAACGTGCTGGCGACGCTCACCATCGGGCGTCGTCACGCGATGATCGTCGGCGTGAGCCTGTGGATGGCGCGGCGCGCCAAGCTCGACGCCGCAGAGGCTCAGCTTTTAGTGCAACGGCTTCCTTGGCACGAGCTTCGCTCTATACCTTATCTAATGGCGTATCGCCGTCGGTGAATTCGGCGCGTGCCTGGGCCAGCCGGTATTTGCGCTCGCTGCGCCAGCGTCTAAAGTCGCGTAGCACGGCGATGGCGTACACCAACTTGAACAGCCGCAGACGGCGCAATACCTTCGGCGAATCGAACAGGTCGCCGGCGAGCATGGAAATCACGCCCTGCTCGAGCTTCCAGCTGTTGCGCGGCTGGCGGAACATTTGCGTCATCACCGGTCCGTTGAATCGATAGACGAAGAATGAAAAGCGCTCCATGCCGGCACGCAAGCGTTTTTCCAGCTTGCGGATCAGCGTGCTCTCGCGCGCCGGATGGCGCAGCGCCTCATCGACCACGGCCGCCGCTTGCTCGGCGCCGCTCATGGCGAGATAAACGCCGGAGGAAAACACAGGGTCGAGAAACGCGAACGCGTCGCCGACCAGGATCCAGCCCGCTCCTCCCATTTGGGTCGAGTCGTATGAATAGTTGCCGGTGACGCGTACCTCGCCGGCGAGTGTGGCGTGCGCAATCCGGCGCTTGAGGTCCGCGTCTTGGTTCAGAGTCTCGAGGAGGAATTCCGCCGTGCGGCCCTTGCGCTGCTTCAGATATTCCGGGCGGCACACCGCGCCGATACTCATCATGCCGTCGGGCAGCGGGATCATCCACATCCAACCGTAATCGAAACGGTAAACGCTGATGTTGCCGGCGTCCTCGCCCGGCCGCAGCTCGGCGCCGCGGAAATGGCTGTAGATGGCGGCGCTCTGATGCTGGCTATTCCTGCGGCGCAACTTATTTTTCGACGCCAGCAACGCATCACGGCCGCTGGCATCGATGAGGTAGCGCGCTTGGATCCAGTAGCGGCGTCCGGCATCGGCCTGCACCTCGAGCAGGGTCTCGCGCGGATTTTTCTGCTCGACCTTCACTACTTCCTGCCCCTCTCGGGCGTCGGCGCCGCAATCGCGCGCCTGGTCGAAGAGCATCTTGTCGAAGTCCTGGCGCCAAACCTGGTAGGAGTGCGGCGGACTGTTGCCGATGGCGCGCGCAAAGGCGAAGGTGTTGTAGCCGCATTCGTTGTCCGCCCGGAAATCCGCGCCGCGCTTGCGTATGCCAAGTGCCTGCACCTTGTCGAGCACGCCTAGGCGTTCGAAGATCGGCAGATTCATCGGCAGCAGCGATTCGCCGATGTGAAACCGCGGATGCTGGGCCTTTTCGAGCGCAATGACCCTGTAGCCGCGGCGCGCCAGCAGGATCGCGGCCGTGCTCCCCGCCGGGCCGCCGCCGATCACCGCCACATCGCAAACTTCGGGCGCCGCCGCCACGTTCAGACCAGCACGCGTTCGATGCCGCCGGCGTTGGCGCGCTGCACGTATTGCGGCAGCCAGTCCGCGCCCAGCAGGTGCCTGGCGATCTCGACCACGATGTAATCGGCGTCCATCTCTGCATCGTCGTTGAAGCGCTTCAGGCCCTGCAGGCAGGAGGGGCAGGACGTCAGTATCTTCACCTCGCCGCGGTGCCGGCGCCGCGGATCTCATCCACGCCGTGCGCATTTCCTGTTCCTTGCGGAAGCGCACCTGCGTCGAAATGTCGGGCCGGGTCAGCGCCAGCGTGCCGGATTCGCCGCAGCATCGCTCGTTCTTCTCGATTTGTCCCGTTGCGCTCGCTGTTCATCAGCGAGTTGACCACGGTCAGCGGATCGTATTTCTTCATCGGCGAGTGGCACGGGTCGTGATACATGTAGCGCACGCCGGTGACCCCTTCGAGCGCACGCCCTTCTCCAGCAGGATATTCATGGATGTCGATGATCTTCGGCAGCCGGGAAATATCTGCTCGAATTCGTAGCCCTGCAAGCTGGTCGAAGCAGGTGCCGCAGACTGACCACCACGGTCTTGATGTCGAGATAGTTCAGCGTATTGGCGACGCGGTGGAACAGCACGCGGTTGTCGGTGATGATCTTTTCCGCCTTGTCGAACTCGCCGGCGCCGCGCTGCGGATAGCCGCAGCACAGATATCCCGGGCGGCAGCACGGTCTGCACGCCGACGTGCCAGAGCATGGCCTGGGTGGCGAGACCCACCTGCGAGAACAGGCGCTCGGAGCCGCAGCCCGGGAAATAAAACACCGCTTCGGATTCGCTGCTGGCCTTGGCAGGATCGCGGATGATGGGCACGTAATTGCGGTCCTCGATGTCGAGCAGCGCGCGCGCCGTGCGTCTTCGGCAGGCCGCCCGGCATCCGCTTGTTGACGAAGTGGATGACCTGCTCCTGGATCGGCGGCCTTGCCGGTGGTCGCCGGCGGACGCCGCGTCTGCGCCTTCGCGAAGGTCTTCAGCGCCCGATGGGCGAGCCGCTGCGCCTTGTAGCCCCAATCGATCATCGACTTTGCGCGCCACTTTGATCGTCTGCGGATTGGTGGCGTTCAAGAAGAACATGGCCGCCGCGGTGCCGGGATTGAAGCGTTTCTTGCCCATGCGCCGCAGCAGGTCGCGCATGGCCATCGAGACGTCGCCGAAATCGATGTCGACCGGACAGGGCGTCGCGCACTTGTGGCAGACCGTGCAGTGATCGGCGACATCGGAGAATTCGTCCCAGTGCTGGATCGACACGCCGCGGCGGGTCTGCTCCTCGTAGAGGAAGGCCTCGATCAGCAGCGAGGTCGCCAGAATCTTGTTGCGCGGCGAATACAGCAGATTGGCGCGCGGCACGTGCGTCGCGCAAACCGGCTTGCATTTGCCGCAGCGCAGGCAATCCTTGATCGCATCGGAGATCGCTGCCGATGTCGGATTGCTGCATGATCAGCGATTCATGCCCCAATAAGCCGAAGCTCGGCGTGTAGGCGCGGCGCAGATCGCCCTGCGGCATCAGTTTGCGCTTGTTGAAATGCCCCTCCGGGTCGACGCGCTGCTTGTAGGCGCGAAACGGCGCCAGCTCCGCCTCGGTCAGATACTCGAGCTTGGTGATGCCGATGCCGTGCTCGCCGGAGATCACGCCGTCCAGCCCGCGCGCAATGCGCATGATCTTCGCCACGGCGCGGTTCGCCGTCTGCAGCATGGCGTAGTTGTCGGAGTTGACCGGAATGTTGGTGTGCACGTTGCCGTCGCCCGCGTGCATGTGCAGCGCGACGAACACGCGGCCGTGCAGGATGCGCTTGTGCATGGCGTCGCACTCGGCGAGCATCGGCGCAAATGCGCGGCCGACGAAAATCCGCGCCAGCGCGCTGCGCACTTCCGTCTTCCAACTGACGCGAATGCTGCGGTCCTGCAGCCGGTCGAACACTCTGCCGGATTCGCCCTCGTCGTCGTCCATGCTCTGTCGAGCAGGTACTGCCAGCGCAGGCGCACGCGTGCCAAGCAGATCGAGCGCCTCGGTTCGGCGCGCCGATTCGGCATCCGCCGCGTCGTTCGCCGCGCCGCGCTCAGTTGCGCCGCGCTCAGTTGCGCCGCGCTCAGTTCGCGCCGCGCGCCAGTTGCGCCGGCTGAAAGATATTCCTCGAGCGCGTCGAACAGTTCCAGCTTGTTGCGAATCGACAGCTCGATGTTGATGCGCTCGATGGCGTCGGTGTACTCGCCCAGGCGCTCCAGCGGGATCACCACGTCCTCGTTGATCTTGAAGGCGTTGGTGTGCTTGGCGATGGCCGCGGTTCTGGCGCGATCCAGCCAGAATTTGCGCCGCGCCTCGGCGCTGACCGCGATGAATCCTTCGCCGGCGCGGGCGTTGGCGAGGCGCACCACCTGCGAGGTGGCCGCGGCCACCGCGTCCGCATCCTCGCCGACGATATCGCCGAGCAACACCATCTTCGGCAGCGCGCCGCGCTTGGATTTGGTGCTGTAGCCGACGGCGCGCAGATAGCGCTCGTCCAGGTGCTCGAGGCCGGCGAGCAGCGCGCCGCTGAGCTTGGCGCTCGTTTCGAGGTACCTCTTGATCTCGACGATGCCCGGAATCGCGTCGCGCGCCTGGCCGAAGAATTCCAGGCACACGGTGCGCGTATGCGTCGGCATTCGGTGCAGAATCCAGCGCGCGGCGGTGATCAAGCCGTCGCAGCCTTCCTTCTGCACGCCCGGCAGGCCGCCGAGGAACTTATCGGTGACGTCCTTGCCGAGCCCGGTCTTGCGAAACTTCGCGCCGTCGATGTCGAGCCGCTCGCTGCGCAGTATCCGCGCCTGATCCGCCGCCTGGGTGCCGTCCTTCCAGACCAGCTCGAAGCTCGCGACGGCCGTATCGTGGATCTTGCCCAGATTGTGCTCGAGGCGCGTGACTTCGAGCCAGTTGCCCTGGGCATCGACCATGCGCCACCACGCCAGATTGTCGACCGCCGTGCCCCACAGCACCGCCTTCTTGCCGCCGGCGTTCATGGCGATGTTGCCGCCGATGCAGGACGCGTCCGCCGAGGTCGGGTCGACCGCGAACACGAAGCCGGCGCGTTCCGCGGCCTCGCTGACGCGCTTGGTGACGACGCCGGCGGCGGAAAAAATGCTGGCGGTGGCCGTGGTATTTCCCGGCAGCGCAATGGATTCCACCGCTCCCAAGGTCTCGAGCTTCTCGGTATTGATGACCGCTGACCAGGGCGTCAACGGCACGGCGCCGCCGGTATAGCCGGTGCCGCCGCCGCGCGGAATTATGGTCAGCCCCAGTTCGATGCAATCGCGCACCAAAGCGGGGATCTCCGCTTCGCTGTCCGGCATCAGCACCACGAACGGCAACTCCACGCGCCAGTCGGTCGCATCGGTGACGTGCGATACCCGCGCGAAGGCGTCGAAACGGATGTTGTCGGCGCGCGTATGCTTGGCCAAGACCCGTTGCGCGCGTTTGCGCTTGGCGGCGAAATCCGCGAATTGCCGCTCGAATTGCCGCACCGCCTGCGCCGCGGCGCGCAGCAATGCTGCCACCTTGGCATCGCGCGCCGCATCGGCGCCATCGCGCCGCTTTTCCACTTCGCCGAGACGATGCTGCATCGCTGCGATCAGTTGCCGGCGGCGCGTCGGATTGTCGAGCAGATCGTCCTGCAGGTACGGATTGCGCTCCACCACCCACATGTCGCCCAGCACCTCGTACAGCATGCGCGCCGATCGGCCGGTGCGCCGCTCGCCGCGCAGGCCATCGAGCATGTCCCAGGCGGACTCGCCCAGCAGACGGATCACGATTTCGCGGTCCGCCAGCGAGGTGTAGTTGTACGGAATTTCGCGCAAACGCGATTCCGGCTCTTTTTCCGCGGGAAATCGCGCGGCGTCTTCGGCGACGGCGTTCATGTTCGCGCGAGTTTACGCATTTTTCCCGTGAAGATGTGCAGTGGGGCACGCTGCGGGCGTCTCAAGTCGTTGTTTCGCCTGCCGTTACCGAAAGAGTGCTGCAACGCGTAATCCCATCGCAGCGAGAGCTCGAGAACCTCGAGGCCGTACGCGGCCTGGTCGAGCAGCACATCGCGGGCAATGAATTGGCGATTCCGACCCTGCCGGCAGTCGCTGTGAAGGTGGTGCGCAGCGGTACCAAAAATAACGGCGACGCGCATCTCTTGGCGGATATCATCCACGCCGATCCAGAACTCGCCAAGTATGTCTTGCGCATCGCGTCCTCGGCCGCCAAGCGGCCGTCCATGCCCATCACATCGCTGCAGCATGCGATCGCGTGGCTGGGACTCGATGATGTCGCCAACATTGCATTCACCCTGGCCCTGCAGGGAAAAATGCTGCAGGTCGAGGGGCAGCACCGCAAGGCGCGCCGGCTCTGGCGCCATTCCTTGGCCAGCGCGTTATGGGCGCGCCACTTGAGCGGCATGCAGGGCCGGGAAACCGGGCTTTGCTACCTCTGCGGATTGCTGCACAACATCGGCAGGGCGGTCGCCCTCGGGGCCATCCATGAGGTTGCGCAGCGCGCCGGTCAGCAGCTCGCCGGCAACGAATACGATTGCCTGATCGACATTTTTCAACGCGAAGTAGGCGCGCGAGTAGTTTCCGCATGGGGCCTGCCCCCGCCGGTGCCCGCCGTGATCGCACATTGGGACAGCTACGCCTCGGCCGGAGCCCTCGGCTGGGAGAGCAACGTGATCAATGTCGCGCATAAGCTAGCGGATTTCACCCTGCACGAGTCCTGCATGCTGACGCGCGAATTGTTCGTGCGGGATCCGGGTTATCGCGATCTGGGCCTTGCCGCGCAAGACGCCGAACCGCTGTTCGACTCGGCCGCCCTGATCAACGCGGAGCTGGATCGCTATCTTTCGCCGTGAGACTGCCTTCGCCGTAAGACTTGAGCGGCGCCGTGCCGTTTCCTAACGCGGATGAATCGACTATCGTGTGGGCCATGAAAAATACCACTTTGGTGAATCATCCGCCGGACGTCGCCGTTCCGGAAGACAACCGGCCGCTGGTGGCGCCCATTTATCAGTCGGTGAAATTTTCCTTCGATGATGCAAACGAGACGCTGCGCTATCAGCGCGGCGAGCGCGAGGGATTTTTCTATTCACGCAACTCCAATCCGACGCTGCTGCAGCTGCAGCGCCTGCTGAGCGAACTGCAGGGCAGGGACGATTGCCTGCTGACCGGCTCGGGCGTGGCGACGATCGCCGCCAGCCTCCTGGCCCTGTGCAAGGCGGGCGATCATGTACTGTTGTTCGTCGAGTCCTATGGGCCGACGCGCTTCATCGTGCAGCACCTGCTCGCCAAATTCGCCGTCACCCACAGCATGCTCTCCATCGAAGATCTGGCCGGTATCGAACAGCTGCTCGAGCAGAAGCGCACGCGCGTGGTTGTCTTCGAAAGTCCCACGAATCCCGTCACCAAGATCGCCGACATCGAGCACCTGACCCGGCACGCGCGCGCGGCGGGCGCTCTGACCGTGCTCGACAACACCTTCGCCGGCTTTCACAACCACGGTGCTTACGATATCGACGTCTACCTGCACAGCTTGACCAAGTACGCCTCCGGCCACGGCGATGTGATGGGTGGTGCGATCATCGCGCGCCGCGAGCTCATCGCCGCCATGCGCAAGGACATTGGACCGATGGGTCCTGCGCTCGATCCGCATGCCGCCTTCTTGATCCAGCGCGGTATGCGCACCTACTTCGTGCGCTACGAGCGTCAGTGCGCCAGCGCCCATCTGCTGGCCGAATACTTGAATCAGCATCCTCGTGTAAAGCGAGTGCACTACCCGGGACTGAAGAGCCACCCGCAGCACGCGCTGGCGCGAAAGCAAATGCAGGACTTCGGGACCGTCGTGACCATCGAGCTGGACGGTGGCTTTGCGGAAGGAGCGCGTTTTGCCGAATCCCTGGAGCTGTTTTCAATCGCGGCCAGCGTCGGCTCCACCGAATCGTTGGTCATGCCGCCGCAGCTCCTGTACGGCGGCGAGTACACCCCTTCGCAGCGCACCAGTTCGTTGGTGGGGAAGGGCACGGTGCGCCTGTCGATCGGTCTGGAAGATGAGGGCGATCTACAGGCCGACTTGGCCCAAGCATTGGATCGGGCGTTCCGTTAACCTGTGGATTTGACATAAGTAATTAACATAATCTGGGATTGACTCAAGCATCGCCCGCGCATGCCGATCTAGGGAGGTCGACACGAACGTCGTGACAGGTGCCAAGAAGTGAGTCTTCAATCCACGGTTCTCGCTGCCGCGCTGCCTCCGCAAGCGGCCCACGCCTATATGACTGATTCGTTGGCGAGTCCGCAGCACATCGCCCCCATGCCGCGCGTTTGCGTGCAGCTCGCGGAACTGACGGCGCAGCACGCGGCGGATGCCGCGCAGCTGGCGCGGCTGATTCAGTCGGATCCCGCGCTGGCCGGCGAGATCATGCGAGTTGCGAATTCTCCGGTGCTGCGGCCGCGCACCGCCATCGTCTCGCTGCAGCAAGCGGTGTCATGGCTGGGGGTGGCCGAAGTGCGCAACATCGCGATGGCGGTGATGCTGCGCGGGGAAATATTCACCGCTCCCGGTCATGAACCGGAGTCCGAGGAGCTGTGGCGCGAGGCTTCGCTCGCGGGACTCTGGGCGAAGGAGATCGCGCGCCAGCGGCGCAAGCACGTGGAAAGCGCGTTCCTCGCCGCGCTCATGCATCGCACCGGCGCCGCATTGGCGCTGAAGATTCTCTCCGGATTCGAGAGCCAGCAGCACAGCTTGATGGACGCCAGGATCTTCACCGATCTGGTGGTTGAATTCGAGCCGCGCTTCGGCCGCCTGCTCATGAGCAGCTGGCGATTGCCCGAGGATGTACAGGATGCCGCCAGCGATTGGCGCGACTACGGAAAATCCGCCCATGCCGATCTGGCGGGCACCGTGCATGCTTCGCACCTGCTTGCCACCCACACCATGTACCCGCAGCTGCTGGACGAGACAGTCGTGCTCGAGAGCCCGGTGTTCGAGCAGCTCGGCGTCTTTCCCGATGATCGGCGCGCGATGCTCGCGAAGCGCGAACAAGTCCGTGCTTTGGCGGGCATGTAAATGCAAAACGCGGAATTCGACCTCATTTGCTTAGGGTCGGGCCCCGCCGGACAAAAGGCTGCGATTCAAGCCGCGAAAGCAGGCTTCCGCGCCTGCATCATTGAGCGCGAGCCGCAGGTGGGGGGATCCTGCCTGCTCTCAGGAACCATTCCGAGCAAGGCGCTGCGCGAACAGGCGTTGCGCTACCGGCGCATGCAAGGCAGTGCCTCGTCCTTGGCGGTCGAGTTGCGCGGCGATGCGCCGTTGTCGGCCTTGTTGCACGGCGTCGATGCGGTCATTGCAGCGCAGGACAAGTATCTGCTGGCGCAGCTTAGGCGCAATGGCGTCGAACTGATTCGCGGCAAAGGCGCCTTCTTGGAGGCGCATCGCATCGAAGTGCAGCATCTGGACGGCTCGCGCCGTGTTCTGCAGTCGCCGCGCGTGCTGCTCGCCACCGGATCGAGGCCGCGTCATGTGCCGGCCATCGAAGTGGATCACGAGCACATTGTCGACAGCGACTCGATTTTGAGCCTGCCGTACATTCCTCGCTCCATGCTGGTGCTGGGCAGCGGCGTCATCGCTTGTGAATATGCTTCCATCTTTGCCGCATTGGGGTGCACGGTGACCATGCTGGACAAGGCCGCGGAGCCCCTGGGGTTTCTCGACCCTGCGCTGCGCAACGGCTTTCTGGCGGCGTTTCGGGCGATGGGCGGCGAGTACTGCGGGGGCTCGGAAGTCAGCGGCGCACGCTTCGACGGATTCTCTCAGGTCGAAGTTCAGCTGCGCGGCGGTACAACTCTGACATCGGACATCGTGTTCACGGCCTTCGGCCGCGTTGCCAATCTCGACGGCATTGGCCTCGAGCGCCTTGGCGTGGGCGTGAGTTCGCGCGGTACGGTGCAGGTGAACGAGCGCTTTGAAACCAATATCCCCGGAATATTCGCCGCCGGCGATGCCATTGGACCGCCCGCGCTGGCGTGCGCCGCCGCCGATCAGGGCCGGCGCGCCGCGCTGGTTGCGCTGGGTCTGCCGCCCCCTGCGCTGACCAGCTTGGTGCCGACGGGGGTGTACACCATTCCCGAGATTGCCAGCGTCGGGCTGTCGCAGAGTGAGGCGGCCGCCAAGAAAATCGACCTCATCGTCGGCCGCGCCAATTTCAGCGAAGTCGCGCGCGCACATATCGTCGGCGAGCCCGCAGGGTTTCTGACCCTGCTGTGCGAGCCCGGCAGCGCGCGGGTCCTCGGCGTTCAAGTCTTGGGCGAGGGCGCCACGGAACTCGTGCATTTGGGCCAGGCGGCCATCGCCACGGGCGCCACGGCCGATTTCTTCATCGAGCAGATTTTCAACTTCCCGACGATGACCGAAGCCTATCGGATTGCGGCGTTCGAAATCTCGAAGCAGCGCTCCCAAGTTCAAGCGGCGCCGCGGCGCGTCGCCGGCGCCATGGGCTGATCCCGCTCAATCGCGATGCCGCTGGTTCGCTGATCCCGCTAAAGGTTGCGAATCAAGATATCGCCGAATTCGCTGCACTTGACCTCGGTGGCCCCCGGCATCAGCCGCGCGAAGTCGTAAGTCACGCTCTTTTGCGCAATGGATTTATCCATGGCCTTGATGATCGCGTCCGCGGCCTCGAGCCAGCCCAAGTACCTGAACATCATTTCACCGGATAAAATAACGGATCCGGGATTGACCTTGTCGAGATCCGCGTACTTCGGCGCGGTGCCATGGGTGGCTTCGAATACCGCGTGGCCGGTGAGGTAGTTGATGTTGCCGCCCGGCGCGATGCCGATGCCGCCGACCTGAGCCGCGAGGGCATCGGATAGATAATCGCCGTTGAGGTTCATGGTGGCGACGACGTCGAACTCGTCCGGACGGGTGAGCACTTGCTGCAAAGTGATGTCGGCGATCGCGTCCTTGATGATGACTTTGCCGGCCTTTTTGGCCGCATCCATCTGCGCATTCGCTTCCTTTTCATCGTTGGCCGACTTGATGCGCTCCCATTGCTCCCAGGTAAACACCTGATTCGGAAATTCTCTCTCCGCCAATTGATAGGACCATCCGCGAAATGCACCCTCGGTGAATTTCATGATGTTGCCCTTGTGCACGATGGTCACGCTCTTGCGATGGTTGTCGATCGCATACTTCACCGCTGCGCGGAACAGCCGTTCGGTGCCTTCCCTGGAGGCGGCCTTCAAGCCGATGCCTGAGGTGTCCGGAAAACGGATCTTGGCGTACTGCTTTGGAAAATTCAGCTTGAACAGGTCGAGGAATTTCCGGCATTCCGCGGAACCTTGCTCGAACTCGATTCCGGCGTAAATGTCCTCGGTGTTTTCGCGGAATATGACCATGTCGACTTTTTCCGGCGACTTCACCGGAGAGGGTACACCCTTGAACCAGCGCACCGGCCGCAGGCACACGTAGAGATCCAGCAGCTGGCGCAATGCGACGTTCAGCGAACGAATCCCGCCGCCGACCGGCGTGGTAAGCGGTCCCTTGATCGAGACCAAGTAGTCGCGGCAGGCGGTGACGGTTTCCTCGGGCAGCCAGGTGTTGTAGGCCTTGTTGGCTTTTTCGCCGGCGAACACCTCCATCCAGTGAATTTTGCGCTTGCCGCCATAGGCTTTCTTCACCGCCGCATCGAACACCCGCACGCTCGCGCGCCAAATGTCGCGGCCCGTCCCATCGCCTTCGATGAATGGAATAATAGGCTGGTCGGGCACATGCAATTTGCCGTTGGAGATGCTGATTTTCTCGCCCCCAGCGGGGATTTTGAGGGTGACCGGCTTGGCGTCTGACATTCCTGAAGCTCCTGTAAATGCGATCGCAATGCTAGCATGCGCGACCGGAGACGAGCATTGCGCAACCTGAAATCAACCCCTGCAAAAGACGGCTTCCGAATGCCCGCGGAATTCGAGCGGCATTCCGGGTGCTGGATGCTGTGGCCGGAACGATCGGACAACTGGCGCCTCGGCGCCAAGCCGGCGCAAGCAGTCTTCGCCGCGGTCGCCGCGGCGATCGCCGGCAGCGAGACGGTGACGGTCGGGGTCTCGGCATCGCAGTATCAGAACGCGCGCGCGCGCCTGCCGCGCCATGTGCGGGTCGCGGAGATCAGCAGCAACGATGCGTGGATGCGCGACTGCGGGCCGACGTTTGTCATCGACGCAAGGGGCCGCCGCCGCGGCATCGATTGGACTTTCAATGCCTGGGGTGGCCTGCAAGGCGGATTGTATTTTCCTTGGGACAAAGATGATCAGGTTGCGCAGAAGGTGTTGGAGCTGGAGGGTGCCGATCGCTACCGCACATCCCTGGTGATGGAGGGCGGCGCAATTCACGTCGACGGACAGGGCACGTGCCTGACCACGGAAGAATGCCTGCTCAATCCGAACCGCAATCCGCATTTGACGCGAGACGATATAGAAGAGCAGCTGCACCGCTACCTCGCGGTGAGCAAGGTGATATGGCTGGACAAAGGCGTCTATCTTGACGAGACCGGCGGCCACATCGATGAACTGGCGTGCTTTGTGAGTCCGGGACACGTGGCGCTCACCTGGACGGATGATCGCTCCGATCCGCAGTTCGACATTTCCCAGGATGCCTATCAGCGGCTGCGTCATGCGACCGACGCGCGCGGCCGCCGCTTGGAGATTCATAAAATTCATCAGCCCGGGCCCCTGTTCATGACGGCCGAGGAGGCCGCGGGCATCGATCCTCATGGCGGCACTCATCCGCGCCGTGCCGGGGACCGGCTGGCCGCCTCCTATATCAACTTCTATATCGCGAATAGGTGCATCGTCATGCCGCTTTACGAAAAACGCCGCGATGCGGCAGCGAGGCGCACCTTGGAGCGCTTGTTTCCAACCCGCGCCGTGCTCGGCGTTCCGAGCCGCGAAGTCCTGTTGGGAGGGGGTAACATTCATTGCATTACCCAACAAGTGCCTCAGGCTAGGGGCGGCAAGGGGCCTGCCTGAGTATTCCGCGTTGGCTCTGCAAGCGAGCGGATGCAAGGCGCGCGGCTACGCCCAAGGTGGATTCCACCGACAACGCCGCAGACGCCCCTTCCAAGCCGACCTTTCGGGATCGTAGGAGAGGCAAAATGGAACTTTGCTGCGCGTAACGTCTCGAAAGCCTTTATTCTACGCAGCCTTGATATTCGGTCCCCCTCAATAATTGGAATCTGTAGTGCATTCATCGTTCAAGAATAAGACCGCCCATCGGCTGGTCGCGCTGCTCTGCGCTTGCGCCTTCGGTTTGATGGCCGCGGGCTGTCATCACAACAATTTGGACAGCGGCTTCGGCGTAGCGTGGACCACCTTGACCACCACCGATGATACCGGCCAATTCACCAGCTACTTGGTGACCATCGACTCGGTGGTTCTGCTTGGCACACTCAATGGGGCCGTCTCAGCCATTGCGGTGCCTGAAACCGTCGATTTCTCCAAGCTCACCAATTTGTCGGAGCTCTGGGCGACCGCGAGTGTGCCGATCGATACCTACACCCAGGCCACCATTACACTGGATTATACGAACGCACAGATTTCCGTGATGGTGAACGGAGCGCCGGTCAGGGTAACCGTGGTCGATCCCTCGGGCGTTGCACCGACTACGATCGCGGTCACCGTCAACCTCGATCCCAGCAACCCGCTGATCCTGCAGCCCACCTTTGCAACGAGTAACGCCCTGCGGCTCGCCATCAATTACGATATGACGGCCTCGAATAAGGTCGATCTGACCACCAGCCCGCCGACCCTCACCGTCAAGCCTTACATGTCGGTTGCCACCACGGCCGCCGACAGCAAGCTGATTCGAGTGCGCGGACCGCTGATCAATTCGAGCCTCGCCACGGGTACCTATACCGTCGTGGTGCGGCCATTCTTCGATGAAGTGAATAGTTTGGGCATCGACACGATGTTCAATGACGCGAATACGATCTATACCTTCGGGGGCACCACGTATGTCGGCGCAGCCGGACTCACGGTATTGTCGCAAACATCTGCCGGGTCGACGGAAACCGCGGCCTTCACCACTTTCCAACCGACGACGACTCCGGCTGCGGGCGTGAACGCCGGCATTTTTCATTCTGTATATGTCATCGCCGGAAGCACTTTGGAAGACTTCTACACCGAGGGCATTGAAGGCGACGTGATCGCACGCAGCGGCAACACGCTCACTCTGCGCGGGGGGACGCTGACCGCGAATGCGGCCCAGGTGATTCAGTATGAAAACGCGGACTCGCAGGTGCTGATTGGTCCCAGCACGCTCGTGACCGCCGATGGCGTCTCGACGCTGGGGACCTTGAACTACAATTCGATCGCCGTCGGCCAACATATCACGGCGCGCGGGATATATTCGGTGTCCGCCGCGGGCGTGACCATGCTCGATTCCACCGGATCCGCGACGAACACGGGTTCGGTGCGCCTGCAATCGACCGAGCTGTTTGGATCGTTGAGCTCCGCGGCTTCGGGAAGCGTGCAGTTGAATGTACAGGCCATCGAAAACTATCCGGCAAGCGTCTATGACTTTGCCGGCAATGGCGTGAGCGCCGCGCAGGATCCGGTGGCGGCAAATTTTCTGGTCAATACCGGCTCACTGACCCTTCCCACGGCAGCGACGGGCGATCCCTTGTGGATTGATGGGTATGTCAGTCCCTTCGGCACGGCACCGCCGGATTTCAATGCACAGAGCGTGCCCGCGGAATCGAGCGTTCCCGCCACCTTGGCGGTGGCTTGGACAGGCAGCGGAACCGCGGCGCCCTTTGCCACGCTGACCGACAGTGGCTTGACAATCGACCTCACCAATGCCGCATTCGGTTCCGGACAGTTGCGCATCGGCGCCGAAACCGTCGACATCACGACATTGAGCGCAAGCCCCAGCGTCGTGCCGGCGGTTGCCGCGCCCGATCCGACATCGGGTTTGCCGCTGTTCAATCCGCGGTTCAGCGTGGGCGCCGGCGCCATCAGCGAGGCCGCCGGCACCCCCATCGCGTCATTCGCTGAATTCGCCGCCTTCGTGACGCAACTCACCACGACCTTCGCCACGCCCACGCCGGCGACTCAGTTCGTGGCCCGCGGTATGTTCGACCGCGCCAGCAACACCTTTACCGCTTCCAGTATCGACGTAGTGCTCTAGACTATTCCCCTCATGGGGAAACGCGCCATACGTGGGAAGCTCGCCATGCGTCTCGGCTTGGCTTGTGCGCTGGCGGCGAACTGTCTTGACGCGGCCGCGGCCGGCCGCGCCGCAGCGCCGGCCGCCACCACCGCCACCGCCACCACCGCCGCCACCGCCACCACCGCCGCCACCACCACCACTGCCACCACCGCCACCGCAGCGCCGGGGACCGCGCTGGTGCGGCCTCGTATCTGTCTGGTGTTATCCGGCGGCGGCGCACGCGGCATGGCGCACATCGGCGTCCTCAAAGTCCTTGAGCAACTAAAGATACCCATCGACTGCATCGCCGGCACCAGCATGGGTGCCGTCGTCGGCGGTTTGTATGCCAGCGGCATGACCGCTGCGCAGATCGACGCGACGATGCGCACGGTGGATTGGCAGGAGGCGTTCCGCGATGCGCCGCCGCGCCGCGATCTGGCGTTTCGCCGCAAGCAGGATGACCGAAATTTTCTGGTGCGCCTGTGGCTGGGCTTGAAGCACGGCAAAATCCTCCTGCCGAAGGGTTTCATTCAAGGGCAGAAATTGCAGGAGACGCTGCGCCAGCTCACTCTGCCGTTCAGCAACAGCACCGATTTCGACCTGCTGCCGACGCCATTTCGCGCGGTGGCCACCGACTTGGTCACCGGCAAGGCCGTGCTGCTGGACAAGGGAGATCTGTCGATTGCCATGCGCGCGAGCATTTCCGCGCCGGGGCTGTTCGCGCCGGTGGAGACGCAGGGCCTGCTGTTGGTCGACGGCGGACTGGCGGAAAACCTGCCCATCGATGTGGCGCGGCAGATGCACGCGGACATCCTGATCGTCTCCGACGTGAGTTTTCCCCTGCAGCCGCGCGCCGCACTCGACTCGGCCCTGTCGATTTCCAATCAGATGCTGGCGATTCTGGTGCGCAAGGATGCGGATCGCCAGCGCGCCACATTGGGCGCCTCGGACGTGCTGATCGAGCCAAATTTGGGAACCGCGAGTTCCACCGATTTCACCGCGGCGGTTTCGACCATCGCCGCCGGTGAAAATGCCGCGCGCGGCATGCTCTTGAGGCTCGACGCGCTGCGAGTCGGCGATGCGGCGTACACCGATTACCTGGTGCGCCGCGCCGCGCGTGAACCCGGTCTGCCGCCCATCAAGTTCGTGCGCGTGGACCAGCAATCCAAGCGCTATGAAAAGACCATCATGGCGGAAATGCAGCCGCTGGTGGGCAAGCCCTTGAATGTGGATGCGGTCGGCGAGCGCATCACTGAGCTGTACGGCCTCGGCAATTTCGAGACGTTGGATTACGCGCTGGTGGATCAGGGTCAAGGCGCCGATGAGGAGTCCGGAATTGAGATTCGGGCGCGGCGCAAGTCCTGGGGCCCCAACTACGTGCGCTTCGGATTGGATTTGGAAGACAATTTTCAGGGCAACAGCCGCTACAACGCAGCGGCGCGCTTCATCTTGACCGAACTCGACAAGCTCGGCGGCGAGCTGGTGACGGACGTGCAGATCGGCAGCGATCCGAAGGTAGTAAGCGAGTTCTATCAGCCCTTGGATGTCACGCGCACCTGGTTCATCGCGCCCAGCCTGCGCATCGAAGCGCGCGATCTGCAGCTTTACGCCAACGATGTGGAGGTGGCGGATTATCGCGACCGCGAGGCGGAAGCCGCCTTCGACGTCGGCCGCACCCTCGGCAATTGGGGCGAGATCCGCGTCGGCTATCACCGTACCAACGGCGCCGCGACGGTGCGCTTGGGCGATCCGTCGCTGGTGGAGCCGCAATACAACGACGGCGAGCTGTTCGTGAAGTTCAGCTACGACCAGCTCGACAATTTGCACTTTCCGCGCGAGGGATCGCAATTTACCTTGCAGTGGGACGCCAATCGCACCAACTTGGGCGCCGATACGGCTTACGACAAAGTGCAGGCGGACTGGCTCATGGCCCGTTCGCTCGGCCGCAACACCCTGTTGCTATGGGCGTCAGCCGGCAGCGTCGTGGGCGGCACCATCAAGCCGACCGCCGTGCCCGATTTCTTTCCGTTGGGCGGATTTTTCAATTTGTCGGGGCTGGCGCCCAGTTCCCTGTACGGTCCGGACTACGCCATTGCGCGCGCCATCTATTTTCGCAAGATCGGCCGCGGCGGCGAGGGGTTTTTTGAATTTCCCGCCTACCTCGGCATGTCGCTGGAAATGGGCAACACCTGGCAGACGCGCGGCGATATGAGTTTCGGCTCGACGCGCAAGGATGCCTCCTTGTTCCTCGCGTTCGACACCTTTTTGGGCCCGGTGTATTTGGGTTCCGGCTACGACACGGCCGGACACAGCGCCTACTACTTGTTCCTGGGAAGAACTTTTTGAGCGCACGCAGGACCCTCGATCTCACGGTGCTGGAGGACGAGTCTCGAAAGGCGGCACTGTTGCCTTCGTGCCTTGATTCTTCCTAGCTTCCTTGGTGAGCGCTACCAACCGGTCAAAATCACTGGGCCGAGACGCTAGAAACTGCGGCTTTCGCCGAGATTCTCGACCTTTTCAAAAACCAGGGCCGGTTGATCGCCGATGCGCGAATACTCGTGCTGGCGCGACATGTCCTCGAGCGTGCGATCGCGTTCGGCGGCGGTAAAGAACCAATGCGTTTTTTGCCAATCGGCGCCGACCAGCTTGGCGAACGGATCGCCCGGGCGCAGCCGCACGCGAATCCCGTAGGGTTGCGGCAGTACCGGAATGGTGCGAGTCATATTTTGCTGATTGGCGATTCCCACGGCGTCGAAGATAGCGGAATCATGCGCGCAGTGCCAGCCATTGCGTCGCGGTTCAGCGTGCTAAACTCCGCCGCGTTCATGAGGTAACTGATGGCATCGTCTTACACAGCCTCCGACATCGAGGTATTGAGCGGTCTGGATCCCGTGCGGCGGCGGCCGGGCATGTACACGGACACCACCCGGCCCAATCATCTGGCGCACGAGGTGATCGACAACAGCGTCGATGAGGCCGTCAACGGCTACTGCGACCGCATCGATGTCACGCTGTTCAAGGACGGCTCTTGCCAAGTCGAAGACAACGGCCGCGGCATGCCGGTCGACATCCACCCGAAAGAAAAAATCAGCGGCGTCGAATTGATTTTGACGCGCCTACACGCCGGCGGAAAATTCAACGACAAGACCTACCAGCATGCCGGCGGATTGCACGGCGTCGGCGTCTCGGTGGTGAATGCGCTGTCGAAGAATCTGGAATGCTGGGTGCGGCGCGGCGGCAAGGAATACAACATCAGCTTCGCGGGCGGCAAGGGAACCTCCAAGCTCGAGGTGGTGGGCGAGGTGCCGAAGTCCAAGACCGGCACGACCATCCGGTTCTGGCCCGATCCCAAGTATTTCGACACCGACAAGTTCGCCATTCCGAAACTCAAGCAGGTGTTGCGCGCCAAGGCCGTGCTGTGCCCGAATTTGCGCGTCACGCTGAAGAACGACATCAGCGGCGAAAAGGACGAATGGTTCTACACCGGCGGCTTGCACGAGTACTTGGCGGAGGAATTGGGCAAGGGTGAATGGCTGCCGGCGGAAACGTTTTATGGCAAGCGCGACATCGAGGGCGGAGCGCTCGACTGGGCGTTTGCCTGGGTGCTCGAGTCCGAGCACAGCATCGCCGAAAGCTACGTGAATCTGATTCCCACGACCGAAGGCGGCACGCATGTCAACGGCCTGCGCACCGGGGCGGCCGATGCGGTGCGCGAGTTCTGTGAATTTCGCAATCTGGTGCCGCGCGGACTGAAGCTCACGCCCGAGGATGTGTGGGACGGCGTGAGTTTCGTGCTCTCCATGAAGATGCGCGAGCCGCAGTTCGCCGGCCAGACCAAGGAAAAGCTCTCCTCGCGCGAGTCCGCCGGCATCGTCCAAGGCGTGATCAAGGATGCTTTCGCGCTGTGGCTGAATCAGCATTCCGATCAGGGCGAGAAAATCGCCATGCTGGCGATTGCCAATGCGCAGCAGCGCTTCAAAGACAGCCAGAAGGTCGCGCGCAAGCGCGTCGTCGCGGGACCCGCGCTGCCCGGCAAATTGGCCGATTGCGTCAGCCAGGACCCGGCCCGCGGCGAGTTATTCCTGGTCGAGGGCGATTCGGCCGGCGGGTCGGCCAAGCAGGCGCGCGATCGGGTGACGCAGGCCATCATGCCGCTACGCGGCAAGATCTTGAACACCTGGGAGGCCGACATCGGCGAGGTGCTGCAGTCGCAGGAGGTGCACAACATCAGCGTCGCGATCGGCGTCGATCCGGCCGCGAGCGATCTGTCGGGCCTGCGCTATCACAAGATCTGCATCCTCGCGGACGCCGACAGCGACGGTCAGCACATCGCCACATTGCTGTGCGCGCTGTTTCTGCGGCATTACCGCCCGCTGGTGGTGGCGGGCCACATTTACGTCTGCATGCCGCCGCTGTTTCGCATCGATGCCGGCAAGGAAGTGATTTACGCGCTCGACGAGGCGGAGCGTGAAAAAGCCCTGAAGCGCATTGCCGCGGAGAGTCCGCGCAGCAAGCCGGTCGTGACGCGCTTCAAAGGCTTGGGTGAAATGAGCCCGTTGCAGCTCCGCGAAACCACCATGGCGCCGCAAACACGCCGCCTGGTGCAAATGACCATCGACACGAAAGACAGTCCGGATCAGCTCATGGACATGCTGCTGGCCAAGAAGCGCGCGGGCGACCGGCGCGAATGGCTCGAGAACAAGGGCAACCTCGCGCAGGTTTAGCGCGCAGCCATGAAAGAGCAAGAGCTGAACTTCGACGGAGTCGAGAAGGAACCGCTAAAGACTTTCGCCGAACGCGCCTACCTCGACTATTCGATGTATGTGATCCTGGATCGGGCGCTGCCGCACTTGGGAGATGGATTGAAGCCGGTGCAGCGGCGCATCGTCTACGCCATGAGCGAGCTGGGGCTCGCGGCGGGCGCCAAGCACAAAAAGTCCGCGCGCACCGTCGGCGATGTGATCGGCAAGTTCCATCCGCACGGCGACTCCGCCTGCTACGAGGCCATGGTGCACATGGCGCAGGATTTCGCGTATCGCTACCCGATCGTCGACGGACAGGGCAACTGGGGTTCGACCGACGATCCGAAATCCTTCGCGGCCATGCGCTACACCGAATCGCGGCTGACCCGCTACGCCGACCTGTTGCTGCAGGAGCTCGACGCGGATACGGTGGACTGGGCGCCGAACTTCGACGGCTCGCTCGAAGAACCCACCATGTTGCCGGCGCGCGTGCCGAATCTGCTGCTCAACGGCGGATCGGGAATCGCGGTGGGCATGGCGACCGACATTCCGCCGCATAATCTGCGCGAGGTGGTGAACGCCTGCGTGGCGCTCTTGGACGATGCGGAATTGAGCACGCGCAAGATCATGGCGCACATCAAGGGACCGGATCTGCCCACCGGCGCCGAGATCGTTTCGCCGCGCGACGAGCTGGTGCAGATGTACAACAGCGGTTCCGGCAGCTTCAAGGCGCGCGCCACCTACGAAATCGAGGAGGGCGAGATCGTGATCGATGCGCTGCCGTTTCAGGTGTCCGGCAGCAAAGTCCTCGAGCAGATTGCCGCGCAGATGCAGCAGAAGAAGCTGCCCATGGTGGAGGATTTGCGCGACGAATCGGATCACGAGAACCCGACGCGCTTGGTGCTCGTGCCGAAATCCAACCGCGTCGATATCCCGGCGCTGATGGCGCATTTGTTTGCGACCACGGATCTGGAGCGCAATTACCGCGTGAACCTCAACGTCATCGCGCTCGACGGCCGTCCGCGCGTCATGGGCCTGAAGGAATTGCTGCTGGAGTGGCTGAGTTTTCGCAAATCGACGGTGACCCGCCGCCTGAATCATCGCCTGTCGAAGCTGAATGCGCGGCTGCACATCCTCGACGGCATGTTGATCGCGTTTTTGAATCTCGATGAAGTCATCCGCATCGTGCGCACCGAGGATGAGCCCAAGCCCAAGTTGATCAAACGCTTCAAGCTCACCGACGAACAGGCCGAAGCGATTCTCGAGACCAAGCTGCGCCATCTCGCGCGCCTCGAGGAGATGAAAATCCGCGACGAGCAAAAGAAGCTCGCGGAAGAGCGCGACGAGATCGAAAAGATCCTCAAGAGCAAGGCGCGTCTCACCAAGCTGGTGCGCGAGGAGCTGATCAACGACGCGGAGGAGTTCGGCGATGAGCGGCGCACGCGTCTGGTGGAGCGCGAGGCCGCGCAGGCCGATTTCGGAAACGGAATTGCTGACCAGCGAGCCGACCACCGTGGTCCTGTCGCGCTTAGGCTGGGTGCGTGCGGCCAAGGGCCACGACATCGATGTGCGCGCCCTCAGCTACAAGAGCGGCGACGAATACCAGGCATCCGCGAAGGGCCGTAATTTACAACAGGCGGTATTCATCGATTCCACCGGCCGCGCCTACAGCTTGGATGCACATCAGCTTCCCGCCGCGCGCGGTTACGGCGAGCCGCTGTCCGGCACGGTGGATCCGCCCGACGGCGCCACTTTCGCCGCGGTCCTGATCGGCGAACCGGACGATCTTTGGCTGGTGGCGAGCGATGCGGGCTACGGATTCGCCGTGCGCCTGCGCGAAATCTACGCGCGCAACAAGAAGGGCAAGTCGGTGCTCAAAGTGCCGGAAAATGCGCTGGTGCTGCCGGCACAGCCTCTGGGAAACCCGCAGGCGCTGGCGATTTTCGTCAACAACGACGGCGAGGTGCTGGCGTTGCCGGTGAATCAAATCGAAGAGATGACGGCCGGCAAGGGACAGAATCTGTTTGGCATCCCGGGCAGGAAATCCGCCGAGCGCGACGAATACCTCGTGGCCATGGCGGTGGTCGCGCCCGGCGAAGTCTTGACCATTTACAGCGGCAACAGCGCGCCGATGAAGCTCAAATTCGAGGAGCTCAAGCAGTTCCAGGACAGGAAAGGCCAGCGCAGGCAGCGCTTCTCGCGCGCCTACAAGCAGGTCGATCGGCTCGAAGCGGCGCCGGCCTAACGACGGGAAGGCTAAGAAGACTCAAGGCCCGAAGGCAAAAAGGGCCTTGAGTCTTCTTAGCCTTCCCGGAGATTGCCCGAGCCGACCGATATCAACACGCCGGGCTGCCGGCGGGTGTTGGCGGTACCTGATTTTCCGTCGCACGAGTGCGCGAGAGGGCCACCCGACCGACGACGGCGATTCGAAACTCAACCTCCGGTACTTGTCTAGCGCTCGCCCGACATCGTGACATCTTCGGGCGCATTCACGAAGTAGCCTTGGATGAATTCAATGCCCAGCTGCCACAGCACCGCCATGGTGTTGGCATCTTCCACGCGTTCGGCCACCGTTTCGATGCCCTTGCGCTTCGCGGCCTCGACCAAACCTTTCACGCGCTGTTGCTGGATTTGGTTGGTCGAGAGGCCCTGCATCAGGGAGCCGTCGATCTTGATGAAGTTCATCTCGATGTCATTCAGCAACTTGAGCGGATCGCGTCCCGTGCCGAAATGCTCCAGCGCGAAGCGAAAGCCGAGCTTGCGCAGATTTTCGGCCAACTCCTTGGTCTGCCGCACATACTGATTGGCGAGTTCCTCGGTGACCTGCATGCACAGACGCTTCGGCTCGATCTTCAGCGACTTCAACTGCTGATCCAGCCACGCCAGCACGCTCTTATCGAGCACCGTGTCCTTCGACAGGCGCACGAAGATGCAGGCGGCCTTGCGATTGGCTGCAAACGACATGGAGGCACCCACGACCCAGCGATCGATGTTCTTCATCAGGTCGTTGCGCTCCGCCGCCGCGATGAACTCGGCCGGCAGTACCTCGTTGCCCTGTTCGTCCAGCATGCGCACCAGCACGTCGAACATGCCTTTATCCTCGCCGAGCAGGCTCGCGATCGGCTGCTGCACCAGGCGGAAGCGATTCTCCATCAAGGCGCTCTTGATGTGCTTCACCCAGATCTTGTCGTAGGCCTGCACGCGGGTATCCGTGTCGGCCTTGTCGACGACGTACATCTGATTACCGCCGAGCTCTCGCCCGCGCCGCGTGGCGCTCACCGCATCGGTGATGGCGGCGGCGACGTCGGGATTGGTGGGCGGTAGAAGTCCCAAGCCTACCGTGACCGTGGCAGACAAGGTTTTGTCCTCGAGCACGAAGACATGATCATGCACGCGCCTGACGACATTCTCAGCCCAGGTTTCCACGTCCTTGGCCGTGCCGCGATCCAGCATCACCAGGATGCCGTTGCCGCCGAATCGGCCGCAGAGATCGGTGGCCGTCAGCTGCGAGCGCAGCAATTCAGCCAGCTGCGCCATGAAATCTTCGCTGCCGACCACGCCGATGGCGTGTTGAATGTCGATGAAGCGGTCGGGCTTCAAGTGGGCGATTTGGCGCACGCCGCCCCTCATGCTCTGCGCCGCGCGCTCGCGCATTGCGGCGATCGCGTAGCGCTGCTGCAGGAACTGCGTCGTGGCGTCGTTCTTGACCGCGTCGGCAAGCTGCACTTCCAGATCGCGATCTTTCTTTTGCAGCGCCGCGATGGCGATGCGCACCGCGGGCTCGTTCTCGTAGTCGGCGCGCGTCAGCGTCAATTCCAGCGCGAGCGTCGAGCCGTCCGAGAGCAGCGCCTGCACCTTCAGTCCGTGGTCGCTCCACTTTCCTTGCAGGCACGCGACCAGCGCGCCCTTGAGGGCCGGGTGCGTCTCCTGTTCGAACAGATCCATGAGCGGCGAGCCATTGAGGGCGTCGCTCTCGGAATAGCCGAACAGTTCGACCCAAGCGCGGTTGGCGTCCACGATGATGCCCTCGTGCACATGCGTGATGGCATCGGCGGATCCTTCCAGAAAGTTTTGCAGCTGCTCGCGATATTCGCGCGCGGATGACAGGGTGCTCGACAGTGCGCGCTCCAAACGATGGGCGCGCAGCTCGCGGGAAGCGACCGCCTGCAAGCGGCTGCGATTCGCCAGCGTGACCACATCCTGGCAGCCCAGCCGCATGGCCTCGGCGATCGCCGTCTCGTCGACCGTCGCGCGCACGATGAGCACCGGCATGCCCGGCGCGTTCTGCTGCCTGACCTTCATGATGGAAGCGAGATCGACGCCGAGTTCTTCGCTGAAGACAATCAGCATTTCCGGATTGAGCTGCGTCAAGGCGTCGCCCAGGTCGCTGGCGTCGGAAAGCCAGGTGCAGTGAACCGGATGACCGGCCTTGCGCAGCGAGCTATTGATCGCTTCGACGTGGTCCTGCGACCTCGCCACCACGATCATGGGAACTGCACCCTGTTCGGTCACCGGAAAATCCTCGTAAATTGGCGCAAAGTGTAACACCTTAGATTTTGGCGATTCTGGGACAGGCGTCAAAGCCCCAGCCAAGTAATGGCGGCTCGCTGGCCACAATCCGTGAGTGCGGCTATGATACGCGCCCTTCAACTCGAGGCCGTCGATGGCTAACTACAGCACCAACGAATTCAAAGCCGGTCTGAAAATTCTCATCGATGGCGACCCGTACGCCATTGTCGAGAACGAAATGGTCAAGCCCGGCAAAGGCCAGGCGTTCAACCGGGTGCGAGTCCGCAACCTGAAGACCGGCCGCACCATCGAACGTACCTGGAAATCCGGGGACACCGTGGAAGCGGCCGATGTGGTCGACACGGACATGCAGTATCTGTACAGCGACGGAGATTTTTTCCACTTCATGGTGCCGGACACCTTTGAACAGCTCACGGCCTCCAAGCAGGCGGTGGGCGAGGGCGCTCAGTGGCTCAAAGACGGCACCGTCTGCGTGGTCACGTTATGGAACGGCGTGCCGCTGGTGGTTACGCCGCCGGCGCATATGGAACTTAAAGTCATCGAGACCGACCCGGGCGTCCGCGGCGATACCGCCACCGGCGGCTCGAAACCCGCGAAGCTGGAAACCGGCGCCATGGTGCGCGTGCCGCTTTTTATCAACGAGGGTGAAATCCTGCGCATCGACACGCGCACCGGCGAGTACTTGTCGAGGGGCAAGGGCTAGCGCCTCGCCAGGGAGGGTAAGTAGACTCAAGGCCCGAAGGAAACAGGGCCTTGAGTCTTCTTACTATCCCTGACGCTTGCTCGAGCGGGTCTATATCACTGCGCTGGCACGACCAGTGAGTGTTGCGACACCTGTCTTTACGGCCTACGCGTGCGCGTGAGGCCACCCTCCGATGGTAGCTATTCGAAACTGGTCCTCCAGCACCGTGAGGCCATGCGGGCGGCCGGTCAGATTCACAGTGCCGAGCTACCGCTGTGTCAGGCATTCTCGATGCTGAAGGCCATCGCGTCGGCTAATTTGTCCGCCCCGGATGCGAGGGCGAGCAGCCGGTCGAATCCAAGCGCGACCCCGGCACAGTCAGGCAATCCACTTTTGAGCGCGGCCAGGAAATTCTCGTCCAGCGGCGGTTGAACCTGCCCGCGCGTGCCGCGCAGCTCAAGATCATGCGTGAACCGCGCGCGCTGCTCCTCTGCTTTCGCCAGCTCGTGAAATCCGTTCGCCAGTTCCAAACCATCCAGATACAGCTCGAAGCGCGCCGCGACGCGCGGCAGCCCGGGTTTCAAGCGCGCCAGCGCCGCCTGGGTGGCCGGATAGTCGCAGACGAAGCAGGGATTGCCGCGGCCGAGGCGCGGCCCCACGATGACAGCCATCAGCAGGTCCAGTTTCGCATCGCGATCCAATTGCGTATCGCAGTGAATTCCGTGCCGTCTCGCCGCGTCCAGCAACTCATCTTCGGTCGAATCGAACGCATCGACGCCGGCGTGACGCCGCAACGCGTCCGAGTAGCTCAGGCGTTCGGCGGCCCCCAGCGCCCGCACGGGCGCCAGCAGCACGCCGATCAGCGCCTCGACCTCGTTCATCAAGGCCGTCTCGTCGAACCCGACGCGGTACCATTCGATCATCGTAAATTCCGGGTTGTGCCAACGGCCGCGCTCGGCATCGCGAAACACCTTGCAGACCTGGTAGATGTCGCCGCTGCCGGCGGCCAATAAGCGCTTCATCGCGTATTCCGGGGAAGGACAAAGATAGCGGCGGCCCGCAATTCCCGCGATCTGGGTCGCCAATGATTCGATCTGCGGATCGCTCACGGCGGCGGCGCTCAACATCGGGGTCTCCACTTCCAACACGCCGCGATCTTCGAAAAACGCGCGCGCGGTCTTCAGCATCGTTGCACGCTGCCGCAAGGCGGCGAGCGTCGCGGTCGGACGCCAGCTCACGTAAGGTATCCCAGCGATTGGCCGAGTTTGACCGTCGCGCCGGCCCGCATTTCGTCATGCCAGCGGGCGCGATCTTTTTGAAACAGCAGGATCACCGTTGAGCCCATGTTGAAGCGGCCGAGTTCCGCGCCCTGATCGAGCGAGACATCCTGCGGCGGCAGCGCGGTCGCCACGCGGCGCGGCGCAGGCGTGATATCGCCCGCCCACACCGTGGCGATGCTTCCCACGTTCAGCGCGCCGACCAGAACCAGCGCGAATTCGCCGAAGGCAGTGTCGAACCAGGTCAAAACCCGTTCGTTGCGTGCGAAAAGCCGCGGCACCAGGGAGGCTGTGACGGCATTGACGCTGAAGAGACGCCCCGGAACGTAGATGGTCTCGCGCAGCCGCCCTTTGAGCGGCATGTGCACGCGGTGATAGTTGAACGGCGCAAGATAAATGGTGGCAAATGAGCCGCCTGCGAAATGCTGGGCCCAGCCTCGCGCGGCCAGCAGCTCATCGAGGGTGTAATGGCGGCCTTTGGCTTGCAGCAGGCTGGCGCCGTCAATTTTGCCCGCTTCGCTGATCGCGCCATCGACAGGGGATGCAATCGCGCGCGGCTCGCTCGCGAGGGCACGGACCTCGGGCTTCAGCGCGCGGGTGAAGAACTCATTGAAGCTGCCGTAGCGGAAGGGGTCGGGTTGTGCTGCCTCGCTCATGTCGATCGTGTAAAGCCTCAAGAAGCCGCGGATCAGCCAATTCTTGAACCAGGGCGCGCGCACCCGGGTTGCGCGCAACACGAGCCGCGACAGCGCATGCTGCGGCAGCACGTATTGAAGCCACACGAACAGCCGGCCGGACTTCATGCGCGGCGGTCATGATGCGCCGAAAATCACTCTGAGTGCACTGACCGTGAATGGGCCGCTCAGAGAGCGACGCGCCGGCCGCAGGGTCGATGACGAAAATTGCACTCGGAATGATCCACGTGTAGCTGCCATTCGCTGCGGATTGGAGCGTCACGAGACACCCCATTGTTTAGCGAGGCCTCAATGGCCGGCTGGTCAGCCGCGGTGAGGCCAATGAACCCAGGGTCGAAGTTAGGAACGAACTGATTCAGCTGCGCGGGCGTATCGCGCTTGGCATCGACCGAGACGAAAATCACCTGCGGAGGCGCCACGGTACCAGCGGCGCGCAGCTGCTTTTCCAAGGCCGCGAGTGTCGTCAGCGTCGCCGGACAATAGTCGGGGCAATTGGTATAGCCGAAGAACATCAATGACCAATGGCCGCGCAGATTCGCCGTTCCGAAGCCGCGGCCCTGGTTGTCGGTCAGGCTAAAATCCGCCAGCGCCCGGGCAGGTGCGAGTATAGTACCGCTCGCCAGCGCGATCGGCGGCTTCGGCGCGCCACAGGATCGCCGCGGCGAGGCCTGCGGCCGCGACAAGGCACAGAAGCGCATAGGACAACAATTTCAATCGTAACGCCATGCCGAGATTATCCCACACAGCCGCGAATCCCGTTCGACGCAACCGAGACGGTCGGCGCCGCCATTGAGCGCTGCACGCGGGCGCTGCGCGCCGCGCGTGTGCTACTATGGTCACGGCACCACCAATGCGCGTGATGAGGCGGCTGAGCTGGTATTTTTTGTCGCGCGGCTCGCGCACGCCCGCGGCGCGCGCGCCTACACCCGTACCGTTGCGGCCGCGCCAAGTGCGCGTATCGACCAGCTTCTGCATCGACGCATCGCCGAGCGCATCCCGCTGCCGTATCTTACGCATCGCGCGTTTTTCGCCGGCCTGGAGCTGTATGTGGATGAGCGCGTGCTGGTGCCGCGCTCGCCGATCGCCGAACTCGTGATCCAGCACTTCGCGCCCTGGATCCGCGCACGCCGCGTACGCCGCATCCTGGATATCGGCACCGGATCCGGGGCGATCGCGCTGGCCTGCGCCAAGGCCTTCCCGCGTTCGCAGGTCGATGCGGTCGATTATCTGCCGCGGCGCTACAGGTGTGCCGGCGCAATGTGCGGCGGCTGGCCCTGGGATCGCGTGTCAATGCGCTGCGATCCGACTATTTCAGCGGCGTTGGCGGCCGTCGTTACGATATCATCGTGAGCAACCCCCCTTACGTGGGGCGCGGCGAAATGCGCGCGTTGCCGCCCGAGTACCGGCACGAGCCGACACTGGGCTTGGCCTCAGGTGCGGATGGTTTGGACTCGGTGCGGGCGATTTTTGCTGAAGCGCGGCCGCACCTTGAGGATGATGGCATCTTGGTCGTGGAAGTCGGCAACACCGAGACGGCACTGCTCAAGGCGTTTCCGCGCCTGCCGTTTGTTTGGCCGCGGATTGCGATGGGCGGCGGCGGCGTGTTTTTGCTGAATGCGCGTGATCTAGAACGGGGTACATGATCGTTAACGCAGCAGGGGAGACGAGGCGTGGCGGGTAATACATTCGGTCGACTCTTCACCGTGACCAGTTTTGGCGAGAGCCATGGCCCCGCGCTCGGTTGCGTGGTTGACGGCTGCCCGCCGGGACTCGAGATCTGCGAAGCGGAATTGCAGGTCGATGTCGATCGCCGCCGCCCCGGGAACCTCGAAATTTACCAGCCAGCGCCGCGAGCCCGATACGGTGCGCATCCTTGTCGGGCGTATTCGAGGGCAAGACCACAGGCACGCCGATCGGCATTGCTGGTCGCGAACGAAGATCAGCGCTCGCGCGACTACGAGAAGATCAAGGACCGATTTCGCCCGGGGCATGCCGACTATACGTACCAGCAGAAATACGGCTTTCGCGACTATCGCGGCGGCGGGCGTTCCTCGGCGCGCGAAACCGTGGTGCGCGTGGCGGCGGGCGCCATTGCACGCAAGTTTTTGCGGGAGCGCCAGCGCATCAGCATTCATGGCTATCTGGCGCAATTGGGTCCCCTCGTGTTGCAGCCGGTCAACCCGCTGGCTGCCTATGAAAATCCGTTCTTCTGTCCCGACCCGGGCCGTGTGCAGGAACTCGAAGATTTCATTTGGCGCATCCGCGAAGCGGGAGATTCGATCGGCGCGCGCGTCACGGTGATCGCCAAAGGCGTGCCTCCGGGCTGGGGCGAACCGGTATTCGAACGCCTGGATGCGGACTTGGCGAGCGCGATGATGGGCATCAATGCGGTCAAGGGCGTCGAGATCGGCGCAGGCTTCAGGTCGGTCGAGCAGCGCGGCTCGGAGCATCGCGACGAAATGACGCCGCAGGGCTTCAAAAGCAATCACGCAGGCGGCGTTTTGGGCGGCATCTCTTCGGGCCAAGACATCGTCGTGAGCCTCGCGCTGAAGCCCACTTCCAGCATTGTTCTGCCCGGTCAAACCATCAATGTTCACGGCGAGCCGGTCGAGGTGGTCACCACCGGGCGTCATGACCCTTGCGTGGGCATTCGTGCGACGCCGATTGCGGAGGCCATGCTGGCGCTGGTGCTGATGGATCATTATTTGCGGTTCCGGGCGCAATGCGCGGATGTGGTGTCGCCTACGCCCGTGATCACTCGATGAACGCCGCCGCCGCTCTGCCGCGGGTTGCCGTCGTCGGCGTGTCGAGCTTGATCGGCGCCGCGGTGATCGATGAGTTGCGGCAGCGAAAGATCGCGCTCGCCGAACTGCACGCGCTCGATGATGCACGCAGCCCAAGTGCGCCGGTCGCGGTGGACGAGACCTTGGCGGTGGGCGATGTCGCGGCATTCGACTTCTCGCGCGTGAACCTGGTGTTTTTTTGCGGGCGCGCGGCGCTCTCGGAACGCTACGCGCAGGCCGCGGCGGCGCATGCCTGGGTGATCGACGGATCGGCGGCATTTCGCATGCGCGCCGAGGTGCCCCTGGTGGTGGCCGATGTGAATGCTTCGGTGCTCGAGCCGGTGGGGAAAACGGGGCTGATCGCGCTCCCCGGCAGCGCCAGCGTGGCGCTCGCGACCGTGCTCGCGCCCCTGCACCGGCTCGCCGGCCTTGCGCGCGTCGAGGTGGCGACCTATCAAGCGGTCTCAGGCAGTGGGCGCGGCGCCATGGAGGAGCTTGCCGGCGAAACCGTCGCGATGCTCAGCGGCAAGAAAGCCAAGGGCAGGGCCTTTGGCCGGCAAATCGCTTTCAATGTCATACCCCTGGTGGACACCTTGGAGCCCGACGGCGTATCGCGCGAGGAGCGTCGATTGTGGGAAGAGACGCGTCGGGTGCTGAATTTGCCCGCGCTAAAGATCAACGCCACGGCAGTGCGAGTACCGGTTTTCTTCGGTCATAGCTTGGCGGTGCATGCCCTGTTTGAGAGGCCCTTTGACCTTGCGGAGGCCCTGAATGTGTTGCAACGCGGGAGCGGATTGGCGCTAATCGATCCGGAATCGATTGCTGAATTTCCGACGCCCGCCACACTGGCGACCGAGCCGGATCGGGTATATGTAGGCCGTGTGAGGGCTGATTTGACGCGTGATCGAGGTCTAAATTTTTGGGTGGTGGCCGATAATGTTCGGAAATGTGCGGCGCATAACGCAGTTTCAGTGGCCCAGATTTTGGTAAATAGATGCCAGTGAGATATAGTTATTGGCTTATGTAAAAGGCAAGTGAGAATTCGCTTCCAAGCCTCTATAGCACAATGAAGTTTGTTGCTTGCCCACCAGAATTCTGGGAGTAGAAATGTTTGTGACCCTGTCTCGCCTCATGCTGATGGCGTGCCTGCTGATCCCATCGTTGTCGTGGGGCTTGGGCCTGGGTGAGATACACCTGAAATCGGCGCTGAACGAGCCCATGAACGCCGAAATCGACCTGATTGCGGCGGGTCCTGAAGAATTGAGCGCGCTGCGAGCCTCGCTGGCCCCGAAGGATGCCTTCACCCGCTATGGCATCGATCGTCCGCCCTTTCTGTCGACGCTGAGCTTCACGGTCGGTAAGAGCAAGGACGGCCGCGACGTATTGCTGGTGCGCTCGAGCGAATCGATTCCCGAACCCTTTGTGACGTTTCTCGTTGAGGTGAACTGGGCCCGCGGGCGCCTCATGCGCGAGTACACCGTGCTGCTTGATCCCCCGGTCTACACCCCCGGGGAGCGAGCCAGCAGCGCAGCTCCGGTGGCGGCCGCAACGACGGCGCCGACCGCGCCGGCACCCTCGCCGGCGCCTCGGGTCCGGACTACACCGCTTCCCGCGGCTGCAGCGCCCGCTGACACCACGACTACCGCCGAAGCGACCCCGCCTGCTGCGGCTGCAAAGCGTTCGGGCCACGCCGGCCGATCCTCGAAACGCGTCGCGCGTGCGAGCACCGCTGCGAGCGCCCCAACCCCAAGCGCGACATCCGAGAGCAGTTCAACACCAAGCGGCGCGGAGGCCGCCGCGGCTGCGGTCCCCGAGGGCACGTATCGTGTCGCTCAGGGCGACACCCTGACCAAGATCGCGCGCAGCTTGCATGCCTCGTCGCGAGGCGACATCGATCAAGCCATGATCGCCATGTACCGCGCGAATCCCGAAGCGTTCGGCGGCAACATCAATATCTTGCGGCGCGGTGCCGTGCTGCGCGTGCCCGGCGGCGATGAAATCGCGGCGCTCAACCAATCCGAGGCGATGAGCGAAGTGCATCGTCAGATGGCGGCCTGGCGCGGCAACGGCGCCACTGCATCCGGCGGCCACCTGCGTCTCGTGACGCCGGGCGCCGGCAGCGGTACCAGCAACAGCAGCAGCGAGTCCGCTGCCAGCGGCGAAGCGCAGGCGCTGCAGGGCCGTGTCAAGGATCTGGAAGCGCAGCTCGCGGACGCGCATCGCCTGCTCGATCTGAAGAACAACGAATTGAGCGAACTGCAGCGCAAGCTCGGTACGCAAACCGCGCCGGCGCCCACGCCGCCGCCGCAAACCGCGCTGGCCCCCAAGCCGGCTCCCGCGCCGGCGCCTACCGAAACGAAGCCGAGCACGCCTGAAGCAACCGCGCCCACGCCGACGCCGTTGCCCGCACCCGCCGCGAATACCTCGACGCCGACTCCGACTCCCGCACCCGCGCCGAAACCGAAGCCGGTCATTGCGAAGAAGCCGGCTCCCGCCGCGGATACTGGATCGTGGATCGACTGGTTGACGCAGAACTGGTGGGTGCCGCTGGCGGTGATTCTCGCGTTGATCGCCGGCCTGGCGATTACCTCGTGGCGCCGCCGCCAGGCGAGCAGCGGCAGCGGCGGGGACTTCCCTGGGTTGGATTCGACCGACATTTCTGAATTTCGCGATCCGACCGCGCGCGTCGCGAGCAGCCGCGGTGCGGATGACTCGTTCGTCGTCGAGGAATCGGGCGAGCATCGCATGCCGGATTTCAACGAACCCGCGGAACGCTACGCGGAGACCACTTCCGACCTCAAGGCGCCCGACGACACGATGTCGAGCGAAAGCGCCGTCAACCTCGATCAGGGCGATCCTCTGGCGGAAGCCGACTTTCACATGGCGTACGGTCTTTACGATCAAGCCGCCGATTTGGTGCGCATTGCACTCGAGCGCGAGCCGGATCGACGCGATCTGCGCCTGAAACTGCTGGAAATCTATTTCGTGTGGGGCAACAAAGAGGCCTTCCTGCAAACGGCGAAGGGCTTGGAAGCCACCCGCGACCGCGCGCCTGCCGGCGAGTGGGACAAGATTGTCATCATGGGCAAACAGATCTGCCCCGATGAGCCGTTATTTGCCGCCAGCGCCGGCAGCGGCCGCGGCGCCGGCGCGTTGGTCGATTTGAATCTCGAAGGCGGCGAGAACCGCGTCGATATCGACCTGTTCGGCGACCCGGAAGGCGAGCGCAGCATCGATCAGACCATTGCCAAGGACATCGACGACACCGCGGCGACCGGCGAATCCCCCGGCATGCACGCCGGCACGGACCTCGATTTCACGTTGGACCATGCGGAACGCGGCGCGGATGACTCGCCGACGCGCGAGATGCCGCCCCGGGATGAACCGACGGTGGAATCCGAGCTGATGAAATTCTCCGACTCGCCCACGGCAGAGTCGCCGACATTGAAGCCCACGGATTTGCGCGATCGCATTTCCTCCAAGCTGGACAAAGTCAACAAAGCGGATCAAACCGCCGAGCTGTCGATCGATGATTTGGGTTTGGACTTGGATCATCTTGAAGGCGCGGCCTCCGGCGCTTCGATCAGCATCCCGCGCCTCGAGGAAACCGATCATCCGTCGGATGCCCCCACGATGGTGGCGGGTCTCGATGAAAAGTCGCGGCGCATGATGGCGGAAGCCGAGGCGCGGGCGCGCGATAAGGACCTGACGGAACTCGAGCGCGAATTGGAAGCCTCTTTCGTTGCCGATCTGGGCACCGACCACGAGGAGATCAAGACGGCGGTCTTGGGCCCTGAATCGGCACCCACGGTGCAGATGCCGCGCGGCACGACTCAGATCCCGGCGCAACATCGCGCTTCAAGTCGCCCGAGTATTCGGACGTTCAAGAACCTGAGAGGGTCCGATGTGGATTCAACCTCTCGACTGCGCGGCCTCAACGCCGACAGCATCGACCTGGATCTCGATCGGCTCGCCAACGCCTTAGGATCGGGCGACACCGTCGAACAGCCGCGCGCGGAGGACGAAGTTTTCTCCACCGAGGTGTTCGAAGCCAGCCAACGCAACCGCAAGGTCGATCTGGACGTCGGCGACGCGCTCAATGGTTCGGAGGCGGCCGCCACCAACAAGCTCAAGACGATCAGCACTCAGCGCACCACCAAGATCAAGACGCAGGAACTCGCGCTGCCGGAACTAGAGCCGGTCACGATGAGCGAAGTGGGAACCAAACTGGATTTGGCGCGAGCCTATATGGATATGGGCGATCCGGAAGGCGCGCGCAGCATTCTCGAGGAAGTCGTCAGCGAAGGTTCTGCAAGCCAGAAACAGGAAGCGCAGCGTCTGATCGAGAATCTGCCCGGCTAGGAGCTCCTTAGTGTGACCGAGCCCGGCCGCCGCGTCGCCGCCATCATCGAGTATGACGGCACCGGCTACGCCGGCTGGCAGTCGCAGGCGCACTCCACCTCGATTCAGGATGCGGTGCAGGCCGCATTATCCTTCGTTGCCGGGCATCCGGTGACGGCAATCTGCGCGGGGCGAACCGACACCGGTGTGCATGCGCTCGGGCAGGTCATTCATTTCGATACGCACGCGCAGCGCACGCCCCGGGCCTGGGTCTTGGGCGCGAACACCCGGCTCACGCCGAGCATTGCCCTGCAATGGGCCGGCGAGGTGGGCATGGGATTTCACGCGCGTCACAAGGCCATCGCGCCGCATCTATCGCTATGTCATCTTGAATCGCAGCGCCCGCTCAGCGCTGCAGCGCGCGCGCACTGCTTGGATCCATCAGGCCGCTCGACGCCGCGGCCATGCACGCGGGCGCACAGGCACTGATCGGCGAGCACGATTTCTCGGCATTTCGATCCGATCGAATGCCAGTCGCAAACCCCGATCAGGCGTGTCGATGCCATCGAGGTGACGTCGCGCGGGCGACTTGGTATCGCTCGAGATCACCGCCAATGCCTACCTGCATCACATGGTGCGCAACATCGTCGGCACGCTGCTCGACGTGCAGCGGCAGGCCGACCCGCGGCCGCCATGGCCCAGGTGCTGGCCGGCGGCGATCGGCGTTATGCCGGCGCTACCGCGCCTGCCGAGGGCTTGTACCTGTGGCGGGTTGAGTACCCCGGGATTTTGCGATCCCCGCGCCTAGGAGCCCGTCTGACCACAGAACTCAGACGGGTCCTCGATTGTTTAAAGCAGCCTCACTAGTATCCGATAGGTTCCCAGCATGTCCTGGTTTGAGCGAATCGTCCCGTCGCGCATCAAAACCGAGCGCCGTACCCGCTCGGTGCCGGAAGGCTTGTGGACCAAGTGTCCCGCCTGCGATGCCGTGCTGTATAATGCCGAGATCGAGCGCAATCTGTATGTCTGTCCGAAATGCAGCCATCACATGCGGATCAACGGCCGCGAGCGCATCATGAAATTTCTCGACACCGGGTCCACCACGGAAATCGCGGCCAAGGTGGAGCCCGAGGATCCGCTCAAATTCAAGGATTCCAAGCGCTACAAAGACCGCCTGGTGCAAGCGCAGAAGCAAACCGGCGAACGCGACGCGATTATCGTCATGGCCGGAAAACTCGAGCGGGCTCGACGTCGTCGCATGCGCATTCGAGTTTCGATTTCTCGGCGGTTCCATGGGCTCGGTGGTCGGCGAGAAATTCGTGCGTGCGGTCGAGCATTGTCTGGAGCACCGCATGCCCCTGGTGTGTTTCTCGGCCAGCGGCGGCGCGCGCATGCAGGAGGCGCTGTATTCGCTGCTGCAAATGGCGAAAACCAGCGCGGCGCTCAAGCGTCTGTCCGAGGCCCGCCTGCCTTTCATTTCCGTGATGACCGATCCGACCATGGGCGGAGTCTCGGCCAGTCTCGCGATGCTCGGCGATATCAATATCGGCGAGCCCAAAGCGTTGATCGGCTTTGCCGGACCGCGAGTCATTCAGCAGACCGTGCGCGAGACTTTGCCGGAAGGCTTTCAACGCAGCGAGTTTCTGCTCGAGCATGGCGCTCTCGACATGATCGTCGACCGGCGCGAGTTGCGCGACCGCATCGGCGCCATGCTGCGATTGCTGAGCGGCAAAGAACCCGCCGCAGCTTAAGGCTCCTCAAGGCTTGATCCTCATGCGGACTCTGGAGCAGTGGTTG
The DNA here is from genome assembly GCA_963782865.1 of uncultured Gammaproteobacteria bacterium. Lineage (GTDB taxonomy): Bacteria > Pseudomonadota > Gammaproteobacteria > Steroidobacterales > Steroidobacteraceae > Bog-1198. The sequence continues at coordinate 98,352 of CAWALS010000002.1, read as the reverse complement.
GCCTACCAAGCACAGGTGCACCCGCAAGCAATCGATCTGGGATTGGAGCGGCTGCGCGAGGTGCTCGGCCGGCTTCGAGTGGCAGCAGCCTACCGTCCCGGTTATCACGGTCGCGGGCACCAATGGCAAGGGCTCGGTGAGCGGCTTACTGCGCGGCCATCCTGAATGCCGCGGGCTTCAAGGTCGGTACCTTTACCTCTCCTCATCTGCGCGACTATCGCGAACGCATCCGCGTCCATGACCGCCTCGGCGCACGCCGCAGAGCTCGTGAGCGGCCTTCGAAAAAATCGAAGCCGCGCGCGGCGAGACGGCATTGACGTTTCTTCGAATTCAACGCGCTGGCGGCCTTGTTGATATTCGAGGCGGCGCGGCTCGATGCCTGGGTGCTCGAAATCGGCATGGGCGGCCGGTTGGATGCGGTCAATGTGGTCGATCCGGATGTTGCCGTGGTGGTCAGCATCGGCCTCGATCATCAGGAATACCTGGGCGATACGCTCGAGGCCATCGCGCGCGAGAAGGCCGGCATCTTTCGCCCGGGACGACCGGCGGTGATCGGCGGCCGCGAGCCGTCCTTGAGTCTCGAGAGCCGTGGCGCGCGGCGTTGAAGCGCCGCTGAAGCGTCTCGCCATCGAATACAACTATGTTCTCGAAGGCGCCGGCTGGCGCTACCGCGGCACGCGCTGGGACTTGCCGCTGCCTGCCGGCGCCGGCGCTGAAGGGCGATATGCAATTCGCCAACGCCGCGACGGCGCTGGCAGCGCTCGAGGAAATCGCCCCGCGGCTGAATGTACCCGCCGCTGCGATGGCGCAGGGACTCAAGGAGTGCGCGCTGGCCGCCCGCTTCCAGGTCATTCGGCCCCGGCGAGAGCTCGCCGCGCATGGGTCTTGGATGTCGCGCACAATCCCGATGCCGCACGGGTGCTGGCGCGAAATCTGCAAATGCCGAGCGCATCTCGGGCGGACGTTCGCGGTGTGCGGAATTCTGGCGGACAAGGATGCGGCGGGAATCGCGGCGATTCTGGCGCGACTGCATCGACTGCGTGGTGGTGCGCGTCCGATCGACGGCACGCGCGGCCGCAGCGGACAGGCGCTGGCCGCAGGTGGTGCAAGGCGGAAGTTCGGGCAGCCGTCGCGCCGCCGACAGCGTTGCCAGCGCCTGCGCCGCCGCCTGAACGCAGCGCGGCGCCAGGATCGAATCGTGGTGTTTGGATCCTTTCATACGGTCGGGCCGGCGATCGACTGGCTCGAGGCGCCGAGGATTGCTGCCGCCGGCGGCGCGTCCCGAATATACTGCGCGCCCCGAGCTTCCGAAGGCTGCTGCTATGGATCGTCGCGTCAAAGAACGGCTGGTCGGCGCATCGATCTTGGTCGCGCTCGTGGTGCTGGTCGTGCCCGAACTGCTGTCGGGCCCGAAACCACGCGGCGCCTGCACCCACGCTTCCGGCGCAAGCGCCGGAACCCATTCGCAATGTCACGGTGGATCTGGCGACCAGCAAGGCCACGGCAAACGCCGACGTTGAGCCGGCCCAGCCCCAGCCCGCCCCCGCATCGGCGGCCTCACCCGCGGCCAATTCCCCCGCCGCGCCGACCGGCACTGCGGAGACCGCGGTCGGGACTTCCCCTGGGGAGACTCCTGCTGCGCCGAGGCCTGCGCCGAAGCCTGCGCCGAGGCCTGCGCCGAGGCCTGGCCGCCCGTTGAATCTGCGCGCACCTTCCCCCATATCAACAGGGCATGTTCTTGGGCCGTGCAGCTCGGCAGTTTTGCCAGCCGCGCGAATGCCGATAAGTTGAGCCGCCAGGTCAAAGGGCAGGGGTTTTCGGCGTTTGTATTGGCCGGCGGCACGGGAACCTCGGTGCGATACCGCGTACGGGTAGGACCGATCGCCGATCGCGGCTCAGCCGAGCGGATGGCCGCCAAGCTCAAATCGCTGGGGCATGTGGGAACCTTGGTGGCGCCCGGGGCCTGATTGCTCATTTTGTGATCGTTTCAGGACGGCACTGGCGCGGCTCCGGTAGAATGTGCGATACGCAGGAGGAGGCGGAATATTGACCGGTGCCGACGTTCTAATCCTGTTGATTCTGTTGGGATCAACACTTATCGGAGCGCTGCGCGGCTTCATTCGGGAAGCAGTCTCGGTCGCATTTTGGATCCTCGCCATCTGGGCCGCCTGGCAATTCGGCCCCCTCATCGAACCGCATCTGGGCGGTCTGCTCGCGGATCCGAAAATCGCGCCATGGGTGGGACGATTGGTGATCTTGGTGCTCGTGCTGTTGGTGGGCTGGATCGTGGGCATGGTGCTCGAGCTACTTCACGCGCACGATGGGCCTGGGTCCGCTTGATCGGGTCATTGGGCTATTTTTCGGCATCGTGCGCGGCATGGTGTTGGTGGGTCTCGTAGTGATCGGCGGCGAATTGCTGCATATGAATGGCGAGGATTGGTGGGACCGCTCGAAGCTGGTTCCCTACGGCGAGACCGTCGGCGATTGGTTGCGCGCGATGGTGGGAGAGAAAGGCGAGCCTTGGGCAAAGCTCGAGCGCCTGACCGGAGTGAAAGTCAGACCGAAGTAGCGGAGATTCCTCATGTGCGGAATTGTCGGAATGGTCGGAACCAGCGCGGTCAATCAACGCATCTATGATGCGCTGACGGTGCTGCAGCATCGTGGTCAAGATGCCGCCGGCATCATGACCGCGCAGGACGGCGAGTTGTTCATGCGCAAGGACTCGGGGCTGGTTCGCGATGTGTTCCAACAGAAGCACATGCTGAAGCTCAAAGGCAATATCGGCATCGGCCACGTGCGCTATCCGACGGCCGGGTGCGACAGCGCGCATGATGCCCAACCTTTCTACGTCAACTCCCCTTACGGCATTTGCCTGGGACACAACGGCAACCTGACCAATGCGCGCGAGCTCACCGAAGTACTCGTGCGCGAGGATCGCCGGCATTTGAATACCAGTTCCGATTCCGAAGTACTTCTCAATGTCCTGGCCTCCGAGCTGAGCGGGTCGGCACGCCGCGGGTGACGCCGGCCGACGTATTTCGCCGCGGCCAACGCCGTGTACCGCCGCTGCCGGGGCGGCTATGCGGTGACGGCCATGGTGATCGGCCATGGCATCCTAGGGTTTCGCGATCCGAACGGCATCCGGCCGCTGGTGATCGGCAAGCGCGACACCAAGAAGGGCACCGAGTGGATGCTGGCGTCCGAGAGCGTGGCGCTCGATATGCTGGGTTTCGATATGCTGCGCGACGTGGCGCCCGGCGAGGCGGTGTTCATCGACGAGCAGGGCCGTTTTTACGCTCAGCAATGCGTCGCGATGGCGCGCCACACTCCCTGCATTTTTGAATACGTCTATTTCGCGCGGCCCGATTCGATCATCGACAATATCTCCGTGTACAAGGCGCGCCTGCGTATGGGCGAACGCCTGGCGGAGAAGATCAAACGCGAGCGGCCCGAGCACGGCATCGATGTGGTCATTCCGATTCCGGATACCAGCCGCACCAGCGCCGTGCAGGTGGCGCAATTGCTGGGCGTCAAATATCGCGAGGGCTTCATCAAGAATCGCTACATTGGCCGCACCTTCATCATGCCGGGCCAGGAACAGCGCGCCAAGTCGGTGCGCAGCAAACTCAACGCCATCGATCTGGAATTCCGCGGCAAGAACGTGCTGCTGGTCGATGACTCCATCGTGCGCGGCACCACCTCCGCGCAGATCATCGACATGGCGCGCGAAGCCGGCGCCCGGAAAGTATTTTTCGCCTCGGCAGCGCCTCCCGTGCGCTACCCGAACGTTTACGGCATCGACATGCCGGATGCTTCCGAACTGGTGGCTGCCGGACACACGGACGAAGAGGTGCGCGACATCATCGGCGCCGATTGGCTCATTTATCAGGACTTGGATGATCTGGAGCATGCGGTCCGCCACGACAATGCGAAGATCGAGAATTTCGATACTTCCTGCTTCTCGGGCGAGTACGTGACTGGGGATGTCACGCCGGAATATCTGGCGCGCTTGCAGGAAGAGCGGTCCGACGAGGCCAAGCAGCAGCGCCGGCAGGGCGCCGGCCGCGGCCTCAAAGCCGTCCGGATACTGTAGAAACCCGCGCTGGATTTAGGCTCCTGGCCGGCGCCGGTTTTCGGCAAAGAATATGCGCCTATTGGTGATTGCAGCCCGCGACGAATATCGATTGCTGGTCCGAAAGCATGTCGAGATCCAGTGGCCCGACGCGGGCATGGTCGAGCATGCCTTGGGTCGGGAGCCCGAGCTGGACGGCAGCTTTGCCGCGGCCGGATTCGATGCGGTCATCATCGTCAGCGCCGCACCGACGGACGCCGTCATCGAGCTCGCGGCGGCGCAGGCGGCCAAGCCGGAATTCGCGCCGATCATCTTGGTGCTGCTCGAAGATACCCCGGAATTTCCGCTGCCCGAGACCAGCGGTGTGACGCGGCTGTACGGCCGCAAGATCGACCGCACGCGGCTGCTGAAGATGATCGTTACCGCTTCGAATGAGCACCGCAAGGCCCTGGCGCTGCTGCGCGCCAATCCGGACTACGAGAATCGCTACCGTTTCGGCACCGTGATCATCCGCGGCCATCGATGCATCCGGCAGGTCGGCAGCGGCGGCATGTGCAAAATCTATCTTGCCGAGAGCGAGCGCGCGGGGACGCTGGTGGTGCTGAAAGTGTTCAGCCAGGTTCCCGATGTGTCGGAGCGCTTCGTCAGCTTCGATCGATTCCTGCAGGAATACGAAATCGTCGCGGGCTTAAATCACAAGAACATCGTGCGCATTTATGATCTCGGCGTCGCGGACGATCACGCTTATATTGCGATGGAACATTTCCCGGCGGGAGATCTGCGCCAGCGCATGCTCAAGGAGGCGCTCGCGCCGCTCACCGCGCTGATGTTTTTGCGGCAAATTGCCAGCGCGCTCGAGGCCATCCATTCGGTTGGAGTACTGCATCGGGACCTGAAGCCCGCCAATGTCATGCTGCGCGCCGATGATCAGCGTCAGCCTGATCGACTTCGGTTTGGCCAAGGCAAACGAGGACGATATCTCGCTCACCGGCACGCGCGAGATTTTCGGCACGCCCTACTATATGAGCCCGGAGCAGGGCCACGCGGAGATCATCGACGCGCGCAGCGATCTTTACAGCCTGGGCGTGGTGTTCTACGAAATGCTGATCGGCCGCAAGCCCTACAACGGCGCCACGGCAATGGAAGTCATTTACAAGCACAAACGGGCCGAATTGCCGGAAATTGCGCCGCAATTCGCCCTCTACGAAGGGGTGCTGCGCCGCTTGCTGGCCAAGGCGCCCGGCGACCGCTATCAATCCGCCGGCGAACTGCTGGCCGCCATCTCCGCGCTGAAAATTCCGGCATGAGCAGCGCCGCGGCGTTTGCGCATCCGCTGCTGCGCGCGGCGACGCCGCGTTGCCTGGATCGCGGAGGCCTGCGCGCGTCCCGAGGTGCTGCTGATCGATCACGCGAATTGCGAGAAAAAGGCGGCGTCGACGGCGCTCGCGTTGATGTTCGCCTACGCGGAAGATCTGCGAGCTGACCGATAAGATGTCGCGGCTCGCGCGCGAAGAGCTGCGCCACTACGAGCAGGTCGCGAAGCTCATGGCGGCGCTGAAAATCGCGCCGCAGCGCCTGGCGCCCGGGCGCTATGCGGCGCGGTTGCGCCGCCTGGTCGCGAGCGAGGAACCCAAGCGCGAAGTCGACCTGATGATCTGCGGCGCGTTCATTGAGGCACGCTCGTGCGAGCGCTTTGCGGCGCTGGGAGCGGCCATGCTCACGCCGCTGGGTGATTTGTTTCGCGGCCTGCACGCAGCGGAAGCGCGGCACTATCAGCTGTATTGGGACTTAGGCAAGCGCGCTGCGTCGCGGGCGGGCGTAAGTTTGGATGAGCGAATCGCGGCGTTTGCCGCATGCGAGGCGCGAGCTGATCACGGACCCTGATCCGCTCTTCAGATTTCATTCCGGTCCGCCGCAACAGGCCGCTGCGCTGTCGTAGGCCGGTGCGCTGTCGTAGGCCGGTGCGCCGCGGCAAGCAAGCCTCGCGCCGCTTCAGCCGCGCGGCAGGATTGAAGCTCGGGGCCGTGCTGATCCCAGCGCAGCACGCTGCCTTGATCGTACCAATCTCCCAAGACGATGCGGGTGCGGGGCCGCCCATCCACTTCCAAGGCATGCATCGCCGGCCGATGCGTATGGCCGTGCAATAGAATCGAGGTTCCGGCGCCGCGCAATGCCATCGCGACACTGTCGGCATTGACGTCCGTGATGGCATGTTCCATCGCGGCGGTATGCGCTTGACTGCCGGCGCGGGCCGCTCCCGCGAGCGCCCGGCGCGATTCGATCGACAGCGCCAGGAACTGGCGCTGCCAGTCGGCATCTCTCACCGTCGCGCGCAAGCGTTGGTAGGCATGATCGTCCGTGCACAGCGCATCGCCGTGCATGACCAGCACAGCTTCGCCGTAGAGTGTGATGATCAAGGGATCGCTCAGCAAATGTGCGCCGCTCATTGCAGAGAACCGGCTCGACAGCAAAAAATCTCGATTGCCATGCATGACGAAGCAGGGCACGCCGCTGGAGGTGAGCGTGCGCAGCCCGGCGATGGCCGCCGCTTGCGCCGGGTCCGCCGCATCATCGCCGATCCACGATTCGAACAGATCGCCCAGGATGTACAGGGCCGCGGCATCCTTTGCCTCGGTTTGCAGGAACTGCAAGAATTGCGCGATGATCGCCGGTTGCGCCGCGTCGATATGCAAATCCGAGATGAAGAGCGTGCTCAGCGCGGATTACTCGGCAGGCTAATCAGGGTTTCGCAGCGGTGCCGGCGCTTGCGCTGGAAACGCGTTCGATCTTCAAGATCACGACAGGCTTTATCGGCGTTTCGTCCATTGAGCCGTGTTTGCCCGTGGCCACATCGCCAATGCGGTCGACCACGTCCATGCCGCTGATCACGCGGCCGAAGACCGCATACCCCCAGCGCGTGGCATTGGGATCGAGCGCAGCATTGTCGTTCAAGTTCACATAGAACTGACAATTGCCTCCATGAGGATCGGAAGTGCGGGCCAAACCCACCGTTCCCCGCACATTGCTCAATCCATTGCCCGATTCGTTGTTCACTTTCAACGGCGCGGGTTTGGGGCTGTAGTCGACATTGAAGCCGCCGCCTTGAATGATGAAGCTGGCGACCACGCGGTGAATCAGGGTGTTGGTGTAGTGGCCGGAATCGACATAGGCCAAGATATTGGCCACGGTCAGCGGTGCGCGCTCCGCGTTCAATTCGATCGTAAAGTTTCCCATCGATGTGAACACTTGAATCTGAGGTGAGTACGCGGCGACCCGGGTCGGCTTGGGCGCAGGCTTAGGATCAGCCGCCTTTTCAGCCGCGATCGAGGGGTGCAAACAGACAAGGCCGAGCAATGCAAGGACTCAGTAAAAGTTGTTTCATACGCCGGGATTCTACTCGAATAGGTACAATCTTGAGATATGTCCGCTATCAACGAGTCGCCGGTCATCACGCGGTTTGCGCCCAGTCCCACGGGAGCATTGCACCTGGGTAATGCTCGGACGGCTCTTTTCAGCCATCTTTGGGCCCGCAAAACCGGCGGAAAGTTCATTTTACGTATCGAGGACACCGACTTGGAGCGCAGCCAGGATCGGTTTCGCGACCAGCTCATGGACGACATGCGCTGGCTGGGACTGGAGTGGGACGAGGGGCCGGATGTGGGAGGGCCTGCAAGCCCCTATCGGCAGGCCGAGCGCGGCGAATTTTATCGGGAATTGTATGCACAATTATCGGCGCGCGCCCTGGCCTACCCATGCTACTGCAGCGCGGAGGATCTGGAGCTGTCGCGAAAGCTGCAGCGAATGTCGGGCAAGCCGCCGCGCTACGCAGGCACCTGCAGGGGACTGACGGCGGCCGAGCGCGCCGCGCGCGAGGCGCGGGGCTTGAAGCCGACGCTGCGGTTTGCGGTGCCGAGCGACCGGCAAATCGTCGAATTCACCGACGCGGTCCACGGGCCGCAGCAATTCGCGACCAACGACATCGGCGACTTCATCATTCGCCGCGAAGACGGCACGCCGGCGTTCTTTTTTTGCAACGCGGTTGACGACTCGGCCATGGGCGTCACGCAGGTGCTGCGCGGCGATGATCATCTGACCAACACCCCGCGCCAACTCATGCTCCTCGATGCGCTCGGCATGCGCGTTCCCGCCTACGGACATCTTGGGCTGTTGGTGGGAGAGGATGGCGCGCCGCTATCGAAGCGGCATGGCAGCACCAGTGTGCATGAGTTTCGCGAGCGCGGCTTCTTGAGCATTGCCGTGCTCAATCACCTGTTCCGACTGGGCCATGCCAGCGACATCGATGGCTGGCTGGCCGCCGCCGCGATGCCCGCGACACTTCCGGCCGCAGCATTTGGGCCGCGCGCCGGCGCGCTTCGAGAGTCAGCCAATTGATGCACTGGCAGAAGGAATCCTTGCAACGCCTGTCGGCGGCGGAGATTCGCGCCTGGCTGGCGGCGGACGACTCCGATCGAGTTCATCGATCTGGTACGCCACAATGTGGTGTTGCCGGCCGACGCCGCCGCCTGGCGCGAGGTGGTGCACGGCGAGCTTGCGCCGCTCGGCCCGAGGAAGCAGCGCATCGCCGCCGCCGCGGGCGCCGATTTTTTTCCGCGGCGCTCGGGGCCTATGAACGGTCGAACGGCGATTTGAAATTGCTCACGCAGCGCTTGAAGGAGCAAACCGGGCGCAAGGGACCGGATCTGTTCATGCCGCTGCGGGTGGCCTTGACCGGCCTGGCGCACGGGCCCGAGCTCGCGCCGCTCCTGAAGCTCATCTCTCCGGACACGGTGCGGCGGCGGCTGTCGAATCCATGCTCAAAATCCATAATTCCCTGAGCGGCGAAAAAGAAGAGTTCCAACCTCTTCGGCCCAACGAAGTCCGCATGTACGTCTGCGGCATGACGAATTACGACTACATTCACGTCGGCCATGCGCGCATGCTGACTTGCATTCGATCTGGTGCAGCGCTATCTGCGTTCATTGGGCTACAAAGTGACCTACGTGCGCAACATCACCGATATCGATGACAAAATCATCGAGCGCGCGGCGGCGAACGGCGAGAATTGGGCCGATCTGGCGCGGCGCTTCACCGCGGCCATGCATGAGGATTGCGCCACGCTGGGGCTGCAAGAATCCCGATCTGGAGCCGCGCGCCACCGAGTTCATCGCTCCCATCATTGCCATGATTGCAAACCCTGATCGACAAGGGCTTTGCCTATGCCGCCGACAACGGCGACGTGATGTACTCGGTGCGCAAGTTCCCGGACTACGGCCGGCTTTCGGGCAAGAAGATCGACGATTTGCGCGCCGGCTCGCGCGTGCAAGTCGACGAGGCCAAGCACGATCCGCTCGACTTCGTGCTGTGGAAGCATGCGAAACCGGGCGAGCCCTCCTGGGCCTCGCCCTGGGGCGACGGCAGGCCGGGCTGGCACATCGAATGTTCCGCGATGTCGACCAGCCTGCTGGGGGACTACTTCGACTTGCACGGCGGCGGCGAGGATTTGAAATTTCCGCATCATGAAAACGAGATCGCGCAGTCGTGCGCGGCCTGCGATTCGCCCTTCGTGCATATGTGGATGCACAACGGCTTCGTCCGCGTCAATGATGAGAAGATGTCGAAATCGCTCGGCAATTTCTTCACCGTGCGCGAAGTGCTGAAGACGCTGCGCGATCCTGAAGTATTGCGGTTCTTCCTGCTGAGCAGCCACTATCGCGGTCCCATCAACTATTCCGCGGCGCAGCTCGCGCAGGCGGATGAGACCCTGTTGGGCCTGTACCGGGCGCTGAAGGACGCGGCGCCGCAGGGCGTGGTGGATACCGCTGAAGTCGAGCGATTTCGCAGCGCCATGGACGATGATTTCAACACGCCGGAGGCGCTTGCCGTGATGCAGGGGGTCGCGCGGAATCTCAATCTTGCCAAGGCCGCCGGCAATGCGTCGGCTGCGTCGAACGCGGCTGCGACGCTGCGCGCATTGGGCGCGATATTGGGGGTTCTGCAGCAGGACCCCGACAACTATTTGAAGCGCGGCGCTGGAATCAAGAGCCTGTCGGACGGCGAGGTCGAGGCGCTGTTGGCGGCGCGGCGCGAGGCGCGTGCCGTCAAGAACTTTGCGGAATCTGATCGGATCCGCGCTGCCTTGAGCGCCGCGGGAATCTGCTCGAGGATAAGCCGGGAGGCCGCACGGAATGGCGGCGCGCTTAGGCGCCGCCATTCCGGCGCCATCACAGCGCCACTCCACTTCAATCCTAGCGGCGTGAAGCGAAGATCCCCACCGCCAGACCCACCAGTGCAGCGATTCCGATCACTTGCCAGGGATTGTCGCGCACGAAGGTGTCGGTTTGTCTGCCCACCTGCTGCGCCTGATCGCGCAGCTGCGAGGCCGTATCAGCCGCCGCGCTCTTCGCAGCGGCCAACGCGATCTTTACCTTGGCCCGCAGTTTGGCAATGTCGGGCGAGTCGACGTCTTTCAGTGCCTTGGTCAAATCCTCGACATTGTCTAGAAAACTCTTCACTTGGCCGTTGGCGAAGTCGTTGAGGTCCCGCGCCGTGTCCGATACTGTTTGCATTCTGTTCCCCTGCGCTAGGCCCGGCGGCCCAGGCTCATCAAGAAAGCGACCACCGCGCCGATCAGAAATACGATGAATAGGATTTTTGCGATGCCGGCGGCGCCGGCGGCGATTCCACCGAAGCCAAAAAACGCGGCAATCAGCGCGATCACGAAAAAAACCACGGCATAGTGAAGCATGTGCGTACCTTGAATGAACTTTGAGCAGCAGCCTGCGGGTGGCGCAAGTATCTGGAATGACGGCCTTGATTACAGTCGGTGAGCGGCTTCCCTAGCCGTAGGACATACCCCACGGACCCGCCTATGAAAGCGCTTTTAATCGTTTATCACTCGATGACCGGCGGCACGCGACAGATGGCGCACGCCGCGGCCGCAGGGGCGCGGATCGAATCCGGCGTCGCGGTGTCCCTGCTGCGCGCGGACGAGGCGCGCGCGCAAGATGTGCTCGCGGCGGACGGTTATATCTTTGCGACTCCCGAAAATCTTGCCGGGATGTCGGGGATGATGAAGGATTTCTTCGACCGCACCTATTACGCGGCTTTCGAACGAATCAACGGCAGGCCGTTCGTTACCCTGATCTGCGCCGGCAGCGATGGCCGCAACGCTGCGCAACAAATCGGCCGCATTGCCCTAGGTTGGCGCCTCAAACCGATCGCCGACCCTTACATCGTGTGCACGCACGCCCAAACAGCCGAGGAAATTCTCAAGCCCAAGAGAATTGACGAGGCATGCTTGGCGCGCTGCGCTGAGTTGGGCAGAACCATTGCGAGCGGGCTCGCACTGGGAATCTTCTGACGCGCTGTCCGGTGGATTTCCGATTCTGAAATCCTGTGTGATCCTCGATGGTTGCACACACTTCATCGATCGGAGATGTGCAAATGGCGCGAAAATACAGCAAAGGCAGCCAAAAAAAGGTCGAGAAGGTCATGCGAGAACGCAACGCCGGCACGCTGCGCAGCGGCCGATCGGGCAAAAAAGTGACCAGCCGCAAGCAAGCGATCGCCATCGGTTTATCGGAGGCCCGGCGCGCGGGCAAAAAGGTCCCCAAGAAGAAGGCCGCGTAGTGCCTCGGCACTGCGAATTTGGGCGGGCCGCACCGTATGGGCTGGGCCGAGATGCGAGCTACCACGGGAACCCTTCCCGCCGTATGCTACGGCCCCATGAACGCACCCACGCATCTGTCTTTTCTTCAGCTCCGTTCTCTCGCCAAGAAAACCGGCGAGATGGAGCTATCGCTGCAGACCACCTCGATACCAGCGCCTGCGGCGGATGAGGTTATCGTCTGGATCGAAGCGGCGCCGATCAATCCCTCGGATTTAGGCTTGCTGCTCGCAAACGCGGATTGGAGTCATGCCAAGGGTTCTGGCACTCCTCAGCACCCCGTGCTGACCGCGCCCTTGAGCGCCAATGCCGTGCAGGCCATGGCGGCGCGCATCGACATTTCCATGCCGGTCGGCAATGAGGGCGCCGGCGTCGTGACCGAGGCCGGCGCGTCCGCTGCGGCGCAAGCCTTGATGGGCAAGACCGTCGCGGTGCTCGGCGGCGCCATGTATGCACAATATCGATGCGTAAAGGTCAATCAATGTTTGGTATTGCCGGAAGGCGCCAGCGCCGCCGACGGCGCGTCGTGCTTCGTCAATCCGCTCACGGCGCTCGGCATGGTCGGCACGATGCGCCTCGAGGGGCACCGGGCCTTGGTCCACACAGCCGCGGCTTCCAATCTCGGCCAGATGCTCAATCGGCTCTGCCTCAAGGATGGCATCGGCTTGGTGAATATCGTCCGCAGGAAGGAACAGGAGGACTTATTGAAGTCGGCCGGCGCAGCCTATGTGTGCCGCACGGATTCGGCCACGTTTTTGAAGGATCTCACCGATGCCCTGGCGGCGACGGGCGCTACGATTGCCTTCGACGCGACTGGCGGCGGCCCGCTGGCGGGGCAAATCTTAGGGTGCATGGAAGCGGCCGTGAACCGCGGCGTGAGCGTGTACAGCCGCTATGGATCGACAACCCACAAGCAGGCGTATCTATACGGCTCGCTGGATATGAGTCCCACGGTGCTCAATCGAAATTATGGCATGGCATGGGGAGTGGGCGGCTGGTTGCTCACCCCGTACATAGAAAAGATCGGCCCGCTGGCGTTTCAGGAACTGAAGGAGCGGGTGGCGAGGGAACTCAAGACCACCTTTGCCAGCCATTATTCGCGGGAAATCTCGTTGGCGGAGGCCCTGCAGCCGGATGTCGTTGCAGCCTACTCTAAGCGCGCCACGGGCGAGAAATACCTGATCAATCCCAACAAGGGCCTTTAGGAGCCTGTCGCGCAGACAGGCTCCTAAACACGCGGTGGCGTGCGCCCGTGCGCCACGGCCTCGAATCCCGAACCTAGCTTGATGAGAGTCGGTTCGCTGAACGCCGCGCCGAAGAACGACAAGCCAATAGGCAAGCCGCGGAACAGGCCCGCCGGTACGGTAATGTGCGGATAACCGGCGATCGCAGCGGGCGAGGAGCAGCCGCCCGTATCGGAGTCGCCATTGACGGTGTCGATCAACCAAGCGGCGCCGGCGGTGAGCGTCACCATCGCGTCGAGCCGGTGTTCTGCCAAGACGGCATCGATGCCGTGGCTGCGTGTCGCTTTCAGGCACGCGGCGCGCGCCTCCTTATAGGCTTTTTCGGTCAGCGGTCCCTGCGCTTCGGCCTGGCGCAGCAGCTCCTGATCGAAAAGCGGCATCTCAGTATCTTTGTGAGCCTCGTTGAATCGGATCAATGCCGACAGCGAGCGCACTGGGAGCGTGGGCGGCAGGCGCTTGAGGTAGGCATTCAAGCCCGTCTTGAATTCGTACAGCAGCACTTCCTGTTCGGGGGCGCCGGTCGATCCGTGCAGGGGTAAATCCGCCGGATCAACGATAACGGCGCCCGCGGCTTTCAGCGTTGCGATGCAGGCGTCCAGGAAGCCGTTCAGGGGGGCATTGTCGGCGAAAAACTTGCGGGCGATACCTAAGCGCGCGCCGGCCAATCCCTTGGGATCGACGTATCGAGCATAGTCGGTTTGGAACCGGTCGCCGACCGCAGCGCTCGCCGCATCGGCGGTATCCAGACCCGCCATGACCCCGAGCATCACCGCGGCGTCGCGGACGCTGCGCGTCAAGGGGCCGGCGGTGTCCTGGCTGTGCGAAATCGGCGCGATGCCGCGACGGCTCACCAGGCCGACGGTCGGCTTCAAACCGACGATGCCATTGACCGACGCGGGACTCACGATCGATCCGTCGGTCTCCGTGCCCACGGCAATGGCGCACAAATTCGCGGAGACCGCGACTGCGGAACCGGAGCTTGATCCTGAAGGCGAGCGATCCGTCGCATAAGGGTTACGGCACTGGCCGCCGCGACCGCTCCAGCCGCTCAACGAGTGCGTCGAGCGAAAGTTCGCCCACTCGCTCAAGTTGGTCTTGCCCAAAATCACGGCGCCTGCGGCCCGCAGCCGCTCGACCAGCGGCGCATCCTGGGGCGCGTACCATCCTATCAATGCCAAGGAGCCGGCCGTCGACATCATGCGATCGGAGGTCTCGACATTGTCCTTGATCAGAACCGGCACGCCGTGCAGCGGGCCGCGGGCACCGCGCGTCTTGCGCTCGGCATCGAGCGCGGCGGCGATTTCGAGTGCGCGCGGATTGGTTTCAATCACCGACCCTAGGCAGCGGGCCGCGTCGGTCAAGCTTGTCGATGCGCGCTAGATAACCCTGCGTCAGCTGCTGCGAGGTCATGCGCTCCTCCGCGAAGGCGGCGGCAATGTCCGCGAGCGACAATTCCTCGACTGCGTCGGGCAGAGCTTGCGAGGTGGAAGCCGATACGGTGGGCGTGGTTGCTGGGGCTGCGGCCGCCGCAGCCGCCGCAGCCGCCGCGAGAAATTCGCGCCGGTCCATTAGAGGGTACTCCCTTTGCTTTGTTCCAGATCAAGCTCAGCCTCGAGACTCTTCAGATCGCGCGATATGCTGGCGAGCGCGAGGATTCGGCCGCCGCGCCGATAGGTCACGGCGCAATCGCGCGAGTTCACCGAACCCTCGACGTCAATGGCATCCCAGGATTCCGCGTGGCCGACATAATTGATCGTAAGGTCGTAGTGTTGGCTCCAAAAGAAAGGGACGGCGTCGAAAGCCTGTCTACGCCCTAGGATATTGAGCGCCGCGACCTGGCCTTGCCGCTCCGCGACCACCCAGTGCTCGACACGGATGCGATCGCCGGAATGCGGGTCCGGCCAGCGCGCAATGTCGCCGGCGGCGAAGATGCCGGTGGCGCTGGTTTCAAGGTACGCATTCACTTGAACGCCTCGATCGATCGCGAGTCCTGCTTGCTCGGCGAGCTTGATGGCGGGCCGCACGCCCACACCGACGACGACAAAATCCGCCTCGATGCCCGAGCCGTCCTTGAGCGTCACGCGCGTGCCATCGACGTTTGCTATGGATGTGCCCAAGTGAAACAGCACGCCGTGGGATTCGTGAACGTCGCGCACCAGGTTGCCGAGCTGCGCGCCCAGCACGCGCTCGAACAGAACATGCTCCAGCCCGACGACGTGCACCTCGATGCCTCGACACCGCAGCGAGGCAGCTACCTCCAGCCCGATGAAACTCGCGCCCAGCACGACCACGCGCTTCGCCGCGACGGTGGCTTCGACAATGGCTTGCGAGTCGGCGAAACTGCGCAGGTACAGGAGCCGCGCAGCGCCGGTGGCGGGGATGTCCAGCCGTACCGGGTCGGCTCCGGTCGCGAGCAGCATGGCCTCGAATTCGATTCTTTGTCCGCCCTCAAGCTGCAGGCTGCGTTGCTTGAGGTCGAGCGATTGCACGCGCGAGTTGAGGAGCAGCTCGATTTTGCGCTCGGCGTAGTCATCGGCGCTGCGCAAGGGCATCCAATCCGCGGGCGCCGTTCCCATCAAAAAATCCTTGGACAAATTGGGGCGATCGTAGGGCGCCGCAGAATCTGCGCTGAGCATGGTAATTCGGCCCGGATAGCCTTCACGGCGCAGGCGGTCGGCGGCCGCCAAGCCGGCAGCCCCGCCGCCGATGATAGTCACGGAAGCGGGTAGGCCGCCGCCGCTAAGCGCGGGAAGCTTGGGGGTAGGTTTTCGTTCACGTCCGAAGACCTTGCTGCCTACGCGTTCCACGCGCCAGCAGGCAATCGGATCGAGGGCCGGCGCGCGCAGCGCGGCGCCGGAGCGAAGACTGAAGCAGGCGTGGTGCAGGGGGCATCGTATGGTGTCGCCGACCGTCAAGCCCCCGGCCAAGGCACCGTGATAGTGGGTGCATTGCGCGCCCACCGCGAAGAACTCCTCACCGCGCCTCACCAAAACGGCCTCTTCGGCGTCGACGCGGCACGGCATGGGGCCGTCCGAAATATCGCGGATTTCAACTCCGGCGCGAAGGTCGGGCAGCTGGGAGAGGTCCATTTTTCTGCGCGCTCTGCTATAACTTAAGCCGCATACTATTCATTTGCGAGCGAGGCGACAATGCGTAGAGGTCATGCGGCCTGCACCCATTTGAACAGCGTCAAGCGCGTCGTGCCTTCCGGCGACGGCTGCTTGGAATGTCTGGCAATGGGCGACACCTGGGTGCATTTGCGCTTGTGCCGCAGTTGCGGTCATGTTGGATGCTGCGACGACTCCAAAAATCGTCACGCGCGCAAGCATGCCGGCGGCAGCGGTCATCCCATCATTTCCTCGTTTGAGCCCGGGGAAGATTGGAGCTGGTGCTTCATCGATGAGATAGAAGTGGTGATCCCGAAGTGGTGATCCCGAAGTGATGATCCCGAAGTGGTGATCCCGAAGTGATGATGTCGAAGTGGTGGTAACGGCCTGTCAAACGACGAGGAGTACCGATATGAAGCGAATCAGTCAGCTTGTGGTGTTTTTCGCGGCGATGTTCGCGGCGGCCGGCGTGGCCAACGCGGGCAAGTATGCGGACACGATATCCTTGTTCAAGAATGCGGGCGAGAGCGCGACTTTTTTTCAAAACAGCTATGGCTATGCCGTATTTCCCAACATCGGTGAGGGAGGGCTGGTGGTGGGAGGTGCGTTCGGCAGAGGCCGCGTGTACGTCAAGGGGCAGCTCGTCGGCGATACGACCATGAAGCAGCTCAGCGTCGGGTTTCAGGCCGGCGGCAAGGACTTCAGTCAAATCATCTTTTTTCAGGACAAGCGCGCCCTCGACCAATTCGAGTCCGGCAGCTTTGAATTCTCGGCCGGTGCAAGCGCGATCGCGATCACCGCCGGGGCCAATGCCAGCGTAGGAACCAGCGGCGTCACTTCCGGGGCAAGCACCGGCAAAAGAGACGCCAACACCGATGGCATCTACAATGACGGCATGGCGGTATTTACGATCGCCAAGGGCGGTTTGATGTATGCCGCTACGCTTGCGGGCCAGAAGTTCACGTATAAGGCCCGCGGCACGGGCTAAGCTAAGAGTCCATCATAAAAAGCTTTTAGGGGGAAGGATGAACAGCCGCCGATACGCACGGCATGGTGCGTTGCTGATATCTGTCGTGTCGCTATGCGGATTTGCCTGCACGGCCGCGCGCTCAGCGCAAACCGGCGGCAAGCCGGTAAATGGCGAACGAATCGCCAACGCCGATACGGAGCCTGGCAATTGGCTTTCCTACGGCCGCACATACAGCGAACAGCGCTACAGCCCGCTCCAGCGCATCAACGACAAGAACGCGCGAAAATTAGGCCTCGCGTGGTTCGCGGACCTCGACACCAACCGGGCGCAGGAAGCGACACCGCTCATCGTCGATGGCGTGCTGTATGTTTCGACCGCATGGAGTCTCGTGAAAGCGTATGACGCGCGCAGCGGCAAATTGCTCTGGGCGTACGACCCGCAGGTGCGCCGCGAGCTTGGCGAGAACGCCTGCTGCGATGTGGGCAATCGCGGCGTCGCCGCGTGGAATCATAAAATCTACGTGGGGGTCTACGACGGACGGCTGGTGGCGCTGGATGCGGCGACGGGCAGGCCGGTTTGGAGCACGCTCACGGTCGATACCACAAAGCCGTACACCATTACGCAAGCCCCGCGGGTCATCCGCGGGCGCGTGATCATCGGCAATAGCGGCGGTGAATACGGCACCCGAGGCTACATCTCCGCCTACGATGCGGAAACAGGAAAGTTGGCGTGGCGATTCTTCACCGTGCCCGGCGATCCGGCCAAGCCGTTTGAAAACGACGCGATGGCGCGTGCGGCAAAAACATGGTCCGGGCAGTGGTGGAAATTGGGCGGCGGCGGTCCGGTCTGGGACGCCATTTCCTACGACCCGAAACTGAATCTGCTTTATTTCGGAACCGGCAATGGCGTGCAATGGGCGCGCTCCGCGCGCAGCGAGGGAAAGGGCGATAATTTATATCTTGCCTCGATTATCGCGCTGCACGCCGATACCGGCGAGTACGCGTGGCATTATCAGGCGACGCCCGGCGAGGAGTGGGACTTCGACGCAGTTCAGCAATTGATTCTGGCCGATCTGACCATTGCTGGCCGGCCCCGCCATGTGCTCATGCAGGCGAATAAGAATGGCTTCTTTTATGTGCTGGACCGAAAGAGCGGCGCGTTGATCTCTGCCAAGGCGATTGTGCCGACGAGCTGGGCCAGCGGCGTCGACCTAAAGACCGGTCGTCCGATCGAAGACAAAGCCGCCCGCTACAGCGAAACGGGTAAGCCGGTTGATGTCAAGCCCGGCCCCTTGGGCGCGCACAATTGGCAGCCGATGGCGTTCAATGCAAAAACCGGACTGGTGTACATTCCGGCGCAGCAGGTTCCGATGCACTACACACCGCTGCCGATCCTGCCGATTGCACCGATTGGCTGGAATCTAGGCGTGGCGCCCTCAGCGCTAAGCTCGCAAAATGAAGGGTTTCTGCTCGCCTGGGACCCGGTGCGGCAACGCGAAGCATGGCGCGTCGCGTACAAGGGGCCGTGGAACGGCGGTGTGGTCACGACCGCGGGCAACATCGTGGCGCAGGGCGATGCGGCGGGAAACTTCAATGTCTACCGCGCGGACACCGGCGAGAAATTATGGTCGATGTTCGCGCAGTCTGGCATCATCGCGGCGCCGAGCACCTTCGAGGTAGCAGGCGAACAATACATCGCAGTGCTCAGCGGCTGGGGCGGCAGCTACGCCTTGAGCGGCGGCAAGGCGGCGGCCATGTCGGGCAATTTGCGCAACGTCAGCCGGCTGCTGGTATTCAAACTCGGCGGCACCAGCGCATTGCCGCCGCTCGAACCGCGTGCGATGGTCATCAATCCTCCGCCCGAGCCTGCGGATACGGCCTCTATCGCTCGCGGAGAACCTTTGTTCGATCAGTATTGCAGCGCCTGCCATGGCGAGCACGCGATCGGCGGGGGCGTCGTGCCGGATCTGCGCGCTTCGAATTTTTTGAGTATGGATTTCTTTTACAACATTGTCCTCGATGGTGCGCTGAAGGATGCGGGAATGGCAGCCTTCAAGAGCGTATTGAGCCGTGATGATGTCACCGCCATTCGTAACTTCGTCATTCATCGCGCGAATCAAGACAGCAAAGCCGCGCCGCCGCACTGAGGGTGCGCGGCACGCCGTCAGAAACCCCTTACACCTCTTCAATCGTTGCAGCGATACCGCGGCCATCTAATTCACTGCAACATCCTTGCAACCAATTGCAGGGGCGGCAGCGCTCATTCCATAACTCTAAAGGGGCTTAGCATGGGTCGCGGAATATTGCTTTGGCTATTGGGCGTTCCTCTCCCGATCATTCTGCTGCTGGCAATGTGTTCGCATCGCTAAGGGGAACATCGTGGCAGAAACTGTTATCGCCGGAACCGCTGTCGCGATGGATACGGGACCGCTCACCGGAAAATCCGCCGCGTCCTGGCCTGCCATCATCGCCGGCGCCTTTGTGGCGGCGGCGAGCACGATAATCCTCGTCGCACTGGGGTCGGGCATCGGATTGGCTTCCATTTCTCCCTGGCCCGATCGCGGTGCATCGACAACGAGCTTTGCGGTGACCACGGCCATCTGGCTCATTGTTACGCAATGGGTTTCCGCGGCATTGGGAGGCTATATCGCCGGAAGATTGCGCAGCCGCTGGCTGGGAACGCATCCTCACGAGGTGTTCTTTCGCGACACCGCGCATGGGCTCATTACCTGGGCGGTAGCCACCATGCTGGTCGTTGCCGTTGGCGCCAATGCTTTCAGGTCGGCCGCCGGCGCCGCCGGCCGTGCTGCGGGCGCGGCGGCCACGCCAGCCATGGTCGCAGGACCCGTGGTCGCAGGGCCCCTGGTCGCGGCGCACGGCAGCCCAGGAGGCGCGATGACCGCGAACATGACGGCGCCGAACGCCAATTCGCCGCTCTCGGCATACGAGATCGACAAACTCTTTAGATCATCGAATTTCGGCGGCACCGCATTGTTGGGGGATGCGCGCATGGAAGCGGCGCACATCGCGGCCAATGCCTTTGCTGACGGAGGCGTCTCCGGCGCCGACCGCGCCTATCTCATCGAGCAGGTGAGTGCGCGCACGGGAGCTTCGCAGGCCGACGCGCAGTCACGTGTCGAGAATTTTGTCGCGGCGGTGACGCAAGCGCAGGAGAAACTAAAGGCGCAGGCCGATTCAGCGAGAAAAGCTGCGGCCGAGGCGTCCATCTACCTGGCGTTATCGATGCTGATTGGCGCCTTTATAGCCAGCGTTGCGGCCGCGTTGGGCGGCCGGGTTCGAGACGAGCACATCTAGACAGGATTCTTTAGGAGGGAACGATGGACGGAGCGCACAAGCTCAACGATTTGTTTGATCAAACCGAGATATTGCTGGCCAAGCTGGCGGATCAGCGCGGTCCGGAAATCCAGGAATTGCGTGAAAAGCTGCATCGTTCCATGGGGCAGACCCGCGTCGCCCTGAAGATCGCGCCGGCTCGGGAACACGTGAATGTTCGCGATGTCGCCGCGTCCTTCAACGACTACGTGCAGAACTATCCCTGGCTTGCGCTGGCGACAGGGGTTTTGGTTGCCTCGAGTATTGGGATTCTCGCGACGCGCGCAACCAGACGCTCGCTGCATCACAGGCGGCGCGATCAGCAATCGCGTGATCACCAACCGCGCGCCGCTTGAGTCTCGCAGGGCCGCGATTCTCCGACGAGAGCGCCAATGCGCCAAGCGGCGGCCGAATTGCTGTTGAATACTCGGACAAGCGTCTCTAGTCGCGATCCGGTGCTCCCGGCGGGAAAAGCCGGCGATACGGGCGGGCCTCATCGACGGTCCGAGCGACCGAGGGGCGCGCCAGCAGCCGCGCGCGAAAGGCACGCACATGCGGGAACTCGTCGCGGATTTCGTGAACCCAGTCCGAGAAAAACAGCGACGGCGCGGCGGCGCAGTCGGCCAAGCTGAAGTCGCCGCCGCTGGACCAGCTTCGTGCCGCCATGACGCCATTTAGCCAGCCATAGGCCGAATCGAGCGTTGCGCGCGCTGCGCTTACTCCCAATGGGTCGCGATCGCTCGCCGCGCGGATAAAGTCTGCGACGATTCGCTGCATCGGCGTCATGACGTAATTGTCGAAGAAACGATCCATCATGCGAACTTCGAGCGCGACTCGCGGATCTTTCGGCACAAGTTGCACGGCGCCGGGATAGCGCAGCGCGAGATGCTCGATGATAATGCTCGATTCCGCGTAAGTTTGTCCCTCGTCGAGGAGTACGGGAAATTTCTTGAGAGGCCAAAGCGCGGTCAATTCGCTCATTGCGGTCGGATCGTCCGGACCAAATTTGCGATAAATAAAGTCCGTGCCGTTCTCGTAGAGCGCGATCAATACCTTCTGGCAATAGGACGCAAACGGGTGCGCAAATAGCGACGGCTTCATGAAGACCTCCAAGTCTTGAAACGATACACGAGGATTGCGCCACGCGCGACAAGCCGAAGTTGATCGACTAAGATTCCTGCCATGACAAATCCGAGCGCGCCCCTGGACGGCCTGACCGTCCTGGATTTTTCCCACGCTCTGGCCGGGCCCTATTGCACCATGCTGATGGCGGCCTATGGCGCCAAAGTGATCAAAGTCGAAGGCCCCGAGGGCGATATCGGACGCACTTGGGGGCCTCCATTCAACGGTGTCGATGCCTCGTATTTTGTCGGTCTCAACAGCGGCAAGCAAAGTCTCGCCATCGACCTAAAGACGCCCGAGGGACTGGAGGTGTGCCGGAAACTGGCCGCCCAGGCCGACATCCTGGTCGAGAATTTTAGGCCCGGCACCATGAACCGTCTCGGCCTGGATTACGCGGCGCTGTCGGCGGCAAATTCGCGCCTGATTTATGTGTCGATTTCCGGTTACGGGCAGACCGGTCCCAGGCGTCTCGAACCCGCGATGGACTTGATCATTCAATCCGCGTCCGGGTTGATGAGCATTACGGGAACCGCCGCAGGCGAAACCGTCAAGACCGGACATTCGATTGCCGATATCACCGCGGGACTGTTCTCGCTGATCGGCGCAATGATGGCGCTGGAGGCCCGCCACCGCACCGGCCGTGGACAGTTCGTCGATGTCTCCATGATGGATACCGTGATGTCGAGCATGCTGCCCAGTTTTGCCCGTTACTTGGCCTCCGGGATCGTGCCCAAGCCCATGGGGACGTTGTTCGACGGCATCGTCCCTTATCGCAACTTTGTGTGTGCGGACCGCGAAATGACGCTGGCCGTGGCCAGCGATAAACTTTGGAAGCGCTTTTGCGAGGCCATCGGCCGCGCAGAGCTCGGCGCTCATCCTGACTACAGCACGAATCCATTGCGAGTGAAGAACCGCGGCGTGCTCGAGCCGATGCTCGAAGCGATGTTTCGTTCGTGTCCCGCCGCCCACTGGGTCGAATTGCTTGGGAGGCACGGGGTGCCTGCCACGGTGGTGCGCAATCTCAAGGAAGTGATCGACGATGAGCAAACCGCCGCGCGCAATATGACGCCGGTCGTTCAGCACGCCGTCGCGGGTCCCATTCGGGTCATCGGCGTGCCCGTGCAACTGTCGGAAACCCCCGGGCGCATCGGCAGCGCAGCCCCGCTCCTGGGAGCGGACACCGCAGCCATTCTCAAGGCGGTCAACGGCGAATGATTCCGTCCGGCGGAAGGTTGCGCAACGGGGCCTGCGGCGGTCGTGCAGGAAATGTGCTGCTCGCCTACGGCCTCGACTAGCGCTGCGTTTAGACTTGCGACCGGCTCCAAGTGAGCCGCTTGGTCACGGCGTAATTCCACACCGCCCCCACTGCGATGCCGCCCATTGCGGCGACATACCAAACGCCGGTGACTTCATTGAGATAAGTCGCAAGGCCGACATTCATGCAGGCACCCAGGCTGCAGGCAATATTAAAAGACAGCCAGCCGCGCAGCCAGCGCAGGCCACGCAGGCGCTTGTCGCGGTAGGTAAGCACATTATTGACCGCAAAATTGAATGTCATGGTGCAGACCGTAGCGATGGTCTGACCGGCAAAAAAACTGCTGTCTGCAAAATATCGCAACGAACTCAAGATGGTGAGGTGAACTGCGACACCCAGCGCGCCCACGATGCAAAAGGCGACGAACCGCACCGGCACGATGTGCCCGAAGAGTTTGTCGAGCAGCAGCATGGCGTATTCCCATGCGGTCAACGAATCGAGTTTGCTGGCGCCGGCCTGACGCAGCCGAAAACTGTATGGCAATTCCTTGAAGCGCAGCGGCTCGGGCGAAGAGGCGAACAGATCCATGAGTATCTTCGTGCCGATGTTAGACAACTTGCGCACGGCGCGTTCAAAGACCGGGCGGCGCAGCATGAAGAAACCGCTCATCGGGTCGGTCAGCGTCTCAGGAACCAGCATGCGGCTGAGGCGCGTGCCGAATTTGCTCAAGCGCGCCCGCGCCGCGCCCCAGTCGCCCGTGCCGCCGCCGGGAGCATAGCGGCTGCCAACCACCATATCGGTTTCGCCCTGTTTGAGTTCCGCCAGCATGTGAGGAAGAAGGCGTTCATCGTGCTGCAAGTCGCCGTCAATGACGGCAAGATACGGGGCCGAGCTGGCCAGCATGCCCTCGACGCAGGCTGAGGAGAGGCCGCGGCGCCCCAGTCTTTGCACGCAGCGAATCCGAGAGTCCTTGTGCGCGAGTTGCCGCACCAAGTCAGCGGTTCCGTCCGGCGAGTCGTCGTCCACGTAAACCAGCTCCCAGGCACAATCGCGCAGGCACGCGTCAATGCGTTCCGCCAGTTCAACGACGTTTTCGCGCTCGTTGAAGGTGGGAACGATGATGGAGAGTTCAGGGCCTCGAAGCGGTTGGTCCAACTCAATGACTCATTGCTGGGTGCCGCAGTATAGTATAACGCCAGCCTTTGACCTGATACGATTGCCGGCCCGCCGAGCCTTTGGATTTCTCGGGGTGTAGCTCAGACTGGTAGAGCGCTACGTTTGGGACGTAGATGTCGCAGGTTCGAATCCTGTCACCCCGACCACTAAATTTAGGGTCGGTAAGCTCATTGCATGACGTACGCAACAATTTCGTCCGCGGCTTCTTCGGCCGAGGTCTGTACGGTATTGACGCGAATTTCCGGCCGCTCCGGCGGTTCGTAGGGCGAGTCGATTCCCGTAAAATGCATGAGTTGCCCGGCCCGTGCTTTTTTGTAGAGCCCTTTGACGTCGCGCTGCTCGGCGACTTCGAGCGGTGTTTCAACATAAATTTCGACGAACTCGCCCGGCAGCGACATCTCGCGCACCATGCGCCGCTCCGCGCGGAACGGTGAGATAAACGCCGTCAACACGATAAGCCCCGCATCCGTCATGAGCTTGGCGACTTCGCCGATGCGCCGAATGTTCTCGACGCGGTCTGCGTCGGTGAAGCCCAGATCCTTGTTGAGCCCATGGCGAATATTATCGCCATCCAGCAGAAAGCTGTGCTTGCCGAGGGCGTAGAGTTTTTTCTGCACCAGGTTGGCAATGCTGGATTTTCCGGCGCCGCTCAAGCCGGTGAACCACAAAAGCCGCGGGCGCTGGTGTTTCAGACGGGCGTGTGCATCGCGATCGACATCAAGCGGTTGCCAATGCACATTGCTCGAACGGCGCAGCGCAAAGTGCAGCATTCCCGCGGCAACCGTCGCATTGCTGATCTTGTCGATCAGAATGAAGCCGCCGAGCTCGCGGCTTTTTTCGTAGGGTTCGAACACCAGGGGCTTGTCGGTGGATAGATTCGCGACGCCGATGGCATTGAGGCTCAAGGTCTTCGCGGCGAGCCGTTCCGTCGTATTGACGTTGATCTGATACTTTGGGCTGTGCACGGTTGCCGTCACGAGCTGCGTGGCGAGCTTGAGCCAATAAGGCCGGCCGGGGAGCAATTCCTCATCGGCCATCCAAACCAAGGTCGCCTCGAATTGATCCGCGATCTCGGGGGAGTCCTCCGCGGCGGCCAGCACATCGCCGCGGCTGCAGTCCAAGGCGTCGGTCAAGGCGAGCGTGACCGATTGTCCCGCGACCGCCGCCTCAAGATCCTCCCCCGAGGCGACGACTCGCGCGACCGTCGAAGTTCTGCCCGAGGGCAGCACCCGCACTGAATCGCCGGGTCGAACGCAGCCTTGCGACACCAATCCGGCGAAGCCGCGAAAATCCAGATTGGGACGATTTACCCATTGGACCGGCATGCGAAACGGCCGCCGCTGCGCGCCTGCAGCGTCGATCTCAACGGTCTCGAGGTGCGAGATCAGCGAAGGGCCCTGTGTACCAGGGCGTATTGCCGGAGGGGGAAGTAACATTGTCCCCGGCGAGACTTGAAATCGGAATGGCAATGAAGTTGCGGATGCCGATGCCGTCGGCGAAGGCGCGATAGTCGGCAACGATTGCGTCGAATCTCGCCTGCGCGTAATTCACCAGGTCCATTTTATTGACCGCCAGCACGATGCTCTTTATCCCGAGCAGATGAGTCAGGTAACTGTGCCGCCGCGTCTGCGTCAACACGCCTTTGCGCGCGTCAACCAAGATAACGGCCAAATTCGCGGTCGATGCGCCGGTGACCATGTTGCGGGTGTATTGCTCGTGGCCGGGCGTATCCGCGACGATGAACTTGCGTTTCTCGGTGGCAAAGTAACGATAGGCCACATCGATCGTGATTCCCTGTTCGCGCTCGGCGGCGAGCCCATCGACCAATAAGGCAAAGTCGATATTTCGCCCTTGTGTGCCGATGCGTTGGCTATCGGCGGTCAAGGCGGCGAGTTGATCCTCGAAGATCATCTTGCTGTCATAAAGGAGGCGGCCAATCAGCGTCGATTTGCCGTCATCCACCGAGCCGCAGGTAATGAATCGCAACAGCGATTTGTACTGATGCTTGCGCAAGTAAGCTTCGATGTCCTGCGCAATCAATTCGTGCGCCTGATACGAGGAGTGTGCGGATGCGGGACCGGCGGTCATCAAAAATATCCCGCTTGCTTCTTCAGCTCCATCGAGGCGCCTTGATCGTGGTCGATCGCGCGGCCCTGCCGCTCCGAGGTGGTCGTCAAGAGCATTTCCCGAATTATCCCGGGCACCGTCGTCGCGGTGCTCTCTATGGCTCCGGTGAGCGGGTAGCAACCGAGTGTGCGAAAGCGAATTGATCGTTGCACCGGGATCTCGCCGGGACGCAGGCGAAAGCGCTCATCATCGACCATGAGCAGCAGGCCATCGCGCTCGACCGTCGGCCGCGGCGCGGCAAAATACAAGGGCACGATCTCGATACCTTCGAGGTAGATGTACTGCCAAATGTCGAGCTCGGTCCAATTTGAGAGCGGAAAAACTCGAATACTTTCTCCCTTGTTTTTCCGCGAATTATATATATTCCAGAGCTCCGGACGCTGATTCTTCGGGTCCCAGCGATGATTGGCCGAGCGGAATGAAAAAATGCGCTCTTTGGCGCGCGACTTTTCCTCATCGCGGCGCGCGCCGCCGAAAGCCACGTCGAAACCGTATTCGCTGAGCGCCTGTTTCAATCCTTCCGTCTTCCACAAATCGGTATGCAGGCTGCCGTGATCGAAGGGATTGATTCCCCGCGCCGCGGCGTCCGGATTCTGGTGCACGATGAGCTGCATGCCGCCGCGCTTGGCGACCGCATCGCGCATTTCATACATGGCGCGAAACTTCCAGCGTGTGTCTACGTGCAGGAGCGGAAAGGGCGGCGCGCCCGGATAGAATGCCTTGCGGGCCAGGTGCAGCATGACGGCGCTGTCCTTGCCCGCCGAATACAACATCACGGGTTTATCGTTCTCCGAAATGACTTCACGCATGATGTGAATGCTTTCGGATTCGAGCCGTTGCAGATGAGTCAGGGTGATCAGGTCGTTCTGCGCCGGGTGTTTGTTCATCCGGTACAAACCTACGCGGCCGCTAGCTCCGCCGTCAAGCTGAGCGCCAACTTGGCAGGGCGGCTGTAATATAAGAGCAACTAATCGGTTGCATAAGTGCGATAATTGATCCATTATGCATCCAGGAGGTTGCATATGAACACATCGACTGATCGCATTGAAAGAAAGGTACTCATCAACGCGCCCCGAGCCCGTGTGTGGCGCGCACTGTCCGACGCAGGGGAGTTTGGCGACTGGTTTGGCGTCAATTTCAAAGGCAAGACCTTCGTGGCGGGAAAGCACATTCAGGGAAAGATCACTTACCCGGGCTACGAGCATTTGAATATGGACGTGCTTATAGAACGGATTGTGCCGGAGCAATTGCTTTCTTGGCGCTGGCATCCGGCGGCCATCGACCCCAAGGTCGATTATTCACAAGAACCGACGACGCTGGTCGTATTCGAGCTTCGGGAGGCCGAGGGCGGCACGATGCTCACCGTGGTCGAATCGGGTTTGGATAAGATACCGCTGGCGCGCCGCGCGGACGTGTTCCGCATGAACAGTTCTGGGTGGGATCAGCAGATGGGGAATATCAAGAAGCATGTCGCCAAGACGTAAGCCGGCAGCGGCTAGACTCAAGCCGCTGCAAAATTACGCGCCGATGTTCGCCGCGTTGGGCGATGAGATACGGCTCAAGCTCGTTGCTGCCTTGTGCGTAGGCGGCGCCATGTCGATCACCCAGCTTACTTCCGGGACTGAAGTTTCGCGGCAGGCCATCACGAAGCACCTGGGTGTGCTGGCGGCCGTGGGGCTGGTGCGTGACGTCAAAGTCGGGCGGGAACGACTGTGGGAATTTGAGCCCGCACAATTGGACGAGGCGCGGCGCACATTGGAACTGATTGGCCAGCAATGGGATCATGCCCTCGCGAAGTTGAAGTTCGCCGTGGAGAGCAGCCCCGCCTAGCGACTAAGGGCGCTTCAAAAGGCGCTAAACTCCTATATAATCCGCGCGCACTTCCGATTCGGTTTGTTAAGGTACCCGAGCATCGGCCTGAAAGATTACGTTTGGCGCTGTAACTTGTTGATTTTTAAAGCGCCCGTAGCTCAACCGGATAGAGCACCGGCCTTCTAAGCCGGCGGTTGCAGGTTCGATTCCTGCCGGGCGCGCCATCTGAATGTCGGACGTTCGACGATGGTGGACGTAGCTCAGTTGGTAGAGCCCCGGATTGTGATTCCGGCCGTCGCGGGTTCGAGTCCCGTCGTCCACCCCACCTTCGATGATAGGTGCGAGTCGAGCAGTGCGTTGTTGGAAAAGGTTTTTGGGCCGTTAGCTCAGCTGGTAGAGCAGTTGACTCTTAATCAATTGGTCGTAGGTTCGATCCCTACACGGCCCACCATTTCACCTGAAATTACAATCACTTGAGCGTGTACATCCCGGCGCTCGATCCCCCTGACACACCACTGACACACTAAAAGCCATTGCGAGTAAAATCGTGTGCTTGTGAGTTGACACGAGGGCACGCGCGAATGGCATCAATACGAGAGCGCAAAAAGCAGGACGGCTCCAGCGTCTTTGCGGTTCAAGTGAGACAGCGCGGCTTTCCGGCGATCACGGCGACGTTCCCCACGATTCGAATGGCTCAGCGCTGGGCCAAGACCAAAGAAGCCGAGATGATCGAGGGCCGCCACTTTCGCAGCCCCGAGGCGCGCCGGCGCACCCTCGCCCAAGCTGTCGATAGATACACGCGCGAAGTCCTGCCCGAGAAGCGTTCGAAGAACATGCACAGCGCGGCGCTGCCGTGGTGGGAGCGCCAGATCGGCCATCTCAAGCTCTCCGAGGTGACGCAGGCGACGGTCCTCGAGCAGCGCGGCATGTTGTTGCGCGAGAAATTCAAACGCGCGAAGCCCGAGTCCGATCGCTCGGTGGTGAAGGAGGGCGAGCGGCCCAACACCTTCAAGCGCACGCCGAGCACTGCGAATCGATACGTGGCCGTCCTGAGCAATTTGTTCACGCTCGCGAAGCAGTGGGAGTGGGCCGGGCACAACCCGGCTGAGGGCATCGCAAAGCTCGCGGAGCGCTCCGATCGCGCCCAGGTCCTCACGACGGAGCAGCGCAACGCGCTCATCAAGCAAACCGAAGGCGATCCAACGCTGCACCTGTTCGTCCTCGTGGCGCTCGGCACAGCCTGTCGAGCTGGCGGAGCCTGCTCAAGCTCGAATGGCGCGACGTCGACGCCGACGATGGGCGCCTCAGTTTTCGAAAGACCAAAAACGAGCAGCCGAGATCAGCGTGGCTGCACGGCGTCGCCAAAACTCATGAGCGAATTAGCTGAGGGCAAAAAGCCCGAGGCCCAGGTGTTCGTCAACGCCTCGGGCAAGGGCCGCTATCAGTACGGGAAGGCATTCAAGGCGGCGTGCGCGCGTGCCGGAATTCCCGGCTTCGTGTTCCACAACCTGCGCCACAGCGCCGCGACCTATCTCGCGCGCGACGGCGCCAGCGAATCGCAAATCAAAGCGGTCGGCGGATGGCGCTCGAACGTGGTTGGTCGATACGTTCACATGGCCGCTGAGGACACGAAGGCTGTCATGCGAAAGCTGAGCGCCAAGATCGACGGCAAGGCGCCGCGGGCGAGTAAAGCGCCGTGAATCGTGACCAGCTCAGCGCTCGATTTGTTGCGATGAGCACTCCTGGCCGACTGGAGACCGCAAAGCAAAGGCTCGCGCAGTTCGAGAAGCACCCCGACTTCGGCACATTGCCTGATTGCAAAAGGGCGCGTTTCGCGTTGAAGGTTGCGGGAGAATTCTGCGATCTCAAACAGTGGGAACGCGCAGACGCTCAGCTGGAGGGTTCGACGCAGCCACCAACGCCGCGACGGCACGGCTTCTGATAGCCAGCGAACAGAATCGCAGAGTAGCCGCGGGAAAAAAATCAGGCGAGCGTCGAAATCGCGATGCCGTGATCATTGCGCACCATCGAACGCTCGTGGCGAGGGACGGCGACTCTGCGAAAGCTACAGCGGCGTGTGGCAAGAAATTCAAGCTGACACTCGGGCATATCCGACGAATCATCGCAGCCAAAAAATAAAAGCGTGCGCGAACGTGCTCATGCACGCGCACCCACTTTCATCCGACCGCGCTCGCCACTAAGTTACTTGCCACGACGCTACTCAGCGTCACAGAGGTGGCAATCGTGGCAAAGCAAAATCTCATTCCGATTCAGGATATCGAGGCGCTGCGCGCCGAGGGTATCCATTTCAAATGGGAAGGCGTTGGCTCGTTGTGCGAGCGAATGGCGCAGCAAAACGGGCTCACAGCCGCGTTCATCAGGGTGGGTAGCGGTCTTCGTGGATCCGGACAAGTTTCATGAGCTGGCGCGAGCGAATTCGCGCTGATGGCCGGTCCGAAGCCACCGGCTCTCCCGATGCTCCCCTGGTGGCCCAGCGATTATTTCTCCGCCACGCGCTCCTTCACCCTCGCTGAGCGCGGCGCTTACACCGATCTGCTGTTCTACTCCTGGCTGAACGGTCCCCTGCCGCATGAGCCTGAGAGGCTGGCGCGGCTGGTTGGCGTGACGCCGCAAGAATTCGCCGACGTGTGGCCCACTGTGCGATCGAAATTCGAGGCCACGGCGCAGGGGCTCATCAATCACAGATTAGAGCGCGAGCGCAAGGAGCTTCGACCTACGCTCGAAGAATTCCGAAAAGGCTGCGGGAGCCGCGAGGGCGCGATGGCTCAAGGAGCAGCAGGAGCCGAATGCTCGAAGCAATGCTCCGAGCATTCAGCCGTCGGATTCGCTTGATGCTCCAAGCAATGCCCGGAGCAATGCTCCAAGCATAGACGCTGCTCAGCAGGGGCCTCAAAAGCCCGATTTGATGCTTGGAGCAATGCTTGAGCGATGCCCTCCATCACCATCTCTATCTCCATCACCATCCCAATCTCAATCCCCAGCACCAACGGTAGGAGGGGGAAAAGAGGGGACTGGGGAGAAACGGGGGAACCTGCCAGCGCCATCGCCAGAGGAGATTTGGAAGGGCCAACAGGAAAAGATCGCCAAGGCAATCGCGGCTCAGCCCGAATGGGACGACCAGCAGATCGCCACGATCCTGCTGCCCCAATCCGGCATCACGAAGGAAATGGTTCACCGCGGCCGAAGGGAGATTCGTGCTCGCGCCCGAAACGGTCTCAGCCAGGAGCAAGATGCTCACCGAGGAACAGCGCCGCACTGAGCACAGGCCGACAACGTTGCCTGAGTTGCGCTCCGCTGCACGCCACCTGACTGACCAAGGCTACACGCCGCGCGATGTCTCGGCCGCGCTGGGGATATCGGAAGTGGCAGTGCTGGGCCCTACTCGAAGGTCAGACCCCGTGAGCGGCGCCGCCGATTTTTATCTTTGTCACCCACCGACCCTAGCCCTCGCGCTCGATGCCGCCCGAGGTACAACGGCTATGGGACGACCTCCCATAAAGCCGCTGTCTTGCATCGGATCAAAACGGGATCGCGTCGTGGCGAACGGCGCACCCACCCATGGGGAGGGTCCCGCGCAAAGAGTGCTGGGGGTGGGTCAAAAGTGGGCACGGAGTTTTTAGGCGATCGCGTCCTAACCTTTTTTTTGCAGGCGCAAGTTAGACGGAGGGGGTTCGAGGGATCGGACCCCAGGGGCCAAGCTTTTTTCCAACATCGAGGACCGAAAAATCATGATGACCACCACTGATCACGCGCCAATTCCGACCGTCTGCGCAGCGTGCGAAGCGAAAATGCACCGGCTCGCCGAGGCGCACCCGCTCGACCTGCATGTTCTGAAACGCTGCCCGGAAAACGCGGTGATCGCGCTCGGCTTCGTGCGCGATGGGAAGATTCGCGCGTGGCAAATCGAAGGCCCGCTCACCGATGAGCAGGCAGAAGCGACCGGCGCGCGAATCATGGCGCCTGATGGCCGCCGCCGGCGGAACTGCGCACGGCGTCACGGAGCACTAGGTTGCGCAGCTCGGCCGCTTCGGGATATCTTGCCGCCCGTGAGCTGTGCGACCGCGCGCTCACAATTTTCGCCGACGTGCGACCGCGCTCGACTGAAAGCCGCAAATTGCCGGGTTTTCCTCCCTCTTCGTCGAGGTGCGCGTGATTTATTCCGAGCCGATCATCGTCACGAAGTTCGTTCCGCCTTCCGGCCAGGATGCGGGATTCTTCGAGGGCCTCGCCTCGAGCTGGTCGCAAGATCGGCATGGCGATGTCATTGCCCGCGGCGCGTTCCGCCGATTCCGTCGAGGCACTCAACGCGGGCGCGACTCGCGTCCCGCTGCTCGTGAACCATCGCACCGAAAAGCAGATCGGCGGCATCAAGTCCGCGCAGGAAACCGACGATGGTCTGCTGGTGTCCGGCATGATCGTGCGCGGAACGCCGGATGCCGATCGCGCCTACGATCTCTCCAAGGCGAATCAGATGGGGCTCTCCGTGGGCTTCATGACTCGACCGACCGGCGTGGAAAAAATCGCCGGCGCCGGTGTCAGGTACAGAAAGGTCGATTTGGTGGAGGTCAGCGCCGTCGCCACACCGTCGAATCGCGAAAGCCGTGTCCTGCGCATCAAGGAACTGGGCGACATGGCACCGGCTGAGCTGGAGTCCCTGCTGCGCGATGGGGAACTGCCACCGATGCCGCGGCGCCTGGCCGCGAAACTCACGCGCGCCTGGCTCGCAGCCCTCGACGACGACGAGCCGAAGCACGATCCCGCGAAGATGGCCGCGCTCCAAGCGGCGCTCTCTCGCACCATCCAAAATTTGAAATCACCGAGGTAATTTATGCTCCGTTCCCGATTTATTATCACGCGCGGCGTCATTGACATGGCGACCAGCGCGATCCTCTCCAGCGAGGGCTACATCCACACGGGTTCGGTGGCCGAATGCGAAGGGGAAGGCGATGCCGACCTCGCGGTCGTGACGAAGGCTGTGCAGGAGATCGGCGAGCTGGCGAAAGCCAGTGGCTTGAAGGTCGAAAAGCAGCTCGGCGAGATCACGGAATTCCGGCAGAAGGCCGATGCGCGGATCCTTGCGTTGGAGCAGAAGATTATTGCCGGAGCTGGCGCCGGCGGTGGCGGCACTATCGCCGC
This sequence comes from uncultured Gammaproteobacteria bacterium, assembly GCA_963782865.1. Taxonomy (GTDB): domain Bacteria; phylum Pseudomonadota; class Gammaproteobacteria; order Steroidobacterales; family Steroidobacteraceae; genus Bog-1198. Next base: position 65,312 of record CAWALS010000002.1, on the reverse strand, counting down.
CGTGCCGAATCTCGGCGAGATCGTCTCGAAGGGCCTGGACCTCGACCAGTTCAGGAGCCAGAAGGGCTGGCAGAGCTTTAAAATCCCCGGCGGCATTCGCCAGATCTTGAAATCGGTGCTGGTCAACACCGGCACGTCAGGTGCATCGCCAGAGACCGGCTTCCCAACCATTGGCGAGATTCTGCCGGGCGGTCCGTTCGGCTTCACGCATCGGCGCCTGTCGATTCTGGCAGCGCTCACGAGCATCCCGGTCACGACGCAGAAGGTCGAATTTCCGAAGCTCACCGACAACACCGACAACGCGGGTGTGCAGACCGATGAAGGCGGCGCGAAAAATTCCACCGATCTCGGCTTCATCATGGAAATTCTGCCGATGGCCACGATCGCGCACTACGTCACGGCATCGAAGCAGGTGCTGGCGGACTCGCCGCTGCTGGTTGAATTTATCAATCAGGTGATGCTGTTCTCGGCGCTGAAGAAGTTCGAAAACCTGATCGTTTCCGGCAACGGCACCACGGATAAAGTGTCGGGGCTGCTCACCCAGGGCACGCCCTACGCGCCGGGTGCGGGGCATTCGAGTGACATGATCGGCGAATCGATCGCCAATCTCACGGCGCTCGGTTTCACGGCGAATTTGGTCATCATGAACGCCTTCGACCACTTCGACATCATCAGCGCGCGAAACTCGCTCGGCAGCTACATCGCCGGCGGCTGGTCCGCAGCGAGCCCGCTGAATCTGTGGGGCGTTCCGACGGTGCCGACGGCCGCGCTCGCTGCTGGGACTGCGATCGTGATGGATACGACCGTGGTGCGCGTGCTCGATCGCGAGGAAGCGAATCTGCAGGTCGGCTTCCAGGCGGATAACTTCATCAAAAACGAAGTGACGCTGCTCGCCGAGCTGCGCGGCAATCTCGCCGTGCAAAATCCGCAAGGCGTGAACGTCCTCAACATCGCGAACGACTCGCCTTAAAGGGTCAACGGCGGCGGGACAGTGCGCGTAGAGGTGATGCTCGGGCACGCATTGTCTCGCCGCCGGGTAGCGCGGGTCGATGGCATGCTTCCCGCGCTGCCAATTTTCTTCTTTCGCCCACGCTTGCGTCCGGCCTGCTTCTTCGGCTTCATCGCGTCCACCGTAGGCTCCTTGATCGCAGCGTTAGGCTCTCGCGGGAATTTTCGCCACGAGTTGCCATGAACGTATTTCGTGAACGCTCGGCAGACCTGGCCGGTCGTGCGGCAATGCATTTTGTGACGGCACTCGTAGCAGGGCGCATTGGCGAAAGTTTCGGTGCGGCATTGGTAGACGGCCATTGGTGGCGGACGATACCGCAGCTCGCTAGCCTTCGCGAAGCTCGATCGATGTAAACTACGGCACTCGGCAGGAATCAGGGACAGGAGTCCATGCAGCACCCAATGGTCAAGTACACCGACCTCGCACTATCGGTCGTCCTCGTCGTCGGCGGTCTGATATCGCTTCACAACATCAAAGATCCCGCGGCCGCCGCCGGATTGGGCGGTGCTCTTTTTGGCGGCGCGGCGGTCCTGCTCGGCAATTGGATCAACCGAATGTACGAATCAAGGCGGGCTGTCGAGGATCTGGAAAAGCGTCGCTCGAGCCTTAGAAAGCTGATTGCCGCGGAACTGGTTACTACGGCCATCGGGTACTTCAACGCGAAGCACGAAATCGAAATCTCCCTGTCGCCCGATGCGTCCGTGTCAGCAGGCTATGGGCCTGTTCTCGGCGCAATCGGCCAGCATCTCCCCAGGGGTTTGCCGGTGACGAGCAATTTGGGCACAGAGCTTCTGATCCTCGAGGAATCTGCGGTAGATGCGCTGATTACGTTCCAGGGTTGTCTCGCAATGACTCGGATGAATGTCGATCACGCGATTGAGCGGGGGCTGCTGGTGAGCCGTTTGGCGGTCATGGGAATAGATCCGCTGGTTGCGCACGATATGGGTCTTCTCGCCGAATGCTTCGAGCAGATCGCTCCCAGGCGAAAGATGCAGATGCCCGGCGAGCAGCCGGAGCTGGCATCAAAGTTGCTCCGTGACGAGGCGAATTCCTCGGGCTGACGGACAGGTGTCGATCGATCGGTTCATTTGGCCGGATAGTCGTGCTCACTTCCCACGGGCTTCCGAGAAAGTCGCCCCAAAGGCCCCAACGCGCAGCGCCTGGCGCTATCGCGGCAAATACCCAAAGCGCGGCTATGGAGAGTTTGCGGAACTCGGAGCTCACGCAGATCGAGCGTGTGTCTTTTATTCAGGTGAATCGCAACCGTCAGATCTGTCGAATCGGCGTACTTCGTCAGTGACTCGATGACGGCGGATAGCTGCGCATTCGGATTGAGAAACGAAGGCACAACCTCCTTGATCTGGACCGGTGAATATCTTCGGACTCCCGCACTCTCCCAAGTTGCCACAAAGTCATAATCTTGAGCTTCACCGCGAGCAATCCCCACGCGTGTCCTAATGCGCTCGCTCATGAAATGAGCGAAGAGGGCGGCCTCGCGAAGTTCACGCCACGGCTTCAATTCGTTCGTTCTAAGGGCCCGGACCTTGATGTCGAGAGCGGAGGAGGCAAGGGCGCGCTCAAGGTCTCGCAGCCTCAGCAGAAAGGCGCGAGGATCACGGTACTCGAGCGATGAGAAGAGGCGAAGTCGAGCGTCGCGCATACCCAATATCCACTCCATCGATAGCGTGCCGGTCAGAAAGGAACTTTAACTCCGCGGCTGAGGTGACCGGCTTGTGGGATTGGTCACGTAGGGAAACAGCTCGTAGAAATCGAGCAGAATTACTTCCATTAGATCTCCGCCCGGCGATCGTCGAAAGGAATACCGAAATTCGTTTCTCGGTCCGACGACAACCGTCTCTCCCTTGCGCACCCAATGCACAGCCGCTTTGAGATCTGCGAAATACTCTGCTGGCTTAGTGGTCATATTAAAAAAAGCGCCGACACTCCAGACAACATCCCGCGGCAACGGCTCACCGGTGGTGTGGTAGTGCAGGGCACGAGCGTACTTCTGGATCGTGGCCTGGATTCGGGCGCCTTCTGGTCGGGTGAGCAGTTCGGGCACCTCCAATCCTTGATCGGTTTTGATCCATCTGAGTTCGGAAGCTTTTCTGATCCGAGCAAGCAAACCGCCGCGCTCCGGCCTATGAAGATTTCGAATTGACCTCTGCCGAACATTCTCAGTCGCGGGGGAAGCGGGCGGCGATTTTAAGCCATTAGAATTGTTCGCAAATACTCGTCGTCCTTCTGCGATCCGTTATTGCAGACGCCGCAAGCGGGCACTTTGATCCGATCGGGCGGGAGCGGTTTGTCGAAAAACAATTCGGCAGGCGCGTGCTCGAATGTGTCCGCTTCGCGCTCGTTGCAGAGCACGCAAATGCCCTTGAACGCCATCTGAGTCAGTCGTCGTAGTCTGGCGGCGATCCGATCGAGATCAATGGTACGAATTTGCCTCTGGCGGTGGGTACTCCAATCGCCCATTCCTTGAACGCCGGGGAAACATTCTGTCCTCCCGACAGCACATTTCCGGTTTTCAGGTCTAGCTGTCGAGTGGACCGATCTTGGAGGTGGAAGACGATCTGAGCCGCTCCGTTGGCGACAAATAGTTCGGTCGTCGCGCCGCGGCCGGGTGCAATGTGCGCTTCGAAGGAATCGAACTTGGGCCGAACGATCAGCTCAGCCCCGAACGAAACGACCGACGTCGCCTGGTCGGGCACCGAGTGCATGAATTTCTGCGGATCGTCGGCAAGGTGTATGAACATGCGATTCTGTCCCGGATCGGCCGGGTTTATTGCGACAATCCCAATGGCGCTTTCGATGCGGACGATCGAGCCGGGGTCGATTTGCGAGAGCGTGGCTACCGAGACAATTGGTTCGAATGTGATCATGGGAATCCCTTCCGTTTGTGGTGATCGACTCCAATGCATTTTACCGCGAGCGCCTCAGTCGTAACCGTCCGGTCTGGGCCGCATGGCACGTCGTGGCCGCTGTACCCATGATGAGCTAAGTGGGCACATCGTAGGTGTCCACGTAAGAGGCACGGTGGGCATTTTCGAAGAGATTGTCACGACAGATACGCTGGGCCGGCGGACTGGCCCGCGGATGCGGCACACGATCGAAGAGAAGCTGCGGATTGTTGAGGAGACGCGTGCTAAAGGCGCCTCGGTGGCGGCGGTCGCGCGCCGTCATCACGTCAACCCGAACCAGGTCTTTGCTTGGAGGCGCCAGCATCGTAGTGGATTACTGAACCCGCAAGCCGCGAAGGGCGATGCGAAGATGCTGCCGGTCAAGGTGAGCACGCCGACCGTGTTGCCGAGCGAGCGAGCGGCGCCTGCTGCAGCGAGCCAGAGCCCTGCGGAGCCCAAGCAGGCCTCGCGACTCATCGAGATCAGGCTCAGCAACGGTCACAGCATTGTGGTGCATGGGCGTGTGGATACCGAAGCGCTCTCGCGTGTCATCGATCTTCTGGTGCAGCGATGATTGCACTGCCGGCGGGGGTGAAGGTGTGGCTCGCCGCGGGCGCGACCGACATGCGCAACGGCTTCGATGGACTCGCGGCTCTCGTGCAGACGCAGCTCGAGGAGGATCCTTTCTCCGGACAGCTGTTTGTGTTTCGCGGCAAGGCGGGTGATCGGGTGAAGATTTTGTGGTGGAGCGGGGATGGGCTGTGTTTATTCGCCAAGCGTCTGGAGCGCGGACGCTTTGTGTGGCCGCAGGCGACGCATGGGACGGTGAGCTTGAGCGCCGCGCAGCTCTCGATGTTGCTCGAAGGGATTGACTGGAGACGCGTCGAGCGCACGCACGAGCCGCACCTCGCGGCGTAAAAATGCCTATATTTATAGGGTTTTCTCTCGCATCAGAGTCTCGATCTTGATATAATGGCGCATGCCTAAAGCGGCAGATCTGCCGAACGATGTCGAAGCCCTCAAGGGCATCATTCTCGAGCGCAGCAGCAAGCTCGAAGTCGCCGAAGCCCTCCTGATTTCTCAAAAACTCGAGCTCGAGAAGCTGCGCTTTGAGATCGCGTACTTGAAGCGCATGAAGTACGGCCGCTCCTCCGAGCAGCTCGATCGGGAGCTCGTGCAGATGCAGCTCTGCATCGAGGATCTGGAGGCAAGCCTTGCCGAGAAGCCACTTGAGGTGCGACCCACGCCGAAGGAGGCGCCCGAGAAGCCGGCTCGGCGGCCATTGCCTGCCGAGCTTCCCCGCGAAGAGATCGTGCACGAGAACCCCTGCGCGTGTCCGGATTGCGGAGGCAAGCTGCGTCCCTTGGGCGAGGATGTCTCCGAGATGCTCGAGTACGTGCCGAGTCACTTCAAGGTCATCCGGCACGTGCGCCCGAAGCTCTCGTGCGCGAGCTGCCAGAGGATCGTGCAGCCTGTGGCGCCGAGCCGTCCGATTGAGCGTGGTCTCGCGGGCCCAGGGCTGCTCGCACACGTCCTGGTCTCCAAGTACTGCGATCATCTTCCTCTTTACCGCCAGAGCCAGATCTATGCCCGCGAGGGGATCGAGCTGGATCGCTCGACCCTCGCCGACTGGGTCGGCGGGGCGAGCGCATTGCTCGAGCCGTTGGTGAAGGCGATCGGACGCTACGCGCTTGGCGCTTACAAGATCCACGGCGATGACACCCCGGTGCCGGTGCTCTTCCCCGGCCGCGGCACCACCAAGCAGGGGCGGCTCTGGACGTACGTGCGCGATGATCGGCCGGCGGGAAGTGTCGATCCTGCGGCGGTGTTCTTCCGCTACAGCCCGGACCGCAAAGGTGAGCGACCTCGAGCGCACTTGGCGAACTTCAGCGGCGTGCTGCAGGCGGACGCCTATGCTGGCTTCGATCAACTCTACGGCGAGAAGATCAAAGAGGCAGCCTGCTGGGCGCACGTACGGCGCAAGTTCTACGACATTCACGTGGCGCTTTCATCGCCAATCGCCCTTGAGGCCCTTGAGCGGATCGGGCGACTGTACAAGGTCGAAGAGGAGATCCGCGGTCGCTCACCGCATGAGCGACACACCGTGCGCCAGGCACGTGCGGGACCGGAGCTTAAGTCCTTGCACGAGTGGCTGCACAAGACAGCGACCGCGCTGTCGAAGAAGAGCGAACTCGCCAAAGCGATCCGCTATGCGCTCTTAAACTGGGTCGCGCTCACGCGCTATTGCGAGGACGGGCGACTCGAGATCGATAACAACGCAGCAGAGCGGGCGTTACGCGCCGTCGCCTTGGGGCGCAAGAACTGGCTGTTTGCTGGGTCCGACGACGGCGGGGAGCGTGCCGCGGCAATCTACACGCTACTCGGTACCGCAAAACTCAACGATCTCAACCCCGAAAGCTACCTGCGTTACGTTCTCGAGCGCATCGCCGATCATCCCATCAATCAAATCGAAGACTTGTTGCCCTGGAACCTCCTCGTGAAGATGCCAGAGCTGCGCATTGCAGCCTGAACAGCACGTCAATGCGGCCTTCGGCGGACGGTTACGATGAAGCTCGCCGCAGTAAATTGCGAGCCCTGGTCGGTGTTGAAGATCTCCGGCGCTCCGTAGCGGCTGATGGCTTCCTCGAGCGCTTCGACGCAGAAGTCCGCCGTCATGCTGTTGGAGACCCGCCAGCTCAAAACTCGGCGGCTGAACCAATCGAGCACTGCGACCAAATACACAAAGCCGCGCGCCATCGGGATGTACGTCACGTCGGTCGCCCAAACCTGATTGGGTCGATTGATTTCCAGGTTTCTCAACAGATACGGATAGATCGCGTGCCGCGGATGCCGCCGGCTCGTGTTGGCGCGACGGTAAATCGCCTCAATCCCCATCTTTCGCATCAGCGTCGCAACGTGTTTGCGCCCGATCGGAATGCCTTCGAGGCGAAGCATATTGCGCAGCATCCGGCTGCCCAGGAACGGCCACTCCAGGTGCAGCTCATCGATCCGACGCATGAGCTTCAAATCTGCAGGGCTCGTCCCTACTGGTTCGTAGTAAATCGACGCACGCGAGAGTTGCAAGAGCTCCGCCTGACGCGTAAGGCTCAATCTATGGTCGGGGTTGATCATCGCTTGGCGCTCGATCCGGGTGCCCGTCCGAGCGCGCCTGCTAAAAAATCATTCTCAAGCGCGAGTTGTCCGATCTTCGCATGCAGAGTTTTGATGTCCGGCCCGGCCTCTGCTGCCTGTCCTGAACCGTTAAAGGCATCCGCCGCTCGTTCTAGCAACTGGTTCTTCCATTGAACGATCTGATTCGGATGAATATCGAACCGAGTGGACAACTGCGCCAGGGTCTCTTCCCCCTTGATCGCAGCCAATGCCACTTTGGCTTTAAATGCCGCAGAATGATTGCGGCGGGATCTCTTCGTCATGGCTCTCCTTCCTTTCAAGCGATATCCTCGCCTGTAATGACCGGAGTTGCCACTTATCCCGTTGTCTCAAAGAGCGGGTCCAGCTCTGACCACTTGGACATGGGGAACGACTGCGACAAGCCATGATATCGGCCAGCTGTCGCAGGTGCGGGCTATGTCGTCTGCTGGGACCTACACAAAGGGCTTTGGCTTCGACAGCGTCGGTCGTCTGTCGAGTGACACGACGACTTTGCCCACAGCCGGTAGCTTCCGCTTCATTTATATGTACGACACGACCACTGCGCTGCTGCATCACATCCAATATCCGCCGAGTTATCCGGCTGGGACTCAACTCGCAGTGGCGTATGGTTTCAACTTCGGCATTTTGGCGAAGCTTGTCGACAACAACACGCCAACCACCGTTTTCTGGCAAGCCAACTCGACTAATGCTCGAGGCCAGATAACTCAGGAAACCTCGGAGGGTCTCTCGGGTGAGCCCCAAATAGTCTCAAATCACACCTATGACGCAGTAACAGGATGGCTGTCCGCCATCCAAACCGGGATTGGTAGCGGCGCAGCCTTGCAAAACGAGGGCTATCAGTATGACCAGATGGGTAATGTTATACAACGCCAGAACAATAATCTGGGGCTCACCGAGAACATTTACTACGACAATCTCTATCGACTAGATCATTCCATTTTGGGGAGCGCAACGAATCTGCAGATGGGCTATGACGCGATGGGTAACATCACATCTCGCAGTGATGTAGCGGGCGGTGCGACCTGGACATACGATCCGACCCACAAACACCAAGTGACCCAAGCCGGCAGCACCGCATTCACTTATACCTACGACGCAAACGGCAATGTGATTGCTCGTAACGGTTCCCTCATTGGCTGGACGAGCTACAACTACCCGAGCGGGGTCGGCACAGCAACGGAATCAGCGACATTTGACTATGGCCCTGACCGTCAGCGTTGGCGCATGATTTACACGGGTCCATCGGGCACGGAAACCACATATTACTTGACGCCTAAGTTTGAAGTTGTTTATACGTCCGCTGGAACCGATTATCGCCACTATATTTTCGCAAACGGCAAGCCGGTGACCGTGATCAGCCGCACGACTGCGGGCGCTGTGAATGTTCGATCGCTGCTGCTGGATCATCAGGGCAGCATCTCCTCAATCATTACCGATTCCACCGGGGTTGCGCTCGTCGGTGAAAGTTTCACGGCCTACGGCAGTCGACGCGAAGCGAGTACCTGGACGGGAGCCCCGACGAGCGGGGAACTCACCACGATGAACGGCGTGACGCGCGAAGGCTACACCTTCCAGACGGTGCTGGGATCCATGGGTCTGAATCACATGAATGGCCGGATAGAAGATTCGGTTACTGGCAGATTTCTGAGCGCCGACCCATACGGCAGCCAACCGGCCAATACTCAAAGCTGGAATCGATACAGCTACGTCAACAACAACCCATTGACGCTCGTAGATCCGACAGGTTTCGACGATTGTCCAAGCGGTTCAAGCTTTGTCGCTGGTAACGCCTCGAGCCCCACTTGCAGGCATCCAATAGACTACCCCAACGGCAATAATGCGCAGGGTGCGTGGATTTCTGCAGATCCACACCAAAGCGGATTTTCGTGTTCGGGAAATTGCGGGGTGTACCCCGACACTGTGACCACGACGTACACATTGTCCTTTGGGAACGCCCACGTTCAATACAATCCTGCCATCAACGGCAATCCGTTTGATCCAGTACAAGCGAGTGCCGACTATCTCGCGACGCAAAGCAATTTGAATGAGATTATTGTTTCAACCTCGCGCAGTCAGCCAGACTCATGGGATGGCTACTTTTTTGATCCGGTGACCTGGCCACCTGGGGTATCTAGCTGGACCAGCATCGGTAACATCGCGCATTACGCTCTGTACCTCGCATTAACCCACAGGAATCCATCCTTGGTTGGGCGTCTTTTGACAAATGTTGGAGTGTCGGGCGGCTTCTTGGACTTGAGCTTGAACGGATCGCTTGCCTATGAATTGAAGCCGGATTCCTGGCAGTACACTGACAATTACGACGACGCGGTAAATCAGATCACTCGATACACAACCGGAACGGGATACACGCCCGGTACTTGGTCAGCTCTCGGTACGAATTCCACGTGGGCGGGGGTTTCGGGCACGTTCTCAATTTATGGCATGAGCTATACGGGAGGTTTCGCGTTCTACTACGACCAAATGAATAGTGCTTCCGGGCTTCTGTTTTACCTAAGCTTTGGACACTACAATTACGACAGTAGTCTTCCCAACGGCGTTAGCAATCTAACTTTTGTCCCGTGAGCATGAGTACCCCAAATCGACAAGCACGTTGTTTGCCCTTGCTAATTCCGCAATTACGCAGATCGCTGCTGGTTGGGCTTATGATTGTATACATTTGTATTTGTGCCATGCCCGCTTTGGCAGAGGACAACCCCATGATGACGCCGTCACGCGCTGCCTCAGAAATAGCTGACCTATTTGGCCCCTCCCTGATTGAGGACGGATTTATCCGCAGTGGCCTGAACTTTTATCGGTACGGCGCCGAGTCTGTGCTCCTAATAAATATTCAGAGCGGCTCACTCTGGCTTGGGCCATACATAAATCTCGGGGTTTATTACTTCAGGTTCGGGGCAATGAATAGACCGGAGATTGCGGATTGCCATCTTCAAACACGACTTATCAGTGTCGTGCCAAATCCACTTAGGCAAGAGGAACTACTCCAACTGACCAATGACATACCGCAGCACGAACGTTATGCCGAACTACTTGAGATGATGCGCAGATGGGGAGTCCCTTGGCTTGAAGGAGTATCAACATTTGATTCAGCGCGTACCTTCTTACCCGGTAGCACGAAGGCAGCCCATATTGCACCAATCGCTCGCGATGACTTGATGCCTTCCGATGCCAAGGATTGGTAGCCACAAAGATTCTCATCACGAGACTGCATGCGCGTTTGTCGCTTCAAAATTTCTACCTGCTAATGCAGAGCATTTTTAGCTTAGCGTCGCGGCAGTCGAGGCCGGTGTGATCGGGGATAGTGATCCGCGACGGTGAGCTAAAGATGGATTGAACTTAACCGCCTGGCCCGAGCTATGGGCATTGAAGGGAGCGGGACGCGGGCAGTATGTTGAGGAAGATGTCGTTCGATGGTCAGTATGCGCGATGGACGACGCCAGACGGTCGATTCACGGCCTCGATAACACCACATCGGAGCCGTGCCGTGAGTGTTTAGGGTTGCGATTTTGGCTTTGAGCCATGGGTGAGCGCTGGAGCCGGGCGTCCAGTGAACAGTCGGCGATCCGAGACGCGTCGATGGAGTCATGAGGTATCGATCACGGCAACTTTTTTGCCGCGAGGTAAGAGCTCGATCAGCCGCATGCAGCCTTCAAGGCAGGCCGGACATTGATGTAGAGATTTTCCGGTCAACGCCTGGCGGCGATAGTCGCGGGGTGCGGCGGGTTCATCCGGTGTTGCCGTCTTCGCCGGCATTTTGAGAACGTCCCGGCACCAAGTTAAGTTTTCAGCGCGATGACGGTTGCCGAGTAGCCCGTAGTAGCGGATACGCTGCATTCCAGAGGGTAACGCATGCAGTAGGAAGCGGCGGATAAATTCGTCGGTGGATGCGGACCTGCAAAGCAACTTTGATACGATTCCACACTTACCCCTTCTCGCGAAAGTGGGACGGCGGATAACGGACGGTCGTGTACTGGAGCTCGTTCAGCAGTTTCTAAAGCAAGACATCATGGAAGACATGACGCGGTGGACACCAATCTCAGGTAGTCCGCAGGGCGCTGTTATCGGCCCCCTGATCGCCAACATTTACCTTCACGAGCTTGACGTTGAAATGCGTGAGGCTGGGATGGTGATGGTGAGATACGCGGATGACACCGTAGTGTTGTGTCGCAGTCGGGAGGAAGCGGAATCTGCGCTGGCCCGTATGTGTGCTTGGGTAAGTGCGAACGGATTGATGCTCCATCCGGACAAAACTCACGTTGGGGATTGTCGGGTGGAGGCAGGGGCCCAGCGTTGTGTGCGCAAGAAAAGTCTGAAGTCCGTGCGGGATAAGATCCGCGCAAAGACAAGGCGTAACGAGGGGCGATCCATCGAGTACGTGATTGCATCACTCAATCCAACTCTGCGAGGCTGGTTTGCCTACTTCCAACATGCCCACCATTTTACGTTCTCGTCACTCGACGGTTTTATTCGCCGTCGTTTGCGGGCAATGTTACGCCGACAAAAGCACCGGCCTGGTCAGGGCCAATGCCAACGCGATCATCAACAATGGCCGAATGCCTTCTTCGCCGATCTGGGGCTTTTCACTATGTCCGAAGCCCACCGATTAGCGCGCCAATCCCGATGCGGAAACAACTGACTGGAGAGCCCGTCGCGGGAGAACCGCACGCCGGGTTCGGAGGGAGGGGACGGCGTAAGCCGTTCCCTACCCCTATTCAACATATTTTATCAAGACAGGAACGAGCAGCTTCGGAAACCACACTTTCTCGGTAGCTACGCTGTTCCGAAGGTCGTGGATCACGCTTGGCGTACCGAAACGACCTCGGGAAGTCATGAGGTTCGTGGAGCGGGCTTTGGTTCGAGCTTGCGCGTTGCAGATTTCCTAACTGGACTCGCCTGGCGCTTGAGTGCCGGTCAATCCCGCGTGCTTCACCAACTCGATGAGGCGCTCCGGGTTCACGGGCTTCAGCAAGTAGTCATGCACCTTGAGGTCTTGGATGCCGGCGTGATCCATCGCGAAGGAGGTGAGCATCGCGACCACGATGTTCTGGGTCGCGGCGTCTTCGCGCAATCTTCGAAGAAATTCGATTCCGCCGACGCGCGGCATTTTCAGATCCAGCAGAATCAGTTTTGGCAGCGCCTGGTCGCGGTCAGAAAATCTGCCCTTGCGAAATATGAAGTCGAGCGCTTCGACTCCATCTGAGAGACGCAATATCTTTTGCGTCAGGCCAGCTCCGCGAAAGGCGCGCACCGTCAATTCGGCATCCGATAGATTGTCCTCAACCAGGAGGATCTCGACCTTGTCCCATTTGTCCAAGGCCTGTGCCGATGGTCCGAATCGCGAACCCTTCTGCATTTAGGCCTTTGCGCCGCGAAGCTGCCACAGCAAGAAGGCGTACGTATCGGCCGCCTCGCGGTCCTGCTGCGCGCGGGTCGAGCCGATGCCATGGCCCGCGTCGTAGTCGACGCGCAGCAGGATCGGTTTGCCGGAGGTGGTGGCGGCCTGCAGCCGCGCGGCCATCTTCGCCACGTGAAACGGCGCGACGCGCGGGTCGGTGACGCCGGTGGTGAGCAGCACCGCGGGATAGGCGGTGCCGTCTTTCACCGCCTGGTAGCTGTCGATCAGCTTGAGCGCTCGGTAACCGGCGGGATCGGCGATGGCGCCCCATTCGGGCTCCTCGCCGTAGCCGTTTTGCTCGACGACGTAGCGCAGCGGATTGGACCAGCCGACGCCGTCGATCACCGCGGCAAACAGGTCCGGCCGCTCGGTCAGTGCGCGCCCGACGGTGATGCCGCCCGCGGAACGGCCGCCGATGGCGAGGTGCTTCGGTGAGGTGTATTTCTTGGCGATCAGTTCCTCGCACACGGCGATCAGATCGCGCCAGGTGTTGGGCTTGTTGGCGAGCTGTCCCGCCTTGTGCCATTCGCGGCCGTATTCGCCGCCGCCGCGCACATTGGCGTAGCCGACGATGGCGCCGGCGTCCATCAGCGCCAGCGAGCGTCCGGCAAAGCTCGGTGTGTACGCGGACAGCCGTAGGAGCCATAGGCGGAGATCCAAGCCGGCGTGCCTGCCGTCGTGCTTCAGTGCCTTTGCGATAAATCAGCGTGTAGGGAATCTTGACGCCGTCCTTGCGCGGTGGCGAAGAAGCGCTTGGCTTCATAGGCGCTGACATCGATCGCCGGTTTGGGCGTGATGCCGGTATCGCTAAGACTGACCGGCGGCGTCGACCGACCAAATGCCCGCCGGCGTGAGCCACCCGGTGAAGCGAGAACAAGGCGCCGTCCTCATTCGGTACGCGCGAACACGGCGCCGATGGTGCCGTCGAAGGGCAGAGCGATGTCGATGAGCTGGCCGTCGCGCCCGAAACGCTGCAGGCGGCTGATGCCGCCGTCCATGATTCGCAGATAAAGCCCGTCGCGCGCGCGCGCGATGTCCTCGATGACGACCGTGGCGTCTGCGGGACCACGCACAACGCGCCTGCGCCGAGGCTGGGCGCCGCCGCGGACGTCTTGCACGATGCGCCCGCGCGGCGCGCCCTTGTTGACCGAGCAGATACAAGCTCATCGCCGTCGAGCTCGGCATCGGTGACTTCATCGTCGAAGTCCGGCGACCGAGGTCCAGTGGGCGCTGTCGGCAACGGCATCGCTCGAGCGGCGCGATGAACCAGCGGCCCTCGGGCCGCACGTCCGCAAGCTGCAGCATCGCGTAGCGTGAGCCCGGGGAGGTGAGGATGGAGGGCGCCTGGATCTGCTCGTACTCCACGCCCGGCGACCAAGCCGCGCTTCATCAGTATCGGATCGGCCGCGGGGTCGGTGCCCAGTCGGTGAAAGCGCGCCTGGCTGTCGAGGTAGCGCTCCGGCGTGTCCACCGCGCCGGTGAGCTGGTTGTAGAAAAAGCCGCTGCCGTCATCGAGCCATTGCGGATGGGCGCCCTCGGTGTTGGCGATCCGCTCGGGGAGATCGCTGCCGTCGGCGACGTTGAGGACGTGCAGAACCGAATCCTCGCTGCCGTCCTTCGACAGGCCGTACACCACGTACGTGCCGTCGGGCGAGGCGCGCCACCAGTCGAGCGAGACGTGACTCGTGGCGCTGGCTCTGCGCGGTGGGATCGACCAGCACGCGGCTCGCGGCCATTGTGCTTCCCGCACGAACAGCTTGTAGTTGTCGGCGCCCAACGGCCGCTGCTCGAATGAAGGTCAGGCCGCCGGCGCGCTGCACGCGCGCGGTCGCCGACGGCTGTCGCCCGGAGAGCTGTTGGATGCGCTTGAGCAGCGCCGTCGCGGCCTGGGAAGCGCGATCGAGCACGGCGCGGGTGTGCTCGTTCTGTCCCTTGAGGAACGGCAGCCAGTCGCGGTCCTTGTCGTTCTCCATCCAGCGATACGGATCGCTCAGCGTCTCACCGAAGTAGGTGTCCTTCACCACCTCGACGCGCGCCACCGGCGCCGCAGGCACGGGCTTCGACGTGGCGGTGGCCAGGAGCTTCAGCGGCAGCAGCGAGAGCGACAGCGCACCGGTGGTGCCCGTGAGAAAAGTGCGGCGGTCGAGATCCATTTTCATTTTGTGCGACTCACTATATCCAGCCATTCAAGTAGGCGATTCTGACCGGTCGCTGCTCCGGTTGCAAAGCACGAGAAATAGGAGACTAAGGCAGTAAGCAAAGCGCTTCAGCCCCGTCATGCGGGGACGATTCGCCGATATCTGCGAGCCCCGCGTTCGATCGATCGCCGGTATGGACGTCCGTGCTCTCACGCAGTCGGTGTCGTCACGCGCCGGCAGCTTGCCGCGGCGCAACTACGATGCGGGAGGGAGAGCCTCGGACTTTGGTGCTTCAATGCCGGTCCCCATCACATCAGCATTGACCTGCGCGCACAGAGCGACGCATACATCGCAGATGAACACGCAACTCTCCGAGGTGTGCACGCCGCGCGGAGCCCTTACGCGGGTACAGCCCCCTTCACAGGGAGTCCGAACATCGTGCTGTGACTTACCGCAGAACGAACACGACAATTGCTCCGGCGTGGCGCTCGGAGTCGTCTGTTTCGCAGCCAGGGTGTTCCAATCCGCGAAGCCAAACCCATAACCATCAACCTAAAAGGCGGCAAAGTCATTCAAAAACTATGATATCAATGCTAGCAGTGGGTTGACGGTTGCGCTATTATTTGGATGATTCGATCATTTTGGAGGGCTCGGTCATGGCGCAATTGATCGTGAGGGATTTGCCGGCGGAATTGGTGCTCGCTCTGAAGCGGCGAGCGGCAAAGCGGAATCGCAGTGCGGAGCAGGAGCATCGGGAGATTTTGAAGGCGGCGCTTAAGGGGACGAAGCGGCGGCCGTTGGCGGCCGTGCTCAAGGCAATTCCGAACGTGGGAGAGGACAGCGACTTTCGGCGTGAGCAAAGCGATCGGCGCTAGTTTATGTATCTTATTGATACCGTTGTGATCAGCGAGATTCGCAAAGGCGAGAAAGCCAACGCCGGCGTGCGGGCGTTCTTCGAAAACACGAGTCGTGGCGGAGTGGATCTATATTTGTCGGTAGTGACAATCGGTGAGCTGCGCCAGGGTCTTGAGCGCATTCGGCACCGCGGGGACAAGGAACAGGCAGATCTCTTGGATCGCTGGCTCAGGCAGGTATCCAAGGCGTATTCGGAAGCGATTTTGCCATTTGATGAGGAGACCGCGCACGTCTGGGGCCGGTTGAGGGTGCCGAATCCGGAAAATCCATTGGATAAGCAGATCGCAGCGACGGCGCTCATTCACGATTTAACGGTGGTGACGCGAAATACCCAGCATTTTGCGCCGACGGGAGTGCGGCTTGAAAATCCGTTTGTTTAAAGACTCTTTGTTGGGATCCTTGGCAACAACTTTGCCGTTTTCCCATACATAAATAGGCGTGCCGTGCATCCTTGCAATTTTGCGGGCTGTGAGCGCTGCTTTGCGCAGGCCACGGCCGACTCCCGCGGCAAAACTCTCTTTTCTCTTCGGACGTTTAGATCGGGTCGGACGTTTAGATCGAGCGGTCATGGGCTGCGCTCCAACAATCTGGGTAACGTCTCCGAATTTTCATATATGGCCCACCGGTCCGCCAAAGGCCGATAGATTTCGCAAAAATTCACCCAACCACGCTTGAATCTATGCAACACGTCCGCGCGCGGATGCTGCTCAGGTAGTCGCGCGCAAACGTCGTTTTACCGGAGCCATTCGGTCCGGCGATGATGATGCAGCGAGGCCGCGCGCGCTTTGAGCCCATGCCCAAATAATAACATCGCTTGACAGCACGACTCTTAAGGCCGTGCCGCCAGGATGTCGTCGAGGCGGGCAGGTTCACCGGTGTCGCGCTCGAGGTGCGGATAACGCAGTCCGTCGTGATAGTCCACGTTTGCGACCAGATAGCGATCGCCGATCTTGACGATCAGCTCGATCGGCGCCTGCGTGCCATGCGCTGCGCGGATGGCATCCTTGAGCACATCGGCGTCGTAGGCGATGCCGTTGATGGCGAGAATTTGCGCGCCCTCGGTGAGCTTGGCCCGATAGGCCGGGCTGTCCCAGATGACCTGCGAGAGCATGCCGTCCTTGCTGCTGTCCTTGGCGTCGATCTCGATGCCGATCGAGTTGAGCAGGTCGATGCGCTTGTGCTGCTCTTCGGTCGCGGCTTGATAGTCGCTCGGCTTGTCGGTGTACACGAGCTTGTAGCCGCCGTGATGAAAGCCGCCCTCCGGCACGGGTTTGCCGATCGCATCCAGGCGCTCGCGCAAGAAGCCGGCCCAGTCGTTGGGCTCGACGGCGTTCAGGGCCTTCACGATGTCGTCAAAGGTGTAAGTCACCACGGCGAAGCTGCCGTCATTGATGCCGAAAAACGCGCGTGCAAAATCATCCAGCGATCGGGCGCCCTTGGAGCGTTCGCGTATCCAGGTGTCGGCATCGAGCCAGATCAGGGCCGCTTCGTCGTAGTAGTCCTCGAAGCGCTGCCAGTCGAGCCAGGACATCGGCCGGCGCGGATTGATGATTTCATCGTTGGTCGTATCTTGCAGCGGGCGCCATTGACGCCCCTTTTGTACTTCGTAATGCGCGGCGGTGATGGCGAACTGATCCAGGGCCTGTTGACGGCTGCGCAGGCCTGAACGTGCAGCGAGCACCTGGCCCCAGTATTGGGTTTGTCCCTCATAGACCCACAGCAGGCTGTCCTGCATCGGAACGTTGTAGTTCGGCGTCCAAAGATCCGCGGGGCGGCGGAACTTGCCGTTCCACGAATGCGTGAACTCGTGCGGCAGCAGGTCCCTGGCGAAGGCTTCCTTGTCCCACTTGGTGAAGGAATCCGGATCGCTGCCGTCCTCGCTCGATTGATGATGCTCGAGCCCGTTCTGTTGAATCTGATCGCTCAAGGAATATAAAAAATCATAGTGGTTGTAGTGGTGCGAGCCGTAGAGCTTGTACGCCTGCCGCACCAGCTTGCGGTACGCCTCGAGCTGTTCAGGTTTCACGGCGAGGTTCTCGGGCCGGTCGGCAAACAGGTCCATGTGCACCGGGACTGGGGCGCCGGGATCAAGGTCCAGCTTCGAGGCGTAGCGGCCGGCGTACACCGGACTGTCGATGAGCGTTTCCAGCGTGGTGCGCTTGAAGTGCGTCTGCGCATGGTCGGTCGCGGCAGTTTCCAAGGCCGATGCGAACTGCCAATCGGCGGGCAACGTCAGCCGGACCTGCGCCGGGATTTGCCGCGCAAAGTAGCCGGCGGGATAGAGCACCAGTTCGTTCCATTCGATCATCAGCAGGTCACGGCTTGTTTCGAGCGCGCCGACCTTAGGAGAAGTGGGTGCGAGATAATCGAAGTCGATGTCGATCGCATGCGTGCCGGGCTTCAAGTGCAGGCGAAATGCGAAGACCTCGACCGGGTCGCGCTTCCAGGTCACCGGCGCGCCGTTGGCGCTGATGCGGATACCGGCGAGCCGATCGATCGTACCTTCCGGCGCGTGGGTGCCGGGCAGCCACTTCGGATACAGCAGCACGGTGTCGGGGGCGACGCCGCTCAAGGTTTCATGAACGCGCACGATGCGATGGCTGACGTCGCTGGCATCGACTTTGAGCTGAATCTCGCCGGCGTAGGCACGATCCTTCGGCCCGATGATGGGCGTGATCGGTGCGGTCGCGCTCGGGCCGGCGCTCTCGGGGGCTGCCTGGGATGCGGCGGTTAGGCCTAGGCTCAAGGCGGTGCAAAGGACGATTTTGCTGACAACGGTGCTCATGAGATCCTCTTTCTTGTTGGCGCGTGCATCATAGCAAAGAGGGGTTAGCCTCAAGCGCACGCCCGAGCTGCCGGACATTTCCGCGTATTTGAGCGCGCTGCCAAGAACGCATTTTCGGATCAGCCCCTTGAAGAACTGCATCCGTGAACTGCGTCCGTGATCTACATCACGCTCTGAACCGATACCCGGTTCGAAACCTGCGGACTACAAGCAACTGCGATCGCACACACGGTCGTTCATTAGGGTTTTACCCTAAATTGTGGCCGTAATCAGCCAAATCGCTGGCTGCCACAGGTCCTCAATGCTGCAAGTTGCAGATCACCGTGCTTGGACACGAGGCGCTACAAACGCAGCGATCCTCTGCGTCTTGGCAGCGCTGAGCGGTTGCAACGGCAATGGCAGCGGCGGCAGCGACAGCGCCAACCTATCGGGGCGCAGCTATTCCCTTGGCACCACGATCAGCGGGCTCAATTCCCCGGGGCTCGTGCTGATGGTCAATGCAGGCCAGCGTAGCGACGCGGATCTATTCCACATGGCCGGCGAACGCAATACCCCCGTGCAGATGCTGCTGGCCAACGCCACAGCGGTGAGCGTGGCGGCGGGGCAGACCACGCAGCGGCTTGCCAAATCGCTGCCATCGGGCGCCAGCTACTCCGTGACGGTTCAGACGCAGCCGACCGGCGAAACCTGCAGCGTCGCGGGCGGCAGCGGCACGATCCAATCAGCGAACTCGGCCAATGTGGTGGTGACCTGCTCGAATCAGGCCTATTCGCTCGAGGGCTCGATCAGCGGTTTGAACGGCTCCGGTCTGGTGCTGGCAAACGGCACCGATACGCTCGCCGTGAACTCGGGAGCCTCGAGCTTCACGATGCCCAGCCCGGTTGCCTACACCAGCAGCTATGCGATCACCATCCAAACGCAGCCCAACGGTTTGGCCTGCGCGGTTGGCAACGGCGCGGGCACCATGCCCGCCGGCGCCGTGACGAACGTTGCCATCACCTGCACCGATCAACCCTTCAAGCTCGGGGGCACGATCAGCGGTCTCGGCAACAACGCCGGGCTCACGCTCACCAACGGCGGCGATACGTTGGCGATTGCCGCCGGCAGCACCCGCTTCACCATGCCCACTGCGGTGGCCTTTGCCAGCCCCTACGCAGTCGCGGTGCAAACCGCGCCGGCCGGCCTCACCTGCACGGCGAGCAACGCCTCGGCGACGATGCCGGCCAGCGACGTGGCCAGCATCGTCATCGCCTGCTCGGATCGGTCGTACACCGTCGGCGGCACGATCAGCGGGTTCATCAGCAACGGCATGGTGCTGGCCAACGGCAGCGATATGCTGAGCGTGATGCCAGGTGCGTCGAGCTTCACGATGCCCACCGCTGTGGCCTACACCAGCGCTTACGCGGTGACGCTGCAGACGCAGCCGGCCGGGCTTACCTGCTCGGTGAGCAACGGCACGGGCACGATGGGGAGCGCAGCGGTCGCCAACATCGCGGTGACCTGCTCTGCCAACGCCTACACGGTAAGCGGCACGATCAGCGGACTCACGGCGAGCGGCCTGGTGTTGCTCGACAACGGCGGCGATGCCATCACCATCAGCGCCAACGCCACGCAGTTCAGCATGAACACGGGCGTTGCTTACGGGAGCGCTTACGCCATTAGCGTTAAGACGCCGCCGACGGGCCTTGTGTGTTCGGTGAGCAATGGCACCGGCACCATGGGCGCAGCCGATGTCACGAACGTCGGCATCGCCTGCGGATCGAACTTCAGCCTTTTGTATTCCTTTGCCGGCGGCAGCGGCGACGCTGCAACTCCGTACCACACTTTGATCCAGGGCAGCGATGGCGACTTCTATGGAACGACACTGGCTGGGGGCGCCGGCAATGCCGGCACGATCTTCAAGATCACACCGAGCGGAACCGAGTCGCTCTTCTATTCCTTCGCCACCGTCCCCTATTCCGGTCTGGTCCAGAGCAGCGACGGCAATATTTACGGAACGACCGCCAGCGGCGGCACCAGCGGCCGCGGCACGGTGTTCAAGATCACGCCCAGCGGCACCGCGAGCGTTTTGTACTCTTTCCCCGCGGGCAGCAGCGACCCCTATACCGGTCTGATCCAGGGCAGCGACGGCAATTTCTACGGAACGACCGGCGCCGGCGGCAGCAGCGATGACGGCACCGTTTTCAAGATCACGCCGAGCGGAACCGAGACGCTCTTGCACGCCTTCGCCAAGACAGGCAGCGACGGTGAGATTCCGTATGCCGGTCTGATCCAGGGCAGCGATGGCAACTTGTACGGAACGACCTACTTCGGCGGTGCCAACGGCTTCGGCACCGTCTTCAAGGTCACGCCCAGCGGAACCGAAACGGTTCTCTACTCCTTCGCCGGAGGCGGCGACGGCGAACATCCCTATGCCGGCGTGATCCAGGGCAGCGACGGCAATTTCTACGGAACGACCTATCAAGGCGGCGCCAACGGCTTCGGCACGGTGTTCAAGCTCACGCCGGGCGGCACCGAGACCGTGTTGTACACCTTCGCCGGGGGCTCGAGCGACGGCGCCACTCCGGAAGCCGGTGTCATTCAGGGCAGCGATGGCAATTTCTATGGAGCGACGCTGCAAGGCGGCGCGAACGGCTTCGGCACCGTCTTCAAGCTCACGCCGAGCGGCACCGAGACGATATTGCACGCCTTCGCCGGAAGCAGCGACGGCGAAAATCCCCCAGCAAATCTCGTCCAGGGCAGCGACGGCAATCTCTATGGATCTACAGGCGCCGGCGGCAGCAGCGGCCACGGCACGTTCTTCAAAGTCACGCTGCAATAACACGCGCTTTTCGCCGAAGGCGATGTGAGACTTGAAATCGCGGACGCCTGCGCCTAGATTTGGGACCCCCAGCACATGATGATTAGGACCATCCGCCGATTTCTCGCGCGACCGGAGGATCTCGCGCAGCGCTCGAACATGAGCGAAGATGTAACGTCGAGAAGTGGCGTGGACCCACTCGCCGTCCTCGCGCCGATCGCCGATCTCATCACCTTCCTGACGGCAGTCTGGTTCGCAACCTCCGCTGATCGAGCGCAGATGCTCGGGTTCGCTATCGCCGCCGTGATATGTCTGGGGTCCTTGATGCGCGCTCGACTACGTCGCGCGCTCGAGTGGACCATCGGCCGCTACGGGGTAGTGATGGCGGTGATTCTGCTCGCATTTTTCTTGCGAAACGGACTATTTGGTTTGCTGACCAACGTTTTCAGATTGCCGGTGCAGGCGGCCGTTGGATTCGCAATCCTCGCGACGGCGGCCCTGATGCGCGCGGGAATTGTGTACTGCGCGGGAGGTTCGAGCCTGCGACTCGGCGATGGCAAGAATTGGAGGTCTGGCGCGCTTGCGCTGATGCTGCTTGCGTACTTACTGCGATTGATCTACTGCAGTCAAATCGATCTGTTACCCACGGAGGCGTACTACTGGAACTATTCGCGTCACCTTGATTTCGGATATCTCGATCACCCGCCAATGGTGGCATTGCTAATCCGCGCAGGAACCGCCGCGTTCGGCAACACCGAATTCGGCGTACGCATTGGCGCGCTCTGTTGCAACCTAATAGCGGCGCTCTTC
Organism: uncultured Gammaproteobacteria bacterium; assembly: GCA_963782865.1. Classification (GTDB taxonomy): domain Bacteria; phylum Pseudomonadota; class Gammaproteobacteria; order Steroidobacterales; family Steroidobacteraceae; genus Bog-1198. The sequence goes on along the minus strand of CAWALS010000002.1, from coordinate 43,365 downwards.
ATGTTTCGTCTCGCTAGAAACCTATTCGGCGAGGCGAGTGCCTGGGTGGCAGTTGTGTTGATGCAGACGCTGCCGTTCTTCTTCCTCTCGGGCATGGTGATGAATCCAGATGCTCCGCTTACCGCGGCTTGGACGGCATCACTTTATTATTTGGAGCGCGCATTGATCGCCCAGCGCGACCGTGCCTGGTGGGGCGTGGGTCTTTGCCTCGGCCTCGGACTGTTCTCCAAGTACACCATCGCCCTGCTTGGCGCTTCGGCTGCGCTTTTCATGGCACTCGATTCGCGTTCGCGAATATGGTGGCGGCGTCCCCAACCCTATGGCGCCGCTTTGCTGGCGGCGGCGATCTTTTTTCCGGTAATACTGTGGAACGCTGAGCATGATTGGGCTTCCTTCGCTTTTCAAAGCTCGCGTCGACTCGCGGAAGAGCATAACTTCGGGCTGCCTCTGCTCCTCGCGTCGGCTTTCCTATTGCTGAGCCCGACCGGGGCCATAGCCGCCATCATCTTGCTGCGTCGCCGCGCGCCTTCCCACTTAGCAGAGGAGTCGACGGGTCGGCAACGCGCATGGCACTTTCAACAAATCAGCCTCGGCGTGCCGCTTGCCGTGTTCACGGTCTTCAGCCTGTTTCACGAAATTGTAGTCGATTGGCTCGGTCCCGCATGGATCGCAGCTTTACCTTGCATGGCGTATTGCATTGTCCACGCCCGCGACATCTGGGCTAGGGGCCTGTTTGCGAGACTTCGCGGCGCCTGGCTGCCCACTCTGCTCGCGCTACTTCTATTTGACGGCCTCAGATTCCAGTATTTCGCCGCAGGCATTCCGGGATTGGGTTATGGCGATCATCCTGAAACCGTTCCGGTGGGGTGGCGCGAGCTGGGGAGGCAAGTACATAGCATCGCCCGGCATGCCGCCAGCCGCCCATTGATAGTTGGCATGGACCAATACTTCTTGGCCAGCGAACTTGCCTTTTATGCGCCGGACCCCAACGCGGCGGTGAACGATGTGACGGCCGCGCAGCTGTTCGGCCACGTTGGGCTCATGTACCGGCTCTGGAATTCACCGACTGCCGCGCGCGGGCGCGCGCTATTGTTAGTCTCGTGGGACGCCGATGACCTCGAATCGCCGGAGGTGCGTGCCGGTGTCGAAGCGCTGGGGTCAATCCAGGAGGGCGAGCTACGACGTGACGGGCGCTTGGTTCGACGCTATTACTACCGGTTTGCTTTTGGATATTTGGGATTCCCGCCAAAATCGCTGGAGCTTCCGCATTCGCGTTGATCGCGCGGCCCTCATGATGGAGCGGCTGCCTGGGGCGGAAGTGCATTGCGTGATCCAAATGCAACGCGCAAAGCGTATATTGAAGCCCTCATTGCCGCTGACCATCGTGATCTTGCGCCACTTCTTGCATTCGCCCGGTCGGGCGGATCATGACGCGAGTGTGTGGTGAGCCTGTCGCGTCGGTGCGTCCCGCGGAAGCCGGTCGGATGCCTTGAAGCGACCTAGTTGCGCACGCAACAACCGGAATAATCGGCGCGAAAATTTGGCCATCAATCCCAGGAAACATTGGGGTTCAAGCGGTCGAGGTTTTGGTGTTTAGGACGTATTTTTTGGCTCAACGCATTCTAGTCCATGCCATCGCAGTGACGGTGCTCGCGGCCGCGGGCTGCGGGCTTGCGCGAGCTGCGGATGATTCTTCGCCGCAAGGGCTCGCGCGATGGTTCGATCCAGCCACCGCACCGTTCATACCGATACCGGACGTCGACCACGACCCGAACAGCGGCACCACGCTTGGACTGATCCCTACCCGGTTGGTGACGGACGAACAATCGCAAATCCGCAAGATCATCGCAGCCAGTGTGGACTACAACCCGTACTTCGGCGCCGGCGTCGGCCTCAGCATCTATGGATATCGGTCCGACGATACGCAATGGAGCGCGATCGCCGGCGTGAATCAGCACGTGCAAAGGAACCTCGACTACGACTACCAGACGGGACGACTGCGCAACAGCACTTGGTCCTTCGACGCCAGGGTCGTGTACGACCGCAGCGGCACGCCGCGCTTTTACGGCATCGGCAACAACTCGCTTATCTACAATGAAACCGATTACACGCTGTTGCAGAAGTACGCACAGGCGACGGTCGGCTGGAATTTGAGCCATGTTTTGCAGATCGCCTACACGCTGCGCGATCGCGACGTCGACGTAGAGCCGGGCTCCCTCGCCGGCATCGAGTCGCTGCAAGGCCGCTTCGGGCCGATCTTGGGCGTCGGGACCACTCACGAAACGCTGCACAGACTCGAGATCATCTACGATACGCGCGACGACCTGACGATTCCGACCCGCGGCGGACAATACGTAATCTACGGCGGCGTTGCCGCACAGGATGGATTGTTCGACGCCTCGTTGTACAGTGTGACCGGAGTCGATGCGCGCCAACTGTGGTCGCTGGCACCCGGTAATATCCTCATTGCCCACCTGGCGCTGCGCTACATGCCGGGAGCGACCAATGTGCCGTTCTGGAGCCTGTCGAATCTCGGCGGCGAAAGCAGTGTCCTCGCCGAGAACCAGCCGCTGCGCGGCTTCGGCGAGGGGCGCTTCTATGGCCGCAACTCATTTTCCAGCAGCGTGGAATTCCGCAAGCGAGTGCTCAGCCTCGACGCATTGGGCACCCATCTGGACTTCGAAGTGACCCCCTTCGCCGATGTGGGAGAGGTGTTCGCCCATTCAAGGGACTCCCCCGTGGCGCACTTACACAAGGTCGGGGGCCTCGGCTTTCGCGGGATTGCCAGCCCCTTTGTCGTAGGGTACGTGGACGTCGGATATGGCTCCGAAGGGGCAGCTGTGTTCACCGGAATCAACTATCCTTTCTGATACAGTTGCCTGCTCTGCAGTCCCTGATCGGTCACTGCGCAGCCGCCCGTCTCGATCGGCCGCAGCACCGCACAACCGGAAAGCGGAACAATTCGCATTCCGTTCCCCGAAATCTTCGAGCTTGAAAGCATGGGGGCATTGTCCGACATCTGAGGACACCGAGCGTAAGGGAAAACTACCGTTAGTGTTTTTCGCGAGCGCTTTGCGAAACGATTCTCATTGAGTGCCTGAACTATCCGCTAGGCGAGGTGAAGGATTGAACTTTGCATTACAAAGTCGATCTCTTTATAGTCACTACATCCATCGGAGAAGTCGTATGCGCGTAGCAGGCCGCCGGGCCTCTCAACGTCGCGGGCCCATCGCTCGCGGCCTTTTAGGCCTATTTGGGCTGCTGCTCCTCGGCCCTATCGCGCAGGCCGCGGATCTGGATCTGAGCGCGTATCGAGGCAAAGTCGTGTATTTGGATTTCTGGGCCTCCTGGTGTGGCCCTTGTAAGCAATCGTTTCCGTGGATGGAGACCATGAAAGATACCTATGACCGGCAAGGATTGACGGTGATCGCAGTCAATCTCGACACGGATCGTGCCGATGCCGACAAATTCCTGGAGCGATTTCGCCCGACATTTGAAGTGCGCTTCGATCCCGAGGGAAAACTGGCAGCCTTGTACAAGGTGCACGCGATGCCCTCGAGCGTGCTGATTGACCGTCATGGTGTGGCACGCTTTACCCACGAGGGCTATCGGCCCATTGATGGCGCGACTTACGAGGCGCAAATGCAAGAGCTGCTGGCGGAAAAGTAAACGTAATTCTAAAGGGACCACGATGAAAATTGATCGCTTGAGTTTCTTATGCTTGGTAGCCGGCGCAGTCCTTGTATCGGGATGCAGTTCGCTCGGTGTGAAACCGTGGCAGCGAGATGTGCTCGCGCGCGAGGAGATGCGGCTGGATGCCGATCCACTCGACGCTGCAATCGACGATCACATGTATTTCAGCAAGGAAGCCTCCTCAGGAGGCCGCTCCTATGCGGGCGGGGGCTGCGGATGCAATTGAAGCCAAAGATGCCGCCGGCCAGGACGGCGAGTACGCGACGGCGATTGATGGCCGCAAGTTGCGCCTTGCTGAGCGCTGGTGCGGCGCGAAGCCAAGAAGCGAGCGTCGCACCCGCCAGTAGTGCTCTGCTCGAGGATTGGTCGGTGGACTCAGCGCTCGCCTACTACCATGAGAATGGCCGGGTCACCGCCGTCGAGCCGGTTGTCAATGTCTCCAAGGTCTTTGCGGACGGGGAGTCATTGGACTTCAATGCCACCTTCGACGCTCTGTCGGGAGCGAGCCCCAATGGCGCGCTGCCGAGTCGTTCTTCACAGACATTTACCGGACCATCCGGAAAGGCCTCGCACGCGTACACGATCGCTCCAGGCCAATTGCCCGCCGATCCTCATTACCACGATACCCGCTTCGCGGCGGGCGGAAACTGGGCGCTGCCGTTGACCCGGGTGGATAACTTGAGCGTCGGTGGCAAGTTTTCCGTCGAAGATGATTTTGTCTCCGTCACCGCGGACGCCTCGATCGCTCACGACTTCAATGACAAAAACACCACGCTCTCATTCGGAATCTATAACGAGTTTGACTCGATCCATCCGATTGGCGGCGCACCGGTCGCTGGCAGCGATTACGCATTAGCTGAAAAACAAACCGGCGGCAAGAGTAAGGATGGTGTTGGAGCACTGCTCGGCATCACCCAGGTCATGACGCGAACGTGGCTCTCCGAATTCAACCTATCGGTGGATCGGTTCAAGGGATACCTGAACGATCCGTACAAAATCACCTCAATCATCGACAGCGCCGGCAATCCCACTGGGTATTTGTTCGAGAACCGCCCGGATCAGCGTACGCGCAAAAGCGCGTACTGGGAGAATCGTGTCTCCTTAAGCTCACGGCTCTCGACGGCCCTCTCGGTGCGCTATATGAGCGATGACTGGGGCGTGCGCTCGGACACCGCACAACTGCACCTGCGCTGGTCATGGTCGAATCGCGAGCAGTATATCGAGCCCACCTTTCGCTGGTACCGTCAAACGGCGGCTAATTTTTACACGCCCTTCCTCTTGGATTCGGCAGCCCCGAGCACCGGCTTTGAGTCCGCGGATTCTCGCCTAGGCGCATTTCGCGCGCTGACGTACGGCGTGAAATACGCGCACAAGCTTCCGGGATTGGGAAGCCGCGCCGAATCCGAATTCAGCGTCCGCGCTGAGTATTATCAGCAGACGTTTAATGAGCAGGTACCAGTACCTGCGAGCCTGCAAGGCCTCGATCTATTTCCGGGGCTCAAGGCAGTCCTGATTCAGCTCGGGTATCGATTTTGATTGCGCATTTTGGGGCGAAAGAATCGCAACGAGCGGTACCGGCGTTTCACGATCCTCTTGCCGCGCTTTTGTGCGGCAATCGTGGAGGTCAAATTGCCCGCTCCATTCCCGCGCGGCCATGATGGTTTCTGAGAATCGCAATGCAAGTTCGCAGTCTCACAGCCGCGCTTGAGGCGGAAAGGTATCCCTATCCATTATCTAGTGTTAATTCGTTGCGGATCGGTGCTCGCGGCCGTGGCCATGATCTATAGCGTCATCGCATGGTTCGCTGTGCGCAAGCCGATAAAGTTAGCAAAGAGCTCACCTGGGTATAGGCCGCCGGTAACGATATTAAAGCCTCTCTTTGGGACGGAACCGGAAACCTACGCCTGCTTGCGCTCGTTTTGCGATCAGCAGTACCCGCAGTTTCAAATTGTCTTTGGCGTTGCCGATGCGACCGATCCGGTGGTGGCGATCGTGGAGCGGTTGCAGCGTGAATTTCCGAATATCGACCTGCAATTGTGCATTGATCGTCGACAGCATGGCAGTAATCGCAAAGTAAGTAACCTCATCAATTGTATGCCCCTTGTTCGCCATGAGGTGTTGGTGATTTCCGACAGCGATGTATTCGTCGCGCCGGACTATCTTGCCAGAGTCGTCAGCCCACTGATCGATCAGAGCGTCGGTATTGTCACGTGCACGTATCAAGGGCGGCCAAGATTGGGCTTCTGGTCCCTCTTGGGATCGCTGTTCATCAATGATTGGTTCGTGCCGTCGGTTCGTGTAGCGGCATTGAGCGGCTCGCGATCCTTTGCCTTTGGGGCGACCGTCGCAATACGACGAGAAGTGTTGGCGGGCATCGGCGGCTTCAAAGCGATCGCGAGTCAATTGGCCGATGACTATCGACTGGGCGAATTGACTCGTCGCATGGGCTTGCGCACGGTCCTGTCCGATGTGGTGGTCGAAACGGTTGTCTCTGAAATCACTTTCGGTCAGCTCGTGCGACACGAACTGAGGTGGCTTCGCACCATTCGCGCGGTGAACCCGCTTGGGTTTCGCTTCTTATTCCTTACGTTCAATTTACCGGTCGTGGCATTGGGAAGCGCGTTGGCTGACGGGTCCATAGCCACAATTCTCATGCTCGCCTCGACCACGGTGGTTCGATTGCTGCATCACTCAAGGACGCGCAGGCCGGGTTTGCCCTGGGCCCAGGCGCTTCTACTGCCCTTGAGAGACCTCTTAAGTTTAGGGCTCTGGGTCTGGAGTTTCGTCACGCGCCGGGTACAGTGGGGTGATTTGCACTTTCATGTCGAGCGCGATGGATCAGCCCGGCTCGTTCAGGGCGTTCAGAGGATGTCTGTGTGATGTCACAGAACACAACGGAAAACTCCGAGCTTGAGTCAGACATCTGGTCCGAATGGCTCTTGCATCATCGTCACGCGGACGATGCCGCGTACGGTCTTGTCGTCCAGAGAGTTGTCGAGGGGTATGCGGATCGCGTGCTGGAAGGCGGCAAACTCGCCGATGGCATGACCCTGGTCGATGTGGGTGCCGGAGAAGGTCTTGTGGCTTTTCGCGCCATTGATCGTATCGGCCCGTCGCTGCGAGTCATTCTTACCGACCTATCCGCTCCGATGCTGCGGTACGCGGAATCCGTCGCCGTGAAACGCAACGTGCGAGCACAATGCACTTTCCTTCAATGCCCGGCCGAGAACCTCGAGGGGATCGCGAATACCTCGGTCGATGTCGTGGCAACTCGAGCAGTTCTCGCCTATGTTGCCGACAAGGCTGCAGCCTTGGGTGAATTCTTCCGCATCCTCAAGCCTGGCGGCCGCCTCTCGATTGTCGAGCCCATTCTTCAAGACGAGGCTTTCTACGCCAGGGCTCTGCGAAGACGCATCGAGGACAAATCCCAGCCGGTGGATCGGTTCTTGACGCTGCTGCATCGTTGGAAGGCAGCGCAATTTCCGGACACGGAAGAGGCCTGCGCCAAGAGCCCGATCGCCAATTATTCCGAACGAGATTTGCTCAATATGGTTCGCGCGGCGGGCTTTTCAGAAATTCACCTGCAGCTGCATATCGACGTCGTGCCGTCGATTGTCACATCCTGGGACGTTTTTCTCGGGAGTTCGCCGCACCCCTGGGCTCCCTCGCTTAAGCAGATTCTTGGCGAACGGTTCACCTACGCCGAGCGTCAGTTCTTCGAACACATGGTCCGGCCGACCGTTGAGTCCGGCAGGAATGTCACCACCGATCGCGCGATGTATCTGCAAGCGCATAGGCCTTTTGCATGAAACGCTTATCAGCCGTGTACCACGCGCTGATCGGGATTTTTTTGTGGCTTGTGCTGCTGGCGCGCTTTGGTTACCGTCTTCGCCATGCCCCTCCGGCGCTGCCTCCTGATATCGGCGCCTTCTCTCGTCGCTTTTCAAGCCCCGTGCACTTTGCTTGCATGACGGCGTGCTGAAGCGAATATGGCCCGCTTGAGATTACTAAGCTCGCGCATGTCATTCCGATTGGGCAGACCGAGCCAGTACTTACCTGGACCGCCTCCAAAAAGTCATGAGTGCGAGCAGACGGATATCATAGCGGGAGGCTTATTGGCTTACGGGCCGATGTGGAAAAATTCCGCAGGGCCCAGATGATCATCGATGACATGCTATTCGGATTGATCATATGTGGCTGCGTTCTGGCCCTCGCCTACATTCGATCCGAGCTACTTCAGACGCGCGGCATTAAACGTTGCCGGTCACCGAGCGAGATTCTGCACTACATCGCCCGCAAAGGCGCATTGGCGTTCTATTCCACTTTCACGGCACCGCCTGGGTCATCAACGCCAAGTCAATATTCATGGCGAACAAATGCTACGTCGTCTCCTCGCGCACCGAACGAGCTCTGAATGACCCGGGCTTTGAAGCGCGAATCGTTTCGTCCTCTACAGCTTCGAGCCTGACCGCCGGCGGAGCAATAACGTCGTGTGCTCAACGGGCCTGCCGCCGCCTCCGGTACAATGCATCATGTTTTTACTGCGTCACGGGCAAAGCTACTTCAACCTGCATTTCACGCCTACCCGGATCGATCCGGGAATAGAAGATCCGGAGTTGACCGAATTGGGCGTCGCCCAGGCGCATGCCGCAGCGGCGAAATTGGCGGAAGTTTCCCTGACGCGAATTATCATTTCACCCTACACGCGCGCGCTGCAGACCGCGGAACCGATACTGAAGATTCACACGGCGCCCGTGCAAATCATGCATGAGGTGCGCGAACGAGCGGCGTTTGTCTGCGATGTGGGCAGCTCGCCGGAGTTGTTGGCAGTCCGGTTTCCGCATCATGATTTCAAGCATTTGCCCTCGCCGTGGTGGTCGAATCCCGTGGAAACATTGGAGGCGACGACGCTAAGGGCGGACAAATTTCGGACACTGATGGCGGCACGGGATGATGCAAAGACCACGCTGTTGGTGAGTCACTGGGCGTTCCTCTTGGCGTTGAGCGGAAAGAGCTTAAGCAACGGTGACATCTTGGAATATGATCCGATGGGCGGAAAACCAAAGCAGATCAATTGGGAATTCTAGAAGGGTTGGAGCCATCATCGAACAGGGACGGGCGGACACGATGCACGAGAAGGCCGGGATGACATTGCGCCGGTTTCGTCGGCCAATTTATTAGTTAGAGGCCGTTTTGGACACCGGCGGCACACTGGTTTATCGTATCTGCATGAGCAATTCGGTGGTCATGCGTTTGTCCTGACGTGATGAGTGGGGCTCCAGTATTTCCAGGCACTCACGTACCCGTTCCGACGCTACTTGAGTATCTCGAGGCTGGCGATTCTATTGACGAATTCCTCGCAGGGTTTCCCTCTGTATCGCGCAGGTGATTGCGTTTCTGGAGCGCGCGACCACCCTGGCCGTCACCGATGCCGCTTGAGAGTCAAATTTGACGTATTCGTTTCTGTTGATCGCAACCTAGCGTTTCAGCAGCATTGGCCTAAATTTGACATTGCCGTAATTCTGCTGCGAGCCAAGACGAATCGACTTGACGATCTGCTCTTGCTGGTGCCTGATTTGGTATCCGCAATGCCGAACGCGAAAACGGGCGTGGTCACTCTTCTATCGGCCTATAACAACGGTTCGAGCGATCGCGGGGGCCATCCTTGCAAGGTAGTGGCATGATCAAGACGCATGGGCTAAGTCACATTGCTCTCTCAGTGGTTGACCTGGATCGGTCGCTGGCCTTCTATCGTTCGGTCTTCGGGGTGCGCGAATATTTTCGCAATGATTCGACGCTGCAGGTCCTGGGGCCGGGGCAATTCGACGTATTGGCTTTTGAGAAACGCGCCTCGGGCGCAGGTATGCCCGGCGGGATCATTCATTTCGGGTTTCGTCTGCTCAGGCCGGAAGACATCGATGCCGCGGTCGCCGCGGTCGAGAGCGCAGGGGGTAGCGTTACGTCGCGTGGCGAGTTCGCGCCGGGTCTGCCGTACGCCTTTGTTCGGGACCCGGACGGCTATGAAATTGAGATATGGTTTGAATGAGCGTCAGCGCATGTCGCGCGGTCACGGGTTTGGGAGTATCGAGCCATGCCGCTTTTCCGTTGTTCGATTCGTGGCGAAAACTTTCCGGGCGAGCTCGTCGGCCTGACGGCGGCCGTGGGATTTCATGCCACCCGGTTTGTCGATGCGCACTCCGCGACGGAAGCGGAGCGGCTCGCAGTGGGGGCGCTGCGTGAGGATGCCGCGTTGACTGTCACGTCCGAACCGCGCGTCAAGAATGCAAAGGTTTATTTTGAAAGTATTGAAGAGGTGCCTGCCGATACGGCGAGGGTGCCGAACGCAGGGTTTACGTTTTTTGTCATGGATGCGGGGTAAGCGGGTTTCGTGCAAACAGAGACGATCAAGCGAACCGCGCGAGCTGCCGTCATGTTGGCTGCGCTGTGCGCGGCGCTGGGCTGCAGCTTCTCCAAGGAGCGGCAGGAAGCTGAGCAGCTGGCGGAGCAGTATTTCGCAAAACTGCGTGGTGCAGATCTTGACGGCGTGCTCGCGCTTTATTCTACGCGATTTTATCAGATCACTTCGCGCGCAGACTGGCGTGTCTTTCTTGAAAACCAGCGGGCGCGATGCGGTACGCCCAAGGCGCATTCGCTTACGACCTGGCATGTGTTTAGTTCCTTTGGGGCGAATTCGGGAACCACGACCACTCTGGTGTACGAGGTTCAGTACTCGAACTGTCGAATGTCGGAGAAGATGACCATCTTCAAGCCCTCCGGCGGTAAAATTCAGATTCAAGGGCATTTCTTGACGCCCAGGGCGCAGATGCCGACTGAGCCAGGAGAATCACAGGCGACGTTGAAAACCTGATAGTTCAATTCAAGAATCGCGAGAACAGGGCCCGCGATCAGCAGGCGGCGCTGATCGGTGAGGGCGCGATAGCGGGAGAAAAGTCTGGGCTCGCGTCAAGGGGATGAATCATTCATGCGTAATAGTCGCGAATGGCTGGTTGCGGCCGCGCTGGGCGCCGGTCTTGTCGCCTGCGGCGGCGGCGGCGGCGCTTCGCCGCCGCTGATCACCTCCTTCACCGTCGGCGGCGTGGTCACCGGCCTCAGCGGCTCGGGCCTGACATTGCGAAATAATGGCGGGGATGATGCGGCAATAGCGGCGTCGGGTCCGTTCACCTTCGCGAGCAGTCTTCGGAACGGTGCGGCCTATTCGGTCACTGTGGCGGCACAACCCTCGGCGCCGGTACAGGATTGCCAGGTCACCAATGGCTCTGGGACGGTGCGCGGTGCGGACGTGACGAATGTAAGCGTTGCCTGCACCATCGTCCCCTTCACGGTGTTGGCGAATCAGCCGCCCGAGATTGGTTACTTGAGCCTGCTCTTGACGGACGGCAGCGTCATGATGCAATCGGTGAACGACGCCAGTGTGTTTTACAATTTGATCCCGGCCGCCGATGGTGGATACGTCAACGGGACTTGGCGAACCCTGGCGAGCCCGCCGCTGGGTTACGCCCCGGCTGACGGAGCGCAGGTCGTCCTGGCGGACGGGCGCGTGCTATTTGTCGGCGGCGAATACAATCAGAACCTGTATCAATTGCCTTTCGCACCCAGCGGATTGACCAACATGTCCGCGGTCTACGATCCGGTTGCCGACAGTTGGACGATGATCGCTGCGCCGCCCGGCGTCGCTTATATCGGGGATTCGCCCTCGGCCGTGCTGCCGGACGGCAGCTTCGTTTTCGGCAACAAGTTAGGGCGGGATATGTGGCGCCTCGATCCGGTGAGCTTGACTTGGACTTCCGTGCCTGCGGCGGGCAAGGCGGACGATTTCGCTGAAGAAGGCTGGACTTTGTTGCCCAACGGCGATCTCTTCACCATCGATGTGGGAGCTCCACCCCACGCGGAACACTACGATCCGATCGCTGCGCAATGGTACAGCGACGGCAATACGCCGATGGGACTGACCTCGCCCAGCAGCGCACCGGGAGGATTGACCTATGGTCCGGCGCCGCTGGAAGTTGTCGGCGGAGTCACCTACGGGCCGGGACCCACGGGCACGTATTTTCCACCGGGCGAAATTGGCCCGGCGTTGCTGCTGCCGGACGGCAGGGTGTTCGCGACGGGTGCGGCGGCCAGCGGGGCCGTGGCGCACACGGCTCTGTATACACCGGGCGCAACTCCCGCCGTGGCCGGAAGTTTCACCGCCGGTCCGGATTTTGCGAGCGGCGATGCTGCCGGCGACGCGAACGGCGCGTTGCTGCCCTCCGGTCATGTCCTGATCGCCGCGCCCTCAGGTCGGTTTTATGAATTTGATGGGGCCGCGGCGATGCCCGTTACCGGAACCTTGACCAACAACGGCGGTAACACCGTGTATTTCCTGTTGCCGCTGCCGAGCGGTCAGGTGCTGGTGACAGGCGGCGTGACGCAAATTTATGTAGGTGCCGGCAGCGCTGATTCAGCATGGGCGCCGACGATCACGGCCGCGCCGGCGGCCGTGACGCGCGGCTCGAGCTACATGATTTCAGGAACGCAGTTCAATGGCATGTCGCAAGCCGCCGCGGTCGGTGACGAACTCAACGCCGCGACGAACTATCCATTGGTGCGCATCACCAATTCGGCATCGGGCCATGTGGTCTATGCCCGTACTCATGGCCACAGCAGCATGGGCGTGGCAACAGGCAGTACGATCGTGTCCACTCACTTCGATGTTCCGGCGAGCGCCGAGACCGGCCCAAGTTCGCTCGAAGTTGTGGCCAATGGCATCGCCTCGGCGCCGGCGAATGTGACCGTGAATTGAACCGCATGAGCAATGCCGCGCGACGGCGGCTTTGGCGCTGCGCGATGACTTTAGCGCAGCCTGATGGCCTCAGCGCTGCCGCTTGGCCTTAGCGCTGCCGCTTGGCCTTAGCGCTGCCGCCGGGCTTTAGCGCTGCGCCCGGCGAAAAGTGAGATTGACGCGCTGCCGCCCGAGCACCGGGTGATGGCCATCCTTCAGTGCCGATATGCCATGGTAATAAAGCCGTGCAGGTCCGCCCCACACCGCGATGTCGCCATGCTGCAGGGCTATGCGGCGTTGTTTCTCCTTTCTGGCGTTGCCGCCGAATAGGAAAACGGCGGGCAGTCCCAAGGAAACGGAAACGATGGGCGCGCGAAAGTCGCTTTCGTCTTTGTCTTGATGCAGGGTGAGCCGCGCGCCGGGCACGTAACGATTGATGAGACAGGCATCGGGTGCAAAGCCTGCGAATCCGGCGGCCCGGGCCGCGCGCCCGGCAAGCGTTGAAAAAACCGCAGGCATCGGCGGCCATGGCTGACCGCTCAGAGGATCGTGAGTGCTGTAACGGTAGCCGCGACGATCGCTAACCCATCCCAGCGAGCCGCAGTTGGTCATCGCCACGGACATTCGAAACGCGCCGGGAGTTTCTAGGTGACGGAACGCGGCTGCGGTTTCGATTTGCTCGATTTCAGCGAGTAACGCCGCGACGTTGCCGAGCGCGAATCCGCGCAGCAGCCATGCGCCACTGGCGATTTGCTCATGAGAAGGGCGGGTATCGGGGAGATCGAGAACCGGATTCGTCATGAGACGTTGCGCTTCTGATTTCACGGTGGCTATGCGACTCCATTTTGAGGGCGGCCAAGGATTTTCGGAGTTGTTCGCGCTCGACGTAGGTAGCGGTCCAGTAGTGGTCGTGGCAGTTGCTGTGCAGGCGCAGACCCTTGCCGGTGAGCAGCGCGTTGGCGATCGCGGCAATGGGCATCTCCGCCAGTGACTCCAAGGCGCACTCGGGACAGGTCACGGGAAATTTGAGAATGGGCTCGGGCACGTCATTCTCCCTTCGTTGTGGGTTCGTTCCACAATCTATAGACGCGGAACCGGCCATTGGGTTGACAAGGGACTGCAAAGAAGCCTGGAGTTTTCGCCATTGGACGGGGTATGGACACCGCTCTTAAGGCTCGATCGGCAGCGCTCGCGGCAAATAACAGACAGAGCAGTTTGTGCATGGATTTTTAGCGAGAGAACGGATCCGGTGCAAGGTGTGAGTGCTTGAATTCGCTTTCGGTTCCATGACAGCAATTTAATGCGCATGGGGGCTGCCGTCGGCGAGCCCCAGCTTCATGAGCAGCGCGCCGTAGCGCGAGTCGCCCTTCAAACTGCTGAGCAGCGGATCCCAGGCGATGCCGTTCAGGCCGCTGTCGCGCTGCTCAAAGGCCCGCTCCAGCCACTCGAAGGCTTTGTCTTTCTCGCCGCGCCAGGCGTAGACATCGGCGACCTGGTAGGCCATGTCGCCGGCATTCTTGGCGATCAGCTCCTTGAGCGCGGCCTGCGACTGCCTCTCGTGACCGCCGGCGTATTCAACCATGGCGACGCCCATGCGGCGATTGCCTTCGGCGCCTTGCTTTTGGAATTCGGCCTGCGCTTCGTCCAGGCGGTCCTGCAGCAGGTCCAGCTGACCCAAGGCGAAGTGGAACGCGTCGGCGGCAGGGTTGATGGCGAGCGCGCGCTCGATGGAGGCCCGCGCGGCGGGGTAGTCGCCGGTGACGGTCTGGAGCAAGCCGACGTTGGCCCAGGCATAGCCGCTCAAGGGGTCCAGGTCGATGGCTTTTTTCATGGCGGTGATGGCTTGGGGAATTTTGCCGAAGGCGGCGATCTGCGCGCCGTACAGGCTTTGCACGGCGCTCTCGCCGGGCGCCAGGCTCAGCGCCGTTTCACTGTCGGCGCGCGCACCGGCGAAATCCAGGGTCTCGAGGCGGTACTGGGCACGTGCGCGGTAGGCGTCGACGAACTGCGGCGCCAATTGCAGGGATTTTTCCACGGCGTCGTGCGCGAGCGCAAAGCGCGCGGCGTCTTGGGTGAAGTTGGCAATGGCGGTTTCGCTGAAGGCAAGACCGGCGTAGGCGGCGGCGTAATTCGGATCGAGCGCGATGGCTTGCCGGTAGCCGGCGACGGCGCGTTCGATATCCTGCGAATTGCCGCGCCGGCCGAATTGCCGCGCCAGCAAGAATTGGTTGTAGGCTTCCGGGCTGTCGCTGCGATGCGGATCCGTGCCGGGTGCCAGGAGTTTGAGCTTCAAGGATGCGACCACCGCGGCGGCGATGTCGTCCTGTACTTGAAAGATATCCTTCACGTCGCGATCGTACGACTGCGACCAGAGATGCACGCCGTCGGCGGTGCGGATCAGCTGCGCGGTGACGCGCACCGTGCCGCCCGCACGGCGCACGCTGCCCTCGAGCACGTGCGCGACGCGCAAGGTTCTGGCAATTTCCTGCAGCGACACATCCTGATTCCTGAAATGAAACGACGAAGTCCTCGCGATGACCTGCAAATCCTCAATCTGCGCGAGCAGCGTGATCAGCTCCTCCGACAGGCCGTCGGAAAAGTAGCCTTGATCCTTTTTCTCGCTCATGTCCAGGAACGGCAACACCGCGATCGATTTCTCGTTGATGGGCCTTGCGGCAAGCGCCGATCTGGCAGCTTCGAACGATTGATCGACGCGCCGCTCGATCTCATAGCTCAACATCGCGAGCACCAGGATGGCGGCGCCCGCGCCGACCGCGACGACGGCACGATTGCGGCGCAAGAATTTGCCGAGGCGATAGCTCAGACGCGGCGGCTGCGCCGAGATCGGCTTGCCCTCCAGATAGCGCTGCACGTCATCCGCCATCGCGGCGGCGGAGGCGTAGCGTCGTTGCGGTTCCTTGTCGAGCGACTTGAGCACGATGCGATCGACGTCGCCGCGCAGTTGCCGGATCAGCTGCTCGTGCGTGACGCCGCGCGCGCCCCAGGCTTCCAGTACGATCCGCGTGCTCGGTTTGCGCACCTCGGCCGCGGCGATGGCCTGCTCGAGGATGGCGCGCGATGCGCCGGCATTCAAGCGATAGGGCCGATCGCCGGTGAGCAGCTCGAACAGCACCACGCCCAATGAATAAATATCGCTTTTGGCGCTGACCGGATCGCCGCGGATCACCTCGGGGCTGGAGTACATCGGCGTGAGCGCATGGCCGTAAACGCTGGTGAGCGGCGTCTTGCCGGCGGCTTCGCCGTCATCGAGCAGCGTCGCGACGCCGAAGTCGAGCAGGCGCACTTGACCTGCCTTGGTGACGAGAATATTCGAGGGCTTCAGATCACGGTGGATGATCTGACGTTCATGCGCGTACTGCACCGCCTCGAGCACCTGCAGGAACAGGCGCAGCCGCGCGCGGATGTCGAGCCGCTGCGCGTCGCACCAGTCGGTGAGCAGCTCGCCCTGCACGTACTCCATCGACAAATACGGCAAGCCGTTGGGATCGATGCCGGCGTCGTACAGGCGCGCAATGTGCGGATGCTCCAGGCTCGCGAGTATGTCGCGCTCGCGGGCGAAGCGTTGTTCCAGATCGCGGCGCACGCGCGTCAGCGACGGCAGCTTCAAGGCGACCTCGCGGTTGAACGCGCCGTCGGCGCGTTTCGCGAGCCACACTTCGGCCATGCCGCCCGCGCCCAACAGGCGTATCAACTCATACGGGCCGACGCGCTCGCCGGGCTCAAGTCCGGTGGGCTCGACGCGTCCGCCCGCAGCGTCGGCTGATTCAAGAAAGGTGGCGAAGTTCTTTCCGTCGGGCGACTGGTAGAATTCCGGCAGCAACGCCTGGCACAGCGGCTGAAGCAGCGGAGCGTATTCCGCCGGCAGCGCATCGAGCCAGCGGCGCCGACCCGCTGCGTCCAAGGGCAGCGCCTCGTCGAGCAGGCGGCTCATCAGCGCGACTTGAGGGCCGGTTAGCCGCATGCGTATCCCGTCAACCGTAGGGTTCGGCTTTGCATGAATTGTCGCATGCCGGCCGAGGCCTGAAGGAGAGAAAGATTGTCGCGAGCGCGTCACGTTGCGGACTTGTTCTTGGGACGCAACACCAAGAAATCCCTGGCAAAAAAACGCCGGACAGTCGCGCAGGACAACCCCGCGTTCCAGGAGATCTGGGCAGTGGTCGGGGCGATCCCGCGAGGTTCCGTGACGACCTACGGCGCAGTGGCGCGTGCCGCGGGTCTGCCTGGCCGGGCGCGCATGGCGGGGCGAGCACTGCGCGAGTCGCCCAAGGAAATGAAGCTGCCCTGGCATCGGGTGGTGGGCGCCGGCGGCAGGATCGTTTTTCCGCTGTCCTCCTTGAATCACCGCGAACAGGCGCGGCGCTTGCGGGCGGAGGGCGTCGCGGTCAAGGCGGGCAGGGTCAGCCGCGAGGCGCTCGTCAGTCTGAGCGAGTGACTATCCTTGGCGAGTGACTATCCTTGAGCGAGTCACTATCCTTGGCGGGCCCGCAGATACTCCATCGCCCGCAAGGTCTCCGCGCGCAATTGGATTTCAAGTTTGGCAACATCCTGAGCGGCGCCTGCGCGCGCCGCCGATTCGAGTTGCGCGGCGGCTTCGCTGGCGAGGCTTGCGCACATATTGGCACTCGATCCCTTCAGCGAATGTGCCGCGCGCCCCAGGGCCGCCATATCGCCGCGCTGCAACGCCTCCCGGATATCGCGCAGCACCGAATCGCCCGATTCAATGAAGAGCTGCACCAGTTCACCCGCAAAATCGCGATCATTGTCCGCGATGAGCATCAGGCGCTCCCAATCGACGGGCGCAGTCGACGTCTCGATGCTGCGCTCGAGCTCGAGTTCTCGGCGCTCGGCGCGCGCCGTCGGACCTGCGCAGGGCGACAGATAGCGGTGAACCACTTCGCTCAAGCGGTCGCGATCGATCGGCTTGGTCAGATAATCATCCATGCCGGATTCGCGGCACAGTTGTTCGGTACCCTTCATGGCATCGGCGGTCAGCGCGATGATTGGAATTCGATTCGCACCGGTCTCGCGCGAGCGGATCTCGCGGGCCGCCTGGTAGCCATCCATGACCGGCATCTGGCAATCCATCAGTATCAGGTCGAAATCGTTGCCCGCCCAGGCCGCCACCGCCTCTTCGCCGTTGTTTGCGACAGCCACTTTGAGGCCCATCCTTCGCAACGCACCGAGGGCCACCTTCTGGTTGACGCGGTTGTCGTCCGCCAACAGCACATGTCCGCCGCCCGGCGATTGCGGCGCCTTGGGGGCGTCAAGCACCAGACTCTGCGTGCTGCCGTGCCATTGCAGCGATTGCGCGGACATCACGCGGTGCAGGGTTTCGTGCAGTTCTCGATTGGAGACCGGCTTGATCAAATAGGCGCAAAACCCCAGGGCCGCGATCTCGCCGCCGGCCCGAACCGCTTGGGCCGAGGTGAGCAGCACGAGGCGCAGCGCCTGCAAGCGCTCGTCGGCACCGATTTGACGCGCCAGCTCCAGGCCGTCGCACTCCGGCATCATGTGGTCCAGCAGCGCGAGATCGAATCCAGCGTTTCGATCGAGGGCCGCGCTGAGTTCCTCGAGCGCCGCCTGGGCGCAACCGACGCTGCGCGCTTCGATGCCGAGCCGCGCCAGCTGCAGCCGCAGTACCGTTCGGTTCGTGGCATTGTCATCGACGATGAGCGCTCGGCGGGTATTGAGCAATTCCAGGTCAAGGTGTGGAGTTAGCCGCTGCGCGGCGGGTCTGCCGAACCGCGCGGTAAACCAGAATGTCGAGCCTGCGCCGTCTTGGCTGTCGACGCCGGCTTCTCCCTGCATCAGCTCAACCAGGCGGCGCACGATGGAAAGTCCGAGGCCGGTACCGCCGAAGTGCCGGGTCGTTGACGCATCGATTTGCGAGAACGGCTGAAACAGCGCTCCCACCCGATCCGCCGGGATGCCGATTCCGGTATCGCTCACTTCGCAGCGGATCACGTATCCTTGCGGATCGCTGCCGGCCAGCCGCAGGCTGATCGAGATCTCGCCGTCGACGGTGAATTTAATGGCGTTGGCGCCGAGATTCAGCAGTATCTGCCGCAGCCTGCCGGGATCTCCGATCACGTAAGCGGGCAGCAACGGGTCGATGTCCGTTATCAGTTCGAGTTGCTTGGCATGCGCCTGCACGGAGAGCAGGCGCGCCACATCATCGACGATGGCGCACAAATCCATCTCGATTTGCTCCAGATCGACCTTGCCCGCTTCGATTTTGGAGAAATCGAGAATGTCGTTGATGATGGTCAAAAGGCCGCCGGCGCTGGCGCGGATGGTTTCGGTGTAATCGCGCTGCGTTCGATCAAGACGTGTATCCAGCAGCAGTTCGGACATCCCGATCACGCCGTTCATCGGCGTGCGGATTTCATGGCTCATGTTGGCGAGGAACTGCGATTTCGCCACGACCGCGAGCTCCGCCCGATCTTTCGCCTGCAGCAGATCCGCGTTCACGCGCTCCAGATCCCGGGTTCGCAGCGCGACCTGCTGCGCCAGCGCCACGGCCAATCTTCTCAAGTGCCCGACGCGCAGCCGGTACAGCGCCGCGACCGCGGCGAGCGTGCTCAAGACGGCCAGCAGCCGAAACCACCAGGTCTGAAAAAAGGGCGGCTCCAGCGTGAAGCGCAGCTCGGCGGCGCGGGTGCTTACGACCCCATCATTGTTCGCGGCCGTGACTTGAAAGGTGTAGCTGCCGGGCGGCAGATGCGTGTAGTAGGCCGTTCTGCGGTTGCCGGCGTCGATCCAACCTTTGTCGAATCCCTCGAGGCGGTACTTGAAGCTGGTGCGCTGGGGCACGAGCAGGCTCGAGGCGGTGTATTGAAATTCCCACTTCTCCTGGCCCGGCTTCACGTCTATCTCGCCGCTTAAGGTCAAGGGCACGCCATCGACCGAAACCCGTTCAATATGCACGATGGGCGGCACGGAATTGAACTGAATATGTTGGGGATCGACTCCCACGATGCCGCGAATGCTCGGGAACCACAGCATGCCATCCGGCGTTTGGCAGCCGGCCGAGGTGTTGCCGCCGGCGAACTCCGCGCTGCGCAGGCCGTCCGCGAGGTCGTAGATCTTGAAATCCGGGTTCGTTGTCGCGCCGTCCGCCAGCGCGTCGAGATCGGCGCGCGGCACGGACATCAGTCCCTTGTTGGTCGTCATCCAAAATCGATGCGACTTGTCTTCCAACACTTGCAGAATGGTTTCGCGCAGCGGGCCCCCGAAGCGCGCCAGCGAAATCATCTTGGCGCCGCGCCACACAGCCAAGCCGTCGGTGGTGCCGAGCCACAGGGTGCCGCGCTCATCTTCGTGGATGGCAGTGACCCAATCGCTGGGTAAGCCGTCCGCTGCGCCAAAATGCTGCGTCCCCTCGGGACCGACGACGAAAAGACCGGCCGTTTCAGTGCCGACCCAGAGCTTGCCGCGGATATCCTCATAAATCAGGCGCACGGCGCTGCGGTTCGAGCCCGGCAGCAAGGACTGCTGCGAGCTGATGACTCCTTGATCAATGAGATCGAGCCCTTGATTGCTGCCGATCCACATGCGTCCCTGCCGATCCTCGAGCATGGCGCTCACAAAGTTTCCCGCCAGTCCATGGGATCGATCGAACAGGGTGGTCCCGTGTTGATCGATGCGATACGCGCCCGCGCCTTGGGTGCCGACCCACAGGGCGCCTGCCCGATCCTCGACAACCGCTCGGACCCGGATGTTGTCCTTACCCTTGAGGGCAGCAATGTGCTGAAACGCTCCGTCGACGTAACTGCTGAGCCCGCCGTCCGATCCCACCCACACGCCGCCGCTGCGGCGCGGCGCAATGGTCCACGCCATGTTGCCTCGCAGTCCTTCGGGCTCGCCCGCGGACACAAATTTGCCGTCTCGCAGTCGCAGCAAGCCGGCGTCGCCGCTGCCGACCCAAAGACTTCCTTCGTCGTCCTCGAACAAGGCGCTCAAATCATTCGACTCAAACAGCTGGGTGCCGAGCACGCTGACGTTTCCATCGCGCCAACGCACCAGACCGAGCCCATGGGTCGCAATCCACAGATTTCCATTGCGATCGCTGATCAAGCTGCGGACGCTGGAACCCAAGCGCCCGGCCCCCGCCGCCAGGCTAAAGCGGCCTGCCGCGTAGCGGTACAGCGAGCCGTTATCCGTTCCCAACCACACCGTGCCCTGCCCATCCTGATGCAGGGCCGTAATTTGCTCGGCGGCCGCTGCGCCGAAGTTCAGCTTCTCGAAGCTCTTGCCATCGAAGCGCTGCAAACCTGCCGCCGTGCCCACCCACAGAATGCCGTCGCGATCTTGGAGCAGCGCTCGAACCCGGCTGTCCGACAGCCCGCTGCTCGAATCGAATGACACGGCAATTCCATCGCCGATCCCGAACAGCCCGCTCTCCGTGCCGACCCAGATACGGCCCTGCTTGCCTTGCACGATGGCGCGTATATAGGCGTGAGCCAGCGCGGGCATGACGCTCAGCGCCTGCATGCGGCCCTGCGCGTATAGCGCGATGCCGGCTCGGGTGCCGATCCACAGGCGGCCGGCGGCATCGACATACAGCACGGAGATGTGCTTATCGGGAATGGCCGGCTCATTGGCATGATCGAATACGACGAAGCGCACACCGTCGAATCGCGCCAGCCCTTCTTGCGTCCCCACCCACAAATAGCCATCGGGAGTCCGGGCGATGGCCTGGGCGGAGCTCTGCGGTAGGCCTTGAGGGATTTGCCAGTTGTCGAGCACGTACTGGCTCAGTTGCAAGGTCGGATCCAAGGCCTGCGCCGCCGGACTCACCATAATCAGCAGCATCGCCATTATCGCATCGCGTTATCGGCATCGCCCTAATCAGCGGCTTCGCGGCGCAAACGCGCCAGGCTCGCGGGATCAAGAGCGTCTTTGGGCGCTCCGGTTGGTGGCTAATCCTCGACATCGCTACTCCGGGACTGAAACGGGGCACAAACTGCTTGGGACCGCCCACGACTTGTTCACGAATCTCGAGCAGTTCGCAAAAGCCCCCCAAGTCCCTACAAAGTTATCGTCCCCGAGAGCGTGAACTTGAGGACTGGCGAGTCGATTTTGGGGTCTCGCAAGAGGCGATCACTCCGGCAAATTCATCTTGCGAAGCAGCGCGAGGTATCGTGGATCGCGATGCCAGGGGCGAAAGGCGGGTTCGGATTTCACATCGGCCAATAACTTCGCCTGCGCATTGAAGGCCCTATCCAACCACTCGAACGTGAGCGCGGCATTGCCGGAAAACCCGTAGGCCTTGGCGATGAAATAACTGGCTCGCCGCGGGTGCTTTGCGATGAGGTCGGCGAGGATGGTCCGCCGCGCGTTCGTCATGTCCGAGCGCATGCTCCGCGGCGGCGAGACAAGCGCGCGCAGTGTCGTCAGGGTGCGCATCGCACTCGCGCTTCGCGGCGGCAGCTTGACCATCCGCCAGATAAGAGAATCCCGCGTTGCCTGACAAGCCGTCGTAGTTGGGACTGAATACGCGCACTTTCTCGAATGTTCGCCGCGCGTCGGCTCCCTGATCAGCGAAGTAGTAAGTCATGCCCAATATCTCGAGGGAATTCATGTCCAGCGGGTCGAGGTCGACAACGTGCCGCTGGGCGGTCAGCGCCGCGTCCACGTTGCCGAGTGACAACTGCAGCAACACCATGCGCCGATTTGCCTTGACGTCACTCGGATCGAGCGCGAGCGCCTTTTGCAGATCGGCCTGAGCGCCGGACCAGTCGTATTGGTTGAGTCGCATCAATGCGCGTTCCGAGTACGCTTCTGCCAGCGCCGGGGCAAGGGCCACCGCATGGTCGGCGTGCTCCATCGCTTGGCGAATGGCATCCGGCTGATCCGTGTCGGAGAAGTCCTTGACGGCTCAAGTACTCGACATTCGCAAGGCCCGCAAACGCCGGCCCAAAGTTAGGATCGAGCTCGATTGCCCGCCGATAGGCGTCGCGGGCAGCCAGGAGGCCGTCGTAGTCGCCGAGTTCGAATAGATGCTTGCCGCGCAGATACTGATCATACGCTTCGGGAACTCGCGGTGCGCCGTTCGGCGATTTGCGGACCCTGGCGAACTGAGCCGCAACTTGAGGGCATCGACCACGGCGGCGGAGATTTCGTCCTGTACCTTGAAGATATCGCGGACGTTGCGCTCATAGGTGCTTGACCAGACTTGGTAGCCGGTATCGGCGCGAACCAGCTGCACGCTGACACGCATGGTCTCACCGGCTTTGCGCACGCCGCCCTCGAGAACGTAGGCAACACCGAGGTCATGGCCGACGTTCCTCACCCGCACGGCGCCGCCCTTGAAAGAAGAACGAGGATGAGCGCGCCGGCACTTTGAGGTCCGGCACTTGCGCCAAGCAGATCCAGCAGTTCCTCCGCAAGCCCATCCGCGAAATATTCCTGGTCCTTCTTCTCGCTCATGTCGACGAATGCCAGTACCGCGACGGAGCGCTCCGGCACTGCCGGCGCTGCGGCGCTCGATGCACCGCTGCTTGCGGGCGCTGCGCTGCCGTGGATTGAATCCGCCGCGCGGCTCGCCGTCATCTGTGCGCGGGTGGCGGCGTCACGATGTATGGTGTATCCCACGGTGAGGATCATGGCAGCGAGCGCCATCGCGGCAACGACTACCGCCGGCCTGTTGCGCAGCGCGAACTTGTACAAGCGATCGGTGATTCGCGGCGGCCGCGCGCGAATGGGTTTTCTCGGCGAGGTAGCATTCGATGTCTTCCGCGAAGTCCGCGGCGCTCTGATAGCGTTTTGACGGCTCTTTGTCGAGCGCTTTGAGCACAATGGCGTCCAAATCGCCGCGCAGTTGCCGCGTCCACGGCACAGTCGCCGAATTGCGATCCGCGCCCGGCACAAGGCTATTGAGCATGCTCGGCTTGTTTATCTCGAGCGTGCCGATCGCCCGATCGAGGAGGCCGATCGACGCAGCGTTTTTCAGTCGATAGGGCCGCACGCCCGTCAACAGCTCGTAGAGCAGAACACCCAGGGCATAAACGTCGCTGCGCGCATCGACCGGATCGCCGCGCAGCAGCTCCGGGCTGGCGTAATCCGGCGTCAATGCACGGCCGTAAACGCTCGTGAGGGAAGTTTGGTCGGTTTCATCTCCCTCGAGCAATTTGGCGACGCCGAAGTCAAGCAGCCGCACCTGCGCTGCTTGGGTCACCAGAATGTTCGAGGGTTTGAGGTCGCGGTGAATGACCTGCTTCTCATGCGCAAAGCGCACGGCTTCGAGCACTTGCAGAAACAGCTTCAGACGCATCAGAGAGCCCCAAGCTGTGCGCATCGCACCAGTCCGTCAGCGGTTGGCCTTGGATGTACTCCATGGCCAGGTATGGCCGGCCGCCGCTATCGTTCCCGGCATCGTAGAGCCGCGCGATATTGGGATGCTCCAGGCTCGCCAGGATGTCGCGCTCCACCGCGAAGCGCTGCGCGAGGTCCTGTCGCAGCTGGCTGAGCAGCGGCAGCTTGAGCGCCACTTCGCGCTTGAAGGCGCCGTCGGCCCGCTGCGCCAGCCATACCTCGGCCATGCCTCCCTGCCCAAGCGATCGAAGCAATACATACGGGCCGACGTTCGCGCCCGCTTGCAGAGCGCCGGCCGCATCGACTTCCTCAAGATCCGCTGGCCTCTCGCAAAAATCCTGGTATCTCCGCGCTTTTCGTGGCATCGGGCAGCAATGCCGCCCGCAGTGCCTGAGCAAGGTCTTGGTATTCGGGCGATAACTGCGCGAGCCAGCGGCGGCGAGCGGCTTCATCGAGAGGCAGCGCCTCGTCCAGAAGTCGGCTCATCAGTGCCATCTGCTGAATCGTCAGCCTCATCGGTTCCTCGAGCGCTGCGGGCGCGCCGACAGCCGTTCCTTGCTCAGCGCAGTGTCTCTGCGAGGATCAACCGTGCCTTCTCCCAGTCGCGCTGCACCGTGCGTTCGGTGATGTCCAGCGTCTCGGCAATTTCCTGCTCGCTGTACCCGCCAAAGTAACGCATCTGCGCGACCTGGGCCAAACGCGGCTCCGCCTGCGCCAACTCCTCGAGTGCCTCATGCACTTTTAGGACGGTCTCGTTGCCATCGGCAATGCCGGCCGAGATTTTGGTCGATAGGGTCAAGTGCGGCCCCTCGCCGCCTCTCTTCTGTGCGATGCGCTCGCGAGCCGTGTTGACGATCACCGAACGCATCACCTGGGAGGCATAGGCGAAGAAGGAGCGCCGGTCCTCAGCGCGAAGCTCACCCGCACTGACGAAGCGCAAATAGCTCTCGTGCACCAAGCACGTGGTGTCGAGCACGACATCGCGCGCTCCCTGGCGCAGCCGCGCGCGTGCCAAGCGATGCAGCTCGGCATAGGCCGCTGCGAACAGCGCATCTCGCGCGCCCGCATCGCCGGCTTGCATTCGTCCGAGTAGCTCGGTGAGTTGGCTCAATCGCCGCCTCCCTCCTGCGAGGCAGCAAAGGTAGCGCGTCCGCGTGGCCGGTGCACTTCGAGAATATTCCTGGGCAGATGTCGGGTTCGACCCCTGGACCGTGTCTGTATGAATGAAGCGGAGAAAAGCATCGATTCGGCGGCTCAAGGGGCGGTTCGCCTCGACGGACTCGCATCGTACCAACCGCTCGGCCAGTTTCTTTCACACCACAGGAGATTTCCATGAACACAATCACCACTTCCCGCAGCGTTCGCCGCGTCCTTGCGACCGCCGTCCTCAGCGCCTTGGCCTGCAGCCTGGCGACCGTGTGCACGGCGGCTGACCTTATGGACCCGCCGCAAAAGACGGTCAAATACGCGGATCTCAACGTCTCGAATCCTGAGGGTGCCGCTGCCCTCTATGCACGCATCGAACACGCGGCCCGCGAGGTTTGCCATCCTCTCGAAGAGCGCGACTTCAGATCCCTGGCGTATGACGCCTGCGTGCACCAGGCGATCACCGATGCGGTCACCAAGGTCGATCGCCAGGCATTGTTCGTCGTCTACAACGCGCACAACGCCCAGCCGGCACGCATCGTCCTGGCTGCCGCTCAAAGCCGATAGCCGCCCCGTTGCGCGGCGGCAGAACGCCGCCGCGCTCAACGATCTTTGGCAATACGTGCCGCCAGTCGCTAGCCCTTAGCTCACCGTCATGAACGACAGCGATCCCAAGAGTTCCGAAAGCCCGTTCCAGGCGACCTGGATGCCGATGCAAAAGAGCAGGAACGCGGACAGGCGCACCACGATCGTCGTGCCGGTGACGCCGATCCATTTGGCGAGGTAGGCGGAATTGCGATAAAAGCCGTAGATCAGCACCGACAGCAGCGCGGTCGCGGCGAGCGTCTCGACGAAGAACTCGAGCGACGAGGCGTGAAAGCCGCTCGGCCTGCCGGCGCCCAGGGAAATCGCGACCGAAATGGTGCCCGGACCGGTGGTCAAGGGCATGGTGAGCGGGTAGAAGGCGAGCCGGCTCGGCGCCACATCCATGGATTTGGGCTCGGGCGTTTCGCTGCGGCGCTGCTCGGTGGCATCGGGGGCATTGAGCATGCGCCAACCGGCGGCGGCGACGATGATGCCGCCCGCGACGCGCAGCACCGGCAGCGAGACGCCGAAGAACCCCAATACATAGGCGCCGATGTACAGCGAGGCGGCGACGATGGTGAAGGAGTAGATCGCGACCCAGCGCGCGGTCGCGGCCCGCACCTTGTGATCCAGTTCGCGCGTCGCGCCGAAGAAAATGAACGCGCCGGACAAGGGATTGACGATGGAGAAAAGCGCGGTGAAGGCCTGCAGGAAAGTCGAGAAGGAGAGCGCGTGCATGGCGTGCGATTCTAATGCGTCGCGTGGAGGATGGCCTGCACCAGACGCTGCGCGGTATAGCCATCGGCCGTGGGCGTTAGCCCCAGGCGCACGATGACCAGCTGCCGCGACTTGATGATGCAGACGTTCTGGCCGTCGTGGCCGGACATCCAAAAAGCGTCCGCTGGTATGCCGAAGGCAGTATCCGGATCCACGCCCGGGCGTCACCGGGTCCGATCCCCACAGCCAGGTTTGGCCCATGCCGTACTGGCCGCGGGACGCTGCCACGGGCGTGGCCATCATGGCGACATAGCCCGGCGGCAGCAGTTCTTCTCCCTGCCAAATTCCATCTTGCAGCAGGAACAGTCCATAGCGGGCCCAGTCGCGCGCGGCGGCATACATATAAGAAGAGCCCACCAGGGTACCGTGCTCGTCCGCTTCGATGGTCGCGGTGCTGATCCCCAGGGGTGAGAACAGCCGCGCTTTGATGTAGGCCGAGAGGTCCTGCGGCGCGTTAGCGCCGTGCGCGCCGGCGCCTTGCGCTAGCGCATCCTGCGCGATGCGCGACAGGATGAGCGCGGTGCCGCTGGAATACAGCCACGCCTCGCCGGGCAGATGCGCCAAGGGCGGCGAGCGCGCGAAGGCGGCCATGTCGGGTTGCAGGTACAACATGCTGGTGACATCGGATACCGCGCCGTACGCCTCGTTCCACTGCAAACCGCTCGACATGGCGAGCAGGTCCTTGAGGCGAATTTTCTCGCGCCCATCCTGGCCGGACCAGAATCCGGCTTGCGCCAGCGACAGCTTGCCATCCTTGATGAGCATGCCGATGGCGCCGGCCATCACGGTCTTGGTCATGGACCAGCCGAGCAGCGGCGTGTTGGGCGCAAAGCCAGGGGCGTAGTACTCGCCCACGATTCGGCCGCGATCGACCACGACGATGGCGCGCGCGCCGGGGCCTGCGAGCACCGGGTCCTTGATCAGCGCATCGATGGCTTTGGTGGTCTCCACGGCGGCGCCGTCCGGCCAGGGAGCGCTGGAAAACGCCGACGGCGCGATCGCCGATGCGGGCGGGCCAGCTGCTGCAGGCGGAAGAGCTGCTGCAGGCGGGGGCCGGTCGCTGCGCGGCCTGGCATTCGGTTCGCCCGGCGCCGACGCATCGAGCCTGCCGTCCGGCAACACCGTGCAGCCGTGACCCGGCCGGTACTGCGCCAGGCCGTCGCCGATCAGCCCAAGAAATCCCGCGCGCACCACGCCGCGCTCGCGGTCGACCGACACCCGCATGAGCTTGAGCAGCGAAATGCCGGGCGCCTGCACATCGATGCGCAGCACCTCTTGCGGATCGCGGCCGGCGAGAAACACATTGGAGCAGACGATTTTGGCGGAGTAGTTCGCGCCGACGCGCAGCAGCGCCGGCGGCCTTGAACCACAGCAACAATGCGAGCGCGGCAATGAGCAACGCCAGCACGCCGGCAAGCCTTCGCAGTATTTTCATCGCCTACCAGTTGAGCGTCGCCATGAGCGCGGCGTAGGTGTTGATGCCATCCCAGAGATTTTGCAGCCTTAGGTTTTCATTCGCCGCATGCTGATTGTTGTCGTGATTGACGATGGGCAGACAAATGATCGGCGCGCTGAACACGTCGGCGAACATATACAGCGGCACGCTGCCGCCGGCCATGGGCAGCACCACCACCGGCGCGCCGGCGGCTTGGCTCGCGGCGGCGATCACCGCCTTCGCGGCGGGCGAGGCCATGTCGGAGCGCAGGGCCGGATAGCCGTACTCCCACTTCAGCTTGATGATGCGTTCATGCCCTAGGCGCGTCGTGAGGTCGGGATCCTCGGCGACAATGGTCCAGCCCCGGGCGGTCAAGAAATGCTCGACCGCGGCGCGCACCGCCGCCGGCACCTGATCGGGCACCAAGCGAAAGTCCATCGAGATCACGGCGCTGGTCGGAATGGCGTTCGCCGCGGCGTCGCCGACCTGGCCGGCGCGAATGCCGCGGATGTTGAGCGCGGGGCGCATGAGGCTGGTGGGCAGATCTTCGCCGCCCTCGGTGCGGCCGATGCCGAACTCTTTTTTCAAATTGTCGCCGACCGGGGGCAATTTTTCAGCGCCGCTTGTTCCGCCGGCGTGATGGCGCGCACGCCGTCGTCGAAGCCGAGGAATCAGGATGCGGCCGTTGTCGTCGCGCATTTGCGCCATCAGGTTTGCGGCCATCGCCGCGGGATTCGGCACCCAGTTGCCGTAGTGGCCGTCGTGCAGCGCTCGCAGCGGCCCGTAGATCGTGGCATCGACCTGCATGACGCCGCGCGCGCCGAAGTACACCAGCGGCCGGCGCGTCTGATGCACGGGGCCATCGCCGATGAGAATGAGATCTGCTCGCAGCAGCTTTTGGTTTTCCTGCAGCGTGTGACCCAAGTGCGTGGAGCCGGCTTCCTCCTCGCCCTCCCACAGCACTTTGAGGTTCACCGAGGGCGCATGGTGCGTCGCCTTGAGTGCATCGAAGGCGGCCAAGAATGCCGCGATCGAGGCCTTGTCGTCGCTGACCGCGCGGCCGAACAGGCGCCACTCCGGGTCGTACGGCGGTGAAGCTTTTTTCCAATCGACATCGCGCGCCGCGTCGCTGAGCGCGTGCTCGCGCATCACCGGTACGAAGGGATCGGAGCTCCATTGCGCCGGCGTCACCGGCTGACCGTCGTAATGGGCGTAGAAGAGCACGGTGCGTTTCGCCTTCGGTTTCAGCAGCGCTCCGAATACCGCGGGCGGCGAATTCGCGCCGGTGGACAGCAACGACACATTGAAGCCGCGCGATTTCAGCGCGGCTTGCAGCGCCTGCGCGGTCGCGGCGAGGCCGGCCGGATCCGCCGCGATGCTCTTCAAGCGCGTGAGGGCGTCGATCTCGCCGACGATTGCCGCTTCGTGCGCGAGCCGATACTGCTGCACTTCGGAGCGCAGGTCGGCGGCGTGCGCGAGCGCGGCGCGAGCAGGCGCGACCGAGGCGAGGGGATCGGGCGAGGAGGATCGATGCGGCACAGGCGATGCGAATGATGAGCGGCATTAATTGGTTTTCCCTTTGGACGCGCGCGGCTGTCTCAAGTATCTTAACAAGCTTAAGGCGCAGGACGACGCCTTTGCATCGGAAAGGTGGGGGATGAAAAATCTCAGGCATTTAGGTTTCGCCTTGAGTGTTGCGATGGCGAGCTGCGGGGTTACGCCGGCCGGTGCGGCGCCCGCCGACCTGCAGTTCAGCCAGGTCGTGGATGATTTCGTCTTTGGCAGCCTGGCGCTCGCGCCGGTGACCGCCAGCACCGTGGGCTACCACCAGCATCACGGCGAAATACTCGAAGACAAATTGGATGATTTCAGCGCGGCGGGGATCAAGGCACAGATCAAGTTGCAGCGCGACATCGAAGCGCGCATCGCCGAAGCTCGATGCCAAGGCGCTGAACCAAGAGCAGCGCGCCGATATCGAAGTCATGCGCGATGCCATCGAGGCCACGCGGCTCGACATCGAGGAGGTCCAGAGCTACCGGCATAACCCGACCATCTATGTCGAACTGGTCGGCAACGGCCTCTACACGCCCTATGTCCTGCACTACGCGCCCGCCGGCGAACGCTACCGACACATCATCCAGCGCCTGATCCGGATTCCGGCGTTGGTGCGCCAGGCCGAGCAGAACTTGAACGATTCGCCGGAAATCTGGGACAAGGTGGCGCACGAGGAGAATATCGGCAACATCGATCTCATCGAGGGCGTGCTGCGCGCCAGTTGCCCGAAGGCGTTGGGCAAGGAATACGCGCAGGCCGCCGAGCCCGCGCTCATCGCGCTGCGCGCCTTCAACGATTTTCTCGACGGCACGCTGGCGAAAAAGACCTCCGATTGGCGTCTCGGCAAGGTGTTCTACGCCAAGAAGTTCAGCTACGTGTTGGCGACGGGCAAGACCCCCGATGCGCTGCTGCAGGAAGCGGAAGCGGACTTGATCAAGACGCGCGATGAGATGGTGCAGCTCGCCGCGCCGAAGACCGTGGAGGCGGCGCTGGCCGATGTGGCGCGGGCGCATGCGACCCCGCACACCTACATGGCGGCCGCGAAACAGATCCTGGCCCGCGCGACGGCCTTCGTCAAGGCCAAAGACTTGGTGAGCCTACCGCCGAACTCCAATCTGCAAGTGATCGAGACGCCGATGTTCATGCGCGGCGTCTATGGGGTCGGCGGATTCGATCAGGCGCCGGCGTTGGAACCGAAGCTCGGCGCATTTTATTGGGTCACGCCGATCCCGGACTCCTGGCCGCAGGCGCGCATCGATTCGAAGCTGCGCGAGTACAACGATTCCGGGCTGGCGCACCTCACCGTGCACGAGGCGATGCCCGGCCACTATGTGCAGGCGGAGTATGCGAACGAGGTGCAGCCGCGCTCGCGGCGCCTGCTGCGCAGCATCTTCGGCAACGGTCCGTATGTGGAGGGCTGGGCGGTGTACTCGCAGCAGCTCATGGCCGAGCAAGGTTTTTTGAGCGACACGCCCGGCTACCGCTTGACGCTGGCGAAACAAATGCTGCGGGTGCTGGCCAACACGATTTTGGACGTGCGGCTGCAAACGATGGGCATGAGCGATACCGAAGCGCTGGATCTGATGACCAAGAGCACCTTTCAAGAAATGGAAGAGGCCACGGCCAAGCTGCAGCGCGCCAAGCTGACATCGTGCCAGTTGCCGACCTACTACGCCGGCTACAAGGGATGGCTGGCGGTGCGCGAACACTTCAGGGCAACCCACGGCGACGCCACACCCTTGAAGCAGTTTCACGAGGCCGCGCTGCGCGAGGGCGCCGTGCCGCTGCCGGTGCTCGATGAGCTATTAAATTAGCCGGTATTAAGTCCATTAACTTATGGTGCTTTGACTTATAGAGTCGCGCGGCGCGAATAGGCGGCGGATCGAGCGATTCTCCGCGCCTTAAGCAAAATAAAATGTCGCCGCGCGCTTACGTCGGGTTTTGCCGACATGTTTCGGCGCGAGTCGCCCCCGTACCATGACGGCATCAAAATTCACAGTTGGGTGCCAAGCGTGACCAGTCTGACTTATGCCGCCGAGGCCGCTTCGAGCAAAACGCTGGAGGCGTTGGCTCAGGTCATTCGGGCGTTGGCGCCGGAAGTATCCGGCGTCTCGTTCCATGACTTCGCGGCGGATACGCTGTGGATGTCCGAGGATTTTATCCTGCCCGAAGATTATCAATTGGTGGAAGACTCGCTCTCCAGCGATTCCGGCGGCAACCTCGATGTCTCCTATGCACCGCGCGAGGACGGCAATTATTCCCTCGCCATTCCGGTGCGCGATGCGCAAGGGGCGGTCAACGGCGCGGTGCGCTTGAGCATCGATGCCACGATCAAGGACACCCGCACCGACGAATCGCTGGAGCAAAAGCTGGCGCCGGTATTCGTGTGCCTATCGGCCGAATTCGAACGGCGCCAGGGCTTTCCCCTGCTGATCACCGAGGACACCCCGGAAGGGGCGCAGATCGAGAATGCGCTGCACGCGGAGCGCTTCGAACTATTTCTGCAGCCGATCTGCTCGCTGCACGACAATGTGAGCCTGGCGCATTACGAGGTGCTGTTGCGGCTGCGCACGGCCAACGGCAGCCTGGTCGAACCGAAAGAATTCCTGGCGCGCGCCGCACAGCAGCGGCTCATGCCGAACATCGATCGCTGGGTGGTGCGTACGCTCCTGGTGTGGCTGACGGCCAACCGCAAGCTGTGGGCGCGCGTGCCCTCGGTGTTCTCCGTCAATGTATCGTCGCAGTCGATGACCGACGACAGCTTCGTGAGCTT
Source organism: uncultured Gammaproteobacteria bacterium (assembly GCA_963782865.1). Classification (GTDB taxonomy): domain Bacteria; phylum Pseudomonadota; class Gammaproteobacteria; order Steroidobacterales; family Steroidobacteraceae; genus Bog-1198. Next base: position 11,283 of record CAWALS010000002.1, on the reverse strand, counting down.
TGTCGAAGCCTGCGTGAAGAAAAGCGGACTGCCGCCGCAGGCGCTGTGCTTCGACATCACCGAGCGATTCGCTGCCTCGGGCAGCATCAGCGTGGCCGATTCGATGAAGCGGCTGGAGGCGTTAGGGTGCGAGGTAGCGCTGGATGATTTCGGCGCCAACCCGCCTTCCTACGGCTATCTTCGATCAGTCCCCGCGCACTATTTCAAAATCGACAGCTCCCTAGTCGTGGCGGCGCCGACCGACCGCGTGGCGCGGGCGATGATCTCGGCGATCGTGCGCATGGCGAGCGATCTCGGCGTGCAGACTGTGGCGGAATCGGTGGAGTCCGATATGGAACTGCAGGCGGTGCGCTCGTTGGGCGTCGACTATGCGCAAGGCTATCTCTTGGGGAAACCGAAGTCCCTCGCCGGCTATGATTTCGCGACGGGCCAGATCAATTGAGGCGCTTTAGGTCACTCACCACACCCGCACGCGCTCGTCCGGCGCAAGATAGAGCTTCTCGCCCGGTTTGACTGCGAACGCCGCGTACCACGCATCCAGATTGCGCACCGTATAGGAACGGTACTGCGCCGGCGCATGGCCGTCGGTGATGATCTGCGCGCGCAGTGCGGCATCGCGGATTTTCCCGCGCCAACTTTGCGCGAAGCTTAAAAAGAACAGCTGATCGGCATTGAATCCCGATACGCTCAGCGGCGGCGGCGGCGATGGCGGCGGCGGCGGCGGCGCCGCGCCGACGCCCTGCGTCGCCGGCGCGCCGGCCGGCATCGCCAACCGATAGGCATCGTAGGCCGCATTTAAGCCCGCGACATCCGCGATGTTCTCGCTCAACGTTTGCTCGCCGTTGAGGTGCAGGTCCGCAAAGGGTTGATAGGCGTCGAACTGGGCGGCGAGACGAGCGCCCGACGCACGGAAGTGCGCGAAATCGGCCGGCTGCCACCAGTTCCGCAAGCGCCCCTGCGCATCGAAGAGCGCGCCCTGATCGTCGAAGCTGTGGCTGATCTCATGGCCGATGGTGGCGCCGATGGCGCCGTAGTTCATCGCGAGAGGCCGTTCCGGATCAAAGTACGGCGGCTGCAGGCTCGCCGCGGGGAAATTGAGGGCATTCATCGCCGGCAGGTTCACCGCATTGACCAATTGCGCGTTCATGACCCATTCGGAGCGGTCGACCGGCCGCCCCAGCTTATCGAGCTGTCGCCGATACGCGTACAGATCGGCGCGCGACCAGTTGCCAAAGGCATCGCCGCGGGTGATTTGCAAGTCCGCGTAGGAGCGCCAATGATCGGGATAACCCACACCGATTTTCAGGGCCTTGAGCTTCGCCTTGGCGACCAATTTGGTCTGCGGCGCCATCCAATCGAGCCGATCGATGCGTGCCGCGAAGGCCTTCAGCAGGTTATGCACCATGGCTTCGACGCGCCTTTTCTCCGCGGGCGAGAAGTATTTGCCCACGTAGAGTTTGCCCACCGCATCGCCGAGATAGGCGTCGCAGGCGGCCACCGCGCGTTTCCAGCGGGCTCTCAATTGCGGCGTGCCCCTGAGCACGTGCTCATAAAAGTGAAAATTCTCATCGACGAATTCTTCAGGCAGGTAGGGCGCGGCATCCTCGAGGGCGTGGAACTTCAAGTAGTCCTTCCAGGTGTCGAGCGATTCGCTGGCGATGAGTTTCGAAAGGCCGATGAGCGCGCTTGGCTGCCAGACCACGAACTCGTTCTGTCCGCCCAAGCCGGCGGCGGCGAAGAAGGCGCGCCAATCGAGGTCCGGCGCCTCGGCGTTAAATTGCGCCCGGCTCCAGTGATTGTTGCCGGCCTCGATCTGTTCCGACGCCACGCGCGTCCAGTGCACCTCCGCCATGCGCCGCTCGAGCTCGAAGATGTTCTCGGCGCGCGCTTCCGGCGCATCGATACCGGCCGCCTTCAGCACGGCGGCGATATGCGCCTGGTATTGCGGCCGGATTGCGGCCATGGCCGGCGAGGTGCCGAGGTAGTATTCGCGGTCCGGCATCCCCAAGCCGCCCTGCAGCAGGAAGGGCAAGTAGCGTTTGGGATCATTGAGATCCTGCGCCACCCACAACCCGAACAGATGCGGCGTGTGCAGATGGGTATTGTTCAATATATCCACGTCCGCGCGCATCGTTTCGCCCAGGGCGGCTGCGAGGTCGCTGCGGCTGAAGATGCCGTCGATGCGCTTGAACTGCGGCTCCAGGCCGGTGAGTCCCTGAGAGGCGATCGCGGCCTCATCCATGAAGCTGGCATAGAAGTCGCCGATTTGCTGCGTCTCCGAACCCGCCCGGGCGTGCTGTGCGGCGGCGGCTTGCAGCAGTTCATTGACGCGCTGGGCGGTGAGTTCGCTCAATATGGCCGCGCTGCCATAGCTGCTGCGATCGGCGGGAATTTCCGTGGCCTTGATCCAGGCGCCGTTGGCGTAGGCATAGAAGTCATCGCCCGGGGCGACTTTGAGATCCATGCCGGCCAGATCCGGACCGTGCACTTGCGCCGCGGCGGCGGTGCTCAGCAGCAGAACCCAAGCTTAATATTCGCCTCATGGGCTCACCAGTCCGGATTGGGAAGTTCGCTGAATACTTCCTGCAGAGCGAATCCCCAGCGTTCGCGGATCATCTTGAAGTACTCGTTGTCCATATCGATGCTGATGTGCGTCGCTAGCTTCAATTCGTCGCGCTTGATGATGCAAAGGTCCAACGGCGGACCGACGGTCAGATTCGAGCGGATGGTCGAATCCATGGACACCAGCGCGCACTTCACGGCTTGGCCCAGGCTGCTGCTGCGGGTGATCACCCGGTCGATGATGGGCTTGCCGTACTTGGATTCACCGATTTGAAAATACGGCGTGTCGAGCGAGGCTTCGATGAAGTTGCCGGCGGAATAAATATGGAACAGGCGCGGCTGCTCGCCCTTGATCTGGCCGCCCAATATGAAGGTACCGTTGAACTCATAGCCATGCTCGCGCAGATCCTCGGCATCGCGCTCGTGGATCTCGCGCAGCGCATCGCCCACCACGCGCGCGGCATTGAACATGTTGTCGGCACTCAATAAGCGCGTCTTCTGCGCAAGGTCGTCCGGCGCCTCGAGCAGGTTGATCACCGCCTGGGTGATGCCTAAGTTTCCGGCCGACATCAGCACCAGCACGCGGTCGTGGGCGTGCTGGAAGGTGGCCATTTTCCGAAAGGTATTGATCTGATCGACGCCGGCGTTGGTTCGCGAGTCCGACAACATCACGAGACCGGTGTCGACGAGCAAGCCGACGCAATAAGTCATCGCCAAATTGTACCTTACTGCTGCTGCAAGGCCGACTCGGCGATCAGCACATTGGCTTCCATTTTCTCGCCGCCGCCGCCGTGGCGCATGCCGCGCACCGGCGCCGCATCCAGGTAGTCGCGGCCGACCGCGAGGCGGCAATAGTTGCGCACCGCCGGCCGCGCGTGCGTCACGTCTACGCTCTGCCAGCCGATTTCCGGGCCCAGCCAGGCATCGGCCCAGGCGTGGCTCGCCGCATCGCTGGCATCGCCGGTGTACAAATAGCCGCTGACATAGCGCGCCGGCATGCCGACCGCACGCGCGCACGCGACGAACACATGGGCATGATCCTGGCACACGCCTTCGCCGCTCTTGAAGGCCGCCGCCGCGCTGTCCCAAACATCGCTGGTGCCGGTTTTGTAGCGCACGGCGTTCAACACGGCTTGGGCGAGCGCTTGGACGCGCGCCTTGGGGTCCGCGATGCGCGCCAGCGCGGCGCTCGCGAAGGCTTTGATGTCCTCGTTCGGCCAGGTCAGTTGCGTCGGCGCGAGATACGCCAGGGGCGATAAGGGCCCGTCGTCCTGGCGCGCGTCGCTGTCCGCGGTTTCCACCACGCCGCGCACCACAATGCTGATTTCCCGGTGCGGCTCCTCGATGGTGAGCAGGTGCGCGATATTGCCGTGGGCATCGATCTGTTCCAAGCGCCGCCCCGGCGCGGCGATGCTCCAGCTCAGCGCCCGCTGGCTCAAGTCGCGGCGCGGCGTCAGATGCAGGCTCTGCACGCTGTACTTCACCGGGCGCTCGTAGCGATAGCGGGTCTCGTGCCGAATGTGCAGATGCATGCTGTTACACCTCGCTTTGAGAACCTAAGAAATCCGCCGCAATGCGGCTGCTCAAGTCATTCAGCCGGCCCAAAAACTGCTGCAAAAAGCCCGGCAACCCCGCGCTCGAGAGTTCCTCCATGCGCCCGAAATGCAGGATGGCATGCATTTCGCCGGCGCGCCGCACGGTTTCCGCGGATTGCTGGTTGGCGACCGACTCGACATTGGCGTACACCTCCTTGCAGCAGCGCAGCAGCGAGCGCGGCATGTCGTCGCGCAGGATCAGAAGCTCGGCGACGCGCGAGGGCGTGATCACGTCGCGGTAGACGCGCCGATACACTTCGAAAGCGGACAGGGCCCGCAACAGCACGCTCCATTGGTACGGATCCGGCACCACGCCGGCATTGGCGCCGGGCATAAGATCGCTCTGATGCGCGGTCAGGATGCGCGCCGTGTTGTCGGCGCGTTCGAGAAAGGTGCCGATGCGGCTGAAGTAAAAGGCTTCATCGCGCATCATGGTGCCCACCGTGACGCCGCGCGTGAGGTGCGAGCGCTCCTTCACCCATTCGACGAATTCGCCGATGCGCACGCTGCGGCGCGCGGATTGCGCGCGGGCGTCGAGCCAGGTGGCGTTCAGGGTTTCCCACAGCTCCGACGTCAAGGAGCCGCGCACCGCGCGCGCATTCTCGCGCGCGGTGCGCAGGCAGCTGAAGATGCTGCCGCTGTAGTCGCGATCCAGACAGACGAACTCGAACACGGCGTTAGGTTCGATGGCCTCGTGCCGCGCGGTGTAGGCCTCATCCATGTGCAGCGCCTTCATGGTCGAGCGCAGCGATTCGGGCCAGTTCATCCGGCGAATGCGGCAGCAGCGACATGCGGTAGTGCGCGTCGACCAAGCGGGCCAGACTCTCCGCGCGCTCGATGTAGCGCGACATCCAGTACAAGTGATCGGCGGTGCGGCTCAGCATAAAGGCTAAGTTTCGAGCACCCAGGTGTCCTTGGTGCCCCCGCCCTGGCGAGGAGTTCACCACCAGCGAGCCTTCACGCAGCGCCACGCGGGTCAGGCCGCCGGGAACGATGGTGACCTCGGCACCGGAAAGCACGAAGGGGCGCAGGTCGATGTGCCGCGGCGCCAAGCCGCCGCCGTCGCTGCCGGCGCGAAGGTCGGGCAGGTGGACAGCGCCAGGGTGGGCTGCGCGATGTAGCGCTCGGGTGCCGCGATGATCTGTTGCCGAAATTTCTCGATCTCCGCCTGGGAGGCGGCAGGACCGATGAGCATGCCGTAGCCGCCGGCGCCGTGCACCTCTTTGACGACGAGCTCCGCCAAGTGCGCGAGCACGTACTCCCGGTCTTCCGGGTTGCGCAGCATCCAGGTGTGCACGTTGCCGATGATGGGCGCTTGACCCAGATAGAAACGAATCATCTCCGGCACGAACGGGTAGATGGACTTATCGTCGGCGACGCCGGTGCCGATGGCATTGGCGATGGTGATGTGGCCGGCGCGGTAGGCCGTCAGGAGGCCCGGCACCCCCAGCATGGAGTCGGGCCGGAACACCAGCGGATCCAGGAAATCATCGTCGATGCGCCGGTAAATGACATCGACCCGCTGCGGGCCCTGGGTGGTGCGCATGAAGACCGCTTCGTCGCGCACGAAAAGATCCTGGCCCTCCACCAGTTCGATGCCCATTTGCTGCGCCAGGAAGGCGTGCTCGAAGTAGGCGCTGTTGTGCGCACCGGCGGTCAGCAGCACCACGGTGGGATCGGCGACGCCGGTGGGCGCGACGCTGCGCAGGTTGTCGAGCAGCACGTCGGGGTAGTGATCGACCGGCGCGACGCGGTGCGTCGAGAAGAGCTCCGGAAACAAGCGCATCATCATCTTGCGGTTCTCGAGCATGTAGGACACGCCCGAGGGCACCCGCAGGTTGTCCTCCAGCACCTTGAACTCGCCCGCGTCGTCGCGCACGATGTCGATGCCGGCGATGTGCGCATAGATGCCGCCGGGCACATCCACGCCCTGCATCTCCGGACGGTATTGCGAGTTGCAGAGCACCTGTTCCGCCGGGATGACGCCCGCCTTCAAGATCTGCTGATCGTGATAGATGTCATGAATGAAGGCATTGAGCGCCCGCACGCGCTGCTTCAAGCCGCTTTCCAGTTGAATCCATTCCTCGCGCGGCAGCACCCGCGGCACGATGTCGAAGGGAATCAGCCGTTCCGCGCCCTCCTCTTGACCATACACGGCGAAGGTGATGCCGACGCGATGAAACAGCGCATCCGCCTCGGCGCGCTTCTGCGCCAGCCGCTCCGCCGGCTGCTCGCCCAGCCAGCGCGCATAGCGCAGGTAGTGGGCGCGTCCAGCACCCTCGGCTAAATACATTTCGTTGTACGGTGTCGCGGCCATGAGTACTCCTGATCGGCGGCCTGAAACCGACCGGCGGGAGAGTCTCAATCATCTCGTAAGGAATCACACGCTGCAATGCCGGCGGCATCGAGCGCGCGCTGCACTTTATTAGGGCGCGAGGGGTCCTAGGTGATCCTTGAGCGCCTGGGCCGTGACCACGCGCGGGTCGCCCGCGAACCGGCTCGCGAAGTCTGAAAGCAGGATTCGGGCCACCCGGGAGGCACCGCCGCCGCGCGCCGCCAGCTGCGCAATACTCAAGGTATCCGCCGCCGATCTTGGGCCGAAAGTTAGGATCCAGGTCCAATCGTTGCGCCACCACGTCCAATGCCTCGCCGGTGCGTTTCAGCGTCAGAAGGCGCGCGACGCGCTCTTCGGTCAGGCGGGTGACGTAGCGCGGGTCGTCCCAGCTTTGCGTGCGTTCGCACAGCCAGCGGTAGTCTTCCGGGGTATTGCCGCGGCTTTTGAGCCAATCCTCCAGCATCTGGAAGCTCTTGACGTGCGAGCCGGCGCGCATCAGACCGTAGGCCTCATGCACCTGCCGGTCGTTCTCCCGCTGGGTTTGCTTGTCCTCGAGCGCCGCCGTGCGTTCGGGACTGACCCAAGTCTCGAGATCGAGCTCATGGCGGCGCTCGTAGAGCGCACCCCCTAGATAAACTGAACACCGAGAGCACGGCAAACATGCCGATGCCGATCTCAACGGGCAGCCACAGATCGAAGCTCCACAACAGCTTCAAAGCCCCAGCGTAGGCGAGAATCACCAACAGCACCGCGCCATACAAAAATCCCAGTCCGCGAACCAAACTGAACCAATACAGCGGATTTGCCGCTTTCAAAATGTGGCTTCCAGGCCCAAAATCGCGACCGAAGCAGGGAGAAAGAACAGACAGAAGCCGGCGAGACCGACCGCGGCAGCGGTGCCGAAATGATCGTAGGTTTGGTACACGGCATAACCGAGGAGTCCTAGGATCACCACCTGTCCCAGGGGGCGCTGTTCGTCGAGGGGATTCATCATCTGGATGTCGAGGGTGGGCGGCTCATCGAATCCGCGCACCGTGTGATCGAAGAGGATGTAGGCGTATTTGAAGAACCAGGAGGTGACCAGCAATGCCAAGGGAATGCCGGCCAACTTCATTTGGGCAGCAAGGACGAGCAGGAAGGCGAACACCACGATGACCGCCGCGGCCCCGCTGCGCGCCGGTCGGAAGAGGTGAAGCAGGAGGTTCAAGCGTGCGTTTCTAATGCGCATAGTCAAAACTGATTTAGAATAGAACTATGATGTTTGAAATCGCCAGTGGAAGGGCAAGCGAGACAAAAAGATGGCTGTCGCTTTCTTTAAGACCTCAATGAACAGACATCGAAAGCATTTTTGATGTCAATCGATCTAAAGGATTGGGTCGAACACCTAGCACGTAGGGCTTGACTAATCGTTTTGAGACAAAAAAATACAACGGCAAGATTGGGTAATCATTGAGCATTACGCGTTCTGCTGCCTCGAGAATGAGCCTACGTCTATCCGGATCAGAAGTGCGCGCTGCCTCGTCAAGCAGAGCGTCAAATGTGTGATTGGCATACCCCGAATCATTGTTGGGGGATTTTTCGCGAAATGTGTCCAAAAAATTGCTGGCATCATTGAAGTCCGCAGTCCAGCCCAGTCGAGCTACCTCCCATCTAGATTTATCGTGGCGCGACTGTAAAAAAACTCGGTACTCTTCTTCGTTAAGTTCGGTTTCAATTCCAAGCGTCTCTTTCCACATCGCCGCTATTAGAATCGCGGTTTGTTTAATCGCGATATTTGCGTTAAAAAGCAATCGGATGCGAATTGGCTTCGTCGGTGAATAGCCTGCTTCCGAAAAGAGGTGCTTAGCTTCCGCGATGCGATCTGCATCACCCAAATCAGCCCATTGCCAATTTTGCGGGTTGTAGTTCCAGATACCCGGAGGCACGAAACCATAAGCTGGTGGCTGACCAAAGCCTTGAGCGGCGGCAATTCGCTTTCGGTCAATGGCCATAGCGAGTGCCCTTCGGAGTTGACGATTTGAAGCGAAGATCGGTGCTGACAGGTTGATTCCAAAATAGGCGGTTGCAAGAAAAGGAGCCACGACGAGTTCTTTCGAATGTTCTGCGTTGATCCAAGGTATGGCGTTGGCCGGTACAACATCCGTGATATCAATCTGACCTGCGCGATACTGAGCCAATTGCGAATTTTGGTCAGGGGCGATTTCATATCGCACTTTCGCAATACGAACGCTTTCGCGATCCCAATAATTTGGGTCTTTTGCTAACTCAACCGATGTACCCGGTCGCCATCTGGTAAGCGTGTAAGGTCCGTTCGAGACCCACGAATCCGCGGAGTGAGATCGGGCACTAGCCTCCGAGTAAACCGGGAAAGTCGCAGAGTGTGTGAGTATTTGCGGCAAATAGGGCGCAGGACGCTCAAGCTTCACCACTAGGACGTCATCGCTTGGCGCGTATACGCCTAAGTCACTAGGAGGTAGCCGACCAGCGATTATTCCCGATGCTCCTGCGATAAGACGCAGATCGTCTGAAACGAGTGAGCCGCGTGCAGGGTCCAACACCCGCCTCCACGCAAATACAAATTCTTGCGCGCGAACAGGCTTGCCGTTTGACCATCGCGCATTGTTTCTCAGCTGAAAAGTGTATTCGGTACCTGATGGATCAATAGCCCACGAAGACGCCACCCCAGGCAGTATTTGCCCGCTGGCCGACTCAATCGTGAGCCCCTCGTAAAGATCCTGGAGCAGCTGAAACGAAAATTGTCGGCCGCCACTGCAGGGTCCAGCGAACTTGGTTCCCCTGCCAAGCCTCGGCGCAAGACTTCTGCAGAATCCACTCCGTTTGACGATTCTCCACAGCTCCACAAACCTACTAGCAAGCAAGCAAATATTAATAATCGGGTCGTATGGGGCGTTTTCAGGCTGAAAAGGCGCTGCATTTCTTAATTCTACGCAAGATAACGATCACGTCTCACCGGAACGCCTGCCATTGAGTTGCGGCTATAGCTCAAATCGGGATAGGCCGCATCCCCACCATGTAATTCCAATGTCTTATTTGTGCCTAACAGGCTCATCGCTGCTGCGATGCAACATTTACGCAAAAGTGTGAATTGCAACAACAAAACAGTTGTAATATGTTCAGCGATGACGCAATCTGTTAAGGAGAATTTACTCGCTGCTTTTAGGTATTTGTTGAAGCCGTTGGTGCGAATAGCGGTCAAGAACGCCGTCGCTTTCCCGAGTTCAGCGAAGTCTTGAAGCAAGCGTACGTGGATGTGGCGCAGGAAACAATTCGTGACTTCGGGCAAAGACGCAACTATAGAGGGGATTTCATTGATCGCGAATATTGAAACGAATGAAGTTCGGGACATTTTGGCGTCGGAGCACAGGCACAAAATTCGGTGTGGCAGCGCAGGAATCAAATCCGCTTCCAACGGTGTTGGCTGCGTGGCATACAGATGTGAATTACACGGGTCCTTATGGAGTACTTCGCGATCTTGAGTTTTCACGGAACGCTGGCGAAAGACCGGCGCCGACGTTTTCGGATTTAACTGCGACGTACTGCCCGGGGGTGTCGGCAAGGGCGCTTTTAGATGAGTTGATCCGAACCGGCTGCGTTCAGGATGTCGGTAATGGCTATTATCGTGCCGTAAAGCGCTCTTACATCCCAGATCCATTGAGTACCGAGAGCGTTTTATGGTTCGCACGAGTTGTACACAACGTTTGCGAAACACTCGAAGTAAATTTTCGCGCGGAGTCGCTTGGAGGCAACGGGCTGATTGAGCGAACTGTTTATACCGTTCACGGAATCACGAAAAAGGATCTCAGAGATTTCGACAAGTTTATTCGAGCAAGAGGTCAAATATTTGCTGATGACATCGACAACTGGTTATCGGAGCGGGACAAAGAAGGATGCGAAGACAGTATTAAGACAGGAGTCGGAATCTATCACTACATTGTGAATGAAGAAGACGAACGCGCGTTAGCAAAAGAATTGCCAAACTGAAGGGATTAAATATGGACATAAGTTTCAGAACACTAGTACGAGGGACCGCAATACCAGCCTGCGTAATTGTCAGTCTGATGAGCGACAGGCACCGCCTATGCTGGCCACGTGTCGGTAGTGAGACCGGCTGCGCAAATCGGCTCAAACAGTCTATTTCGCCCGAGCGCACAAATTGGCTCAAACAGTCTATTTCGCCCGAGCGCTCAGATCGGTTCCAATGGGCTGCTTCGGCCTAGTGCTCAAATAGGCTCAAACGGTCTAGTGCGCCCGAGCGCCCAAATTGGTTCCAATAGCATATATAGGCCCAATGCAGAGAATTTTCTGCCGATGCCAAGAGGAATGAGTGCGCTTGCGGGCCCCAATGCGCAGATCGGTTCCAATACTATAGTTCGTACTGACGCGCAAATTGGGGCCCGCAAGCGCACTCATTCCTCTTGGCATCGGCAGAAAATTCTCTGCATCGGGCCTAGATACGCTATTGGAACCGATTTTGGGCGCTCGGGCGCACTAGACCGTTTGAGCCTATTTGAGCACTAGGCCAAAGCAGCCCATTGGAACCGATCTGAGCGCTCGGGCGAAATAGACTGTTTGAGCCAATTTGTGCGCTCGGGCGAAATCCAGCCTGTTTGAGCCGATTTGCGCAGCCGGTCTCCCGACATATACGTGGCCAGCATAGGCGGTGCCTGTCGCCATCAGACTGACAATTACGCAGGCTGGCATTGCGGTCCCTCGTACTAGTGTTCTGAAACTTATGTCCATATGTAATCCCTTCAGTTTGGCAATTCTTTT
>CAWALS010000001.1:0-141307 GCA_963782865.1 uncultured Gammaproteobacteria bacterium | reverse complement strand
AGGCTGCCCGCTCGGGGAACTGACTTCCGATGTTTCAAAAGGATCCCGAAAGCGAGCGCATGCGTGACCAGCAGCAGCGGCACAACCAGAGTAGGGATGAAGTAGGTCGCACCCAGCTGGCCTGCCATGAGCCCGGCAGCATTGGCCTGGTAGAACGCGTTCAATATAAAGACTGAGCCCCAGAGGTTGAAGATCCATGCGACAACAACACCGGCCCCGCTGGACAGCGAAGCCAGTGACAGCAAGGCGAGTATCGACGCTGCGAGATCCCCATAGGCGGCGCCATGCGCGAAGACCGTCGGCAATCGGAGGCCACGACTCCCCGGAACCAAGAATGCCAAGCCGAGGAAGCGGAAGCTGTGCAGGACGAGAATAGGCCGCAGCGCTTCGGCGCGCGTTAGGAGGCGAAGTTTGGGCCAAATGTAGCCTTTCGCGACGATGCTCCAGGCGATGAGGCTAAATGCAATGCTGACGAAAAAGCAGAGTTGCGGCGGCATGAGTATCTCCTTTGGCTGAGTTGTCGCGGTAACTGCGGAATCTTCAAGCGCGCTGTTCGTGAAGCTCGGACCTAAGAGGTATCGAACGGCGGGCGGTGGTCAGCGCCCTGAACGTCCGTCAGGGCGTCGGCAACGCGCTCGACAGCACTCATATCGGCGAGCGCAATCTGCGCGCCTTGCGCTTCGAGCCGGGCGCTGCGGCCATCCTCTTGGTGCACCATGGCGCGCACGGGATAGCCGGCCTTGAGCAATTCGGCGACCACGAGACTGCCGGTCTTGCCGCTGGCGCCGGTCACGAGGATTCTTGGCTTGCGCATATGAGCTCTCCTGGCTATGTGGTACCACGGGGTACCCGCGTTTAAGCAGTGTGGTACTATGCGGTACCGATTGTCAAGAGCAAGCATCATGACGGGAGTGCCCAATCAGCGCCGCGAGCAGGGGGTTGAAACTGCGGTTCGCGCGCGCATCCTCGATGCGGCATTCGCGGCGTTCATGAAACATGGCTACGCAGCAAGCAGCACGCTGGAAATTGCCACCCGCGCGCGCGTTTCGAAACGGGAGCTGTATGCACAGGTGGGAAATAAGCAGGCCATGCTTATCGCATGCATGAGCGCGCGCGCCACGCGCCTGCAAGTGCCTACCGATTTTCCCGTGCCGCACGATCGCGCGACCCTTGCACAGGTTCTGGCCTCCTTTGGCACGAAGCTGGTCCGGGAAATAACCGATCCAGCGGTCATCGCGGTATTCCGACTGGCGATCGCCGAGGCGATCCACGCGCCCGAAGTGGCGCAAGCGCTGGACTCCATAGGACGCGAGGCGAGTCGTGCGGCTTTGCGGCAAATCATGGCCCGTGCTCAGACTGCGAGGCTTCTCGAGGGCCGGCCTGCCGAACTTGCCGAGCAGTTCGGCGGGCTGCTGTGGGGCAACTTGATGGTCAGTCTGCTGCTCGGCGTCGTCAGGCGACCGAGCGTGCGCGAGCTTACCGTACGTGCCCGGGATGCGAGTGCGGCGTTTCTGCAACTTCATCCGGCAGCGGCTGATCGATAGCTTTACAGGGCGCCTGTTTCGACGTTGCATTCCAGATGCCGTTGCTGCACGCATCAACAAGGGAATAAGACATGAAGATTGTGGTGAGCAGCAAAGGGTCGGTGCGTTAGCGCCTTGACACGCAAGTATTTCCTTGCCTATAGTACAGGCAAGTACTTAATTGCCTGTTATCCAATGACAGAACGCCATGAGACCGACCTGCTGTTCAAGGCGCTGGCCGATGCCAGCCGGCGCAAGCTCCTCGACCTGCTGCACGCGCATGACGGCCGCACGCTCAACGAGCTGTGCGAGCACCTCGCCATGACGCGCCAGGGCGTCACTCAGCACCTCGACGTGCTCGAGGCGGCCAACCTGGTCGCCACCGTGCGCCGCGGCCGCGAGAAGCTGCATTTCCTGAATCCAGTGCCGCTGCAGGAGATCTACGAGCGCTGGATCGCCAAGTTCGAGAAGCCGCGCCTCAAGGCGCTCGCGGAATTGAAGAGGAAACTGGAGAGAGCCAATGGCTAGATCGACGTTCGTCTACGTGACCTACATCCGCACCACGCCGCAGCGGCTGTGGGCGGCACTGACCACCGACACCGAGTTCATGAAGCGCTACTGGTTCGGCGTGCACTGCGAGAGCGGGTGGACCGCCGGATCCCCGTGGAAAATGCTGTCCGGCGAGGGCAACATCCTCGACTCGGGCGAAATCCTCGAGTCCGAGCCGCCGCAGCGCCTCGTGATCCGCTGGCAGCATCAGAAAACGCCGGAGCTCAAGGCCGAAGGCGACTCGCGCTGCACCATGCAGCTCGAGCCGAGCGGCCCGGCGGTCAAGCTCACCATCACTCACAGCATCGAACGCGAGCCCTCGAAGCTCATCAGCGCGGTGTCGGGCGGCTGGCCGAAGATCCTTTCGAACCTCAAGTCGCTGCTCGAGACCGGCGCCACCGTTCTTAAGGACCCATACCCGACGGGCAATCAACGGTAGATGTGCTCGTTCACGGCGAACTAAAAGCCTGCCAGACGTAGCGGCCCTACGCCGGATTTCGTTGCGGCAAACGGCCTGAGACTACCCGAGTCATAGAAAGACAACGCTGTCGACAAAGGATATCGCGGACGCCCTCGGCATTGCGCGCTCGAACCTGTCTGACTCTCTGCGCGAACTTCAGATCTGGAACATTATTCGATCGGTCCCGATCTTGGGCGACCGGCGCACCTTTTACACCGCAGAAACGGATCTATGGAACCTGATGTCGCGAATCGGCGCGGGACGCAAAACGCGGGAACTGGATCCGGCGGCGGCGGCGCTGCGCAAATGTGTGGAGATGTCGCGCGACGATAAGCGCGTTGATCCTGTCGTGCAGCTTCGCTTAAGAGAAATGCTGGATTTCGTCGAATGTACGAGCCGCTGGTATGAGCAGATGATTGCGCTGCCGCGCTCAACCAATAACGCTCATCAAGCTAAGCGGCGGGATTGCGCGGCTGATCGATCGGCGTGGAAAGAAGAGGCGGAATTTTTCTTGAAGTGTAACGAGAATATCGCAGAGCGATAGACTGCCCTGAGTGTTGCCATCGTTTAGCACCGTCGTTACGGTTGTCGTGATGGAGTCGTTGCGCGAAGTTCTTTAGGCGACTGTATTCGACAGCAATGCTTCCAGCTTTGGAGCGGCGTGACGTGCAGCATGACGGTGGTTAAATTCGGCTTCTTTCATCGTTATCATCGTCTGTAAGTACCTGATTTTGCGATTGTTCATTGACAATTCGCGATCGTGCCTGTTTAATACGCCGCTCGAAAGGCCAGGTAGCTCAGTTGGTAGAGCAGCGGACTGAAAATCCGCGTGTCGGGGGTTCAATTCCCTCCCTGTCCGGGGACGTCCACACCAGGTACCACCAAGCGCCACTACCGTCTACTTCTCTCCCTTTTGCCCCGAGAGATTCTGCTCTTAGCCACTTCTCATGTGCCGCGCACCCCTGAGTCATATCGCGTCTCGGCCTTGAAACCGTGAAGGGCCAGGCGGTGGAGCGTGTTGTGAATTTGCCGGCCCGCCAATTTGGTCGAGCTGTCGACTGATTTCCGATATAGGCGATTGCCCCCCCTCGATCCTTACTGGTGTTGAAGTCAGTATAGTCATCGTCGTCGAGCCAATTCCGCGGAGATTCTATGGCAAGCGAAGCGCAGATGATCGGATATGATCTGATAAAGACGGGCTCACTGGTGAATTTTCGTATCGTCGAGGACGAAGTACTGGCGGCACCTGACGAAGCCGAATTCGGCATGCGGTTGCTGCTCAGATTTGTCGCGGAAGAGGCGAGGACGGCCAAGATGAAGACGATGTTGCCGAGGACGCCGCCGAGTGGGGCGCTTTTGGATTCATGTTTGTCCTGGGCGTGCTGTCTTTTGCCGAGGCGAGACCCCGCAACATGTCATCTGTAGACTACCATGAGAAAGACGAATTCACGGTGGCGGATTTCATCGAGGGACTGAGATTCGTGTGGGGCGAATTGCACTCGCTGCTGATTACATCCGCGGTCGCAGGATCAAAACGCGCGTCGCTATCCGCCAACGGCACCGTGAAGGTGGAGACAATCGGCCGCGGCAAGGCAGCGCTGGCTTGATCGCATTCAGGGAAAGAAGCTTCTCCAATTGGTCGGTGAATGAGGGAAGCGAAGCGTCGAATTTGGTGCTTATCAAGAAAACTGTCTCGCGATATAGGTCATTCGGGTCATGAGAGACAAGGCTCACCGTGGCCGGACGCTATAACGCTGTTGGGCCGGAGGCCGAATTTCAACCTGGTTCACGCGGCCGTGTACTCCGCAATCGACTCGGTATTACTTCGGTACGAGAACTCGAGCGAAGAGAATCCGCAGCATTGCTGATCGCGACCCAGCAGATAATCGACGAAACGCGGGTGGACCAGCGCTTCACGGCCGGGAAATCCGCCGGATGCACCGGTCCTGGCTAGGGGAGATCTATGAGTCGGCTGGCGAATACCGGGGAGTAAATATCGCCAAGGGCGCGTTTTTGTTTGCGGCCGCGAGGCCAAATACCGAGATTGATGCAGGACTTGAGCGCGGGCCGCTTCGGGAATATACGCCATGCAGCTTCGATACAATCGCCGCGCAGGCAACCGCTTAGGCGATCGTGCATACTGAACTTATCCTGATTCACCCCTTTCGCGTTATGTTGCATTGAGGGGTTCGTCAACGGGTTACCTCACCGCAGCGATATACATTCGCCATTGGCGTCCGAAATCACGCCGCCGCACAGTTATTGAAACCCACTAAGGCGGCGCTGGCGGCCTGCCGGGATTCGAGCGGCAAATCTTCGCGCGGTGCGAGCGGTTGTCGTGCCGGCGCCGTGATTATCCCTTAAAATACAGCGAGCTATAAACGGGAGGTTTGCGTGCGCGATCTGACAACGGGTTTCATTGCTGCAATAATCGTCTTGTTGGGCGTTTCAGCCTACGGTGAATCAACCGCCACCTCGGCTGGGCAGCCTTCTTCCGGCGACCCTTCGCAGGTGTTCGATCCATCTCGAGGCGTTTTATTGCAGGGCGCGCAGGGACAAGAGGTCGCGGAAATGTGCGGCGCATCGCCGAAGTCAAGAAGCTGGGAAGCGACCACATCCGAAATTGAATCTGTTGAACAGCAGCTCGCGCCCCTGTTAGCTGCGATCTCCGAAACACCGGCTCGAAGGAGTTGCCGCGGCAGTACTACCGACAATACGCCACCGGTCGCTTACGAAAATTCCACGCGATTTTCATCAATGATTCCATGAAGACACTACTCGTCAGTCCCGGACAAATCGAGTTGGCAGCACAGCGCTGTTGGCGTCCTAGATGGCGGAGACGAGTTGCTTGGTGCGCGATCTACATCAAAGAACTCAAAAAATTCGTGAACTATAAAGGAAAGCCCTTCGGCGGCACTTACGTTTTTTTCCATGGTGTAGCGTGAGTAGCTGGCGGAAAAAACATGAGTGTTAAGCAAATCGCCGACGTTCATGACGCACAGTTGGTGTGCATCGAGTATTTACCAGAGAAGTCTATTCGGATCGATTTTCTCAAGGTGGATAACACCAAAAAGAGTCTTCTAATGACTGGTGTGAAATTCTTCTTCTGCAATCAGCTACTGGAAGGCAACACGGTGCTCAGTGTCGACGTGTTGGCAACCGAGGAGCATCTGACAAAGGATTTGGCTTACTTTGTCGAGCGAGAGGGCCGCAGCCAATGGGTTCGCCGCTTAAAGAAAACAATTGCCGATGAAAATCTTTGCATGCTTTTGCTAGATTCGTCATATGGGGCGGAGCTAGCTCGTGTGCGCGGCAGTCATATGAGGTCGTATATCGAAGCAGCGCTGACGGCACTAGCGATTTTGTCTGTTGCTGCGTGCGCGACAACCCCGCCTAAAGGAACAAATCTACTGGAAGCCGCCGTTCCAGTATCCGTATGCCAGGTACTTGCAGATCCCGCTCGCTACAACCACAAACTAATCAAAGTAGCGGGTGTCTTAGACCACGGCTTCGAAGGGTTTGTTTTAAGCGACGCCGCATGTTCGCGGGGAGGCGACGCAATTTGGCTGGAGTACGGAGGAAAGAGAGGCTCTGGGACCGTTTTGCGGGAGGGCCTCCGTCCGATCGAAATCGCCAGAGCCGCCTTACGATTGACGGAATATCAACTTCAATCGTTGACGATTCAGAGTTCGAGCGGCTTGGATCGTCTCATTCAAAATAGGAAGTCCGTTAGCGCGTCGGCCACCATAGTGGGTCGCTATTTCGCCGGCGAGCTCGATGGAAATTATTCAGTGCCGGATCCTGGCGCCCCCTCACTGGGACGGATACGGTCATCTTGGATTTTTCACGTTGCTCGTGATTCAGCAAGTTGTATCAGTTCATCCAAACTAGAATGAAGCGCGCCATTAGCAAACAGGACATCTGCTGCGATTCAATGCGAGCGCAGTTTGATTGGACGTGTCCGGAACATGCCTCCCCACATGATTGCCCGGACGCCCAAGTAGGAGCGTTTCGGCCGGGCACAAAAACATATGGTCTTTATGTCCATGATGGCGGCAATTCCTACTTGGAAATAAATCACTGTCCTTGGTGTCGTTCGAAATTGTTAGGTGTAACGGAATGAGTGCTGAACCAACCGTTTATAAGATTGCCGAGTGGAGATGTCGTGGTCTGGTCAGTCGATGGAACCATACACATGAAGACGGTCAATGAGTTCAACGATCCAGTTGAACTGAACGAAAGCTCACGCCTTGGAGCTATGAAATTGCTGGCTCGTCTTGTGGAGGAGGGCTAAGCGACCCCGAAGCACGAGATAGATACACTATTGTCGCGGCCACAGAGCCGCCAGTGGATCACGGACGGCTCAGAGTCGATACAGAACCCAATAATGACCTTTAAACCAATTCCCCAAAACGTTGCACGTCATGCCGGTCTTGTTATGACTCAGGCGGCATCAATAGCGTCGGTCCTTGAAATCGGGGAGCTGATTGTCTGTTCCTTTTGCGGTGATTACGAAGGACGAAATCGCCAGTCCATAGAATTTGAAGCGGCAACACAAGATGAAGCCGTCGCAAAAGGCTGGGATAGTTTTGCAACGTTGAAGAACCAGGTCGACATTTGGTCACTTCTGGGCGGGAAGGGCTGCAACCGGGTCCGAATGGAAAAGAGGACGTATTGGTGGTCGTCGCTTGGGCTCACGGGATGATAGAACCTGTGGTATTCGCCGCGCTTTTCTCCCAAAGGAAAAGGGGGTATTTTCGTTGCTTGGTCCGATAGCCATCCAGGATCAGCCTGCGTCGGAAACTAGATCGGATTGCCGCCAGCTTTTCGGAAGGCATACAGGCTCACCCCAAAGGCCATCTCTGGGCGACGTGGCGCCGTGGGTAAGATCCATTCTGACGACCGAACTTCTCAAGTGCTGCCGTTCGGGATCTGGCGCTCGCACGTGAATGGCGATGGACACCATGGCCGGTCCATACTCTCGGCTGTTCTCGCAAAACCCGAGTCGGCCTCACGCTGATGCCTCGCTGTCATCGATGCGCTGAACCAACTTACGGGCGGCGGCCTCGTCGGCCGCCACAGCGGCACGTTCATCATCGGTTAGATCGGGGCGCTAAAGAAATCTCACGTACCGTTCGCTCTGCTGCGCTATTTGAGCGCGCAGTTCTTTGTCGGGGCGATAAAAAGTCGCATTTCGCGCACGCCATTCGGTGCGTGCACGACGCGAACGCTTCGTTAGTGCACCAGCCGTGACCCAAGTCATACAAGAGCAAGGGACTGCCAGGCTGCGCTTGACGATCGAACAACACGGTGACGTATCGCGCTGTCTCGGAGATTTTTGAGGTAGCATGGAAGGATCGCATGAGTGCCGTCGGCGTAATCTCGAGATAGTATTGAGTGCTGCTGAAATCCGCATGCCCCAGCCAGTTCATGATTTCCACTGGCGTGAGCCCGGAACGGGCGTTATAAAGGCGCGTTGCGAGTGTAGCGCGAGCCCTGTGGCTGGTGATCGGTCCTCGCGAATCGCCCTTCGGCAAACCCGCCTTTCGCAGTAGTAGGGGAATGACCACGTGATTGCATACAGCGGCTCCGACCTGGTTGCCTCGGTAGCTAAACAGGTAGTGCACCATCTCTTTGGTCGTCGAGTCGGCGACTGGAGGTCGGACCGGGCGCGCCTTCTCCCAGGCTAAGATGGCTTCCGCCATCGGGGACTCGAATTTGGTTTGACGAACTCTTTCATGGTCTTGCTCACGGGGACTCGGAGCATGTACTGATCAAACGCGCTGTATTCTTTGCCGGAATGTGATCCGTAGTCGCCGGCACGTTAGAGAGCGATACGCACCCCACGCACAGACGTTCAATCTCATTGGAGCGACACCCACTGAACACCCACGTCAGCGCCAGTGCCCGGACCAAAGCGAACGGGTACATGTAGACGCCGCTTTTCCCCGAAACTGGTAGGTCCCCTGGAGATAAAGAGAGCGCCGGCTGTCGTAATTTCAGCCAGAATGCCTCGTCGATGGGTTTTGGCATCCGGTGGCGACTCTTCAGGACTTGCTTCGGCGGCCGAAAAGCCAGGTCGAAGTTAAACGTTTCCAGTCGGGATCAGTTCCACTTCCAACAAGTTCGACGAAAAACCTCGTATCCCCCTCAATAACGAAATCTTTGCGTTGGGGCTCAGGGGTGACCCCATTTCGGAGGTTCGCCCTTGGGTGCTCCAATAGCTCGCCAACCTTCATTTGATCGACAAACCGAACGTATTCCGCCGCGAGATCAAAGGACCATTGCTGCGGAGTCCGGACATCGGGGTGATACCGTTTTAACCATCGGCCGGCGATCATGATATCGCTCGTCATGCCAACCTTCGTCCGCTCCGACAGGAGCGACATTGCACGCCAACGCGTTTTCCAGGCTAGCCACTCCGCATCTATCTGAGGCTCGACGAGTTGGACCGCGGTTGTACGCCCGCGTGCGTGTATAGCGGCGGGTGACCAGCGCCATATCGTAAAGCGCGACACTTAACGATACAGCCGCTTTGCGCATGAGCGACGACATAGGTTGCGAGATAAAGCCATTGAAGTCCTCTTCAGTAATGTCAATCAGCCGCTGTTTCTCGGCGGCCGCGAGGAGGCACGCCACGCAGCTCTCGATGAAGCTAGTGCGACTTTTCATCGCGTAACCCATCGTTCTTAACCGCTGAACGGCGACATTGGTTTCTCTTTGCACGGCATCTCTGCCGATAAATTGCCGGGCCAACGCTGTTCGAGCTCGAGAAAGCGACGACGCTCCGGAGAGAAATGTACTCATCGGCGCACCATAGGCGCGCACAGCGACGACGGCCAACGAATGCTTGACATGACTGCACACTACCTGCTCACTCAAGGTGCGCCGCTGTCCCCGGTCCATGGGCCGGAAACCTTGGAGATACATAGATGCCGACGAGAATTGCTTTAACGACGGACATGTAAACAGAAATGGCCTGATAGCCGATTTCCCGGAGGGCGACGGTCACCGGATCGATAATCCGCTGGAGAGTTTGGCGATCTTCGTCACGCAACTGGCAGTGACCCATTGCCAGAACTCGATCCAACAGCAGAAGTTCCTCGGGGGAAAGGGGAACATCCTCTTTGCCAATGACAGCCGGCGCAGTGATGCTCATAACAGCTCCACGCGCTCGGTCATGGTACCTGCAGCTCTTTGAAACGCACGGCTCATGTCGCGACCGCTGAGATGGATGTAGGAGTAGAGGGTGCTGTCGAATGAGCGGTGTCCGGCGAATAGTGCGAGCTCTTTGATGTCGAAGCCAGCGCGGGCGAATCCGTGAGTCGCAAATGCCGCAGGGTGTGCGTGCTGAAGAATGGCAATTACTTCGCTTGATCCGCCAGCTCGCTCGCGAGTCGGCCCCCACGTATAGCACTCCGGCTTCCACCGTGATTTCGCGGCGACTCCGATACAAACAAATGTGGGACGCAACCCCCAGCTTTTCGAGCGGTGGGGGAGATATTCGCGGAGGAGGAGACTTGACGTTACCGAATAGGGCGCCGTTAGCTGAATGCCGGTCTTCGATGCCTCTTGTCGGATAGTCATCGTTCGTGCCGAGAAATCGATGTCCGAAAGCCACAAACCGGCCAGTTCATTGCGACGCAGCGCCCATCGTAGGCAAGAACAAACATCGAGCGGTCGCGCGCACATCGAGGACGAAGAACACGCAGCAGATCCAGCCACTGGGTGTCGTCGGGAATTTGCAGTACGCGACCTGGCAGGGGACAGAGACCACGTCGCGTTCTGATGACGTGTCCCTCAGGAGTACGCCGACTACCGCCGCGCATAACCGGGTTTCGATCGAGTTGGCCGCTGTCAATTAAGTAGTCGGCGAACGCACGAAGGCCGACCAATCGTTGTGCGACCGTCGCTAAGGCGAGCGGGCTTCGGAGTGATCCGGGGCGCTTCGACGGTGTCTTTCGTATCCAGGCCAGTACCGAATAACGTACGCGCGGTTGAACTCCGAAGGGTCAAGGGGCCCCGCCATCTCAAGTGCCGATTCCATTGCGCGGCCATAAGCTGAGATAGTGTTGCGGCTATAGCCACGACTCAGAAGATAGTCCATGAACGCGCTCGAGCGAGCGTCATTCGCACACCGGGGGAAATTCCTGTGCCATTCGGGGGACGCGCTGTTTCAATTGCCAGCCCTCCAGAATCCCATCAAATTATGGCCTACATCAATTCGATGCCAAATAACTTATGATGGCAATGGGCGTTGCGCTCGGCTTCTTGCGATGTTAATGGGGCTACGGGCCGGGTTACCGGCTCTGGATTTCGGGGGGATTGAGGCGCCAAGAAACGAGAATACATTGCCGCCGTTCACGCCGGATTGAGCCGCGACTATGATCCGATGGCTAAGATATTTCGCGAAGTCATAGCGCGCACGCTGAAGTCGGCGGCTAAGGCCTCTTCCGTTTGAGACTGGCCTTGCTGCTGGCACCGGTTTCGCCCCGCCTCCGAACGGCGCTCGAATTCCTTCGATGGCGGATGATGTGGCGACAGACTTGGTCACGGTCCGTTCCCGAACGCCGGGATTGCGCAGATAACGGTTTGCAATCGAAAGTTTGGTACCCACGCCCCTAGTATACCAATGGTACCTGGCCTCGGAATTGCGCGACAGAATTCGGGATGCACAAGTCCGGGTAACGGTAATCGACAAGCTCGCTCGCAAGCAATATGAAGTCGAGCCGCGGCGAGTTCGAGGGTCGATTGCTGCACCAATTGCCGACGATTCGCACCGTCTACGGAGATGCATACGCGGAACTGTACCTTGCCGAGCCCAATGAGAACGCGCGGGTAGCATTGACGCGCGCCGGTACTCGGGTGATTGAGGATCTGTCGACGCTGCCCGGCTTGGAACATAGTCCCTGGCTGTCGCGTTACGTACAAGGCCTGGTGGATGTGCCGTTCCTGAACCTCACACCGGGGACTCGCAGCGGGATTATTCAGGACGAGCGCTATGCTGCGTCGTTGCGGCACTGGGGCCCCTGGAATCTTACGTCAAGGGTTTAATCGACGAACAGCAGCGCGCCGAAGAAGAGCAAGCCAGTCAACAGTCGTTGAAAGCCATCCAAAAGGCATTTCACGAGGCGATGCTCGCTCTACCGCGCGAGGAATACGACTGGTTTGACGTGCAAGGCCGAGCACGTCAGGAGGGCAGTGCCGCGAAATTCAGCGCTGGCGGCGTCCCCGATGGCACGGATCTGGAGGATCTATTGCCAGGGCTGCCGCATTCGGGTCGAACAGATACGCCGCAGCGGCAGTTCTTTGAGTACGCGGGCCCGTTGTTCAGCGTCGTGGTGTCGCCCGCCGCGAGTACGGTGCCGCTCAACGAGATTCGTAAGTTCAGGGCGCTGCCGCGCGATCGGTCGCGACGGCGTGTGATCGATGATCTGCAATTTGCCTGGCATATGCTGGAAGGCGACGGTACGTTACAGGAGACCAGCAACCAGGAAGTAGAGTTCCGAGCACCAGCCGCACCAGGGCTCGGTCGCTTGAGCGTCACGGTGACCCAACGGGATGTTGCCCGCACCGCGGAGGTGCTGATCACCGTGACTGACAGTTTGGACGCCACCATGAGTCCGGCAGTTGTCAATGCGCGCGGCCTGCCGGGCTACACGTTTGAGCGGGCGGCCGGAGAACTGTGGCGCTGCCGTTTCGACGGGGAGCGCAATATCATTGTCGTCAACAGTGGTCATCGCGACTTCGTGTTTGCGACGCGCAATCGTGCACTGCAGTTGCGTTACCTGGTGCGACTGTATGTCAAAGAACTGGTGCTGAAGAATTTTGCGGGAGCATCGGCGGATCAGCTGCTCGAGCGGATGGTCGAACTGTCGTTGTGCGGAAGAGAAGCTCAAATCGGGGTAGCGCGCAGTAAGCAAGGGGCCGATCGAGTATCCATTGACGTCCGCCAACAGCCAGGCCTTTTAGGGATTCAAATTGAGGGGTAATTATCTTCCGGATCCTAATAAATATAGCGGGCGATCTGCAATTCCCTTCCTTTCATCATAACGTATTGATTATATTGGGCATGAATTATGAAAACTCGCCCTCCAGAAACCGCCGCAGGTTGCTTTGCATTTTGTAACGCGTTACGCTGTAACGCGTTACAGTGGAGAACTCAAAATGGCATTAGCGGCTGATCGAATGAAGGCCATGCGTGAGCGGCGTCGTGCACGCGGCCTGCGCGAGTTGCGTTTAGTCGTGCCCGATGCGCGATCGAAAGTAGTTCGTCGACGCATCGCGAAGCAGGTAGCTAGTCTGAAGCGATCTCGTGAGTTAGATGCTCTCGGGTGGATCGAAGCAGTTTCGGAATTTGATGCCCGATGAGGCGCGGCGACGTGGTGACGGTTGCAGCAACAGGCGACTACGGTAAGCCACGTCCGGCAGTGATCGTTCAGACAGATGCCTTGCCCGCGGCACATGCGTCGGTCGTGATCTGCCAAATGACCTCCGACTGCAGCGACGCACCCGACTTTCGCGTGACGATCGATCCGAGCGAGAGGAACGGCTTACGAGTGAAATCGCAGGTCATGGCCGACAAGCCTGTCACGATCCGGCGCGAGCGAATCGGTCGGCATATTGGCCATCTCGATGACAAAGATGTTGCGCAGCTTAATATCGCCTTGGCGTTCGTGATGGGCTTGGCGGACTAGCAGGCACAATTTCTTCGATTTCGAAGGTCCAACGTCCGAGCACGCGAGCGCGTCCACAAACAGCCGTGCTTTTACGGGCTCAAAATAGAGTAACGTTTTAACGCCTCTTCACGCGTGTGCTGGCGCAGCCAAAACTGTGGGTGATCGAAGTCGTGGCGTCGCCTCTTGAGAATTTGAATGGCCCCGGCTCACGCGTCGCGCCAGTCCGCAGGTTCCGCCATCTCGCTCACATGGAACTCATCAAATGCCAATTCTTGCGTGGCCTCGGGCGGCACCCCGGGTGATGGCTGGATGGGAACACTTTCGACCTCGGGAGCGATGACGGTGACCGAGACCAGCGTCGGCACGGTGACATACTCCATTACTTGCGCCGGCGCTCCGCCAGCGGCCACGGCGAGTACGTCCGTTGTCATTAAAACGGCTGCAGCCCCGCCCGCGGCAACCAGTACCTCGCATGGCGGCGGTGGTGCGGTTGGTGATCTGTTTCTCTTGATTCTTGGCGTGCCGTTCCTGGTGTCGCTCGGTCGGGCGGCCCGCTATCGTCGGCATGAATCCGCCAGCCAGCGAATACAAATACTAATTGAGTTCTCAATCTTGGAATGGGTAATGCCGAGGTTCCGATCCAATGACGTCACCTCAAAACCCAAGAATCAATGCCTCCCGCATGAAAGATTGCTCGGGGAAATGTCCTTCTGAGCTTCTTAGGTCATTGGGGCCTCAAGTATTAGCTCTGGCTGTTCGTCGTAGGTTAATAGGCGGATTTGTCACGTGTTAGGACAGGCCGTCAAACGACCCGGCTCCCGATGATTTGCGCATTGCGAGCGATAAACAGCCTTGAATGGCGTTGTTGACGAGATATTGGAAGAATAATAGGGCGTTCTCGCAGGATCGCGGTTCCGGTTTGCCGCGCTCGAACGTATCTTGTACAGGGTTGTAACTCAGCCAAGGAGTCACGGGCGAATGGCCAATGCGGACGAGCAGCAGGCAGCGCCGTTTGATGAGGTTGCCGCACTTTCTGATTCGACCGCCAGCGCGGTGTCGCAATTATTTCGCGACCACAATCGCATGCTGGTTGGCTACTTGACCAGCCGACTCCGTTCAGAGCAAGAGGCAAGGGAACTTGCCCAGGAGGCATACGTCCGTTTACTGCGACTACAAGATCCCGGTACACCCAGTTTACTGCGCGCCTATCTATTCAAGACAGCCAGCAATCTCGCCATTGATCGGCTGCGGCATCGCAGGGTTCAGCAACAGGCGGAAGAGCAAGCGGAGCTGTTCGAGAGCTTGACCGCTACGGGCACTGAATTGGAGGATCCCGCGAAACAACTCATGGAGCGCGAGCAGACGGCCCAGCTTCTCGGCTACCTGCAGGAGTTGCCGGTCAAATGTCAGCAGGTGTTTAACCTGCATCGCCTGGAAGGAATCCCACAGCACGAGGTGGCGGTGCGCGCAGGTATCTCGGAGCGCATGGTCCGACGCTACGTGACATACGCGATGGTTTATTGCCGCTTGCGGTTGGATGGAATGGCGGTCGATCAAGTACGACGGAAGGTTTCGCTATGAGTGAGTCAGATCCCATCCCTTCAGAGATCGCGCGACTTCGCGATGCCAGTGAATGGGTGCAGCGGCTCAACGAGTCGAACGAGGAGGCGCTTACCGATCAGTGGATGCAATGGTGCGGAGCCGATGCGATGAATCTGCCGGCATTTGAGCAAATGCAGCGCCTGTGGAATGCGTTTCCTGAAGCGAGGGCGACCAGCCTTTACTCGCCGCCGCTCGGCAATCATCTCATACATCGCCATAGGCTGATCGCGTTGGCCGCCAGTGTTGTTGTGCTTGTCGGTGTGGCGGGATGGTTCGTGCTGCGCTACTCCGACCATCGGGTGCTTGAAACCGCGGTCGGCGAGGAGCGCCGCATCACCTTGGCGGATGGATCACATCTTGATCTAGCGCCGGATTCTCTGGTCAGCACTGACTTTACGCTGGCGCAACGCGATGTACGACTGGTGCGAGGGCAAGCATTCTTTACGGTGACGCATAGCGCGGTGCGCCCCTTTATGGTTCATGCCGGTAGCCTGACGGTGACCGCTATCGGCACGGAGTTTGATGTGCGCATTTGTCCGAACAGCACCGCGGTGACGGTCGGTGAAGGCCGGGTCACTGTGGTGCCGGATGTGGAAGGAGTAGGGAGTAATTCGCGCGCCAACACTGACATCGTTCGCGCGAGTATGGGCCAGCGAGTGACGTTCGCCCAATCTGCTCACCGGCTAAGCGTCGCAACCGTTGATCCGAAAGTAGCCGGCGCATGGCGCGCCGGGACACTGCTATTCGTGGGCGAGCCTCTGGAGGACGTTATCAATGCAATCAATCGTTACATTGCCCCACGCATTGTCGTGGCGCCCGCATTTCAACAGACTCGGTTCACAGGTACGGTGTCACCGTCAAAGGTCCGGGATTGGCTCAAGGCATTGGAGCAGATATATCCGGTTGACGTGGTCGATCAGGGGGCGAATGGAACACTCATTCGATCCCGCACTCATGGCACCTAGAAATAAACGCCGAGTTTGGCCGCTTTTGATGGCCTTCCTGGTTGCGACCATGGCGTGGCATGCAACAGCGCGAGCAGACGACATACTGGACCGCAGCATGAATTTTCATATTGCGCCGTCGCCGCTCGCGGGCGCGCTAATTGAATTCTCGACTCAAAGCGGGCTGCAAGTCGCCGCGGCCGATGCGGAAGTCTCGCATCTGAATTCGAACGGCGTGAACGGAACATTTCCAGCTCACGTCGCGTTGGACCTGTTGCTTCATGGCACCGGCTTGGGGTTCACGCGCGTTGGCGCGACAACGGTTGCGATTGGTAGCGTGCCAGAAAATCGTGCGCCAACTCGCACCGGCCGCTCCAGCGATCTGACGAAGATAGAGGCCATCACCTTGCCGCAGCCAGATCACAACGTGAATGCGGGCGCATCGCCTGAGATTCCCGACGTGACCGTGACAGCGCCGAGGCCTCCTACCGATCAGGAATTGGCTGGAAACGGCTTGCGTCAGTTCATCGCGCATCACGCAACAGTGCATTACGAAAACACAGGTGCCAGGGGCAACCTTGCGCATTGGCGTGGTGGCAAGCAGAGTATTTGTCCACAAACTGAAGGGTTAACCCCGGCATACAACGCCTTTGTGACGGCGCGGATTCGTGCCGTGGCCGAGAATGTTGGTGCGCCCGTGCAGTCGGATTCGCAATGCAAAGACAACGTGCGAATAGTTTTCACGAACGACCCTCTGAAAATAATGAATGACGTCGTGGAATGGGCTTCAGTTTACTTTGGTGTAAGGTATCCGGCGATGAGGCCGCTGATAGCGTTCAGAGGCGATCACCCGATTCAGGGCTGGTACATGACGACGCGTCGCCGCAGCAGCGTCATGAATACGGACGTGGGACTGCTAGCCCTTAATCTCCAGCCTGTCTGGCCCAAAGTCATCCCCATTGGGCTCAAGGATGACGGGGACATGAGTGGGATCGGCGTCGTCATCCTGGTCGTCGACACAACGAAAATCGCGAGCTACCCCATCGGGGCGATTGCCGACTACCTGGCGATGTTGACCCTGTCAGTCGCGCAATCGCCCGACCATTGCGATCCGCTCCCGAGCATATTGGACCTGATGTCCGCAAGCTGCGCAACGCGTGAAAAGCCCTCAGCCATAACAGCAGGTGACTTGGCGTTCTTGAAGGCTCTTTACTATCGCAATACCGGCATAGGTTCATCGCCTTCGAGGGATGATATCCAAATCACAATGATGCGAGAGTTTAGGGGCCACTGATTTAGATATTGGAGAAGTCTGACATGGGTCGTAGTCTGAGCGGCGCCTTATTTTGCGCGCTGGCAAAATGGCCGCAGGACTTGAAGTCTACCGCCGCGCGACCTGGGCCATATGCCTTCAGAGATACACGATAATCCGGGGCCAATGAGCTTCGCCGACGCGCTAATGAACCGCGACATTCGCGCGGTTAGAGCCTGTCCGAAGGCGGACTTGCACACGCATGGCTGGGCCAATAGCGATCGCCGCTACATCTATGAAAGGACGGGACGCGACATCGCACCCGTGGTTACCCCCTTAGAGTCGATGGATGCCATGCACGCTTGGGCGAAAGCCAATATTGGCACGCTATTCGATGGCCAGGCAGGCCGTTTACTTGGGATTGAAGCCACTTTTACCCGAGCTCTGAGGGACGGCCTGAGTCGCATCGAGTTCGGCGATGATGTGTGGATGGTTACGCAGCGGCTCGGATCGCCTGCGGAGCTCGTTGACACAATCGCGCAGCTTCACGCACGGATGGCGCCGCGCGTAGAATGGATTCCGCAGCTGGGCCTGTCGCGCCATTGCAAGGTGCAGTGGTTGCAGGAGTGGATGGCGCCATGGCTTGAGCTAGGCTTTCACAAGGTTTTGGATCTGTCGGGTGACGAGCTTACTCAACCGATCGAGGTATTCAAGCCACTTTATCGTGCGGCAAAGAACCAAGGCTTTCGCTTAAAGGCTCATGTGGGGGAGTGGGATTATCGGAAGAATTCCTAGGGCTCTATCAGGCAGGCGTTTTTACAGCAGCCGAGCTGGATGTGATTCGACAATGGGGCCTTCGGGACGACTGAGTTGATGGCGCCGGCGTACTCAGCGATCAGCAGCAGGACGAAATTATTCCTAAGCTCGGTTTTGCGGTGCATGCCGCGCTTCGGATGGTGATCCATAGCATTGCGGAGCTGCGCTCCCCTCATAGAAAAAGGTCATGGGCCTGGGGCCTTTTGCGTAGCCGGTTTCAAGCCGGGTGATCCTAAAGCCCGCACTTTCTATGAGAGCCTCGATCGGGCGGTTTAGGTGACATCCGCCGCCAATGCGCTTCCACAGCGGTGTGAGGCGATTCTGCCACTTTCGAACATCTGTCTCCGGTGCCATCCCATGTTCGACGAATAACAACTGGCCGTTAGGTTTGAGCACGCGGCGCATTTCTTGAAGCGCGGCGCCGGCATCGGGTATGGAGCACAGTGTCCAGGTGGTCACGAGGGTATCGATACTGCCGCGATCGATCGGGATGGCCTGCGCTGACCCGGTTATCAAAGTCACCGAAATCTCGGAATGTCTCGCGGCGTCCTGCGCCATATCGATAAGACGTGCGGAAGGATCGAGCCCGATAATCTCGTCAACCGGCGATCCATAGAATACCAAGTTGAGGCCGGAACCGATCCCAATCTCGAGGACTCGCCCGCGTGCTTGCGAAATGAGGCGCTTGCGATAAGGCTTAAGCTCGCGATTGCGCATAGCGAGATTGATGACGTGGGGGAGAATGTGGTCGTTGTAGAAGCTCAAGGGCTTTGATCGGCCGCGGCGCCTGGATCCTCGCACGACTCCCGGGCATTGCTGGTCGGGACTGAAATTCCAGAGCCGTTTCCTGACGGAGCGAAAAATAATTGCGACATGCAACCGGATTGAGGCCTCGTGGAACTCATCGATGCTCGTATTCGATTCACGCCTGACAAGGGGAGGCTATCATGCATCAATTAGTTCGCATATCTGTAGCGTCGGCTGTTATCACCGTTGCGGCCTGCGCGGTGGCAATCGCCGCTGACGAGGACGTTCAGGAAGGGCGCGGCGCCTACGCGATCACGCCGCTCGTATCGAACCTAGGCGGTGCAGCAACGCAAGATCCGGTGCTGCAGAATGCCTGGGGAATTGCCTTCAGCCCGGCGGGCAGTCCGTTCTGGGTCAATGATAATCAAACCGGTTGTTCGACGCTCTACAAGGGCGACGGCACGAAGGTCGGGCTGCAGGTCTCCATCCCGCTGCCCGGCAATGTGGTGCCCATGGGCTCTTGTCAGGCAGTCGATCCGAAAAATCCTCCCACTCCGACGCCCGCCGCACCCACGGGTATCGTCTGGAATCCATCCTCATCTTTCCTGGTGCCGGGCACCAAGGTTCCGGCGGCATTCATTTTCTCCACTGAAGATGGAACACTTTCGGCCTGGGCGGGGGGGCTCAATCCGGCGGACAATGCGGTGATCGCAGTGGATAACTCGGCGCTGCCCACTGCCGCGAACGGCGCGGTATACAAAGGTCTGGTCTTCGGCTTGAGCGCCAAGGGGGGTCTCCTCTACGCAACGAATTTTCGTGCCGGTACGGTCGATGCATTCGGCCCCAACGGGGCGAGCGGTCTGTACACACCGGCGATGACCGATGGCGGTTTCGTTGATTCTAGTATGCCGGCGGGCTACGCACCCTTTGGCATTGCCAACATAGACGGGGACCTGTTCGTCACTTACGCCAAGCAGGATGCCGCGAAGCACGATGATGCGGCCGGCCCCGGGCGGGGATTTGTTGACGTGTTCGACACCGACGGACATCTACTGCGGCGCTTTGCGAGCCGCGGCTCATTGAATTCGCCTTGGGGTGTGACGCATGCGTCGTTCGCCTTTGGTCGATTCAGCGGTAAGGTCCTGGTGGGTAACTTCGGTAACGGTCACATCGATGTTTTCGACAATGATGGGCGCTTCCTGGACGAGCTTCGAGACGCGCGCGGCAAGCCACTCGCGATTGATGGATTGTGGACGTTGACCCTGGGCGGCGGCAGCGGCTCGAGTTCGGACACGCTGTACTTCTCGGCGGGTCCGAATGGCGAGACCAATGGTCTGTTCGGCACCATCACGCCAACTGAAGTTGCTGCGCGATACTGAGGTGAACCAAGCCCGTTGGGCGGCGGCGCGTCCCCCAACGGGCCCAGTGCCAAAAGCAGCTAGGGTGCCCTGGCCGCAGCGGCGGAACCACACGATAAAAATCAATAACGGAGCGGGGCGGATCAACTAGCCGCGATTTATGCCGCGACAGCTCACCCTGGGAAGAGCGCGATTGCGGGTAGGCTGCAAGCGGTAAATCATGACACGCCCTGTCAGACAGATCGCATTTTGCGATCTGTGCCCAAAGACGCTCGCCAACATGAATTACGGGATCTATCCGACGACGTCGATTCAGACGCGTGGCGCACGGCTCGCGCTATGGCTTCCGATATCAAGTCGGTTAATGTTGGCAGGGTGCCAAGTTCTCTGAGACGCGACAGGTGGGCACCCGGATAGCGGTCCAACTATAATTTAACATAATATACATTATGCGTAGCAATTGATGACTGAATCGTGCTTCAAGCCTTCGTCGACCCCGACTTGCACTTCGGTCGACAGGCCGACGCCGGACGTATTGATTGGCGCGCACAAGACGCGATTGACCTTTGAATCCAGCAGATCCTGGCGGCTCACCACGGCGAAGCAGCGCGACTTTTTTGGATCGCGGTGTTGGGGCTGACGGACACGGTAAATATCGCCGCGGCGCAAGCCGGAGGACATGACGACTTACTCCGCGGTCCAGTTTGCCTGGTAGGTCGCGCTATCATCGCCTTCGGCGTTCAATGCATCCGCATGTCTATTTAATAGCGCCAGTTCGCGCTCTCGGCGCCGCTCCTTCAGCTGGCGTGCCGCGTAGCTTTGAACAGCGCGCTCAATCCACGCCGACCGTTGAGCTGCGCCCGCCAACGAATCGACGACCTTCAGAAGATTGCCCGAAAGTGTGATCGAGGCTTTTGCCTTGGTGGCAGGCGTTGCAATGAGCGCTGAAAGCGCGGCAAGCTATTGATCTCCAGGGGCGTCCGGAATAGGGATGTCGCATCTCAGGATTCGTGCGATCGTCCCGCGATCTGTGAGACAAGGTGTTCGTGGTCCACGTTCGCATCACATTCAAGCGTCGCATTCAATCGGGTCATCCGGGTCGCGATCTATCGAGTGTTTTTCACTTGCGTCGGCTATTGCGGTTGCCAATCGCACAGGAGCTTCATCTCGCCATCCTTAATTGTGTCCGGCGGGACGCGGTGCCACGCGGTTGATGAAATCAACTTAGAATCTGCGACCCAACGCGTCCCATCCTCATAGTAGTCAGTTCTCGCGTCCAATATGGTTCTCGCTTCGCCGCAGTCGAATTGCCAATGATCGACCGCATAATTCACCCACTTACCTTCCCACTTTTCGGTATGCAGCGGAAAAACGTGCTTTTCCCATAACGATCGCAGGTTCCCGTTACCCTGGAAGCTCGCCGTACTGACAAAGTGCTCTCCCGCTGGTTCATTCGGCGCCGTGACCCGCACCCAGTCGCTGGCCGAGTTAGCACCTTTTGCATGCGGCGCAATCAGCGGCGATGGGGACGTTGCTGACTCCGTAATAAGCAGGGCTTGCCGTTCGTTATCAATCGACCAGGATCTGAGTCGCGATAGAAAGCTCTGTCCCAGCAAAAGCAACCCACCCGAATCACCGACCGACGCGATGACGTCTCGAACTTCCAATTTGCCCACTCGCAAGGATCGAATGCGAAATCGCTGCGAGATTTCACCGGATCCGTCCGCCAGTTTGTATATCCGCTTATCGAGCAAATCCTGGGGCGACACCGTGCCGTTGCGAATGAGAACGGAAAATACGCTCGCGGGAATGGAGACGTCCGTCGCGCCGCTATCAATTGTGAAATTAAGCGAAATCTTGCCGTTGATAACCGCGGGCACCTGGAGCGTGCCATGTGCGTGAATAAGCGGTATCGACTCCGAATACGCGGTGCCATAGGAAAGCAGCATTGCCAACAATGCCGCACTCGATGACTCCTTCGCTTTGCTGTGCAGGCGCAATTTCATGGTAATGGGTTGCAATTAATGCGGTCGGAACCATTCTAATCCTGGTCCGGTCACGCCTCCACCGCCGCCGCCGCCTCGCCATCGCGCCGCACAGCATCACTTCTGGGCGGCCATTCAAGTCGAGTGATGTCTCTCCCCGAGCCGCGCTCGCAGATGCGCGCCTTCCTAAGGCTAAATTCGCTAGCCGGGCCTGCTCGCTGCGGCGCCTTTTTCCGAGGGTTTCGGATTTACCGCATGTCTGTCCGCCCAAAACGGCGCAACCACGTTGCCCTTCTTCATCGCCAAGATCACCAAGACAATGCCGGCAGCAAGGCAGACCGCCAACGCGACGATCGATGCTTCGGCGCCGAATGCACCGCCGGTCAGCCAATCGGGCCCGACCATTTTCGATTGCAGCAGGCCTTTGCTCTGCCCTCCCGAGACGGCAACCGAAAAGACTCCACCTTGCGTGAAGTTCCAGGCAATGTGGGTGCCGATGCAAAGCCACAAGCGCCGCGTGAGCATATAGGCTGCGGCCAGCAGTATTCCGGCCTCAATACTGATCGCGGCCGCATTGAGCAGCGTCGATCCCGGGTTGAGCAGGTGCAGCGCGCCGAAAATGGCGGCCGATATCGCCAACGCGATCCAGCTCCCGAGCCATCGTTCCAGAATCCGAAAAACAATTCCGCGAATCAAAACTTCTTCAAGCACGCCCGAGAGTATGCAGGCAGGCAGAATCGCAATCATGGGCTGCCAGCCGTTGTTTCCCGTAACCTGATACACGCCTAAAGCGGCAAGAAAGCCTATCGTCGCGGAAAATAGCAGCGCACCCAATGCGAGACCCAAGCTCAGTTCGCGCACCGCACGCTGTCCGGACAGTTCGGCGACCGCCCGCTTCTCCATGATTCTGACGTAGGCCGAATAGGCTCCCAGGACGACCGCCGCCAACAGCAGCGCGCCTACGCGTCTCAAAGGTTTATCCGTCACGAATAGATTGAAGGGTGTACTGACAAGCGCAAAGGGAATGGCGATAAACAGAATCGCCACGACAATTTGAATTGGTGGAAATGCGAGTGCTCGACGCCAAAGTGTCGGCGCGGAGCTGCGAATCTCGAACTTGCTGGTCATTTTCCTCGCGGCGAGTGCAACAAATTGAAAAGCGGCGCCCCGAAGCAAGCAACGGTTCCTTACTTAAGGGGCATCGATCATGCGCTAAGCGGCCGCCGACAGCAAAGGGACCTCCTACTTCGGAGGCGCACTCACTGCTGCGTGGACTCCCACCCGCCTTCATCGAAGCATCGCCGCGGACCCCTCCGGGCCGCTCTTGCCGGACGAGCGCACCGAGGGCACGAAGCGGCGGGCTGGCTACTGCGTCATTCTAAGTTTCTGCTCACTTTGTGACCCAATTTGAGCCCAGCGGCGTCGGTCCGGCTAGCGTTGGAGTACCAACTCGAGCCGCCGATGCTTGCGATTTGACATCATGGAAACGTTATGACGCTCAACTTTGTAAATGATCGGGAGCAGACACAGTGACGTTGAGACGATGGATTTTGATTGCCATACTGTCGGTGGGCGCGGTCTACCAACTGTGGTCATCACATGAGCGGACGGTCGCCGAGCGCGGCTTGCTGGCGTTTCAAGACACCAACGGATTTGTGCCGGTACAGACACCTCCCGGCACACCGCCTGATAAGGTGATCATCCTGGCAGCATTGAATTGCCCATCCGCGGCTGCGCAGCGCGCCGACGCAATGGCAAAACGTCTGACGGAAATGGGCATCCCCAACACGCGCGCCAACCACTTCTCCGCGTCGATAACTGATCGCGAGCAATTGCCGCTCCTGCAGCGCACTTCTGTGGTGATGGGCGGCGAGATTCCCGTCGTCATCGTCAACGGTATGGCGAAGGCCAATCCAACCGTTGATGAAGTGGCATCGGAGTTTCGACTCGGCAAATAGCTGATCTCCGCGGACGTTGTCGGCACGAAAGCGGTCGTGCCCGTTAGTGATGGCTGCGGTTCGGCGCGACGTAGTTTCCCTCAATCATGACACCAGGTGACAGCATACGGCGAGTAGACTCGGAATTGCGCTCAATGCATCCATATTCGCTTTGACCTGAAGGATGGCGCGATGCAGATACTGCCCCCGCCGATGACGCTCTACTCCGGACCGCTCAGCATGTTCGGCGCGAAGGCGCAAATCGCGGCACAGGAGAAAGGCTTGGATTTTGCCGTGGTGATGGTGGCCTACGACTCGCTTCTGGGCTATATGCCTAAGCACGCCGAGGTGCTACGCATCAATCCCAAGGGCCAGGTACCCGTTTTGACCCACGGCGAGGTCGAAATCTTCGATTCGACACAGATTTTCGAGTATCTGGAAGATTTGCAGCCAAGTCCGCCGTTGTGGCCGCGCGACCCAATAACCCGAGCGCGTGCGCGCCGGCTCGAGCACGAGTCGGACGAGATTTATTTCCCTCACATCATTCGCCTGATGAGTCTTCAAGAACGCTTGCACGATCCGCTTGCCGTCGCAAGCATTGATGCGGCAGCTGCGTACTATACTAAGATGGAGAATGCGCTTGGCACTGCTGCATGGCTTGCAAGAGACTATTCATTCGCGGATATCGCGTTCTACATGGCTGCCTTGTTCGGCGAGCGCAAGGGAGCTCCGATCACGGCTTCCACGCCACGGCTGTTGGGCTGGCGCGAGCGCATGACGCAGCGACCGGCAGTGCGCACAGTCACCGGCGCGATGGCCAAGTGGCTGAGAGCTGCCGGACGACCAGTCCCGCAGTTCATGTCAGAATTCTAACGCCACGGCAAAGCGAGGCGGCCCAAACACCGAGGCCGCCGCCGGCTATGGACCCGCTGTGCTACTCGCTCGTACCGGCCTCAGTCCCAGTTCTGATACGCCTTTATTTCGGCTTCTTGAACCGAAACAGGAACTGGTCGGTGTGACCGCGGACAGACGGGTCGAACACATTTTTGCTGTGATCGTCGGCCTTGTTTGCAAGAATCGAGCTCTCGGCATCCAGCTTGAAGCCGGCTGCCAGCACATCCGTCTTCACTCGTGCCGGATCGATCCGGTGCAGTGTCTCGGTTGCGCCGATCCCTGAGCCCGCTATCGCTGCGTGATCCAACACGACATAGACACCGCCGGGCTTCAGCGCGGCAAAGACCGCCTTGTTGAATGCGGGAACATCCGCGGGTCCCATAAACTTGTCGTAGAGATCGTGATAATTCTGTCGAATGAACACCGCATCGAGTCCCGACGGCAATGGCGATCCGACCGGCTCCGCACTGACGATGACATTGGGCGACTGACTC
This sequence comes from uncultured Gammaproteobacteria bacterium, assembly GCA_963782865.1. GTDB lineage: Bacteria > Pseudomonadota > Gammaproteobacteria > Steroidobacterales > Steroidobacteraceae > Bog-1198. The sequence goes on along the minus strand of CAWALS010000001.1, from coordinate 116,067 downwards.
GCGAGTTCTTTCATGTGCTCCAATGCTTGCGGGATGGGCCTTGACGACTTCGGCCGTTTCAATCGCGTACACTTTTCCGGATGGCCCGACGGCCTGCGCAAGCGATGCGGTAAGGCGCCCCGCCACGATTTCGGCCACCCTGTCCCCCTTTTTAAGCCCGATAAATTCGACAACCTCTGGCGCCTTCCAAGCGGGATCGACCGTAGGCGCGGCGGATTGCGAAAATGCGCTCGTTCCAGCGCCCATTGAGATAGCCAACGTTAAAGATAATCCGAGCTTGCGCATGGGCCAATCCTTCTAGGTAGTTTCAGAGTGTGATTTCCGGCTCAGTCTCGCGACTTGATCGGAATAGCACATAGGCCGATTCTAGCGCTTCTTCGTCCGACCGGCATTCTCGGCAAGGCGCCATGGCAAATCGACCTCCAACGCCCATGGCTTCCGTAGCGCACTGCTTAAATCCTCTGCACCCGTGCCAGTAAAAAACCGTCATATCCCTTATTGCCGACAGTCTGGATGACGGTGGCCGCAAGTCGCGGTTCGGCTCCAACCCAAGCCGCTAATTTTCGCACTCCCTGCGCCGCCGCATCACGCATCGGCGACAGGACTGAGCCCTCGCGCACAACATTGTCAACCATAATCAATGTGCCGACTCGGGAAAGTTCCAATGCCGCTTGCATATAGCCCAAATTGTTCGCCTTGTCCGCATCGATGAAGACCAGATCAAAGGGGGCGACGTGCTGTGCACGCAGGCGCGCCAGGGTCTCGAGGGCCGGCCCGACATGCAACTCAATGCGATCCTCGATCTTGGCATTCGCAAAGTTTCGGCGCGCGACTTCGGCATGGTGCGGATTGAGCTCGAGGGTCACGAGGCGCCCGTCCACGGACAGGGCCCGCGAGAGCCACAAGGCACTGTAGCCGCCGAGCGTGCCCACTTCCAATATGCGCCGGGCGCTTTGCGCCAGGGCGAGCAAATAGAGCAATTTGCCCTGTGCCGCCGATACCTGGATCGGCGGCAGACCCGCCGCAATACTCACTTCAATCGCCGCCTCGAGCACGGGATCTTGAGCGTTAAGCTCGGCGTCATAATAGCTTTCCACGGCAGTCCAGGTCTCTTCCAGCACATGTCCTCCTTCGAATTTAGGCTGTCCATCGGCCTTGCCGATCGCCTTCGCGCCATCACTCAAGGCTTGTCCCAATAATCAATCCAAGACCTTCATATGCAGCGCGCGACCACTGGTAGTTTCGGCCGCACCTACATCGCGGCTTTCGCGCTGACGCTGCGAACAAACGCGGCCACTTCTTTGACCACCGGCGTGCGCCAGCGCGCCAGCAGCGCAAATGGCGCCAGAGTGTCGTCATGTCCTCGATGCGCAAACAGATGCATTTCCACGCGCACGTGTTTTTCCAACAGCGCATCGCGCAATTCAATCGTTTCTCGCGGCAGAACTTCCCGGTCGGAAAGCCCGTGCAACAAAAGCGTCGGCGGCGCGCGTGAATCTACGAAACGAATTGGTTGCCAGTCTTTCTCGCTGAAGGGCGATGCAAACGCAGCCCGCAACGCATCTGAGTCGGGGACCAACGCATACGGCCCGGAAAGCCCGATGAGACCCACGATATCGGTAGGATCAGCACCGAATCTTTTCAAAAAGGCATGATTGAATGCCAGAAACGCCGCCGTATGTGCGCCGGCTGAATGTCCCATGAGAACAATTCGCTTCGGATCGCCGCCAAATCCCTGTACGTGCTGCTCTACCCAAGCTACGGCTCGCGCGCCATCTTCCTCAAAGAGCGGGAAAGTAACCTGCGGATACAGCCTATAGTCCGGCAGCACCGCGACGAATCCGAGCTTCGCCAGCTCAGTTCCGACAAACCGGTAGTGCGCTTTATTGCCCTGTTGCCATGAACCACCGTACCAAAAAATCACAACCGGCCGATTTGCCGCCATGCGCGGCTCATAAACATCCAATTTCTGGCGCTGATCGGCGCCATAGGCAAGATTGACCTTGCGATCGACGTGACTCAACGCGGCCGGCGCATTTGCCGCGAAGAATGCCAGGCTGGTGCAACCGGACAGGCACGCGAAGATTAATGTTGCGCCAAGCACTGAAAGAGGGACGCGGTATCTCGACATATGCCTTCTGTCTTGCCATCGAGCATTCATCATGTTTCTAGCAATCGCGTGTAAATTCTAGCACTCGTTCGAAAATAACGGCCAGCGCGTGCAGCCAGCCCCACCTCCTCCCGGAAATCATTCTCTGGGATCATGCCCGTCCCTACTGCAGTGCGGGTTCCTCAAACCGTAGCCGCGTCACATTCTTAGCGAGCGCGCTGACGTAATGTCCGGGCATGTGTCAGCGCTACGCCCTTCCAGACCAGGCCGCTGCCGAGCGGGAATTCATGCCCTCGCGGGCCTGGTGGCGCTTTAGCGCCAGATACAATGTGGCTGCGAAACAGTACGTGCCGGCGATCCGCTGGCATGACGGACAATCCGAAGCCGTGATGATGCGCTGGGGGCTGATCCCCTCCTCCGCCGGAGGGCGCGCCGGCGACTCGCCGCTGACCGTCGATGCAAGTGAGATCATGTCGTCCGCCATATTCCGCAGCGCCTGGCTGGAAGGGCAACGCTGCATTCTGCCGCTGTCAGGCTTTTATGCATGGCAGCTGACCAATCGGCGCTATCGGCAACCGCACTTCGTTCAGCTGCTGAACCGCTCGGTATTTGGTATCGCGGCAATTTGGGATCGGTCCGTTTCCGAGGACGACGATGTGATCGAAAGCTGCTCAATGGTCTGCGTGCCGCCGAATGACCTGATCGTCCGTATCGCCAACACCGACGGTCGCATGCCTGCGATCTTGCGGCGCAGGGATTATCAATCGTGGCTGCGAGGTACCCCAGTTGCGGCAAACGCAACCTTGCGCCCTTATTATAAGGGCGGCATGCACGCCTACCCTGTCAGTCCACGCATCAATTCGACCGCGCCCGATGATCCCGGCCTGATCCAAGTGTCGCAACTCGTTGTTTAGCGGACCGGCCGCGGGTTACGCTTATGGCTGCGGAGGTTCGCAGCAACGCGAGGAGTCTTGGGCATGGGAACGACAATCTCTTTTCTTCGACCTGATGGCAAAGAAGTCGACGGCTTTCTAGCCGAACCTAAAGTCGCCGCCAGCGCGCCTGGGATCGTGGTGATTCAGGAATGGTGGGGGCTCAATGATCAGATCCGTGGCGTCGCGGAACGATTGGCCACGGCAGGCTATCGTGCTCTTGTGCCGGACCTGTACCGCGGCCACGTCACGGTTGAGGCGCAGGAGGCTCATCATCTGATGAGCGGTTTGAACTTTGCCGACGCCGCGGCTCAAGATATCCGCGGGGCCGTGCAATACTTGAAGAAGCACAGCGGCAAGGTCGGAGTGACCGGCTTTTGCATGGGAGGCGCGCTCACGTTGCTGGGTCTGTGCATGGCGCCGGAGATTGATGCCGGCGTCGTATGGTACGGCTGTCCGCCGCTGGAGTACCTCGACGCGGGCAAAATAAAGGCGCCTCTGCAGGGCCACTGGGCAACCGCAGGATGAGTTTTTCAAGATTGCGTCCATCGATCAGCTTGAGGAGAAGCTGCGCGGCGCGAACGTCGGTTATGACTTCCATCGCTACCTTGCGCACCACGCGTTCGCCAACGAGACGGCCGTCGGGCCGCAGCGGATTCCACAGACTCAATATGATCCCGTCTGGTCTCAGCAGGCCTGGGATCGGACCTTCAGATTCCTCGGCCGTTGGCTTGGTTGATGCGATCAAAAGGAGAGCCGCGCGCATGAAACTTCTCGCTATCTCAACGCTGCTTTTAATGCTGCTCAGTCCGGCACTGGCGGCGCCGACGCACTCGCTGCGGATCGAAGACATGACCTGGACGGAAGTGCGGGATGCGATTGCCGCCGGCAAGACCACCGCGATTTACTACGCCGGGAGCACTGAACAAAACGGGCCCGGGGTTGCGCTCGGCAAGCACGTCTTCATCGCTCACTACCTTGGCCAAAGGATCGCTGCCCAACTTGGGGATGCGTTGGTCTACCCGACCATGCCGTTTGCACCGACTGGGGATTGGGGCCTGGTCGCTCCTGGCGTCATCGACCCTGCAAAAAAGACCGGGCACATGCAATACGCCGGCAGCATAAACCTCTCAGAAACTGCTTTCGCCGCGGTCGCGCACGACGTTGCCTTGAGCGCCATTTCTGCCGGATTCAAAAACGTCGTATTGATGTGCGACCATGGCGGCAAAGCCCAAGCCCAACTCCAGCAAGTAGCGAAAAACATGAACACGGAGTGGGCAGCGAAGGGAATTCACGTGTATTACATTCCGGATCTGTACTTCAAAGAGAAGGACGTGATGAAGGAGTACATGCAGAAACACGGTTTGCCGGTTGATTTACACGCAGGAACAGACGATGCCTCGGAGGTTGAGTACGTCGACAGGATGGTCAACGGCGCCTCGACCAAATGGATCCGTTCGGCCAGGCTGGTGAATGGACGGGAAGGCGATGGCACGGGCGTCATTGGCGATGAGACGAAGGCGACCCTTGAATTGGGCAAGATGTTTACCGACGCCAAGGTTGCTTTCGCCGTCCGCCAAATCAAACAGCTGATCGCCGCCGGCAGGTAGTCTTCGCGAGATGCTAAACTAGTGCTTCACTTCTTGAAGAGACCTGCATGCTTCTCTACGTCGATTCTAATTTTGCGAGCCCCTACGCGCTGGTCGCATTTGTCAGCTTGCTCGAGAAGGGCTTGAAGTTCGATGTTGAACCACTCGAACTATTCGCCAATGCCCAACGGGAAGCCGGTTTCGCTTCGACTTCGATAACGAGTCGCGTTCCGACGCTCGTGCATGACACGTTCGCCTTGTCCGAATCCTCGGCGATTTGCGAATACATCGACGAGACGTTTGCCGGCACACGTCTTTATCCGGCCGACCCGCGCGAGCGGGCGCGTGCGCGCCAGGTTCAAGCGTGGGTGCGCAGCGATCTCATGCCGATTCGAGAAGAGCGTCCGACATTCGTCGTATTCTGCGGCGCCAGGAGACCTGCTCTTTCGGCTCAAGCGCAGCAAGCCGCGCAGAAGCTTTTCGCGGCCGCGCTTCAGCTGCTCGACGGCCGCGGCGATAATTTATTCGGCCAGTGGTCGATCGCCGACGTGGATCTCGCCATGATGCTGCAGCGTCTGGTGACGCACGGCGATGCGGTTCCTCAGCGGCTCGTCGACTATGCCAACCTGCAATGGCTCAGGCCCAGCGTAAAACAGTGGATCAACCACCCGCGCCCTCCCCTCACCGAGTACTGATCGGCAATCGCTGCCTTCGGCACGAGAAAAATCGCGGATTCGCGTCCTATGGGCAGCAGCGAGTGGGGCGTGTCCTACGCCAAACCCGCACAGCATCTGGCTGCGTTTTGCGTGAGTTGGGATGACACTTTCGGCTCTTCCCTTATTTGAATGGGCACCGCCGCAGGAGGATTTCCTATGAAGCAATCAAAAAAGGCCCGCGCCTTGGGCTTCAATCACATCGCGCTCGAGGTAGGCGACGTTGACGAAGCGCTTGCCTTCTACGCGCGCATCGTCGATTTCAAGCTGCGCGGCAAAAGCAAGGACATGGCCTTCATCGATTTGGGCGATCACCTGGGGTAATCGCGTCGAGATTGTCGGCTACGACGGCATCCAATTTTCGAAGGCGCCGAACGTGCTTCGAGGCATGGGTTTGACGCATCTGTCAAAGGGCGCGAAGGCGATCAAGGAACTCGCCGACAAGGGCATGGCGCCGGAGTAGCGGTGAACGTACTGCTCAAATTGGCGTGGTTTTCATGTGAAGCAGTCGGCGTTCTTACCCCCGGCTCGGATCGACCTTGACATATCGCCCATGCGGCCGTGATCGGTTCAGACGACTCTTTCGCGCAACTCCTCAAAATAGGCGCCGATGCCCGGCCGCATTGATGCACTCGTCAGGGTGTCGATGATGAAGAAAAGTCGCGCGCATGGATGCGTGCGCGCCCCCTCGAAGGCGACCGGGCCCCCACAGTCAATGGCCGGCTTCTGACTTTCGGCTAAAACCGTTGACGTTCCGCTCCTCGTCGCCTGTTATGCAGTAGCATTCTGCATGAACGTCGCAGCTCGACGGCGCAACTCGTCCGGTGCAACGTCCTCAATATGCGTCGCCAGTGTCCATTGGTGTCCGAACGGATCTTGCAGCGTCCCCGAACGGTCTCCGTAGAACTTATCCTCGAGCGGCTGAATCTCTTTGGCACCGCCTGCAAGCGCCCGATTGAAAACTTCATCGACGTGATCGACATACACCACCAGACTCACAGCGGCTCCGCCAAGCGTGAGCGGGCCGCGGTGCCCCATTTCGGGATGCTCATCCGCGAGCATGATCACCGAATCACCAATCTTCATCTCAGCGTGCCCGATCCTTCCATCCGGACTCGCCATGCGCATCAGTTCAGCGGCACCAAAGGCATGTTTATAGAATTTCATCGCGTCCGCAGCCCCTTTCACGATGAGATAGGGAGTGACTGAGTGATAACCGTCGGGAATTGACTTGGTGGCCATAATCCACTCCTTTTGGGGGGTGCAGCAGAAGGGACCGGCTATTCTAGAGCTCACTTGGAACAATTCAAGCGGGGCGGTCGACCCAAAGATCGAGCGCGGCCGCCACCGTCCGCGCATCGCTGCTGTCGGTAATCCGAGCCAGCCATTATACTGAAGATCACGAGTTACCAATCCACCTAGGAAGTCCCATCATGGCAGCCACTAAACTCGCGACACGCCAACCAACCGTTTTCCAATTGTCGCTGCGGATTAAACATCCCTCGATGGATCCGGCGAGGATTTCAAGAGAACTTGGCATCGAACCTGCTTATTCCTTCCGATCTGGCCAACCGCGCCATTCGAAAAGCGGCCTCGCGACCGCGGCGGTTCACACCGAATCCTACTGGTTGGCTCAGCTAGATCCCGCGTCATGGTTTGGCGCCGTGCCGTTCGAGCCGCTTCGCAACGTGCCGATTTCACAGACCATCATCGACACTGCCGTGGCTCGAAATCTTGCCGCAGCGCTTGGCTTGTGCGCGGCGCGGTTTAACAAGGCGCATGCCGCATTATTCGACGCGATTTGCTCGGAGGGCGGCGAAATCAGCTTGCTCGTAACGCTCTCCTCCACCGCTGTGAGCGCCTTTAGCCTTCCGCCTCAGGTCAGTCGGATTTTCGGCGAGCGCGGAATCACACTTGAATTCGAAATTACGAACGACTGATAGCGAGCAACTGCGTCCGCAAAAGGAATAAAGTAGTGCCAGGCGCCGCGGAGCGCGAGGCCGTTTTCGTGCGAGCGGTAGTTCCCTTGTCCAGCGACTGTTTTCGCCTCCGCGGATGCCGCCTGCCAGCGCCGCAGCATCGGGACCCTGCAATGCCTTTGTAATCACACTTTCATGGATCCTTTCATGCTCTCCAGCAGAATATTCCACGCCCCGAGGATCATCTATGGCACCGCTTGGAAGAAAGCCGAGACCGCACGGCTGGTGACCCTCGCCATTCGAATGGGTTTTCGCGCCATCGACACAGCCTGCCAGCCCAAGCATTACGATGAGGCCGGCGTGGGCGCCGGCATCATCGCCAGTCTTGGCCCGGGGCTGACCCGCGCCGAGTGCTACCTGCAGACAAAATTTACATCCCTTTCAGGGCAAGACCCGGACCGGATCCCCTACGACCGAAAGGCGCCGCTACCGCGTCAAGCCGCCCAGTCGGTCGCGGTGTCCTTAATGAACCTGCAAACCGATTACCTGGATTGCGTGCTGCTGCACTCTCCGTTGCCGACGATGACGCAAACCCAGTCCGCTTGGCGCGCGCTCGAGGCTTGCGTCGACAGCGGCCAAGTTCGCCAGCTCGGCATCAGCAACTGCTACCGCCTGGACGATCTCAAAGGCTTATACGAGAGCGCCAGGGTCAAGCCGGCCGTCGTTCAGAACCGCTTCTACGCCGACACGAACTATGACCGCGACATCCGCGCCTATTGCGACCAGCACCAAATCATCTATCAAAGCTTCTGGACGCTAAGCGCCAATCCGCAATTGTTGGCGCACAAGACGATCACCGGCCCTGCGGCAACGCATCGGCGAACACCCGCGCAAATCCTGTTTCGATATCTCACTCAGATCGGCGTGGTCCCGCTCACCGGTACGAAGTCCGAGATCCATATGCGCGAGGATCTCGGTATTTTTGATTTTGAACTTAGCGGCGCAGAACGCGACGCCATAGACGACACGCTATGAGGGTTTTGCGGAGCGCGCCTGTGCCCCTCGCCCTGAGCAAACCGCCGATGCGCCTCGCGGCGGCGGCTCAAATCGCACGAATGTATCGATTCGGCTGCGTGGGCTCGGCACAAAAGAAGATCAGGACCATCCAGCCGATCACCGGGAAGAAATACAACAGCTGCCACCACCCGCTGCGGTCGATGTCATGCAGGCGGCGGGCGGTAACCGCGATGCTGGGCAGGAACGTCGCGAAAGAGAATACCGCAGCCAGCGTTATAGCTCAGCGCCCGAAGCATTGCTGTCACGATCAGCGTGAACACAAACCACCACCAAAACTCAGGCCGCGACGCGCAGCCTTTGAAATTAGCATAGTTAGCGAAACAAGACTGAACCGCGTCAATGAAGTTCATCAGTCTCCGATTTTCCTTAGCGCATCCATTCTGAAATTCGGCAAACCGCTCGCCGTTCAGCAACTCAAGCTAAGGTTGACCCAACGGCACGTACAAGACGCTGGGGTGCGCCCGGTCGTGAAGCAGCGTCACCGTCACCGTGCGCGCATCGCTCATGGACTGCTCGGCCACAGCTTTGGCAGCATTGTAGTTTTTCTCGGCAAAAATGGAATTGATCGGCGCGATCGTCAGCCGCAAGCGGCTGCCCTTGCCGACTTGACGCGAGACGAAGGTGAAGTGCTCGAAATCATAACGCTGCGGCGAACGCGTTGTGACCAGCTTCGGTTCGCGGGCGTTTTCGCGATAGCGCGCTCTCATCGTGTCGCCGGTGAGCGCGATGCTGCGGCCGTCGGGGCGAATCTCGGAAATACTCACTGCAAAATCGGTGTCCGGCTGGTCGATCCCGATCCACGCCGACAGCTTGAAGAAGCCGCTGATTTCGGTGTCCTTGTCGAACGGTGCGCTGTGATAAACCAGCAGCTTGCCGCGCCGCGCATAGTCCGCGCGCTGATCGGTCAGGTCCGAGGAATCCGAGTTCACCTCGTCGGCGGCGAAGCTCAAGTCGCGCGGGTCGTACACATAGTGATCCGCTTTGCCGCTGCCGATCTGCGCACCCAGCGCGCCGGCCGCCAGCACGTCGGCCGCGTTGCTGTTCGAATCCAGGTAGTAAGGCTGCGTCTGACTGGTGACTGCGTCCAAGGTATCGGCATAGCGCCAGCGTTCCGCGCCCATGACGTAGTAGGCGACCGGTTTTTGCAAGAATTGCGGCTTCGGCCCGGCCTGCATGGTCCATGCATACCATTCCAGATGCAGCCGCGGCAGATCCACCAGACTGGCCGGCCCGAACTTGAGGCCGCCGATCTCCGCCCGCGGCGTACGCGTCGCGGCGTGATCCCAGGGCCCGATGATGAGGTAGTGGCGTGCACGGCCCTCGGCGGACGCATTCTTCATGTATTCGCGATAGTGAGTGAGTGCGCCGGGCTGATCGCCGTCATAAGAGCCGGTGATGGTCAGAATCGGAATGCGCAGGCGTGCGTACTGCTCGGCGCTCGGATTGTAGGCATCCCAGAAAGCGTCCGGATGCGGGTGCTGCACCCAGCGCTGAAAGACGGCCGAAGGGGCGCCGACTTGCGCATCGAAATCCTTGAAAGGCGTCCCCGATTCGAACCAGCGCCGGTTCTTGTCGTTCCAGAACGCGCTGTCGCCGAAAATCTTGTCCTGCGAGGTATGCCCGCTCGTGAAGGTCAGCCACTGCACGTCATAGGGCGCGAAGATGTTGTTGAACATCGGAAAATCGACGCCCGCATAGGGCGCCGCGACCGGCACGATGGTCGCAAGATGCGGGGGAAATTCCTTGGCGGCGGCCCATTGATCGTAGCCTGCATAGGAACCGCCCCACATGGAGACCTTGCCATTGCAGTAAGGCTGCTTCGCCAACCACTCGACGACGTCGTAGCCGTCATGCGCTTCCTGCAGCAACGGATCGAACACGCCTTCGGAATTGCCGCGGCCGCGCACATCTACCGTGAGAAATGGGAAGCCGTGCGCCGCAAAATAAATGCCGCGATCGTTATAGCTTTGCCCGATGTAGGGCGTGAGGGTGAACAGGCACGGCGCCGGCGCCTTTTGATTGCGCGGCGTATACACGGTCGCGCTCAAGTGCACACCATCCCGCAACGGAATCTTCTGATCCCAGCGAAAATCGACGTTGGCGGCGTCGGGTACTGCGGCAGGCTCATTGGCACTCGCGAGAGCATCGTGCGCACTCGCCATACCGGTCCCGAGTGCGACGAGCGCCACGGCGACCCATAACTGACTTAAAGTTGCATCCTTCATACTCGCGCACCCCCGTTTGTGGCGCTAATCTACAAGCTATTTATCCATTCTGGCAATAAATTGTCTGTCGGGAGAAAAAATGGCCGAAATGAGACCAGAATGTGGCGGCTGGCCACGGCACGGCCGATACTCGGCGGCAGCCGGCCGCTGACTATGGAACGCACCAGAACACCTTTTCTGTTCGATCTCGATGGCACGCTGCTTGACAGCGTGTACCAGCACGTGCTCGCGTGGAAGGCATCGCTCGACGCCGAGGGCATCGCGCTGTCGGTTTGGCGCATCCATCGAAAGATTGGCATGAGCGGCGGGCTATTCGCGAACATTCTCTTGCGCGAAACCGGCTTCGACAGCACGCCTGAGCGCTTGGAACGCCTGCGTATTCATCATGCTGAGGCGTATAAGAGCCTGTCCGCCGGCGTTCAGCCGCTGCCAGGCGCTCGTGACTTGCTTCAGTATCTGACAGCCCAAGGCATGCCGTGGGCGATTGCGACTAGCGGTCGAATGGAAACCGCCGGGCGTCATCTCGCCGCCCTCGGCGTGGATACCGACAAAGTTCCGGTGGTTACCCGCGATCAAGTCAAATATGCCAAACCTGATCCTGATTTGTTCCTCACGGCAGCGGCACGCCTCGGCGTGGACATCCGGGAGTCGCTGGTGGTCGGCGACAGCATTTGGGACATGATCGCGGCCCAGCGTGCGCGTGCACTGGGCGTGGGCTTGCTCTCGGGCGGATACGGCGAAGACGAGCTCGCGCGCGCCGGTGCCTTCCGAGTGTACGCGGATCCTGCCGACCTGCTCAATCATATCGATGAAGTCGCGGCGCGCAGCTGAGGCGCGACACGCCGCCCGAACACCACGGGAAAAAAAGCATCGGGGGAACAGCATGGCGATTGGATCAAAAGTGGTGCTGGTGACCGGCGCGAGTTCCGGTCTTGGACAGGCGATCGCCAAGGCGCTCGCGGCGAAAGGCCACCGCGTGTTCGGGACGGCGCGAGCCCCGCAAGGCGGCGCGTCGCAGGGGTTCATCACTCTGCCCTTGGATGTCACGCAGGATGAGTCCGTGGCCGCGTGCATTTCTGAGATCATCAGGTCCGCCGGACGAATCGACGCGCTGATCAATAACGCCGGCTTCGGCATTGCCGGTGCGATCGAGGATACTTCGGCCGCTGAAGCGCTGGCGCAATTCGAGACCAATTTCTTCGGCACACACCGTGTCTGCCGCGCGGTTCTACCTCACCTGCGCGCCCAACGAGCCGGCTTGATCATCAATATGAGTTCACTCGCCGGTCGAATTCCATTGCCCTTTCAGGGATTCTACAGCGCGACGAAATTCGCGATCGAGGCCTACACCGAGGCGCTGCGCATGGAGGTCCGCCCGTTCGGAATTGGCGTTTCGATGATCGAACCCGGCGACTTTGCGACCTCATTCACCGCGAACCGCTGTATGACGCGCGAGAGCATTGCCACCTCGCCTTATTACGAATCGGCGTTGCGCGCCATCGCCATCATGGCGCGCGATGAGCAAGCCAATCAGGACCTGTCGCCGGTGATAAACGCCGTACATGCCATTCTTGAATGCCGTCGTCCCGCCTTGCGCTATCCGCGCGCGAATGCGATCCAGCGCACCTTCAACGCTCTGCGCCCCTTCCTGCCTCAGGCCATCGCCGAATCCCTGATTCGCGATACCTATGGATTGAAGTAGTATTTTGCGCGGGCTGACAAACGGCAGCGGCTGCTGATTTGCACATGAACGTGTCCAGAGAAAGGCGTTTCCCGGTTGGCCGCGAGATTACGCTGGCGGAACTCGACCGCGATCCTGCTCCGGTATTCGCGCGCCTGCGGCAATATGAGCCGATCTCGTGGATCGCGGCGCTGAATATGTGGTACGTCGTTGGCTACGAGGATGTACGCACTGCACTCCTCGACACGTCCAGATTGACTACGGCGTCTCCCCAATCGACCATCCTCGATACCTTTGGTGCGCATATTCTGACGACCGAGGCTGCGACGCACGAGCGCTACCGCCAAGCGTTGCGCCACCCCTTCACGCCCGCTTTTATCCGCACGCATTTGGAGGCGGCCATTGGCTCGGCCGCCTCGAATTTGATCGACGAATTTGAGCAGCAAGGCCAAGCCGACTTGCGCTCGGTATTCGCCAGCCGACTACCGATCCAGGTCATCCTCCTGGTTTGCGGCCTGCCGGCGCAGGCGGAAGCGCAAATGCGCCGCTGGTACGACAGTTTTGAAGCCGCATTGGCCAACTTTACCGGCGATCAAAAGATTCGCGAAGCCGCGCGGCGCAGCGTCGCGGAATTCCACGCGCTGCTGGATGGCGCGATCGCCTCCACGATGGGCGCGGACGACGATAACTTGCTCGCGCGCTTGATTCATGCGCCTGCAAACGAGCGGCTCAGCAACGACGAAATCAAACGCAATCTCTCCATCGTTTTCTTCGGCGGCATCTCCACTGTCGAGGCGCTGCTTTTGAACAGTTTGTGGGCCCTATTCGAACATCCCGAGGCGTTGCGGCGCGTTCAAGCCGATCGCAGCTTATTGCCCCAACTTATCGAGGAAACCATGCGCTGGCTGAGCCCGGTGCAGTCGGCCACTCGCCACGTCATCGCGGCGTTCGAGTGGCAGGGTGTCGAATTCGCGTCGCACGACACCGTGAACTGCATGCTGGGAGCCGCCAATCATGATCCCGCGGTCTTCGCGGATCCCGGACGATTCGACCTTGATCGCAACAATAGCCGGCGTCATCTGGGGTTTGCCACGGGCGCGCATGCCTGCCTCGGATCGCATCTCGCGAAAGCCGAAGTTCGTATCGCACTGCAGACGCTCCTGGGGAGGCTGCGCAACTTGACGTTGCAGCGATCGCTGACCGAGCCCCCCAGTGGGTACGAATTTCGACAGCCGCGCAGACTGACGTTGTGCTGGGATAAAGATCGATCATTGCACCCCGGCCCTAGTCGCAAGTGCGAGAACGGTTTTGAGTAAAACATTGGCGCCCAGGGCCAAGTGTTCGGGCTCGGTATGTTCGGCGGGATTGTGGCTGACGCCGCCCACGCTTGGAACGAAGATCATGGCTGCAGGACAGATGCGCGCCATCATCTGAGCGTCATGGCCCGCTCCAGAGGTCATGCGACGGATGGGTTTGCCCAACATCCGAGCACTCATTTCAATCGTTTTGACAATCTCGAGGTCGAAGGTCACCGGTGGGGATCGGGCCAATTGTTTCCTCTCGATCAAAACTCCCTCTTCGGCGCAGAGCGCCTCTAAGAAATCGAACAGATGCGACTCCGCCTCCTCCAAGCCGGCCTCCACCGGGTTCCTCAAATCAAGGGTAAGGACGGCCTTGCGGGGCACGACATTGATAAGGCCGGGATCCAAATGAACGCTGCCCACGGTCGCCAGTTGCCGACCGCCCATACGCAAGGCCAGTGTGCGTGCGAAGCTGATGAGCTTCGCCGCCGACTGAGCGGCGTCCTTGCGCGCGGACATGGGCGTCGTACCGGCATGGTTTGCTTCGCCATGGATCGTGACTTGTTGCCACGAAATGCCCTGTAGGTTCTCCACCGCGCCCAAGGGGATACCTTCGCTGTGAAGAATCGGCCCTTGTTCGATATGCAGTTCGAGGTAAGCCCGCGGCACCAACGAGCCGCAACGTAACTCTCCCGCATAGCCGATACGTTGGAGTTCATCGCCAAGCACCGTGCCATCGCGATCCTTCCTGCACAGGGCGGCCTGCAAGTCGAGTCCGCCGGCATAAACCAGCGAGCCCATCATATCGGGTTGAAACCGGACGCCTTCTTCGTTCGTAAACGATGCGACGATAAGCGGGCACAGCGGCGCAATGCCATGCCGTTTGCAGGTTCGAACGACTTCCAGACCCGCGACCACGCCATACGCGCCGTCGAGCCACCCTCCGGTCGAGACGGTATCTATATGCGAGCCGATCATAATCGGCTTCGCGGCCCAGCCGCCGCAATAGGTGCCAAAGATATTGCCGATTTGATCGACGCGAACCTCCAAGTCCAATTCCTGCATCCACCGCACCAAAAGGTCGCGGCCGGCACGATCGGCGTCGGTCAGCGCGACGCGGCGGCAGCTGCCGTCCGGCTGGCGATTGATGCAGGCGAGTTGCTCGAGCGAGCGCATCAACCCCGCTTCATCGATCGAAAAATCCGTGAATGTCATGTTGGCGAAGCGCACGCTGCTGCGAAATATGTCATCGGATTTCCAACACCATCAGAGCAGCGCGCGCAGCTTCACGTAGCCCGAGCGGCTGATGGGTAGTTCGGTCTTGTCGTGGAGAATTGCAACGCGGCTGTCCTTTTCCGACAGCTCAATTTTTGCCAATCGCGACACGTTCAGAATATAGCGGCGGTGGATGCGCAAGAACCCCTTGGCAGCGAGTTGCGCCTCGAGTTCACCCAGGGTCTGCTCCTTCAAATAGCTGCGTCCGGCGGCTCGAATTGAGACGTAGTCGTCCTGCGCTTCAACATAGTCGATTTGCTCGATGGGGATCACGTGCACCTGGGAGCGATCCCGCACGAGCAGCCGATCGACAGCGAAGCCCTCGCGATGCGTCTCGAGCAGCTCGCGCGCTGGAATGGGCTGGCGCCGGCTGATGCGCGACCGCGCGAGCTGCAGCGATTCGGCAAACCGCTCGGGCCCAAACGGCTTGAGCAGATAATCCACCGCGTGCACTTCGAAAGCGCGCAGCGCGTACTCGTCGTAGGCCGTCGTGAATACCACGCCGGCGGTATCGCGGCCGATCAACTCCAACACTTCGAATCCGTCCAACTTCGGCATCTGGATGTCCAGGAACAACAGGTCCGGCTTCGTTTCGTTCGCCGCCTTTACCGCCTCCAGGCCGTTGCTGCATTCGGCCACGATCCGCACGTCGGAGTGCGGCTCCAGATATTCTCGGATAAGCGCGCGTGCAGGGGCTTCGTCGTCGACGATTACGACGGTTAGCGGCTTAGGCGTAAGCATTCGCGGCCGGTCCGTCGGGGGACTCAAATGGCAGGCTGAGCTTCGCCGTGAACTCGCCCCGCTCCTCGCCGGTTTCTAGCTGGCCAGCGAGTCCAAACTGCGACTGCAGCCGCTGGCGCACCAAAGAGAGCCCAAATCCGCCGCGTTTGTGGCGCGGCCGATCCGGATCGCAGGGATTGGTCACCCACACGACCAGCATCGATTGCTCTTGCTGCGCCCTAATCGTCACCGTGCCGCCTTCCAGCAGGTGCGCGATGCCGTGCAGCACCGCATTTTCCGCGAGCGGCTGCAGGATCAGCGCGGGCACCCGGGCGCTCAAGGCTTGCGGGCTGGTCTCCTTGAACACATTGAGTCTGGCGCCGAGCCGCACCTGCTCTATGGAGAGATACCGCTCGACGATATTCAACTCCTCCTGCAGCGAAATTCTCTGCGCCGCTCCCAGCCGCAGAGTGTCGCGTAGAAAATCCGCCAGCAACAGGCACATTTTGCGTGCCGCAGCGGCATCGCGCGCGGTCAGCGAACTGATCGAGTTCAGGCTGTTGAAGAGAAAGTGCGGATCCAGCTGCGCGCGCAATGCCTTCAGCTCGGCTTCGCGCGCCAGCAGACCGGCCTCGAGCGAGCGCCGCTCGGCGTGTTGCGATGCATTCGATGCAATCAACACGTAATGAAACGCAGTGGCCAGCCAGAACAGCAGCGCGCCCACTGCGAAAAGCAGCCAGGGCTGCGCCAGATACAGCTGCGGCTGCAAGCCGATGTTGAGCGATTCCAGCAGTCGAGCCCACCCCCAGGCAAGAGCCACGCATAGTCCACCCACTGTCGCAGCCGCGCTGACATGGGCGGGCACCGCCCGCCACGTTCGGTCTTCCGTAGCTATCGGAAAGGCACGGCACAAGTAATAAGCGGATAGCCCGATAAAAGCATAGATGAGCATCAGCGGCAAGAAGAACACCGCCGCCGTAACCCAAGCGCCTGGCCGGCCCAAACCGATGACCAGCACGATGCCGATGGGTAGACAACCCAGGAGATATAGTCCGAGCTGCTTCGCATCGGAGAGGATGGGATGCATTCAGTTGCTGATTTCGACGCCGCCCATGACCACCGTGCCGCGCACCAGCAGATGCTGTGCCGGATTGGAGGGCACCGAGCGCGTCTTGTCCTGTACTCCACCCATCAGCGGCACGATTTCCTGCGAGACGGTCCAGTGGGGCGGAACGAAAATGTTCACGCCGCCCATCATGACGAATACGTCGATCACCGCGAGCTCGCCGGCACCCATCAACGCTTCGCGCAAGTCGAGTTCGCATCCGCCCATAATTGCCGTGGTATCCGCGCCGCGGAAGATGGATTTACCCCAACGGCGCTTGCTGCTGCCGAGCATCGAAAATAGCGACGCATGCACCGGTTCGCCGGAACTGAGCGGAGCAGAATCGAAAGCGCTCGGGCCCTGAGCGGATGGGGAGCTGCCGGCTGCGGGGCCTGCGCCGGGCAGATCCGGGGGCGCGCCGCTGCGGGAACTCCGATTGTGCATCATGATTCTGGCGCCAACGAACACCAACAACAAAGGCACAAAGAATTCCCATAAGTCGAGGCTCACCAGACCGAGCGTGTTGAGCAAAAGCCAGCCGCCGACGACGATCAGTACCAAGGCGCGCAGCGCACTGTGCCTCTCGCCGCGCTGGAGCATGACGAGGCCGATGACAATGAGTGCGGCCGGCCAGAAACGCAGCAAATGATTGGCGTAGAGCAGGCCGAGCTGATCGAGAGCCAGCACCACGCCCACGAGGACAAGACAAACGCCGATGATGAATCTTGGCGTGAGGCTGTGATTACTGGGTGGCACGGTGATCCTGGTCCAATTGTCCGCTTTGATCGCGTAATCCGCGAATAATGGTCATCAAACCCAATCCGGCCAGCAGCACCGGCACGCTGAACTGAATATAGGCCCAATTGGTCATGGTATTGGCGAGCAGCCAATTCCCCGCCAGCAGCAAACCCCAGCCTTGCTGATGGCGCTCCTTTATTGTGGTAACCATTTGCGCGAAGGCTAGCACAACGATGAACAGAGGCCAGCTTTGAACAAGAGCGACCGAATTGGCAAGGTCCGGAGACGGCCGCAGCAGCAATACCCCTGCCGTGATCAGGCCAACCCCGGTCAGCAGGCTGGCGGTGAAGGGATCGTGAGATCGCGTGCTCATGTGAGGGGCTCCATTCGAAGGCTCTATAATTTGAATGGTGGCCTAACAGCGCTTACGCATCACCCGATTTTCGGCCAATTGCCGCCAATCCCCGGCGAATGACCGGAAACCCGAAACGCGCCGTTCAAGGCTACGGAAGCTCAGTCGCATTTTTCTTCAATTCACAAACAACTTCGGAATTTTACTATGGAACAAGCACAACTTATTCAGGCAGCAGCGAGCATCGCGGGCGGCATGGCCGCCGCGCACTACGACAGGTTCAGCGGACTGGTAGCCACCCGAATCACGGAGATCGCAGAAACCGCCGTGAAGATCGCCAAGGCCATTGAAATTGAAGCGCGCAAGCTGCCCTAGCATGCGGAGCGCGCACGGTTGCGCGCTTGCCGGCCAAACGGAGAAGACCGAAGATCTGCGTGAGTATAGTATTCCCCGTCGCCATTGAGGTGCCATGCCATGCATTTGTGGAGCCATTTCGGCGGGCGTTTGCGCTGTGCCGCATTCTTGACCGCGTTTTCGCTGCTCTGTCACGCGCAGATGGCGATGACGCCGGCGCAAGCATTGAATTTCCGCCGCGCGGGAGATCTGCATTTGGCTCCCGATGGTTCCAAGCTCTTATACGTGGTGTACAGCTACCGCTGGGACTGGGTGCCGCACCTTTGGCTCATGGACATCGCCACCGGCAATGCGCGCGAAATGACGCCGCCGCAAAAATTCGACCGCTCGCCGCAATGGTCGCCGGACGGCAAGATGCTGGCGTTTTTATCCAATCGCGGCGGCGCGGCGCAGGTGTACACGGCCACTGCCGACGGCGGCGAAGCCACTGCGATCACCTCGCGCAAGTACGGTGTGACGAGTTTCCATTGGTCACCCGACGGCCGAAGGCTTGCCTATCTTGCCAAGGATGACATTGCGCCGGCTGCGGACAGCGGCCCGCAGGTTGCCGACCGCGACAGCGATTTGTCCCGATTGTGGATCACCGAGCTCGCCTCGCGAACCAGCCGCCGCTTGGGGGCGGCGGGCTATCGGATCGATGACTTTCAATGGCAAAATCCCTCGCAAATCTTGCTGGTCGCAACCGACAAACCGCGCGAAGAGGAGTTTAACGACGCGATTTATAGCGTTGCCGTCAGCGATGGCGGCATCAAGCTGGTCAATAGCCCGCCGCAGCCGTTCGCCGGCCTCCTCGCCTCGCCCGACGGCAAACAGCTGGCGCTGCGCGCCACCCGTGCAAAGGGTCCCATCCCCCGCGATCTGTTCATCGGCACGATAGGTCGCGACGATTTGCGCGACATCTCCGCGCCGCCCGACCGGGCTGTCGCCGAAGTGAAATGGCACGATCAGTCGGCAATCTGGGTGCGCGTGGTCGATGGTTTCAGAAATCGCATCTGGCGATTCTCCCCGAAAGCTGCAATCGCGCCGTTCGATCTACCGCTCTCCGTGGATTCTTTCGATGTTTCCCGCGACGGTGTGCTGGCGTATGCCGGCGGGGACTTCGATCATCTGCAAGAAATTTATGTCAGGTCCAAAGACGGCAGAATTCGCCAGCTCACACACCTGCAGGAACAGGACGGGATTCATCTTGCCTCCACGAGGATATTCCAGACGAGGAGCTTTGACGGCACGCAAATCGAGTCCGCGCTGATGCGTCCCGCGGCGGCGCACCGGGGCGATAAATTGCCGCTGGTGGTGCTCGCCCATGGCGGACCGTCTTCGAATTTCTCCGCCGGCTATGGGTGGGATACTGCGTGGGCGCAGTTGCTCGCGGCACACGGGTATGCGGTGCTGATGGTCAATCCGCGCGGCTCGAACGGCTACAGCGAAGAGTTCTTGAAATCCAACCGTGGTGACTTGGGCGGCGGCGACTTCAAGGATCTGATGGCGGTTTTGGATGGGGTACTCGCCGCCGGCGAGGGCGACCCCGATCGGCTCGGCATCGGCGGCTGGTCGTATGGCGGCGAGATGAGCGAGTGGGCGATTACGCAGACCGCGCGATTTAAAGCCGCTGTCGCGGGCGCCGGCGTGTTCGATCAGCAGGCCGAATTCGAGACCGAGCGGGGGCCGGCAGACGATGAATGGCAATTTGGAACGCCCTGGGAGCACCCTGAGGTCTTCGCGCGCAACTCCCCTGCAACCTATATCGGCAATGCGCACACCCCCACCCTGATCTTTGACGGCGAGGAAGACAGGTCCAACCCCGTCGGCCAGTCCAAGGGGTTGTATCGCGCGCTCAAGCATCTGGGCGTCGAGACCGAGATGGTCTTGTATCCCGGCGAGGGACACTCGCCGCGAAACGGATCGTACAATGTCGATATGTTCGAGCGAATCCTCAAATGGTACGACCGCTTTTTGAAGACAACCCCTTGATCCTTCGCAACGCCCTGCTCCGCGTGCCGAACCAGCCGCGCACGATTGGCGTGAAATTTGGGCAGAAGTTTTAAAGCGCTACTTGAGCGCCGCGGAGGCTTTGGCAGCTTTCATGAATTTGACCATGACGCGCTGCCCTATCAGGAAAGGCGCGTTATCGGCCGAGACGACCACTTCGACCACGCGCTCATCGCTGGCTTCAGTGGCGCTGTCCGACTTCAGCTTGCGCGAACCGAAAGTTGCGGCGATGCGAATGACATGTCCGGTCCAGATTTTGTTCGAGTCGACCTCAGGAATGATCTGCGCCTCTTGTCCGACGTGCACGTCCGGTATCGCGCTCTCAATGATCTCCGCGCGGATGATGTGCGGTAGAGCCGGCTCCAGGTCGAACATGTTCGAAACGTTGAGGGTGGAAGCGCCGGCCCCGGGATTCGCATAGCGCCGGATGATCTTGCCGTCCATCGGGGCACGAATATTGGTCAGCTCCTCGTTGTACTCGGCCTGCGCCAGCTGTGCCCGGGCTGATTGAATCGCGGATTGTTGAATCCCCAGCTGAGCTTGCGCCGTGGCTACGGCGTCCCGGGCTTGATCCAACTGCTGGACGGCGACGGCATTGGAGGGTGCCAGTTTGGTAAGCCGCTCATACTCGCGTTGCGCTGTCCTGACGTTTAACTCGGTCAGCACAAGCTGGCTCTGCGCTTGTTCCACGGCAGCGCGTGCGCTATTGATTGCCAGGATGGAATCTTGGTCTTCCTGGCGCGCGAGTATTTGGCCCTTGCGAACCACATCGCCTTCGTGCACCAGAACATCCTTGATGACGCCGAAACGGCGCGCCGCAACCTCAATCACGCCCCCTTCGATGTCGACCTTGCCGTTGGCGATGGTCGCAAACGGCGACGGCGGACCCGCGCCCGCCGGCCTATCGGTATGCGCGCCTGCTCCGCTCTTCGCGCAGCCGCTCATACACAGCTCGATGCTCGCGATCGCGATCGCGATCGCGATCGCAATCAGGAGCTTGAGCGAGATTTCAGGTCCTGGCTTCATGCGCATGATTGCAGCTCGCGCGCCGCGTGGACGTCTGTGGGTTGGGTAACCATGCGATCGCTCAGGATCTTGCCGTCCTCCATGTGGATGATGCGATCCGCATGCGCCTCCAAGCGCGAGTCATGGGTCACCACCACAATCGCGGCGCCCCGCTCCTTCGCGGCGTGATGCAGCAGTTGGATGACGGTTTGACCGTTGACTGAATCGAGGGCCGAGGTGGGTTCGTCTGCAAAAATCAGCGCCGGGAACTTGGCCAGGGCACGGGCGATGGCGACCCGCTGTTTTTCACCGCCCGACAGCTCAGCAGGCTTCTGGTGCAGGCGCGCGCCGAGACCGACCGACTCCAGCACGGCAACCGCGCGCAGCCGCGATTCGCGCCTGCTGATGCCGCAGTAGCGAAGTATTTGCGCGACCTGGCCGACCGCATCCAACGACGGGAAGAGGTTGAAACCCTGGAAAATGAAGCCGCAATGATTCAATCTAAATTTGTCGATCTTGGCGTCGCTCTTGGCCCATAGGCTCTCGCCCATGGCCATGACTTTGCCCTCGTCCGGCCTCATCAGACCTGACAATGCCGCGATCAGGGTCGACTTGCCGGATCCAGAAGGCCCCATAACCATGGTGACCTGGCCGTGGTATGCGGTGAAGTCCACATTCCTGAGCACTTGCTGGCGGGTTTTGCCAATCCTGTAGGCCTTGCTCAATCCGCTCGCCTCGAGCGCGAGCGAACTCATCGCAGCAAATCCGCGGGCTGGCTCTTTTTGAGTACCCCCAGGGACAAGGCCCCCGAAGCCAGCGCGATGATCAGGAGCGCAATCGCCACGGGCACGTCAATGAATAGCGGGAAGTCCATGGGCACGCCGAAGCTCCGGCCCAATATCCAGACCGCTCCAGTAATGGCAGCCGCGAGCAGCATAGCCACCGCGCCGACCCACAAACTCAATTCCAGTACGATCAGCCTGAGCGCGCCCATCGAAACGCCCAGCGCCCGGAGGCTGGCGAATTCCCTGATATTTGCGAGAATCGCCCCCTGCAATGTCTGCCAGGTGATGACAATGCCGATGAAAGTACCGACGACGACGGCGAATCCGATCATAACGCTGATACCTCCCTCCTTGAGCATCGACTTCTGACTGGCCTCGGATAAATCCTGACGCGACCAGGCTTTGTAATGACCCTCGCTCGCGGCATTAAGTTCTGCCGTGACCTGCTGTGCGAGCGCAGGATCTCGGATTTTCACGATGAGCGGCCCGACGCGCGGACCTTCGTTCAACAGGTTGAGCAGTTTCCCGGTTTGGCGCGACATGAACACCATGGCGTTGAGCAGCGACGGGTAGGAGTTCGTCGCACCACGGACCGAAACGCTGAGGCCGTTGATTTTGGCTTTATCCCCCAGCTGCACGCCCAGCTTGTTGAAACTCGACTGATCAATCACGACCGCATAGGGCTCTTGCAGGGCCTGCACGAGGTCATCGCCAAAATCATTCGGTAGCGTGACGGCGCCTGGCTGAGGGTCAACCATGATGATTTGCACGCCCTGGGACTTCGCCGCCTGACCTTCTTTCGGAAAATTCGACCAGTAGGCGAAATTGAAGTTTAGGGCTTGCACATCCACAACGCTGGCGTTGCCGTAGATCTTGGGGATGATGCGGCGCGGTTGACCGGAGTTGTTGGAAAATAAGCTCTCAGCTTGCGGCGCCAAAATCATCACTTCTCCAGGAGAACGATCCACCGTTGCGGTAAACGATTTACTCACGCCCATGAACATGCCGGTCATGGACAAGACCAGCACCGCGGCAACCGCCAAGGCGATTACGGCTGCGAGGTAGCGGCGCCACTCGTACAGCAACGTAGAAAGGGCTAGCGACAAATGATACGCCCGCTGCGCTTCACTCTTGCCGGCACTTCCATACGCCTCCTTTCCCCAACTCGGACCGGGCTTCTTTCAAAGCCTGACGAAATACGGAATGGCCATGAGAGCAACTCCGATCGCAACCAGCAAGATGTTATTCGAGATGAAGTACGGAAAGACCATTAACGCCAGTCCGCACAGCAGCGGCACGACCGCCCTTTGTCTGCGGCCGTATATGAGGAATCCCAACCCGATCGATCCGAATAACAATCCCCAAAAGAGCGACGACGTGTTCAATGACCCGTGAACTCCTGTTAGCCCGCGCCCTGCAAAGCGACGTGCACGTCTGCGATCACCCAAAGCGAAACGAGCGCGACGTTGCTCAGCGTGAACGCTGAAAGCCTGTGGAGCACGTGGTTGTAGGTTAAATGGATGAGGCTGTGAACAATGCGCAGCGCGACATAGCCCCAGGCAATAATGACGGCCAGGCGCGACGCTCCAGCGGTGACATAAAGGAGCAGGCACACTACATAGAAGAGCATGGGCAATTCGAGCAGGTTCATGTAGTTGCGGTTCGCAATACTGACATGCGGCGGGACCGCCTGCGACTCTCCGTACTTGAAATCATTCGGACTGATTTCGCGGCGCCGAACCGAGCGAACCCGAACCAATGGAATGAGCAACAGGACAAAAAAAGTCCATGCGGCGAGCGCAAATGAGGGACCAAGCATGTCGAGACTTCGCATTTCATCCCCAAGGCGTCTATGCGGATTTCGTGGTCGCCGGCGCGGCTTGCGCCAGAGTCATTTCCAGAGCGCCATCAATACTACGTCCTGGCAGCGCCCATCAAACTTTCTGCCCCGCACCTTCAGGCCTTCGCGGGTGAAGCCTTCGCGGGTGAAGCCTTCTCGTACCAGCGGATTACGCGCAGTGCCCGGAGCGTGTTCCAGCGGCTCGGCTCGCCCACCGACTCGGCGAACGTGAACGCGAGCGCTTCGTCATGAGCGCGATCCAGCAGCCAGCGGCCGTCTGCCTGGCGCCGATTCTCGATGACGCGCAAGGCATCGGCAATGCGCGCATCCGCTTGAACCCCGGCGTCCCTGAGATAGTCGAGGGCGCGCAGGACGTCGTAGTGATAGCGCGGCGGAAATGCGAAATTCAGGAACGCCGGATTCGCGATCTCGCCGCTCGAGCGCCGCCGGAACAGCCCGCGCTCGAGCAGATATTCCTCGCCCCGCCGCCTCGCCGCCGCAATCTGCGGCGCGAACCCAACGGCGCGCTCGTACTCGAGCAGCCCTTCCAGCACGCAGATGGTCGTGTGATACGACGAGCGCACGCTCTTCGGCGCTTCGCAGTTCCAACCGCCATCGTCGAGTTGCTCGCTGACGAGACGCTGCGCGAGCTGCTCAGAGGGGCGCCCGAAATAGGCGCCGAGCGCGAGCGTACCCCCATTGATGCAGGGTTCCACCTCGCCCTCGAAAAACGGCTTCTTGCCGAAGGCCTCGTGCCAGCGGAAGCCCGCCTCGAGCCGCGCCACTGCCGAGTCGATCGCCGGATCGGTGGCATCGGCGCCGGCCGCCCGCAGGAAGATCATCGTGAACAGGGTCGGCAACCAGTCGGGTGCGTCGGCCCGGTGCCACGCGCCGTCCGACCCCTGGCGCGCCAGAATTTCCGCGCCCACCCCTTCGCGCGGCACGCGGGCGCGCTGCGCAGCAATTGCCTGCGGCGAGGCGTCAGCCAGATCACGCATCGCCTGCCAGCGGATGGCCGGGTCCGAGTCGAGCAGCCAGTCGATGGTATCCACGCGGCGATCTTACAGTTGAACACTCAACAACTGAAGTGAACACTCAACAGGCGAACACTCAGCAAGTGAACGCTCAGTAAGTGAACGCTCAGTAAGTGAACGCTCAGTTGAACGCTCAGTAAGTGAACGCTCAGTAAGTGAACGCTCAGTAAGTGAACGCTCAGTAAGTGAACGCTCAGTAAGTGAACGCACGAGCGGTATTCAGGACACCGCCGACACCGTCCGCGATCGTAGTCGCCGAAACCGCGGCTTGTCCGCGCGCTTCATGGCTACGTTTTCAAAGGGTGCCGTGCAGATCGATAGAATTTTGCAGCGCTCTTTGCCCACGGCGACATAGGCGTGCGCCATACCGCTGTCGAAATAGACGGATTCTCCCGGCTGCAGATGCAGGGGCGCGTAGCTTTCGCTGTGCAGCTCCAGCTCCCCGCTCACCACGAAAATGAATTCCTCGCCGTCATGGCGGTGAAATTCCCCCGCTTCATCGAGTGAATGAGCCTTGATCTCCGCGATGATCGGCGCAAATTGCTTATTCGTAAGGTCGACGCTGAGATAGCGCAGCGATTGCACCGGGGTGTCGAGAATCTGCCCGTCACCCCCGCGGTTGATGCTGCGACGCGCGGTCTGCACGGGCTTGGTGTCGTCCATGTCGCCGGACAGGAGTTGCGCCAGGTCGACATTCAGACCGACGCTGAGCTTGCTCAGTTGATCATAGGTGGGAGAAATTTGGTCGGTCTCAATGCGCGACAAAGTCGATACAGGTAAGCCGGTCTTTTGCCTTACCGCGGCCAATGTCCAGCCCTGTTTGCGGCGAAACGCGCGCAGCGCGGCCCCGGGCTTAGCAACAGTTTCCGCAAAGCGCATCTACTTCTTCGCAGGCAGACCGATTGCCAGCCGCTCAATTCGTTTGGCAACCTTGGAAACGCCGACATCCTTGCCGATGGCGTTGGAGAGCACCACCACCGTTGTTTTGTCATCCGGAAATTCGGACAGGGAGGCGCTGAAGCCGTAGATCCCGCCGCCGTGATCGATTTTTCGATGGCCGTCTTCCTGCGATAAAAACAGCGCATAGCCGTATTCTTGCTTGGCGGAAGCCGCAGCTGCCGGCGCCCCTGCCGCCGCCATCATTTTCGTGATGGCCGCGCCGCAGGTCTCGCCATTGCTGAGCTTGCCCGGCGTCAACATCGCCGCCAGCGAAGCAGGCTTGAGAACCTTGCCGCCATAAAGGGCCGCATTCCACGTGGCGAGGTCGCTGGCAGTTGAACGCACCGAACCGGCCCCGCCCGGAATCGACATGGAAATGAAAGCGGCATTGGTAAACTTTCCGGGACCGGCGCCGGAATAACCTCTCGCTCGACCCGCGACGATTTCGGTTTCGTCATCGAGTGCGCTGTGGGTCATGCCAAGAGGCGCGAAAAATCGGGTTTTGAAGACTTTTGCCAGAGGCTCGCCCGATGCCTTCTCCACGACGCCGCCCAAGATGAAATACGCTGAATTGCTGTAGGACCAGTTGGTTCCCGGCTCGAAATCCTGAGTTTTGGGCAGCTTGCCTATGAACTCAACCATTTCGTCGGTGCTGCGGTGGATCATGCCGTCAACCGCGAAGTTCGGCGCCGAGGTGTAGTTGTAGATGCCGCTGGTGTGGTGAAGCATTTCGTCCAGGGTGATGTCATTGGCGCGCGGAAAATTCGGGTAGTACTTCGACAGTTTGTCTTGCAGGGAGACCTTTCCCTCTTCGGCCAGGAGCAACAGCGCAGCGGCGGTGAATTGCTTGGTGACCGATCCGATGCGAAACACACTGTTATTCGCGACCGGAACGTGCTGCTCCAGGTTGGCGGAACCATAGCTCTTCACCAACACCGGCTTGCCGTTTTTGACCACCGCGACCTCGAGCCCCGGACTTTCGCCCGCGGCGACCGCGGCCGCCGCCGCTTTGTCGATCGATGCGGCGAGATTCTTGTCATTCGCCGTTTGCGCGAGTGCCGCGGATCCCACGAATGCTGAGACAGCGACGGCAGCGATGAAACTCTTCATTGAATTGTTAATGTGCTTCCCCTTGCGAAAAAACCCTGATGCCTGAAATATCTCACGCCTGAGGATATTCCGGAAGTGGGAAGTTGTTCCATATATGCAAAAACATTGAAAATCTGGGAAACCGGGGCCGTTGATTCGGCCGTTGCCTGCAATCAGGCCGTCGGCCGATCGATTACCACGACGTCCGAGCGGGCCTGCGCGCGCTCCACGATCGCCTCCGCGCCGTCGGCGGACAGGTCGAAATCACGCACATCGAATTCCGCCGGCATGCGGGTAAGCTGTTGCATCGCGCCGGTCTCGAGATCGACCATCCAGAGATTCTTGTGCTGAATCTCGCCCTGCAGGAAAACCAGCTTTTTTCCTCCCGCAAGCAGCGCGAGATGGCGCGCGCCGCGCGTCAGAACCAGTTCCGGCAGCGGGCGATCGGCGCTTTCGGCGGTGGCGGCTTTGACCGCGAACTTGGTGCCGATGTCGGGTCCTGAATAAACCAGGAACTGGCCATCCGGCGACCAAGTTGGGTCGACTGAATAAGCGCCGATGAACGGCCTCGGCGCATTCTCATCGAGCGGAATGCGGAACAAGTGCGGGACGCCCTTGTCCTCCGCCGCGCAGAGGATCGATCTTCCATCGGGCGCCCAGGCAGGCGCGCCGCGCAGTTCGAGCGCGTCCGACACGATATGCGCCCGCGAACCATCGGAACCCATCGCATAGAGCAGCGCGCGACCGCGCTGCCTCACCGAGAAAGCGATGAAGCGTCCGTCAGCCGAGACGGCCGGAGCGCCTATGATTCTTGCATCGCTGCCGGCCCACAACTGCATGGCCGCCGTACCCGAGATCTTCCAGATGCTTTCGCCGCTGCCGGCCGACGCGGCGTACAGCAAATAATTTGGCCCGATGCGGGGGGCGAACCCGGTGCCGGTGGTGAGGGCAATGCGTACCGGCTTGGATTCGTTCAGCGATCTATCGGAGATGGATACCCGCCAGAGTGTCCGTTGCGGCGTCGACACCGTGGCGATGACGCGGTGCCCGTCCGCGCTTGCCGCAAGAGAGGTGTATTGCTCAACACCCGCCGTTAGCCGGTGCGCGACGCGCCGCTCCACATCCATGCCGTAGACCCAAGGACCTGAGCCGTCCGGCGCGCTTGCCAGGTAGAGCAAGGTACGCTGATCGAGCAGCACCGGATAAGTCACGCGCGTCGAGTGGGACGTTATGCGTTCGAGCGCCTGGCCTCCTGGATCAACGCGCCAGACATCGAGCTGGTCAGGCAGGCTGCCCTTGGAGAAATAGATCAGGTTTCCCGGCGCCCAGACCGGGAAATGGCTGTGCAGTCCTGCGGGTGCGATCAAGATGGGGCTGCCGCGCGAAAGAGTTTTGCCGTCGCCGATGAACAGCGGATCTCCAGGCAGCGCGGTGTGATAGGCCAATTGATTGCCATCGGGCGACCAGGTGACCTCGGCCGCGCCCTCAAGGTAGGGCCTCGGCTCGCCGCCCAACGTCGGCACCACCCAGATGCTGATATCTGCTCCGGGTGGCGCCGACCGCCTGCGCAGCCAAAACGTGACCAGCGAACCGTCGGGCGAGAACCCGAGTTCCCGGATCGAGGGATTGACGAATTCCCCCTCGAGCCCCTGCGTCAGATTGTGAAATCGTCCTGATCCGACCTGCGTGACCCAGACGTCGGTGCGGCCGCCGCGGTCCGAAAGAAACGCGATGAACTGCCCATCGCGCGAGACGGCAGCCGCCTCGTTGCGCCCATCGAAGCCTGTGACGGACTGATAGACGGCTCCGGCGAAGGGGTTTCGCCAAAAATGATCGCTGCGCACGAACCAAACGGTCAAGGCGATAGCCACCGTCCCAAGCGCGCCGGCGACCGCAAACGCGCGCGACGAGGGGCGAAAAGTCGCGGCATCATTGGCTCGGACCGCCGCGACATCGCCGGGACTGGAATCGGTCTCGCTGGCTCGATTGCTGCGGCCGTGCATCCAGGCATCGAGCTCGGACTGGAACGCGTACACCGACCCCATTTTATCGTGCAGGTGACGATGCACGGGCATCCCTTCGCGTTTCTCCCAGCGCTGGACCGTCGTTATGTCGCGTTTCAAATAAACCGCAATCTTCTTCCACGAGTCGAGGCGGCCTTCATTAGATCCATGCGGCAGCTCAGAAGATGGCTTGTCCATCGGTCGCGGGTCGCTCTCCAACTGGGTCAGGCATTCTATGCTCTAAAAGGCTTCTCCTCCCAGCAGCGGTAAAAGACGGCATTTGACGGCAGTGCGCGGATTCCGTGCATTGCTGTTTGACCAGGCCCGGCCCCGCAACCGATGGTTCGCGGGCGCCACAGGCGCGAAATTGCCGGAGTTGGTTCTCAAACTTCGGCCGATCCGCAACACATGAAACGGGAGGCCTATAGATGAAGCACAAAGCGTCGAGGTGGGTCGCGTGCGACCTCGCAATCCTAGCGGTAGTCGGTCTCGGCGGACTCACTCTCGCCCTGGCGGACGACCGAGAGGAACCACTGCCGGTGCACTACAGCGGCCTGATCAATGACTACACCTCCTCCGCGGCCACGGTCAAGGGCGGCCCGTATGAAATGCGCGGCAGGTGGTCGCTCGATGTCGACGAACGCCGCGGCAAGGCCAGGTTTTCCGCTGCCATGAACATGGAAGTATCGGACTACGGGATTACTCAGGGCACAGTCAATAAGGATGATCCGACGACACGCAACGCGCACACGCATCACATCCTCATGACCGATGCAGCCGTCAGTTCCGATTGGTCGATGAGCTGCCCGAAGTTCAGTCCGGCCGTTACGGGGGGATTTGTGGTGACCGGTTCGGCCTACATCACGGGCAACGGAGGTCCCCCGCCATTTGGCAATCCCTCCACGCTGACGATCTGCGTGCTGGGAGCCGGGAACGTCATGTTCGCGAACATCACCATGACGCTCGGCGCGCCTGCGAACACCCATTTCGGAACGCAGGCGATCCATGGCGTGGTCCTTCACTGCGAGGGGCCCGGGGAGCGCGTATCGAAGGATTGCTCCGTTCAAGTATCGGAATAGGATATGCATTAGGCAATTGCTGGCACAGCCAAGGGCTAGCGCCTTGGCTGCGTGCCGTCGCATCCACGCGACATCGAGCGCCCGTGCGGCGGTGCCGTGCAAGACTTTGGATCACGCGATCTGGTGGTGTTTTCTGACATACACCCCGCGTGGCAAACCCCTAGCCTGCAAGCATGGACGTCACTCCGCAGTTCGGCAGCTGCCGCGATCAAACTGGATCGGCGCTGCAGTCGCGAATCTCGCGCCGGCCGCCCGGCGCCGACGACGGCACAACCGTGGACCTCGCCGCCACAAACCGCGCGGTCGATGCCGGTAGCGTCGGCCCCCGGTCCGCCTTGCCGCGGATTGAAATTGGCCGCGTGCTTCGCGATCGATACGAGATTGAGCAGTGTTTAGGAACCGGCGGCAAGGGCACCGTCTTCAGGGCCTTGGATCGGTATCGATCGAGTCTGCCGCCGTCGCAGCGCTATGTAGCGATCAAGATACTGCACAGTTGCCCTGGAAATCGCGATGAAACGATCGCGGCGTTGCGACGCGAGCTGCAGTCCGCGCAAACTCTGTCGCACCCGAATATCGTCAAGGTCTACGACGTCGATCGGGACGGAGACGTCGATTTCTTCACAATGGAGCTGTTGGAAGGCGAGCTCTTGAGCGAGGTCATGCGGCGATTTCAGCCGCTGCCGATGCCGCGTGCGCACGCCTGGGCGATCATGCGGCAAATCGTCTCCGGCATTGAACACGCGCACGCTCGCAAGATCGTGCACGCGGACCTAAAGCCGCAAAACATCATGATCACGAATTCCGGAGAAGTTCGCATACTCGACTTCGGTTCCTCGTACAGGTTCGCCAAGGAGGGACCGGTCGCGCCCGCGTGGCGCGGATCATCGTCCGCCACGCCGGCTTATGCGTGCTGCGAGCTGTTGGACGGGCGTATCCCGGATCCGCGCGACGATTTATACGCATTGGCGTGCATCGCCTATGAGCTGCTCGCCGGCGCGCATCCCTTTCAACGGCGACGCGCCAACGAGGCGCGCGATTTCGGCGTGGTGGCTCTACGGCCCTCAGGGCTTAGTCGCCGCCAGTGGCAGACTCTCGCAAAAGGTCTGTCATGGCACCGGGCGGGCAGATCCATTTCCGTGTGCGACTGGTTCAAGGGGCTGAAATCCGGTCCGCACTACGCACCGCCTTTGGCAGGCGTGGGCGATCTGAAGCCTGCGCCCGTCGGCACGGCTGGTTCGCCCCCCTTGAGACCTTTCGCCGTCTTCAGCGTGCTGGTTAGCATCGCTGCTATCTCCCTGCTGTTCGTGCGTTTGGCGCCGGAAGGGAAAGTGACGGGCGCACCGCTTTCCGCCTCCGCTATACACGAAATGACTGCTCGCAGCGTTCAAACCGCCGGGGTTGCCAGCGGCCGCGCGCCGAATTTGCCCTCGCCTCATACAACCTCGAGCCCGCCGCCCCCGTCGCATGGCACGCCGATCCTGCCGAGCGAATACCAAGTACAGCCGGGCCAGCAATTCGCCGAGATTCGCGTGCACCGGCCCGCCGACGCCGGCAACAATGCCGCGCTGGTCTGGTGGACGGAACCCGCTTCTGCAAAACCCGGCGTCGACTATGTCGGCCAAAGCAAAGTGTCGCAGGCGTTTCCAAGAGGCGAAGACTCGATGAGCGTCTTTGTGAAACTCTTGCCAAAAGCCGAAAGAAGCCAATCGGAAGTGTTTTACGTGGCGGTCGCGGACAAGGGCAAGAGACGTGCCCACGAAATCTCGCACACGGCCGTGCGTTTGCCGCCCAGCAGAACCTCATTTTAATATTTATTATCACATAGTTACATAGTTTAATTAATGTTAAATAGATGATCTGGCGTGCGGTTTTCGCGAATCTTGAGGCTTCTGAGCGATGAATCATGTGCCGCCTGACGAGGTCTGGTAAGGTTCTATTTGGCTAAAGCAATGAGTGCTTTGGGAACGACTGTGAGAGTGAACTCTGAAAAGCAGACGTTGATCCTGGCCGGTGAGCCGGTGCCGCAACGTTTCGCGTACAACGCCTCGCCGCCCGGGCGTCCGCTGACCCTCGTCGCGACCCCGGTCGATGATCCTATGCTCATTGTCCAGGACGGCTTCCAAGAGGCCGGCCTGGGTTCACTCGCAAGCTCCGGCTTAAGCGCATTACCTCGAAATCTTGTGTCATCCGATATCTTTGCCGATCGCGGCAGCGCCAATAGCGCTGCCAATGCCTATGCTCGCACCCAACGCTTATCAAGCGACAGCGCCCGCAGCGCGATCATCGATACATACGCGTAGCGAAGTCCGGTCGGTATTCCGCGTTTCCGGCGAGGTTCAGCCGATCCATTCAAATCGGAAGATGGGCCCGTTCCAGCGTTCGTCCTGCAGGTCCAGTTCCTGAAATTGCGAACAGTTGGCTGATCGCTTTATGGTGTTGCGCCAAAATTCTCGCGCGTGGGCGTTCTTGCGCGCCACAGCAACTTCCCATGAGCCGGGCTGCCGCGAAAAAATGATTCCGGCCGCGAGCCGGCTGACGCCTCGGCCTCGATGCTTTCGCAATATAAAAAACTCAGCCATGTTGCGGTCGGCCCGCAGGCCGGAGTGCGTCCTGTCATTGACCAGGCAAAATCCAGCCAGCACGCGATCGCAGCAAATCAGCATCGCCTGCCAATTGGCGTTGGACCAGTACTCATCCAGTGCATAAGCCTCGAACAGGCCCTGCGCATTCAGGTCGCCGCGCGCCGTACCGCCCCAGAACTCTGAGAAATCGTGGGTGTAGAGCTGCATGAGGTTTTGAATGATCGGCGCTTGGGCTCGCTCGGCGGCCACCACGGATACTGGACCTTGCTGTTCCATACGTGCGCTTTTCGTGTAGGACACTGACCGACGCCCGGTGCAGGTGCACAGCACTATACCGAAGCATGGCCCGCGTGACCGGATGCTTGGGCAATGGCGGTAATATTCCTCACGAGGACAGCGAGGGGGCGACCGCGCGCAATGAAGGGGCACCCTTGTGCCACGACGGTACCCCGCCGCCCTGCGTGATCCGCTACTAAGTTGCCGGGCGCCCGGCCGGAACAAAAATGGCCCGCGCCTTGGCAAGGTTCCTGACCAGGCCGAGGCTCTCTGCAAAACCCACCTCGATCGATGCGTTGTGCGTATAGGTCTGCGACCCTACTCCCGCGCCGATCGCAAGCGCATCCGAATCGGAGAAATCCTCGAGCAGCAGGCCATTTGCGCCAAGCTCGGCAGCTTGCGCGCGCATCGCTGCAATCATCTTCGCAATGGCTCGCTCGCCACCGGCGCTGGAGACGCTCTTTCTTGAGGCGCTCAAAACCGCGATCTCGTCAAATCTTTCGGGCGCCTGGGTGTACACCCTCACCGCGGTCACCGCGATCGGCGCTCGAGGCGCGCCGGTCAGCACTCGAGACGAGGTTGCGCACGCGCTCAGGGCGGCGGCACAAAACCAAACGCAGATGCCTCGCAGTCTCAAGCGCCCTCGAGTTCCGCCCTGAAGACCACGTTATTTCGGCGGCGCGGCGGGCGCGCTCGGCGCCGCCGGCGCGGAATCGCCCTTGGTGGTGCGTTTGCTGAATCGCCAGCCCTCCTTGGTCTTGACGAGCTTGTCGGTGTAGGTCGCCGTCGCCAGAATGCTTGGCGGCTTGGTGTTGATATCGACCAGCATCAAGTACACCGAGGCACTGGCTTCCTTGGAATTACCGGTGATCAGCAAATTGTTGTTCCAATGCTTGCGCGTGGCGCCGTTGAGTTTCTCGCGCCAGGTCTTGACGAAATTGACCAGCGCATCATGGCCGTTGAAGGTGTTGAAGACGCCGTCCGGCGTGAAGGTCGCGGCCCAGCCCTCGGCGTCACCGCTGTCGATGGCAATATTGTATCGAGCGTAGAGCTGTTGGATTTCAGCGTAATCCTGCGCGCTCAAACCGCCCGCTGCGGCGCAGGTACCCGCGAACATGATCCCAGCGGCCAATGCAGAAATGAAGATTTTTTTCATGGCTATTCCGAGTTGTATTTGGTGGTATTTGATTTTTTACTTGGCTGGATTGACCAGCGCCTGATACGTCAGGGCGCGCGACAGATTCTCGACGTCGGGCGCGCCCGGGGCCACCAGCCAGCGCTGCACCATGCCGACGAACACCACATCGTTGGTCGGATCGATCCAGAACCACGTGCCGGCGACGCCGTCCCACAGAAAAGTCCCCTTCCCGGCGGTGCTGCCGAGCTTTAGCGGGTCTTCTAGGACTGCAAAGTCATAGCCGAATCCGAGACCCGGTTGCATCTGATAATAGCCAATGCCGAATTTTCGAGCATTCTTTACCTCGTCGGAAACGTGATTGGTGCGCATGAGCTCAATCGAGCTCGGCGCCACCAGGCGCACGCCATTGAGCTCCCCGCCATTCAACACCATTTGCGCGAAACGCAAATAGTCGCCGGCAGTCGAATACAGACCGCCGCCGCCGGAGGGCAGCCCCGGCGGCCGACTAATGCCCGGGTCCCGCGGCATGGGGGTCGCGCCCGAATTGGCGTCGCTTTGGTAGATGGCCGCGACGCGATCGAGCTTTTCCGCGGGAACATAGAATCCCGTGTCCTTCATGCCCAAGGGCATGAAAATGCGCTCGCGCAAAAAATCCGCGAACGGCCGACCGGAAAGCTTCTCGACCAGGTAGCCCTGAATGTCGGCCGAAATGCTATAGACCCAGGCTTCGCCGGGCTGATAGAGCAGCGGCAGTTGGGCGACGCGGCCGATAAATTCTTGCAGCGTCGGCGCATTCAGAAGATCCGCCTCGCGGTACATTTTGTCGACGGCGGTTGATCCAAAAACGCCATAGGTAAATCCGGCGCCATGCGACATCAGCTCGCCCATTGTCGGCGCATGTCCCGGCTTATCGAGGACCGGTTTGCCATCTTTGTCGACGCCCGAATAGACCTTCAGATCGCGAAACTCGGGGATGTAGCGCGCGATCGGATCGCTCGGTTTCCATTTTCCCTCTTCGTACAACATCATCATGGCAATGCCGGTGATCGGCTTCGTCATCGAATAGATGCGAACGATTGTGTCCTGTTGCATCGGTTTTTGGCCCGCGACAGCCGCGTAGCCATAGGTCTTTGCTTCGACGATTTTGCCGTGCCGCGCGAGGACGGTGACCATGCCGGCCAGCTTCTTGGAATCGACCAGCGCTTTCATCCCACTGTCGAGTTTCGCGAGGCGCTGCGCGGAGAATCCCACTGATTCGGGCTTGGCTTGCGGGATCTCGCTGCCGCCGAGCGGCGCGTGCGCCGGTTTCGCGGTTTGCGCGCTGAGCGGGCTCGCCGCCGCGAGCAGCGCCATTGCAATTGCCCCAAGGACGCTTCGAAGTAACATTTGAACCTCCCCGTTTTTTTTTGGCGTCCCGATCATGCCACGAGGGCAACTGAAGAGACAGGGCCGCCAACGCGGCGCCGCTCTTCGCCAGAATGGCTGCATTCGTCTAGAATGGCACCGGGCCCGTCATTCGAGGGCCCCGAAAAACCACCGGAACGGACGCGGATGAACGATTCAAAAAGCGCGCAGACGGACAGAGCCGCGCTGCTCAATCAATTGCGTATCGATCGCAGTGAGCCGCCCTCCGCGAATGGCCATGGCAAGTGGTGGGCTACGGGGATCGCCGTCATCATTATCGCCGCTTCCGTCTTCTGGTACTTGACGCGTCCCAGCGGCGTGCCGATTACCACCGCGGTGGCCCAGGCCGCGCCGCGCGGCGCCTCAGCAACCTCGGCGGGTCCGTCTTTGCTGGATGCCTCGGGATACATCGTGGCGCGGCGGCGCGCAACCGTGTCCTCCAAGGTCACCGGCAAGGTGGTGAAGGTCATGCTCGAGGAGGGACAGCGCGTTGAGGCGGGACAGATCATCGCGCTCTTGGATGACTCCAATTGGCGCGCAGCACTCGCCCAGAGCAAGGCGCAGCTGCAGCAGGCCGAGGCCAACGTCGCCTCCGCGCAGACCGCCTTCGATGACGCAAAACCCATATTCGAACGCAGCGGAAAGCAGAAGGCCGCCGCCGTCATCAGCGCGGAAAGTTTTGATGAATCGCGCGCGCAATACGACGTGGCGCACAACAACCTGTTGATTGCGCAAAGCGGTCTTGAGGCAGCGCGCGCCGGCGTCGAGGTGGCGCAACGCAGCCTCGATGATACGGTCATTCGGGCGCCGTTCGCGGGAGTCGTCACCGAAAAGACGGCGCAGCCCGGCGAGATGGTCTCGCCGATTTCCGCGGGCGGCGGCTTCACCCGGACCGGCATCGGCACGATCGTCGATATGGAATCGCTTGAAGTCGAGGTGGATGTCAGCGAGAACTTCATCAACCGCGTGCGGCCCAAGCAGCCCGTTACCATCAAGCTCAATGCCTATCCGGATTGGGATATCCCCGGGTCGGTCATCGCCATGATCCCGACCGCCGACCGCGCCAAGGCAACGGTCAAAGTACGGATTGCCATTGGGCAAAAAGATCCCCGTATCATTCCTGAGATGGGTGCCCGCGTCGCGTTTCTCAGCGACAATGAGCCCGCCGCGGCGGGCACCGACAAGAGTCCGGTGGCGGGCGTGATCATCCCCGCCGAGGCCATCGCCGCCAGCGGCACAGCCAGCATCGTCTTCGTGGTGCATGGATCGAGCGTGGAACGGCGCGCTATCCAGCTCGGCGGCAAAATCAGCTCCGGCCAGATCGTCACCGCCGGACTCGAACCGGGGATCAGTGTGGCGCTCGGTGACTTGAGCAAACTGAGCGATGGCGCGCGCGTCCACGTTGAAAAACAGTAAGGAGCTTCCGATGAGCACCCTGGTCTCCCTTAAGAATGTCGTGAAGCGCTACCAGCGCGGCAAGCAAGCGGTCGAGGTGCTGCACGGGGTGAATCTCGCGCTCGAACAGGGAGAATTCATGGCGCTCATGGGGCCTTCCGGCTCAGGCAAGACCACGCTTCTCAATCTGATCGCCGGCTTGGATCAACCCACCGAGGGGGAAGTGACGGTGGCCGGCGAGCGCATCGATCGCCTGTCCGGCGGCAAGCTCGCCAAATGGCGCGCGCGCCATATCGGGTTCGTGTTTCAGTTTTACAATTTACTGCCGGTCTTGAGCGCCGCGCGCAACGTCGAGGTACCGCTGCTGTTGACCAATCTGTCCTCGGCGCAACGCAAGCAAAATGTGCGGGCCGTTCTGGAACTGGTCGGTCTTGCCGATCGCGCCACGCACAAGCCGGGCGAACTGTCCGGCGGTCAGCAGCAACGTGTATCCATTGCCCGCGCGCTCGTGGCCGATCCGACTTTGCTGGTGTGTGACGAGCCTACGGGCGATCTCGACCGCGAAAACGCCGAGGAAATTCTCAAACTGCTGCAAATGTTGAATCGCCAGCAGGGCAAGACCATCATCATGGTGACGCACGATCCGCTCGCGGCTGATCACGCCTCGCGGATTCTGCATGTGGATAAGGGCCGCCTGATCGACTCGCCCGCACGGAGCGCGGCATGAAATATTTCATGCTCATTTGGGCCGGTTTGTGGCGTAAGAAAACGCGCACCATCCTGACCATGCTGTCGATCGTCGTGGCCTTCCTGCTGTTCGGCCTGCTGCAGGGAATCAATCAAGGGATCAAGGCCGGCCTCAGCGATACACGCAACAATCGGCTGTGGACCACCAGCCGCATGAGCGCCATAAATTCGATTCCGGCCAGCCTCATGGACCGCATGCTGACCGTAAAGGGTGTCCGCAACATCACACACCTGAGTTTCTTCGGCGGATACTTTCAGGACGCAAAGAATGCCATTCCGGCCTTTGCCACCAACATAGACAAGCTCGCGATCGTCTACCCGGAGCTCAATATCACCCAGGCGCAGATCGCCGCCATGAAAGCGACGCGGCCCGGCGCGCTCATCGGGCGCCCACTGGCAAAAAAGTACGGCTGGAAAGTCGGCGATAAGGTTCCGCTGGGCACGACGATTTGGACCAACAATGACGGCAGCAACAACTGGGCTTTCGATGTCGTCGGGATCTTCGAGCCCTTGGCGCAATCGAGCGGAAATCCCCTCGCCTCCGCTTTCTGGATCAATTACGACTATTGGGACGAAGCGCGGCAATTCGACAAGCATCGCGTGCATCAATTCATCGTGCAGGTAGACGACCCGGCGCATTCCGCGGCGATTGCAGCGCAAATAGACAAGCTGTCCGAGAATTCATTCGACGAGAC
This sequence comes from uncultured Gammaproteobacteria bacterium, assembly GCA_963782865.1. Classification (GTDB taxonomy): domain Bacteria; phylum Pseudomonadota; class Gammaproteobacteria; order Steroidobacterales; family Steroidobacteraceae; genus Bog-1198. The sequence continues at coordinate 77,916 of CAWALS010000001.1, read as the reverse complement.
TCGTACGCAAACCGAGAATGCGGCGTTGCAATCGAGACTCAAGCAACTTGCCGACATCAATTTCATCGCCAACTCCATTGTCGGCGCGGTGATGTTCACATTGCTGTTTCTCACCGCCAACACGATGATGCAATCGGTGCGCGAGCGAATTCCCGAGTTGGCAGTATTGAAAACGTTGGGATTCACCGGCGGCAAGGTCTCCGCGCTGGTCCTCATCGAGTCTCTCATGCTGTGCCTGTTCGCCGCCGTTGTGGGATTAATCCTTTCCGCGGGCGCAATCAAGATCGTAGGCTCGGTGCTCGGACCTGCCACGCTGCTGCCCATCGTGGTCATCTTCGGGCTGCTGATCGCCGTCGTGCTGGCTTTCATCAGCGGTCTGCCGCCGGCGTTGCGTGCCCAGCGGCTCAACATCGTCGATGCACTCGCAGGCCGATAGGCAACGACAGTGAGCGCATTACGACAAATTGCCGCCGTCTCGGCGATAAACATTCGCAGCTTGCCGCAACGCATCGGGACCTCCTCGGTCGTCGTCATCGGCATTGCCGGAGTCGTCGCGGTGCTGATTTCGGTGCTCGCCATGTCGACCGGCTTCCTCAAGACGCTGCAAAGGACCGGGCCGGAGCATCGCGCCGTTGTTGTGCGAACCGGTTCCAGCGCGGAAATCGTCAGCGTCTTGACGAATGACGCCGCATTGACGATCGCGAATGCGCCCGGCATCAAGAAAGGCAGCGACGGCCGCCCGCTGGTCTCCCCCGAAACCCTATTGATCGTGAATCTGACCAAGAAAGATGGCGACAATGCGACCGCGCCATTTCGCGGCTTTACGCAGGATGGCTTCGCAGTGCATCCCGAGATAAAGATGATCGGCGGCCGCGCCTTTCGGCCCGGCGTGACGGAAATGATCGTCGGCAAGTCCGCGCAACGCCTCTACTCCGGACTCGATGTGGGCGCACAGGTCAAACTACGCGGCGCTACCTGGACCGTGGTCGGCGTCTTCGACGGCAGCGGCACATCGCACGATTCGGAGCTCATAGCAGATAAGCAAACATTGAACTCCGCGTATCAGCGCGGTAATGGGGAACAAAGCGTTTGGGTCGTGCTCGACTCGCAGGGCAGTTTCCAAGCGTTCAAGGATGCAATCACCGCCAATCCGCAACTGCAAGTGGATGTCTCCACGGAAGAGGAATTTGCCGCACAACAGGCTTCCGTCATCAGCACGATTCTCAAGATCGTCGCCTACGTCGTCGGCGGCATCATGGCAATCGGTGCGATTTTCGGCGCGCTCAATACCATGTACTCGGCGGTTAGCACGCGCTCGCGCGAAATTGCGACCTTGCGTGCCATCGGTTTTGGCCCCGCCCCGGTGGTGATCTCGGTTTTCGTCGAAGCGCTGCTTCTCGCCCTCATCGGCGGATCGATCGGAGCGCTGATCGCCTGGGTGCTCTTCAATGGCTATTCCGTCAACTCGGTAGGCGGCGGCTTCGGCGGACAGCTGATCTTCGATCTCGCGGTGACGCCCGCGCTGGTGGGGCTCGGCATCACTTGGGCTTGCGTCATCGGCCTGATCGGCGGCTTGTTCCCGGCGATTCGCGCCGCAAGGCTGCCGGTGGCCACCGCGCTGCGGGCGGTGTAGCGGCTGGTAGCGGCCGCCGCCGCGCTGCCGGCCGCGCCACAGACGCCTACAGGAACAATGCGCGCATCGCCGCGACCAGCGCCAACGGCTGGTCCACCGGGACGTGATGATAGGCGGAGGGAATCACGATGGGCCCGCGGCCGTTGCGCAGCGCCTTGCCGATACGCTGCGCGAGCGCCGGCGGCACCACCGCGCTGAATTCTCCGGCGATGAAATCCATCGGCAACTCGATGTCCTTGAGCAATTCGCCCTCCGCGACTTGCTCCCAGCCGACGCTGCCCACCGGCTTCTCGTCGAACTTCCAAACAAAACCGCCGTCCTGCGGTTTTATCGAGTGCAGGGCAAGGTGCTGCATGATGCGCGGCAGAACCGGCGGTTCGTCCGGCACGAAGCGAAAGCGCGCGCAGGCCGTCGCGAGATCTGGATAAACCTTCTTCGGCCGCTGCGCGAAGCGCGTGCGCAAGGGCTGATCGCTAAATCCGATATTCGTATCGATGATCAGCGCGCGCTTCAGAAGCTGCGGATACTCATGGGCAACAAACACGGCGATGCGCCCGCCGAAGCTATGGCCTACCAGAGTCACCTCTTTGGGACCGATCATGTTGAGCGTCGCGCGCACTTCCGCCACGAAATCGCCGCGGCTGTACTTGAGCCTGGAACTGCTGTCGCCCATGCCGCCAAAATCGATGGCAATGACGCGATACTCGGCAGCGAACCAAGGCGCGACAAAATCCCACCAGTGCGCGTGGCCGCGAAAGCCGTGCAGCAACAGCAAAACCCGCGGATTCGACGCCTCACCCCATTCCAAGTAATGCGTTACGTGATCGCCGTTTCTTAGGTGGCCGGAGCGTCCGGGTGCGTCGATCATTCGCTGCACCCAGTCATCGGCGACGGGCGCTTCGGTCTCTGCAAAGCTCAAACGGGATACTCCAGCGCCATAGGGCCCGCAGCATTATGCCAGCTGGGCGCCGGTCCGGTAGAATGAACTTCAATTCCTCATCGGAGAACGCCATGCTGAAATCCGTTCCTGCCGGCAGCGACGCTGCCGCACGCTGCTCGCCGGAAGAGTGGGCGATTCGCGTTGATTTGGCGGCCGCCTATCGGCTGGTCGCGCACTTCCATTGGGATGACCTGGTATTCACCCACATCACCGCGCGGGTGCCGGGACCGGAGCACCACTTCCTGATCAACCCTTACGGCATGATGTTCGACGAGATCACCGCTTCCAGCCTGGTCAAGATCGACATGCAGGGCAACAAGGTGGGCGACAGCCCGTGGCCGATCAACCCGGCGGGCTTCACGATTCACAGCGCCATCCACGGCGCGCGCCATGATATCGAGTGCGTGCTGCACACCCACACCTTGAACGGCGTCGCCGTATCGGCGCAGAGGCATGGCGTTCTGCCCCTGTCGCAGCAATCCATTTTCGTTCTGCAGAACCTGGCTTACCACGATTACGAGGGCGTGGCGCTGCGCGATGAGGAAAAGCCGCGTTTGGTGGCGGACATGGGCACGAAGAGCTATTTGATGCTGCGCAACCATGGCCTGCTGACCGTCGGCAGAAGCGTCGCAGAGGCCTTCCAGCTGATGTACACCTTCGAGGCCACCTGCGCCATCCAGGTGCGGGCACAGGCCGGCGGCGGCGAACTCATTCCGATTCAGCAAGGCATCATCGACACCGCCATGGAACAAGCGCGCGTGGTGTCGAACAATCAAGGTCCGCACATGTTGGTGTGGCCGGGGCTGCTGCGCCGCCTGGACCGAATCGATCCTTCCTTTAGAACCTAGTGCCTCGGCACTGTGAATTTGACCGGTTGGTTTAGCACTCGTCAGGGAGGATGAGAGATCTCAAGGCACGAAGGCGACAGTGCCCTGAGATCTCTCACCCTTCCTGGCGAATACTCATGCCGGTCAATATCACAACGCCGACCCTACAGCGAGTGTGGGGCGCGACCTGACGAGTGCCAATGAAAGCTACCCGACCGATGGTAGCAATACGAGACTCGGCCTCCAGCACCGTCACCGTGGATTGACTCAAGTAGAGCCGCTCAAATTCACAGCGGCAGGTATATAAAAAAGGCCCTCTTTTTAGGAGGGCCTTTGCAACATCGACGATCCGGGATTCTACTGATCCCTTAGATAAGGTTTACTTCAAGCGGTACTGCACTTCCACGCCGTAGGTGCGTGGCGGCGTCAACCCCTGAGTTTGGTCGCAATAGTACGGCGAGGGCCCGTTGAAGCCGCAGGCCTTCGTGCCTGGCGCAGCTTCGCTCACGGCAAATGCACCCACGCCGTCGTACCCGATTTTGTTCTGCAGGTTCTTGATGTAGCCAAAAACCGTGAAGCGATCGGCCGCATCGTTCCACGTCAGGCGCATGTCCACCTGCGAATAGGAGGGCGCAACGAAGTACTGCTCGTTGAAGATGCTGTCGGGCGTCTTATCCTTCCAGATGTAGCTGACCGAATAGTTCAATGAACCGGGCGTGAAATGCCAGGTGTAATTGGCATTGGCAGCGACCTTGCTGCGCGGCGACTCCGGCACCGAATTACCGTTGGTATTTTCGAATTGCCCGCTGACCGTGTTGGCATAGCAGGAATTGGGCGTGTTGGGCGGCGGGGTCGCGACACGAACCCGCTTGACCCTTGATCGTGGCGCTCAAGTACGAATAATCCAACAGAAATTGCATATTCGCCCACGGCTGCCAAATCGTCTCGAATTCCGCGCCGTACGACTTCACCTTCGGGATGTTGACGATGGAGGAAACGGTCGGCCCTCCGACGATGGTCGCCGGAAGCGTCAAGGGAATCTGCTTGTCCGTATAGTTGTAGTAGAACAGCGCCCCGTTGATTTGCAAAACCCGGTTGAACACTTCCTTGCCGCCCAACTCGAAGGCGTCGAGATGCTCCGGCAGCGACTCGGGGTCGACTGAGATCGTGCTGGCATTGAAGCCGCCCGATTTATAACCGCGGCTGTACTTCAAATAGGCCAGCGTATTGGGATCAGGGTCCCATTCCACCCCGAGCGTCCCGGTGGGCGAACTCCAATTGGCGCCCAAGTCGCGGGCCCACTGGCCGTTGGGCAGCAGGTAGGGGATACCCCGGACACCCGGATACTGGCAACCGACACCATTGAAGCAATTGGCGATGGCCGGGTCGGACGCCGTGATGTCATTGACCGGAGTATATGCACCCAAAATATACGGCGGCGGAATCGCACCGAAAATATTCCCCAGACAGGCCGGCAGCCCGAAGCACAGCTCGCGGAATTGCTCGCCGCCTTTGAGGATATCGTAGGTGTAGCGCAGTCCGGTGGTGAGCTTCCAGGTCGGCGTAAAGTTCCAGTCGGTCTGCGCAAACACCGCGTAGGAATTATCGTGCATTTCCTGTTGCTGCAGGTAGATGGCAGTTGCTCGGATTCGGCGCAGCGAGCCCGGTGACCGTGAGATTAAACGGGGTCGCGAGCTGCGTTTGACCGGGCTCGTACAAATTTCCCGGGGTCTGATAATTGCGTTCGTTGTATTGAAACAGGCCGAAAATCCACTGCAGCGGCGAATTGCTGTGCGAAGAGATGTTGATTTCGTTGCTGAAGTATTTCTTGGTCTCGACGTAGTGCGAATAGGTTTCTGGATGCACCGTGAGCGGCGGACAATCGAATACTCCGACCCCCGGCACCGCGCAGCCGCCGGTTCCGGGAATGACCGGGAACACGTAAGAGCTGATTCCCGTGTTGTCGTAGTCGTTGTACAGGCTGTAGTAATAGGTTGTATAGGCGCCCAGGTACTTGAAGTCGGCCGCCCAGGGCGTATGCCAAGTCAGTTGCGGCGTGACCGAATAGGTCCTGCTCAGCTTCGCGGTATTGCCGTCGTCGTTGCAGTACGTGAAGATATTGTTGTTGGCCGGATTGGTGGCGCAGGCAGGTACATTCGGCAGGAACCCGGAGGGCAAGGGAAGCGGACTCTGGATTCCCACGAGGCCGGCGGCACCGAAGGCGGCGCCGGGCGATAAAGACGATGCCGGATAGGGCGCGTAATCATAAGAACCGATCGTATTCGTAGGCACGCGATAGGAATCGTTGTATCCCAACTGGAAAACTTTTGTCCAAAATTCGACATCGGGAGTGATGTCCCACTCGAACTGTCCTTCCCAATAAAAGAAATTACCTTTGCCGAGGTTGCTGCTCTCGCTCTGGCCGTTCAACAGATTTCGGTAGTAGCCGTCGCCCTGATAGTTGCGGTAGCCGCCGAACTTGAAGCGCATCGTGTCGCTGATCGGACCGGAAACCATGCCCTCGACGTCGCGAGTTTGATAGTTGCCGTACTTGAGGCGCACTTCGGCGGTCCAATCCTGCGTCGGGCGTTTCGAGATGGAATTGATCGTGCCGGCGATGGCGTTGCGGCCGTACAAGGTGCCTTGCGGTCCGCGCAGCACTTCGATTCGGTCCTCGAACAACTCATCGCCCGAAGCCGCCACAACGCTGGAGTTGTAGACGCCGTCGGCATAGGTAGCGACACCGGGATTGGTCGAAAGATTGTTGGTTTCCCGGCCGACGCCGCGGATGAAGGCACGGTCCAACGAGGTCGAATAGGCCAGTCCCGGGGTGAAATTCGTCATGTCCTGAATCGTATCGATACCGATCAGGTCGCGCGTTTTGGAGGTGTAGGCCGAAATGGCGACCGGTACCGTTTCCAAGCTTTCATTGCGCTTTTCCGCCGTGACGACGATTTCGGCGATCGAATTGTCGCCGCTCGGCGCTGATGCCGGGGCCGCGGCGGCAGGGGCCGGGGCTGGGGCGGGCGTGGGTTCCGCAAAAGCAGCAACTGAGAGTGCCACGAACACTGCGCTTGAAAGCAACAGTGCCACTGTTCTTGTCGTCATATTTTGATCCCCCTGAAACGGTTAGTAGACCGTTTATCCATTAGAAACCACCCCATCCGTTCGTGATCGCGGCGTTGCCGCCGTCACGAGGCTTTAAGCGTGCAATCCCATCGCTACAGCCTTTTCAGATGCCAGTCCCCGCCTCATTTCGGTGCGCTAAGTTATTTCGAAGTCGCATCGCCGCACGCATTATTCGACTAGTTGATATCGTAATGTCAATAGCGCGCCAGCAAATGCTTTTGATCCGTAGCGGGAATACCACGCGGATCTCTGAGGCGTTTTCCATATGGCGGGTTGGCGTCGAGCAGAGCCGCCGAAATTCGCATGCAAAGGCGATCGCCGGGGAGGCGCGCCAATTGATATATCACGCGCTCACGCCGAGCCTCGCCCAAATCAATGCAATTTCGAGGCGCCTCGCAGCCGCAGACTCACCTGTTCAGCGGCGCCCAAGACGCGCAACAAGTTTTCGCCCGCCAGTTTGGCGATGTCCGCATCGCTCCAGCCTCTGCGCATCAACTCCTCGAGCAGCGCAGGGTAGCGATCCACGCCCTCGAGCCCGACCGGTGCGTCGGGAATGCCGTCGAAGTCCGAGCCGATGCCGACGTGATCGACGCCGGCCACTTGCCGAATGTGTTCGATGTGATCGGCGACTTGCGCGAGCGTCGTGACCGGCATGGGATGCTGCGTCTCCCACTGCGTCAGCGCCGCCTTTGCCCGCTCCGGCTGGCCGATATATAGGCCGGCGAAGGGCGGGCTGTCGAAGCGAGTTCGCTCCGCGGCGTGGTCGGCCTCCCACTGATTGCGCGCCGTCGATACATAGGGCGGAGCGAAATTGACCATCACAACCCCGCCGTTTGCCGCCACGGCGCGCAGCACATCGTCGGGAACATTGCGCGGATGATCAACCAGCGCCCGCGCGGAGGAATGGGAAAAAATGACGGGAGCTTGACTCGCGCCGAGCGCCGCTCTCATGGTGTCCGGCGAAACATGGCTCAAGTCCACCAGCATTCCGATGCGGTTCATTTCCCGCACCACCTCGACGCCGAACGGCGTGAGACCGTGATGCTCGGGTTTATCGGTGGCCGAGTCGGCCCAGGGCGTATTGCTCGAGTGCGTCAGCGTCATATAGCGCGCGCCGGCGTCGTACATCTGGCGCAACACCGCCAAAGAATTATTGATCTGATGGCCGCCTTCGATGCCGATCAGCGAAGCGATTTTGCGGCTCTTGTGGATGCGCCGGATATCCGCGGCGCTGTAGGCCATGGCAAAATCGGCCGGATATTGCGCGGACATGCGTTTCACCAGATCGATTTGTTCCAGGGTCATTTGCACCGCTTCGAAGCCCTGCGTACTCACCGGAATCCACACCGACCAGAACTGCGCGCCGACATGCCCGGCACGCAGTCGCGGGATATCCGTCATCAGGGCAGCCTGGCCCTCCTGCACAGCTAAGTGCCGGGTGTCGGCGGCCAGATTGACCGCGGCCACATCGCTCTTGAAGCGCTCGCGGATTTCCCACGGCAAATCGTTATGCCCGTCGATCAGCGGCGTTTGCAACAACACCTGATCGACGCGATGTTGATAATCCTCGGCGGCCCAGCTGGCAACGGGCAGGCAAAGCAGCAGACAAAGAATGCGGAGCATGGGCATGGAAGTTCACTCTTTAAAAGTTATTTCAATAGGGTCGATTCCCGCAATCATCCCGCGCACCGACTCACCGCGCTTGATCGGGCCGACACCTGCGGGAGTGCCGGTAAAAATCAGATCGCCGGGTGCGAGCTCAACATACGTGGAAAGCGCCGCGATGATTTCCGCGACGCTCCAGATCATGTCCTCAAGATCGCCGCTCTGGCGCAGCTCGCCGTCGATGCTCAAACAGATCGAGCCCGACGCGGGGGGAATTCCCGGCGTCAAGGGTCCGATAGGCGCGGAATGATCAAAGCCTTTGGCCATGTCCCAAGGGCGGCCGCTTTTCTTTGCCTCGGCCTGCAGATCGCGCCGCGTGAGGTCGATTCCCACGGCGTAGCCAAAAATCATCGACGCGGCATCGGTGATGTCGATATTGACGCCGCACCGATGCAGCGCCACCACCAATTCCACTTCGTGATGCAGCTGCGCGGTGCGCGGAGGAAACGGCAGCACACGCGCGCTGCCGACCACCGCATCGGCCGGCTTACTGAAAAAAAATGGCAGATCCTCGCGCGGATCGTTGCCCATTTCGCGCACGTGATCGGCGTAGTTTCGGCCGACGCAGTAGATACGGCGAACCGGGAATCGCTGTGCGGTCCCGCTAATAGCAATGGTGGGGACGGCGAGCTGCGGGACCGGATGCATCGGTGCGCATTATGCCAACGTGGGGGCGGATTGTCGGTGTATCGCACAGCTTGAGCCAATTGCGTGTGAGGAGTTTCACGAGTAATATTCCGCATCCCTTTGAGTTATAAGCTCTTCGTACGCTCACCTCGGTTCGGCACAATTGACGGACTAGACAATATAGACCTGTTTTGTCTAAACTAATCCAGTGAACATAATGCAGTCCCGCCCTGCCGATCAGGAACCGCGCCTTTGTGCGGTGCTGGATGCGGCCGTCGGCGTCTTCGCTCGATACGGCTACCGCAAGACCTCGATGGATGATGTGGCCCGCGCGGCCGGCGTGTCCCGTCAGGGGCTCTACTTATCATTCGCGAACAAAGAAGAATTGTTTCGGCGCGCCTTGGAACATTCATTGAGCGATCAATTGACCTGCGCCATCGCTGCCTTGTCCCGCGCGGAAGATAGCTTGGAGACCCGCTTGATCGCAGCCTGCAAGGAATGGTCCGGGCGCTTCGTCGGTTCCTTGGGCGCGGATGCCGCTGATCTCATGTGCGCGAGTACCGCATTGGCGGGGGCGACCCTGGCGCAATACGAATGGCAATTTGAGCAAGCCTTGGCAAATGCCCTCGGCGGGACAGCCGTGGCCGAGCGCTGCGCGGCCGCCGGTTTGAACATTGCCGACTTTGCGCGTGCGTTGCATGCCACCGCGCGCGGCCTCAAACAGGCATGCAAGACACAGGAAGACTTTGTGAAGAGTATGACGGCTGCGGTTCGGATGGCGTGCCCGCCGTCGGTTCAGCAGCGCCAGCTCAAGGGGTTTGTTCCATGATGAAATCGATTTCATTCAGCCGACGCTCCACTGCGGATCAAGTATTGGCGGGAATTGACCTGACCGGCAAGCACATCCTCGTCACGGGATGCAATTCCGGACTGGGCTTTGAAACGCTGAATGCGCTCGCCGCCAACGGTGCAGCGGTGATTGGCTTGGCGCGGTCATTCGAAGCGGCAGCGCGGGCATGCGCACAGGCGAGTCCCGTCTGCGTTCCGGTGGGTTGCGATCTGTCGACTTTCGATTCGATCGCCGCGGCCCTCGACACCATCCGCGGGCTTGCGGTGCCGCTCGATGCCGTCGTCGCCAATGCCGCCGCCGCCTACCTGCCGTCCCTGGAAACTCGCTATGGCATCGAGAGGCAGTTTCTCACCAATCACATTGGGCATTTCATGCTGGTGAACGGCATCGCGGATATATTGCGCGATGCCAGCGCACGCATCGTGATGGTCAGCAGCGCCGAGAGCATCGACCAAGCGCCCGCCGAAGGCATCATGTTCGACAATCTCGATGGCCATCAATTCTACGACCCGTCGATGTTTTATGGGCAGTCAAAATTGGCAAACGCCCTGTACGCCGCGGAGTTGTCGCGCCGTTTGGCGGCACGCGGCATCGCCGCCAACACGGCCGACCCAGGCGCCGCGCGCACTCCCATGCGCAAAGGGTTTTTCAGGCGGCTGTTCGCGAAAACGCCGGCGCAGGCGGCTGCGACTCAGGCGCTGCTGGCGGCCAGCCCGCAAGCCGCGGGCGTCACCGGCGAATTCTGGTCGAATTGCAGGATTTCCCAAGGCAGCGCGCTGTTGCAGAATGCCGTGCTGGCGCGGCGCCTCTGGGATGTTTCTCAGGAAATTCTCGATCGCGGACCGCGTAGCGGCAGCACCGCTTTGCAGCGGGCTGCCTGATCCGAAGGATTCATTTCGCCGCTACCCCTAAAGGTCTATCCTACGGGCATATGCCCCGAGGTGAATCCGCGCCCCTGCCTCATGGTGCCTGCACCTGCGGCAGTCTGCGCAAGGCGTCGCGGCGCATCTCGCAGTTCTATGACGCCGCGCTCGCACCCGTGGGCATCAAATCCACGCAATTCTCCATTTTGGCGGAAGTCGAGCGCGGCAGTAGCGACGGTCCGGTCACGATGTGCGAGCTGGCGAGCGCCATGGTCATGGACCGTTCGACGCTTGGGCATAATTTGCGGCCCCTAGAGCGCGATGATTTGCTGAGTCTCAAGCTGGCCATGACGGATCGGCGCAAGCGCCACGTGGCCCTGACCACGAAAGGCAAAGCAACTCTGCGCCGGGCGCGCCGGCTGTGGCGCAGCGCCGAGGGGCGTTTCGAGAAAATCTTTGGTAAACGGCATGCGGCGGAGCTTCGCGCCGTGCTCCTTAATATTGCAGGGAACGATGAATTAAATTCCCTGCCATTGCGTTGAATCGATGCTCAATAGTCAATTGACTCGCCGAGATATATCACTTACATTCGTCGGCCTTTGCGGGCATATGCCCCTATCCAATCATAGGCAGCACAGCGTTTGCTCGCGCTTGTTCCGTTAGCGCTCAAGGTCTATCGCCGTACTATTCCGCGCCGACCCGCGCAGCGAATAATCGGTCTGGTTCGCGTCGGGGTGAAACGTGTGGATCGTTAGAGTAGCGTTACAGCGGCCCTACACCTTCATCATGCTGGCGGTGCTGATCGTGCTGCTCGGCGGCTACGCCATCTTGAACACCGCGACGGATATTTTCCCCAACATCAAGATTCCCATTGCCGCGGTCATCTGGCGCTACAACGGCATCCTGCCCGAGGAGATCGCGAACCGGATTGTCTTGTTTTCGGAGCGCACCGCGCAGACGGTGGTGAATGACGTCGAACACACCGAGTCGCAATCGGTGGTCGGCACCTCGATCGTAAAATACTTCTTCCAGCCGGGCGTGGATCAAGATCTTTCGGTGGCGCAGATTACGGCGGTCTCGCAATCGCAAATTGCCTTCTCGCCGCCCGGCACGACCTCGCCGTTCATCTTGTCGTACAACGCCTCCAGCGTGCCGATTTTGCAGCTGGCGCTCAGCAGTCCTACTTTGAGCGAAGCGCGTCTGTTCGATCTGGCCAATACCATCTTGCGCACCCAGCTCTCAACCGTCCAAGGCGCGTCGATGCCCTGGCCTTACGGCGGCAAGCAGCGCCAAGTGGAGGTCGATCTTGACCCGCAAGCGCTGCGCGCGCATGGATTGTCAGGCAGCGATGTGGTCGCGGCGATCGCCGCGCAAAATTTGATCCTGCCGGCGGGCACGGAGAAAATCGGCGCTCTGGAATATTTCATCAAGGTGAATTCGAGCCCGCTGGCGATCGCGGACTTGAACAACCTGCCGATTCGCGCCGACAACGGCACCGTGATCTATGTGCGGGACGTCGCGCATGTGCGGGATGGCTATTCGCCGCAGACCAACATCGTACGCTTAGGGGGCAGGCGGGCACTGTTGGAAACTGTGTTGAAGACCGGCAAGGCTTCGACCATCGACATCATCAATCACATCAATGAGAAGCTGCCGCAGATCCGCGCGGTCATGCCGCCGGACCTGAGAATCGAGACGCTCAGCGACCAATCGGTGTTCGTGCGCGCCGCCATTTCCGGCGTCATACGCGAGGCGGTGATTGCCGGCGCGCTGACCGGATTGTTGATCCTGCTGTTTCTCGGCAGCTGGCGCAGCACCGTGATCATTACGATTTCGATTCCGCTGTCGATTCTTGCCTCCGTCTGCTGTCTGTCGGCGCTGGGCGAAACCATCAACATCATGACCTTGGGCGGTTTGGCGCTGGCGGTGGGTATTCTGGTCGACGATGCGACCGTGACCATCGAAAACATCAATTACCATCTTGAACAGGGCAAGGAAGTCGAAGCCGCCATTCTCGACGGCGCGCATCAAATCGCCTTGCCGGCCCTCGTTTCCACCCTTTCCATCTGCATCGTATTCGTGCCGATGTTTTTGCTGGCCGGGATCGCCAAATTTCTGTTCATACCCTTGGCGGAAGCGGTCGTGTTCGCGATGCTGGCCTCTTATTTGCTATCGCGAACCTTGGTGCCGACGCTGGCGAAATTTTGGCTCAAGAAGCACGATGCCAAGCGCCAGCAGCCGGGATTCTTGGGCCGCTTGCAAATGCGCTTCGAACGCGGCTTCCAACGCTTCCGCGAGCACTACCACTCCCTGCTCGGCTCGGCGCTCGAAAGCGGGCCGCGCTTTGCCGCTATTTTCCTGGGCGCCATGATTGCCACCGCGATCCTGGCTTTTCCTCTCGGACCGTTGCCGGGATTGGGGCAGGACTTCTTCCCGACCGTCGACGGCGGCCAAATCAAGCTGCATTTTCGGGCGCGAACCGGGACACGCATCGAGGAGACTGCGGCGCTCGCCGATCGCGTCGAGACGACGATCCGGGAGATCATTCCGGCCAAGCAAATCAGCAGCATCGTCGACAACCTGGGTCTGCCCTACAGCGGAATCAATCTGTCCTATAGCACTTCGGCGCCGGTGGGCCCCGGGGATGCGGACGTCTATGTCAACCTCACCGAGGATCACAAGCCCACGGTGCAATACGTCCGCGCCTTGCGAAAAAAATTGAACGCGATCTATCCGTCGACGCAATTTAGCTTTCTGCCGGCGGACATGATCGGGCAAATTTTGAATTTCGGACTCCCCGCCCCGATCGACATCCAGATCGTCGGCGAAAAGGTTCAAGCCAATCACGAATTCGCCAATGTGCTATTGCAGAAACTGCACAGCGTCGCGGGCGCGGTGGATCTGCACATTCAACAATCAAGCGATTATCCGCAGTTCAGCGTGGATGTCGACCGGACCAAGGCTCAGCTGGTGGGCCTGACCGAGCAGAGCGTGGCCGGCGACATGCTGGTGTCGCTGTCGGGCAGCTTCCAGACCTCGCCCAGTTTCTGGATCGACCCGCAATCCGGAACTCAATACAATGTTGCGACCCAAACTCCGCAATACCGCCTCGAAAGCCTCAATGATCTCGGCAATACCCCGTTGCGCGGCGCGGCGGGCAACGGATCGCAGCTGCTTTCGAATGTTGCCAACATTTATCGCAGCGTCGCCCCCGCGGTGGTGAGCCACTACAATGCGACCCCAGTACTCGACATTTTCGGCTCGGTGGACGGCACCGACCTGGGTTATGTGTCCGCACAAATCGACAAAATTATTGCCGGCGCAAAAAAGGATTTGCCGAAGGGCTCGACGATTGTCGTGCGCGGCCAGGTCCAAACCATGAAGGCGTCGTTCAATGGGCTGCTGATCGGCTTGATTGGCGCCATCGTTCTGGTCTACATGTTGATCGTCGTCAATTTTCAGTCCCTGCTCGACCCCTTCATCATCATCACCGCCCTGCCCGCTGCGCTCGCGGGCATCGTCTGGATGCTGTTCCTTACTCACACGACTGTGAGCGTTCCCGCTCTCACCGGCGCCATCATGTGCATGGGCGTGGCGACTGCCAACAGCGTATTGGTGATCAGTTTTGCGCGCGAACGCATGAACGCCGGCGATACCGCCATGGAGGCCGCGCTTCAGGCCGGCTTCACGCGTCTGCGCCCCGTGCTGATGACCGCGCTGGCCATGATCATCGGCATGATCCCGATGGCATTGGGGTTGGGAGATGGCGGGGAGCAGAATGCCCCCTTGGGACGCGCCGTCATCGGCGGCCTGATCTTTGCCACCGTCGCCACGCTGTTTTTCGTGCCGACCGTATTTTCGATTATTCACGGGCGAAGCTCGCTGCAGCCGCTTGAACCCGCGGAGGCTGCCCATGTCTGATACGAAAATCCGCCGCTACGCGTGGATTGCTCTGATTGTCGCGATCGCGCTCGGCGTTTGGGGCGAGGTCAGCCGGGTGCTCGCGCGTTCCGAACTCGTAAAGCAAAATATCGATGCAGCGATTCCGACCGTGACGACCACCACCGCCGAACTCAGCGCGGCGGGCGAGGAATTGGTGCTGCCCGGCGCCGTGCAGGCATTTATCGAGGCACCGATCTACGCGCGCACCAACGGCTATCTCAAAACCTGGTATACCGACATCGGCACGCGCGTCACGAAGGGACAGTTGCTCGCGCAGATCGAGACCCCGGAAATCGACCAGCAGCTGACCCAGGCGCAAGCCGATCTGGCGACCGCCCGCGCGAACGAAAATCTGTCCAAGAGCACCAACGCGCGCTGGCAAGGACTGCTTGCCACGCAATCGGTATCCAAGCAGGACGCGGACGAAAAAGCGGGCGATGCGGCGGCGAAGACGGCGGCCGCCGCTTCAGCCGCGGCCAACGTGGCGCGGCTGCGCGATTTGGAATCCTTCAAGCGCGTGGTCGCTCCCTTCACCGGCGTCATTACCGCCCGCAATACCGACATCGGCGCGTTGATCAACGCCGGGCAAAGCAGCGGAACGGAACTGTTTCGCATTGCGGATACGCATACGCTGCGCATTTTTGTACGGGTACCGGAGCCTTTCGCCGCGGCCACCCAGCCCGGACTCGAAGCCGCCCTGCGTTTTGCGGAGCACCCTAACCGCACTTTTTCGGCCAAGATCGTGCGAACCTCGAATTCCCTGGACCCGACACTGCGCACCTTGCAAGTTGAACTCGATATGGATAACGCCAGGGGTGAAATCTTCCCCGGCGCCTATGCCGAAGTGCATTTCAAGCTGCCTGCCAGCGCCGAAACCCTGCGCCTGCCCGCCAATACGGTGTTGTTCCGTTCCGCCGGGCTGCAGGTTGCCACCTTGGACAGCCAACAGCGCGTCAAGCTCAAGAGCATTGTGCAGGGCCGCGACTTCGGCACTTCCATCGAGGTGCTCTCGGGCCTTGCACCGCACGAAATCGTCGTGCTCAATCCCCCGGATTCCATCGCCGATGGCGTTCAGGTGCGCATCGCCGTGCCTGACGCCGGCCCGGCAGCCAACGGAAAGACCGGATGACCGTCAGGAGCCGGTCTCAGAATTCCGGCGTTGCCTGGATCGGCACGCTGCTGGGATTGAGCGCCTGTTCATTCGCGCCGGCGTATAAAACTCCCGAGAGCGCCGCGCCGGCCGCCGTCTACAAAGAAGGCGACTGGAAGCCGGCGGAACCTGCGGATGCGCGGCCGCGCGGTGCATGGTGGGAGATTTTTCAAGATCCTGCGCTCGGCGGTTTAGAGGCGCAGGTGGCCGACGCCAATCAGGATCTCAAAGCGGCCTATGCGAGATTGTTGCAGGCGCGCGCGGCAACGCGCGTCGCGCGTGCGGATCTGTTGCCAACCCTTACCATTGGATCGTCGGCGACGAGATCGCGCTCTTCAGTCAATTCTCCAAGCTTCCCGCCCGGCGCGGAACCGGTCGGCAACAATTTCGATCTGGAGGCGGACCTGTCCTATGAGATCGATGTCTGGGGCCGGGTGCGCAATGCGGTCGCCGCGGCGCGGGCGAGCCAGCAAGCGAGCGCGGCGGATCTGGCAACCCTCAATCTGGCGATTCATGCTGAACTGGCCGGCGATTATTTCACGCTGCGCTCAGCCGACACTCAGCGGCAACTGCTTGACCAGACGGTTGAGGACTACACGAGGGCGCTGGAACTCACTCAGAATTTGTACAACGGCGGCGCTGCGGCGCTGACCGACGTCGCGCAGGCACAAGCACAGCTGGAAACGGCACGCACGCAGGCCGCCGATATTCGCTTGCAACGCGCCCAGACCGAGCACGCGATTGCGGTGTTGCTGGGCAAAAATCCTTCGGCGTTTCACCTGGATGCGAACCCCTTGGCAATTTCCGCCGTTCCGCCGCCCATCGATCCCGGTTTGCCCTCCTCCCTGTTGGAGCGCCGCCCCGATGTCGCGGCTGCGGAGCGCCGCACTGCGGCTGCCAACGCGCAAATCGGTGTCGCGCGCGCCGCTTATTTTCCGGTTTTCAGCTTAGGCGCGGCCGCGGGCTTCGACAGCACTCGCACGTCGAACTGGCTCAGCGCGCCCAGCCGATTGTGGTCGCTGGGGCCGGCGGCGGGCGTATTGACGGTATTCGACGCCGGCCGGCATCGAGCCCAATCCGCACAGGCGCAGGCGGTCTACGACGAACAGGTGGCGGACTACAGGAACACCGTGCTGACCGCCTATCGAGAGGTCGAGGACAATCTTGCCGCGCTCCGAGAATTGCGGCAGGAAAGCGTCAGCGAGGCAGCGGCCGTCAAGGCCACCGCGACAGCGCTCGAGCAAGCTCAATATCGCTACAAGGCGGGTTTGGTGACCTATCTCGAAGTCGCGACCGCGGAGAACACCTCGCTGCAGGCCCAGCTTGCGAACGTGTCCATTCAGCTGAGGCGCATGAGTGCGAGCGTACTCCTCGTCAAGGCGCTTGGCGGCGGTTGGCGCAGCGGCGATGAGACCGCCGCGGAAACCGCGTCGCGCTGACGGCGCGCGTTGCATCCGCTGCCTCGCGCCGCCAACGCGGCTCGCGATGAATAGTCAGACAGGCTCCTACTCGAGATTTTCGGCGGCGAATCCCCAGTTCGCAAGCTTCTCAATCAGGGCGTTCACGTAGTCCACGCGCCGGTTCTGGTAGTCCAAATAGTACGCATGCTCCCAGACATCGATGGTGAGCAGCGGCTTTGGACCCTCGGTCAAAGGCGTTCTAGCGTTGGGGGTCCTGAGAATTTTGAGCTTTGCGCCGTCTTGCACCAGCCACGCCCAGCCGCTGCCGAACTGGCCGACGGCGGCCTTGGTCAATTCCTTCTTGCATTGCTCCACGCCGCCGAACGACGTCTCCATCAAGCCTTTGAGCGAGGCCGGCGGTTCTCCGCCGCCTTTCGGCCTGAGGCTCTTCCAGTAGAAGCTGTGATTCCACGCCTGCGCGGCATTGTTGAAAATGGCGGTCTGATCCGCTTGGCCCGATGCGGCACTGATGATTTTCTCCAGCGGCATATCGGCGAATTCCGTGCCCGCGATCAATTTGTTCAGCGTCTCCACGTAGCTCTTGTGATGCTTGCCGTAATGGAAGTTCAGCGTATTTGCCGAAATGACCGGCGCGAGTGCACCTTGATCGAAAGGAAGCGGCGGGAGAGAAATCGGCTGAGATGCAACAGCTGCGGTGTTCATGGGCACTCCTTCGGTACGCCTAAGTTCGGGAAAAGAAGCGTTCAGCCTATCGAACGCTCAATTCCTTAGGTACCGGCATCCGCCAGCAGGCCGCGTAGGCTTAGACTGACCCCGCGATGGGAGATTAGCCGTCCACTCGATCCGCGCCGCGCGGCTTCATCGCTTCGCGCACAACCGCACTTCGCCGCTATTGCTCGTCAGATGAACGCGAGCGGACGTGTCGCCCGTCTTGAACGTCAGGCGCTTGCCGGGTCCATGCCGCGGTTCGACCGGCTTTGGGCCGAAGCAATTGTCGATATCGCCGCTCAGGGTTTGTACATCGAAATCCGCCGCGGGCTCGCCGGCGAAATCCAACTTGATATCGCCGCTCACCGACTCGCCGTCGATTTGCGCATCGGCGGTTGTCGCCAGCGTCGCGGAAATGCCGCCGGACACGCTCTTGAATCGAGCGCGGGACACGCTTCCCAGGGTCAATCGTACATCGCCGCTGACCGTGGTGGCCTCGATATCGGTATTTCCGCCGGTCAGCACGATATCGCCGCTGATGGCCTTCACCTCGATCCGCTTGGCCGCCATCGCGGTAAAACGAATGTCGCCGCTCACATCATTGGCGCGCAGGTCCCCGCCGCCGTCGCCGCTGATGTTACCGCTGACCGACCGCAGCTCCAGTGCGCCGCGCACCGCGGAAACCTTCAGGTCGGAACTCACCATGGAGGCCGATACCGAACTGTTCGTGGGCACGTGGATCACCAAGTGCGCATCGCCGTCATGCATGCCCCAATGCAGGCCCCTCGGCAGCACCACGCGAATGGAGGTGCGGTTGCTGTCGCCCGTGACATCAACGCGTTCCACGTCCTTGCCGATCGTGCCGGTGACGGCGACCTCGGATTTGTCCCATCCCTGCACATCGATCAAGCCGGCGACATTGTCGATCTCCACCTCGCCTTGGGGGTTCGCCGCACGGTGCTCATCAACGGCAGTCGCTGCATTAGCAAGCGACCACGGAGAAGCCAGCAGCGCGAGCCCGCACAGGCGGACGGGGTTCTTGAAGAGGTTTGCGAATTGCACGGGTACCATGGTCAAATCCTTGTCGTAGGGGGTTGGGTGGCCTGAACGACGCGGTCGTAGAGGTCAAACTCATCGTGCCAGGTGCTTTCCCAGAGTTGTTCGAGCACCGGGCTTTGCGGATCGGCGGCCAGCGCCTTGCGGATGTCTTCGTGCGCCTTTTGAATGACTGCCAAACTGGATTCGATTTTTGCGCGAGTCGCAGGCTCGAGCAACGCGAGCCGTTCGCGGAAGGTCTTTTCCACCGCAGCGCGCGCCTGCACGTATTTTGGATCGCGCGGCTCCTCAAATGAGTTGGCCGCGGCCACGGACTGAATCACCCGCGGTACCGTTCGGCTCTCGAGCACTGCCCAGGTAAAGAAGCTGGCGAGACCTGCGGCCGCCATCGCAATCGCCGCCGCCAGCGCCATCTGCGGCGCGCGCCGCGTTCTGCCGGACAGCCGTGCGGCGATGCCCGGCCACAAATTGCCGGGCGGCACGATGTCTCTGGGCAAACCCGCGATCAGCCTGTCAAGCTTTTCTTGTGAGGCGTCGTTCATGATTGCTCTACTCCTAGAGTGGAACTCAGTAGCTGACGCGCACGGTGCAGCTGAGCCTTGCAAGTGCCTTCCGCGACGCCGAGCGCGCTGGCCGCTTCCGCATGGCTAAATCCGTAAATGCCGACCAGCACGAGTACATGCCGTGCGCCGTCGGGCAACCCGGCGATGGCGCGTTCAATATCGAGCGGCGGTGCGCCGCTTGCGGGGTCAGCCCGATCGGGCAGGCCCTGCGAGGGTTCCGCGACCTCATATTCAAGCCGCAGCCCCTTGCGCCGCGACAGTACGCAATTGACGGCAATTTTGTGCAGCCAGGTGGAGAAGCGGCTGCGGCGTTCGAAGCGGCCCAAGGCTCGCCAGGCAGCCACAAAGGATTCTTGGGTGCAATCCTCCGCAGCCTCGCGCTGTCCCGTGAGACGCAGACATAATCCGTAGACACGCGGCGAGAATTGCCGATATAGACGCTCGAACGCGGCCATATCGCCGGCAGCGGCCGCCGCGATCGTATCCAACGGCTCACTGCTGAACTCCATGGCTAAAACTCGCTGCAGCGTGTGAATCATGCCGGATTAGAGGGCCCCACCGCCCTAAAGGTTTAAAGGCAAAGCCTCACATTTCGGCGATGTCGATCATGTTGTCATCGGCAATCCGGTCGATGAGCTTGTTGTAAGGGTCAATACCGGCGCGGGTGGGCCGCTGATCGACCACGATGGTAAAGCTCTCATGCTCGCGGGTGATTTTTTCGCGCTTCATGTAGAGCGGCTTCTCCTCGTCCTGCTTGCCGCTGAACACGCCGATATCGATGAAATCGGCCAAAGGCATCGGCGTCTCCACGCCGTTCGCGTCGGCCATCACTTTGCGCGCCTCCACATTCAGCGTCACCTCATATTTGCCGTCGGCGGTCCTCTTCGAGGTGGCGGATATCGCCTTATTGTCGTAGAGCACTATGCGGTTGAATCCATCGTCGATGAGATACTGCAGCTGCGGCGGCGTCTGCTCGCGCAGCGCCGCGATAAGCAGCCGGGTATCCGGGTAGGGCTGATTTTCCGCCGCCGTGCCGGTTGCTTGCTGGACCGCATCGGTCTGGTTGTGCGCATTGGCGTAGCGATACTGCATGAGGAAGTTACGCAGCGCGAGGTTGATCTTGTCCTCGCCGACATAGTCGGCCAGGGTATACATGATCTGGCCGCCCTTCTCGTACCACACATAGGACTCGCGCTGCACCAAAGCCAGCGGCCGCTCGCCGCGCACTTCGCCGGCCCGGCCGCGAAGATATCGGTCCAGGTAGTGACGCATGACGCGATGCATGTAATCTTTGCCATAGCGGTGCTGCATCACCATGTACGCCGAATACTGCGCCAGGGTCTCGGCCATCATGTTCGAGCCTTGAACCCTGCCCCCGATCAGCTGATGACCCCACCACTGGTGTGCCAGTTCGTGCGCCGTGACGAACAGCGTTAGATCGACATCCGTCGGCTTGCGCACGCGGCTGATGAAGCCGATCGATTCCGAGTAAGGCACGGTGTTGGGGAACGACTGGGCGAAGGTCCGGTAGCGCGGAAATTCCAAGACCCGGTATTGCTTGAACTGATACGGGCTGAAATGTTTCTCGTAGTAGTCAAGACCGGCGCGGGATCCTGCCAGCATTTCATCGATATTGAACGTATGCGCGGGATCGTAATAGACCTCCAGGCTGATCGGACCGCTCGCTCCGGCGTATTCTTCCTTGCGCACGGCGTAGCGGGCCGACATGTAGGCGAAGAAATCCAATATATGGGTCGAACCCATGCTGTACTCGTAGTAGCGGCGCCCGTCCTTCTCCCAGGAGCGCGCCAAATAGCCCGGTGCGATCGCCATTTGATCGCCGGACGTGCTCACCACCGTGTGGTAGGTGATCCAATCCGAATTGGCGGTGAACAAATTGATTCGCGAGGCGCGCGGATCGCCTCGTAGCGGCATATCCTCCAGCGCACCCAAATGCTCTTCGCGCCGCCTTCGCGGGTCATCGATTTCGATGGTCGGGTCGTAGCCAACGGTGGGGAAGAAGGACTCGCCGAAGAAACTGCCGTTGTAGGCAAACTCCGCCAGCTCGTTGCCGTCGCGAAAACCTTTCGAGATGTGCGACACCGAGAATGTCAGCGTCACGACCTCGCCGATCGCGAGCGGCCGTTCGAGCGCATAAATGCTGTAAAGATTTCGCGGCGAAGCGCTGAGCAGGTGAAACGGTCGGTCGAAGCGCACCTGCGCGACGCTCTCATGCTGGTCGGTAAGGTGAATTTCAGAGATCGGATGGTCGCTCTTGTTCTGCAAGGTAAAGCGGCCGGTGCCGCTGAACGATCTTTGCGCCGGATAAATATCGATCGTCGCATCGACTGCCGTGAGCTTGGGCTGATCCAGATTCTCGTATTTTTTGAACTGCTTTTCATAGTCGGCCAGCTGCTGGCGACGGTCCGCCGCCGTGGTGTATTCATTGAGCACGTGCGCGTTGTAGTAGTACCAAGCACCGGCCCCGACGGCCAGCAGCGCGCAGGCCGCCATGGCCGCGGATAAGGCGGGCAGGCGTGCCCGCGCCAACCGGCTGCGCGCCCGCAGCGAGTCCTCCGCCCCGCGCCGCGCGTAAGCCATGGAGATGAGCCCCAGGAACGCGAATATCGCGCACCAATAAGTGATTGCCCAGACGATCGACGGGACAAAATGCCCGTAGCCATTCATGTCGGAATAGATATACGTCGGCACGTTGCCGGGAATCAGCAGCGTGTTCTCCCAGCCCCAGCTGGACAGCACGGTCTGCAGGACGAATACGCCGATGACGATGCCGTGGCCGATGAATTTGTTCGACACCATGGTCTGCACGAACATGGCCAGCATGGCGAAGCCCATGATCAGAGGGAAGGTGATGAAGAACAATTCTTGGACGTACTGCCAGACTTCGAAGCGGTAGTAGCCGGCCAGCGTCTGCATCAACATGCCGATCAGCATCGTAGCGGCGAGCAGAATGCATTCCACGAAGGCAATGGCCGTCAGTTTCGACAGCCAGTCGCTCGACTCGCCGATCGGCAGTGCATCGTGAATCCCGTCGAAATGCGTGTCGCGCTCGCGCCATAGGAGCTCGGCGCTGTAGAGACCCGCAACGATGAGGAAGAACAGCGTCGCCGATCCCTCGACCGCCTGGACCATCAGGTAGGTCACCGGCCAAACATCGACGCCGCCGACCCGTCCCGCAAAGTGGCCATTGTTGATGGCCAACACGATCAGCAAGCCCACGATCGCCCAGAAAGGCACTTCTTTCAGGATCAGGCGGATTCTCAAGCCGCTGAGCGCGAGATATTGTCGAAAGGCAGTGCTTGGACCAAATATCTGACGGACTTTGGGCAGCTGCACGGCCACGAAAGAACGCCTTCGCTCGAGGCTCACCTCCTCATCCTGGCGTGCGCGCGCCGCGCGCTTTCCCTGCGAGCGCGCCGTCAGCACCTCGACCGACATGGGAAATAGCGCCCAGGCGGCGAGCAGCGCCGCCACGCCGACACCGATCCACAGCAGCCGGTTGATTAGAAATACGCCGGGCGAGTATCCGGAAAAATCCCAGGGAAGCAGCTGGCTGTTCTTCTCGATGACGCTCCAATAGCGCGCCACGGCATTGGTCAGCAGCAATCCCACCGGATCGAGAATGCCGGACCAAAAATGCTCCAGGGAACGGGTCGCCGAAAATGCCGTAACGCCGACCAGATAGACCATGAACAGCGCCACGCCTTGCAGGTAGACGATGAATATCTTGCGCGTCAGCGCCGCCACCGCAAAGAACAGCGCGCCGGTGAAAAATATCTGAATCACGACGATGGAAAAAAACGGCTCGAGATACCAGCGCAAGTGGTTCGGACCGATCCGGGCATGATCCGCCCAAGGCGCAAAGGTGCCCAGATACGCCCCGAGCAGCAGTCCGCTGAAGACCAGCACGCAGGTGGCAAAGGATCCGGCCCAGCGCCCGCCAAGGTAGGCGAATTTCGAGACCGGCTTGGTGAAGATGATTTGATAGGTATCGCGTTGAAAATCCCGCAGGATCGAGGTGCCGAAAATCGCGGCGATGACGATGATGCCGAACAGGCAGGCCACCTGATCGTTGAAAGTGATCCCATACGGACCATTCAGCAGCACCTTGCCGTTGCCGTTGGCCACCGGCCCGAAGTTCTCCGATGCCACGCACAGGAACGAGAATGCCAGCCACAACAGGAAGTAGATGTAGGTCGAAGGACTCTTCGCCCGGAAGCGCAACTCGAACGTGAAGAACTCCCAAAACATGCCCATGATGTTTCCCTGGCGATGCCGCTTCAATGCTTCACGTGGCGCGACAGATTCAAGAAGTAAACGTCTTCGAGGTCCGTTGACGCCGCGCGGAATTCGGCGCCGGGAGAGCTCGGGGAAAACACGCGGATTTCATGCTGGCCGCCGAGCAGATGGGTGCTGACTATATTCAAATGTGCTTCGAGAGCGCGCAATTCCTCATCCGTTGCCACCACGCGCGACCAGATCTGACCATCGAGCGCCGCCAGCGCCTCAGCCGGCGATCCCTCCAGCAGCACTTGTCCGGAAGCAATGATGGCCATGCGCGGGCAGAGCTCGCGCACGTCATCGACGATATGCGTCGAGAGAATGACCGTGACATCGCGCCCAATCGAGGACAGCAAGTTGAGAAAGCGATTGCGCTCGGCCGGATCGAGGCCGGCGGTCGGCTCGTCCACGATGATCAGCTTGGGATTGGCGATGAGTGCCTGAGCAATGCCGAAGCGTTGCTTCATGCCGCCGGAATAGGTGGAAAGCGCTTTTTTCCGCACGTCCCAAAGGTTGGTTTGGTGCAGCAGGGCCTCGACCATGTCCTTGCGCTCGCCGGCGCTGCGCACGCCCTTCAAGATCGCCAGGTGTTGCAGCATTTCGGAGGCCGACATTTTCGGGTACACGCCGAACTCCTGCGGCAGGTAGCCGAGGATCTTGCGGACCTCGTTCTTCTGCGTGAGCACATTGAGCCCGTCCAGTTCGATGCTGCCGGAATCCGGATCTTGCAGCGTGGCAATGGTGCGCATCAACGAACTCTTGCCCGCGCCGTTCGGCCCGAGCAGGCCGAACATGTTGTTGCCCACGATGAGCGAGAGATTTTTCAGCGCGCATACGCCGTTTGGATAAGTCTTCGACAGTCCGCTGATGGTCAGCGCCATGGGAGGTTCCTATAGAAGGTAGTTTTGAGATTGCTGCGGATTGTAAACAGGAAAACACCGCTCAGCGTCAAAATTGCCAGGATGGCGGGCCTGGCACGTGTTAATTTCGCTCCAAGGCAACAATCGGAGAAGGCCATGAGTTCAATAAGAGTCCTGCCGGCCATCGTAGCCGCTGTCCTGATCGCGATGCTCCTGACCAATGCCGAGGCCGCCTCGCCCCGCAATGACAAGGTGTTTCAGGCCGCGGCAGGCAACCGCGCCGGCGCACTGGAACTGCTGAAGGAGATCGTCAATATTGATTCAGGAACCGGCGATGTGGAGGGAGGCGCCAAGGTCGAGGCCGTGCTGCGGGCACGATTGACGAAGTTGGGCGCCGAAGTTCGAACCGAACCTGCCGAAGCTCCTGGATTGCCCGACAACTTGGTTGCGGTCTTCCATGGCACCGGCAAGGGCAAGATTCTCATCATCGCTCACATTGACACGGTATTCGGCCCGGGCACCGCCGCTGCGCGGCCCTTCAGCATGGACCGGGAGCGCGCGCACGGCCCGGGTGTGGGCGATGAAAAGGCGGGCGTGGTGAATGCCTTTACGGCGCTGAAGATTCTGCACGACATGGGATTCAAGAACTTCGCCACGATTACGTTCTTGCTGGATGACAGCGAAGAACGTGGTTCGCCCGGCTCGACGAACTTGATCAAACGCCTGGCCCGCGAACACGACGTGGAATTCAACATGGAACCGGGCGATCCGCCCGATGCGCTGACAGTCTGGCGCAAGGGTGCCGCCGGCATCCGCATTCAAGTCAAAGGCCGCGCCGCGCATGCGGGCATGGCACCGCAGGACGGCCGCAATGCGGCGGTCGAACTGCTGCATCAACTGAGCGCCCTGCAAGGCGTCTTTCCGACCACCGGCAGCGGCATTACGGTCAATCTCACCGTTTTGCGGGCCGGGGAACGCGCCAACATCATTCCAGACCAGGCCGAAGCGACGCTCAATGTCCGCTACCGCAAGCCGGAAGAGTTCGACGCGATCCTGGCAAGAGTCGAGGCAGGAACGCATAGCACGCAAGTTCCGGACACCACCGTAACCCTTGCGCACGACCCCGCCTTTCCTCCCTTGACCGAGAATGCACAGATCGATGCGCTGGCAGCCCGCGCGCGCGCCATTTACGCGGACATCGGCAAGACGCTCGAATCGTCAGGCAACGGCGGCGCATCGGAGTCCGCACTCGCCATGTCGGTGGGCACGCCGGCGCTCGACGGCTTGGGCTACGTGGGTGGGGATTTCCATACCGACCATGAATGGATCGACCTCAACAGCGTGGTCCCGCGGTTGTATCTTTTCACCCGGCTTCTCATGGAGACCGGCGCCAAACCGCATTGAGGTGTATCCGCTCGCTGAAGCGCTGCACGAGGTGCTGAATATCCGGGCCGCTCTGTCGGGCAAATGCCTAATAGACGCGCCTGCGGCCGCTGTCGCGAAATCTCCTTGCGGAACGCTTCGCCATCGATGCCTATCGAGAGATCGCGGAACGCGGACAGCACTACGACAAAGCCACGCTGCGGCCGGCTAATGCGAGGCTGCTGAATAGTCCAGGGTGCAAATTCGATAGATTGCATCGGCGGATTCTGACAAGAGGCGTAGCCGGCAGGCGACATCAAGCGCAACTGCCGGTCGGCTAGAGTGCCTCATGGAATCCGGGGCGATCAACACCGCACAGCTCTTGCAAGCCGCATTGGAGTCGGCCGGCATGGGTAGTTGGGAGCTTTACCTTTCGACCGGCACCGTGCATCGCACGCCCCGGCATGATCAGATCTTCGGATATTCCGAGATCCAGCCTTTCTGGGATCTCGACATGACCCTCGAACACATCGTCGATGAGGACCGGGCGGAGGTTCGGCAGGCGTTTTCCCAGGCAGAACTCAGCGGCGACATCGACGTCGAGGCGCGGACCCGCAGCGGCGGCGGCGGCGAAATTCGATGGGTGCACTTGCGCGGGCGAACATTTTATGTGCAGAACGTGCCGACCCGCATCGTAGGCGTGATTTCCGACGCCACCCGGCGGCGAGCGGTGGAAGAACGCTTGCGTCAGACGCAGAAGATCGAAGCGCTTGGCCAGCTTACGGGCGGTGTCGCCCACGATTTCAACAATCTACTGCAGGTCCTTTCCGGCGGCTTGCAAGTGCTCGGGCGGCAAGCCGACCCGGCGCGTCGCGAACAGATCTTCACGGCCATGAGACAGGCGGTTGACCGCGGCGCCAGCCTGTGCCGCCAGCTGCTGGCGTTTTCCAGGCGTCAAGCGCTGAAGCCGGAGGCGGTCAATCTCGAGCGGCTGGCCGGGGGCATGCAGGAATTGCTGAATCGAAGCCTGCGCGGCGACATTCAAATTCAAACCTCTTTTGCGCAGTGCTTGTGGTGTGTGGAGGTCGATCCGGGCGAACTCGAGCTGGTCATTCTCAATCTCGCCTTGAATGCGCGCGATGCCATGCCAAGCGGCGGAACGATTGAAATCGGCGCGAGAAACATGCCGGCGCTCGCCGAGCACGAGCTCGCGGGGGATTTCGTGCGCCTCGATATCGCGGATTCCGGCGTAGGCATGTCCGCGGCCAGCCTCGGCCACGCTTTTGAGCCCTTCTTCACGACCAAGGAAGTCGGCAGCGGCTCGGGCTTGGGCCTTGCGCAAGCGCATGGCTTTGCAATGGCATCCGGTGGGGCCGTCAGGATCGCGAGCACGCCGGGGCGAGGAACCCTGGTGAGTTTGTACCTGCCGCGCACGCTGAAGAGCCCGGCGTATACCGCTGATTTGATGCCGCACGCCGCCGATGACGTTGCGGGCAATGCTGGACAGGTGTTGGTGGTCGAGGACGATGACGAGGTTGCCGCGCTAACCGTCGAAATGATCCACCAACTCGGCTACGACGCCACTCGCGTCGCGAGCGCCGAGGCCGCGCTGGGCGCCCTCGCCGATCGCCGCACGGTGGACATAGTCTTCTCTGATGTGATGATGCCCGGACGCATGAATGGCGTTGAGCTGGCGCAAGAAATCCGCCGGCGCCGGCCGAATCTGCCCGTGCTACTGACGAGCGGCTTCGCGGAGGCGGCGCGCCGCAAGGCCGGATCTCAGCAACTCAGAATTATCCCTAAACCGTATAGGATCGATGAATTACGCGACGCCTTGGCGGCCGTGAGGCAAGATACTCGGAAGTCCATCCGAGAACATTGAATGTCGTCGATTATCGTTTGTCCGTCGTGTGACTTGGCACACCGGGCCGGTATGGCTCCGGCATCCGAAGGCACCCGCTGCGTCCGTTGCCGCGCACCGCTGCAACGTCCGCAGAATGGCAACATCGACACGGCGATCGCGCTCGCCGTCTGCGCCCTGGTGCTGTTTTTCCTGAGCAACGCCTATCCCCTGGTGGAGATCCAGGCCAACGGTGCGACGCGCGCCACCACGCTGGTCGGGGCCGCCTTCGCTTTCTATCAGCAAGGCAATGCTTTCCTCGCAGCGTTGGTGTTCCTGACCACGGTGGCCGGACCGTTAGTGCAGATTGGCAGCCTGCTGTATCTGCTCTTTCCGTTGCGCCACGCACGCGAGGCGCCCGGCCAGAGTACGGTATTTCGGCTGCTGTCGCAGGTGCGTCCGTGGACGTTCATCGAAGTATTCATGCTGGGCGTCTTGGTGGCATTGGTGCGCCTCTCAGCGTACGCACGCGTCATCCCGGGTGTCGCGCTATGGTCATGTGTATTTCTCATGTTTACGCTCGCGGCCTTGACCAGCCGCACGACGCCGGGACAGTTCTGGCACTGGGTCGACAGGAACCGCACGTGAGAGCGGCCCTGACCGGACGGAGCTTGGGGCTGTTGGTCTGCCTGCAGTGCCGCGCCACGGTGCGTGCGCTGCAAGTGGCGTATCCGCGCTGTCCGCGCTGCTATGCGCATCTCTATCAACGTAAACCGCACAGCCTGGCGTTGACCGCGGCACTGCTGCTATGCGCCGCGATTTTGTACATACCCGCCAACCTGCTGCCGGTGATGCACACCCGAACGATTTTTGAGGACGAGCAGGACACGATCATGAGCGGAGTGCTGGTATTGCTGCACTCCGGATCCTGGCCCATCGCGGTTCTGGTATTCGTCGCCAGCATCGTGGTGCCGCTGTTGAAGATCCTTTCTCTCAGCGTGGTACTCTTTTCAGCCTGGCGCCGCTCGCCGCGCTATCGAACGCAGCGAAGCGAATTGTTCCGCCTGGTCGAATTCATAGGACGCTGGTCGATGCTCGATGTGTACGCCATCTCGCTGCTGGTTGCGCTGGTGCAAATCAGATCTCTTGCATTCGTCTCGGTCGGCTGGGGCGCCTTGGCATTCGCCGCCGTCGTGGTCCTAACCACGTTCGCGGCCCGCACGTTCGATGAGCGATTGCTGTGGGAGGAGGCGCCGCCTTGAGCGAAGCACCCCATGCGAATCTTGATGAGCTGCCCGCGGCGGTGCCGGCGCGATCCATCTGGGGCCGCTTGCCGTTGGTGTGGATTCTGCCGGCGGTGGTCGTTCTGGCCGGCGGCTTCGTGGTGATTCGGGAAAAACTCGCGCAAGGCACCTCGATCGAGATTCGCTTTGAAAATGCCGAAGGATTGGAGGCGAACAAGACCAAGGTGCGCTACAAGGATGTCGATATCGGCGAGGTTCGCGACATTCGTGTCGGCGATGATCGCAAGGAAGTGATCGTAACAGCCGACATCCATCAACATGCCAAGAGCTATTTGCTCGAAGATACGCGCTTTTGGGTGGTGCGGCCCCGGATCTCCGGCGCCGGCGTATCGGGGTTGGCGACGCTGGTGTCGGGCGCCTACATCAGCGTGGACGTGGGTCAATCGACCGTGAAGCGCGACCACTTCGTCGGTCTGGAAGTCCCGCCCATCGTGACGGCGGACCTGCCGGGCCGCGAATTCGTGCTGCACGCGGATGACTTGGGATCTTTGGACATCGGATCTTCGGTTTTCTACCGCCACATCACCGCGGGCCAGGTCGTGGGCTACAACCTGGACCCAGGCGGCACCGGCGTGACCATCAAGGTATTCATCAACGCGCCCTTTGACGTCTATGTCACCAGCGATACGCGATTCTGGCAGGCGAGCGGCATCGACATGTCCGTGAATGCGGACGGGGTGAAACTGCGCACCGAATCCCTCACATCGATTCTCGAAGGCGGCGTCGCGTTTGGCACGCCGCCGGGCGCGCCGACTCCGCGGGTCGCGGCGGACACGGCCTTCACGCTTTTCAACGATCAGGACCGCGCGATGCGCCCGTCCGAGACCGAAATCAGCGACTTCGTCATGTATTTCGGCGGCTCACTGCGCGGCTTGTCCGCCGGCGCGCCGGTCGATCTGCAGGGCATAACGGTGGGCGAAGTGAAGAGCCTCGACGTAGAGTTCGACGATCGCACGAAACTGCTGGCGTTTCCCGTCGTGGTGGAATTGTACCCGCAAAGACTGCGCGGACGGGCGCACCGCGCCGCACCCTCGCATCCGCCTTCTGAATTAAAGACCCGCGAGCTGATCGACAGCTTGGTCGCGCACGGTCTGCGCGCGGAATTGAAAACCGGCAATCTCCTGACCGGTCAGAAATTTGTGTCGCTGGAAATGCATCGCGATATTCCCAAACAAAGAGTGGTTTGGAATGAGCAGCCCGCGATTTTTCCGACCATTTCCGGCAGCCTTGACGACATTCAAGACTCCGTCGGCGTGATAGCGAAAAAGCTCAGCAAGGTGCCGTTCGATCAGTTATCGGCACGCCTGCTCAGCGCCATGAACTCGCTCGATCAGACGCTCAAGAGCGCAGATCAACTACTGCACAACGTCGACAGCAATCTGGCACCGCAGATGCAGACCACATTGGCCGAAGCCCAGGCGGCGCTGAAGAACGCGAAGGACCTGCTCGGCCAGGATGCGCCGCTCGAGAACGATTTGGGCTCGACCTTGCTGCAGGTATCGCGCGCTGCAAAATCGATCAGTGCCCTGGTCGACTATCTCGAACGCCATCCCGAATCCTTGCTACGCGGCAAACCGCCAGGTTCACCATGAAATCCCTTGGCTTGGCTCTCTTGGCACTTCTGCTTGCCGGTTGCGTGACGCGCCAGCCGGATCACTTCTACGTGATTGATCCCCTGCCCGCCGCCGCTGTCGCCTCTCGATCGCAGTTCGATCGGCAGGTCACCTTGCGGGTCGCGATTCCGTCGTTGCTCGATCGCGGCGAGATGGTCATCGCGACCGCAGGCGGCGTCTCCGGCGTCTCGGTCATGGATCACGAACGCTGGGCGGCGCCCTTGGTGGACATGATCGCCGCCGCACTGAGCCAGGACATCGAGCGGCGCCGCGCCGATGTGGTGGTGTTGCCTCGGAGCAGCGACAAGGCCGGGATACCGCTCATCAGGATCGCGGTCGAGATAGACCAGGTGACGGCACGCCTGGGCGACAACTTGAGCATCGAGACGCATTGGCGGGTCACCGACGCCCGCTCCGGCAAAGAATCGCTGGGCCGCGATACCTTCGTCAGCCCGCAGCAGCCGCGAAGCTTCGCGGAAGTGGCCGCGGCGCTCAGTGCCTGTATCGCGTTATTGGCGGATCGGTTAGCCGGCGAAATTTCGAGTTAGCGAGGCGATTCCGAGCGGATAGCTGCGGGCCCGACGAACAAACAAGGCGGGCGCTTCGATCTCGAAGCGCGCCCGCAATGCGAATGGCCAATCAATTGTTATCGATCAAGGTTCGACGGTAATGTCGTTGTGAACCGAGTTCACGCCCTCCGTATTCTTGGCGATCATCGCCGCCAAGTCGCTTGCGTCCTTGGTAGGCGCTCGGCCGCTCAACCAGACCACGCCGTTCGCATCGGTATCCACCTTGATGCGCGTCAAGGTCGACAAATGCTTCGCCGCCAATTTCGCCTTCACCTTGGTGGTGATGGCTGAATCCTTGATGAAATGATGCGATCCGGTATCCGTGGGCTCATCGGCCATCGCCATCGGTGCACATGCCACGCCGAGCGCGATCATGCCGCATAAAATAACCTGCTTCTTCATCTTTCCTCCTGGTTTTATGGAGCCTGTCGGCTTTGCTGGTTCTCGAGCGTCATGCTGCGCGATGCGCCGCGGCATATCTGTAGGTCGCGAAAGGGACCCCATGACGGCAATTTCCCACAATTGCCTTGAATATCAGGCATGGGCGGCAGGCCGTTCGCCGCGGGCGCTGGCGCGCCGCGCCGTTTTCTCAGGAATAGAAAGCAATCTCGCCGTGTTGACCAGCGACATGTGCGTCAGCGCCTGAGGAAAGTTTCCAAGCATGCGCTTGGCGCGCGGGTCATATTCCTCGGCGAACAAGCCCACGTCGTTGCCGAGTGCGAGCAGGCGCTCAAAAAGCGCCTCGGCCTCGTCGCGGCGTCCGGTGAGCACGTAACAATCCGCCAGCCAAAAGGAACACGCCAGGAATGCGCCCTCACCGGCCGGCAGGGCGTCGATGCGCGTCGCAGTCGAGTAGCGCAGCAGCAAACCATTGACCAGCAAATGCTTCTCAATGGCTGCGATCGTCCCAAGTACTCGCGGGTCATCTGCCGGAAGAAAGCCCACTTGAGGGATCAAGAGCAGGCTCGCATCCAAGAATTTGGACTCGTACGACTGCACGAAGCTGTTGCTGGCGCGGTTGAACCCCTGCTTGCAAACCTGCTTATGAATGCGATCGCGCAGCCGGCGCCAGCGATCCAGCGGCGCCTCCAGGCCCTCCTTCTCCGCATCTTTGATGGCCCGGTCGAACGCCACCCAGGCCATGATCTTGGAGTGGGTGAAATGTCTGCGCGGCCCGCGAATCTCCCACAGGCCTTCGTCGGGATCCTCCCAATGAGATTCGAGGAACTCGAGCAGCGCCATCTGCACGTTCCAGGCTTCGGGATGCGGTTCCATGTCCGCCGCTCGCGCAAGATGCAGCGAATCCATGACCTCGCCATAGACATCGAGTTGAAACTGCGTTGCAGCGGCGTTGCCTATCCGCACCGGACTCGATTTCTTGTAGCCGGGCAGCCAGGGCAATTCAATCTCATCGAGCCGCCGCACGCCGGTCACGCCATAAAGGATCTGCAAGTCGTTCGGCGAGCCGGCGACCGCGCGCAGCAGCCACTCGCGCCATGCGGCGGCCTCCTCGTCATAGCCGGCGAGCAGCAAGGCATTCAACGTGAAGGTCGCGTCGCGCAGCCAACAATAGCGGTAATCCCAATTGCGCACGCCGTGCAGCCGCTCCGGCAAGGACGTCGTCGCCGCCGCGACCAAGCCGCCGGTTGGCTTGTAGGTCAGCGCCTTCAAGGTAATCAAGGAACGCGCCACGGCTGCGCGCCAGCGGCCGCGGTAACGGCAGCGCGCCGACCAGCGATGCCAGTATGACGCCGTGCGCTTCAATGCTTTCGAGGGATCGATGCTCGGCCGCGTCGGAAAGTGCGACGGCCGGTAATTGAGCACGAAAGACTCGCGCTGCCCTGGGCGCAGGGAGAAGTGCGCCACGGTTTTCATATTCCGGCCCTCAACCCTGACCGAAGCGGCCAATTCAAGCGTGTCCGGCCCCGCGGTGAGAAGCAAGAGATCGTTTACGCGGCGCACCCATGGCACGATGGAGCCGTAATCGAAGCGCACGATCAATTCCAGGCGCATCGTCACCGTGCCGCTCACTCCCTCGGCAATGCGCACCACGTCCCAGCGTTCGTCTGAAACCGGCATGAAATCGATCACGCGAACCCGGCCGCGGGCCGTGCGAAATTCGGTCTCGAGGACCAGGGAGTCATCCAGGTAGCGGCGCCGCGTACTCTTGATTTCCGCCGACGGCGCAAGCAACCAGCGTCCATGCTCGGTTCCTCCCAACAGGGCCGCGAAGCACGCGCCGGAGTCGAATCGAGGGAAGCAAAGCCAATCGATCGAGCCATTGCTGCCGACCAAGGCCGCCGTATGGCAATCGCCTATCAATGCGTAGTCCTCGATCGAGGGGGTCTTTGTCCGGCGTTTCTTCACCGCTTTATTTTTTTCATGGTTCTCTCGCGCACCTCGTTGGGATTGGTCGGATCATTCGGATCATTCCTGAAGCCGCCCGGCCTCGAGATCGGTTTTTCTTTGCTCTCCTCTTCCGCCTGGCGCTCGTCCTTGGATTTGCCGGTATCCAACGATTTGTCCCGCGGCCGCGGCGGCTCGGAGGCCGCGGTGCATAACAGCGTGTTGAGCAGGCGAAGATCCTTGGCGGAATTCCCCGCACCATTCACAAAAGCGAGTGAAGCGTGCATACGATCCTCCTTAAGTCATTTCGCCCATCACAGCTTGCGCGAGGCGCGACCTCGAGCATAGGCCGGCGCGCGGAATCGAATGCAGGACAATTCTGACCGCGGACCATGGCACGGCTCAACTTGCCCGGAAACCCAAGCACGCATAGTGTTCAATCCATGGAAGATGCCTCCTCCGACCACGACGAAAGGCTGAAGGATTTTTTTGCGCGCCATGGCGGTCCCGGGCCGCGCGGCATACGCAGGGGTCAGTCGGCGGGCGGCGTGCAGGGATGGTCGGAAGCCTACGCCCGCGATGGCTACACCTTGCGTTGCGACTGGTCGACATTTGGAAGCCGCGACGAAATGAAGTATTCAGAGATAGCACCCAACTAAGCACGCCGCAAGGGCCATGCGCTGCCCGGCGGGCAGCGCATGGATTTTTTCACTAGCGTCCGGGTTTCGACTTCTTGTCCAGGTCGTTCTTGACGTCGCCGTATTTTGCCTGCGCCGCCCCTGCCGCCTTGTTAACTGCACCCTTGACCTGCTGCGCGGTGCTGCCCAGCGTTTTACCGGCGACTTCCTGAGCTTTCCCAGCCGCTTCCTTCACCCGTCCTTCCACCTGATCTTTGTTGATGCCCATGGCCTCGTCTCCTGCGGATTTTGCCGGCGAACGGCCGACGCGTCTGACCGAAGCCCTAGGATCATACGAAGCGCAGGTTTGCCGGCAGTAGGACGCCAAGGCGACTCGCTGTCGGAATTTCGCCAGCAAATTGCAGTATCCTTGCGCACTGCCGTTCACCTAAGGAAACCCATGCTATCGCGACGAGTCTTTTTGCAAGCTGCCGCCACCTCGCCTCTGCTGGCCTCCGGTTCTGGGTTTGCCCGCGATTCGGCCGCACCTGCGCTCAAGTCTCTGACCGGCGATGCCAAGCCGATTTCCGTGGAAGAGCGCCATGCACGGATCGAAAAGGCGCAGTCATTGATGTCGCAACGCAAAGTCGCGGCGCTATTGGTCGAGCCCGGATCGAGTCTCGAATACTTCACCGGGATCCACTGGCACCGATCGGAACGCACGACCTTAGCCGTTATTCCGGCTGCCGGAGAGGTGCTCGTCGTGACGCCCGCCTTCGAAGAACCATCGGTACGCGAGACATTGCAAGTGGGCGGCGATGTCAGGCCGTGGGACGAACACGAGAACCCGTTTGAAAAAGTCGTGCAGGGGCTCAAAGATCGCGGCATCAATTCGGGGGTGCTGGCCGCCGAGTCGACGATGCGTTTCTTCATCGTCGCCGGCATCCGCCAGGCCTCCAGCGCATACGAAATCATCCCCGCTGACCCGATCGTGCGAGCATGCCGGCTGATCAAGTCTCCGGCCGAATTGGCTTTGATGCAGCTGGCAAACGATGTGACCATCGAGGCCCTCCGTCAGGTGCATGCGCAGGTCGCCTTGGGCATGAGCGGGCCCGACATCGGCGCACTCATGGATCATGCGACGATTTCGCTGGGAGGCTCGCCGCAATTCTCGCTGGTGCTGCTCAATGAGGCCTCCGCCTATCCTCACGGCTCGGTCAAACCGCAAAAAGTACGGGCGGGCTCGGTCATTCTCATGGACTGCGGTTGCGCGGTGCATGGCTACGAATCCGACATCTCGCGCTCCTGGGTGTTTGGTCAGTCGAGTGCGCGGCAGCGCAAAGTGTGGGATACCGTCAAGCGCGGCCAGGAAATTGCATTGCAGACGGCCAAGATCAACGTCCCTGTCGGGTCCATCGACGACGCGGTGCGCAAGTACTATGAAAGCCAAGGCTGGGGTCCTGGATATCATTTGCCCGGCCTGTCGCACCGCACCGGCCATGGCATCGGTCTCGACGGCCATGAACCGCCCTATCTCGTGCATGGCGACATCACGCCGCTGCAGACGGGCATGTGCTTTTCAGACGAACCGGGAATCTACATACCCGGCGAATTCGGCATTCGGCTGGAGGATTGCTGGTACATGACCGCCTCCGGACCGAAGCTGTTTACTCCCTTGGCGAAATCGCTGCAACAACCGATCTAATTCAAGGCGAGCCGGTCATGGTCGCGCTATTGTCGTTGTGCGCGTGGATTTATCTCTTCTTCGCCCACGGCGCATTTTGGCGCTCGCGCCCGCAGTTGTCGCCGGCAACGCCGCAAGACTTTCCCGACGTCGATATCATCGTTCCTGCCCGCGACGAAGCCGAGACGATTCAAGCGGCAATCGACTCGCTGCTGGCGCAGGAATATGGCGGTGACTTTCGCGTCATTTTGATCGACGACAATTCCACCGACGGCACGGTGGAGCGTGCCGGATCCGCCGCAAAGCTTCAGATCATCCGCTTGGTCTCGAAACCCGCGGGTTGGTCGGGAAAACTTTGGGCCTTGAATGAAGGCATTGGCGCCAGCCGCTCAGCTCTAGTGCTGCTGACGGATGCCGATATCGTGCACCAGCCTATGCATCTTCAGTCCCTGGTCGCGAAGCTGCAAGGCGCGCAGCTTGACTTGGTCAGCGAAATGGTCAGGCTCAATTGCAGCAGCCTGGCGGAGCGGATGCTGGTCCCAGCTTTCGTCTATTTCTTCCAAATGCTGTATCCCTTCGCCAAGGTCAACGACGCGCACTCAGCGGTGGCCGCGGCCGCCGGAGGTTGTGTCCTGGTGCGGCGCGAGGCGCTGGCGCGCATCGGCGGGTTCGAGGCCATCAAGGGTGCCCTCATCGACGATGTGGCCCTGGCGAAGGCCGTGAAGCGCGGCGGCCCGATTTATCTCGCCCACTCCGAACTCGCCGCCTCGATTCGGCGCTATCCAAAAGTTTCCGATCTCTGGCATATGATTTCGCGTACCGCATTTACCCAGCTGCGCTATTCGACGGCGCTATTGGTCCTGACCATGGCGGCGCTCACCCTCATCTGGCTGGTGCCGCCCTGGGAGGCATTGGTTGACCGCGGCTGGCGTTTCGGCTGTGGGCTTGCCGCCTGCGCGCTCGCCGCGCTGAGCTACATGCCGACGCTGACCCGCTATCGGCGCAGCAAGCTGTGGGCTCTGGCGCTGCCTTTGATTGCGCTGTTCTACATGGCCGCGACTGCCGCCTCGGCCGTGAACCATTGGCGAGGCGAAGGCGCCAGCTGGAAGAACCGCGCCTACCCGCGCTAGCCGCTCGTGCCTATTCCCCCGGCGTCTATCCCCCGGCGCCTAGCTCCTCGCGGCCGCAGCTAGCGGCTTCAGCGCCTGGGCTTTCACGGAAAACTGGTTGACGTATTCTTGGTAAGGTACACAGTCGGTGCGGTAGCTCAAGTCGCGCAGACTGAAATTCTTGGTAAGGATGTCCTTCAGCTCGTCAATGAGCTCGCAATCGCCGGGGCCCATAAAATACGGGTGAGTGGTACTCACGCTCACCGGCGCCCAGCGAGCCTGCACGGTATTGGCGGCGTTCGCATCGGCACTCGGCGAAAGCGAGTAAAAATCCAGCTCGATAATGGCGTTGTGACCCGGAATGCTGGGTCCGCGCGGACACCCTCTGGCGTTCACCTTGACGTCGTCCTTGCGTGCCCCCAAGTGCACGAGCAGTGCCCGTATATTGTCTTCCAATGCGTCGCAGCTGTAGAGCGAGGTAACCCCCCAGTAAGTAAAATGCGCGTTGTGATGCACCCAGGTTCCGGGAACCACCGGACCACCGGTCGTACTATCGTCTGCGGCCCTCACCGCAGGTAGTGCTAAAAAGACGAGAAACGCGGCCGTCGCGGCCGAGGTCCAGATTCGTTTGCTGCGTTGCATGGCGTATCCCTCCGAAAATCGATCCAACAACTCCACCCTAAGTCATGGCGTGCCGGCTTGCCCGCACTAGCAGCCTGTCGGAGTCTTCAGCGTGAGCCGCGCGTAATACTCAGACAGGCCCCTAGTACATCAGACCGCGGAAAAAAGCGGCAGTTCGGCCTCAGGATGAGAGGCGGTGCGCCAGCGACCGCGCCGCGGTTGAGCGGCCGTCGAGGTCTTGCGAAGCCGCCCAGCGATTCGCCGCTCGATCAGCACGATGGGCTTTTCGCGATGCTGGGTGCGTGATTCGCGCCAAGCACGGTAATCGCGGTCATGTTCACCAAGCGGCGTACGGTGGCGGCGGGCGTAAGGATGTGTGCGGCGGCAGCGCAGCCGAGCAAAATGGGACCGACCGCGACGTTATGTCCGGCCGCGGACTTCAGCAGGTTGTAAGCGATGCTGGCACTGTCCAAATTGGGACACACCAACAAATTTGCCGTGCCGTGCAAGGTGCTGCGCTCGAGGATCGCGCGCCGCGCTCCCTCGTCGAGTGCGGCGTCGCCGTGCATTTCTCCATCCATCTCCAATTCCGGCATTTTTTCGCGCAGCAGCGCCAAAGCAGTGCGCATCTTCACCGCCGAGGCGGCGTTGCTGGAGCCGAAGTTGGAGTGCGACAGCAACGCAACTTTCGGCACGAGACCGAGAGCCGCCAGCTGCTCGACCGCGAGTTGCGTCAATTCCGCAAGCTGTTCTGCGGTCGGATCGAGATTGACGTGGGTATCAACCATAAAGACCTGCCGGCCCGGCAGAATCACGCCGGTCATCGCACCGTAAACACTGGCGCCCGCTCGATGCCCGATCACTTGATCGATGTAGTGCAGATGCCGCGCAGTGGTGCTGATGGTTCCGCAGATCATGCCGTCCGCTTCGCCCTTTTTAAGGAGCATGGCGCCAATCAGCGTCGTACGGCGCCGCATTTCGAGCCGGGCATACTGCGCGGTGACGCCGCTGCGCTCGGTCAGCCTGTGGTACGCCTGCCAATATTCGCGAAACCGTTCGTCTTGCTCGGGGTTGACGATCGTGACATTTTCGCCGACGCGAAGCCGCAGGCCATGACGCTTGAGCGCACGCTCAATGACGGCGGGTCGACCGATCAGGATAGGCGTAGCCAGCTTTTCATCCACCACGATCTGCACCGCGCGAAGTACGCGCTCATCCTCGCCCTCCGCATAAACCACGCGGCTGTGTTCCGCAGCAACGTTGCGAGCCGCCACGAAAATCGGCTGCATGAGCGTGCCGCTGTGATAGACAAATTGCAGCAGCCGCTGGCCGTAAGCCTCCAAATCCAGGATGGGACGCGTCGCCACGCCGGATTGCATTGCGGCTTTGGCGACCGCCGGAGCGATTTTGACGATCAAACGGGGATCAAAGGGTTTCGGGATCAAATATTCCGGACCGAACGCCAGATCCTCGATGCCGCCATAGGCGGCGGCGACGATATCGCTTTGTTCCTGCCGCGCCAATTCCGCGATCGCGTGCACCGTGGCGATTTCCATTTGCCGCGTAATGGTCGTGGCGCCCACATCCAGCGCGCCGCGAAAAATGAACGGAAAGCACAGTACATTATTGACCTGATTCGGATAGTCGCTGCGCCCGGTCGCGATCACCGCATCATTGCGCACTGCCCTGACCTCTTCGGGCAGAATCTCGGGGGTCGGATTGGCCAAGGCCAAGATGAGCGGCCTCGCGGCCATGCGTTTGACCATGTCCTGCGTCAGCACGCCGCCTGCGCTCAACCCCAGGAAAACATCCGCGCCGCCGATGACCTCGGTCAGCGTGCGCGCGGACGTGGCTTGCGCGAAGCGCGCTTTCTCCGGATCCATTAGCTCCGGCCGTCCCTCATAGACGACTCCGGCGAGATCGGTCAGCCAGACGTTTTCGCGCGAAAGTCCCAAGTCCAACAGCAAGTCCACGCATGCCAGCGCCGCTGCACCAGCGCCGCTCACCACCATTTTCACCTGCGCAATATGCTTGCCGACGACCTGCAGTCCATTGATGCATGCCGCGCCCACGATGATGGCGGTCCCATGTTGATCGTCATGGAACACCGGGATCTTCATGCGACGGCGCAGTTCGCGCTCGACGATGAAACATTCCGGCGCCTTGATATCCTCCAGGTTGATGGCGCCGAACGTGGGCTCCAGCGCCGCAATCACCTCGATCAACCGCTGCGGGTCGCGCTGTTCGATCTCGATATCGAAGACATCGATGCCCGCGAATTTTTTGAACAGAACTGCCTTGCCTTCCATCACCGGCTTGGCTGCCAGCGGACCAATGGCGCCGAGCCCCAGCACGGCGGTGCCGTTGCTGATCACGCCGACCAGATTGCCGCGCGCCGTGAAGCGGAACACATTCAGCGGGTCCTCGACAATCGCCTCGCAGGCGGCCGCAACTCCCGGTGAATAGGCGAGCGCCAAATCGCTCTGGTTCAGCAATTGCTTGGTGGCGGCGACCGATATTTTTCCAGGAACCGGGAACTCGTGATAGTCGAGCGCTTGCTTTCTGAGCGCCTCTCTAATTTCGTCTCTCTTCATAGATCGAACTGCACGGCATCGGTGGATCGCGAAGCATTATAGCTACTCGGCGCCGCGGATGCTGGAATCGAGACCGCCATCCCATCCGATCGGTAGGTGAACTCCGCGCCTGGTAGAAAGCTCTATGCTGAACGGGAAGACTGCGATCGGCGGCGGCGGCAGAGTGCGACGCGGCGGCGTTGACCTACGCCCGCTCCTCGCCCACGGCCGCGCACGCCATCTTAGGGGCTGGTTTGCCGGTCCGTCCCGCCGGCAGCGCGTCGCGGCACCGGTGCATCGGCCTGCATAACAACCTCGGCGTCGCCCGCGCCGATGCACAGCAGACGCGTATAAGCGTTCTCGGCCAAACCGAAACCGATGCCGCTTCGGGCCAAGGATCGGGGCATAGGCTGTGGCCGGC
Source organism: uncultured Gammaproteobacteria bacterium (assembly GCA_963782865.1). Lineage (GTDB taxonomy): Bacteria > Pseudomonadota > Gammaproteobacteria > Steroidobacterales > Steroidobacteraceae > Bog-1198. The sequence continues at coordinate 37,321 of CAWALS010000001.1, read as the reverse complement.
CGCGCGAGCGCGGCGGGCAAAGATAATCGACAATGGCGGCGCCAGCGAGCGACACCGCGCCGCGGGTCGAAGGCGCCGAGGCCGACCACTGCGCCGTATCAAGAGCATCGATCAAGGTGGACGCGCCCACAACCTGCGCGATCGAATTCCAGGCCCCGGCCTCGAAGACAACTCTCTCCGGCACGATATTGCGCACGGCCGCCTCCGCTCTCACCAGCAATTCAAAGATCTGGGTGGCGTGCACGCGAACGGCCGGCGCAATTTCGGCTGCGATCAGCCTTTCGCGCACCGATTCCCAGCGCGCCGGTTCCTGCGGAAACGCGAGTGGTATGTGTCCGAAATATTTCACAAAAGGCTCAATCTCGAATCGATGTCCCGACATTTGCTCCGCAGAATGCGCGACGAGAGAGCAGACCACCGGATAGGGGGCGTCCAAGGCGTCGATGGCCGAGATGACTCGCTGCTCGAATCGCGGAAAGGCATCGAGCACGGCCGCGATGAAGGTATCGCCCGTCAAGCCGCCGGAAAGATCGAGATGCAGATGCAACGCCGCCCCCTGGAGTTTCCTGCGGAGACTACGTTAAAGCGATGGCAGCAAAAGCGCCGAGGTTCCTAAAGCGCTGTAGGATTCGTCCTAGGTTGACGCCGCCGTGCCAGCAGAAAACCCGTCAGTGCCGCCGACGCAGCGGCCAGGCACGCGGCGCGGTAAGGCGATTTGTAGACCAGCCGACTCGTCCTGTCTCGCAAGCTTGCGCTGTCATGACGAATCTCGGCCTTGAGATCGGCGCAGAGCGACTTGACGAGGTATGCCCCCGCCAGAATGTTTGCAGCATTCTTGAGGAAAGCGGCCATGTCCATGAGGACGGCCGGTCCTATCGGCGCTGCGAAACAGCCGGCCGGGAAATCGGATGGATCTCCACCACCTTGGCCAATCGGGGCGGGCTGGGAACGGCGCGGACGCCGGTTTGATTGGCCGCGCGCCGTGTATCGCTCAGATTGAAATAGTATTGCAGGTGGTGATGCGTACGAACGAACAAGAATAGACTACCGCGGGCGGCCAAGTGCTTGAGCATGAGCAGGATATAGCCCTCCTGTCTCATGCCGGTCTGTCGTCCTGATGGCTTATTCGATGTAGGACAGGTTGACGGCGCGCCGCGCCGCCGGCGCTGCCTTCCTGGCGCAAGAACGCGAGTACCAACGTTTCCGCCTTGCGCGCGGACGCCGCGGTCAACCGCCCGTCAATATTCGCGTGAATGCTGCCGGATCGCCAGCTATCGAAGACGGCTGGGTTGATATACGACTTGCGGCAGACCGCCGGCGTATTGCGCAGTTGCGCAGCGACTTGTTTGACGACCTCGGCAATCTTCTTTTTGAAGGCGTGTTCGGTCGGAGGTTCGGGAAGCGGCGCGCGCGCCAGCAGGCTGATGGCGTGCAACGTGGCGCCCCAAGTACGAAAATCCTTGGCGGTAAAGTCATCGCCCATCGCTTCGCGAAGGTAGTCGTTGACCTGGCCAGAATCGATGGGACAGCGTTGGCCCTCGTCATTGATGTATTGGAACAAATGCTGGCCCGGAATCTCCTGGCAGCGGCGCACGATTTTCGCGATGCGCCTGTCATCGATCAGAATTTCATGCGGCACTCCGCCCTTGCCGCGGAAATTGAGCACCGCGCGCCCATCGCGGATGAAAGTGACATGCCGGTTGCGAAGCGTCGTGAGACCGAAGCTCTTGTTGTCGCGCGCATATTCGCTGTTGCCGACGCGGATGCGGGTTGCATCGAGCAAGCTCACCACCACCGCCAGGACTTTCTCGCGCGGCAAACCCGGCAATCGCCATATCGCGCTGCAATACGCGCCGCAGTTTCGACAACTGCTCGCCGAAGGCGACCATGCGTTCAAATTTTGCGCTGTCGCGAAGTTCGCGCCATTCCGTGTGATATCGGTATTGCTTACGGCCGCGCGCGTCTCGGCCGGTTGCCTGCAAATGGCCACGGGGCTTCATGCTGATCCACACGTCTCGATACGCCGGCGGAATCGCCAAGCTCGCGATGCGTTTCAGATCTGTTCCGGCCTCCAAGCGGCGGTTTTCCGGAGTGACGTAGCGGAAGCCTCTGCCGACGCGCAGACGACGGATGCCGGGCTCTGTGTCCGATACATAGATAAGCCCGGCTTCAATGGCCATTTGCGCGGCTTCAGCCGCGCTGCCGCTGAGTTTGTCGCTGTCCGGTGCCGATTTGAGTGTCATAGCGAATGGCTTTTAGCAGTTCACCTGCCGCGAGACTATGGAGGAACACCGACGGCGTGTAGGATTCTGCGCCTGCATTTGCAATCTGCGACGCGGTTCAAGCGCAGAGTGTGACGCTCTGGCTAAGCGGCCGGCCGAGCCCGATCGCTGTTTGCATAACGCCGCTTGATTCATAATTTACATAACCATTGTGCAATCGCCGCGCCTTGCGCCCGCAGATTTCGGCAACGTGCATGCCTCATCTGCGGCGGCTCCCACGCGCCAGCGTAGGTGCAATCCCACGGTATTTGGCGGGGGCCTGCGCTACTTTTTGCGCAGATCGGCACCGCATCATTCACACATCTGCTGTATCTGGGGTTCCAGCTGCCGGCCGGTGATGTAGCCGCCAATACAAGCGCAACTGCGCCATGCTTCCACGTACTGATCGCCGTCGTGTTCTTATGATCATTGCGCTTGCATGACGCCGCTCACTGTATCACTTTGTCGAACTGCCCGGCGTCGGTCAGCTTCGTACGGGCGCTTACGGTTCGCCACGAACATCGGCTCTTATTCGCTGCGGCTTCCGTGAGATGCCGTTGACATTTCGCGTGCCGCGCATTGTAACGCTTCTCGCTGAACGGCGCGAATCCACCGACCGTATAGCGCACACGGCAGCACTTGCGTCGAGCTGGGTACGTCGTTAGGTGCGGGGGCGCCATTCATGACAGTCATTTGATGGCCGCTGGCGCGTAAACGCGCCGCCGCCTCAGCGTCGCGCGAAGCTCATCACTTCCTCTGCCATCAGCTCGAGTATTTGGCCCACTCTCGGCACCAAACATTTGCCGTCCTCGTCGAACACGCTTTCAGCGGAATTGATTGCGGCGCCAAGCGGCGTCGGCCAACCGCGCAGCGCATGCACGATATCGCGCAAGGCGCTCAAGGTATTGATGGCGCCAGGCCAGCCGCCGGCGGTGGCGATGCATCCGACCGCGCGTCCGCTGAAGTAGGGGCGCGCATCGGTGCGCAGATCCTCCGCGTAGTCGAGCGCGTTCTTGACCAGGCCCGATATGCTGCCGTGGTATCCGGGCGAGCCGATGATGATGCCGTCCGCAAGCGCAAGCTCCGCCACCAATAGCCGCGCGCCCTCGCTGCGCTGCAGATTTTCCGGTTGGTAGAGCGGCAACTGCAGCAGCGGGCCGCTGATCAGTTTGATGCGCGCGCCGATTCGTTGTGCGGCGTTCAGCACATGGCGCATCGCCCACTCCGTCGAAGAATTCGGACGCAGCGTTCCGCCGACCGCAACGATATAAGGCGAGGTCACGGCCAGATCCTACACGATTCAGCGCGCCGGATTCGCCGCACGCGCGCCGAACGGCGGCTTTGCGAACCAGATGAAGGGAATCAGCGTCAGGAAAATCAAACCCATCATATTGAATACATCGTTGACGCCCAAGGTCGATGACTGGCTGGAGATGACTTGGTTCACGAACTCGGACGCACCGAGGCCGCCGATATGATGCGCAGCAAGCTGGCTTTGGTACGAAGACCACGCCTGCGGAGGCACTGTTGATGTGCTCCGTCAGCACGGCATGATGGTATTCGCTGCGCTGGTTCCAGATCCACACCGTGACGGCGGTCGAGAAACTGCCGGACATCGTGCGCACGAAGTTGCTGACCCCGGAAGCCGACGCCAGCTCGTTCGAGGTGATGCCCGACATGAGGATTTGATTCAACGGCAGGAAGAAAAATGCCATCCCCAAGCCTTGCAGAAATCGCGGCGTGGCAAATTGCAAAAAACTGGCGCTCTCATTCAGCGTGGCGGTCCAAAAAATGGAGAACCCAAAAACGCAAAACGCGAAGCTGGCGGCCAGCCGCAGATTCAGCCGCATCATATTCCGGCCGACGATCGGCGCGATGACCAGGCCCAACAGCCCCACGGGCGCAACCGCCAATCCCGGCCCAGGTCGCGGTGTATCCCAGAGTCGTTTGCAGCCACAAGGGAAAAATGATGTTGACGCCCGAGAATGCAAAGAAAGCCATGGCCAGGGTGCAGGTGCCGACGCGAAAATTGCGCTTCGCGAACAAATGCAGATCCACCACCGGATGCCTGTCGGTGAGTTCCCAGGGAATCAGAAAAGCGACCGCAATTACCGCAGTCACTGCCGCCGCGAGAATCACCGGCGAATTGAACCAATCCTTCTCGTTGCCGTTGTCCAGCATGTATTGCAGGCTGCCGACGCCGATTACGAGCAGCGTGAGACCCACGACGTCGATGGGCAGTTTGACGATGTTCGACTCGCGGCGGCGCAAAATCGACCAGCTCGCAATCGCCGAGAAGGCGCCCACCGGCAGATTGATATAGAACAACCACGGCCAGGACAAATTATCCGTAATCCAACCGCCGATGATGGGGCCGAAAATCGGCGCGATCATGATGACCATCGACCAAAGCCCGAGTGCCATACCGCGCTTATCGATGGGATAGTTGCGCAGCAGAATCGCCTGTGCGACCGACATCATGGGACCGGAAACGAATCCTTGGATCAGGCGCGCGCCCACCAGCATCGGCAGACTGTTGGCCATGCCGCACACCGCTGAGAACACCATGAACAATAATATCGAGGTTATGAAGGTTCGCACTTCGCCGAAGCGCCGCGCGATCCAGCCGGAGAGCGGCTGCATGATGGCGGCGGCCAGCATGTAGGAACTCACCGCCCAGGTCCCTTCCGACGTCGTGACGCCGAGACTGCCGGAAATCGACGGCACGGAGACATTGACGATGGTCATGTCAAGGATCTCCATGAACGAGGCGGTCGCGATCGCGACGGTCAGAAAGAATAGCTTGCCGCCGTGCAACGGCGGATATTCGCCGACGACGGCCGGCTGCGCGAAATCAGCCATGGACAACCCAGGAGCCTGTCTGCATATCGCACGTGAGCCGCGTCGGCAGGGCGAGGGAGCGGATGCAAGGCGCGCGGCTACGCCTAAGGTGAGTTCCACGGACAAGCCGCGCAACACCGCAGACGCCCCTCACCCTGCCAACCCTTCGGGACCGGGCAAATTTCGCTTCATTCGTCGTTGTCGCCTCCTTATTGGGAACAAACCCAACTGCGTCGGCTCCGCCTCGACTGAAGCGAAATTTGCCGCGGTCGCGGCCACGTGGGATATGCAGACAGGCTCCCAGCTAGTGATCGATGCCCAGATTTCGCCGCACGACGGCATCCGCTTCGGCGTTGGCTTTCTCGAGATCCTGCGTATACACCTGCGTATCCCCCACCGGCTTATCGGCGGCCTGCGTCGCCAGCACCGGACCGTCGCGGAAGGTCGTATCCACCGTCACCGTGGCGGAAAGCCCGACCCGCAGCGGCGCTTTTATCAGGTCGTTGTCGTCGATGAGAATTCGCACCGGTACGCGCTGCACCACCTTGATCCAATTGCCCGAGGCATTTTGCGGCGGCAACAGCGAAAACGCGGCCCCGGTCCCCGCCGACATGCCTTGTACATGGCCGTGAAAAATATACGAGCCGCCATAGAGATCGCTGCGCACCTTGGCCTTCTGACCGATTCGCAAGTTGCGCAACTGCACTTCCTTGAAATTGGCGTCGACCCACAGTGAATGAAGTGGAATCACCGTCATGAGCGCTTCGCCCGCCTGGATGTGCTGACCCAGTTGCACGCTGCGTTCCGCAACATAGCCGGTGACCGGTGCAACCACCGCATTGCGCCGCGCCGCGATCCACGCGTCGCGATACGCGTCCTTGGCCTGCAGGACCGTCGGATTGTCCGCTACCGAGGTGCCATCGACGAGTGCATGCGCGGCCAGCGACTGGCGTTCGGCCTGCGCCAGAGCGGCGCGCGCCAAGTGCACGCTCTCCTGCGCATGCCGCACTTCTTCGCCGGCGATGGCCTGATCGGCCAGCAGCGGTTCGCGCTTTTCCAGGTCAATTTGCGCACGGGAGAGTTCCAGCGTGCGCGTTTCGATTTCCGAGTCGTATTGAGCCGCCGTCGCTTTCTGCTGACGAACTTGCCGCACCGCCGCCCCAAGGCGCTGGCCGCGCGGCTCAAGGCGGTTTGCGCATCGTGGGATCGAGCTTCACCAATACTTGTCCGGCGTTCACGAGCTGGGTGTCGTCCGCCAATACCGCCACGACGGTGCCGGCGACCTGCGCCGAAATCACGACCCGGTTGCCATTGATGTAGGCATCGTCGGTCTTTTCGCGCTTTTCGAGCACCAACACCCAGTACGCGGCCCACAACGCCCCGATCACGATGAATATCGTCGCGATGAGCAGCAGAATCCTGCGCCGCTTGCCGTTGGGAGGATTCGTTGCCGATGCGTCTATATTTGCGTTCATGGTGCCGTTGTCGTTGCAGAGGAACTCGCCAGCTTTTGCGGACTCTCGTAACCGCCGCCAAGCGCGCGCTGCAGAGCGATGTCCGCCGAGAGCGCCGCGGAATCGAGCTGCAGCAGGCCGTCGCGCTGGTCGATCCAGGTCTCGGTCGCCATCAATTCGCTGCGCGAGTCGCTCAAGCCCTGACGCACACGGGCAGCGGCGGCCTTCTTCATGCGCAACGCCGCGTCGACTTGCCGGGCGCGCTGCGCGCGCTGCGCCTCGATCTGCGCGCGGGTCGTGGCTTGCGTCGCCACGTCGCGCGCGGCGCCGATGACCGCGTCCTGATAGTTCGAAACGGCCGATTCGATCGCGGCCTGCGCACCGCCGTACCGCGCCTTGAGCCTGCCCGCATCGAAGATCGGCAGATGAATCGCCGCGCTGACCTGCGGCACGCGGCTGCCGTACTCGAGCAGTTTGCCGACATCAAGACTGGAAACACCGAGCAGTGCGTTGACGCTGACGTCCGGAAAGAAATCGGCGCGCGCGGAAGCCAAGCTCCTTTCCGCCGCCTCCACCCGCCAGCGGCTCGCGGCGATATCGGCGCGCCGCGATATCAAGTCGATTTTCACATCGTCCGGCAAAGCGGCGGGGAATGACGGCAACGGCTTCGCCGCCAGGGGCGGCAGTTCGCTGACGGGCCGTCCGACCAGCGCCGCCAGCTCCACCACGCGCAATTTCGCCGACCCCTCCAGAATTGCGATCTGCTCGCGCGCCGCCGCCACGGCGAGAGCGGCATTGTTGAGCTCATCCGCCGAGTCCAAGTCCGCGTGCACGCGCGCGCCGCTCACCTTGGCCTGCCGCTCGACGGCCAGTGACTTCTGCCGGGCGAGCAGCAGGCGATTTTGGTCGGATTGCCATCCAAAATAGGCATCGGCAATCGAGCTGGCAAGCAGCAACGCGGCCGCGCTGCGCTCCGCGAGCGCCGCATGCGCTTGGTCGATCGCCGCCTCCACCGCGTCGCGTTGCTTGCCCCACCAATCGAAGGTGTAGCTGGCCTGCAAGCCTAAGTCGAACTGGTCGTACCAGGTGAAGCCCAAGAGTTGCGGCGGAAACAACCCGTTGTCGCTGAGACGCTGGCGGTCCGCATCCGCGTTGGCTTGCAGATGGGCGCCGGATTCAGCTGCCGCAAGATGCACCGATTGGCGCGCGGAGTCATAGCGCGCATGCGCACTCGCCAGGCTCGGTGAGTTGGCGCCGCCGAGTTCAATCAATTGGTCGAGCGTGGAATCCTGGTAGCGCTTCCACCAATCCTGCGCAGGCCAACCCGCGCCGCCCGGGATTCCGACCCCATCGAGCGGCGCCGCTTCGGACAGTTGCACAGGCTTGTGCTTCGGCGGCAATCCAGCGCAACCCGCGAGCACAGCACAGATGACGGCGAGTGCGGCCCGAGCTTTCCTCATTGCGCGGCCTCGGCCACGCGCGGCGTGCTGAGTTGCTCCAATTCGGCACCCAGCCTCTTGAGCTGAGCCGCCAGCTGGCGCTGCTCGGATTCCGGAAAATTCTTCAGCATCCGGCGCAGCGGCACATGCAAAATCGGCAGCAATTGCCGGACGAATTCCTCCCCCTGTTCCGTAATGCGCAACACCATGCGCCGGCGGTCATGAACGCTCGCCACGCGCGTAATGAGACCGCGGCTTACCAGCGCATCGCTGATGCGCGACATGTTGGCCGGGCTCTGCGAGGCGCGTGCGCACAAGTCACTGGGATGTGCGACGCCGTCGGGTTGCGAGAACAGCGTCGTAAGAACGCGAAACTCCGCTTCGGCCAGTCCGAATGGCTTGATTTGCTGCTCAAATCTCGCCGCCATCTCGCGGCCGATATGCAGCAACAGCCGGCACAGCAGAATTCCCGAAACCGGCAGGTCGGGCATGCGCTGCTTCAAGTGCTGGAGATTGTCCTCCATCAAGTCAAACTGGGACGCGGGGTTATTCATTTGTAATCTAATTATTTACTACAACATATTTTAGCAAGTGAATATATAATGCGCAAATATCGGCCTTGCAATTAAAAACGACACATGTCATTTTCCGTTCATGATTGATGCTCAATATGCGCAAGACGGGCTGCCAAAGCGGGGCCGGCCTCGTCGAGGGACCGAAGTCGCGCGTACGGCGGCTCTCATCGATGCCGCGACGCGTGTGTTTCTGCGCGAGGGGTATGGACTGGCCAGCATCGATAAGGTGGCGGCCGAGGCTGGCGTCTCGACCCGAACCATCTATGAGCGCTACAAGAACAAGGCGGATCTGCTGGGCGCGGTGATCAGCAGGCTGGTCGATCGGATGTCCATGGTGCTGGGGACAGCCGATCTGGACCGGCTCGAACCGCGCGCGGCCCTCGCGACCATCGCAGCCACCATCACCAGCCGCGCGCGCGACCCGGATGCGGCGGCGTTGTTTCGCATTGTCGCAACCGAAGCCCACCGATTTCCGGAACTCGCGGCAAAAATGCGCGAGAACAATAAACACTGCGTCGATAATGTGGTTGCCAATTATCTTCGCGCTCAAGTGGCGCGCGGCGCACTGACGCTTGCCGATCCGGATCGCGCGGCAACCTTGTTTCTGCAAATGATTTGCGCCGAGCTGCACGAAAGTCTGCTGTTCGGCGGCGAGGCCGCGCTGGCGCGGTTCGATTGCGCCTCACACGTTGAGCATGTGATCAATATGTTTTTGCTCGGCGCGATCCCGCGTAAATGATTCGTCAGACCTACATCGCATGCGGCGCGGCGCTGGCCTGTCTTCTCAGCGCCTGCGCCGTCGGGCCTGATTTCAAAACGCCGGACGCCCCGAAGACCGCCGGCTTCGCGCCGCCCGGCGAGATTCCCGCGCAGCTCGGCGCAAGCGCCTCGCCCGGCCAGGCGCAGCACTTCGTTGCAGGGCTGGACATCCAGGGCGAGTGGTGGCGGCTGTTTCAATCCCCGGCCCTCAATGCCTTGATCGAGCGCGCGCTCAGCCATAGTCCGACCCTCGAGGCGGCGACGGCGGCATTGCGGCAAGCCCAGGAAACCCTTGCCGAGGAACGCGGCAGCTACTATCCCAGCCTGTCGGCGGCAGCGGGAGTGCAGCGGCAAAAAGTTCCGGGTGCGGCATTCGGTGCGCCGCAGGTACCGTCAATCATCTATACGCTCAACAACGCGACCCTGAACATCTCCTACACCTTGGATCCATTCGGCGGCGTCCGGCGCCAGGTCGAAGCGCTCGGCGCGCAAGCCGAGTACGAACGCTATGCTCTGCAAGCCGCATACTTGAGCCTGACCGCCAACTTGGTCACCGCCGCGATCACTGAAGCCTCGTTGCGGGCGCAACTTGCCGCCACCCAAGACATCGCCGACTCGCAGCGCCAGCAGCTGGCTATCACGCAACGCCGCTTCAGCGCCGGCGGTGCATCGCGCGCCGATATTCTGCAGCAGCAAGCCGTTTTACAGAGCACCCTTGCCGCCCTGCCCGCGCTGCGCACGCTGCTCGCGCAGCAAAGAAATCTGCTGGCCACCTACGCCGGCGCGCTGCCGGCGGACTACGCGGACCCTGAATTCACTCTCGACACACTCTCCTTGCCGGTTGAACTGCCGTTGAGCGTGCCGTCGAGATTCGTCGAGCAGCGACCCGACGTGCGCGAGTATTCCGAGCTGCTGCATGCAGCCACGGCCCAAATCGGCGTGGCAACCGCGAACATGCTGCCGCAGATCACCTTGTCGGGCAGCTATGGCGGCGAAGCGACCAGCTTTTCGAATGTGTTTTCACCCGCATCGGTGGTCTGGAGCCTGGCGGCCTCCGCCACCCAGCCGATATTCAAGGGTGGGCAGTTGTTGCATCAGCGCCGTGCCGCCGTGGCAGCGGCGCAGCAAGCCGCCGCCAACTATCGCGCCACGGTCATCACGGCCTTTCAAAATGTATCCGATACCTTGTACGCGCTGAAAGGCGACGCGGAGAGCCTTGAAGCCCAGGCGCTCGCGGAGCGTACCGCGGCGGCAAGCCTCAGCCTGGTACAGGTGCAATACAAGAGCGGCGCCGCCAGCTACCTGCAGGTATTGAGCGCAGAGCAAACCTACCAAACGGCCGCCGTCGCGCTCGTCAAGGCGAAAGCGCAGCGCTACGCGGATACGGCGGCTCTATTTCAAGCGCTGGGCGGCGGTTGGTGGAATCGATCCGACGTCGCTGCCCATACACTCGACTCGCGCAAGGAACCCCTGTGAGCATTGAAACCGCTAAACCGAAGGCGATGATCAAGCCGATCCTGATCATGCTGATCGCCGTAATCGTGGTGTTGGGCTTGGTATTCGGCTGGCAGCGTCTCGGCGCCTCGTTTGGCAAGAAATTCATGGATGCCGCGGCGCATGCGCCGCAGACCGTATCGACCATTCAAGCCGCTGCTTCGGACTGGCAGCCAATCCTGCAATCGACCGGGACGCTGCGCGCGGTGCGCGGGGCCGACCTGTCGGCGCAGGCTTCGGGCGTGGTTGAGGAAATTGCCTTTGATTCGGGCAATGATGTTGCGGCGGGCAAGGTGCTGTTGCGGCTCAAACCTAACGACGACTATGCCAAGCTGCAGCAATTGCAGGCGGCGGCCGAACTCGCCGAGCAGACCTACAAGCGCGACCAGGAACAGTTCGCGGCGCAGGCCATCAGCCAGGCCAACATCGACACCGATGTATCGACGTTAAAATCGGCGCGCGCCCAAGTTGCCGCGCAGCAGGCGTTGATCGAGGAGAAAATCGTCAAAGCGCCGTTTGCCGGACGCCTGGGCATCCGCCAGGTCGACCTCGGCCAATACCTCACCGCCGGCACCGCCGTCGTCACACTCCAGGCGCTCGACCCGATCTTGGTCGACTTCTACGTACCCCAGCAGGCGCTGGCGCAGCTGAAAATCGGGCAGCCGGTTGCGGCGAGCGTGGATACCTACCCACAGCAGACATTCAGCGGGGCGATCGAGTCCATCAACTCCAAGGTCGATGCCAGCAGCCGCAATGTCCAGGTGCGCGCCACCCTGCACAATCCGCAGCGGCGCTTGGTTCCGGGAATGTTCGCCAGTGTGCGCATTCAGTTTGGCGAGAAAAACGCTTTCATAACGTTGCCGCAGACGGTCGTTACGTACAACCCCTTCGGCGATACGGTGTTTGTGGTGGAGAAGAGCGGCGTCGACGCTAAGGGCAATCCGCGCTTAACCGTGCAGCAGCGCTTCGTCAAATTGGGGGACACGCGCGGCGATCAGGTTGCGGTCTTGAGCGGCGTCAAGGCGGGCGAGATCGTGGTGAGCGGCGGGCAGATGAAGCTGCGCAACGGCACGGTAGTGGCCGTCAACAACTCCGTGCTGCCGCCCAACAACCCCAACCCGAATCCGCCGAACGAATAGGCTGCAGGTTACTCGTGCATTTCACGGACATATTCATCCGACGCCCGGTATTGGCGTCCGTGGTCAGCCTGGCGATCATGGTGCTGGGCCTGCGCTCGTTCGGCGCGCTGCAGGTCCTCGCGTACCCAAAGACTGAAAACGGCATCGTCACCGTCTCGACCGCGTATCCGGGCGCCGATCCGGAATCCATCGCCGGGTTCATTACCACGCCGATCGAGACTGCAGTCGCGCAGGCGAATGGCATCGACTACATGACTTCCGTGAGTCAAAGCGGCGTCAGCACGATAACCGTCAATCTGCGCCAGAATTACGACACCTCCAAGGCGGCGAGCGAAATCAACATCAAGGTCAATTCGATCTTGAATCAGCTGCCCTTGGGCGCGCTGCAGCCGACGATCACCGTCAAGGTCGGACAGACCACCGACGCCATGTATATCGGTTTTCGCAGCCAGACCCTCGCCTCGAATCAAATCACCGACTACTTGACCCGCGTGGTCGTGCCGCAAATTCAGGCGATCGCGGGTGTGCAGACCGCCGAAATCATCGGCGGCCAAACATTCTCGCTGCGCGCCTGGCTCGACCCGAAGAAGCTGGCCTCTTATGGGCTGACGGCGACCGACGTCTATGCAGCCCTCGGCAGCAACGACTACATTTCCGCGGTCGGCAACACCAAGGGCGAAATGGTGCAGGTAACGTTGACCTCCACCAGCAATCTGCATTCACTGAAAGAGTTCCAGGATTTGATCGTCAAGCAGATCAACGGCAGCAACATCCGCTTGAGCGATGTCGCCGAGGTGACGCTGGGTGCGGACAGCTACGAATCCAAAGTGCGCTTTGACGGCAAGAACGGCGTCTTCATCGGCATTCAAATCGCCCCCACGGCGAATCTTCTGACGGTCATACAAGGCGTCAGGGCAACGCTTCCCGAGATCAAGTCGCAGCTGCCGCAAGGTCTGGAAGTCAACGTCGCCTATGACTCGACCATATTCGTCAATGCCTCGATACACGAGGTGGCGATTACATTGATCGAAGCCCTGATCATCGTGATGTGCGTTATTTTCGCGTTTTTAGGCTCGCCCCGATCCGTGCTGATCCCGGTCGTGGCCATCCCGCTGTCGTTGGTGGGCACGCTTGCGATCATGCTGGCACTGGGCTTCTCCATCAACCTGCTTACCTTGCTCGCGCTGGTGCTGGCGATCGGCTTGGTCGTCGATGATGCCATCATCGTGGTGGAAAATGTGAATCGACACCTGGAGGACGGGACGCCGCCGGTTGCCGCGGCCATGCAAGCCGCGCGCGAACTCTCCAATCCCATCATCGCCATGACCGTGGTTTTGTTGGCCGTGTACATTCCCATCGGCTTTCAGGGCGGTCTCACCGGGGCGCTGTTTACCGAATTCGCCTTCACCTTGGCGGGCGCCGTGACCGTTTCGGCCATTATCGCCCTGACGCTCTCGCCCATGATGTGCTCTCGGCTGCTGCATCCCCATCGAGCCGACAAGCAAGACTGGGAAACCCGCATCGTGAAATTCATCGACGCGCGCTTCGATCGCTTCCGCACCGGCTATCAGCGGCGCCTGGAACGCAGTCTGCGCTATACGCCGGTTACCGCATTGTTCGTGGTCATCATCATGCTCAGCATTTTCCTCCTGTATCGCAGCGCACGCAGAGAGCTTGCGCCGCAGGAAGACCAAGGCTTCGTGCTGGCGCAGCCAACCTCGGCACCCGATGCGACCTTGCAGCGCAAACTCGTTTCCGGCAATCAAGCCTTCGACGTCATCAAATCGCAGCCAGGAATCATGTCGATATTTCAAATCGACGCCCCCGGGCAATCCTTCATCGGCGTGCCGCTGGTGCCGCGCGGCGAGCGCAAGCTCGGCGCGACAGAGCTGCAGAACATCCTGCAACAAGACCTCAATAAGCTGCCGGCACAGAAATTCGGCGTATTCCAGCAACCCTCGCTGCCCGGCGCGTTCGGGCTGCCGGTGCAATTTGCCATCAAGACCACGGAGCCTGCAGCGCGCTTGAATGAGGTGTCGCGCGCCTTTCTCGACGCCGTCATGAAGAGCGGCATGTTCATGTTCATCGATAGCGATCTGAAGATCGACGCGCCGCAATCCGTGATCGAGATCGACCGCAACAAGGCAGCGCAGATGGGATTGACGATGAGCCAGGTGGGCGCGGCGCTCGGCAGCTTGTTGGGCGGCGGCTACGTGAACTACTTCAGCATGCAGACTCGATCCTACAAGGTGATTCCGCAGGTCGACCGGCTGTCGCGCCTGAATCCGGATCAACTGCTCAACTACCCCATCGCCACCATCAATGGCATCCCGGTGCCCCTCTCGACGATCGCGACCATACGCCGCGAGACGGTCCCTGAAACGCTAAATCACTTTCAGCAGCTCAATGCCGCCACGTTGGCGGGCGTGCCGACCATGGGGGTATCGCAGGGCGAGGCGCTCACATATTTACAGGACCTGGCAGCGCGTATGCTGCCGCAGGGCTATTCGGTCGATTACGGCGGTCAGCTGCGCCAATACTTGGCGGAGACCGGCGGCGTCATGGCGACGTTCGGTTTTGCCATCATCATTGTGTTCCTGGCGCTGGCTGCGTTATTCGAAAGCTTTCGCGACCCCTTGGTGATTCTGATTTCCGTTCCGCTGTCGATCGCGGGTGCGATGATTTTCATCGCGCTCGGCCTTCACGGCGCATCACTGAACATCTACACGCAGGTAGGTCTGGTGACGCTGATCGGCCTGATCAGCAAACACGGCATCTTGATCGTGGAGGTCGCCAATGAAGAGCAGCACAGCGGCAAGTCCAAAGCGGCGGCCATCGTCGCGGCCGCATCGGTGCGGCTGCGCCCCATTTTAATGACCACCGCCGCGATGGTATTGGGTGTCGTGCCCCTGGTGTTCGCGAGCGGTGCGGGCGCCGCATCGCGCTTCGCGATCGGCCTGGTCATCTCGACCGGTCTTGCCATCGGCACACTCTTCACGCTGTTCGTGGTTCCGGGGGTCTACATGCTGATCGGTGCCGATCACTCGGCCCATACGCCGGAGGAAGTAACGGATATCTCAGCGGCCTCATTATAAAAACAATCTAATTCAATAAGATAGATTTGATATGTGATTGAGTTTCTAGAAAAGGCCCGCGAATCGCCTTTCAATCACTGTGTGAACGCAATTCAAATGTTTGACAAAATCCGCGTTGCGTTTCCGCGATTGTCTTGTATATTCCAATCGCAGAGTCTTGATTTAACAAGACTCCACTTGGGCTGGCAGCCTCGAAACCACTTTAGGTTTGCGTCTTTGTTTACCGTGGGGTTTTATGATCTCTGCTTGGGAATGTTTCCACTTCGCCACGCTGGAATTGGTGCGATCGACACCGATCAAGCAGCGTTTGATCTGCGCTTATCGTCGATATCTGGCCGCGCTGCCGGCGGATGAAGTTCCGACCGAAGCGCGCGAGACCTATACCCAAGTTCTCGGCAGTCTTTGCGGAGTGCAGCCTTTGCGCGGCGAGGATGCCGTGGCCGCCTCGGTGCGCAAGATGTCGAATCAGGAAGCGGACGAGTGCGCCGCACAGATCGTCGAGATTTTCGGTCTCATGTGCAAAACACAGCATGGCGCGACGCGCACCAGCAGCGTGGTGCAATTGCATCCGATAGAGCGTGCCAGCGAAGAATTCACCGCGCCCGCCCTCATCGCCAGCAACTGATACATGCATGGATTTTGGGTGTTCTGGTTCTGACTACACGGTGATTTGGTCGAGCAACTCGAAGGCGCGGCGCTGCAGAGTCGTCGGCGTGGTGAGGATATCGAAGGTGGCCGGATGTTCGAGGTCGCCGGGCGTGCGGCAGGTATTGCGCACGAGGGTGGCGAGTTCGGCGATGAGGGTGCGCAGACTCTGTGCCGGAGTGCCGTCTTCAGCGATGTGCGTGTGGACTTTCTCGAGCGCCGCGCTTGAGCGCTTGGCCGGTGCAACCGGATCGCGCGTGGCCTTGGCGGCTTGATCCTCGTCGGCGAAGAGCAGCGGCCGCCAGGCCTCGATCATGTGCCACTCGACGTAATAGCTCAGCATGCACAGGAAGATGTGCGCACGCACGCGGCTCTCGAGTCGGTGATGGATCGGACGGATCTTCAGGTCCACAGTTTTCAAGGAACGGAACGCCCGTTCGACTTGGGTGAGCGCCTTGTAACTGCGCACGGCCTCGGGCGCGGACATCTGCTTTTTCGGTAATCCGGTGCGGATGACGTAGATGCCGTCGAGCGCAGCTTCCGCGGCGACTTGCTGTTCGAGGATCTGATACTTAACCGCGGTGTCCGTGATGGTCAGCTCGAAGTGCTTGCCGACTTTGTATTTGTCGAGCACTCGCCCGAGCTTCACGCCGATCGCCGCTCCTCCCTCGAGTGCGCCGCGTGCGACGCGGTCACGGATCTTATCGAGTTCGAGCCGGGTCGCCTCCAACAGCGCTTGGCGTTTATGGGCTCGAAGCTTCGCGAGCTGCGGATTACGGCAGGCGATGAGCCGCTCATCGGGATACTTCGGATCCGAGAACTCAAAGAGATTGCGTTCATCGAAGAGCCCAAGTTGCAGCGCACCGGCTTCGACGAGACCGCGGATTTGGCCGCTCTTCAATGCGGTGATCCACGCGAGCCCCTCGATGTCCTTGAGCTCACCGATCGCCTTATGCGAGATCATGCCGCGATCCCCGACGAGCACCACGCGCTCCAGACCGAAGGACTCCTTGAGCTTCATCACCTGGGGCATCAAAGTCTTCGTGTCGGAGGTGTTGCCCTCGTACACGGACACCGAGATCGGGCAGCCTTGCCGCGTGGTCATCAGCCCATAGTTGACCTGGAGCTTGTTCTTCTTGCCGTCGCGGCTGTAGCCGATTTTGCCCAACGGACAGTGCGTGCCCTCGAAGTAGCTCGAGGACAAATCGTAGAGCGCGAGGCTCCCTTCGCCCAAGTGCCGTGCGGCCAGCTTCTTCTCGATCTGTCCCTGGCGCTCGAGCAGCCAGTCCATCGCCGCATACAGATCATCCTCATCGGCCGCGCTCACGCCGAACTCCTCGGCAAGTGTGCTCGTATGCCACCAGCGAGTCGTGGCGAGCTTGGTATGCGGAGCGAGTACGCGCGCGGCGATGAGTGCCAAGATCCGATCACGTTCCGGGCTCGCCCGTGTGCCGATGAGTGCCTCGATCCCGAGCCGCTGCATGGCTACGCGTACCGCTTGCACGTGTCCATGCGGGCGCGAGCCTAAGACCTCCAGGCGCTCGGCGACCGCCACGAACGTCTCACCGCGCAACGCGCGGCGCACCAAATCAATCACCGGTGCGGGCAAGTGCGAGAGATTGCCGAGGGTTTCGTTCTTGACCCGATCGCCTTCGCGGTAGCTGCGCCGGAGCAGGTGCGTCTCGTACACACGGCCCTTGTAGGTGCGCCGTGTGGTGACGACATGCACGGCGCCTCCACGTTCTGACATACCAAGAAACGTAGCACAAGGCACCATTATAGTCAACTATTTAGTGACTACAATATGTACGCATATAATGCTAATCATCCTCACGCCAAACACCGAAAAAATAGGGATCTGCTGACTACTCAGCCATTAAAATCGCGGGGTAACTTCAACAGCGCGCACAGCGATTTGATCGGCTGGCCTGGCGCTAGAACTCGGGCCAATCAATATCACGTGCTGGCCGGGCGCGTCGGTCAATCAAGCTTAAAGTCGATCGTGTCCCAGCGCGTCGTTTCTTGGTGACGCGCCTGGCGGCGCAGCGCGTCGATCAAATTGCGTTCGTTCCAGGCGCTCACCTCATCGGCGAGATCCTTGATAGCCTTGGGGAGCGGCTCGGTGGAACCGAAATTTTCCATGCTGACGATGGGTTTGTCGGCCGCTTTGGCGAAGTTCATCTGAAACAGCACCAGCTCTGGGGCGATGCGATAGACGGCCGGTAGCACGACGACCACTTCGCAGGGAGCGATTTGCCGGCGCAGATCCTCGCGCTGCGACTCTTTGTCGATCGGCTGCTTGGCTTGCGGCTGGCTGGTATTGAAATAGTAAAAAGTGCCCGAGGCCTCGAGGTATTCGAAGACTCGCGTGTAGTCGTCATTTTCCAGCCACGCGTGGGTCACGAACAGGCGGATAGGATTGGCCGACATGGGGATAGTGTAACGTGGCGATGGGCATGCGCGAAGCATCGCCCGCCGGATACAATGCCTGGTGCGATTGCTAATTTACAATATACGGTATGCCACCGGGACGGGGCCCGCCTTCCACCTCCCCGTGCCCGGCGCCGGCTACCTGCGTTCCAGCCGCCATGTGCTGGCGCGCATTACCGAGTTCATCAAGGAACAGGACCCGGATGTCGTCGGTCTCATCGAAGTCGATACCGGCTCCATCCGCACCGGAATGGTCAATCAGGCGGATTTCATTGCGCGCTCGCTCGGCCATTACTCCACCTACGAGTGCAAGTACGGCATCGCATCGGTCAATCACATGGTGCCGATCGTGCGCAAGCAGGCCAACGCATTTCTGGCGGCGCCGCGGGTGCGCGGCGAGCGTTTCCACTATTTCGATACCGGCATCAAGCGGCTCATCATTGAATTGGAACTCGATGACATCGCCATATTTCTGGTGCATTTGTCCCTGAAGTTCCGGCACCGCCAATATCAGCTGCGCTACCTCTATGACCTGGTGCGCAAAACCGCCAAGCCGGTGATCGTCGCCGGAGACTTCAATACCTATTGGGGAGATCACGAGATCTATCTGTTCACGCAGGCCGCGGGCCTGCGCAGCGCCAATACCAAGGGGCTGTTTTCCTATCCCAGCCGCAGCCCCCGCAAGGAATTGGATTTCATTTTGCATAGCGCGCAGATTCAGGTGAATAGCTTCGAAATACCGGAAGTGCAGTTCTCGGATCACCTGCCGTTGGTGTGCGATTTCACGATTCTGGGCGGAGCCCTGCAGGCCGCATGAGCAACTGGACTTTGCAAGTCGACGCCGACCGGGTTGCCTGGCTGACCGCCGATATGGCGGGGAGCTCCGCCAACGTGCTGTCGGGCGACCTGGTGCGTGAACTGGCCGCGAAGCTCGCGGAAATTGCCGCGCTGCGGCCGGCCGGAATCATCGTGCAATCGGCAAGGCCAGCGGATTCATCGCCGGCGCGGATATCAAGGAATTCGTGCAGATCCGCTCGCCCGCGGAAGGCTATGCTCTGGTGCGCGCCGGCCAGTCTGTCATGCAACAACTTGCGGAACTCCCCTGTCCGAGCGTGGCCGCGATCCGTGGCTTTGCCTTAGGGGGAGGACTGGAACTGGCATTGGCGTGCACTTATCGAGTCGGCGCCGACGATGCTGCCTTGTCGTTGGGGCTGCCGGAGGTGCTGCTCGGCATTCACCCCGGATTCGGGGGTACGGTCCGAAGCGTGCAGCTGATCGGCGTGCGGCGATCCCTGGAATTGATGCTCAAGGGCCGGCCGTTCAAAGGCGCACAGGCGCTGAGCGTCGGGCTCTTGGATGAACTCGTACCGCCCGCGGGGCTTGCGGCGCACGCCAAGTCGCTGCTGCTACGGCGCCCGCCGAAGCAGGCAGCGCCCTTCGTCGACCGTCTCATGAACTTGAGCGTCGCGCGGCCCTTCGTCGCCAGGCAGACGCTTGCTACTTTGAGCCACAGCGTTCGCCGCGAACACTATCCGGCCCCCTACGCCATCGTGGATCTGTGGCAGCGCTATGGCGCAACCGGCACGGCCGCTTACGAGGCCGAGGCGCGCTCGATCAGCGAATTGATGTGTTCGCCCTCATCGCGCAACCTGGTGCGGGTCTTTCTCCTGCAGGATCGGCTCAAAGGGCTGGGCGGCGATTCGACCGCCTCATTCAAACACGTCCATGTCATCGGCGCTGGCGTCATGGGCGGCGATATTGCGGCGTGGGCGGCCTTTCGCGGCATGACGGTTACGTTGCAAGACCGCAGCGAAGAATTGATTGAACCCGCCTTGAAGCGCGGCAGGACGTTCTTGGAAAAGCGACTGAAAGATCCGGCGGCCGCTGCCGCGGCGGCCTCGCGCCTCCAGATGGACGTAAAAGGCGACGGCGTTGCCGACGCCGATGTCGTCATCGAAGCGATCTTCGAGGACGTTGCGGCAAAGCAGGCGCTGTATGCGGATCTCGAGCCCAGGCTCAAAGCCTCGGCCATCCTGGCAACCAACACCTCCAGCATCGAAATCGAGACCTTGAGCCGGAATCTCACGGACCCCGGCCGTTTAGTGGGCATACACTTCTTCAATCCCGTGGCGCAGCTGCAGCTCGTGGAAGTGGTGCAAGGGAAGGGGACTCGCGCGCAGGTGGTAACCGATGCGCTCAAGTTCACCCGCAAGCTCGATAAGCTGCCCCTGCCCTGCAAGAGCGCCCCCGGATTCGTGGTGAACCGCATTCTCACGCCCTACGTCAATGAGGCTCTATTCGCGCTCGAGGCCGGCATACCGCCGGAAGTCATCGACCGTGCGGCTGTGCGGTTCGGCATGCCGATGGGACCGATCGAACTGACGGACGTGGTGGGCTTGGACGTTTCGCTGCACGTCGGCCGCGTCTTGAGCGCAGCCTTTCACCGCGAAATTCCGCAGATCTTGATCCGGTTGGTGGAACAGAAAAAACTCGGCCGCAAGAGCGGCGAAGGTTTTTACCGGTGGGTCGACGGCAAGGCGCAAAAGAATGCGGCCGAAAACCGCGCGCCGCCCGCGGATTTGGCAGACCGGCTGATTTTGCCGCTGCTCAATGAAGCGGTTGCCGTCATCCGCGAAGCGACGGTGCAGGATGCCGATTTGCTCGATGCCGGCGCGGTATTTGCGACCGGATTCGCACCCTTTCGCGGCGGTCCGATGCACTACGCAAAGCAGCGCGGCATCGCGGAAGTGGTCAAGCGACTGCACGAGCTGGCGGAAACTTACGGCGAGCGCTTCAAGCCGGATGCCGGTTGGGGCCTAATTTCGACCTGATACGCATCCGATGTGAACCACTGCGTGGTCGGTGCTACCGCGGCGTATGGTAGCATTCGCAGGCAAAATCATAGGGTTGAAAGCCTAGGGGCAGAAGAATATTTCGATGGACGAACGACCGGTCGACCTTGCCGTATTGAAGACCTTCTCGCCGCTGGATGGCCTGAAGTCTGAAAACCTGCACGCACTTGCCCGGAAAACCGTGGTTCGCGAACTGGACGCCGGCCGATTGCTGTTCAAGGAAGGCGACACCGATAAACGCACCTTTTACTTGGTAAGCGGTCAAGTCGAGCTGCGTGCCGACGATCGCGTCATGGGCGTGATCAAGTCCGGCACCGCGGAAGCGCGGGCGGCGCTTGCGCCCGGATTGCCGCGCAAATTTACCGCTCGCGCCGCGATGGATATTCAATACATCATGATCGACAGCGATCTGCTGGACGTGCTGTTGACCTGGGATCAAACCGGTCAATACGAAGTGGCGGAACTGCGCGGCGACGGCTTGGATGTCACCGGCGACTGGATGACGACGCTGCTGCAAACCAAGGCGTTTCATCGCATCCCGCCGGCCAACATTCAAGCCATCTTCATGCGCATGCAGCGCATCAACTACCGGGCCGGCGATATCGTCATCAAACAGGGCACCGAAGGCGACTTCTTCTATGTGGTCGTCGCCGGCAAGTGTACGGTGACGCGCGAGACGCCCCTGAATAAGGAAGGCATCAAGCTGGCGGAACTCGGCCCTGGCGACAGCTTCGGCGAGGAAGCATTGATCGCCGAGGCGAAGCGCAATGCCACCGTCACCATGTCCAGCGACGGCACATTGATGCGCCTTGGCAAAAATGACTTTCAGACGCTGCTCAATGAGCCCCTGCTGCAGTGGGTCGACCAGCAAAAAGCGCGGGAAATCGTCGCGGCCGGCGGCAAGTGGCTGGATGTGCGCCTGCCCAGTGAATTTCAAAATTTCCGCATCGACGATGCCGTCAATATCCCGCTGTATTTCATCCGCTTGAAGATCAATGCGCTGGACAAGAACACGCAGTACGTCGTGTGCTGCGACACCGGCCGGCGCAGTTCCGCCGCCGCATATATTTTGAGCGAACGCGGATTCGAGGCGTATGTTTTAAAAGGCGGACTCGCGGCAAGTGAAGCCGCGCGCTCGCGCAGTGGCTGAGCCAACGCCCGGTCCCGGCGGCGAGTTGGGGCCGAACCGCTACGCCCCCAAACCCCAATTCGAGTACCGCGCGCCGTCGTTCCTGTGGGAACACCGCTACCTCGCCGGTATTTTTGCGTTCGTGCTCATCGTCGCTACGGTGTTGCTGTTCCGCGCGCCGCACAAGCAGTTGAGGATCGAGCCGCCGCCGGTTTACGTGGAACCGATTCCGGAGCGCCCCGCTTCGAGCGCTCACTGAGCCGCTTGCCTCAAGTTTTCCCGGCGGGAATCTTCAGCCTCACATGGTGTGAGTGGGCTTGTCTCCGCCGAGAGCGCCGGCAAGATAGTTTTCGATTTTCTTCTGAGTGTTGCCGCGATCCTGATCGCTGAATTGAACGCCGATACCGGCGGTTCTCTTGCCCTGCGCGCCCTTGGGAGTCATCCAGATTACGCGCCCCGCTACGGGGAGCTTTTCTTCCTCGCCCATGAGATTCAGCAGCATGAACACTTCATCGCCCAACCGATAATTGCTGTTCGTGGGAATGAACAGGCCGCCGTTCTTGACGAAGGGCATGTAGGCGAGATACAGCGCGCTCTTGTCCTTGATGGTAAGCGTCAGGAGACCCGGTTTATTGCTTGGACTTCTCAATTCCTACGATTCCCACGATAACTCTCACTTTCTCAACGCTGCCCGGCCGCCAACCAGCAAGGCCTCGAGGGCCAATTGCTGATTCATACCGCTCGACGCGAAACGCCTGACGTCGCGCGCAGCGTCCAGCAGCTCGAATAGGGCCCTTATCTTGGGCTTAAGTAAAGCGGCAGGCAAGCGGACCGGTTCCGCAGTTTGATGCGAAGCCGCGCTTGCCAATGCCGCATGTACGCGCTGTGTGATCCAGTTCTCAAGCCAAGTGATACGCACGCCCGGATTGGAGCGCAGCCATCTTTCGCTAAGCAGCGAGATATCCACCGAACCGTCCGACAGTTCGGCAATGCTCTGGCGCATGTCGGCATCGATGGCGGAGACGCCCGCGGCGTCCAATTGCATCGCCAAGAGCGGCGCGCCGCCGGACAGCGCCAGCGCCGCGCTCCACGGCTGCGCCGCCGCTGATTTCGCCGTAAGCCATTCGAGGGCGGCCGCGGTCGAGGGCGGCCGCAAGTTGAGGCGCAGGCAGCGGCTGGCAACGGTCGCCGGCAGGCGGTGGTTCGGACGCGCGATCAAGATGAGCAGCGTGCGCGCTGCAGGTTCCTCCAAGGTCTTCAAGAAGGCGTTGGCGCCGTTGGCATTCAACGCCTCGGCGCCCTCAATCACGCCGATCTTATAACCGCCGCGATAGCTCTTGAGCGTCAAGGAATCGATCAGTTCGCGCACCTGATCGATCTTGATTTGCTGCGCGTCTTCCTCGAGCCGCACAGCATGCACATCGGGATGGCTGTCGGAGCGCAGCAAGCGGCACGCAGCGCAGGCGCCGCATGGCCGCTCCCCCGGCGACTCGCACAACGCCAATGCGGTAATCCAATTCACCAGCTGCTCGGCGCCCAAGCCGGGCGCGCTCAACAGCAGCAAGGAATGCGGCAAGCGCCCGGCTTGCAGCGCGGCGCGCATCCGTTGCTGCGCGTCTTTCAGCCAGGGCAGAGAATCTGCGTTCAAGAAATCCATGAGCGCACCCGAAGCGTTTCGAGAATGCGCGCGCTCACGTCGTCGGCGGCTTGCGCGGCATCCACCAGCGCGATGCGAGCGGGCTCCGCCGCCGCGCGCGCCAGATACGCATTCCTGACTCGCTCGAAAAATTCGTTGCGCTCGCGTTCAAAACGGTCCGCGGCGGCTCCCGCGTTGCGCGCGGCGGCGCGTGCCAAGGCAACTTCAACCGGCGCGTCCAGTAAAATGGTGAGGTCCGGGCGCCGTGTCCCTTGAACCATGCTCTCCAATTCGCGGATTGGCTCGGCACTCAATTGCCGGCCGCCTCCTTGATACGCGAAGGTCGCGTCGGTGAATCGGTCGCAAATCACCCACCGCCCCGCCCGCAGATTGGGTTCGATGTGATTGGCGAGATGCACCGCGCGCGCCGCGAACATCAGCAACAGCTCCGCGGTCGGCGGCATGATCTCAGCGCGCGCCGTCAGTACGACTTGACGGATGCTCTCGGCCAGCGGCGTACCGCCGGGTTCCCGCGTCACCACGTGCGCGACACCGCGCGAATTCAATGCACTCGACAGCCGCTCCACCTGCGTGCTCTTGCCCACACCCTCGATTCCCTCGAACGTCAGGAAACGCCCCGCCGGCTTCATCGCGGCGAATCCTGCGCCGCTTTGCGTTGGTGGGCGACATACGCCGCGACAGCCGCGTTGTGCTGCTCGAGCGTCGCCGAGAATACGTGACTGCCGTCGCCCTTGGTCGAGGCGACAAAATATAGGGCATCGCTTTTTTCCGGACGCGCGGTCGCGCGGATCGCCGCCGCTCCGGCCAAGGCGATCGGCGTCGGCGGCAAGCCGACGCGGGTATAAGTGTTGTAAGGCCCGTCGGTCTGCAAATCCACGGTGTGAATACTGCCGTCGTAGCGCTGCCCCAGCCCATAGATGACGGTGGGATCGGCTTGCAGCCGCATGCCTATCTGCAAGCGATGCAGATACAAGCCGGCAATCTTGGGCAACTCTTGCGGCAAGCCGCTTTCCTTCTGGACAATGGATGCCATGATCAGGAGCTCGTAGGCGCTGTGCAGCGGCACATCCGGGTCGCGATTCGCCCAGGCTGCGTCCAGCTCACGCCCCAATGCCGCATGCGCCTGGCGCAGCAAGTCGATGTCGCTGGTGCCGCCGATGAAGCGATACGTCTCGGGCAGAAACTGGCCTTCAGCGTCGGTGCCCGGACTCCCCAGTTTCGCCATGACCGCGGCGGCTTGCGCGGAGAAATTTGCCGGCTCAGTCAACGTCGTGGCGATCTCCGGATTGCGGCGCAATGCCTCGAGCAAATCCTGGACGCGCCAACCGTCGACAATCGTGAACGAATGCAGCAGCACCTGGCCGTTCACCATCTTCGTCAGCAGCTCGCGCGGCGTCGTGCCGGGCTGGATTTCGTATTCGCCCGCCTTGACGGCCGACGCCAAGCCCTTCAAACGCGCATACAGAGTCCAAATTCTTGGATTTAAGATCACACCCTGCTTGCCCAATTCGCCGGCGACATGCGCAAAACTCGCCCCCGCCGCCACCTTGAACCGTAGCGGCGCGCCCAGCCGCAAGGGCGTGTCGAGACTGCGGACGCTGATGACGACCGTCGTGGCCGCGGCTGCGGCCAGCAGCAACACCACCAGCAAAACAGCTGTTCGGCTCAAAGCCGGCGGAAAATGAGCGAACCGTTGGTGCCACCGAACCCAAATGAATTGGAAAGGGTGTAATTGAGCGCCATGGGGCGCGCCGTGTTCGGCACGTAATCCAGGTCGCAGCCCTCGCCCGGCTGGTGGAGATTGATGGTCGGCGGCGCGACCTGGTCGCACAACGCCAGCACCGAGAAAATCGCCTCGACTGCGCCGGCGGCGCCCAGCAAGTGTCCGGTCATGGATTTCGTCGAGCTGACCGCAAGATCATCCGCGGCAACACCAAACGCACGGCGGATTGCCAGGGTTTCGGCGCGATCTCCGAGTTCCGTCGACGTGGCGTGGGCATTGACGTATTGCACTTGCGCAGGATTGAGCTGCGCATCGGTCAACGCGCCCGCCATGGCCTTGCGCGCGCCCTCGCCGTCTGCCGGCGGCGCGGTCACGTGGAAGGCATCGCCGCTCATGCCGAATCCGACCACTTCGGCGTAAATCCTCGCGCCGCGCGCCTCGGCGTGTTCGTATTCCTCGAGCAGCATGGCGCCGGCGCCGTCGCCCATGACGAAGCCGTCGCGATCCTTATCCCAGGGACGGCTCGCCGCCTGCGGATCGTCATTGCGCTGCGAGAGTGCTTTTGCCTGGGCGAAGCCGCTCATGCCGGTGACGCAGGTCGCCATCTCCGAACCGCCCGCCAGCATCGCATCCACTTCGCCCTACTGGATCATGCGCATCGCAAGCCCGATTGCGTGCGTCGAGGTGGTGCACGCGGTGGCGACGGCGAGATTGGGACCGGTGATCTTGAAGATGATCGACAGATGCCCGCCGACCAAATTGATGATGCTGGCTGGGATGAAGAACGGCGATACCTTTTTCGGAGAGTGCGTCTCCATGTACTCGATCGTATGCCTCCTCGATGGATTCGAGGCCCCCCATGCCCGATCCCATCAGGATCCCGACTCGCTGCGTATTGGCCTCGGTCACTTGAAGCCCGGAGTCGCGCATGGCCTGAATGCCCGCCACCACGCCGTATTGCATGAAGGCGTCCATGCGGCGCGCATCCTTCGGCGACATGTAGGGTTCCAGGTCCAGCTTGCGGATCTCGCCGCCGAAGTGCGTCGGAAAATTCGCGGTATCGAACCGTTCTATCGGCGCGATGCCGCTGCGGCCGGCCAGGATATTGGCCCACGCAGTCGGCCACATCATTGCCGACCGGCGAGACGATTCCAAGACCCGTAATGACGACGCGTCGTTTGCTCATCACCCACCCCTAGGAGCTTGCCTGGGAATCGAGCGAGGCGGCGCTGTGCAGGATCGACAGGGCTTCAGGCCTTGCCCTTGTGCGAATTGATGTAGTCGATTGCCTGCTGCACCGTCGTGATCTTTTCGGCGTCTTCGTCCGGAATTTCCGTCTCGAATTCTTCCTCGAGCGCCATCACCAGTTCCACCGTGTCCAGTGAGTCGGCCCCCAAATCGTCGACGAACGAGGCATCATTGGTGACTTCTTCTTCTTTCACGCCCAGCTGCTCGGCCACGATCTTCTTAACCTGCTGCTCAACAGTACTCATCGTTATGGTGTCCTCTCGGAATGGCTATTCATGCGGTTCTTCAACCCCCGCGACCAGCTGGCATCGACCGGGCGCGTATTTTATGTGAACGCGGCGACGGCGGCTACCATGGCGGCATATTTGATGCCCCGCACGCCTTGCCTGCCTTGACAAAAACTTGCAAGTAAGGGCCCAAGACGCTTCACGGCATGTACATGCCGCCGTTCACGTGCAAGGTCTCGCCCGTGATGTAGGCCGCCGTCGGCGGAGCATAAAAACGCCACCGCGGCGGCGATATCCGCCGGCTGGCCCAGTCTTCCCAAGGGAATTTGCGCATTCAACGCCTCCTGCTGCGCCTGGTTCAGCGCGCGCGTCATGTCCGTGTCGATGAACCCCGGGGCGACGGCGTTGACCGTGATGCCGCGCGAACCGACCTCCCGGGCCAGCGATTTGGTGAAACCGAGGATGCCGGCCTTGGCCGCGGCATAGTTGGCCTGGCCGGGATTGCCGGTTAAGCCCACCACCGAAGTAATGCTGACGATTCGGCCCTTGCGAGCCTTCATCATCCCGCGCAGCACCGCCTTTGAGAGTCGAAAGACGGAAGCCAGATTCGTTTGGATGACGGCGTCCCAATCGTCCTGCTTCATTCGCAGCAACAGGGTGTCGCGGGTGATTCCGGCATTGTTGCAAAGAATGCCGATCGCGCCCTCCCGGTCCTCGATATCCGCCATCAGCGCGTCGATCGACTGCTGATCGGTCACGTTGAGCACGGCGCCGCGGCCGCCGCGCTGCTCAAGCTCTCCGTGATGCGGGCGGCTCCCTCCGCGGTGGTGGCCGTGCCGACGACCCGCGCGCCCTCCGCGGCCAAGCGCTCCGCTATCGCTGCGCCGATGCCCCGCGAGGCACCGCTCACCAAGGCAATCTCTCCGTTCAACATAGATCAAGCCACCGCCGCCAGCGCCTCATCGAAAGCCTGCGGATCCTCGAGCGCCAGCATTTTAAGATCCCGATTTTTGTCTATACGCCGATTCAGTGCCGTCAACACCTTACCGGGCCCGCACTCAATGATGTGAGTCGCCCCTGCCGAAATCATGGTCCGCACGGTTGCCGCCCAATACACCGGCGTCGGCAACTGCTTCACCAAGCCTGGCGCGAATCCCGTTGGCATTCGTGTGGATCTTGCAATCCACGCCGTAAACCTTGATCTCGGAACGCTCCGCCAGCGGCGTGCTTTGCAGCCGAATCCGCAACTTCTCGGCCGCCGGCTGCATCAGCGAGCTGTGCGCAGGAACGCTCATCGGCAGCGCCATCGCGCGGCGCGCACCTTTTGCCGTGGCGATCTCGATCGCCCGCGCCACGGCCGTCGCATGGCCCGCAATCACCACCTGTCCCGGTGCGTTGAAATTGACCGCTTCCACGACTTCGCCCTGCGCGGCTTCCTGGCACGCCGCTTCAACGTCCGTGTCCTCAAGTCCGAGGATGGCGGCGATGCCGCCGGCGCCGCTCGGCACCGCTGCCTGCATGAGCTCGCCGCGGTACTTCACCAGGTCCACCGCACTCTTGAAGTCCAGGTAATCCGCGGCCACCAACGCGCTCCACTCCCCGAGACTGTGGCCGGCCATCATCGTCGGTACGCGGCCGCCGCGTTCGCGCCACAGCCGATACGTGGCGACGCCCGCGGTCAGCATCGCAGGTTGAGTACACTCGGTGGAATTCAGCATTTCCGCCGGACCTTCCTGACAGCGCTGCCAAAGATCGTAGCCCAGCACGCCGCTGGCCTCGGCAAAAGTCGCCGTAACGAGCGGAGAGACCCGCGCCAAGGCGCTCATCATGCCGATGGACTGGCTGGCTTGACCGGGAAATACGAAGGCGAGCGACATATATTTTTCTATCCTTGAGCTGACCGCTGGCGAATTATAGCGGCCCGCCATGACAGTGCGGCGCCAACCGCAAATCCGCAGGCCGCCCCATACAAATGGGCGTCAACGACAACCAGAGGCGTAGGATGTCCGCCCCATTGCTCCCACGCCAATTTCCCGCACAACCCCGTGAGCAGTATCCACCGATCCCAGGCACGCGTGGCGAGATGCTTGGCCGTTCCCGCAGCCATGACCGTGTGCAGCACGCCGGAGGCGCCCACATACCAGCCAACGTGGGGACTCAACCACCAAAGTCCGCAGCTGATTGCCAATGCGCCGCTCATGACGATCGCGCACCACTCCTCGGCGGCGTAATCCTGGGCGAACAATGACCACATCAACACCAAGCCCAATTCATTGAGGATCAGGTGGTGCGCATCGAGATGCACGATGTGGGCGGTAAGCAACCGCCACCAGCCTCCCGCCGCGATCGCGCTGCGATCATAGCGCAACAGGGCGCCGACGCTGTCGCCAAGACCCAACACGCCGCCCAGCAGCAGCAAAATTAGAAGCAACCAAATCCAGCGGCCGCGATCCCACTGTAGTGCCGCGGCAATTGGCGCGAAGCGGTTTGCGGCCTTACGCGGCATCGATGTTCGCTATTTTGCTATTATCCGAGGAATTTTCGAGGTCACTATGCGTCATCGGCAAAGCGGTTTTACTTTAATTGAGATCATGGTGGTCGTGGTCATTCTGGCAGTGCTCGGCGCACTCGTGGTGCCTAATATCTTGGGCAAGGTTGATACGGCGCGCATCACGGCGGCAAAGACCGATATCCGCTCGATCGGCACCGCGTTGGACCTGTACCGTCTCGACAATTTTAAATATCCGACGACCGAGCAAGGATTGCAGGCCCTGGTCAAACAGCCTGCCGATCCGACCATCACCAACTATCCCGCCAACGGATACCTGAAGACCATCCCCAAGGATCCCTGGGGTAATCCGTATCTGTACACGAGCCCGGGTGCCGATGGCCGCGAATACGACATCATTTCGTACGGACGCGACGGCAAACCCGGCGGCGAAGGTCCGGACGCAGACATTGCCAGTTATACACTCGACCAGAAATAAGCCGTTGAGACTGTCTCAGGCTTCCGGCAGCCTGTCTCGGGCTTCGAGGAGCCTGTCTCAGGCTCCCGGCTGAGGCAATGGCCTGCCATGCGCAGCAAAGGCTTCACTCTCGTAGAAATCTTGATCGTGATGTTGATCATGGCCGTGGTCATTTCGCTCGCGGTGCTGTCGGTGGGCTCAACCGGTCGGGACAGCCAGCTCGACGAGGAAAGCCGCCGCATCGAGGGGTTGGTCGGACTGTTGCATGAGCGTGCGCTGTTGGAGGGCCGCGATTTCGGATTACGAATCGAGCCTGCCGCCTACGAGTTCGTCGTGTATGACACGCGCCGCGATCTCTGGCTGATGCTCGACCAGGAGCGCGAATTTCGCCATCGCGAATTGCCCAAGGGCATCAGTTTTCAGCTGCAGCTCGACTCGCAAACCGTGGTCATCAAACCCATTGACCGGAATCTCTCCAACGGCACGCCGCCCAACCCGCAAATCGCGATCGCGGCGAGCGGCGAAGGTACGCCATTTCGCCTCATCTTGCTGCGCGAGGGCACGCAAGCCAGGGCGGCGGTCGATGGCGACGCGCTCGGCAAAGTTTCGCGGGAGAGTTCCAACAAAGTGGAAAAGCGCAGTTGACGCAGGTGCGGCAAACTCGCGGCTTTACGCTGGTCGAGGTGCTGGTCGCCCTCGTGGTGGTCGCGCTGGGGTTGACCGCGCTGATGGTGGCGGTGAACGGCACGGCGCGTACCAGCGGCTTTCTGCGCGACAAATCTTTGGCGCAGTGGATTGCGCTCAATCGCCTCTCCGAGGTGCGCCTCAACGTGACCAAGTTCGGGCAAAACACCGATACCGGCGAGCTCGATTTCGCCAACCGCAAATGGCACTACGATACGCGCTACTTCGACACCAGCATCGCCAGCATGAAGCGCGTGGTGGTCCGGGTGTATCGCGGCGATGCCAAAACCAAAGGTAATCCATTGGCGCAGGCCGTGGGCTTTCTGGGCAGCTCCGTGGCGACGCCAGGATCGACGACTGTTGATTGGACGGCCGGCATCGTCACGGCGCCTGTCGCAGGCACACCCAATCCCTCGCAACCCGGCACGGTGGGCACGCCGGTGCCGGGCGGCCCGGCGTCCCGCACGCCGGCGCCGGGTACCCCGATCGTGCCCTCGCCCCCACCGACTGCGCCGACGAACCCATGAGCGCCCGGTTACTGAAATTGCGCCACGGCGCAGCGGGTTTCACCCTGGTCGAAATACTGGTGGCGCTGCTGATTTTGGCGATCATGGCGGGACTGGGATATTCGACCTACCGCGCGGCGCGGATCTCGGCGGAGCGCACGGAGGATTCCCTGAAGCGTTCCCGGGAAATCGAATTCGGCATGCGCATCATGGTTGCCGATTTTGCGCAACTGGTGCCGCGGCCGGTGCGGGACATTTTGGGGCAAAGCCGGCTTCCGGCATTGCGCGGCACGCCGGGGGCGGGCAGCGTGACCGTGACTTCGGCAAGCCTGGGCGCAAGTTCCAGCGGCAGTGCAAGTTCCAGTTCCGGCCTTAGCTTCAATTCGGGCACCACTCCCAGCCCCGGCGTGAGTTTCAATTCCGGTTCGAGCTCGAGTTCGGGATTCGGATCGACGACCGATCCCAGCGCCGTCTCGATGGTCGACCTGACGCGCGCCGGATGGTCGAACACCGCCGGCCAGCAACGCAGCACTTTGCAGCGCGTCTCCTATGCCCTGGTGGGCGATGTGCTCAAGCGCAGCTATCAGGTCAATCTGGATACGGTGCAGGGAAATAAACCCATTGTGCAGGACCTCTTGACCGGCGTGAAGGGCGTGCAGCTTCGTTATCTCGATGGCAATCAAGCGTGGCAAAGCCAATGGCCGGAAAGCACGACCATTCAAAACAGCTCGACTGTCGACTGGCAATCGCGGCCGGTGGCGGTTGAAATCATCATCCAATTCAAGGATTGGGGCGCGATACGCCGCCTGGTCGAGGTCTCAGGGTGAAGCCCTTTACGGGGAGCCGGCGGCATCAGCGCGGCGTCGCGTTGATCATCGCACTCATCCTGGTCGCGCTCGCCACCGTGTTGGCGACGAAATTGAGTTTCGATGGTTTTCTCGAATTGCGGCGGACCACCGGCATGATGGCCGCGGAGCAGGCATTGCATTTCGGTTTGGGCGCGGAAGCGCTGGCCGCGGACGTGCTCATGCAGGATGCGCAGATGAATCCGCAGTTCACCACCTTGGCGGGTCCTTGGGCGCAGACGACGCAGCCCTTGCCCATCACGCCGGAAAACAATCCGGAAGGCGAGCCCATCGGATCGATGCAAGGATCGACTGGAAGATATGCAGGGGCGCTTCAATCTGAACAGTCTCGCGCGCTTGGGGTCGGATGGCGTCACCGAAGATCCGCTGCCGCTGCAGCAATTCCAGCGTCTGCTGGTCTCGGTCGGGGTGGAGCCCAAATGGGCGGGGCTGGCGCGCGACTGGCTCGACCAGGACGATGTCGTGGGCGATCCGGACGGCGCAGAGGATTCGGTTTACACCTCGCAATCGCCGCCCTACCGCACGGGCAATTGGCCCATGATGTCCGCCAGCGAGCTGATGAACCTTCCCGGGCTTCGGCGCCGACCGCTATCGAAAGATCGCGCCCTATGTCACGGCGCTGCCCAGCGCCAATACCAAGATCAATCTCTGCACGGCGCCGGCGCTCGTGCTCGAGAGCCTGGTGGAAGGCTTGAACGGCGAGTGGTCGAACAGTCCCGCGGTGCTGACCAATGGCCGCAAAACAGGCTGCTTCCCCGACGTGCAGACCTTCACCAATGTGGCCACGAGTTTTGGCGGACCGAAAGCCATGGAACCTCGGCACCCCCTCGGCACGCAAAGTCAATACTTCCAGCTCACCACGCGCGTGGCGCTTGGCACTACGGAGTTCACCTTGTACAGTCTTTTGTTTCGCGGCACCGCCAAGGTTACGCCGCTGCTGCGCTCGTTTGGGACGCCTTAAAACCACATGCCGCAATCATTGCTTCTCCGCCTTCCGCCGCCGGGCCAAGAAGAGACCGAGTGGCTGATACTGGATGAGAGCGGGCGCGCCGGCGCTGACCCGGCAGCGCGGATCCTTGAGCCTTGCGGCCGCCGTATGGCGACTCGGGAAGAGTGTGGTGCTCGCTCCGGCGAGCACAGATTTTATTGGCCGAGCCTGAACTCCCGCCCGGCGGCGGAGCCAAACTTGCGCGCGCGGTGCCCTTTGCGCTGGAGGAGCAATTGACCGAAGACGTCGATCAATTGAGCTTTGCGATCGGCCGGCGCCGTTCCGAGCGGCGGCACGCCGGTGGCCGTGGTATCGCGCTCGGTGTTGCAGGGCTGGATTGCCGACCTGAGCGCGGCCGGATCGATCCTCTGCGATCTATCCTGACATCTCGCTGATGCCGGAAAATCCCGGCCAAACGGTCCTATGGCTGGAGAAGCGACGCCTCGCGGTACGGCGGCCGGGCGCCATGCCCTTCGCCGTGGAACTTTCGCCGGTGAAAGAAGCGCTCGTGGTCGCCGGCGTGATCGCCGATCCGCTCAAGCCACCGAGGAACCAACAAACCCCCAAGGAAAGCGCGATTCTTTATGTGACGCGCGAAGATTGGGCCGCGCGTTCAAGAGTGAATTTGAGGATTTGGTGGAGGAATTCGCCTCGCTCAAGGTCCAGTTGCTGGCCGAAGGGCCGTTGCCCTGGCTGGCGCGCGGACTGAACGCCGCCGATGCAGTCAATTTGCTGCAGGGCGAGTTTTCGCGTACCGCCGGACTACGGCGAGCGCTGGCGCCGATGGCGGCTGCGGCCGGGCTCGCCGCGGCACTGCTCGTGCGTGCATGTCGCCGCTCAGGCGCTGCAAATTCGCTCAGCCAAGCACGAATCGGCGGCCCTCGACAACGAAATATCACAGGTGTTTCTCCCCGGCGATGCCGGCCGATGCATTACGGATCCGCGCCGCCAAATGCAGGATCCCAGCTCGAACGCATACGCAAATCCGGCGCCGGACCGCAATATTTTTTGCGCACCTTGCAAACCTTGAGCACCGCGCTGGCGAGCACCCCGAAAACCCAGATCAATTCCTTAAGCTACCGCGATCAATCGCTGGAAATGACGGTGAACGCGCCCAGCCTTGGGGCGTTGTCGCAGCTGTCACAGCTCGTCGCCAAAGAAGGACTCAGCCGCCGAAATTCAATCCTCCAACCCGGTGGCCACGCGGCGTTGAAGCGCATCTGCACATCCGCACGCAAGGCACGCGGGCGCGCCGATGAACAAGCTTCGAACCTGGTTCGACGGTCTGCAGCAGCGCGAGCAGCGCGTGGTCGCGGTCGGCGCCGTCGTCTTGGCACTGATCGTGCTGGTGGGCGGAATTCTCATGCCATTGCAGTCGGCAGTGTCGACAGCGGTTCGGGCAAATGCGAACAAGCGCGAAGATCTGGCATGGATGCGCGTGAATGCGCCCGAAATCCGCGCCGCCGGATTTGCGCTTCCAGCCGATACCGGGGAGGCACCGGTGGTGCTGGTGGACCGGGTCGGCCGGGAAGCGGGCCTGTCCAGCGCGCTGCGCGGCACCCAGCCGAACGCCACAGGGGTGCGGGTGCAACTGGAGGCGGCATCATTCGACACCATGATTGCGTGGCTCGACACCCTCGACACGCGCTATGGATATGCGCTGGAATCGATCACTGTGGATCGGGGCGCCGCACCCGGGATGGTCAATGCCAGCGTCACGTTCACGAAGCCGCGACATTGAGCGCACAGCCCGGCCGCGATCGCGCTGGCCGTGGGTTCTCCTCGGTCTTGCGGCCTTGCTGGCGGGGAGATCGTGTCGCTGCCCGCCGCGGTGATCGGGCACTTTATTCCGCATCAAGTGCACGCCGACGATTGGTCCGGCACCGTCATGCATGGTGCCGCGGGAAAATTGAGCGTCAATGCCCGCGATGCCGGCGCAATCGAATGGCGGCTTCATCCGCTCGCTTTATTGCTGCTAGCGATGGTCGTCGACATTCACTGGGTGAAGGTGGGCTTCGTCATCGACGGCACGGCGGAAATCGATAGCGGCGGCTTTACGGCGCGCGACATTGTCGGGGGAGGGCCCATCGAAGAGCCTGGCCGGTATCGGCTTAGCGGCAGGCTGGAGAGGCGCCGCCACGCTGACTTTCCCAGGAGCAAAGGCAATTTCCACAAGCTTAGCGCAGTGGGAAAGATCGAGGTGGCCGATATTTCATCGCCAGGTATCGCCGCGGGCGCGGATCTGGGCAGCTATGTGCTGGAGCTGCCGGCCGCGCGTTGCCCCTGACGGCAGCATCAGCGCCAAGCTCAACGATGCGGGCGGACCGATTGAGGTGGTGGCGCAGATCCACTTCTCTCCCGCACGCGTACCGGCCTGTTCTCCGGTACGCTCAAGGAGCGTCCTGAAGCCTCCGCTGCGCTTCGCAATCAATAACTTGGCGCAACTTCGGCCGCGAGACCCTCAGGGCGTATTCCGGTCGAACTCGAATTTACCTTTTAGCGAGTCGCCCTGTGATTTTGACCGGTTGGTGTAGCGCTCGCCAGGAAGGGTAGGAAAATTCAAGGCACGAGGGAAGCAGTGCCTTGAGTTTTCCTACCCTTCCTGACGAACTCGTCCCGATCGATATCACAGGCCGGTGCGAGCCGTCAAAATCACTAACCGCCACGAAGAAATTGAGCTTATTGCCGTCCAGGTCGCGAAAGTAGCCGGCATAAAACCCCTCCGACCGCGTGTCCCGGCGCGCCCTCGTCTTTGCCCCCCAGCTGCAAGCCTTTTGATGTAATGCATCCACCTTGGCTTTGCTGTCAACGACCAGCGCCACCATCACGCCATTGCCGACGGAGGCGGCCTTCTTATCAAAGGGCTTGGTGATGCCAAATCCGGGTGATCCGGCGTCACCGACCAGGCGACGAACTGCTCGTTTTCCATCATGCTCTTGGCGCCAACCTCACCGAGCAACGCATCGTAAAAGGCGGCAGCCCGTGGCAGGTTGTTGGTACCCAGCGTTACATATCCGATCATAGGGGGACTCCTGTGTGGTTGCTGAATTAGGGATACTGTTTATATATCCAGTATCAGTTAGTCAAGAGTTTCGGCGGCCCATTCGCGCCACGCCCTCATCAGGGGAAAATACAATCCCAAGCGCACCGGTTCAGGCCCAAGTTTCTTTGCCAAGCGCGCGTAGCGTTCTAGTTGCGGCGTATCACGCAGACCTCGCGGTCGAGAAATTCTTCCAGGCCGCCGCCCAGGTGTTGGCTGGTCTTGTAGTCAATCACCCAGCGCACACCAGAGCGTCGATGAAGCTGCGATCAAAGACCACGCGCCACATCTCGCCCTGGCCATGTCCCGAAAGCGTATTCGCGAAAATCGTCGCGGTAGCCATCCTTCAATATCCAGCGCCCGCGCGGATCCCGATCACCGCCAGCAGCGCCTCTGTGACGCGCGCTGCCGATGGATGCAATCGATCTTCAGGCACGCCGTGCGCGCCAGCCAGCGGCTGAAATGCCCCTCGCGTGCGCGGATCGCCGCTTCATCCGTGGCAAATCCATGGCCTGCAATTCCGCGTGCACCAGGCTCCCGACCCTCCGCGCGGTTTCGCCAGCCCAGTCGAACACCGGCCTCTCTTCCCGGCAACAGGCTGAGGACGCCTCCGCCAGCGGCGCCATGTCGCGCTTCCTGCGGCCATTCCAACGGCAGGCGCTTGAGGCGCCCGCCGCGAGGCGCGGCGGGGGCAGCCGGCGGTCTGCCCAAGGGCGTCCTCGCCAGCTCGAATTCAGCCGACGACACCGGCCACAAGGCGCGCCAGCAAGCTTCCGGCAGGCGGGTCCAAGACCTCGGCTGGCGCCGCCTCGTGCTCGTCGCCGTTTTCGTCATCGTGCAGCGGTCAAACGCAGCTGCGCATTTCGCCCGGGTGCAGGCCACATACAGCAGACGCTGCGCCTCGAGCGTGGCAGCGTCGCGCGCCTGGTAGCGCAAGAATTCGAACAACAGATCGCTCTCGCTGCCCACCGGCGGGCGCGCCGCCATCACCATGCCGTCGCGACCGCTGCGCGCGAACTGATGCGATAACAACAATTGGCCGCGATCCCGCGGTACGACCGATCAAGCGCCGGCAGCACGATCATGTCGAACTCCAGACCCTTGGCTTTGTGGATGGTCATGATTTCAACGCGCTCGCCCCGCCGTGATCGGCGAACAGGTCCGCAAAACTGTGCGGCAACTCCGCAGCGTCCGGCATGCCGCGTTCCTCGAGGCTGCGTATACGGGCGAACGCGGCGCTCGCCAGCTGCAGATCCTGCTCGCTCGTCATGCAGCTGGGGCCGTCCAAACCCAGAGCGATACC